>CAWGJP010000011.1:0-73444 GCA_963822935.1 uncultured Alphaproteobacteria bacterium
ACATGAGTGGCCACCTCGCCCGTTAGCGGCGAATCGGTATCACAACGCTTCTCATTTGTCTCGAGGGTCATCGGCTTCATATCGCTCGAGTTCCTGGGTCGAGCCGCGCGGTCTCAATCGCTGCCAAGATAATGCGAACTCTCGAGATTTTCGTAACGCGGCGCTCTGGATATCTGTCGCGTTTCTGTCGCCGTCGGTAGTGATCTTGACGGCTCCTTCCACTGGACGAGAGTTCCAAAGAAGGAGCGCCGAACTGCCCTCCCGAATCGGTGACCTACGCCATAAGATCAGACTTCACGGTACCGCCTCGCTCGAACTTCCTAAGCCAATCCAATACGGCCCACGTTGCGGCCAAATCCTCTTCGTTATATTTAAGGATAGTGTCCATCACCTTCTGGCGCGTATCCTCGTCTTCGGTTTCGGTTGCTTCGATGTATTGCGCCATGGACCAAGCTCCGCCGTATTCATCCGCGGCTTCGCTTAAAGCCCACGTATTCCTCAACCACTTTGAGGCTGTAGCTTGGGAGTGGCAGCATCACCGCCGCTTGCGCGACGGGCAGCAGGTCGAAAAGGCTATCAAGAACGGACGTGGCAATACCATTCGGGTCACCATGGCGTTCTCTGTAGAGATTTATCTTCGTTCTTTCGTAATGACTCCAGTGGACGAATGGTATGGCTCCACGCTCGGCCATCACTTTCTCCGCGCATGCCAAGAAATTTACCGACCCTTCCTTGTCGCCGCCCCATCCGAAGCCAGCCGTCGCCGCCATAAACTCCGACGGCTTTTCCCCGAAAACCCGCATACCCCAGAGATAGATTTTTTCGAGGTCATCAAGATGAGGTCGAAAGACCTTCGAGATTGAACATCACGAAATTCGGATTTGCGGGGATCGCGACCGGCCCGAGCGGGATTGGCAATTTGATCTGGAGGGCACGGGCCGAAAGGAGGATGTCCTTTGCGGCCTTGCCGACCTTTTGCGTCTTTTTGCCCCAGGGCTTTTCGAAGGCGCTCAATTTCGCTTCGTCGAATTGCGCCAATAGATCGTCGTAACTCACAACGTTGATTGACCGCAAAGCACGCGCCAATGCTTTATCGACCTTCAGCACCATGGCAACGTCGTTGCGAAGCTTCTTCCGCCTCACCCCAGCAGCGTTCGTTGTACCCGCAGCCGCCGCAGCGGCTCCAGCCCACGGGCTCGAATGGCGCATCGGAATCTGCGATCAGGACGGCAAGCCTTGCGAGTATATCCTCTACCGGTTCGGACTCGACGGCGATCAATTCGCTTCGACCGTTGAACACTTCAAGCCGTAGCGCAGGGCGCCCGGTGGCGCGCTCGAACAGCCACCCGTACAGGCGCAATTGCCAAAGAATCTCTGGATGCTCGGCGATCCGCCGCGTCATCTTTACGTCACGGATCACGTACTCGTCGCCCTCCAGTATCAGGAAGTCGGGAATGCCGACAACGTTGCAGGATGACCCGCCAATTCGAGAGTAGTGGTGAACATCGGCTGGAAAATGACAGCGGCCCTGGCGCGGATAGCCTCCAGCGTTGCAGCCTGACGCTCGTCGCCAGTGCCTTGCGTGAGATCGACGAGGCCCTGAAATGTCGCGCGGTACTTTCTTTCATGGCGATCCCCAAGACGGCGAATCACTTCTTCATAAGGGCCGGGATCGGCAGCTTTGACGGCCTGATGGTGCAAATATATCCGCATATCGCATGCTGAAGGGCGATATGCGCGATAAAAATCGGTGCCGCTTAGCTGCATTTCACAATCCCCCGATTGCAAATGGATACGGGACCTCTAGCCGAAGTGGTCGGAAGCGTATGAATGCACCTCGCTAAGTGGCAAGTCTGCGGATGAGTTGCCAGTTCTGACGTAGAACTTCTCAACTTGCTGTCCGTTTGGTCCGGATATTTTTATGAAGACCGGTTGCTCTGCCTGAGTGATATCAATCTGGCAGATTTCCATCCCTCCGACCGTTGGGAACGATATTCGCAACTTATTGGCAACGAACGCATGGCCGAAAGCCTGATTGAGCAAATTTCGAAGATGAATCTCGAAGGTATCGCGATCCCCGTCTGTAAGCGTCGAGAGGTCGTGTTGAAGACCAAGGGGAGTTCCAAAGTCATCTACTCCGATCAGAAGTGTGCCGCCCTGGCCGTTCGCGAATGCCGCTATGGACTTCATTATTACGTCTTCTAGTTTTTTGTTCACCGTCCCCTGTTTGTAATCCCAACGCAGTGACGACTTAAATTCAAGCTCGTCGCTCTCTCCCTCCGCGATCAGGTCGTCTATTAACGCAGGGGCGACCGCCTCATCGGTTTCTGTAATTCCAACAAGGAATTCGTTTAATTCTGATGCCAGCATCTTCCTTCGCGCAGAAAGAAAAGCCTCATAGTTCTCTATGCGCCAGAGATCGGGGTTCAATGGTATGCTTTGAAGGTTAAGTGCATCTGGAAATTTCCTTTGAACGGATGCGAGATATACGTCGGCCTGCTTATCTGATTTCGTTCGGTTCGCGACTTGAGTAAGAATTGCCCGGTTCGTTAGCTCCTGCGCCAGCGCGTATTTGATACGGTTGTCATGCCCGTACCCAGCCTTCTTAAGTCGCGAGTACGGAAATATATGATCATTCTCTAATTTGTATGCTCTTCCCATCGCCTGCCTAATTGCTAGACCTGTTGTGAAGCAAATAGCGCCACGCTTCTTGAAGTACCAGCACATCAGTCCAAATAGGGGATGACTAATTGAGCGCCCCACAAATTCATCGGGCGTTATTTCTAGTCGACGCTCTTCTGCGATAACCGCAAGAAGTTCATCGAATGGGCTTTTGGATTCACTGACGAGACGAAGATCGCGATCTAGTTTTTGCGAAAGTTGACTGACGTATCGTGCGCGGACCTGCGAGTAATAAAACCATTTTATAATTTTCCCGATTTCTACTTTCGTAAGGTGTTCATCTCCTTTGTCGAAGCAGTACACGATAATGGGCACAAGGGCATAGATTGAATTTATTTCATCAGTGTGATCAACAAACGCATGAGAACGCAAAATACTAGCAACGTAATCCAAGGTCCTCGTTTCTAACCTTTTCCACGCGGCGCGTATTGTATCGTTATTCTCATCACTGTGCAGCTTCGTCATGTCAGAACCGAGATGGTATAGGCACCCCAGAAGGACATACACAATAAAATCTAATCGAAAGACGAAACCGGATTCGGCGAGTTGAGAGAGTTTTGCTTTGAAAATGTCGCGGGCCTGCGGCCAGTAGCCGGAAATTTGCGCAAGTGCCAATTCGGCATCCGTTAAAGTGACGCCTCCAGCATTGACCTTATAAAAAATATCTATGGCCTCACGAATCGTCGCCTTGATGGGTATCGTTTGTTCAGGAAAGTCGCGATCCAATATATTTTCAATGGCGCGCGTATTGTAGTCGATTAGATCATCCTGCCGACGGCTTACTTCTTCGCCCTTTTCTTCAAGCGCGCGGATAATATCCCGCGCTCTAACCTTGCGCTGAAAAATGTCCGTAATGTTTCGCCAGCGTGGATCATTGCCCATTTTTTGTTTGCTATAGTATTCAAGCTCGCGTGTCTCCACGTTCACATAAAGCCCGCGCGTATCATTTGTGATTTCGGGCAAAGTGTAATAGGGGGGAATTTCGCCTCGGGTCAACATGTACAGGGTAGTTATTCGCTGCTGACCGTCCAGTAAAACCCTAACGGCCCCTTGCTTTTCGTCGTATTTATATCCGCCCTTTAATTCTGGAGGATTGTTTGTTTCCCACGTGAGCATCGTTCCAGTCGGGTAGTTTCTTATCAGGGAATCTAGAAGCTGTTTCGCATCTTCACGCTTCCAAACGTACTCTCGCTGAAAGGCTGGTACGAATAGTTGATGTTCGTCTATTTTCTCTAGAATGGTGGACACTTTCATCCGCCTATCCCTCAGCTTACCGACGTTGCCCCTTGTAAGTGCAGCACTCGCTTAAAGAGCAGTCAAGAGGCGCGACAACTGCGCCGAATTGACTCCACCTTCTAGGTGACGGCCTCGGCCGAGCGATGGGCCTTCAACTTCAGCAGCAAGCGACCACCGAGCGTCACGTCAGCCATTAGGTCGACTACAGAGATACCCGCCCGCTGGCCGTCCGGTAGGAGGAGAGATACTGCACTGGCTCCTGATGCCGCTGAAACCTCATGTCGTGGTCGAGCGCGGCCTCGATTGCCACGCCAAGTGAGCTAGGAGGTCTCATTGAAATTACTCGGGAAAGAGCCGCGTAAGGCCCAAACGGGCGGCATGGCCGCGCCGTCACCAACCACATCTCTCATAGGATTGCGAATGGTAAAATGCCATTCAGTGTAGGCATTAAGGTCGGTGAGCACGCGCAAACAAAGTGCGGAACGGCTCGCGAACAAAGTCCACGGATTTTCCACGGATTGAAGTGTCAGTTTCGCGTTGTGTTCTGTTTCAAGTTGCCGAACGCGATGAACAAACGGCAGTAAAAAACCTTTAAAACAATGGATTGGCTGGTGGGCGCTGTAGGGATTGAACCTACGACCTCTCCCGTGTGAAGGGAACGCTCTCCCGCTGAGCTAAGCGCCCGGTCCAGAACCGCGATTTAGGCGGCGGCTCTTCGGGGTGTCAAGCAAGCACGAAAGCCGCGCAATTCCCGCCTAATTCGTCGACGCCACGCGCGAGGCGGTCGATTGCAGCGCGCGAATGCGGTCGGCGAGCGTATTCTTGGCTTCCGCCACGGTGCCGCCGTTCTCGGCCGCCGCCTCGCCGCGGCTGGCGCTTGCCGCCTCGACCAGCATGGATTCGATCGGCGAGCCGGGGCCTTCGAGCGCTGCGGTCAGGCGCGCGACTTCGGCGGCGACGTCGTTGATGCGCTCGCGCAGCAGCGCGTTCTCGACGCGCTCGGCCGCCCAGGTCGATTCGGTATCGCGCTTCATGGTGCCGATCTCGCGCTGCAGTTTGGTGCGCTCCTCGATCGCGGCGGCGAGCTGCGCTTCGAGCTGCGCGATGTCGGAACGGAAACGCTCGGTCGCCGTGCCCGACCGGCTGCCGGAGGTGGCCATTTCACCACGCAGATCGGCCTCGATCTTGCGCGCATCTTCGAGCTCGTTGCGCATGCGTTCAAGCTGATAATCGCGCTCGGCCAGCATGCGGCCCTGATCGGCGAGCCGCGCCTCGAGATCTTCAACGCGGCGATTGAGCAATTCCGCTTCGCTCTGATGCACGAAGAGCTGCCGTTCGAGATCGGTAGTCCGCGTGCCGAGATCGCCGAGCTTGCCGCGCGCCGTGGTCAATTCATTGCCGGCGGTTTCGGCGTCGGCGCGCTCGCGCTCGAGGCGCCGCTCGGTCTCCGCGACCGCGCGTTCGTAATCGGCGACACTGACCTTCATCGCCTCGACCTGGGTGCGGAACGCCGCGATCTCGGTGCGCTGGCTGTCGGCGATCAGCGAGCGTTCGCCGAGCTCGCCGAGCAATTTCGTCAGCTCCGCCTCCTTTTCGGCGAGGTGCCGCTCGGCCTCGCGCAGCGAGCTCGATTTGATCTGGTATTCCTCCTCGGTCGCGCGCAATTGCTCGCGCAGCGTCTTGTCGCGCGCTTCCAAGGCGAAAATGGTGGCGGTCTTCTCGCCGAGCTCTTTCTTGAGCTGATTGATGGCGTCGCTTTTCTTGCCGAGCTCGGCGAACTGCGTCGTCGTCTTGGCTTTCATCTTCTCGACGCTCATTTCCAGGCGTCGGGTCGACATGGCGAATTCGGCGCGCAGCTGATCCTTGTCGGCGCGGATCTCGGCGATCGACAGCGGAGTTGCGGCTTCGAGCCGCTTCAGGGTCAGGCGCACCGCGCGATTATGAACGAGCGGAACGAACAGCAGGCAAAGCAGCGCCGCAACGAGAAAGCCGATACCGAAATACATGACCGATTCGATCATGACGCTACGCCTCCCAGCCCTCGCTTATTCCTCGCCCGCTTGCGGGGCCGGATAGTCTGAGGGAACGCAAGACCATGCCACGAGGGTGCCTCACCGCACCACATTTACGAAGTGTTAACCTAAACCGAGTTTGTCCGCCGCGCCATCTTTTCGAGACGTGTCGTGACATTCGCCGACGCTGCATGCATCAGAACGGATTCCATGTCGGCCGCTCGGTGAACTTCAGGTAACCGAGATTGGCGCCCAGCCTTAATCCGACCCCGGAGCGGATCGGCACCAGCACGATATTATTGGCGGTCAGGGCGGTCATGCCGAAGCCGCCGATAAAATAGGCGGAACCGTTGACGCCGCCGAAGCGGTCGAAGATCGCCTGCGTGGCGGGGAGGTTATAGACCAGCATCATGGTCCGCGCGCCGTCGGCGCCGGCGTCAAAGCCGATGCTGGGCCCCTCCCAGAATACGCGCAAATCGCCGGCATTCTTGGTGTAAAGCGTGCCGTCGCCGTAGCGCAGCCCGCCGACGAAGGCGCCGCTGCCTTCCTCGCCCAGGATGTAACCGTTCGGCTCGCCCCACTGGCTGAAGGCCTTCTGCATGATCATGGCAAGGCCGCGCGATACGCCGCCGAAGAAGTGGTGTCCGGCATCGATCAGTTCGCCCGGCGAAAAGTGGTTTGTATCATGCGGGGGCGGCGGCCCGGGAGCGGCCGCCGATGGCTGCTGTTGTGGCGGCATGGTCTGAGCGCCGACCGGACCGGCCGCGAGCAATGCAATGACGACGGCGATACCTGCGACCCGCAAGGTGAGATTCATCCTCAGGTCCCCGCTTAACCCCTTGCTCACGCAATCGGCTCTAACTGGAAGCCGAACCGATCCGAATCAGCCCAGCTTTTGCCGAGACTATGACCACAGCACGGCGAAAACGGAAGCGATACTGCGCCGAGGTGACCGCTTGCGCCGGGCTTTTGGCTTATGCCGGCCTTGTTTTTATGTTCACCGCCGGTCCGCCGATCGCGCGCGCGGCCGCCGCCGGACAGATTGTGATGGACTGGCACACCGGCCTCGCGATCAGCGGCTACGATCCGGTTGCCTTCTTCACCAATGGCAAGCCGACCGAAGGCAGTTCCGATTTTGAATTGCGCTATGGCGGCGTGGTCTGGCGTTTTGCCAATATTGGTAATCGCGCGGCATTTGCCGCGGATCCGGATGTCTATATGCCGCAATATGGCGGTTATGACCCGCTCGGCATCGCCCGCGGTGTCGCGGTCGCCGGAAATCCGAACGTCTGGCTGATCGCCGACGAAAAGCTGTTCCTGTTCTACGACGACGATCGGCGCAACAAGTTCGCCGCCGATCCGGACCGTATGATCGGACCGGCCGACCGAAAATGGCCGGCCGTGTTGCGCAGGCTCATCCCGTAATCGGCTGGCCCGACGCGATAAAAGCCGGGATCAAGAGATCTGGCGTCCCGTAGCGCAGCGGCGAACCCTCCGGCGCGATGACGCCGCCGCCCGCCGCCTTAAGGATGGCGTGACCCGCCGCGATGTCCCAGTCCCGCGTCGGCGCGAGCCGCGGGTAAATATCGGCCGAACCTTCAGCGACGCGGCAGAATTTGATCGACGACCCGGATTGCACAAGCTGGGCCTGCGGAAAGCCGTCCACGTAGGCGCGGGTATGCGCATCGAGATGCGAGCGGCTGACCACGATGGCGATTTCGTGCGCTGGGCGCGACCGGGCGTGGATCGGGGCTGCCCGCGCGCCTTCGCCGGCGGCGCGCGCCATCCGGTCGGCGCCCTGGCCGACAACGCCCCGCCAGGTCAGACCCAAAGCCGGCGCGCAGATGATCCCGAGTATCGGCGCGCCGTCGGTCATCAGCGCGATATTGATGGTATATTCGTCCCGGCCGGCGATGAATTCGCGCGTGCCGTCGAGCGGGTCGACCAGAAAATAACTGCCGTGCTCGATTCCCGTTGGTCTTTCTCGCGCGGCTTGCTCCTCCGAGATGATGGGTATCTCCGGCGCGACGCGCCCCAACCCGGCGCAGATGATCGTTTCGGCGGCCTCATCCGCAGTGGTCACCGGCGATCCGTCGGCTTTCGTCCGCACCTCTGCCTCGTTGGCCAGGTCGAGGATCGTTGCCGCCGCTTGCGCGGTGAGCTTGGTCAATTCGTCCATGAGCGCGATGCAGGCGGCGGCGTCTAAGCGTGGCACGATTGGTTCCCAAGTTCCCGCTAAAGGCTTTGCGATCTAGCACGGCGCGCGGCGGAGGGCACGATTGCCGAATCGGCCGTGCTGTGACACGGACGGGCTTTATCCCGTGCCGCGGAGTAGCCCATGTCGGCCCCCGTTACCGGTCCCATCAGCATCGGCGCCCTCGATCTGGCGGCGCTCTTGTGTTCGCGCGTGTGCCACGACCTGATCAGCCCGGTCGGCGCCATCGTGAACGGGCTTGAGGTTTTGGAGGAGGACAAGGACGAAGAGACCAAGACTTTTGCGCTCGATTTGATTAAGAAAAGTGCGGGCGTGGCTTCCGCCAAGCTGCAATTCTGCCGGCTGGCGTTCGGCGCCGCCGGCTCGGCTGGCGCGCAAATCGAGCTTGGCGATGCGGAAAAAACCGCGCGGGGTCTGATCGAGGACGGCAAGACGACGATCGTCTGGAACCTACCGCGGGAATTGGTGCCGAAGAACCGGGCCAAGCTCCTCCTCAACATGCTGATGGTCGGCGGCGTCGCCATTCCGCGCGGCGGCACCCTGACCGTCGACCCCTTCGAGGGGGGATATCGGGTCACGGCGGCCGGCCTTAACGCCCGGTTGACCACGGCAACCGCCGAACTCCTCAGCGGCAGCCCGGCCCAGCCGGTCGATGCCCACGCCATCCAGCCGCTCTATACCGGCATCCTGGCCCGGGACTGCGGACTGACCGTATCGGCGGTCACCGAGGGCGAAACGGTAGTAGTAACCGCCCGTTGAGGGGGTTTATCCGGGATTTGCGGCCCGATTCCGCGTGTTCCGCAACTGAAATTAAACCCTTTGGCAACAGACTGAGCCGGCCCGATCAGGCGTAGCGCGCCTGGCGAGGACGGTGCGCGTCTTGCGCAGCCGGCAATGGAATGCACGCAATGCGTGTTGCCGGCAGTTTGCCGGCGGCGAGGCGCCCGGAATGGACGAGTTACTGCGCGACTTTCTGACTGAAACCGGCGAGAGCCTCGATCTCGTCGACGCCCAGCTTGTGCGTTTCGAGCAGGAACCGAACAACGGCGGCATCCTCGGCAATATTTTTCGCCTGGTTCACACCATCAAAGGCACTTGCGGCTTCCTCGGCCTGTCCCGGCTCGAAACGCTGACGCATGCCGCTGAGAGCTTGATGGGCAAGTTCCGTGACGGCATGCCGGTCACCGCCGAGGCCGTGACGCTTATTCTTACCACCATCGACCGCATCAAATTGATCTTAAGCGAGCTTGAGGCCAAAGAGCAGGAGCCCGCCGGCGAAGACGCCGACCTGATCGAGCGGTTGGCGCGTATGGCGCGAGGCGAAACGACAGCGCTGCCGCCGCCACCAACACCGCCAACGCCGCCAACGCCGCCGCAAGAGCCCGCGGCTGAGGACGCCGACGAGCATCCCAATGCGGCCACGACCGCGGAGCCGGAAAAGCCCGCCGCCGAAGCGAGCGAAAAGATTGCCGGGCATTCGATCCGCGTCAGCGTCGACACGCTCGACCGGCTGATGACCACGGTTTCGGAGCTGGTGCTCACGCGCAACCAGCTGCTCGAGATCGTGCGGCGCTACGAAGATTCCGATTTCAAGGTGCCGTTGCAACGGCTGTCCAACGTGACCGCCGAGCTGCAGGAAGGCGTGATGAAAACGCGCATGCAGCCGATCGGCAATGCGTGGCAGAAGCTGCCGCGCATCGTGCGCGACCTCTGTGCCGAACTCGGCAAGGAGATCGATCTCGAAATGCACGGCGCCGATACCGAGCTCGATCGTCAGGTTCTCGAACTGGTCCGCGATCCGCTCACGCATCTGGTGCGCAACTGCGCCGATCACGGCATCGAAAATCCGGCGGCGCGCGTTGCCGCCGGCAAGCCGAGGCTGGGCACCATCCGGCTCACCGCCTGTCACCAGGGCGGTCACATCATTATCGAGATCGCCGATGACGGCCGCGGCCTCGATGCCGCGCGCATCAGGGCCAAGGCCATCGAGACCGGTCTCGCCAGCGAAGCGGAGCTCCTCGGCAAATCCGATGCCGAGATCGGCAACTTCATCTTCGCGCCCGGCTTTTCCACCGCCGCGCAAGTCACCAGCATTTCCGGCCGCGGTGTCGGCATGGATGTGGTGCGCAACAATATCGAGCAGATCGGCGGGACGGTGGAGCTCAAATCCGTAGCCGGCGCCGGAACCAGCTTCATCATCAAAATTCCGCTGACGCTTGCCATTGTCTCGGCGCTCATCGTCGAAGCCGCCGGCGAGCGCTTTGCGATTCCGCAGCTCTCCGTGCTCGAACTGGTGCGCGCCGGCGGCGCCGGCGAGCACCGTATTGAACGCATCAAGGACACGCCGGTGCTGCGGCTGCGCAATCAGTTATTGCCGCTCTTGTATCTGAAGGACGTTTTCCGCCTCGGCGAGCGCGACCGCGACGCCGGCTTTGTCGTCGTGATCCAAGTCGGCAATCAAGTGTTCGGCGCCGTCGTCGACGGCGTGCTGCACACCGAGGAGATCGTGATCAAGCCGATGTCGTCGAAGTTGCGGCACATTGCCGTGTTTTCCGGGACCACCATCCTAGGCGACGGCTCGGTCATCATGATCGTCGATCCCAACGGCGTCGCTCAGGCGCTGGGCCGTGCCGCCCAGACCGCCCAAGCCGATACGCCGGAGCTCAGCCAAGGCGAGGCTGCCGCGGCCGACGATATCGTCTCGCTTCTGGTGTTTCGCGCCGGTTCGCACGGGCTCAAGGCCGTGCCGCTGTCGCTGGTCACCCGCCTGGAAGAAATCGATTGCCGCCGCATCGAAATCTCCGACGGCCGCCATCTCGTGCAATATCGCGATCAGCTGATGCCGCTGTTGCGCATCGACGCCGAGGCCGGCCTGAAAAAAGAAGGCGCTCAGCCGATCCTGGTGTTTTCCGATCAGGGCCGCTCGATGGGTCTTGTGGTCGACGAGATCGTCGACATCGTCGAGGACAAGCTCGACATTGAAGTCGTCAGCAACCGTCCCGGTGTGCTCGGCTACGCCGTGATCAAGGGCAATACCACCGAGATCGTCGACGTCGCCCATTTCCTGCCGCAGGCGTTCGAGGATTGGTTCCGCCGCAGCGACGGGGGCAAGCCCGGGCGAGCGCGCACGATTTTGCTGGTCGACGATTCGCCGTTCTTCCGCGACATGCTGGCGCCGCTGATCAAGGCTGCCGGCTACCGGGTGATCGCCGTCGGATCGGGCAGTGAAGCTTTGGCCTCGCTCAAATCCGGCAACCGCATCGACATCGTCGTAACCGACGTCGAAATGCCCGAACTGGACGGCTTTGCGCTGGCGCAAGCGATACGCGGCGAGCCGGCGACCGCCGCCATGCCGATCATCGCGCTTGCCGCCATGGTTTCCGATGAGACGATCGCGCGCGGCCGCGCCGTAGGCTTCCACGATTTTGTCGCCAAATTCGATCGACCTGGGCTGATCGCCGCGATCAAGGAACAGAGCGCCGATCACGAGCGGGCAGCGTGAACGCCATGAACGATAACACCTGCATGACCGAATACGTCACCTTCACCACCGCCGGGCAAATGTTCGGTCTGCCGATCGAGCGCGTGCAGGACGTGTTCAAGCCGACCCGCATGACGCGGGTGCCGTTGGCGGGGCCGGAGATCGCCGGCGTGCTCAATCTGCGCGGCCGCATTGTGACGGCGATCCATCTGTGCAACCGGCTCGATCTCCCGTCGCGCGCCGACGGTGCGCCGCCGATGGCGATCGGCATCGAAGCCGGAACCGAATCCTTCGGGCTTCTGGTCGACACCGTCGGCGAAGTGCTCAAGCTTGCCGACGGCGAGCGCGAGCAAAATCCGATCAATCTCGACCGCAAGCTCGCCCGCGTCTCCGCCGGCGTATTCCGGCTCGACGGCCAATTGCTTGTCGTGCTCGACGTCGACCGCGTGCTGGATCTGGGCGCCGAGACGATGGCGGCATGAACGCAACGATAGACCGGTAACGAAACGAGACGGCGGCCTGGCCCGCGCAAGTTTGGAACGAGGACGAACTATGAAAACGTGTTTGATTGTTGACAACTCCAGCGTCATTCGCAAGGTGGCGCGGCGAATTCTCGAAGGGCTCGAATTCCAGATCGTGGAAGCCGAGAACGGCGAGGAAGCGATCGTATCGTGTCAGACGCAGATGCCTGACGCGATACTGCTCGATTGGAACATGCCGAAGATGGACGGCTATGATTTCCTTCGGGCGCTGCGGCGGCTGCCGAGCGGCGATCGGCCCAAAGTGGTGTTCTGCACCACCGAAAACGACGTCGCGCACATCGCCCGCGCGCTGCATGCCGGCGCCAACGAATACATCATGAAGCCGTTCGACAAGGACATCGTCGAAGCCAAATTCCAGGAAGTCGGGCTGATCTAGTTCGATGCGCAAGGCCAAAAGCCGCCTCCTGGAAAACATCGTGATGCAGCCGCTGTAAGCCCGGCTGCGCGTCGGGTTGAAGAAGCCTCCCGGCGTCAAGAGTCCGCGTACCGAAAGTTCCTGTCGTATGAGTACCGCCCTCGCAGCCGCAAGCCCGGCGCTCCGGACCGCAACCCCGATCCGCGTGATGGTCGTCGATGACGCCATCGTCGTGCGCAGCCTGTTGGCGCGCTGGGTCGACGCCGAACCCGACATGGAGGTCATCGCTTCGTTGCGCACCGGCCGCGAAGCGGTGGCGCAGATCGTGCAAAGCGAGGCCGATGTCGTCGTGCTCGACATCGACATGCCGGAGCTCGACGGTATTTCCGCGCTGCCGCTGCTGCTGCAGAAAAAGCGCGATCTCGTCGTCATCATGGTGTCGACGTTCACGCGGCGCAGCGCCGAGATCAGCTTGCGCGCGCTGGCGCTGGGCGCCAAGGACTACATCCCCAAGCCGGAAACGACCCGTGAGGCGACGACCTCGGTCGAGTTCCGCCGCGAATTAATCGAGAAAATCCGCACCTTGGGGCGCAACCGGTTTGCCCCGCGGGTCTACGCGCGTGCTCCGGCGCCGGACCTGGCGCCGACGCCGCATGGCAAGCAAGCTCCGTCGCCGCGGGCGCGAAAAGCGCCCTTGCATGAGGCCGAGCCGTTGCGGCTGCGGCCGTTCTCCGTGGTGCCGCCGCGGGTGCTCCTGATCGGATCTTCGACCGGTGGACCGCAGGCGCTCAGCGCCTTGATCGAGAAGCTGCCCGCCGCGGTCGACCGGGCGCCGGTCCTGATCGCGCAGCACATGCCGCCGATGTTCACGACCGTTCTGGCCGAGCATCTGTCGCGCGCCGGCGGCCGTGGCGCCCACGAAGCCGAGGACGGCGAGCCGGTGCTGGCCGGCGGCATCTATGTCGCGCCGGGCGGCCGCCACATGCGCGTCGTGCGCGACGGTAACGCCATTAGGATCCGGCTTGGCGACGATCCGCCGATCAATTTCTGCAAGCCGGCGGTGGATGCCCTATTCAGGTCGGGGGCGCCGGTGTGGGGGGCAGCGTCGCTGGCGCTTGTTCTCACCGGCATGGGCGCCGATGGTTCGCACGGTGCTGCCGACATCGTGGCGGCCGGCGGCAGTGTGATCGCCCAGGACGAGGCGACGAGCGTGGTTTGGGGCATGCCGCGCGCGGTGGCGCAGGCCGGCTTGTGCTCGGCGGTGCTGCCGCTCGATGAGATCGCGCCGAAAATCATCCGTCTGTTCTCGGGGGCGCGATCGTGACCCCGCTCGATTACGATTTCCTGCGCTCGTGCCTCAAGGCCCGCTCCGGCCTGGTACTGTCGGCCGACAAGCAATATCTGGTGGAAAGCCGGCTGCTGCCGGTCGCCCGCAAGGCCGGTCTTGCCAATCTCGCCGAGCTCGTGAGCGCCCTCAAGCTGGCGCAGGATCCCGCGCTCATGACGGCCGTCGTCGAAGCGATGACGACCAATGAATCGTTTTTCTTCCGCGACAAGACGCCGTTCGAGCATTTTCGTTCGACGATCATGCCCGCGCTTTTGGCGGCGCGGCGGCCCTCGCGCAGCATCCGCATCTGGAGCGCCGCATCGGCGACCGGGCAGGAGCCCTATTCGCTCGCGATGTGCCTGAAAGAACTTGCGGCCGAAATCGCCGGCTGGCGCATCGAGTTTCTCGCCACCGATTTGTCCGGCGAAGTGCTCGAAAAGGCGCGCAGCGGCCTCTATACCCAATTCGAAGTCCAGCGCGGCTTGCCGATCCAGCTTTTGATCAAGCATTTCGCGCAATTCGGCGAGTTGTGGCAGATCGCGCCCGAATTGCGCGCCATGGTGCGCTACCGGCAACTGAATCTGCTCGCCGATTTCAGCCAACTCGGCACCTTCGACCTCATCTTCTGCCGCAACGTGCTGATCTATTTCGACCAGCAGACCAAAACTGACGTCCTCAACCGGCTGGGCCGCGTCATCGCCGCCGACGGTTATCTGGTGCTCGGCGCCGCGGAAACGGTGGTCGGCCTGACCGACCGCTTCAAGATGGTTCCCGATAAGCGCGGCCTGTACGTCCCAAGCACGAACACGGCGCGCCTGTCGCCGCTTAATGCCGCCAAGCCCGGGCCGCGGCTGGTTGCCGTCGGCGGCGGTCGTTAGTCGAACTGGGCAGGGTTTTAGCGGCGGCCGCAAACAAAAACCCCGGCCATTGGCCGGGGCTTTGCCGTCTCGGTCCTACCGTGTTCGTCAGGCAAGAATCTTAGGCGGGTATTTTGACCTCGTCCTCGGCCGGCTCGCGCAGCACGTAGCCGCGGCCCCACACCGTCTCGATGTAATTCTTGCCGTTCGAGGCATTGGCGAGCTTCTTGCGCAGCTTGCAGATGAAGACGTCGATGATCTTCAGCTCCGGCTCGTCCATGCCGCCATAGAGGTGATTGAGGAACATCTCTTTGGTCAGCGTGGTGCCTTTGCGCAGGCTCAGGAGCTCCAGCATCTGGTACTCCTTGCCGGTCAGGTGCACGCGGGCGCCGTTGACCTCGACGGTCTTGGTGTCGAGGTTGACGCAGAGGTCGCCGGTATTGATGACCGACTGGGCGTGCCCCTTGGAGCGGCGCACGATGGCGTGGATGCGCGCGACCAATTCGTCCTTATGGAACGGCTTGGTCATATAGTCGTCGGCGCCGAAGCCCAGGCCCCGCACCTTGTCCTCGATACCGGCAAGGCCGGAGAGGATCAGGATCGGCGTCTTGACCTTCGACACCCGCAGCGAGCGCAAAACCTCGAAGCCCGACATATCCGGCAGGTTCAGGTCCAGCAGGATAATGTCGTAGTCGTAGATCTTGCCGAGATCGATGCCTTCCTCGCCGAGATCGGTGGTGTAGACGTTGAAGCTCTCGGATTTGAGCATCAGCTCGATCGATTGCGCGGTGGCGCTATCGTCTTCAATCAGCAAAACGCGCATGCAATGCCCCTTCTTCGCCGCGCGGGCTCAAGGTCGGCCGCCGCAGCGGCGGCCTCCGGGAAACGCCTTGCACAACTGATTCGGGACACTAACGGCGCTATGGTTAACAAAACCTGATTCCAATGCGCAAGCACCCAATAGGCAAATTCGGCCGAATCGCCTTAAGATGTTGCTGGGTAGTGGTTTTTTTAGCCACGTTCGCGTTCATGTCCTGGATTAAGTCTCGGCGCTAACCAATTCCAACAACTCAACCTCCGTCCTGGAGGGTGAGCCAACCAGCTAAGGTTTCCTTGGCCCTAAGGACGACTGCGCAATGATTAACGTCCCGGGTAAACAAGCGATTAAGAAGAGGCCCCGTAGAGTAACCATTCTTTTGCCGACGGGGGCCGTACTCCGGCCCGATGATGCTTGGCAGCGCCGCGACCGGGCGCGCGCCGGAGGCCGGCTGTGAAGGCGCTCGCCGAACAAATCAACGAACTCGACGGTGTCGAGATCTATGGCCGCGTGGTCGGGGTGCGCGGCCTGATGGTCGAGGCCGCGGGTCCGCTGCATGCCATGTCGGTCGGGGCGCGGGTGGTTATCGAGACGCCGGGCAAGAACATCCCCTGCGAGGTGGTCGGCTTTTCCGGCAATAACGCGCTCCTGATGCCGTTTGCCCCGCTTGAAGGCGTGCGCCGGGGTTGCCGGGCGCTGGTCACCTCGGTCGCCGGCGCGGTGCGGCCGTCTGCCGGCTGGCTGGGACGGGTGGTCAACGCGCTCGGTGAGCCGATCGACGGCAAGGGCGCGCTGCTGCTTGGACCTTCACCTTATCCATTCCGCAACACGCCGCCGTTGGCGCATGCGCGGCGCCGGGTCGGCTTGCCGCTCGATCTCGGCGTGCGCGCGCTCAACACCTTCGTTACCTGCTGCCGCGGCCAGCGCATGGGCATTTTCTCGGGCTCCGGCGTCGGTAAATCGGTGCTGCTGTCGATGCTGGCGCGCAACGTATCGGCCGACGTCACGGTGATCGGGCTGATCGGCGAACGGGGCCGTGAGGTGCAGGAGTTCTTGCAGGACGACCTTGGCGATGCCGGCCTCGCCCGTTCGGTGGTCGTAGTCTCGACGTCCGACGAGCCGGCCTTGATGCGCCGCCAAGCCGCCCACGAAACGCTCGCCATCGCCGAATATTTCCGGGACGAGGGCAAGGATGTGCTGGTGCTGATGGACTCGGTGACCCGCTTCGCCATGGCGCAACGCGAAATCGGGCTTTCCGCGGGCGAGCCGCCGACCGCCAAGGGCTATACGCCGACCGTGTTCACCGAACTGCCGCGGCTCCTGGAACGGGCGGGCCCCGGCACAGAGCAGGGCACTATCACCGGCATTTTCACCGTGCTGGTGGACGGCGACGACCATAACGAGCCGATTGCGGATGCCGTGCGCGGCATTCTCGACGGCCATATCGTCATGGAACGCGCCATCGCCGAGCGCGGCCGCTATCCGGCGATCAATATCCTCAAATCGGTCTCGCGCACGATGCCGAAGGCGGCCGATCCGGACTATTTGCCGGCTTTGAACCGGGCCCGGCAGGTTATGGCGACCTATGCGGATATGGAGGAGCTCATTCGGCTCGGGGCCTATAGGGCCGGATCCAGCCCCGATGTCGATGACGCCATCCGCCTGCATAAGCCGATCGAGGACTTTTTGCGCCAAGGTAAGGAAGAAGCAACCAGCTTGGCGGAAGGTTACAGCCGTTTGGCGCAGATCGTGGCGACCGCGGAAACCGAAAGCTAACGTTATCCGTGCCACAATCCGTCGATCGGAACGCCATGCGAGTGTTTCGCTCGCGCTTTATGGCCGACAGTTTCCGGAAATTGGCTTCGGGGGAGTAGTAGTCGATGAAGTCCCGAGAGACGCTTATTCGCCTGAAGAAATTCCAGGTCGACGAAAAACGGCGCAAGGTCGCCCAAATCGAGACCATGATCGCCGAATTCGAGCGCATGGCCGGCGATCTTGAGCGTGAAATCAAGGCCGAGCAGGATCGCGCCGGCATCCACGATCCCGGCCATTTTGCCTATCCGACCTACGCCAAGGCGGCCATTGCGCGGCGCGAAAATCTCAAGCGCTCCGCCGACGAGCTGCGCGTGCAGCTCGAAGACGCCAAGGGGGCGCTTGGCGAGGCCTTCGACGACCTCAAGAAGGTCGAGCTGCTCGACGAACGGGACCAGCTGCGCGAACGCGAAGCGGAAAATGCCGCCGAGCAGATCGAGCTCGACGGTATTGCGCTGATGCGCGCCCGCGGCATCGCTCCGGCGTAAGCCCGCCGAATCCGCATCAATTCCCCTGTTCCCGTCAAACGAGGGCGGGAGTTTTCCTGCTGCCCGCGCTGGATGAGCCCGGCTTCCGGGCGATGAGCGGGAATTTGTCTCGGCCAAACCTCGCATTCGCTCTCGACGAAGGCCACGCTCCGCGGCGATAATCCGCTCCGGGCGGGAGTTCCCGTAGGCGTTGTTGAGGCCTTGTCGGGGCCAGAGGCTGTTATGTTAGTGCAGACGGAATTGGTCTGGCTGCTGGGCGCCGTCGCCAGAGGCGATGAGGCGGCGTTCGAACGCCTCTACGTCGAAACCCGCGCGAAACTCTATGGGGTGTTGCTCCGTATCTTGGGCAGGCCGGCATTGGCCGAAGAGGTCATGCAGGAGACCTATCTCAAGGTGTGGAAGATGGCCGACCGGTTCGACCCCATGCTGGCAAGCCCCATCACCTGGATGGTGGCGATCGCGCGCAATCGCGCCATCGACATCGTGCGCAAGCGCGGCGACGTTTCCATCGAGGAAGAGCCGGAAGCAATGGAGGCGGCCTCCGATGCGCCATCGCCCCTGGCCCGCCGGGAGATGACCGAGGAGCTGAGGCGCCTGCTCACCTGTCTCGGCAAGCTCGATCCGGAAAAGCAGCGCATCGTACTGTTGGCCTATTACAGCGGCTGGAGTCGCGATCAGCTGGCGCAAAAGCTCGATATTCCGGTGAATACGATCAAAACCTGGCTGCGCCGGAGCCTCCTCGAAATCCGCGAGTGTATGCGAGACCGAGCATGATCCCGACCAAGTCGATGTCGGCTTTCGGTCAAGATCGTGTGCATTGGAAGAATGTCTTGAGGTAGCGACAATGTACGACGACGACCGGGATGCTCTTGCCGCCGAATACGTCTTGGGAACGCTCTCCGCCGACGAGCGCGAGCAGGCCGAAGCGTTGCTGGTGATCGATCCGGGGTTTGCCGAGATCGTGCGCGTGTGGGAGCGCCGGCTGGGCGAGCTCAACGTCATGGTTGAGGCAGTCGAGCCGCCGCCTGATGTTTGGGACCGGATTAAAACCGAGATCGATGGCGCCGAGCGGCGGATCGCCGCCGAAGCGGAGGCCGCAGCGCCCGCGGCCGAGGAACGGCCGTTGCCGACGCTCGATGAAATCGCGCCGCAGACCGTGCCGGAGGCGGTGGAGACAGCCGTGGAAGCCAAGCCGCAGACCGAGCCAAACGCGGATGTCGCACCGTCGGCGTCGACGGAACCGGTGCCCGATTTACTCGCCGAGCCCACAATTGATGCGACTGCTTCGCTGACGGAGGATTTGGAAGACACGGCGGCGGTTGCGGCGCTGGCTTCGAGCCTGTTGTCGCCGGAACCGCCGCATGAGGGCGAAGCGCCTTCGGCGCCCGAGGCGGGGGCGCCTTCGCCGTCGGCGCCGGACAGCGAGCGCAGCGGGGACGTCGTTTACCTGGCGCGTCAAGCGCGGCGCTGGCGCGGGTTCACGGTTGCGATGAGTGCGATCGCGGCTTTGCTCGCGGTCTATATTGCGGTCGGCCAGCTGGCGCCGGGGCTGCTCCCCGTCGGCCGGCTGTCGCAGTCGGCGGCCGTGGCGCCGCCCGGTTCGCGCCTGGTTGCAGTGCTGCAGCAGGAGCCGACCGCGCCGGCGTTTTTGCTCACGGTCGATCCGCAGCACCGCACCATGACGGTCCGGCGCGTGACCGCGCGCGCGGATGCAGGCCGGAGCTACGAGCTGTGGCTGATTGCCGGCAATAATCCAAAGCCGCGCTCGCTCGGTCTGGTCGCGGATGAGTTCACGACAAGGCCGCTGCCGGCGGATTTCGATGTCGCGGCCTTGCACGGGGCGAGCTACGCGGTCTCGCTGGAGCCGGCCGGGGGTTCGCCGAGCGGTGTACCGACCGGACCAGTACTGTTTACCGGAAAAATGGTCGAGACCGTCCCGTCAGCGCCGCCGCCAAAGACGTAAGGTCTACCGGATGGTCGGAAAGTGCCCGCTCAGCGTGGTGGGATGACCGGCTTTGACCAACGCCACGGTGCCGAGGTCAACCCCGCTACTGATATTGGCGAAAATGCCGACGACGGCGACCACGGTCGCGCACAACAGACCAATGACCACGATCTTCAAATGAGTGGCGCGGTCGGCGCTATACATCGAGTGGTTCATGACATCCTCCCGCTTCTGCCTATTAGTCGCTGCGGCCCAGTCGAAGGTTTCGCTCTGCTCACGCAACTAAGCGGTGATCGGGGTCACAAAAATACGTCTTCACCGAAGCTTGAAGACGCGTGATAACGATTGAACGCACGCTTGGTTCCTGCCAGGGGTGTCCGCCGGGCCGGAATGTTCCGGTTAACCCACTGCTGCAACAGCTTTTTTCAAAAGGTCAGAACGTGAGCCAGATCACATCCGAACTTGCCCCGACGGGCGTTCTTCGCGCCGGCATCAATTTGGGCAACTTCCTCTTGGTCACCGGAAAAACCGCCTCCGGCGACCCGCAAGGGGTGGCGCCCGACATGGCGGCCGAGATTGCAAAGCGGCTGGGCGTCGGCGTCGCCTATGTCACATATGAGCGGCCCTCCACACTTGCCGACGCCGCGGGGACCAATGTCTGGGATATCGGCCTTATTGGCGCCGAACCGCAGCGCGCCGAAAAGATCACTTTCACCGCCGCCTATTGCGAGATCGAGGCGACCTACCTCGTGCCACCGGGCTCGCCGATTACCAAAATCGAGGAAGTCGATCGGCCCGGCATCCGCATCGCCAGCCGGCGCGGCGCGGCCTATGGCCTCTGGCTTGAGCGCAATATCAAGCAGGCCAAGCTCCTGCTGTCGGAAAATGCGGACGCTCCGCTTAATCAGTTCATTTCCGAAAAGCTCGAAGCCTATGGTGCGCTGCGGCCGCAGCTCTTGACCGAAGCGAACAAGCTGCCGGGCTCCCGCATCCTGCCGGGCAATTTCATGACCGTGCAGCAGGCGATCGGCACGGCTAAAGCCAACAGCGCCGGCGCGGCGTTTCTGAGCGAATTCGTCGCCGAAGCGAAAAAATCAGGACTGGTGGCGCGCCTGATCGAGAAGCATCACGTCAAAGGCCTCTCGGTCGCGCCATGAAGGCGGGCTGTGGTGCGTCGACATCGCGCCTGCCCGTCAACTCGGTCAGCCGATTCTCGACGCATCAAGGTCGCGCTTAGCCGCTATTGTCCTAGGCTTGCGGAGGCCGTCCGTTCGCTCAACAGCATAGCCAACATTATCGGCGCGGTATATTTCGCAATGCGGCCCAACGCTTCGCGTCGCGTTGAACCTTGCGATTGCTCCGCGGTGTCATCATCCGCCCCGCGCCCAAGATCGTCGCTCATGACGCAATCCTCGCTCGTAACCCTGTGGAACAATGTATCAACCGATTTGGCTTGGCAAGCCGCGACCCCAGCACAGCGGACGGCTGTCCGCTTTGGGGTCCAATGTCTCTATGCCAGAATGGCTTCGTAGCTGCTAAATGCTTCCGACGGTCTTCAGCCGCACCCGCGGGTGGATTTCCGATTGCGCCAGCACGGCGGTTTGGGCGCGAAAGCGCTCGACGATGCCGCGCACGAACGGCCGGATGCCGGGCGAGGTGACCAGCACCGGCGCCTCGCCCTCGCGTGCGGCCTGCTCGAATTTTTCCCGCACCAAATTGATGAATTCGGTGAGCTTCGACGGCTGCATGGCGAGGCTGCGATCGTCGCCTTGGCCGACGATCGATTCGGCAAAGGCCTGCTCCCATTTGGCGGTCAGCGGGATGATCGGCAGCGTGCCGGCCGCGGTGACATGCTGGGCGCAGAGCTGTCGCGCCAGCCGCGCGCGCACGTGCTCGGCGAGCATAGTGCCGTTGCGGGTGGCCGGCAGGCCGTCGGCGATGCCTTCGAGGATGGTCGAGAGATCGCGGATCGAGACCCGCTCGGCGAGTAGGATCTGCAGCACGCGCTGGATGCCGGAAATGGTGATCTGGGCCGGCACGATGTCCTTGATCAATTCGCTCTGCTCCTTCGGCAGTTCCTTGATCAGTTTCTGCACTTCGCCATAGGACAAAAGCTCGGCCATATTGGCCTTGATGAGCTCGGTGAGGTGGGTGGCCAGCACCGTCGGCGCGTCGACGACGGTCAAACCCTTGACCGAGGCTTCTTCTTTCAGCGAGGCGTCGATCCAGGTCGCCGGCAGGCCGAAGGTCGGCTCGGTGGTATGGGTGCCGGGCAGCGTGACCTGATTGCCCGAGGGATCCATGACCATGTATTGGCCGTGCCACACCTTGCCGGTGCCGGCCTCGACCTCCTTGATCTTGATCAAGTAGCTATTGGCGTCGAGCTGCACGTTGTCGAGGATGCGCACCGCCGGCATCACGAAGCCCATTTCGGTCGCCAGCGACCGGCGCAGCGCCTTGATCTGCTCGGTCAGCCGGTCCGTGCCGTCGGGACCATTGACCATCGGCAACAGCGCGTAGCCGAGTTCGATCTTGAGGTCGTCCATCTTGAGCGAGGCGGCGATCGGCTCTTCGGCGGGCGCCGTTTTGGCGATTTCCACCTTTTTCGCCTCGTCGGTGACTACTTTCTTGGCGCGACGGTCGATGGTGAAGGCCAGCGCCGCCGTGCCGCCGCCAAGCGCGAGAAATGGGATCATCGGTATGCCGGGCAAGAGCGCCATGACCAGCATGACGGCCGCCGACATGCCGAGCGCCTTGGGATAGCTCGAGAACTGGCTGAGCAGTGCCTTGTCGGCGGCGCCGGCGACGCCGGCCTTGGAGACGAGAAGGCCGGCCGCGGTCGAAACGATCAAGGCCGGAATTTGCGTGACCAGCCCATCGCCGACGGTCAAGAGCGTGTAATCCTGGGCGGCGTCGGTGAAGCTTAAACCTTGCTGCACGATGCCGATGATCATGCCGCCGATGACGTTGATCATGACAACGAGAAGGCCGGCGATGGCATCGCCGCGGACGAATTTCGAGGCGCCGTCCATGGCGCCGAAAAAGCCCAATTCGTCCTCCAGCGCCTTGCGCCGCCGCCGCGCCTCGTTCTCCTCGATCAGGCCGGCATTGAGATCGGCGTCGATCGCCATCTGCTTGCCCGGCATGGAATCGAGGTGAAAGCGCGCCGCCACTTCGGCGATGCGTCCCGAGCCCTTGGTGATGACCACGAAGTTCACGATCACCAGAATCGTGAACACGATGATGCCGATGACGAAATTGCCGCCCATGACGAAGTTGCCGAACGCCTGGATGACATGTCCGGCGGCGGCCGAGCCTTCATGGCCATGGGCGAGAATGAGCCGTGTCGAGGCGAGATTGAGCGCCAGCCGCAGCATGGTGGCGATCAACAGTACGGTCGGGAACGAGGAGAACTCCAGTGGCGCCTGGATGAACAGTGACGTCATCAGGATCAGCACGGAAAAGGTGATCGAAATCGCCAGCGAAAAATCGAGTAGCACCGGCGGCAGCGGCAGGATCAGGATGACGAGAATCGCCATCATGCCGACCGCCAGCGCGATATCGCTGCGGCGGAGCATGGTGCCGAAGTCGGCAAGCCGCGACAGCGCCGTCGCTTCTCCGCCCCGCGCTGCTGTGGTGTCGGTCATGCCGTTTGATCGGCCCCGTCTGCGGTCGTGCGATTCAAAGCTATGCGCGGCGGCTGGAGGGCCACCGACGTGAAGAAGCGGAGCCGCGCTCGAGTCCAAGGCTGCCCCCGAAGAGCGTTAGAAAGTTCAGTAGAAACGGTTACGCCTCCCAGGCAAAATGTGCCGGGTATATGGTTAGCAGGTGGTTAACGCCACGCCGTTTGCGGCCGAATGACCGTTCCGGGCGCGATTCAAGGAGAATGCCAGTGGCTTACCGTCGTGTTGCGATCGTTACGCTGGCCGCCTTCGTATTGGCCGCGTCCGCGGCCTTCGCCGACGGTATCGAGCCCGGGCTCTGGAAGATCACCACGCACACCGCGAGCGCGGGCGTGGCTGGGCCGACCCACGAATCGTCCAAATGCCTCACGCCGGAGCAGACCAGCGACCTCGGCGCGACATTCTCACCGACGGCAACGACCATAAATTCGGACTGCGCGCCGATCGAACGCAGTCTCAAGGGACCGCTCCTGAACTGGCATCTGGTCTGCACCGGTCAGCTCAATATGGATCTGAGCGGCGAATTCGATTTCGACAGCCCGCATCACTATACCGGCACGGTCCGGACCAAGGCGGAGATGACGGGCATGCCGAATGTCAATTCGCAGAACACAGTCGAAGGGCAGTGGGTTTCGGCATGCCCACAACAGTGAGTAGGGGAATGACAAAGCGACCGCCGAAGTGGTCTTTCGCCCTTCGTCATCCGCTTGGCATGGTGCTGTTCGCGTTAGCTTGCATGCAAACAGTGCAGGCGCAGGCACCGCAGCGGCCGGCCGACTTCGTCGATGCCGCGACCGTGGTGCCGGGGTTGATCGTCGAGATGCGCTATGCCGGCGCGCACAATTTCACCGGCCGGCCGGTCGATGGCTACCAGGCGCCGCATTGCCTGCTGACGCGTCATGCGGCCGAAGCCCTTGCCGAGGTCGCCCGCGATATCGCGCCGCGCGGTCTCGTCATCAAAGTGTTCGACTGCTATCGGCCGGTGCGCGCGGTGGCAAATTTCGTGCGCTGGGCGCACGACCTCAACGATCAAAAGATGAAAGCCGAGTTTTATCCCAATGTCGACAAGCGCACGCTGTTCCGTGACGGCTATATCGCCTCGCATTCCGGCCATTCGCGCGGCTCGACCATGGACCTGACGCTGGCCAAAGCGGACGGCACCGAGTTCGATATGGGCACTCCTTTCGATTTCTTCAGCCCGAAATCATGGACCGCCGATGCGACGATCACGCCGGCCGAGCACGCCAACCGTATGTTGCTCGCCGACGCGATGCGCCGGCGCGGCTTTCGCGGCTACGACAAGGAGTGGTGGCACTTCACGCTGCGCGGCGAGCCGTTCCCGCAGACTTATTTCGATTTTCCGGTGCAGTGACTTGTCATCATCCGCCAACGGGTCCGGCCCGAAGTGGCCGGCCCGAGGACAGGCTCCAGCAGTGATCCAGTATACGGTGCGCTTCGGCACGGAACGCACGACTGAATCCATAATGTACGGCGATTACTGGATGCTCCGCCGTCGCGGAGCATGACAATGTTACAGCCCCAGATAAAATTTCTTGATCAAATCGTTGTTGTTGAGCTCGTCCATCGAGCGGCCTTCGAAGGCGATCTTGCCGTGGACGATGACATAGCCGCGGTCGGCGATGCGGATCGCCTGGGTGAAATTCTGCTCGGCCATCAGAACCGTCAGCGAATAACGCTGCTTCATCTCGTTGATGGCGTCGATGGTGCGGCTGACCAGGATCGGCGCTAGCCCCACCGACGGCTCGTCGACCAGAAGGATTTTCGGCGCCAGCATCAGCGCGCGGCCGAGCGCCAGCATCTGCTGCTCGCCCCCCGACATGCTGCCGGCAAGCTGGTGGCGGCGCTCGGCGAGCCGCGGGAAAGTCTCGAAGCAGACGTCCAGATTGCGCGCCATCGCGCGGCGCGCGGTAGGGCGGAAGGCGCCGAGCAGAAGATTTTCCTCGACCGTCAGCCTGGGAAAAAGCCGGCGGCCCTCCGGCACCAGCGCGATGCCCAGATCGACAATTTCCTCGGTGCTGCGGCCGACCAAGTCGTGATGGATACCATCGATTTCGGCAACGATGGAGCCTTGGCTCGGCCGCACCAGGCCCATGATGCATTTCATCAGCGTCGTTTTGCCGTTGCCGTTGGTGCCAAGGAGCACGACGGTTTCCCCGCCGCCGACCTTGACCGACACGTCGTCGATCACGCGCACCGCGCCATAGGCGGCATGGATGCCGGCGATGGTGAGGCTGCTAGCCAAGGTAAGCCCTTTCCACTTCCGGGTCGCGCACGACGTCATCCGGCGCGCCGTCGGCGATTTTCTTGCCCGAAACCAGCACGACCAGCCGGCGCGAGAAGCTCATTACCGCACGCATGATGTGCTCGATGAGAATGATGGTGACGCCCTGTTCGTTCAAGCGCGACAAGAGCGTCAAAATCTCCTCGATTTCCGAATGCGTAAGCCCCGCCATGGCCTCGTCGGCGATCAACAGCTTCGGCTGCGCCGCCATGGCGCGGGCAAGTTCGAGCTTGCGCATCTCGACCTGAGTGAGGTCGCGCGGCAGCCGCTGCGCCTTGGCTTCGAGACCAACCTCGTCCAGGAGATGATGGCAGCGCTCTTCCACTTCTCGCGTTGTATGAATGGCGCCGCGTGCCGCCACGGTATAAAGCAGCGGGATGCGGATGTTGTCGGCCAGGCTTAGGCTGGCAAACGGCCGCGGCAGCTGAAAGCTGCGCGCCAGGCCGAGCCGGGTGCGTTGATGCGCCTTAAGCCCGTCCATCCTTCGGCCGTCAAAGCGCACGGCGCCTTGCTCGTTGCGGAGCGTGCCGCAGATGCAATTGACCAGCGTCGATTTGCCCGAGCCGTTGGGTCCAATCAGGCCGAGGCGATCGCCCGCCGCGACCGACAGCGAGATATTTTCCAGCGCGACGAAGCCGCCAAAGCGCTTGCCGAGATTGTCGATCTGGAGCAGCGCACTGTTGGTCAAATCGTTCGCGACGCTATTCATGGCACCGATCCCGGCGCATCGGCGTCGACGTGGCGGCGGCCGACGAACTCTTCCGGCTTGCGCTGCAAATAGCTATGAACGAGGCCGACGATGCCGTTTGGCGCCACGATGACGAAGACCACCAGAAGAACGCCGACGAGCAAAAGGTTGACCGCGGACGAGATCGTCACCGTGGCGACTTGCTGGAGGGTGCCGAGCAGGAGCGTGCCGATCAGCGGGCCGACCCAGCTCGTGGTACCGCCGATCAGCGGCATGGCGATCGAGTTGACGGCGTAGTCGAGCCCGAAAGTGGAGTCCGGCTGCAGGTAGCCGATGTAATAGGGAAACGGCGCGCCAGCCATGCCCATCAAAGCGCCGGATAAAGTGGTGGCGATGAGTTTTAATCGCAGCGTCGGCACGCCCAAGGCCTCCGCCGCCAGTTCGTCGTCGCGGATGGTGGCGAAGCCGTAGCCGAGCCGTGAACGCTCGATCAGCCGCGCAATAGCGATCGAAGCCACCGAGAGCAGCATCATCATCAAAAACAGATATCGGATGTAATTGCCGATCAGCGGCATCTCCTCGGGTCGGATGACATAGGCGCCGCGCGAGCCGCCGACATAGTCCCAATTGACCACCAGCGTTTCCAAAACCACGGCAAGCGCCAGTGTCGCGATCGAGAAGAATGCGCCGCGCAGCCGCAATGTCAGATAACCCATGCCGAGGCCGACGACGCCGGAGACCACGCCGCCGATCAGCATCAAAACCGGAATCGGAATGATGTGCGGCAACTCGCTGTCGCCGACCATCTTATAGATGGCGACGGTCGAGTAGGCGCCGAGCGCGAAGAATGCGCCGGTGCCAAAATTCACATAGCCGCAATAGCCGCCGAGGATGTTCCAGGCCGTCGACAGCACCACGTATTGCAGGATGACGTAGCCCGCGAAAAACACGTAGTCGTTGCCGATCGCGAGCGAGCCCGCGAACACCGCGCCGGCGATGACGAGACAAAGGAGGAGAAAGGCGGGCGTGCGCACGATCACCGTCCCAGCAAGCCGGCCGGCCGCACCGCCAGCGTCAACAAGAGGAAGCCGAACGACACCGCCGGCGCCCATGACGGGCCGTAGAACGTCGAGGTGAGGCTCTCGACGATGCCGACCAGCATTGCGGCGATCACCGTGCCGGGCAGGCTACCCATGCCGCCGAGCACGCAGATCGCGAAAACGCGGCCGATATATTCGCGTCCGACCGAAGGCTCCACCGGTTGGATGATGATCAGAAACGCGCCGGCGAGCGATGCGGTGGCGATCGAAATGCCGAACGCGATGCGCTTGATGCGGATCGGATCGATCGCCATCAGCCGCAGCGCCAATTGGTCTTGCGCCACCGCCATGATGGCGCGGCCGATGAAACTGCGCGTCAGAAAAAGCTGCAAGGCCGCGATCATAAGCAGCGATACCACGCACGGCACCATGATGCGCAGCGGCAAGTCGACGTCGCCGAAGTGCCAGGTCGGACCGATATAGGACGCATTGACGTAGCGGTAATCGACGCCGAAATACAGGACCAGCGACACTTCGGTGATGAACAGAAGGCCGAAGAAGAAGGCGAGGCCGCGCAGCGATTCCTGGCCGCGCTTCTCGAATGAAACGTAATAGACTTGGTAGATGCCGGCGCCGAGGACGTAGAACAGGGGGGTGGCGATGATCGCGGTCACAATCGGGTCGACGCCGAACGTTGCATTGACGATATAGGCGACATAAGAGCCGAGGATGATGAAGGCAGGATGGGCGATATTGACGATGTCGAGAATGCCGAACGCCAGCGATACGCCCGACGTCACCGCGGCATAAAAACCGCCGATCAGGATGCCGGATGCGATGGCATTAGCGAGTAGATCGAAGGAAAAAATCATTACTCAGTCACTCAGCCCCCGCGCGCGCGTGAGGGCTTTCCCCCTTCTGGCACATCCGTTGTTGTTGGCGTTCGTGAAACCGGATGGTCCCCGTAACCCATAGGCCTTCCCCGCGGCCTACAATACCGGGTGCCCCGCTTTCGTTAGGGTACCACAGTCAATAACCGATCGGACATTACGCCGCAGCGCGCACCCTGTCCGGGATCGCGAGCGGCTTGTTGGCGCTGTTAAGGAATTCGATGGTCATGAAGACCATTTCCTTGTCGTCGAGATTTTCCAGGTCGTGGACCTTGGACTCGCCCGGACCATAGGTTTCATGGCGGGTTTCGCCGGGCTGATAGCTATATTCCACGGTGGTGCCGTCGTGAATGTGCTGGCGGCCGCGCCCGCCGCTCACCGCGGTCCAGAAGTAATCGAGCACATGGCGATGAAATCCGATCCGCTCGCCCGGCGCCAGGCGGATGATCCAAACCCGCACCCGCTCGCTCTCGGACAGGAGCGTCGAGCCGACGCAGCCGTTATTATTGAGCTTCTCGCGCTCGAATTCGGCGGCAATGGCCGGCGGCCATGCCGACTTGTCGGCGCGATCCGTCGCTTTATCCAGCATGGTCAGGGCCATGGTGTTCCTCCAAGGATTATAGGGGCAATATAGAAAACCTTTCCGGCTTGGGAAAGCTCGGCAAAAAAACAGGGTTTTGGCGGATTTCGGCAGGGTGAAAATGGCAGGCAAGCGCCGCGCGCTGGTCATCGGCGGCTCGATGAGCGGGCTATTGGCCGGCATCATGCTGATCCGCCGCGGCTGGGACGTCGATATTTACGAGCGCGTCGAACAGGAGCTGGCCGGGCGCGGCGCCGGCATCGTCGCCCAGGCCGAGCTGATCGCGCGGCTGGATGCACTCGGCCTCGACACCGGCGACCTCGGCGTCGCTATGGCGACGCGCCGCATCCTCGACAAAACCGGCCGCACCGCCCTGACGCTGAAATGCCCGCAGGTGCTCACCGCCTGGGAGCGGCTCTATCGCCTGCTGCGCGACGCGTTCCCCGCCGACCGTTATCACCGGGCTACGGGCCTTGCCGCGTTTGAGCAGAGCGGGGAGGGCGTGGTTGCGCATTTTGGCGACGGCAGCACGGTCGCGGGGGATGTCCTCATCGGGGCCGACGGCTTGCGTTCGACGGTGCGCCAACGCTGCGCGCCCGACGTACTGCCGCTCTATGCGGGCTACGTCGCTTGGCGCGCGCTGTTGTCCGAAAGCGCCATTCCGCCGGCGATTCACCGCGAACTCTTTATGGATATGACCTTTTGCCTGCCGCCCGGCGAGCAGTGCCTCGGCTATCCGGTCGCCGGGCCCGATAATGAGCTGCGCGCCGGCCAGCGCCGCTACAATGTCGTCTGGTACCGCCCGGCCGACGAGGCGATCGAATTGCCGGCGCTGCTTACCGACCGGTCGGGTGTCGCCCATTCGATCTCAATTCCGCCACCGCTCATTCGCGCCGAGCCGATCGCCGCCATGCGTGCGGCGGCGGAGCGGCTGTTGGCGCCGCAGTTTCGCGCCATCGTCCGCCTCATCGACGAGCCGATCCTGCAGCCGATTTATGATCTCGAAAGCCCCCAGCTCGCCTTCGGCCGGGTCGCGATCCTCGGTGATGCGGCATTCGTGGCGCGACCCCATGTCGCCGCCGGGGTGTCCAAGGCGGCCGACGATGCGGCAGCGCTCGCGCAGGCTCTCGATGGCGCCGACGACGTCGCCACCGCACTGCGCCGCTTCGAGGCCGAGCGCCTGCCGGAAAACGAAAAAATCATCGAACGCGCCCGCCATCTCGGCGCCTATCTGCAGGCAACGCAAACCGCCGAGGAACGCGCCCGTTCCGCGCGGCACAGTATTCCGCAAGCGGTGCTGGCCGAGACGGCGGTGCTGGATTTCCTGTACGCGTGAATGAAGTTTAAAGCGCCCGCCGCGACGCGGAGCGGATGTAGCGCAACACAATGTCGATCGCGGGCAATGCAGACGCTTTGCGAAAAATCATCAGCGGCGGAACGATGAACAGCGCGAGCGTGACCGCCATGATGGCCAACAATATCGGATAACCGATGACGCCCTGGTACAGCCACACGATGCTGCGGATGTAAGTCACACCGGTAAATGCCAATGCCGCCACGATATAGGCGGTGACAAACAGCATCGTGCCGAGCGAATTGGGCGCTCCGCCGAGTTCCGCCAACGGGTTGTGTGGTGTCGTCTCGCTTGCCTCGGACGGTGGGGGCTCGATCACCGGCGCCACTTCGCTCACGTTCATGGATTTTCGGCGCGGCCTCGGTGCCGCGGCTTCGCTTGTCTCGTCCGGCTGCACCGCCTGAAGAATCTTCGAAAGCGATCTGGCCGTGTTGTCGGCCCGCTGTTGCGCGGGCGCGCCGGCCGAACGCGGTATCGGCCGCCGCGGTTCGGCTCTTTTGCGCGTTTGCGCCGGCTGTGCCGCCGCCTCGATTTTGCGGATGGCGGTTTCCAGTGCGGCTTGTTCGCGCACCGCCTCGCTTGCGCCGCTTTCTACACCGCGTCCGCGCAACTGCTCGGCAACGATAGCGCGCGCGCGCGCGTACAAATCCTGACGGGCCTGCGCATCATTGTGCGGCAGGCCCGCAACGGCCCGCGCCAGAGTAGGATGGTAGTCAGCCATTGTAGCCGCCCCGTGCGTACAACTTTGAAATACTAGGCCGTTCGGGCGCGCAAATCCACGGCTACAAGTACCCCGTCCCCATTTCCGCGGCGAATCTGGCCGGTGTGCCTTCCCAGACAATGTGGGCGTGTTCGAGCACATATACGCGGTCGGCATGCGGCAAGGCGAAAGTGACGTTTTGCTCCCCAAGCAGCACGGTGATGTCGGTCGTCTGCCGCAATCGTTCCAGCGCCTTGGAAATCTGTTCGAGGATAACCGGCGCCAATCCCAACGTCGGCTCGTCGAGAATCAACAGCTTCGGCTTCATCATCAGTGCACGCGCAATGGTCAGCATCTGCTGCTCGCCGCCCGACAGCGTGCCGGCCGCCTGCTTCTGGCGCTGACGCAGAATCGGAAACAGCTCGAACAGCCCGGCGATCTGCGTAGCGCTCTCGGCTGCGGGCAAATACTGGCCGCCGAGATCGAGGTTTTCCCGCACCGTCATGTCGGTGAAGAGGTTGCGTCCCTCCGAGCATTGCACGATGCCGTTGCGCGCGATCGTCGCCGCGGTCTGGCCCCGCAACGCGGCGCCTTCGCGGCGGATGTCGCCCGAATAGGGCAGCAGGCCAGATATGGCATTGAACAGCGTCGTCTTGCCGGCGCCGTTTAATCCCACCACCGAGACGAATTCACCGGCATGGACGTGGATCGAAACGTTCTGCAGCGCCTGCGCCTTGCCGTACTGGACGCTCAGATCGGCTACTTCGAGGAACGGCGTGGTGCGGTCGCGGAACGAGGATTCCGGGCGCGCCGCCGTCTCGATGCTGCCGCCGAGATAGACCCGCCGCACAGTTTCGTTGCGCATCACCTCGTCGGCGGTGCCTTCGGCGATGCGCTCGCCGACATACATCGCCAACACGCGGTCGACCAGGCGCGCAACGCTTTTAACGTTGTGATCGACCAGAAGCACGGCGCGGCCGTCGTCGCGCAATTCGCAAATGAGGTCGGAGAAAGCCGATGTCTCCGTCGAGGTGAGGCCGGCGAAGGGCTCGTCGATCAGCAGCACTTGCGGGTTTCGCGCGATCGCCTTGGCGATCTCGATCTTGCGCAGGTCGGCGAACGGCAGCGTCGCCGGCCGGCGGGCGAGTACGCCGCTCAAGCCCACCCGCGCCGCGATGGCGCGGGCGCGTTCGTCGGTCTGCGGATCGGCGAGCAGCCGCGTCAGCTTGTCGGGCAGTAGCGCGAGCTTGATGTTCTCCAGCACGGTCTGGCGATGCAGCGGCCGTGAATGCTGGAATACGATGCCGGCGCCGAGGCGCGCGATTTTGTGCGACGGCCAGCCGGCGACCTCGGTGCCGTTGATGCGCACCGAGCCGGCGTCGGGCCGCTCGATGCCCATGATCAGTTTCATGACCGTCGACTTGCCCGAGCCGTTCGGTCCGATCAGTCCCAGAATTTCCCCCGCGCGCACGTTAAACGTCATACTCTTGACGGCGACCAAGCCGCCAAACCGCTTGTTGAGGCCGTCGACCTCGAGATGCGCGTGCTCGGCCATGCTCAGCCGGGCTCCTTGCTGCGCGTAAGCAGGCCGAAAAAGCCGCTGGGGAACAACAGCACCACGCCCAGCGCCATGGCGAAGACGACGAAGTTCGACAAGTCGCCGAGCGGCCGCAGCAGTTCGCTCATGGCGATCAGGAAGACCGCGCCGAGCACGCCGCCGAGAATGGTGCGGCGGCCGCCGATCACCGCGGCGATGATGATTTGCACGCTGACGGTGATGTCGATGAAGGTGCCGACCGAGGCGGAGCTGAGATAAAACGCCATCAGCGCGCCGGCGAGGCCGGAGAAGAAGGCGCTGATGATGAACGCGGCGAGCTTGTGCTTGGTTACGTTGAAGCCGAGCGCGCCGGCCTGGACGGCGTCTTGCCCGCTCGCCTGCAAGATCAGCCCGACCGGCGAGCGCGACAGGGCGAACAGGATGGCGCCGCTCACCGCCATGAACCACAGCGCGATCTCGTAGTTCGCGGCGTCGCTGATGGTGATGACGTCCGGCACGGTCAGGCCGATTTCGCCGCCGGTCAAATGAGCGTCGACGACGACGAAGTTCTGCAGCATCAGCACGGCGACTAGCGTGGTCAGGCCGAAATAGGGGCCGCGCACGCGCAGCGCCGGCAGCGCCAGCACCACGCCGCCGAGGACCGCCGCCAGCGCGCCGGCGGCAACGCAGAGCCAGATCGGCGGCTGGTACAGATTGTCGAGGATGCCCGCGGTATAGGCGCCGGTACCGATCAGGAATGTCGGCCCGAAATTTACCTCACCGGCGAAGCCGAACAGCAGGTCCCACGACATGGCGAAGACGCCGAAGTAATAGGCGACGGTGAGGAGACCGAGAATGTAGCCGGACACGCCGAGCGGCAGGAACGAGACGACTATGACCACCGCAAGGGCAATCAGAAGGATGCGCGTGGTCGAGGCGGGCAGCATCTAGCGGCGTCCCAATAGGCCGCGCGGCCGCACATACATCACCGCGACAAGGAGAAGCAACGCCGGGATGGTGCGATAGGCTGGCGAGATCAGGTAGGCCGTCAGCGTCTCGAGGTAGCCGACCACATAGGCTGCGATCAGCGCGCCCGAAACGCTGCCGAGCCCGCCAAGCACGACGATGGAGAACGCGCTCGCGGTCAGTGGTCCGACGCTATAGGACGACACGCCCAGAAACATGCCGAGCAGCACGCCGGCGACGCCCACCAGCACGCCATAGATCGCCCAGACGGCGATGTAGACTTGCGACAGCTCGATACCGAGCAGCGTCACGCCGCGCGGATTCATCGAGGCGGCAAGCACCGCTTTGCCGGCGCGGGTGCGGTTGACCAGAAGCCACAGCACCGCAATGACCAGCCAGCAGACGATTGCCGTGAAAATCTCGTTCGACGGCGTGCGCACGCCGACGATCGAAACGACGCCTTGCACGATCGGCGCCACGGTCTTCGCGTTGTTGGTGTAGAGATAGGCGATCAGCTCCTGGAGCATGATGCCCCACAGCAGCGTCGCGGTGAGGATGAAAATCTCCTTTTCCTCCTCGCGGATCTTGCGCGATTGCTGAAGGGGACGAACAACCAGGAAATAAGTGAGCATCGACGCGATAAAGCCGACGGCGACGCCGATCGTCGCGCCGACATAGGGTCCGACATGCAGTTGATCGCCGGCCGCCCAGGCCGCGACGACGGCCGCCACCATCAGCGCACCGTGCGACAGGTTCAGCACGCCGGAGACGCCGAATATCAGTGCGAATCCCGTGGCGCCGAGCGCGTAGAGCGAACTGATCGCAAAGCCGTCGATCAGGATTTGCCAGAACAGCGTCACTCAACACGCTCCACTCAAACGCTCTCCCCCGCGTGCTGCCGCAGACGGGGGAGAGATTTAGTGCCGTCGATCAGGTTTCGTCAGTCGGCCGAGCCGACCTTGATGAACTTCGGAAACTTCAGCTTGCCGTTGGCGACGTTCGGCGGCCACAGATTGACCTGCTTGCCGTCCTGCCATTGCAGCATCAGGCCCGGGATCGTCGTGCCGCCGATTTTGAGCGCGTGCGGGTTGGCGGTGTCCTTGCCCTTGAATTCGATGCGGCCGATGGTGCCCACCCAATCCGTCTTTTCCAGCGCGTCGACGAGCTTGTCCGGATCGGTCGATCCGGCGCGCTTGATCGCATCGGCGATATAATAAACTTCGTCATAGGCGGTGTAGCCGCAATAGGACGGGTTATTGCCGAAGCGTTTATTGAATGCCGCCACGAACGGCAGCGTCTTCGGCGTCACCGCGACGCCGGGCCCGGAAACGGACTGGTACAATACGCCTTCGGTCGCGCCGTTGGTGTCGTTCCAGAAACTCGAATTGGTCGCCTGCGAGGAAATGCCCAGCATCGGGATCGGCACTTCCTGCTGCTTCCATTGCACGGTCGGCTGTGTGCCGACGTGCGAAATGCCGGTGATCATCACGTCGGCCTTTTCACCCTCGATCTTGTTGAATATCGGCGTGAAATCGGTGGTGTCGGGCGAGAAGCGAATATGATCGACCACTTTCAGACCGGCTTCGGGCAGACATTTGAGGTATTCGGCGTCGAGCGGCGTCGTCCAGGCGGCATCCTCGCTCATGACGACAGCAGTCTTCATGTGAAGATTTTTGACCAGAATGTCCTTGGCGGCACCGCAGACCTGGTCGGCGAGGCTCGTCGACGTCAGATAGCCATGGAACGTATATTTGAGATTGTTGTAGTCCTTGGCGATGTTCTGCGTGATCACGTCGGACGCTGCGCCGGGCGTGACCATGACGGTCTTCAAGCGGCCGGTCCACGGTTCGAGCGCCAGCACCACTTCGCTGATGTAGCTCGCGATCACGGCGTTGACGTGATCTTCGTTCGCCGCGCGCTGGAACGCGCGCACCGATTCCGCGGCCGAGGAGTGATTGTCGTAGCTGATGATCTCGATCTTGCGGCCGTTGACGCCGCCTGAGGCGTTGATTTCGTCGGCCGCCATTTGCGCGGCCTGCGGGATCGACGATCCGGCGACCGACTGTGCCTCGGCGATGACGCCGATCTTAATCGGCCCGTCGGATTGGGCGTTGCTCGGCGTTGCCAGCGCCAGCGCGGCGACAGCCGCACCTGTCGCAAGCAGCGCGGTTACGCCGCGGCTCATGAACTCGCTCATTGGTACTACCTCCCTGAAACTGCAGTCATCTTCGTAGGATGACGGCCTAGCGGTAGTCTATCTCATCACCCTTGCGCGGCAAGCCTTGGCGAGCGAACCTTTCGTGTTTTGGGCCGGCAGGCCGCTTTGCCGCATGGGCAGCTGCCCCTAGCGGCGGCACAGGCGGATCGGGAGGTACGTACTCAGATGAAAGCTGCATATTTTGAACAATTCGGCGGCCCGGAAGTGCTCAAATACGGCGATCTGCCGGATCCGGTGGCGGCGCCGGGCGAGGTGGTGGTCGACGTCGTCGCCGCCAGCGTTAACGCCGCCGACTGGAAGTTTCGCGCCGGCCAATATGCCCGGCACACCCAGGCCAAGTTTCCGCAAATTCCCGGCCGCGACTTTTCCGGGGTGGTCGGCGCGTCCGGCGGCGGTGTCGATCTTGCCATCGGCGACGCGGTGTTCGGCGTGCTCAATGCCGGCCGCGAAGGGACCTATTGCGAGAAGCTCGCGATCAAGGCCGCGCTCGTCGCCAAGAAGCCTGACGGCGTGTCGCATGTGAACGCCGCCGCTTTAGCGCTCACCGGCCTCACTGCTGTGAATGCGCTGGAAGACACCTTAAAGCTCAAGCGCGGCGAGACCATTTTGATCCAGGGCGGCGCCGGCGGCGTTGCCGGCTTCGCCATTCAGTTTGCCAAGCACCTTGGCGCCCGCGTGATCACGACGACAAGCGCGGCGAACGCCGATTACGTGCGCTCGCTTGGCGCCGACCAGGTCATCGACTACAACAGTCAGGATTTTACCAAAGTGGTGAGCAACTGCGACGCCGTGTTCGAAACGGTCGGCGGCGATGTTGCGGAAAAATCCTTCGCCGTGCTCAAGCCGGGCGGCCGCGCCGCCTTCATCGCCTCGGGGATGGAAGCGCCGAAGCCCAATCGGGCGGACGTGACTGCGCTGCGTCCGCCGGTGCCACGCTCGCGCGCGGCGATGGAGCGGGTCGGCCAGCTCATCGCTTCGGGCGCCGTGCGGCCGCCGGAAATCAAGCTCTACAGCTTGGCGCAAGCCGCCGAGGCGCAACGCTTGAGCGAGTCACGTCACTTCCGCGGCAAACTCGTGTTTCACATTCGCTAGGGCGTTGACTCCTAAACACGGAGACAATGTCCGCTTTCGCGAGGCGATAGCCTTGAATCATGCCCGCCGACCGTCGGCGGGTCAGGTTCATTCGGGGGCTGCACAAATGTCAGAGCGTGAAGGACGCAAGTTCTTTTTTTTGCTTCAGGCGTTCCTAGCGGCGTTGTTCCTCATAGTTGGCGTCGCCCTTGCCATCGAATCTGCGTCCGGTGGGTACGGCATAGGGCTCGTCATTGTTACGGTGATGGCCAATGGACCGGGCTTAGTATTCTTTATTTTGGGGGCGCTGTCCGCTGCGACAGCGATGCATTTGCGGCCGTGAAGCTCGCGACCCGGGACACGGCATGATGTCTCCAATTGGCCCCTTAGCGGCCATTCCGCAACTGCGGTCCAATGTCTGCTTTCAGATAAAACGGACGTTGACCAACGGCCAACTAACCGCGAATTTAATGAGTACACGCCCTCGTTAGACGTGCTGGCCGCCGTTGATGTGGATTTCGGCGCCGTTCACGTAGGATGCGGTATCGGTACATAAGACGTAGATGATCTTCGCCACTTCGTCCGGCGTGCCGAGCCGGTGCATCGGAATATTTTCGACGATCTTTTCGGTGCCCGGCGACAGCATCGCGGTGTCGATCTCGCCCGGTGCGATGGCGTTTACGCGCACGCCGCGCGAGCCGAAGTCGGCCGCCATTTCGCGGGTCAGCGCGGCGAGCGCCGCCTTCGACGTCGAATACGCCGTGCCGGCGAAGGGATGCACGCGCGAGCCGGCGATCGAGGTGACGTTGACGACGGAACCTTTGGCCGTGCTCAGTTCCTCGAGCAGTCCGCGGGCGAGCATGATCGGCGCGAAGAAGTTCACCTGGAAAATATGGTGCCAATCCTCGCGCGAGGTTTCGATCGAGCCGAGCCGTTTGCCGCCGGCAGCCTTGGGCGAGATCGCGGCATTATTGACGAGTGCATGCAGTTCGCCGTTGAGCCGCCGCTTGGTCTCGGCGATCGCGGCCTCGGTGTTTTCCGGATCGGAGAGATCGACTTGAATGTGATCCTCCGGTCCCGCCTCCCAGGGACAATTTTCCGGGAACGGATGGCGCGAGCAGGTAATGACCCGCCAGCCGGCGGCGGAAAACCGTTTCACGGTGGCGTGGCCGATGCCGCGGCTCGCTCCGGTGAGGAGGAGCGTACGGCGCGGCTGATTGCTTGTTGCCATCAAATTTTCCAGTCGAAATGATCTAAGGGTAGAGTCTCGTCTTGGTCCACGGTGCGTTCGCGCTGTCGCGCGTAAAGGCAATGCGGTCGTGCAGCCGGAATTGCCGCTCCTGCCAGAACTCGATTTCGGAGGGCACGACGCGGTAGCCGACCCAATACGGCGGCCGCGGCACGGTGCCGATGGCGAATTTGGCGGTACAGCGCGCAATCGCTTTTTCGAAGGCAAGCCGGCTTTCGAGCGCGGTGGACTGCTTCGAGGCCCAGGCGCCGATCTGCGCCATGCGCGAACGCGTCGCGAAATAGGCGTCGGCTTCCGCGTCCGATACCGGCTCGACATGGCCGCGCAGTCGCACCTGGCGCTGCAACGTCTTCCAGTAAAACGTCAGCGCCGCCTGCGGCGCGGCGGCGAGCTCGTGGCCTTTGGTGCTTTCGGCATTCGAGTAAAACACGAAGCCGCGCTCATCAAAGCCTTTCAGCAACACCATGCGTGCATTGGGGCGGCCTTCGGCGTCGACCGTGGCCAGCGTCATCGCCTCGGGATTGACCGGCTCGGCGCCTCTGGCTTCGGCGAACCAGGCGGCAAACAGGCGCAGCGGCTCATCGGCCTCGGTGAAGTCACCGCCCGTTAACCATGCTGGGTGTTCTATGGACGCCACGTCTGACATTCTTGGAGTACCCAGTGCTTGCGTGCGGCGATCCGGAAGCGTGCCGCCGGTCTCAATATAATGGAACGGCGGGCTTGCGCCTATGTCGGGGGTTGCCCGCAGTGGCGCTCATCGGGGCGATGGTAAGCGCGCTTGCCGTTTCCGGCTGCTCGTTTCGGCTCGCCTCGCTGATTTCCCAGGACGATACCGACACGATGCCGACCGGCTCGATCGTGCAGCCGGCCAATACGCTTCCGGTCGGCCCCCGCTCCGGCGCCGCGGAAGCGGACCTCGCTTATGCGCGCGCGGCCGCCGCGGACGTGCTGGCCAGCGGCGGCAAAGACGCTAGCATGCCGTGGCGAAACCCGGAGAGCGGCGCCAGCGGCAACGTCACGCCGCTCGACACCTCCTACAGCGAAGACGGCCATCCGTGCCGGGATTTTCTCGCCAGCTATGTGCATGGGCCGGCGCAGGACTGGCTCCAAGGCGCCGCCTGCCGCGGCTCGAGCGGGGCTTGGGAAGTGACGCGCCTGACGCCGCTTAAACCAAGCTAAACCGGGCTATCATCGCTCAAACGTCGAGCCGATTCGCTTGTTGCATTGCGTGACAAGCGATTTATTCCCACATTATGGCCACTGGAAACTGATTGGGCAGGCGGGGCCGGCCTGAAGATTGAGACGGAGTTCGGCGGGGATGCGTGACCCCTACGATGTGCTGGGCGTCGATCGCAAGGCGAGCGCGGGCGATATCAAAAGCGCCTATCGCAAGCTTGCGAAAAAATTGCATCCCGACGCCAACAAGAACGATCCGAAGGCGGCGACGCGCTTTGCCGAGCTCAACGCCGCCAATGAGCTGCTCAGTGACGACGACAAGCGCAAGGCATTCGATCGCGGCGAGATCGACGCCGAAGGCAAGCCGCGTTTTCAGGGTTTCGGCGGTGGCGGGCCAAGGCCGGGTGCCGGCGCCGGCTTCGGTCCCGATGCCAATTTCGAAAACTTCAATTTCGGTCCGGAGGGTTTCACCCGGGCCAGCCGGCGCGGCCGTGCCGGCGCCGCCGGCGGCGGCGGATTTGGTGGCTTCGAGGATATCCTCAAAGAAGCCTTCGGCCGTAGCGGCGCCCGCGGCGGCGCTGGAGCTAATTTCGAGCCGGAGGATTTCGGCGTCGGCGCGGACATGCAAGCCGAAATGTCGGTGTCGTTGCCGGATGCCGCCAATGGATCGACGCAGCGCCTGCACCTGCCAAATGGCAAGGATGTCGACGTCAAAATTCCCGCCGGAATCACCGGCGGCCAGCAGATCCGGCTCAAGGGGCAAGGCATGCCCGGTCAGCACGGCGCCGGAGACTTGCTGATTACCGTTTCGATCGCGCCGCATCCGGTGTTCACGCTGGAGGGCACGGACGTGCGGCTCGAACTGCCGATCACGCTTTATGAAGCAACGCTTGGCGCCAAGGTGCGGGTGCCGACGCTCGACAAGCCGGTCGAGGTCACGATCCCGCCGTGGACCTCAAGCGGGCGGACCTTCCGCCTCAAGGGCAAAGGCTTCCCGGCAAAATCGCGCCACGGCGATCTGCTTGCCACCGTGCGCATCGTGCTGCCCGACAAGAGCGACGCCGAGCTCGACGCACTGATGAAAAAGTGGCTGACGGAAAAGCCCTACGACCCGCGCAAGGATATGTGAGTTCGTCATTCCGGGACGCACTACTTGGCCCGGAATGACTATTCGTCTCAGCCGCCTTGCTGCGGCGGCACGCGCCGATCGGTCTGATCGTAGGCGGCTTGGGCGATGGCGTGCAGCTTGTCTTGTTCCGGCGGCCCCGAGAGCACATAGGCAAGGTCGCCATCGACCCAGTAATAGGCCGCATTTTGCGGACCGGTGGTGTAACGCAGCGCCGTGTCGCGATCACCGGTGCGGCCGCAATAGAGCGTGAAGCGCTCGCCCGATGGCGTCTCGTACATGAAGAACGCGGTCGGGCCGCTCGGGCCCGGCAAGAGCCGGCCGCCGACGAGCTTCAATCCTACTTTGTCGAGCTCGGGCGCATGCAAGGGCGAGCCGACCCGCTTCGACAGCCAGGCATCGAGATGCGGCCGCTGATCGCCCGGCACCTCGACCGGGTGTCGCACCTCGACCACGTAGAGCCGGTACGCATCGAGCGCATCGGCGGTGAAGCGCGTGAGATCGGACGGGCTCGCGACTTCGACGCCACGCACGGTCCAGCCGAGCACGCCGCCGGCAACAAACGCGGCGATGACCGCCGCCGCTGCGGCGATCGCGCCGTAACGGGGGCGCGTCAGCCGATTGACGTTGAACCGCTGCGGCGGCATTTCGTCGGCGACCGCGCCGTAACGCGCCCGGATCAGTTCGGCCTGTTTGCGCCACGCGCCGACTTTGGCCGCATCATCCGGATGGGTCGCCAGCCACGCTTCGACGGCCATGCGGCGATCGGCGGGCAATTCGCCGTCGACATAGGCGTTGAGTTCGTCCTCACCGATAATTTGGTCTCGATCAATCATAGTTCGCTCTCTCTTTAGTCATTTCACGCGGCGCAACGTCGGACGCTCGCCGTCGAGATAGGCTTTGATCTGGCTGCGTGCGCGTGCCAGCCGTGACATCACCGTACCAATGGGCACGCCCTGAATTTCCGCCACTTCGCGATAGGTCAGTCCTTCGAGGACTACGAGCAGCAGCGCCGAACGCTGATCCTCGGCAAGCTCGTCGAGCGCGCGCGAGATATCGCGTCCTCCCGCTTCCGGCCCGGCGGTGGCCGCGTCGCTGTCCTTGATCGGCGCCAGCACCGGCCGCCGCGACAGGCTGCGAAGCCGGTTGCGGTTGAGATTGGTGAGGATGGTGTAGAGCCATGCGCGCGTATCCCCGCCGTGAAACAAGTGCTCGGAACGCAACGCGCGAACCAGCGTATCTTGAACGATGTCGTCGGCCGTCTCGGCGTCGCGGGTGAGGGCCCGCGCATAGCGTCGCAGCGCCGGGATCGCCACCTTGATGTGCTCGTGGAACTCGCTCAAGGACGTCACCTGTTAAAGCAAGGTTAAGAGCTGTGGCGCGCCGACCGTTATGAGCGGCGTCCCATGATTCAAAACCCCAGTGGCGCCTCGCTATTCCGCTGCGGCGTGCGCGGCGACGCCAAAGCTTGATGGTCCATGGACCCTATGCCATAGGAGGCCTGGGGCTGAAAACGCCGTAGGGGTCGGAAGAATGGCCGAGGTCTCGGGCCTCATGCGCGGCAAACGCGGCCTGGTCATGGGGGTTGCGAACAATCGCTCGCTGGCCTGGGGCATCGCCAAAGCCTGTCACGGCCACGGCGCCGCGCTTGCTTTTACCTATCAGGGCGATTCGCTCAAGAAGCGCGTCGAGCCGCTGGCGCAGGAAGTCGGCGGCATCGTCCTCGGCCATTGCGATGTCACCGAACCGACGACCATCGATACGGTGTTTGCCGCCGTGCAATCGGCGTGGGGCGGCATCGACTTTCTGGTCCACGCCATGGCCTATTCCGACAAGGATCAGCTCGACGGCCGCTACGTCGACACCACCGAAGACAATTTCGTCAAGACGATGCTGGTGAGCTGCTATTCGTTTACCGCCATCGCGCAACGCGCCGAGAAGATGATGCCGAATGGCGGCGCCATGCTCACGCTCACTTATTACGGGGCGGAGAAATGGATGCCGCATTACAACGTGATGGGCGTTGCCAAGGCGGCGCTGGAGGCTTCGGTGTGGTATCTCGCCGCCGATCTCGGCACCAAGAATATCCGCGTCAACGCCATTTCATCGGGACCGATCAAAACGCTGGCCGCGGCCGGGATTCGCGATCTCCGCTACATCTTCAGATGGAACGAATATAACGCGCCGCTGCGGCGCAATGTGACCATCGAAGACGTCGGCGAGGCTGGCGCGTATCTGCTCTCCGACATGTCGCGCGGCGTCACCGGCGAGATACATCACGTCGATGCCGGTTATCACATCGTCGGCATGAAGCATCCCGACGCGCCGGACATTGCCGTCGGCAGGGAGTGACTCAGCCGATAGCCCGCGCTCATTCCCGCGAAGGCGGGAATCCAGTAACTTGCGCGTTGGGTCCCCGCTTTCGCAGGGACGAGCGGAAACTGAACATGCCGGTCCTCTATTACGTCCGCCATGGCGAGACCGACTTCAACGTCGAGGCGCGATTGCAGGGCCGACGCGACACCATGCTCAATGTGCGCGGGCGACAACAGGCGGCCGAGTGCGGGGAATTGCTGCGCGATCTGTTCGCACGCGACAACCGCGATGCGGCCGACTTCGCCTACGTGGCGAGCCCATTGCTTCGCGCGCGCGAGACCATGGAAGTGTTGCGCCGCACTCTCGGCCTGGATCCGCAGGGCTATGCCACCGACGACAGATTGATGGAGATTTCCTACGGCGACTGGGAAGGATTGACGCTGCCGGAAATCGATGCCCGCATGCCCGGCCTGTTGGCGGAGCGCGAGCAGGACAAATGGGATTTCGCGCCGCCCGGGGGCGAAAGCTATCGCGCGCTGACCGCGCGCATCGGCGCATGGTATGACGAGCTGACACGCGACACGATAGTTGCTGCCCATGGCGGCGGCGTGCGTGCGCTCATTGCGCTGTTCGGATTAATGCCGCGCGATGAAGCGACCCACGTGCAAATCGCGCAGGGCGTTGTCTATGTGTTCGCCGACGGCAAGATGGCGCGCTACGCCTGACCTGCTGGTAAAACAATAGCGACCAGACAGCTTCGGGCGGAATTCTTCAACTCATAAATAAAGCGGCCAAACAGCGTTTGGCCGCTTCTGCGAGATCGATATCTCGCGAAATCCGAAATCGATAGCGTGGCCCCAATACGAGGCCTGCCGCTTACGACTTGGTTTTCTTCTTGGCCTTCTTTTTCTTCGTAGCCATGGTTGTGATCCTTGGTGTTTGTGGTGAACCGACGGCAAGGTTGGTTCAGTCGCAGGCTAAGTCTCGGTCCCTGGGCCCTCGCCCCCTTACCAAGCGGAACAATGCCATAGGACGATACGGTCCGCAATCGGAAAAGCGAAAATACTCTATATTTTTCCGTAGCTTAACGGACGTTCAGGTTGTCATGAAGCGCCATTCAGCCTCATGAATGCGAAATGAACGCCTGCCACAATCCGTATGGAGAGCTGCGTATTTCGGCAGCAAAATTCCATGGAAATTTTGCAGGTGCGAGCGCGAGGCTTTGGTTTTCCCGCATCTGCGAATGGCGCGGGCACGAAGGGTGGCGCATTTGACCCAATGGGACGTGCGGGCTACCAAGCCCGAATAGCCGGAGCCGCTTACATTCAAGCGGCCCGGAGTCATTTGGCGCGTCATGTCATTCAATACATTCGGTCATTTATTCCGGGTCACGACCTTCGGTGAAAGTCATGGACCGGCGATCGGCTGCGTGGTTGACGGCTGCCCGCCGCGCATTCCGCTCAGCGAGAGCGATATCCAGCCCTATCTCGATCGCCGCCGGCCGGGCCAGTCGCGCTACACCACCCAGCGCCAGGAGCCCGATGCGGTCAAAATCCTGTCCGGCGTGTTCGTCGATGAGTTAAGCGGCGCACAAATCACGACCGGCACGCCGATCGCGCTCGTTATCGAGAATGTCGATCAGCGCTCGAAAGATTATTCCGACATCAAGGATAAATATCGCCCGGGCCACGCTGACTATACCTATGACGTCAAATACGGCCTACGCGATTATCGCGGCGGCGGACGCCAATCGGCGCGCGAGACGGCGATGCGGGTTGCCGCCGGCGCGGTCGCGCGCAAAATCGTGCCGGGCCTCACGGTGCGCGGTGCGCTCGTGCAGATGGGGCCGCACCGCATCGATCGTGCGCGCTGGGATTGGGCCGAGGTCGAGCGCAATCCATTCTTCTGTCCCGATGCCAAGACCGCTGCAATGCTCGGCGATTATCTCGATGGCTTGCGCAAAAGCGGCTCGTCGATCGGTGCGGTGATCGAGATCGTGGCCGAGGGCGTGCCGGCCGGGCTTGGCGCGCCGATCTACGGCAAGCTCGACGGCGATCTTGCTGCGGCGCTGATGAGCATCAATGCTGTCAAGGGCGTTGAGATCGGCGCCGGCTTCGCTGCCGCCGAACTGACCGGCGAGCAGAACGGCGACGAGATGCGCATGGGTAACGACGGCAAGCCGCTGTTTCTGTCCAACAATGCCGGGGGCATCCTCGGCGGCATCTCGACGGGTCAGCCGGTGATTGCCCGGTTTGCCGTGAAGCCGACCTCGTCGATTCTCACTCCGCGGCGCACCGTCGACCGCTACGGCCGAGAGACCGAAATCTCGACCACCGGCCGCCACGATCCGTGCGTCGGCATCCGCGCGGTGCCGATCGGCGAAGCCATGGTGGCATGTGTCGTTGCCGATCATTATCTGCGCCAGCGGGGGCAGGTCGGGGAATCTCCGGCGTGGCCGTTTTCGCCACAGGCCCGCTGACAAAGCGGTGCGGGGGCTAACATCGCAATGAACGACGCGCACCAACGCATCCAGTCCGTCATCGCCGCTTTCGCCCGCGGCGAGATCGTCATTGTCGCCGATGACGACGATCGCGAGAACGAAGGCGATCTGTTCGTCGCGGCAAGCCTGTGCACGCCGGAGAAGATGGCGTTCATCATCCGCAATACGTCCGGGATCGTCTGCGCGCCGCTGGCGCCGGAGGAAGCGCGGCGGCTGCATCTCGATCCGATGGTGGCGCTCAACGATGCGCCGCTCGGCACCGCGTTTACCGTCTCGGTCGACGTCCGCCACGGACTCACCACCGGGATTTCCGCCGAGGAACGCAACAACACCGTGCGCGCGCTCGCGAACAGCAATAGCGGCGGCGCCGATTTCGTCCGCCCTGGCCACGTCTTTCCGCTGGTGGCGAAGGAGGGCGGCGTGCTGATGCGCTCAGGCCACACCGAGGCTTGCGTCGACCTCTGCCGGCTCGCGGGGCTGCCGTCGGTCGGCGTGCTGGCCGAGCTCATGAACGACGACGGCACGGTGATGCACGGTCCAGAGCTTGCCGCCTTCGCCGAGCGTCACAAGCTGGCCCGCATCACCATCGCCGAGCTGATCGCCTACCGGCAGGCGCGTGACAAGCTGATCGAGCGGGTCGGTGAGTTTCCAGTACAGTCCGAAATCGGCACCTTGACCGGCTACGCGTTCGTCACGCCGTTCGACGCCGTTCACCACATGGCCTTCGTCTATGGCCGCATCGGCGACGGCAACAATGTGCTGACCCGGTTGCACCGCGCCGACATTATTGCCGACGTGTTCGGCGGCGCAAAATCCATCCATCAGTCGCTGGCGCGCTTCAAAGCCGAGGGCAGGGGCGTTCTCGTCCTGTTGCGTGATGGCACCGCCGGCGTGCCGGTGATTTCGATCCCGAAATCCGCCGACACCGCCTCCGGCGAAGCGCGCACCCGGCAATGGCGTGAAATCGGGCTCGGCGCGCAAATCCTCAAGGACCTGGGCGTGGGCTCCATCCGGCTCATCACCTCGTCGCGGCCGATGACCTATGTCGGCCTGTCGGGTTTCGGCATCGAAATCAGCGGTACGGAGCCGATCGACGGTTAACTTGGTTTGTTTGCCGCCAGCTATCGGGCCTATAATCCTCCTGGAATGGCGCGCCGCCAACGCGCGGCAAGACTGAAAATTGCCAGTCCCGGAGGACAAAATGAATAACGTCGCCGCAGCTTCGGCCGCAGGTCCGACCACCAATCAGATTTATAAAGTCGCGCTCGCCAGCATCATCGGCTCGGTGATCGAGCAGTACGACTTCCTGGTCACCGGTGTGATTGCGGCGACCGTCTGGGGCGGCATCTTTTTCAAGCTGCCGGGCCTTGCCGCAATCGCCGCCGCGATCGGCGTCTACGGCCTCGGCATCATCATCCGCCCGGTCGGCGCCTTCATCTTCGGTCATATCGCCGACCGGCATGGCCGCAAGGACGCCATGGTCTATGCGCTGGTGCTGATGGGCGTCGCTACGCTTCTGATCGGGCTGACGCCGACCTATGACAGCATCGGGGTCGCCGCTCCGATCCTGCTGATCATATTCCGGCTGTGCCAGGGCATCAGCTTCGGCGCCGAATTCGGCACCGCCTCGACCTGGGTGGTCGAGCAGGCGGCGCGCTCGAAATTCCGCGCCTTCTGGGGCGCCTGGGTCGGTTTTGCCATCCCGATCGGGCTGTTGCTCGGCTTCGGCTCGGTGATCCTGGTGAAATCGCTGATGACGCCGGAGGATTTCACCGCCTGGGGCTGGCGCATCTTCTTTTTCATCGGCTTTCTGGTCGCGATCGTCGGCCTGATCATCCGCACCCGCACCATGGACTCCTTCGTCTTCGAGCAACACAAGGCGCAGATGGTCCTGAAACATCCGGCGAGCCAGGTGTGGCGGGAAATGCCGTGGACCATTCTGCGCACCTCGCTGGTCAACGCCATGTTCGGCGGCGCGTTCTTTCTCTATTTCGTGTTCGGCACCGGCTACATGAAGGCGGTCGGCTACACCGGCAACCAGCCGGAATATATCGGCCTGATTGCGGCGGGCTTCATGCTCGTCTTCATGATCGTCGGCTCGTTCCTCGCCGACTACATCAGCCGCCGCGCGATCCTGCTGACCGCGGCGATCGTCTTTCTGATATTCGCGCTGCCGTATTTCTATCTGGTCAACACCGGGAGCATTTGGCTCGCCATCGTCGCCGAGGTCATCGGCTTCGGTTTCGTCTTCGGCTTCGGTTACGGCGCCATCCCGACCTTCTACACGGAGAATTTTCCAACCCGCTACCGCGCCTCGGGCGCCAGCGCCGGTTATCAGATCGCCCAGGTCTATGGCGGCGGCCTCATCCCCATCGTTGCCGGACAAATCTTGCGCGCCTACGGCGTCAAGGACGCCTATCTCTACATCGGCCTTCTGGTGATGTGCTACGCGGTGGCCGCGATCGTCGCGATCCTGCGCACGCCGGAAACCAAGGGCGTCAATCTCGAAAACTGACGGGCGGTGCGATTAGGATTGTTCGCTGGTGCGGGATCGTTTTGGGAAAACAGCGTGCACCCTTGGATCAAGTCCTTGAGCCGGCATTTTTCGCATCATGCGCTAGGCGTGTACTCATAAGGTTGGTTTGGCTAGCGCGGTGCGCTAAATGTTCGCTTTGCTCTCAAGGCGACCGAAATGCCGCATGGCAGCCAAGATATATGGACCCATAGTGCAGCCGCAATAAAGTAGCGACTATTCGATCACCTCGTCGGCAGTCGCGAGCAGCGTCGGCGGCACATCGATGCCGAGCGCCTTGGCGGTTTTGAGGTTGATGATCAACTCGACTTTCGTCGAACTCTTGGACCGGCAGGTCGGGCGGCTTCTCGCCTTTCAGAATCCGGCCGACGTAAGTGCCAGCCAGGCGGAATGCCGCTGGGATACTTGCTCCATAACTCATCAGGCCGCCCGCCGCCGCAAATTCGCGATTGGAAGAGATCGCTGGGACGAAGTGGTCGAGCGCCAGCGCAGCGAGCTTTCCGCTCTGGCCGTTCAAGAAAGCGTCGGCCCCGATCACCAGGCCGCCGGCCAGCTTCGCCGCAGATGCAAGAGCCCCATCGAGTTCGGCTTCTGTACTTGCTTGTACGACCTGGAGCCGTGACCCGACTGTATCGGCGGCAGCCTGAAAATCCCTTAATTGGCTCGCTGCGTTGGGATTATGCGGATTGACGAGCGCGGCAATGACACTGGCTGAGGGTTTCATCTCGTGCAGCAGCTGCGCGCGTTTCGCGCTGAGTTCCGTGTTCATCACGTTGACGCCGGTAAGATTGCCGCCTGGACGATCAAGACTCGCGACTAACCCGGCCGCCACCGGGTCGCCACCCGTGACGAAGACGATTGGCAATGAAGTCGTCAGCGCCTTAGCTGCTGCGGGTGCCGACGGCGCACCGCCGGTCATCAGGACGCTCGCACGAAGTCGAACCAAATCTCCCGCCAACGTCGGCAACCGGTCATATTGATTGTCAGCGAAGCGGTATTCGATGGCCACATTCCGCTCCTGGATATAGCCCGTTTCGTTCAACCCGCGAAGGAACGCAGCCACAAAGGGAGCGTCCTCCGTAGCTCCCCTGCTGCTCAGATAGCCGACAATCGGCAAGGTGGGCTGCTGCGCGTGCGCCGCCAGCGGCCACGCAGTCGCTGAACAGGCAACTCCTTTGATGAACGCACGTCGTCGCATTCCTCCCCCAACGTCGCGCACTAGCTTGCCGGCGCCCGGTTTGGAAAAAGCTGCGGCCGCAGCTTCGGGTGGCAGCCCATCATTTTCGGCGCATAGGGCGTCTCGGCGCCGAGCTCCTCGGCGGCATGCCAGGCCCAGCGCGGATCCCACATCGCGCCGCGCGCGAGACAAACCATGTCGGCTTTGCCTGAGGCCACGATGTCCTCGGCTTGCCGATAACCGGCAATCAAGCCGACCGTCATGGTGGTCAAGCCGGTTTCTTTCTTCACCTTTTCCGAGAATGGCACCTGATAGCCGGGCGCCAGCGGGATCTTCTGCTTCGGATCGAGGCCGCCGGTCGATACGTCCATGTAGTCCAGGCCGCGCTTTTTCAGCTCCTTGGCCAGCACCACCGTCTCCTCGGGCGTCCAGCCGCCGTCGACCCAATCGGTGGCGGAGACGCGCATGCCGATCGGCTTGCCGTCCGGCCACACCGCGCGCACCGCCTCGTACATTTCGATGGCAAAGCGCATGCGGTTCTCTAACGCGCCGCCGTATTCGTCGGTGCGCTTGTTGGAGATCGGGGAGAGGAACTGATGCGCAAGATAGCCGTGCGCGCCGTGAAGCTCGATCACGTCGTAGCCGATGCGATCGACGCGCTTGGCCGCGGCGGCAAATTCGCCGATGCAGCGCTTGATGTCGTCCTTGGTCATGGCATGCGGCATGGGCCAGCCGGCGTCGTAGGGAATGGCCGAGGGTGCCTCCGGCGTCCACGCGTCCGGCCCTTCGAGGATCGGCTTGCCGCCCGCCGCCGGCGGCGTGGTCGGGCCCTTGCGGCCGGCATGCGCCAGTTGCACCCCGAGCTTGGCGACGCCGTAGGTCCGGCAGAAATCGTGCACCCGCTTGAGCGCCGCCTCATTGTCGTCCGACCACATGCCGGCGCATTTCGGGCTGATCCGGCCCTGCGGATTGACGTCGGTCATCTCGCACATCACCAGCCCGGCGCAGCCGAGCGACATATTGCCGATGTGCATCAAGTGCCAGTCGTTCGCCGAGCCGTTGTCGGAGTTGTATTGGCACATCGGCGAAACCACGACGCGGTTGGGTAGCGTAAGCCCGCGGAGCGTGATCGGGGAGAACAGGACGCTGGCCATTTGATCGGATCCTTTGGTGCTGAGACTAAATCGGTCGGGGCCTGCAATATCACGAATTCCAGTGCCGGGTACACGTCCCGGAACGGTACGATCCGGCGCGCTTTGCAACGCGAAACGGTTCAATGAGTCGCAATCGCTTGGCTATCCGGGCGACGAGGACATGGGCTAGTCTTGGATCAAAATCGCGCTCCGGGGGAAATGGGGGACAGGACTTGTGAATGCGCAGTTCTGGGTGATTCAGGCCTTTAACGGCATTTCCTATGGCGCGCTCCTGTTCCTGTTGGGCGCCGGGCTGTCGCTGATCTTCGGCGTCATGCGCATCGTCAACTTGGCGCATGGGGCCTATTTTCTGTGGGGCGGCTATATCGCGCTGTCGGTGATCTGGGCCACCGGCTCATGGGCGCTGTCGCTGCCGCTCGCGGCGCTCGCGGTCGCCGTGCTTGGGCTCGTGATGGAACGGGTGTTCCTGCGGCCGCTCGGCTTCGATCCGCTGCGCCAAGTGCTGCTGACGGTCGGTTTCGCCTATCTATTCCAGCAGGGCGCGCTCGACATCTGGGGCGGCAATAATTTCGAAATCGATCCGCCGGATGCGCTGGAACACAGCGTTACCCTCGGCGGCGTCTATTTTCCGCTGTACCGCGTGTTCATGATTGCAACGGCGCTCGTCATCGGCATCGCGATCTGGCTGGCGATGGAAAAGACCCGTATCGGCGCCGCGGTGCGCGCAACCGTCGACGATGCGCAGATGGCGCGCGGCGTCGGTATCGATACCAACCGCATCTCCATGCTCATCTTCGCGCTCGGCGCATTTCTGGCGGGGCTCGGCGGCGTGATCGGCGGCGGTTTTCTCGGCGTCTATCCCGGTCTCGATTTCGAGATTCTTCCGCTCGCCTTCGCGGTGGTCATCATCGGCGGCATGGGCTCGCTCGGCGGCGCCGCTATCGGCGCGATGCTGGTCGGGCTCGCCGACAATTTCGGCAAGGCGCTGTTTCCGGAACTCTCCTACTTCACCTTGTACGCGCCGATGGTGTTGATCCTGGCGATCAGACCGACCGGCTTGTTTGGACGCGAGTAAGGGCCGACCATGAAGGAGCGCGCCAAAGTCATCATCGTTGCCGCCGTTTTGTTGGCGCTCGCTTTTATTATTCCCCACTCCGGCTCGTACGTGATGCTGCTGGCGACGCGCGCGCTGGTATTCGCAATCCTGGCGATGAGCGTCGATATTCTGCTCGGCTTTGCCGGCATGGCATCGCTCGGCCAGGCCGCTTATTTCAGCATCGGCGCTTATCTTGCGGCGATCCTCGCCACCAAATACCAGTTCGGCCTCGGTTGGGACTTCTGGCTGGTCGTGGTGCTGGCCATGCTGCTTGGCGCCGCGACGGCGGCATTTTTCGGGCTGTTCGCGGTCCGCGCCAGCGGCGTCTATTTTCTGATGATTACGCTCGCGCTCGGGCAATGCGTTTGGGGACTGGCCTATCGGTGGAACTCGCTCACCAACGGCGACAACGGCATCAACGTCTCAACCAGGCCGAATTTCGGCTTCGACCTGAGCAATGAGCAGACATTTTTCTTTCTTGTTTTGGCGTTCTTCTCAGTCACGCTTGCCGCACTTTACGTCCTGGTGCGCTCGCCGTTCGGCCGCAGCCTGGAAGGCATCCGCGAGCGTGAGCTGCGCATGAAGATTCTTGGCTACAATACCTGGCTGCACAAATACATCGCCTTTATCATCGCCGGCGCCGTCGGCGGTTTGTCTGGCGTGCTTTGGGCCTTCACCAACGGTCTTGTCAGTCCCGACACCGTGGTGCTGACGACGTCGGTGGACGCATTGCTGATGGTCGTGCTCGGCGGGGCGGGTACGCTGGTTGGCGGCGCCATCGGCTCGGCGATCGTGTTCGGGCTGCGTGAATATCTCAGTACGCTGGTGCCGTGGTGGCAATACGTGCTCGGCGGCGTCTACGTTCTGACGATCCTGTATTTGCCGATGGGTTTGATGGGAATTCCGGCGCGCCTGCGCCAGCGGCGTGCATCGACGTCGGGTCGTTCGGAATTTGCGCCTGCCGAATTGTGAAGCGGAAGAAGTCAAACACTTAAGGGAGGACAGTCATGATAAAAAACTTCACGGTGCGAACCGGTCTGATACTGGCGGGAGCGTGCCTCGCTTTGGCGGGAGGGCTCGGGCCGGCTGCGGCGCAGCAGGACTTGCGCATCGGCTTTTTAACGCCGATCACCGGATTTCTGTCGCAGACCGGACAGGACATGTTGCACGGCTTCCAGCTCTATCTGGAGCAGCACAACGGCATGCTCGGCGGCGCCAAGGTCGATCTGGTGGTCGAAGACACGACGGGCAAGCCCGACGTGGCGGTCACCAAGGCGAGGAAGCTCGTGCTGCAGGATCACGTCGACATGTACATCGGCGGCGTGCTCGCCACTGAAGGCTACGCGCTCGCGCCGGTATCGACCGAGCTCAAGACGGTCTACATTTCATCGATCGCGGCGGCGGACGATCTGACGCAGCGGCAGCTCGGCAAATATCCCTATTTCATCCGCACCACGTGGACGAGCTCGTTGCCCAATCATCCGCTCGGCCAATGGGCCTGCGACCAGGGTTACAAAAAGGCGGTAATCATCGCCACCGACTATGCGTTCGGTTATGAATTGGCCGGTGGTTTCCAGAAGGCGTTCGAGGATTGCGGCGGCAAAGTCATCCAGAAGATCTGGCCGCCGCTCGGCAACAAGGACTTCGGTCCTTACATCCCGACGATCAAGAGCGATGCCGACGTCATCTACTCGCTGCAGGTGGGCCCTGCGGCGCCGCAATTCCCCAAGCAATTGCGCGAGGCCGGCGTCAAGCTGCCGATCGTCGCCGGCGGCACCAGCTATGACGACTACAATCTCCCGATGGACAGCGACGTGGTCATCGGCGACGTCTCGGCCTTGATGTACAGCGCCGCGCTGCAAACGCCAAAAAGCGAAGCGTTCGTCAAGGGCTTCCGCGCCAAATACAATCAGATTCCGGGCTACTACGCGGAAGCAAACTACACCACCGCGCAGATGATCGATGAAGCCATCGCCAAAAGCGGCGGTAAATTTCCGGGACCGGAACAATTCCTCAACAATATGGTGAGCCTGAAAATCGACGCGGCGCGCGGGCCGGTGTCGTTCGACGACATGCGCAACCCCATTGAGAACGTCTATATCCGCAAGGTCGAGAAGACGACGTTGCTCGGCGACACCAAGCCGGCGCTCTGGAATGTCGTGATCAAGACCTATCCGAACGTCGGCCAGTTCTGGACCTACGGCAAGGATAAATTCCTGCAGCAGCCGGTTTACAGCCGCGATTACCCGCCCTGCAAATACTGCGAATAGGGGCGATTGCCGCCGGGGCTCCGCTTGGGAGTCCCGGCGGGTCCTGCCATTGCGGATTGGTAAGCGTGAACAATTCTCCTCAATCCAGCGGCGATGTTCCGGTGCTCGAACTGAAGGGCCTGTCGAAGTCGTTCGGCGGTCTGCAGGCCCTGCGCGGGGTGTCGCTGAGAATAATGCCCGGCGACCGCAAGGCGATCATTGGCCCGAATGGCGCCGGCAAGACCACGCTGTTTAACGTCATCACCGGTATTCTTCCGGCGAGTTCCGGCAGCGTCGTGCTATTCGGCCGCGAGGTGACGCGCTGGCCGAGCCACCGGCGCACCGCACTCGGCATGGCGCGCACGTTCCAAGTGACCAGCCTGTTTCCGCGGCTCACCGTACTCGACAATGTACTGCTGGCGATTAAGGGTTTGCTGCCGTCGAAATTCGTGATGTGGCGGTTTATGTCGTCCTATCGTGACGTCTACGCCAAGGCGATCATGCTGTTGCAGCGCGCTTCGTTTCTCGATCGCAAGGACGTCGAGGTTCGCTACCTGTCGCATGGCGAGCAGCGCCAGCTCGAAATCGTGGTCGGCCTGGCGAGCGACCCCAAGATCCTCCTGCTGGACGAGCCGGCCGCCGGCTTGTCGTCAGGAGAGACCGCCGAGATGGGCGCATTCCTGCGCAAGCTCGATCCCGGATTGGCGCTCTTGCTGATCGAGCACGACATGGATGTGGTGTTCGACGTCGCCTCGGAGATTTCCGTGCTGCATTTCGGCGAAGTGCTGGAAACGGGCACGCCGCAGCAGATTCACGCCAGCCCGCGCGTGCAGGAAGTCTATCTGGGGACCGGCTAGCGCGATGAGCATTCTGGACGTCGAGGACATCCACACCTATTACGGCAATGCTTATGTGTTGCAGGGGCTTTCGCTGCAGCTCGAGCAAGGCCAGATTTTGGGCCTGCTTGGCCGTAACGGCGTAGGCAAAACAACGCTGGTCAATTCGATCGTTGGCTTCACGCCGCCCCGGCGCGGCAAGGTTTTTTTCAAGGGCGCCGAGATCACCGGGATTTCGTCGTTCGCGATCGTCCGCAGCGGTATCGGTCTCGTGCCGCAAGGGCGCCGCGTCTTCCCGACGCTCAGCGTCGAGGACAACCTCGTGGTCGCCGAACGGCACGCCGAACGCCATGGCTGGTGCCTGGATCGCGTTTACGATCTTTTCCCGCGATTGCGCGAGCGGCGTCGTCAGCACGCCAAGACGCTGTCCGGCGGCGAACAACAGATGCTCGCCATCGGCCGGGGCCTGATGACCAATCCCGATTGCCTGATCATGGATGAGCCGTCGGAAGGGCTTGCACCGATCATCATCCAAGGGCTGTGGGAGGCCATCGCCAAGCTCAAGCGCGAGGGGCTCTCCATCCTTCTGGTCGAGCAGAACGCGGCGCTGGCGCTAAAACTCGTCGATTTCGTTCATGTCATGAGCAAAGGCCGCTTGGTTTACTCGGCGCGGCCCGAGGAATTGGCGGAAAACCAGGATATAAAATCGCGGTTTCTGGGGATTTGAACCTGGCCGCAAAGCTCCCGGCCGCAAATTTACGGCCGCCAATTGAGCTGAACGACCTTGTTGCCGCTCGCCTGATTATATTGGATCGCCTGCGCCTTCATGCTGGCGATCGATTGTGCGTTGCCCAGCGGACATTGTACCGAATTGTGCTGCATCGCTGCCCGATCGAGCGCGCTACCGAACTCGGACTCGACGGTCTCCATCGATTGGTCGTCCGAAAACGGCGCCGACATATAGACTGTGTGCTGGCCGGGCGCTGTGGCGAGGCAGTATCGCCACTCGGCGGCGCGCGCGACGCCTGCTCCCCAGGCTCCGGCCATAAATGCCGTCACCAACAGGATCCGGCACACTCGACGTTGCATCGCATCACCTCGCGACGAATCGATTGTCGCAAACTCTAGCGAAATGCCGGACGGTTGCCACTGCGACCTGTTGGGCTGGCACGCCTATGGGTCGAATAAGGCGGCTGCCCGAGGGGAACCCCGCGGTCTAAATCCCGGTTGCGTCAAATTCGGCCCAAAGGGGGTGCTGCCGCGCTCGCTTCATGATGTTATTGACTCCGCTGCCAAGACGCTTCGAAATACGGCAGGGCAGGAACTCATGATCAAGAAATTTCACGTTCTCTATGTCGGGCAGATCGAGCTCGACAATGTGGGCTTAGGCGGCACGCCGGCCAACGACCGGCGCTATTCGGACGAGCGGTTGCGCGAGGCCTTCTTCACCGCGCGCGACGTCGCCCAGCTCATGGACGAGCTCGGTTTCGAGACGCTGTGGACCGCGGAACATCATTTCCAGCGCGAGGGCTACGAGGTCTTTCCGAACCTCATTCAGCTCGGGCTCTGGCTCGCCACGCAGACCAAGCGGCTGAAATTCGGCTGCGCCTTTAACGTGCTGCCGATGTGGCACCCGATCCGCATGGCCGAGGATTACGCCATGGCCGATATCGTCACCGACGGCCGCGTGGTGCTCGGCGTCGGCCGCGGCTATCACACCCGCGAGGTCGAATCGTTCGGCGCGCCGCTTCTCGACGCCGAGAAGAACCGCGAATTGTTCGAGGAGCAGCTGCGGCTTTTGTTGACCTGCTTCAACGAAGAGAGCCTCCACTTCAAGGGCAAATATTACGAGGCGCCGCCGCCGGTGGATTACCGCGGCTATAAGCTCAAAGACATCACGCTGGTGCCGCGGCCGAAGCATCTGCCGGTCGAAATCTGGATGCCGATCGCCAGCGGCAAGACCATCGAGATGATGGCCCAATACGGGCTGAACGCGATGGTGACGCTCAACGGCGAGAAAATCCTCGATGACGTCATCCGCGCCTATCACGCCGCCTGCCTCAAGCATGGCCGCAACAAAAAGCTCGGCGAGGACGTGATCTGGGGTGCCGGCGTCTATCTCGCCAATAGCCGCGACGAGGCGATCAAGAAGCTCGAGCCGGCTCACGACGAGCGCTTCAAATGGTTCGCCCCGTTTGGCTTCGTGCGTTATGCCGACGAAGAGGGCCGCACCTGGGGCACGCCGGGCGCGCCGTCGCGCACGCCACTGCTCAAAGACGGCGTCGCGCAGAAGGCCTGGTTCTGCGGGCCGCCGGCCGAGGTGATCGACGGCATCAAATCGATCGAGGCGAAATATCCGGGGCTGGAGCACTTCATGATCCACTGGGCCGAAGGTCTTTCGCCCAAGGAGTTCAAGGAGCAGCTGCGCTGGTTTGCCAAGGACGTGATGCCGGCGTTCAAGTGACGCGTCATTTTTCCAGCCGCGCCACGATCTCGACGTGCGCCGAATAGCGAAATTGATCGATCGGCGTGACGGCCGTGATCCGATAGCCGCCGTCGACGAGAATGCGCAGATCGCGCGCAAAAGTTCCCGCATTGCATGACACCGCGGCGATCACCGGAACGCGGCTTGTTGCGAGTTCGCGCGCCTGCGCCAGCGCGCCCTGACGCGGCGGATCGAACACGGCCGCTTGGTAACGGTTGAGCTCGGCGGCGAGGAGGGGATTCTTGAACAGGTCGCGCCGCTCCGCCGTGACGGGCTTTAGTCCTAAAGCGGTCTCCGCGGCGCGCTTGAGTGCGTTGAGCGCCGCTTCATCGTCGTCAACCGCAAGCACCCGCGCCTTTGCCGCGAGCCGCAGCGCGAACGGCCCGACGCCGGCGAACAGATCGGTGACGCTTTTGGCGCCGGCGCAAATTTCGAGCACGAGCCGGGCCAGCACCGCTTCGCCTTCGGCCGTCGCCTGCAGGAAGGCGGCCGGCGGCAGAGCAACGGTCGCCGTGCCCATCCGCAGCGTCGGTGCGCGCGCTTGCGCGATGAGCTCGCCATGGCGCGTCAAGCGCGCGATGTTCTGCTGCGCCGCGACGCCCGCCAGCGTCGTGGTCAAGCGCCCGGTCAGCGGCCCCGAACCGCGCACGTCGACATCGAGGCCGGCATCGCTCGCGGTGACGCCGATATCGAGCGGCTTGCCCGCGGCGCCAAGCCGCTCGGCGATGGCCCAGGCCGCGGCGAGCGCGCCGTCGAGGCTTTTGGCCAGAATGGGACAGCGGTCGATCGCGACCACGTGGTGCGCGCGCGCCGCCGAAAAGCCGACTTCGAGCACGTCGTTTTTGCCGCTTTGGGTGCTGCGGCGGGCGTGAAACACCGCACGGCGGCGGCCGTCGCCATGCGCGTCGACAAGCTCGGCGACCGGCGCCTCGATGCCGGCTTGGTGCAGCGCCTCGACGACCAGGCTGCGCTTCCAGGCACGGTAGGGTCCGCTCGCCCAATGCTGCAAGGCGCAGCCGCCGCAGACGCCGAAATGCGGGCAGATCGGCGCGATACGCTCGGGGCTCGGTTTTTCGACGACGAGAAGCTGGCGGCGGTCGGGATGGCCGGGCCAGCCCTCGACTGTGACGCGTTCGCCCGGCAGCGTGCACGGCACATAGATCGGACCGTCGGCGCCGGTGGCGACGCCGTCGCCGCGCTGGCCGACCGTTTCGATCTCCAATCGTTCAATCACAGCGCTCAACCACGTTCGGCCTCGACGAAGAATTCCTGATTGCCGTCGCCGCCGCGGATGGCCGACGCAACGACAGGGCGGGTGCGCCAGCCGATCGACGCGAGAACGGTAGCGATATCGTCGCACACGCTCCTGCGCACCGCCTCGTTGCGCACAATGCCTTTTTTGACGCCGTCGCCCTTGGTCTCGAACTGCGGCTTGATCAGCGCCAATAGTTGTGCGCGCGGCATGAGCAGATTGCCGACTGCGGGCAGCACAAGCTTGAGCGAGATGAAACTCACGTCAATGGTGGCGAGGTCGGGCGGTTCCTCGAGCCGCGCCGGATCGAGCTTGCGGATATCGGTCTGTTCGATGCTGACGATGTCGTCGCGGTCCTGCAGCCGCGGATGCAATTGGCCGGTGCCGACGTCGACCGCGTAGACCCGCTTGGCGCCGCGCGCGAGCAATACCTCGGTAAAGCCGCCGGTCGAGGCGCCGACGTCGAGGCAGACGCGGCCGGCGACGTCGAGCGCGAAATGATCGAGCGCGGCGGCAAGCTTGACCCCACCGCGCGACACATAAGGGTGCTCGGGCTCGGCGGCGATAATGGCGGCGGAGGAAATCCCGTCCGAGGCCTTGCGCACGGGGCTGCCGTCGGCGGTCACCCGTCCGGCGGCGATCGCGGCTTGCGCCCGCGCGCGGCTCTCGAACAGCCCGCGCGCGACTAGCAGGCGATCGGCTCGTTCTTTAGGGGTCATGGATTTTGTAGGGTGGGCATTGCGCCCGCTCGGCTGACCGCGTGGGCAAAATCGCTCCGCGCAATGCCCACGCGGCAATTCAACAGAAAACGATTTTACCCACCCTACAGGCGCGCTGCGCCGCGTCCGGGAAACGTAGCCGAATATTAGGCGAGCTTCACCACTTCGCCGCGCATATTCTGGCCGAGCGCCTCGAAGGCCTTGGTGACGATGCCTTTGGCGTCGAGTCCGGCCTTGGCGTACATGGCGTTCGGCGAATCCTGGTCGATGAAGAAATCCGGCAGCACCATCGAGCGGACCTTCAGCCCGCGATCGAGCGCGCCGTGCTCGGCGAGCGCCTGCAGCACAAAGGAGCCGAAGCCGCCGATCGCGCCTTCCTCGATGGTGAGCAGCACTTCGTGCTCGCGGGCGAGCCGCAGCAGAAGATCGACGTCGAGCGGCTTGGCGAAGCGTGCATCGGCGACCGTGGTCGGCAGCCCATAGCCGGCGAGCTCGTCGGCGGCCTTGAGGCATTCGCCAAGCCGCGCGCCGTAGGAGAACAGCGCCACTTTGGTGCCTTCGCGCAGGATGCGGCCCTTGCCGATCTCAAGCGGCTTGCCTTCCTCCGGCATCGGTACGCCGCGGCCTTCGCCGCGCGGATAACGCAGCGCCGAGGGGCGGTCGTCGATGGCGACGGCCGTCGCCACCATATGCGCGAGGTCGGCCTCGTCGGCGGCCGCCATCAGCACAAAGCCGGGCAGGCAGCCGAGATAGGCGATGTCGAACGCGCCGGCATGGGTCGGCCCGTCGGCGCCGACCAATCCGGCGCGATCCATGGCAAAGCGCACCGGCAGGCGCTGAATGGCGACGTCGTGCACGACCTGGTCGTAGGCGCGCTGCAGGAACGTCGAATAGATGGTGGCGAACGGCTTGTAGCCTTCGGTGGCGAGGCCGGCGGCGAAAGTTACGCCGTGCTGTTCGGCAATGCCGACGTCGAAGGTGCGGCCGGGAAATTCCTTCTGGAACAGATCGACGCCGGTGCCCGACGGCATCGCCGCGGTGATGGCGACGATCTTATTGTCCTTGCGCGCTTCCTTGATCAGGCTTTCGCCGTAGACCTTCTGATAGGCGGGCGCGGTCGGCTTCGATTTGACCTGCGCGCCGGTGGCGACGTCGAACTTGACGACGCCGTGATATTTGTCGGCGGATTTTTCCGCCGGCGCGTAGCCCTTGCCTTTTTGCGTCACGACGTGGACCAGGATCGGCCCGTTCTTCATGTCGCGCACGTTTTCCAGCACCGGCAGCAAGTGATCGATATTGTGGCCGTCGATCGGGCCGACATAGAAGAAGCCGAGCTCGTCGAACAGCGTGCCGCCGGTGACGAGGCCGCGGGCATATTCCTCCATCGCCATGGCGCGCTGCTCGAGCATCTTGCTCGGCATGTGCTTGGCGACGCTGCGGATCAATTTGCGCAGGCGATGATAGCCGCGGCCGGATACCCGGCGGGCGAGATAGGCAGAGAGCGCGCCGACCGGCGGAGCGATCGACATGTCGTTGTCGTTGAGCACCACGATCAGGCGCGAATTCATGGCGCCGGCATTGTTCATCGCCTCATAGGCCATGCCGGCCGACATCGCGCCGTCGCCGATCACGGCGATGACATTGTTCTGCTTGCCCTGCAGGTCGCGGGCGACCGCCATGCCGAGGCCGGCGGAGATCGAGGTCGAGGAATGTGCGGCGCCGAACGGATCGTATTCGCTCTCGGCGCGCTTGGTGAAACCGGAAAGTCCGCCGCCCGTGCGCAGCGTGCGAATGCGGTCGCGCCGGTTGGTGAGGATCTTGTGCGGATAGGCCTGATGGCCGACGTCCCAGATCAGCCGGTCGGCCGGCGTGTTGAAGACGTAGTGCAGCGCCACCGTAAGCTCGATGACGCCGAGCCCGGCGCCGAGATGGCCGCCGGTGACGGCGACCGCGTCGATGGTCTCACGGCGCAGTTCGTCGGCGACCTGCCGCAACTGGTTGGGCTCGAGGCGCCTTAACTCTTCTGGGGTCTTAATCTGGTCGAGCAATGGGGTCTTAGACGAAACCGTCACGCTACGCTCCTTTTTCAGACCAATGAGTTGTTTCGGCCTAATGCCGATTGTTGGGGCTCGGTGAAGCCCGGCAATGGTTCACACAGATAGGGATGTTCCACGCAGATTCTAAGGTCCTTACACCATTCCGTCCCGGGAACGCAATTTGCCCATAGCGAACGGCTAAAGGGAACCGCTAGCGTTTCCATGGGCTTATATGGACAGTCCCGTAGTCACCCCTTTAACTCCGTGATGTATGTAAAGTTCAGGGCTTTACCAGGGTTTGCCGAGCCGGTTGGGCAGGATTTTGGCGCCTGCCCGAGGAATTTGGCACCTGGTATAAGTCTTAACGGCGGGCAAGGTGGTTCACCGTGGCGCTCGAAATATACCGCAAGAAACGGAAATTTGATGTCACGTCGGAGCCGCGCGGTCGCAAAGCGGCCCGTAGCGGCAACCATTATGTGATCCACAAGCATGCCGCGACGCGGCTGCATTACGATCTGCGCCTCGAGCTCGACGGCGTGATGAAGAGCTGGGCCGTGACCCGCGGCCCGAGCCTCGATCCGACCGAAAAGCGCCTCGCGGTCCAGGTCGAGGACCATCCGATCGAATACAACACCTTCGAGGGCACCATTCCGGAGGGCGAATACGGCGGCGGTACGGTGATGATCTGGGATCGCGGCCGCTGGTTCCCCGAAGGCGATCCGCACCGGGGCATGGCTAAAGGCCACCTCGAATTCACCCTCGACGGCGAGAAATTGCACGGCCGCTGGCACCTCGTGCGCATGCGGGCGCGCCCGCGCGACCGTCACGAAAACTGGCTCCTCATCAAGGGTAAGGACGAAGCGTCGAGAAGCGAACGCAACGGCGATATTTTGCAGGAGGAACCCTTGTCGGTCGCGACCGGCCGCTCGATGGACGAGATCGCCGCGGGCAAGGGCAAGAAGCGGGTCTGGCACAGCAATCGCAAAGCCGACCCGCCGACGAATGCGCCACGGTCGCAGTCGCAGCGTGAGTTCAAGGCGCAATTGCGGGCGGCGGCCGAGTTGCAAGCAAAGAAAAGTTCCAAATCGCGGACCACGTCGCGAGCCGAAGTCGCGACCAAGGCGACGACCAAAGCCGCAATCAAACAAAAGCCTGCGGCGGCGCGCCGCACGCGCGCCAAGCCCGCAGCGGTTGCCGCCGCGCGCCAGCGTTCGGCCCCGGCGCAGAACGGCGGTAGAGCGAGCCGCTTGCCCGATTTCATCCCGCCGTCTCTCGCCACGTTGCGCGACACCGCGCCGAGCGGGCCGGGCTGGCTGCACGAGATCAAATTCGACGGCTATCGCATCGAGGCGCGGCTCGACCGCGGCAAGGTCAAGCTCCTCACCCGGAAAGCGCTCGATTGGACGCAGCGGTTCGAGCGCATCGCCGACGCGGTCGCTGCGCTGCCCGCCGAGACGGCGCTGCTCGATGGCGAATTGGTGGTCGAGAACGACAAAGGCGTTTCCAATTTCGCCATGCTGCAGAACGATCTCAAAGAGGACCGCGGCGATCGCTTCGTCTATTGGGTGTTCGATCTCCTGTATCTGAACGGGCGCGACTTGACCACAGAGCCGCTGATCGCGCGCAAGGACGCGCTGCGGCGTTTGCTCAGGGGCAACGGCAAGAGCGGACCCATCCGCTATGCCGGACATTTCGACGAAGACGGCCCGGTCATCTTTAAGCACGCCTGCGGCATGAAGCTCGAAGGCATCGTGTCGAAATTGCGCGACGCGCCCTATCGCCCGGGGCGGTCGGACAATTTCGTCAAAGCCAAATGCCACGACGCGCAGGAAGTCGTCGTCGCCGGCTTTTCGCCGTCGAACGCGCAGCGCAACGCCGTCGGCGCGTTGACGGTGGCCTTTCACGACGACGGCAAACTGCGCTACGCCGGGCGTGTCGGCACCGGTTACACCCGCGAGGTCGCGCGCGATTTGTGGCAGCGATTGGAGCCGCTGCGGATCGATCGTCCGTCGGTCACCTTGCCCAAGGACGAACGGCGCAAGAATGTCATCTGGGTCAAGCCGCAACTGGTCGTCGAGACCGAGTTCCGCGGCTTCACCCATGACGGCTTGCTGCGGCAGGCCTCCTACAAGGGGCTCCGCGAAGACAAGCCGGCGCGCGAGGTGGTGCGCGAGACGCCGGCGCCGGCAGCAGCGGCGCAACGCCGCGCGGTGCGAAAATCGCCGCCGGCGGCGTCGAACAAAAACAGCGCAAACCGCAACGTCAAAGTGGCAAACGCCACCGTCGCCAATGTCCATCTGACCCATCCCGACCGGGTCTATTGGCCCGATGCCGGCGTCACCAAGGCGGATCTGGCGCAGTATTACGTCAGCGTGTGGGATGTCATGGCGCCGCACGTCGTCGACCGGCCGCTTGCCATCGTGCGCGCTCCGGAGGGTGTTGGCGGCGAAACCTTCTTCCAGAAGCACATCGCCTCCACCATCAAGGATTCGCCGCTGCGCCATGTTGTGAACGCCAAGGAGCACGACGTCATCGCGGTGGAAAAGCTCGACGATCTGATCGCGCTGGTGCAGTCCGGCGCGCTCGAGGTTCACGTCCGCGGCTCGCGGCTCGGCAAGCTGGAAGTTTGCGACCGCATCGTTTTCGACCTCGATCCGGGGGAGGGCGTGTCGTGGAAGACCATCGTTACGGCGGCGCAGGAGACCCGCGACCGCCTGCAGGCGGAAAAGCTCAATAGCTTCGTCAAGCTGACCGGCGGCAAGGGCATTCACGTCGTCGTGCCGATCGACGGCGCCGATTGGGACACCGTCAAAGCTTTCGCCTCGCATATCGCCAACGCCATGGCGGCCGATGCGCCGCAGCGTTACCTCGCAAAGATGACCAAGGCGCTTCGCCACAACAAAATCTTCATCGACTACTTGCGCAATTCGCGCGAGGCGACCGCGGTCGCGGCCTATTCGACCCGCGCGCGCCCCGGCGCGCCGGTGTCGATGCCGCTGTCATGGCAGGCGCTGCCGCGCACCACGAGCGCCAATCAGTTCACCGTGCTCAACGCGAAAAAGCATTTGCGCGCCGACGCCTGGGCCGAGATGGGCAAGGTGCGGCAGAAGCTGCCGCGGTAATCCTCCCCTGCAGGGGGGGAGGTGCAATTCACCCCGCCAGCCGAAACCGCTCGCCCTTCGGTTCGAAGCGCGAGCGGAAAATCTCGGCATCGAGCGGATCGGCGAAGCAATAGCGCACGAAGGCGGCGTAATCGTCCTCGACATACATGTCGAATTTTTCGACGTACTCGATGAGGAAATCCAAAATCTCGCTGTCGTCGGCAAGCTGCCGCCGCGGCAACACCACCTGGTACGGGCATTCCTCGTCGAGCTTAAGCAGCCATGCGCTTTTCTGGTCCGAATCCATCGTCTCTGCCCCGAATCTCGTGCCGCTTGCCTCTTGATCCGAACCCGTGATTGTTCCCTATTTGTTCTCGTAAGTCAAGCGAAATATTCTGTACCACGATCATTGGCAGCGCGGCGGTGTTCATTCCTTCGCGGGCGAAACAATGGAGTGATCCACGTGGTGAAAGCCATTTCGGGTTTGATAATCGCCGCTGCCGCCGTCGCGGTGGCCATGAGTTTTGACATTCCGGTAAGCCAGGCATCTTCCGGGGATGCGCCTTGGTGCGTCATGAGATTTGGCGATGACATTTACTGGGACTGCCAATACCGCACGGCGCAAGAGTGCGAGGCGAGCATAGCCGGCGGCAATCGCGGCTCCTGCAATGTGAATCCGTCGCCCGGTCCGTCCTCGCCTGCCGCGTCGGCGGCACGGGTCCGGAGGGGACGGCGCGTGCAGTGACGAGAGGCCAAAGATGTTGGTCACCAGTGCAGGGACCAACTCTTGACATCGGTCTCTGGTATAGTTACATAGGGCCAGCCCGCCCATCGAAGGGACGTCGACCGGTGACGGCCGGCCGATGGGGCGGGTGCGGTTCCCGCGGGCGGGGCTCGTAACCCTGCTCCCGGGCGGCTCGGGCATCGGTTTGGCCGGCACCATGACCGGCCTGCGGGGTGCTCCGCTGGACTGGGACAGCGCGCGGCGGGTAACGCCCGCTTGCGGCACGTCCCAGGAAACACGGCCTGGGCTGAGCCACGGCATTCATTTGCGTGGCAAGCGCCGCGGTGGAGCGCCGAAAGGCGAGCGCGCCCGAAGCGCGGACGGATGGCAACGTCCGGTTCCGCGTGGCGCGCGCCGCATCCGCTCGATGCGGCTCGTGGACTACGCGCCTTTCGGCGCTTCGCCTCCCTTCTTTTGTCGGGAGGCCGTGGGAAGGGCTTTCTTGCAGTGGCGTGGCAAAACTCGGATGCGAAGCCGCATCGCGAGAACGGGATCGCTTGTTCACTTCTCCCCGCGTGCGGGGAGAAGTCGAGTGAGCGGAGCGAACGAGGGTGAGGGAGATGACGAGGCTATTCGCCGTCCAACGGCTCGGTGCCGGTGGGTTTGCCGGCGGCGTCGAGGGTGATTTTCTCGACGCGCGCTTCGGCCTGGCGCAATAGATCTTCGCAGCGGCGCTTGAGCGCTTCGCCGCGCTCGTAGATGGCGACCGATTCCTCGAGCGGCACCTTGCCCTCTTCGAGCCGCTTGACGATCGTCTCGAGCTCCTCGATCGCCCGCTCGAACGGCAGCTTCGCGATATCGTTGTCCTGCGCCTGCGCCATCGTACACCCGAATGTAGCCCGGATTACCCGCCGCGTAATCCGGGAGAATTTTGCTCCCGGATTGCGTCTCGCGCAATCCGGGCTACAAAATTATCCACGCATCAGCGCATTGACATGGGCGGCCGCCGAATTGCCGAGCGCTTGCAGATCGTAGCCGCCTTCGAGCAGCGAGACGACGCGGCCGCCGGCGTGGCGGTCGGCCACCTCCATGATCTTCTGCGTCGCCCAGGCGAAATCCGCCTCCTCGAGATTGATATTGGCCAGCGGATCGCGGTAGTGGGCGTCGAAGCCCGCCGAGATGATGACGAGCTCAGGCGCGAATTCGGCAAGCCGCGGCAGGATGCGGCTCTCAAAGGCGTCGCGGAATTTCTCAGGCCCGTCGCCGGGCCGCAACGGCGCATTGACGACGGTGTTGTAGTCGCCGCTTTCGCCGATGGCGCCGGTGCCGGGAAACAGCGGCATCTGATGCGTCGAGCAGTACATCACGGTCTTGTCGGCCCAGAAAATCTCCTGGGAGCCGTTGCCGTGATGCACGTCGAAATCGACGATCGCGGCCCGCGCGATGCCGTGTTTGTTCTGCGCATGGCGTGCGGCAATGGCGGCGTTGTCGAAAAAACAGAAACCCATCGGGCGCGCGGTCTCGGCGTGATGGCCGGGCGGCCGGGTGGCGACAAAGGCATTGGCGGCCTTCTTCGCCACAACCTCGTCGACGGCGTGGATGGCGCCGCCGGCGGCGCGCAACGCGGCCTCGAAGCTGCCCGGCGACATCGAGGTGTCGGCGTCGAGCTGGACGAGGCCTTCCTCGGGCGTGGCGTCGCGCAAGGCCTCGATGTAATCTATCGGGTGGCAGAGCGCGACGGTTTCGAGCGGCGCGCGCGGCGCCTCGACCCGCACCAGCATCTGGAATTTTTCCGCTTCCAGCGCGGCTTCGACGGCGCGCAGGCGGTCGGGCCGCTCCGGATGGCCGGCCGGCGTCAGGTGTTGCAGACAGGCGGGATGGCTGATGAGAAGCGTGGGCATCGCAACGAATGTAGGATGGGCCGCGCCGTTGCGAAACCCATCATTTTCCCGGCGCTACGAGGCCAGCGCCGCATCGGCGCCCAGCACGCCGTCGGCGCCCTCGACCACGGTGCGTTCAAGGGCGCCGGCCCCGACTGCGATGTTTTCGGCAAAAAACCGCGTGATGGCGAGACGCGCCGCCGCGTCGCCGCCGAGCCGCAGTGCCGCCAGGGCTTGTTTCGCCAACAGGCAACCGCCGGTCGCCGTGCCGAACAGCCGCAGATAGGGGCTCGCGCCGGCGAGCGCCGCGTCGGGTTCCTTCTCAAGATGGGCGAGGAGCCAGCCCGTCGCCCGCGACAGGCTTTCGACCGCATCGCCGAGCCGCACCGCCGTCCAGCCGAAGGCCGGATCGTTGCTGGCGTTCAACGCCTCTACGATGCCGCGCAACTCGTCGCAATGCGCCGCAACCGCGGCGCCGTTCGCCACGGGCAACTTGCGGGTGACCAGATCGATGGCCTGGATGCCGTTGGTGCCTTCATAGATTGGGGCGATCCGCGCATCGCGAAAAAACTGCGCCGCGCCGGTTTCCTCGATATAGCCCATGCCGCCATGCACCTGCACACCGAGCGAAGCGACCTCGTTGGCGATATCGGTCGAGAACGCTTTCGCCACCGGCGTGAGGAGCGATGCCTGCTGATGCGCGGCTTTGCGCGCGGCCGAGTCGGCGCTGCGTTCGCTGCGGTCGATCGCCATGGCGGCCGCATAACAGATGGCGCGCGCCGCCTGCGTGTGCGCACGCATCGTCAGCAGCATGCGGCGTACGTCGGGATGGTCGATGATCGGCGCCGATTCCGTCGCTTTCATACCGGCGATGCGGCCCTGCCGGCGCTCGCGCGCATAAGCCAGCGCCTGTTGCGTCGCGCTTTCTGCGATGCCGACGCCTTGCAGGCCGACGGCAAGGCGCGCCCGGTTCATCATGGTGAACATGCAGGCCATGCCGGCATTTTCCTCGCCGATCACAAAGCCGATGGCGCCGGCATTATCGCCGAGGATCATGGTGCAGGTCGGCGAGCCGTGAATGCCGATCTTGTGCTCGATCGAATGGGCGCGGATGTCGTTGCGGGCGCCGAGCGCGCCGTCAGCCTGCAACAAAAATTTCGGCACCAGGAACAGCGAAATGCCGCGCGTGCCCGGCGGCGCGTCGGGCAGCCGCGCCAGCACGAAGTGGATGATATTGTCGGTGAAATCCTGCTCGCCGTAAGTGATGAAGATCTTCTGGCCCTTGAGCCGATAGCTGCCGTCGCCGGCGCGCTCGGCGCGCGTGCGCAAGGCGCCAACGTCGGAGCCGGCCTGCGGCTCGGTGAGCTGCATGGTGCCCATCCACTCGCCGGAGACGAGCTTCTCCAGATAAGTGCGCTTGAGCGCGTCGCTGCCGTGGGCGTTGAGCGCGTCGATCGCCGCCATGGTCAGCATCGGGCCGTTGGCGAAGCCGACCGAGGCCGCGTGCCACATCTCGGTGCAGGCGGCGTTGACGGTTTGCGGCAAAGCCTGGCCGCCCCATTGCGCCGGCGCCGTGACCGCATTCCAGCCGCCGAGCCGCCAATCGCGGTAGGCTTCCTTCCAGCCCGGCGCCGTGGTCACGGCGCCGTCTTTAAACTTCGCGCCGAACGTGTCGCCGATGCGATTGAGCGGCGCGATGATGTCGCCGGCGAAGCGGCCGGCTTCCGCCAAAACGGCGTCGACGTCGTCGAGCGAAAGGTCGCCGAACAGGCCTTGCTCGATCGCGGAACCGAGCGATGCGGCGTGTCTGAGCGCAAAGCCGATGTCGTCAAGCGGAGCGCGATAGCTCATGGGCGTCCCCAATGTTCCTCATCCGGTGGCGATGATGACGCCGGGCGGCGGCTTACTATCCTCAGGCACGAAGAAATCCGGCGCCAGCGTTTGTGTTGGATCGACGCGATAGCGCTCGAAGTCGGTAACGCCGTTCTCCGCCAAAAAGCTGTCATCGATGATGAAGCGGCCGCTGAACTGGCGAGAAGGCTTGTTGAATATGGCGTAAGCCGCATCCGCCATGATCTCCGGCTTGCGTCCGCGTGCGGCCATCGCGGCGCCGCCGAGGAGATTCTGCACCGCGGCCGTCGCGATCAGCGTGCGCGGCCACAGCGCATTGACGGCGATGCCGTTCGGCCGCAATTCACCGGCGAGTCCGAGCACCGCCAAGCTCATGCCGAATTTGGCCATGCTGTAGGCGGTGTGCGGCGCGAACCATTTTTCCTTCATGTCGAGCGGCGGCGAAATCATCAGAATATGCGGATTGGCCGCTTTCTCCAGATAACCGATCGCCCATTTCGACACCATGAAAGTGCCGCGCGCGTTGATCTGATACATCAGATCGAACCGCTTCATGTCGGTCGCGGTCGTGTCCGTCAGCTGGATGGCGCTCGCATTGTTGACCACGATATCGATGCCGCCGAATTTTTGCGCCGTCTTGTCGAGCGCGTCGCGCACCAAAATTTCGTCGCGCACGTCGACCACAAGCGGCAGCGCCTTGCCGCCGGCGCGTTCGATGTCTTGCGCAGCGGTATAGATGGTGCCGGCCAGTTTTGGGTGGGGCTCCGCGGTTTTGGCGGCGATGGCGATATTGGCGCCGTCGCGCGCGGCGCGCAGCGCAATCGCAAGCCCGATGCCGCGCGAGGCGCCGGTGATGAAAAGGGTCTTGCCGGAGAGGGCCATTGTTTACTTCTTGCGCGACAGGAAGGCGGTAAAGGCCGCGCGCGCTTCGTCCGACTGCAGCCGCTCGCGAAAATGCATGATTTCGGTATCGATCTGCCGGTCGATGGCGTCAAGGCCGCCGCGCAGCAGCGCCCGCGATACCGCAACCGCGCCGGCGGGAAGCGCCGCGATCTCGCGCGCCGCCTGCAGCGCCGCGCCGTCGGCGGCGGCGGATTCGACGATGGTGTTGACGATGCCCGCTTCCTTTGCGTCGGGCGCGGAGAGTGGACGGCCCATCACCAGCATCGAGAAGGCGCGCGCATAGCCCATGCGCAGCGGCGCCAAGAGGCTGGATGCGGCTTCGGGAATAAGCGCAAGCTTGAGGAACGGGGTGGTGAAGGTCGCATCGGTGGAGGCCACGACGTGATCGCAATGAAACAGCATGGTCACGCCGATGCCGACGGCAAGACCGCGCACGGCCGCGACCATGGGCTTTTTATTGTGCGCGATCGCCTTGAGGAATTCGACGGTGTGAGGCCGCAACGCGCCGCTCTGGGCCGATTCGAGAAACTCGGCGATATCGGCGCCGGCGCAGAAGGCTCCGGGGCCGCCGGCGATGACGACACAGCGGATCGCGTCGTCGTCTTGCGCCTCGCCGAGCGCGCGGGTCATCGCGGCATACATCGGCTGCGTCAGCGCGTTCTTCTTTTCCGGCCGGTTCATCCGGATGGTGCGGATGCCGCCGTCATCGCTGACCTCGATGGAATCGGGCATTGGTCCTCGGCCGGCGGGCGGCCCGCTGCGGGCCGCCATAGACATTATTATAAAGGGATTATAGAGGGCAGAATCGGAGCCGATAGCCGGGGTTATCATTGATCCTCAGGGGACCCACCGTTATGTTCTGCGCGCCCGGGGGGCGATCCCCGGCCCAATCCGGATTGGGGCGTAGCCAAGTGGTAAGGCAGCGGATTTTGATTCCGCCATTCGGAGGTTCGAATCCTCCCGCCCCAGCCAACAATCTCAATGGGTTATGGCTTTAAACTGGGCCACTTTTCGGCGCTGGGTATCACCTGGGTATCACGCGAATAAATACCTTCCAGCGGCGCTTTGAGAACTACGGACTTCGGTTCTATTGCGCGTGGAACACAATTCGACTGCTCCAATCCGATCGGGCATGCCGATATGCTGAAAAGCGCGAAGAATCTATTTCCGTTTGATGCTTCGTTCTGGAGAGACCCGAAAAACTGGCCTCATGATCCGCAAGACTATGTGTTCTTGGCTCGAGCTTTCCACGAAATCGGTCACGTTGTTTTTCCTGATGCATGGGTTGAATTGCGTGACGACAACGAGTCAGATGAACCAGAAGAACCAGACGAACCAGACGATGACTGCGATGCCGACACATACGAAAAGTACAAACTAGACTACGACGAATGGGAACGAGCATGCACCCAAGCTAAAATTGATTTTGAAAACATGTGGAGCAGGGTCTCGCGAATAATTGGTGAGGCTTGTGAAGTGGGAACCCTGGTCAGCGCTGTTCGCCCTAAAGAGGGCGGCGAAATGATCAATCTTGATGCCCACTATTGGAACACCGAAGATTTTGCAGTTCGATTTTTTTGCTGCGACTTATCGCATACTACCCCGTTTTCAAAGAGTCAGTTTCATCGGTCACACTGGATCTATGTAACGCGCGATAGCCTCGACAAGTATTTGGCGAAGAAAATGCCGGCAATTGGCGTGGTTGCGCAGCTGGACGGTAAAGAGGATTCGCACCAAGCAGGTTCCGGAAAAGCCTCGCGCCCACAAGAATCCCCGGCGCGAATCCGTGAAGAGCTTAGAAAGATATACGCTGATCCGGTTAACGACCGCCCCAATATGAATAAGGCTTGGCGCCGCCTACATGCCAAGCTTCCAAATGCTCGAAGACATTCTGTTATGGTGATCCTCAATGAACCGGAGTTTGGCAACCGGCGGCGTGGTCCAGGTAGGCAACCTAAAACTTAAATTTCCCGGATTCGTAACGGCAAATTTGGCAAGACCTTTCCTGCAAAATTGATCTGCGTATTTATTCTGCCGACAAACTCGGTATAGGCAGAACACGCGTGGACGCTCTCCTCTCCCAAAAACAAACCGCACAAATCCTTGGCCTCTCGGTCCGCACGCTAGAGCGGTACCGTCTCGCTGGCACTGGGCCTCGCTATGCCCGCCTCGGGCGTCTCATTCGATATCGAAAGTGCGACCTCGCGGAGTTCCGCATGATCGTGACACGGGCAGCGATCAGCTTGCCGATTTCGTCAAGCTCGGATTTTGCTGTGGCGCGCTTGGCTCCGGCTTCAGCATTGGCAAGGCCAGCCGACGATACTGCGGGGTGGAAGGTCGATGTGCCGACCTAATCCGCGCTAGTGATGTTGAGACTTTCGGTCGAGGAGGTGTTTGAAGACCGAAAAGAGAGAGAAGGGTAAGGATAGGAGTAGGTAAGGAGAGGAAGAGGTAGAAGGAGGATATGAGATTAAAGAAGGATAAAAAGAAGAAGAGTAGGAGGTGAAAGAGAGAGAGTTAGGAGAAGAAGAAATAGAAGGTAAAGAGAAAGGAAGAGGAAGTAGATGTGAAGTGAAAGGAAAAGAGAGGAAGAAGAGAAAGAAAAGAAAGAAATAAGAGATGTAAGAGAGAGATATAGTAATAGAAGATAGAGAGAAAAATTTAAAGTAAAGAAAATTAGTAAAAAAGAAGAGAAAAAGAAAAAAAAAAAAAAAAAGAAAAAGTAATAAGATATGAAAAAAAAAGAAAAAAAAAAAAAAGAAGAGAAAAAAAAAAAAAGAAAAGAAGAAAAGAAATTAAAAAAAAAAAAAAAAGAAAAAAAAAAGAAAAAAAAAAAAAAAAAAAAAAAAAAAAAAGAAAAAAAAAAAAAAAAAAAAAAAAAAAAAAAAAAAAAAAAAAAAAAAAAAAAAAAAAAAAAAAAAAAAAAAAAAAAAAAAAAAAAAAAAAAAAAAAAAAAAAAAAAAAAAAAAAAAAAACATAAAAAAAAAAAAAAAAAAAAAAAAAAAAAAAAAAAAAAAAAAAAAAAAAAAAAAAAAAAAAAAAAAAAAAAAAAAAAAAAAAAAAAAAAAAAAAAAAAAAAAAAAAAAAAAAAAAAAAAAAAAAAAAAAAAAAAAAAAAAAAAAAAAAAAAAAAAAAAAAAAAAAAAAAAAAAAAAAAAAAAAAAAAAAAAAAAAAAAAAAAAAAAAAAAAAAAAAAAAAAAAAAAAAAAAAAAAAAAAAAAAAAAAAAAAAAAAAAAAAAAAAAAAAAAAAAAAAAAAAAAAAAAAAAAAAAAAAAAAAAAAAAAAAAAAAAAAAAAAAAAAAAAAAAAAAAAAAAAAAAAAAAAAAAAAAAAAAAAAAAAAAAAAAAAAAAAAAAAAAAAAAAAAAAAAAAAAAAAAAAAAAAAAAAAAAAAAAAAAAAAAAAAAAAAAAAAAAAAAAAAAAAAAAAAAAAAAAAAAAAAAAAAAAAAGAAGGAGCTAGATACCCGAACCTCACCTCACGTGAAATCGTTGCAAGCATCCTATCCGAGTTCGAGAAGGTGGGCCATGCCAGCCGGTACGTTCGTAAAGACGGAGAAATTGGGTGGCGAGCAACGGACAAGATGCGCGAGGACCTGTTCGAACGGATGCAGGAGGTCATGGACGACCAGGAGGAGACGAACGACGACGATGAGTTTTAGGCCTTTAACCGGTTGTGCTTTATTTGGAAGCGCTAAAATGCAAAACCCAGTTTTGAATAACGACTACTCGCACCATTGCGGTGTCGGCTACCCCGATGTTTCGCTAAACCAAGACATTAAGCGTCTTCGCGAGATTTGGCATAAGGTGCAGGGCGATCGGGATCGCGACGCAATCTATGACTACCTGACAGCTGTCTATGAGCTGGTCGAATGGTGGACCGTGGAAAGGCGAGCAATAGACCGTGCCGGGCGGGCCCTTCGTCTAAATGGCTTGGTCGTGACTGAAGAGCCGGAGCCGTTTGCGGCAGTCATCGCGGCGAGTGTGGCGCCCGCTCGTCTAGATCGACGGCAATCCAGTAGGTACGCTCGGGCTTTAAAGTATGCGGCAGCGCGCGACTGCAGAGCGAAAACGTTGAAGGGCTTCATCAAGGATAGGCACGGTGGCATAAACCGTTGTGCCGCTAAATTCAGCAGACGCTCAGGCGACAATGAACGAACTCGAAATATCGGCCGAGGCGCATGAATGAGCCAACTTGCTAGGAAAGTGCTCTTTTACTGCAAGTCGGAACGGGCGCTATACCCCCACGAGCAGACATTTGGTTGCAGCGCAATATCGGTCGTTTTG
>CAWGJP010000012.1:0-13778 GCA_963822935.1 uncultured Alphaproteobacteria bacterium
CCCCGATCGCGTTCACCGCACTAAGATTTCTTCGGAAGTGGGCGAACACGCTTTCGAGCCACGCAGCTAAACCGCCATTGAGAGACGCAGACAATATGGCTGGCGGTCGCGCTCAGTGGATATCGCCGCGATTCCTTCCGCATGGCCCGAAAGCGGCAAGGAATTGGTAAGAGTTAGACTGTCAGATTAAGCGGCTGCCGATCCAATCGGGGGTGTCCGGCATCAGCGCCTGTGAGACAGATTTAGGGAAGAACGGGCCGACATGGACCCGTCGCATGCGATCGCGGCGCAGACCAAGCATAGCCACCGCGATGCTGGCGCCGTGGACGTCGGATGAGACGGATGATGATGATGCGGCGACGGACGTTTCGCCGTTAGCGTAATCGGCCGAAACGCGGGCGTGGCAGCGCGTGCCGAACCTTGCGAGACGGAAGACTTCACAGCAACAAGCCGAGCGACAGCCCGATAAGTGCACTGGCCGCGACCGGCAGGAACCTCGCCAAGGGCCCCGGCACCGCGACGACGCTGCTTGCCGCTTCATCCCCGAAGCGCCCCCGAACGCGGTGAATCCCGGCAACCGGAGTCATGAGATTATCCTGGCGCGAGGGCGAAACCGGAGTTTTCGTCTCCTGCGCGTCGTAGACGTTTTTGGCGAGATAGCGGTCGAGAAAGGCCGGCAAGACCATGCCACCGAGGATGGCTTTAAGCGTGCTCAAACCCAGCCAATATTCGCGCTTCGGATCGAGCGCGGCGCGGAAGATGATTTCGGCGATGGCCTCGGGCTGCACCACCGGCGCAACGGGACGCGGTTGACGCGGCATGTGGGTGCGCGCCCAGTCGAATTGCGGTGTGTTCACCGCCGGCAGTTCGACGATGGTCAGTGCCACGGCGCTGTTGGTGTGGATCAATTCGGTGCGCAACGAATCGGTGAAACCGCGGATCGCATATTTGGCGCCGCAATAGGCCGATTGCAGCGGAATGCCGCGATACGCGAGCGCCGAGCCGACTTGCACGATGGTGCCGCGGTTGTGCGGCCGCATATGGCGCAGCGCCGCCATGGTGCCATGCACGAAGCCCAAATAAGTCACCTCGGTGACGCGGCGGAATTCTTCCGGCGTGACCTGCCAAACGGGCGAGAATACCGTGACCATCGCGTCGTTGATCCAGATATCGATGCCGCCGCGTTCGGCGGCGATCGCATCGGTCGCCGCGAACACGGCATTGGCGTCGGCGACGTCGAGCGGCACGACCATGGCGGTGCCGCCAAGCCGCTCGACCTCGCCACGAACGACTTCGAGCGCCGCCCGGTCGCGCGCAATCAGCGCTAGATTGGCGCCGGCCCGGGCAAAGCGCAGTGCTGTCGCGCGGCCGACGCCGGCAGAGGCGCCGGTGATGACGACCGTGGATTGTGAGAGATTCTTTGATGTGCGGGCCATTTGGTCTCGTTCGGTCAACGGATTGCTGCCGCTGAGGTTCCGCACGCCCGGTGCGGCTTTCCCCGCCGATCCGCTGCTGTTTCCCGGTGGCGACGACGAGCTTTCCCAAGACTGAATGGGAATACGATCATTACGGCGGCATCAACGGCGCGCCGATCGACGTGTTCAAGAGCGATCTCACCGGCCTGCCATTTGCCGGCGCGCGCCGAGATCAGATCGAGGGCTTTGTCTATCCGGATGAAACTTTCGCCGAGGGCCCGTTCGGCGGCTATTACGGCCGGCCGACCGGCGCCACGCCCTATATGCGTGAAAGTCCGTTTCCGCAACAATCCGACATTGACTTGCGCTTTGATGGCGGATGAGGTCCGGCCAACGAGTGCGGCGGCGGGTGCAGCTCGGCGACCACCGTGGGGGATAGTGGCTCATGGCATCCAGAAAGGCTTCACGGCATCCAGGTCGCGCCGCCTAGGCGGGCTTAGACCAATATCTTCTAGGTTCCGGTCACTTAGGTTCTCTAGTTCGCTGCCGGCGGATCGACGCGCCCAGCGAAGAAGCGTTCTGGAAATCAACTCTGGGAGGCGGGCAAAATCCTGTGGGAAGATGTTCATTGTACATCTCCGATTCCCCTCGCCTACCTATTAGTCGTGCGACATTCGGAAAAGAGCTGCGACCGACAACACAGTGCGGTGTTCTGCAGGAAACTTTGGTTGGCTTATATTGCGGACTAACGTGCGACCAATGCTTCTTGTGGAAACAGCGAGGTCATCAATAAAGCTCGTTGAGGTCTAAACCGACCCCTGAAAGTAGGGAACGACGAACCGATCGTGACGTTGAATTGTGGGTGGCAAAACTGTCGCACGATGGCTTCAAAAATCGAAGATTATGCCATCATCGGCGATTGTGAAACGGCCGCTTTGGTCGGGCGGAACGGCTCGATCGATTGGCTATGCTGGCCGCGTTTCGACAGCGGCACGTGCTTTGCCGCGCTGCTTGGCTCACAAAACAATGGTCGTTGGCTGCTTAGAGCGGCCGATGCAACCGCCCGCGTTTCGCGACACTACCGCGGGCGCACCCTGATCCTTGAAACCGAGATCGAAACCAGTGGCGGCATTGCCACGGTTTTGGATTTCATGCCGCCACGCGCCAAGGCGTCCGATGTGGTGCGACTAGTCCAGGGCAAGGCCGGACAAGTCGACATGTATACCGAACTGGCGATCCGGTTCGACTACGGTTCTTTAGTACCGTGGGCCGGCCGTCTCGACGACGGAACGCTGCGCATGATCTCGGGGCCGGACATGGCGGTCCTGCGCACGCCGGCGTCGTTGCATGGCGACCATGGAAAAACGGCCGGCAGCTTCACGATAACGGCGGGTCAAACAATACCGTTCGTTCTGACCTACGGCGCGTCCTATCTGGAGCCGCCTGACGCGATCGACCCGCTGAAGGCATTGGCCGAGACCGAACTGTTTTGGAGCAATTGGACCAGCAGGGCGCTTCCGGCCGGCCGATGGTCTGACGCCATAATTCGGTCGTTGCTGACGCTGAAAGCGCTGACGCACAGGCCCACCGGCGGCATCGTCGCCGCGGCGACCACTTCCCTTCCCGAACAGCCCGGCGGGACGCGAAATTGGGACTATCGATATTGCTGGCTGCGCGACGGTACCTTCACGTTGCTCGCCTTGATGAACGCCGGCTATCACGAGGACGCGCGCGCTTGGCGGGAATGGTTGTTGCGGGCGATCGCCGGAGATCCTGCTGCGCTTCAGCCCACTTATGGAGTAGCCGGAGAACGCCGCCTTCCCGAATGGGAAGTACCCTGGCTCGCCGGCTTCGGCAGGGCGTCTCCGGTTCGCGTCGGAAATATTGCATGGGAGCAAGTTCAACTCGACGTGTACGGCGAGGTCATGGATGTGCTGCACCACGCTCGCATCGGCGCGCTTGACGCCCACAAAGACGGTTGGGAGCTGCAGCAGGGCCTGCTCGATCATCTTGAGAAAATTTGGCGGGAGCCCGACCGCGGCATCTGGGAATCCCGCGACAACCGACTGCAATTCACCAATTCCAAGGTCATGGCCTGGGTTGCGTTCGACCGCGCCGTGAAAACGATCGAGCAATTCCGCCTCGATGGTCCGGTCGACCGCTGGCGGCTGCTGCGCAAGACGATTCACGCCGAAGTTTGCAAACACGCCTTCAATGATGACGTCGGCGCGTTCGTGCAAAACTATGGGTCGAAACAGCTTGACGCCAGCGCCCTTCTGATCCCTCTGGTTGGATTCCTGCCGCCGCAGGATCCGCGCGTCAAATCGACCGTTGATGCCATCGAGCGAAAACTGGTCATCGAGGGCCTCGTTATGCGCAACGAGAGCGCCGCCGAGAATCACTCTGAGGGTGCATTCCTGTCCTGCAGCTTTTGGCTTGCGGATAATCTGATCTTGCTAGGCCGGCGTGACGAAGCGCGGCGGCTCTTCGAGTATCTGCTGTCATTGCGCAATGACGTGGGGTTACTTGCCGAGGAATATGACGTTGGGGAAAAACGTCTGGTCGGCAATTTTCCCCAGGCGCTATCTCATATTGCCCTGGTCAATACCGGATATGAATTGGCATCAAAGACGAAACAAAGGCGTCACGAGGCGGGACGGTCGCAATCCGACACCCACCATCCTCTGCAGGCCGACGCGACATTATGAGCATCGCCCCAACGAGCGCATGCGTGGGCGAACGCCATCGACTGTCTGGATCGTCACCCTGCATCCCGATCCTCGGGCCGGCGGTCGACGAATTTCGGATCTTATTGCATAGCATAGCATCGTTTGGCGCATCACCTCGGAACATTGACCACGGAGCGTGGTTTATCCGTTGCTATCGGCGGCTGGAGGGCATCCAGTAAAGGAGTTGCCCCGATGTGCGACTATAGCCTTCACAGCGTAGCATCACGTCCGGCGAGGGTCGGCGACCGGCTGACCACTCGTGACTTCGGTACAGGTACACGCGGATTTGCTGCCTCGGAAGATAAGCGCGTTGCTGTTTGCGTTCTCCCGGGCACCGAACTGGCGTTTGCTAACACAATAGAGTATGGGCCGACGGGCCTTCTAGGCCTAGTCCGAAAGACCTTCGGTTACCGAACCGCGATTTTCCGTCAGGTTAACAAAGAGCGCGTGGCAGTCCATCATGACGCTCTAGAATTTCCAGATGGACGGGTTGCCCTTCTAACCAGCCTTAAAGAAGGCCAGGAGGCCGTGGTGCTTCAGTTGCCGACTCTGGCCAAGGACGCGCCTGAAGCAGAGACCGAACGACGGGTCTCTTACGTCGGCTGACGCAAACCGACTTTCTTGTAAGTACCGCCTGCGGGCGTGGGGCTTGAGCAGGCGTGGAACTTGAGAGGCTCGGTAATCCGGGCTCTTTTGTACGACGATACCGCCATGATATAAAGCTCGCTCTAGGGCTCGGAATAGTTTTGTAGATTGTCGCTTCCGATATCCCGATGTCGTTAGTAATTTGGGACGTCGCAATTTTCAATGCCTGCGCCGTGGGGCGACGCGGGTTTGAATTTCAACGTAGGATATTTACACCCAGCAAACCAAAGAAAGTGTCCACACTTAGATTTTGCCTAACTGTCGGGAGCCCGACGAAACCCCCATAGAGCGGCGTTTTGGGAGCGGAAACCGATGTGGCGGGGGCGCCAGAGGGATAGGAGCTTCTCTGAATCTGAGGCTGTCACCGTTGCCCCGGATGGCCCACAGTACGCCTATGGGCGAGGGCCGATTGATTCGGGTGAGCAAGTATCGCAACGACCCGCAGGCGGTCGCCTACCTTGTCGCCGTGCATGACAAGGCCGAGGCGATAGACTTCATCAGAGAAAAAGTCGCGAGCCCAGCCGATGAAGTTGAGGACTTGGGCCGCGCAAGCGATGCCCTGCTGACGGCTCTCTCTCATTAGCGCCGGGCCAGTTTGCAACCTGTGAGCGCCATTCGCCACGTCGCCCAACAGCAGCAGCCGCAAGCCAAGAATGATAAGCCCAATTAGGCCGCCTCCGCTGGCGGCCTCTTGATTTATTCATGTCTGAATTGGCCCCTGGCGACCAATCGCGGCGCTGTAAAGTTTTAGCCTTCATAGCGGCATAGCGAACATCGGGGCGTTAGAGCCGGAAGCCTTTGCAGCGATGACCAAGGCAGACCGACTTGCTAAGAAGTAGCAATTCCTATCAAGTCCATAACTGGATAAGAAATAACGATTTTTATAGCAAGTACAGAACACGCGAGCCGTAGCTTATTAATGCCACCGTCCGCCCAATACACCAGCGAGCAGTTCCAGAAGCTGATGGCCGATCATGGCGTCATCTGCTCGATGAGCCGCTCGGGCAATGTCTGGGACAACGCCGTGATGGAGAGCTTCTTCTCCTCCCTCAAGACCGAACGCACCGCGCGCAAAACCTATCGGACCCGCGATGAGGCTAAGACCGATGTGTTCGACTACATTGAGTGCTTCTATAATCCGAGACGTCGGCACTCGACCATCGGATATCTAAGTCCCGTTGAGTTCGAGATGCAGGCGGGATTAGCTTAGGCGGGTGTCAACCGAACCGGGTGCAGGCCAGTCTGCCAAGCGCGGCATTGAACGTGCTTGGTAGTTGCCAAATCTTCGTTGCTCCACCATTCAGTTCGATCATATGCTGACTGAGGCAGCGGCTGCCCGATAGGCTCTTCGATTTCAGTAAATGACAATTTTAGCGAGGTCGCGTTGCTCCGCTGAAGCCTGTCATGGAGGGGATTATAAATCGACGTTTGCTAAGATGTTCGCTCCACCAATTCCTCTAGCGACCATATCCTATCCGTCACGTTCGCCGCCATGGCTGGCGTAACGCGCAACGCCTTGTGCAGCCAGACCAGATTATAGTAAGCAAAGTGCAGGGAACCCGCTGCTTGCAAATTCTCTTTGGTTGGCCGAGTTAAATCGGCGCATGCTCATTCGCATCGTCGAATTTTGACGCTCATATGGTTGGTCGAAATGTGGGCTTTGTCAGGATTACCCGCGATCGCTGTGCGCGCCGCGCCTGTCATGCGCGGAGGGCCATACGCCGGGTCCGATCTCGTAGAATTTAACAATCTGCCCGTAGCACGTCCGGGCCGAATGCCCGCTCAACGGCATCCACATAGGAGCTGATCGCGACAAAATCACGGACGGCCGGGCACTTCGGTTTCGGGCCAGCAAGAGAGATCTCATCGGGCGCTTTACCGTGATAGCGGCTGGCATCCGCCTCCATGACGCTGGCATCGATCGCGACCTCGCCCTTGATCAACTCCGCACCCATGCAAGCTCGAACCACCGCCTCGAACACACGCCATAAGAGATCGCTGTCGCGGAAACGGCCGTGGCGATTGACCGAGACCTTCGAGTGGTCGGGCACCTTGTCGTCAAGATCGAGCCGGCAAAAGCAGCTGTAGGCCAGATGCAGTTCGACTTCCTCGCACAGCTTTCTCTCAAGCGGATGCCATAGCTGTAGCCGACGATCAGCATCCGGATCATCAGACGGGTCAATCGACGGTCGGCCAATCTCGCTGTAGAACGGCTCCAGCTGTTCGCGCAGGTCTGCGGGGTAAGCATGACCTTGGAGCCTTTTTCGTTTCCATGTCATTGGTATATCGGGTGTTCGCACCCAGCAACCAAGGGCCGCGTCCGCTTGAAGTAAAGCGCGGTAGGGAAGTATATGTGATTGTCAGCTTACGAACGGGCTCTACAAATGATTACCCGAAGGCGCCGGTCCCCGCCTCCATGATACTGGAGCGGCTAAGCAACCAGGCACCGGCCGATCACTTCACTGTGGGATGGCTACTGTCCAGCCTCAGCAGACACTCCTTCGGCGTCCTCCTGCTTCTCCTCTCCGTGATCGCTATCGCACCCGGGGTTGCGATCGTGGCCGGCGTGCTGCTTTTCATCCCCGCATTCGAAATGATCGTCGGCAGGCAGGCCCCTGTCTTCCCGCGTCGGCTCGCCGCTTATCCCTTGTCTACGCCGCACCTCGCCGCCGTAATGCAGCGAGCCATACCGGTGCTGAAATATCTCGAGAAATTCATCCATCCGCGCTGGCCCACGCCGTATGAGCCGACCAAGCGCGTTGTCGGCGTCGTCGTTGCCGTTCTTTGTCCCAGTCTGGTTTTCCTTCCGATCCCTCTTAGCGGCGTAGTTCCGGCGGTGGTGATCGGCGTGATTCGCACTGGCCTATCTCGAGGAGGATGGGCTATTGTTGTTAATCGGCCTGCTGGCAGCCATCCTCGTACTCACCCTAGAGTTTGCGGCAATCTGGGCGATGGTTCGTGGCGGAAAATGGATCGTTGGCCTGTAAATCCTGTTGCGATTGACGCTCATCCGCCTAATTGGGGCGTGATTGGAGTGGGAATCTCGCTGCCTGCCTGTGATCCACGACCTTCTGGCAAATATGTCAAACCTACCAAGCGGTAGCGTGACACTCGACGCCGTGTTCACAAACGCGTACCTGCAGTAGTCTCGCCGTTGTCGTCGCCGAGCTTACCACATGATGACTGCAGAAGACTGCCGGAGAAAGGCCGCTGAGTGGCTCAAGGCCGCCCAAACGGTCGCTGACCCGAAAACGATCGAGACTATGCATCGTGTTTCCAATCTTTGGGACACGTTAGCGCAGTCGGTTGAGCGCACTAACTCCACAGCCGCACACTTCAATTCGCTTGCGAAGCGGCCCGCCGACTTGGCCACGCGCCCCACATTGCGACGCACTGAGACAGTGCAAGCCGCAGACATTTTGCGAGAGCGGCTACGTCTAAACCGTGAACCCATCGAGGACACCTCTCAGTAAAGAGGCCGCAGGTCTCTCTCGCATTAAGTGAAGACGCATATCCTAAGGCAGCTGCGGTCCACCACCTAATTAATATGAAATCGTACTTTTGCACCGAGTACGGAACGCCGCGCTCACTGGATAAAAAATCGCACTGTTTACGCAATGTTGAGCCTAATAACGGGCGCCGCCGCTTCTCATTTCTAAATACCCCGCTCGCTCCGGGACGTTAGGCTTCGCCTGGCAGGTCGGTCTCTTCGCCGAGACTGTCGCGCACGTAAAGCTTTTTTACGGCGATGAAGACCATGACCGCAATCGGACCAGCGAAGATGGCGGACACGCCGCCGAACAGGAAAAGTATGGCCACCACGCCGAGCAACATGACGGCGGGCGGAATATAGACCATGTGCCGCTGAATGAGCGGCACCACCAGATTGCCCTCGATCTGGTTGATCGCGAGGTAGGCCACCGCGGTCCATAACAGGGCGTCGCCGCCTTTGGTCGTCGCCACCAGAAGTGCCGGCACCGCAGCGATGATCGGTCCAAGATAAGGGACGAATTCGGCAAGGCCGGCGATTACGCCGAGCGCAAACGGCGAGGGCAGTCCGATCAGCCAAACGGCCGTGGCGGATAACACCCCGATCAGCGCCATCTGGATCAGTTCGCCGATCAGCCATAGCCGTAAGCCGCGGCCGATATCGGCGATCGTCTCATTGACATTGGTCCGCCATTCGCGCGGAAACAATTTGTCGAGGCCGTCGAGGTAAAGCTCAGGCTGCGCCGCCAAATAAAAGCCGGCAATGACGGTGACCACCACGGCCTCGAGAAAGCTGATGCTGACCGAGAACAGGCTGCTGAGAAGACCCGAGATGGAAAACCCGCCCCCCTCGATGTGGGTCAGGAGGAGCTTGCCGATTTCCGATCCTTGCAATCGTGCCAGGATAGCGGTCAATGCCGCGCTGGCGCGGCGATAGACATCGGTGAATTCGGCGTTGATCTGGGTGCCGAACAGATAAGCGGCGCCGGCCACCACGCCGACAATGATGAGCCCCGAAAGCAGCAATGAAATGCTTTGCGGCAATCGGCCCCAGCGGCTAAACGGCTCGGCGACGACGCGCAGCAGAACGGCGATCAGGATCGCACCAATAACGATCAGGATGACGTCGAACATGAACCAGATCAGGACCGGCACCAGCGCAACGACAAGTACGATTACCGTTCGCTTGACGAATTCCGCCGTGGTCAGTCGCGTCGGCGCTATTCGGTCTTCGTACAACTGAAACCTCCACGAGCGCATTGGGAACGGTGGGGACACGGCTGCAACAAGCCGCACAATTGGAACGGGTGAGCTTGGGCCATGTTCCTGCGGTCTCCGGCGCGGTTGCCGACCTGGAACCGCAACTGCACGCCATGGATTGACGCAGGCGGGACCGGCCCATCGCCGGAAGCGGCCGAAGGTGCAGTCGTGAAACTCCTTTTGATATCCAGTGCTTGGCTCGTCATTGTGGTTTGGCTGATCGCGCGAGCATTCAATCAGCGGGGTCTGCTGGAGGTGCTCGATCCGGCCGTGGCGCCGGAGCCGGATCTCGCCGCAGACGTAGCCGTCGTTATCCCGGCGCGCGACGAGGCGGGCAATATCGGCCGCTGCCTGAGCAGTGTCGTGCAACAGACTTATCCGGCGTCGCGCCTGCGCGTCGCCGTGGTCGACGACCATTCCACCGACGCCACTTTCGACATCGCTGCCGCAATCGCCGAACGCTATCCGGGCACGTCGCTCCTGCGCAGTCCGCCGCTGCCGCCGCGTTGGGTCGGCAAGTCGCATGCCTGCTGGGTCGGCGCGCGGTCGATCAATCCCGATGCTGAATGGCTGTGCTTCATCGACGCCGACGTCTGGGCCGAGCCGGCCTTGCTGGCGAGCGCAGTCGCGGCCGCCGACGCCGCCGAACTCGATCTGTTGTCGCTCGCCCCGCGGCAGGAGCTGCAAAGCTTTGCCGAACGCCTGATTATGCCCTGCGGCCTTTATCTGCTCGCCTTCTGTCAGGATCTGCGCAGCGTGCAAGCGCGCAATAGCCAGGAGGCGACCGCGACCGGCCAATTCATGCTGGTGCGGCGGAGAACCTATGACGCGATCGGCGGCCACGCCGCGGTATGCGGCGCCATTTGCGAGGACCTCATGCTGGCGCGCCTGATCAAGCGCTCCGGCCGCGGCGTGCTGCTGCAGGACGGCCATCGCTTGCTGGCGACGCGCATGTATACCGGCTGGGCGACGCTGTGGCTCGGTATCGCCAAGAACCTAAGCGAGATGCTGGGCGGTCCGGTGCGTACCGTCGCACTTGCCTCGATCGCCATGGCGCTGGCCTGGGCGGCCGTGCTGGTGCCGTTCGCTGACGCCGTCGACTGTACGCGCGATAGTGCGGCGGCGTGCTGGGCTCTTCTGCCCGGATTGCTCGGCTCCGGTGCGGCGTTCGGCGTGCATATTGCCGGCGCGTCCTATTTTCGCATTCCGTTTTGGTACGGCCTGTTGTTCCCGCTGGGCTATGCGGCCGGTGCGGTGATGGCGCTCGACAGTATCCGCCGCCGGCTGCGCGGACGCGTGATCTGGAAGGGCCGCACTTATCCATGAGCTTGCCCGTGAAGCCGCCAGTGAGCCTCCCCATGAGTTTGCCTTTATGAGCAAGGCGCCAAAGCGCCTGGAGGCCGTGCGCGCTGATCACGAGCATGTCGGCCGGATTTCCACGTCGGCGACAATCTTCGTTCTGATCGCCATCGCGCTTCTGCTCTATGAAATTCAATGGATCCTGCCGCCGTTCGTTCTCGCCGGTCTCCTTGCCTATGTCTGCACGCCCTTGCTGGACTGGCTCGCGGCAAAAACCGGCCTGCCGCGATCGCTGTTCGCACTGACGATCTTTGCGGTGTTCCTCGTGATCGCCGTCACAGTTGGCTATCTGGCCGTGCCGCCGCTCGCCCGCGAGCTGGCGCGCGTGTTCACCGATTTCGAAAGCATCGTCCGCGAGCTTGCCCAGCGCGTCCTCGGCGACGAGAAGGTCAGTCTGCTCGGCCAACCGATGGACGCGGCACAGCTCGCGCAAGCCACCGCCGCCGGGCTGCGCAACTGGTTCGGCCAGACCGGCGCCATCGCGGTGATCGGCGGCGTCGCCCTTGGCTCGATGTTCGGCAGCATCCTGACCTTGGTCTTGCTGTTTTATTTTTTGTTGGGTGGCTCTGGCATCGCCCGTGGTCTGCTGCGGCTGGTCCCTCCAGCGCAGCGGCCGCTGATCTTGCACATCTGGTCGTTGCTTGATCCGGTGCTCAAACGCTATTTTATCGGCGTCCTGATCGTCGTCGCCTATGCCGCCAGCGCCGCTTATGTCGGCCTCGGCCTCGTTCTCGGCATTCCCCATGCCGTCTTGCTCGCGCTGCTGACCGGCTTTCTCGAAATGATTCCGGTGGTCGGTCCCGGCGCGTCGGCGCTGATCGCCGGCCTCGTCGCAATGCATTACGCCGCAGGCATCGGCCCGATCATCGCCTATGCCCTCTACGCCACCGCATTGCGGATTTCGATCGATCAATTGTTCGGGCCGCTGGCGCTCGGCACGGCGTCGCGGTTGCATCCGGTACTGGTTATTTTCTGTTTTCTGGCAGGCGGCGTACTATTCGGCATGGTCGGCGTCATCATGGCGGTCCCGGTCGCCCTCACGGTCAAGGTGACGCTGATGCTGCTTTATGACGAGCCCCTGCCGGATGGCCGATACAAGTGAGACGCAGGCAGGCACCCACAAGTGAAATGCCGCAAGCCGGGGCGCGGCCATGTGTCGGCAACCTGACGGAGAAACTTTCCGCACGGGTGCTCGTTTTCGTCATGGGGCGGAAGATCGCCCTGACTGCTCAAGACCGTCCTGACCGCTCATGGAAGCCCACACTACCATTCCTCTCGACCGGGACGGGAAACAGTTCGATCATCCTTGGATAGAGGCCCTTGTCGCTTCGCTCGATTACCGTTTGCGGCTTCGGCAGGGTGTTTTTGAATACACCCGCAATCCGGCTTGCTTGTTTCGCATCCAGATCATCAACAGCACCGAGGACCTGCTGCTGTCCGACGGTGTGACCGTCCACGCGGGTGACCGCCTCATCAATCTGCACGTCTGGAACGAGCAGTTTCCGCGTTTTCCCCGGCACCGCCCGACACTGGCCTGGGCGCGGCGCGTCGATCGCGCTTTCGACATTTCACTGCGCGAGCTCGCTTCTTATCTCGCGACGCAGCCCGATCTCGGCGATGTCGTTGCAATCTGCGGCAATATGGGTTTTGGCTCGGCTGCGCGCAGTGCGCAATTGGCGCGCTATGTCGCGCGCTTCGGCTTCGAGCGGATTGCCGCGCTGAACGTTATGTCGTTCCTGCAGCTTCTGCATCTGTTCGGCGAAAATATCTTGATCTCGATGATGGTCTTGGCACGCAACGGCGGGGCGCTCCGCGCCGATACGCTGCGGCGCGACCGCACGCCGGTATTCATGTCGTGCCAGACACTGCAACGCCGCTATGAGTTGGCGCCCATCTCGAATTGCACTGACAGTTTTCGATGACCGAATGAGTTGGGGTCCGATGTCAAACAAATTTTCCTGGTCGCGATACTGGAGGTCGTTAGCGCTTTCCTGGCCGGCTCTTTTGTTGCCCACACCTCTCAGCGCGGCGGAATCGCACCCCGGATGGCGGCAGGCCTGGTACGAAGCCTGGAGCGGCACTTGGAATTTCTCGCGCAGCGATGCCGGCCCGGTCGATCATGCCGGCAATTCGGCGTTCGATCAGTCCGGCTTGTCGGCAGGCTCGGTCGTCGCGCTGGTCGGGCTCGCCTTCGAGGCGCGGATCGCGGCGGGGCCTGGGGTGGTGGTCATCTGCCGCGGCGGCGACGGCCGCGCCGGCGAGATGTTACCGGCCGCCGTTCGGGGCGGCTGCAGCAGCATCATCAGCTTCGGCGTCGCCGGGGGTCTCGCGCCCGATCTTAAGCCCGGCGACTGCATCGTAGCATCTGCGATTGTTGACTATCCGACGCTGCGGCCGACCGATCCACTGTGGTCGGGCAAGCTGTTGGAAATGATCCCCGACGCGCATCACGGTCCGATCGTCGGCGTCAATGCCGTGATGTCCAATCCCCGCGACAAGCGCAGGCTCGCCGAGCTGACCGGTGCGGCGGCGGTCGATATGGAATCGCATCTGGTTGCACGGCTCGCGGCGTCGCACGGCCTGTCCTTCGCTGCGATCCGCGTCGTCATCGACCCGGCCGATCGCATCGTGCCGCCCGCCGCCTTGCTGGCCATGGCGTCGGACGGGGTTGCCGACGTGTCGGCGATGCTGTGGGAAATCCTGTTGCGGCCGTCGCAGCTGGCGGCGCTCATGCGCATTGCCGCCGATGCTTACGCCGCGCGCAATGCACTGCTGCGGCTGCGCCGCGTGCTCGGGCCGGATTTCCGCTGCGGATAATTTAACGTGCGCGACCTATCCCTTGCTGTGCGAAGACGGTCGGGCGACACGGCCGAGACCCGTC
>CAWGJP010000013.1:0-45117 GCA_963822935.1 uncultured Alphaproteobacteria bacterium
TGGCCCGCGATATCGCCATGTTCAAGCCGACGGTGGATGCGTTTTTGCGCGGCGACCCCGAGGCGATCTTGTTCGTCGAATTCGCGGAGGCCGATTGGGACGAGAACTTGCGTCGTCTCAAACGGCTTGGCGAGGTCATCGGCGACCTCGGCATCGGTTGGGACAAGGGCGGCGCCAAATGGGGCGGCGTGGTCGAGGTGCTCGATCCGAAATTGCAGGCCGGCATCACCGAGGTGCGCACCGCCGGGCTCAACATCATGATGTCGATGAAGGAGGAGGGCAAACCGATCTCCTTCGTCGAGGATTGCGCCGTGCCGCTCGAGCACCTGCCGGATTACACCGCGCGGCTCACGGAAGTCTTCGAACGAAACGGCACCCGCGGCACCTGGTATGCGCACGCGGCGGTCGGCTGCCTGCACGTGCGGCCGGTGCTCAACCTGCGGCTCGACAAGGACGTCCGCGCGATGCGCGCCATCGCCGAGGAAGCCTTCGCCATGGTGCGCGAATACAAAGGCTCGCATTCCGGCGAGCACGGCGACGGCATGGTGCGCTCGGAATTCCACGAATTCATGTTCGGTGCCGAGCTGATGCACGCGTTCGAAGAGGTCAAGGACCGCTTCGATGCGCAACATATTTTTAATCCCGGCAAGATCGTGCGCGCGCCGAAATTCGACGACCGCACAAATTTCCGCTACGGCCCCGACTACCGCGCCGAGGACATCTCGACCGCGCTCGACTGGTCGGTCTATCCGGGCAAGGGCGGCGGCTTTCAGGGCGCGGTCGAAATGTGCAACAACAACGGCGCCTGCCGCGCGCTCGCCGGCGGCGTCATGTGCCCAAGCTATCGCGTCACCCGCGATGAGCGCGACGTGACGCGCGGCCGCGCCAATACGCTCCGCCTGGCCATCACCGGCCAGCTCGGGCCGGATGCGCTTACTTCCGATGACATGGCCGAGACGCTGAAACTCTGCGTCTCCTGCAAGGCCTGCCGCCGCGAATGTCCGACCGGCGTCGACATGGCGCGCATGAAAATCGAGGTGCTGCGGGCGCGGACGGAAAAATTCGGCCTGTCGCTGCACGACCGGCTGGTCGGCTATTTGCCGCGCTACGCGCCTTATGCGGCGCAGCTGCATTGGCTGCTCAATCTGCGCGACGTCGTTCCCGGCGCGGCGCAAGTGTCGGAAGCCGTCGCCGGATTTTCCGCGCGGCGCAGCTTGCCCACGTGGCGGGCGGATTATTTCAAAGACGTGGATGCCCGGCATGAAGCCGGGCATGACGGCAAAGAAGTCGTCTTGTTCGCCGACACCTTCAACCGCTATTTCGAGCGCGAGAACATTGACGCGGCGCTGACGGTGCTCACGGCGGCCGGCTATCGGGTGGATGTCGCGACCCCGAATGACGACGGCCGTCCATTGTGCTGCGGTCGAAACTTTGTCTCCATCGGCAAAGTCGATGAGGCGCGGGCGGAAGCGGAGCGCACGCTTGCGGTGCTTGCGCTTTATGTGGAACGCGGCGTCCCTGTCATCGGCCTTGAGCCGAGCCGCCTGTTCAGCTTCCGCGACGAGATCCCGGCGTTGCTGAAGAGCGATGCAGCACGTCGTGTTGCCGATAACGCGCTGCTGTTCGAGGAATTCCTGGCGCGAGAAGCCGCGGCCGGAAAGCTCGATTTGAAGCTCGCGCCGCTAAAAAAAGCGCGCATTTTTGCATGGCCATTGTCATCAGAAATCCTTTGACACGATGTCGTCGGTCGAAGCGACGCTGAAGCTCGTTCCGGAACTCGCAGTCGAAACAATCGAATTAAGCTGCTGCGGCATGGCCGGCGCGTTCGGTTTTCATGCCGATACCATCGACGTGTCACGCGCCATGGGCGAGCTGTCGTTGCTGCCCGCCGTACGCAAAGCGCCCGACGACGCGATCATCGTCGCCGATGGCACGTCCTGCCGGCATCAGATCCACGACGGCGCCGGGCGCGAGGCAATCCATGTCGCGCGCGTCCTGGCGGCGGCTTTGCCTCAGGCCTGACAGCTAGCGTTCCTGCGTCAGCGCGCTTTCGTGCCAGCGCCGCAGCGCCAGATAGTTGATCGCCGACAAGAGATAAAAGATCACGATGCCGGCCACAGAGAGCAGCAGCAGCGCCGCGAACATGCGCGGGATGTTCAGCCGGTAGCCGGATTTGGCGATGCGGTAGGCAAGGCCGGAGCCGGCGCCAGCGGAGCCGGCGGCAATTTCGGCGACCACGGCGCCGATCAGCGACAGACCGCCGGCGATGCGCAGACCGCCGAGGATGTAGGGCAGCGCGGCCGGCAGTTTGAGGTTCCACAGGATCTGGCCGCGCGACGCGCCGTAGAGCGCGAACAGGTCGGCGAGATTGCGGTCAACCGAATGCAAGCCGAGCGTGGTGTTTGCCAGCACCGGGAAGAAGGCGACAATCCAGGCGCAGGCCAAGACTGCGAGCGATTGCGGCAGATAGATCAAGAGCAGCGGCGCAATGGCGACGATCGGCGTCACCTGTAGGATCACCGCGTAAGGGTACAGCGAATATTCGACGAGGCGCGATTGGTTGAACAGCACGGCCAAGCCGACGCCACCGATTGCGGCGAGCAAAAAGCCTTCGACTGTGGTCGCAAGCGTGACGAGAAGTGATTGGAACAGCAAAGCCCAATCGGAGACGAGGGTGCGGACAATCAGCCAAGGGTCAGGCAGGACATAAGGCGGAATGTGTCCGATGCGCACCACCGCTTCCCAGAGCGAAAGCCCGAGCAGAAGCACGGCGAGCGGCAGCGCAACGCGCAAGGCGCGGTCGCGATTTATGGCTTGCCTCCGGCAGCCGTGTCTTGTGCAGCCATATCTTGTGCAGCCATATCTCGTGCAGCCACGGCTTGCGCCAGCGCTTCCGAGGTGCGGCGGCAGAATGCGGCATATTCGGCCGAGGTGCGAAAATCCTGGCCGCGCGGATAGGGCGCGTCGATTTTAAGCTCGGCGGAGACGCGGCCCGGTCGCGCCGCCATCACCACGATGCGGCTCGACAGATAGACCGACTCGAACACCGAATGGGTGACGAACACGACCGTGGTGCGAAGCGCCTGCCACACCTGCAGGAGATCGTTGTTGAGCTTGAAGCGCGTGATCTCGTCGAGCGCGGCGAACGGCTCGTCCATCAACAGCAGCGCCGGCTCGGTGACCAGCGCGCGGGCGATGGAAACGCGCATGCGCATGCCGCCCGAGAATTCGCGCGGATAGGCGCGGCCGAACTCCTTCAGCCCGACCCGGTCGAGGGCCGCGACGACCCCCGCCCGCGCCCTCTCGATCGGGATGCCCTTGAGCTTGAGCGGCAGCAGCACGTTGTTGAACACGCTCGTCCACGGCATCAGCGTCGGCTCCTGGAACACGAAGCCGATGCGGCTTTCGCCGTCCGCGGGCGCGCGCGAGGTCCCCCATTCGACCGCGCCTGCGCTCGGCTCGCTCAAGCCGGCGATGATGCGCAAGGCCGTCGATTTGCCGCAACCTGACGGGCCCAGCAGCGATACGAATTCGCCGGCGCGCACGTCGAAGTCGAAACCCCTGAGCGCGACGGTCCCGCTCGGAAATGCCTTGCCGACGCCGCGCAACGCGACCAACGGATCATGGGAGTGTGTCGCGATCGACGCCATCAAAGTTCTTCCGTCACCCTGAGGTGCGAGCGGAGCGAGCCTCGAAGGGCGGCGGCCCCAGCCCTCCACTGCCATCCTTCGAGGGTTGCGTCGCGGTCACCTCAGGATGAGGCCTCATTGTGATTTCGGCCGCAGATCGAGCCCGACTTTCTTGTCGACGAACTGCAATGTGTAAGCCTTGCGGTAATCGACACTCGGCTTGGTGACGCCGGCGTGCACCATTTCGTCGAAAAAGGCTTTCATGCGCGCGTCGGTCATGGCGCCGACGCCGAGCGCCAAGGCGTCGCCGGAATTGACGATGCCGTATTTCTTCATTGCGCCGACCGAATAGGCCAGGAGATCGTCGGTCATTTCCGGGTTCTGCTTTTTGATCAGCGCATTGGCGGCGCTGTTGTCGTGATAGAGATAATTGTACCAGCCGATGGTCGAGGCATCGATAAAACGCTGGACCAAATCGGGCTTCTTGTCGACGAGATCGCGCCGCGTCTCGATCAGCGTCGAATAGCCGGCCAGTCCCTCGTCGGCGAGCAAGAACACTTTCGGCGCAAAATGCGCGGCCTTCTCGATGGCGAACGGTTCCGACGTCACGTAGCCCTGCATCGCGCTCTTTTTGTTCACCAGGAACGGCTGCGGATTGAAGGTGTAGGGTTTTACCTGTGAATCCTTGAAGCCGTAGGCGGCTTTGAGCCACTGGAAATAAGTCGCGACGCCTTCCGGCGATATGAACAAGGTCAGGGCCTTCAGATCCTGCAGTTTCGCGATGCCCTGATCGGGATGCGCGATCAGCACCTGCGGGTCTTTCTGGAAATAGGCCGCGACTTCGACGGTCGGGATATTCTGCGTGACGGCGTCAGAACCCTGCAGATTGTTGGCGGACAGGAAGAAGTCGATCTTGCCGACCGGAAGGAGAATGCGGTTGTTCACGCTCGGGCCGCCCTGCCGGATGGCCACGTCGAGCCCGTATTTGCGATAGGTGCCGTCGGCCAGCGCCTGGTAGAAGCCGCCGTGCTCGGCCTCGGCCACCCAGTTGGTGCCGAAGGTGACCTTGTCGAGCGCCTGAGCATCGGCCGGGCCGGCGAGCGCGGCCGCCAGAACGGCAATCATTAACCCGGCGCGAAAAACCATCTTCAACGACATCAGTTGCCCCTTTGGCTCGGCGACGCGAGAATAGAGCATGATCCCGAAAAGTGGATACCGGTTTTCGGAAAAGATCATGCTCAAAAAAATGCTAAGCATGGCACGATTGGCGAGTGAACCGTGATGACGCTGCCCTTGCGCGACTGGATGGAGATGACCTGGCAGGATATCGTCGGCGGCGATACCGCGCACTGGATCGCGGTGCTGCCGTTGGCCGCCGTCGAGCAGCATGGGCCGCATCTGCCGCTCGGCGTCGACACCTATATCGCCGAGGCCTATCTGGCGCGCGTCCACGGTCTCTTGCCGGACGAACTCCCGGTGACGTTCCTGCCGGTGCAGCGCATCGGCATCTCCGCCGAGCATCTGGCCTTTCCCGGCACGCTGACCTTGCCGGCGGCAACTGCGATCGCGGCCTGGACCGAGCTCGGCGACAGCCTGGCGCGCGCGGGCCTGCGTAAGCTCGTCCTCGTCACGAGCCATGGCGGCAATGTCGCGGCGATGGAAACGGTGGCGCGCGATCTGCGCACGCGGCTTGGCATGCTCGCGGTCACGGTCGGCTGGCATCGCTTCGGCTATCCTGACGGCGCGTTTTCGAGCGAAGAGAAAAAGCACGGCATCCACGGCGGCGACATCGAGACCTCGCTGATGCTGGCGGCCAAACCGGAGACGGTGCGCATGGATCGGGCGCCGAAGGCGACGCCGGAAACGGTGGCGATGGCGGCCGAGTTCAAATGGCTCGGCGCCTACCGGCCGGCCGGTTTTGCCTGGATGACGCAGGATCTGCATCCCAGCGGCGCGGTCGGCGACGCCACGCTGGCGACCGCGGCGAAGGGCGATGCGGCGCTGCAACGCGGCGCGCGAGCCTTCGTCGAGCTTCTGCGCGAGATCCACCGTTTCGATCTTTCGCGGCTTCGCGACGGGCCGTTGTCGCATTCATAGCTGCTTGCGCCGTGCATCGGCAGCGACGCGGCGCAATTTGTCTGCAATCTCGGCCTTGCCGCCACCGGGAGTGCCACTAACGCCGGGAGTCCAGAAGTCATCGGGCAATCGAGCGCAACAAGCCAGCGCCTCGGCCTCATTGCCTAACCGCGCGTGGGTATCAGCTTGGTAGAGCAAGCCGAACACAACATCCTTTTCCCACTGTGAGGGATTTATCGCCTCGCCGCGGTCGAAGTCCTCTAAGGCCCTCTTGTATTCACCTAAATGTCGATAGACCTCGCCGCGCGACATAAACGAGACTGTGTCAGGCTTGAGTTCTATAGCCTTGTTGAGATCTTCGAGTGCCCGCCGTGGCTCGCCAATCCTCATCCACACGAAATGACGGTCGAAATAGGCGTGCGGATTTGTTGGGTTTTGCCGAATCCAATCATTGACGATGCGAAGATAGCGTTGCGGATCGGAACGAAGAATCTTATGCAACGCAAGCGTCTCCTCAGGTATCGTAGGCTCTTTTATTGATTTAATCTCTTCGCTGCTGGCCATGTTACGCCCCCGTGCTGTTTCCACCGCAGGCCGCAGAAACGCGGCCCATAATACATTCGGATCGCGCGGGCGTTCCAACAGGGGCACCTCGCCCACGAATGCGCCATCCTTGCCGCAGGAGATCCCGCTCCCGGCCATGTCTGACAATCCAAATCGTCGTCCCAGTTGGGTCATTGATACCTTCCCGAAATGAGGTGAGCATTTTCGTTCTCGCGACACGCCTGAGTGTCCGAGGTTTGCCTAAGCCACGCTCAAGAATTCTCCCCCAGCATAAGCGGGGGTGCAGCGCCGGGAGGCGCCGAAGTCGTGGCCGCGCCACGCGGGCGAATGTTACCACTCGCTCGCGCTTCGGGCGCGGCGCGCGCCACAGGACAATCCGCTTGCGCGAACCGCCTGCTTCGGGCGCGCTGCGCCTCCCGGCGCTCCACCGCGGTTTCTTCGCCCAAGCGGCCGGCCCGCCTCGGCTTGGAAACCGCACTCGCTCCATCCGCCGGCTAATTCTCCCGACGGAGTCCTTTCGAGCGAGATTTGATTCGCAGCGTTATGTAACCAAAAATGGGACCAATGTCAAGTGGTCGTCACAATATAACGGACGCCCCTGTAGCCCGGATTGAGCGGAGCTAAATCCGGGGCGGCCGGTGCGCCCCCAAGCGCCGCTCCTGGGTTTCGCTGCGCTCAACCCAGGCTACAAAATTAGCCCCGCAGCGGCGCGAGATTCACCGGCCCGTCGAAAAAGCCGCCGATCAGCTTCAGCGCCTCCGCCGCGCGCGCGTCTCTCCAGCCGCCGTGCTTGGCGTTGAGCCGGAATTTGTCCTCGATGTCGGCGCGCGTCAGCGGCTCCTGCGCGCCGCCGCGCATATAGGGCTGGCGCTCTTCGGCCACCGTGCCGTCGCGCAGTGTTAAGCGGATGTGGCCGGTGAAATTTTTCGGGTAGGGATTTTTCGGATCGATCGCGTAGCGCACCTTGGCGGCGAGCGCGAGCACTGCGGGGTCGTGCACCGCGGCGTCGGTGAAATCGCTCAAGCCCACATTGCCGCGCACGAAGCCCGCGGCGATGCAATAAGGCGTGGAGAATTTGCCGGAGTAGCCATTGGCGGGATGCTGCTTGGCCGCAAGCGGCTCCCACAGCCGGTGCACCGTGGCCTCGCCGACCTCGCAGACCATGTCGGCGACGTCATCGGCCTTGATGCGCGCACCGAGGCGGCGCGCGCAGTCGATATAGGGATGCGTCATGGTTCCGCACGGATAGGGCTTGAAGGCCAGCGTTTCGGTGACCCAGCGTGCGCCGAAATCGCCGATCAGCGCGTCGTAGTCGCCCTCGGTGGTGCGCGCGAAGCCGTGAAAGAAGCCGTGCACGCCTTCGAACACGGTGCGCGGTCCGGAAAAACCGGCGCGGCCCAGCAGCGCCGCGCGCATGCCCGATTGCGCCGCCCAGCCGGCATGCAGCCGCTTGGTCCAGGCGCCCTCGGCGAGATATTCGATGATGCCGCCGGCCATCGACGCCACGGTGCCGAGCGCGTCGACCATCTGGCGGGGGTCGAGTTTGAGCGCCGCGCCGACGCCGGCCGCGGCGCCCACGGCGCCGAACACGGCGGTCGGATGAAAGCCCGCTTTGTGGGTGAGCGTCGGCGCCACCAGACTCAGCCGGCACATGGTCTCCACGCCGACGGCGATGCCGAGGAGGGCCGCGCCGCCGTCGAGCTTTTGCCGCTCGCAAACGGCGAGCACCGCCGGAACGATCACGGCGCCGGCATGGACCGGGCCGCCTTCGAACGTGTCGTCGAAATCCTCGCCGTGAATCGCGGTGCCGTTAACGAGCGCGGCGGCCGCCGCGGAAAACGTGGAAGCGTGACCGATCGCCGTGCACGGTCCCTCGTCGTCGCAGCCGGCAAGCGCGATTTTTACATAATCTTCGTTGCGCGCGGTCACCGCGAGGCCGACCACGTCGATCAAAAGCTCTGTGCATTTCTCCCGCACCGCCGCGGGCAGCCGCGCGGCATCGAGCGCGCAAATTTTTTGCGCCAGATGCTCGGCAATGGCGGTCTTGGGGAGATCGGAGGAGGACATTGGATTACCTGATGCCGGCGAAGCTTCCGCCGCGCTCCGTCATTGCGAGCAAAGCGAAGCAATCCAGCGCTGCGGCGCCGTCTTGGATTGCTTCGTCGCTGCGCTCCTCGCAATGACGAGGGAATTGGCGTTCAATACTTCGCCGAGATCGGCAATTCCTCGGCCGGGAACAGCGAGATCAGGCGGCAGCCTTTGTCGGTGACGACGACCTCTTCCTCGATGCGCGCGGCGGAGTAACCGTCGGTCGCCGGGCAATAGGTTTCGATCGCGAACACCATGCCTTCGACGATCTCGGTCGGGTGATCCATCGACACCACGCGCGAGATGATCGGCCGCTCGTGCAGGTTCAGCCCAAGGCCGTGAGCGAATTGGAGGCCGAAGGCCGCCATCTCGTCGGGGAAGCCGAACTCCGCCGCCTTCGGAAATACCTCGCAGATATGCGCGGTCGAGGCGCCGGGCTTGATGCGCTCGATGGCGTTGTCGAGCCATTCGCGCGCTTTCCGGTAGGCGTCGTGCTGCGCCGGAGTGGCGCGCACCACGTTGAAGGTGCGGTAGTAGCAGGTGCGATAGCCCATGAAGCTTTGCAGGATGTCGAAGAACGCCTGATCGCCGGGGCGGATCATGCGGTCGGTGAAATTATGCGGATGCGGGCTGCAGCGCTCGCCGGAGATGGCGTTGACCGCTTCGACGTCGTCGGAGCCGTGGGTGTAGAGAAACTTGTTGACCTCGGCGACGATGTCGTTCTCGCGGATGCCGGGACGCAGCATCTGGTTGACCACGTCATAGGCGCCGTCGACCATCGCCGCGGCGCGGTTGAGCAGCGCGATCTCGTCGGCGGATTTCACCTCGCGGGCGCTGAGCATCACCTGCTGGCCGTCCTTGATCTTCAGCCCGGCCTTTTCCAGTTCGAACATCATCGGCGGCTCGATGATGTCGACGCCGATCGGCATCTTGGCGACGCCGGCGTCGCGCAGGATCGCGGCCATTTCCTCGGCGTGGCGCTTCATCAAGCCGAATGCGGGATCGACCGTGCCGCGCAGGCCGACGAGGCCGGCTTTGCAGTTCTCGGGCTTGAGCCACGGCGAATAGAGCTTGTGGTGGACGGCGGCCGAGCCGAAATCCCACAAAATCGGATCGCCGCCGCGCACCAGGAGCGCCCAGCGCGAAAGCTTGTCGCGCGCCCATTCGCCGATCTTGGTCGAGGTGACGTAGCGGATATTGTTGTCGTCGAACAGAAGCAGCGCGCCGAGGTCGGACGCTTCGAGCGCCGCTTGCGCGCGGGCGAGCCGGTAGCGGTGCATGCGCCGGTAATCGACGCGCTCCTCGAAATCGACCCCCATGGTGCCGAGCACCGACAGATGCCGGCCCCAATTATAGCGCGGATTGATGTCCTCGGCGGTGATCTTGATCGGATCGCGTCTGGTGATGTCGTCCATGGCGTACTCCCTTCGCCTCTCCCGTCATCCTGAGGTGCCCGCCACAGGCGGGCCTCGAAGGATGAGCGGTCCAGTGATTGTCGTTCCTATTGTAACCAATCTAGCCGTTTGTCGACACGGGTTCTGTGGGGGCGGGTTTAAAACCCGCCCCCACGATATCTCGGCGTTATGGCATCGGCACTTCGCCGACGTCTTTCGGCACTTTGTAGCCTTTCTGCACGGCCGGGCGCTTGGCGATGGCCGTGTACCAACGCTTGACGTTCGGATAGGTGTTGAGATCGACGGTCTGCCATTCATAGCGCGACACCCACGGCCAGATCGCGATGTCGGCGATCGAATAGGCGTCGGCAACGTAGTCGCGGTCGGCAAGCCGCTTGTCGAGTACGCCGTAAAGCCGATGCGCTTCCTTGAGATAACGCTCCTCGGCATAGGCCGACTTGCCCTTGTTGTATTTCACGAAGTGATGGACCTGCCCGAACATCGGCCCCGGGCCGCCCATCTGCCACATCAGCCATTCGATGACCTTGTAGCGGCCGTCGCCGGACTTCGGCATCAGCTTGCCGGTCTTGTCGGCAAGATAGATCAGGATCGCGCCGGACTCCATGAGGCTGAGATTGTTGTCGTGGTCGACGATTGCCGGGATGCGGTTGTTCGGTGAGATCTTGAGAAATTCCGGCTTGAACTGCTCGTCCTTGCCGATGTCGACGGCGTGCACGGTGTAAGGCAGACCGAATTCCTCAAGCGCGATAGAAATCTTGCGGCCGTTCGGCGTCGTCCAGGTATAAAGATCGATCACGGTGTTTGGTCCTGTTGGTGGTTGAAGTAATTCATTTCCTCGTTGTCATGCCCGCGAAAGCGGGCATCCAGTAGTCGCCGTCCCATCGGTTAATAATACCAATTCGCCAGCGCATACTGGATCATCCGCTTTCGCGGATGATGACACCATAGCGGACTTCTACGCCGCGCTTCTTTTACCCCATAACCGGGCCGAGGCGATATCGGCGCCCTGGCGGATGGCTTTGAGCTTGAGCCAGACCACCGGCTCGATCACCCATTCGCGCCGGGTGAAGGTGCCGAAGCCGCAGTCGGTCGAGGCGATGACGCGCTCGCGGTCGCCGATGGTGGCGACGGCTTCCTCGATGCGCCGCGCCACCACTTCGGGGTGCTCGACGAAATTCGAGGTGGTCTCGACCACGCCGGGGATGAGGATCATGTCTTTGGGGAACGGTACGCGCTTGAGCGCCGAGTATTCGTGGGCATGGCGCGGATTGGAGAATTCGATCGACAGCGCGCCGACCTTGGCCTGATAGAGCGCCGGCAGGATCTTCTCCAGCGCGATGTCGTGGATGTGCGGGCCTTCCCAATTGCCGTAACAGATATGCAGCCGCACGCGGTCGCGCGGGATGCCTTCGATGCCTTTGTTGATCGCCGCGACATGGCGCTCGCAGCGCTTGACGAAATCGGCATCCGACAGGTCGCGGTACATCATCGTCCGATCCATGGCGAGATCGGGCGCGTCGATCTGCAGAATGAGGCCGGCCTTATGGATGGCCTGGTATTCGTTTTTCATCTCGCGGGCGATGGCGTCGAGATAATCGTCATGCGAAGGGTAATAAGCGTTGAGCATCGTGGTCGAGATGATGCCGGGTGAGGCCGCGGTCATGAACCGTCCGGAAAATGCGTGCAGCTCGTCGGCGATGCGCTTGAAGCCGTTGATCTCATCGCTGATTGGCTTGAGGTCGCGATACTTGATGTCGGCCTGCGCTTCCGGGGCGCCATGCTGGCTCTTCGGCGGATTGGGAAAGCGCCGCATCAGATAGCCGACCAGCTCGGGAAACTCCTCGAACTCGCGGCCGCGGCGGCGCTTCGACACGCCGGCAAAGCCCGACACGCGCTGCGGCACATAAGTCTGAAAGCCGATCCGCCGCTGCTCGCCGTCGTTGCCGACGTCGATGCCGGCTTCCAGCTGCTTGCTGACGACGTGGCGCACCGCCTTGTCCATTTCGCCCGCCAGCATTGTCGGGTCGAGCTTTTCGCGGTCCTCCTGCTTGACCAAAAGGTCGCTCAAGGTCTCGTTGCGCGGCAGGCTGCCGACATGGGTGGTGAGAATGCGGTCGCGGCTCAATAGCATTATGGGGACTCCGGCGGGGGATAACGGTTCTTCTCATAGCCCAATTTCGCGGCCATGACAGGGCCCGCGACAATGCCGCCGATCGCGGCCATTGCCGCGAATTTTTCACGTCGGCATAATGCCTTTCGGTGGGCAACGGGTGGGCAAAAACCCCCACCCCGACCCTCCCCCGCAAGCGGGAGAGGGAGAATACTTTCTGAGGAAACGCCGCGATGAACAATGCGCCGCCGGAAGCAACCATCCCGCGCGACTACAATTTCGCTGCCGATATCCTTAAGCGCAATCTCGATGCCGGGCGCGGCAACAAGCTCGCCTATATCGATCACCGCGGCCAATACACCTACGCCGCGCTTGCCGAGCGGATCCAGCGCTTCGGCCAGGTGCTGCGCGCGCTCGGCGTGCGCCGCGAGGAGCGCGTTCTCATCTGCCTCCTCGACACCATCGATTGGCCGACCGCCTTTCTCGGCGCCATCAAGGCCGGCGTCGTGGCGGTGCCGGTCAACACGCTGATGACCGAGGCCGACTATCGCTTCATGCTCAAGGATTCGCGGGCGCGGGTGCTGGTCGTTTCCGAAACGCTTTACGACAAATTCGCCGATGCGATCCGGGACAGCGACGACCTCGACCATGTCATCGTCTCCGGCGACGACGCGCATTCCCACTTGCTGTTCGACGCGCTGATGGCCGAAGCCAAGCCCGATCGGGAAGGCATCACCGCGGCGACGACGCGCGACGACATGTGCTTCTGGCTCTACACGTCGGGCTCGACCGGCCGGCCGAAGGGCGCGGTGCATACGCACGCCGATCTGAAACTGACCGACGCGCTTTATGCGGCGCCCGTGATCGGCATCGGCGAAAACGACGTCTGCTATTCGGTGGCAAAATTGTTCTTCGCCTACGGGCTGGGCAACGCGCTGACCTTTCCGATGTCGGCGGGCGCCACCACCGTGCTCTTGCCACAGCGGCCGACGCCGGACGCGGTCGCGGAGTTATTGAAGAAGCACAACGTCACCGTCTTCTATGCGGTGCCAACCTTCTATGCCGCCTTCCTGGCGAGCCCGGCGGCGCCGCAACGCTCGGAGCTGAAAATCCGCCGCTGCGTCTCCGCCGGCGAGGCGCTGCCGGCCGAGATCGGCCGGCGCTGGAGCGAGCGCTACGGCGTCGACATTCTCGACGGCCTCGGCTCGACCGAGATGCTGCATATCTTCCTGTCGAACCGCACCGGCGCGGTGAAATACGGCACCTCCGGCAAGCCGTTGCCGGGCTACGATCTCCGGCTGGTCGACGACGACGGCAACGTCATCACCAAGCGCGGCGACATGGGCGAGTTGCAGGTGCGCGGGCCGACCAGCGCGATCATGTACTGGAACAACCGCGAGCAATCGCGCGCGACGTTTTTGGGCGAATGGACGCGATCCGGCGACAAATATATCGAGGACGAGGCCGGCTATTTCGTCTACTGCGGCCGCCGCGACGACATGCTGAAAGTCTCTGGCATGTACGTCTCGCCGTTCGAGGTCGAGGGCGTGCTGCAGAGCCATCCCGACGTGCTCGAAGCCGCTGTGGTCGGCTGGCCCGACACTGACGCGCTGATCAAGCCCAAGGCGTTCGTGGTGCTCAAAGCACCGGACAAGGCAAGCGAGGCCTTTGCACACAAGCTGCAAGACGAATGCCGGCAAAAACTCGCGGTCTACAAATATCCGCGCTGGATCGAATTCCGCACCGAGCTGCCGAAGACCGCGACCGGCAAGATCCAGCGCTTTAAGCTGCGCGCCGAGGCGGACGCGCGGTGACGGATGCGTCTCCCGGGCGCAGCACGGAGCGAAGCGCAGCGGTGCATCACTTCGTGCTGCACCGCGTCCGGGAAACAGTGGCGTGGCGCTACTTGCGTTAATACTTGGCCGGTATTATTGCGTTGCGCGTTGGTTCGCCGCGGTAGCTCAGCTGGTAGAGCACCGCATTCGTAATGCGGGGGTCAGGGGTTCGAATCCCTTCCGCGGCACCAGTTCCCCTGCCACGTACGTCGATAGCCCGCTTTCGGATATACAGTTGTCATGCCCCGCAACGGCGGAGCATCCCGTGTTCGCAGCGCTCGGAAGCAGTTGCGCTGCTTGCGGTTACTGGATCGTCCGCTTTCGCGGACGATGACGAAAAATAGGGAGAAAACCTTGCCCGTAATGAGTGGAAAACGCGCCTTCCTCGATCTGCTCAAGCAGGAGGGCGTCACGGTGATGTTCGGCAATCCCGGCACCACCGAATTGCCGCTGATGGACGCTTTCGCGGTCGAGCACGACATCAAATACATCCTCGGACTGCAGGAAGCCGCGCTGATGGCGATGGCCGATGGCTATGCGCAAGCCTCCGCCGGGCTCGCGGTGCTCAACCTTCACGTTGCGCCCGGTTTGGGCAACGCCATGGGCATGCTCTACGACGCCATGAAGGCGAATTCGCCGGTGCTGGTCACTGCCGGCCAGCAGGACACCGAATATCTCGTCACTGAGCCGGTCTTGACCGCCGACCTGCCGACGCTGGCGCGGCCATTCGTCAAATGGGCGGCCGAGGTGCATCGCGCCGAGGACTTGCCGCGTTATGTGCATCGCGCAGTGAAAACCGCGCTGGCGCCGCCGACCGGTCCGGTGTTCCTGTCGCTGCCCGGCGACATTTTGAAGAACGACGCCAATATCGATTTGCTGGAGCCGACGCGGGTAGCGCCGCGTGTGCGCGGCGACGCCGACGCCATTGCCGCGGCCGCCGAGCTGCTCGCCAAGGCCGAACGGCCGGTCATCATCGCCGGCGATGCCGTGGCGCAGAGCCGCGCCCACAAGGAGCTGATCGCGCTGGCCGAAGCCGTCGCCGCACCGGTCTATGTCGAATTCATCCCGAACAGCGCCTCGTTTCCGGCATCGCATCCGCTCTATCGCGGCATGATGACCCGCTCCCAGGCCGGTGTGCGCGAAGTACTCGATAAGTACGATTTGGTGTTTTCCGTCGGCGGCGATCTGTTCACCTGGTCGCTGCCGTCGGCCGTCGATCCTTGGCCGCCGGGCCTGCCGCTCATCCATCTCGACACCGATCCGTGGCAGATCGGCAAGAACTATCCGGCGCAGGTCGCGATCCTCGGCGATCCCAAGGCGACGCTGCCCGACATCACCGCGGCGGTCGGTGCGCGCATGACGGCGAGCGCCAAGACCGCCGCGGCGGCGCGGCTGCAGTCCCTCACCGCGGCCATTAAGAAGGACCGCGAGGCGTTCCGCGCCAAGGCTCGCGCGCTTGCCGGCAAGACGCCGGTGCAGCCACTGGCTTTGCTCGAAGCCATCGGTTCGATGCTGCCAAAGGATGCGGTGGTGATCGAGGAGATTCTCTCATCGGCGCCGGGGATCCGCGGGCTGATCGAGAGCGACGACGAGCAGAGCTATTTCGGCCTGCGCGGCGGCGGCATCGGCTGGGGTCTGCCGGCGGCGATCGGCGTCAAGCTCGCGCTGCCGGAGCGGCCGGTGGTGGCGCTCATTGGCGACGGCAGCGCCATGTACACGATGCAAGGGCTGTGGACCGCTGCGCGCTACCGGCTGCCGGTGATCTGGGTGATCTTTAACAACACCAGCTACCGCATCTTGAAGCAGCGCCTGGTCATGCTGCGCGGGCTCGCCGAGCAGGCCGACACTTTCGTCGGCATGGAGCTCAACGATCCGGCCATCGATTTCGTCGGCCTTGCCCGCTCGCTCGGCATCGACGGCGCGCGCGCCGCGACCGTGCACGACGCGACCGATCTGATCGCCAAGGCGCTCAAGGACAACAAGGCGATGCTGATCGACGTCGACATGGAGCGCGGCTACAAGCCGATGTGACGGCGTGAACCGCGTGTCGAAAAGCCGCCCGCGGGGTGTCCGGCGGGCGGCAAGCAAAGCGTCGGGGAGTGAACGCTTGGCTCAGTTATACCAAGCCTTGCACCAGTGGTGCTTCATCGCATAGCCGCCTTTGCTTTGGGCGGCGTCCCAGGACGCCGTGTGGACCCACAGCACCTGCGTGGTGCCCCACGGCTTGGCGGTGTGATCGTACCAGGCGCGGCAGGCGCCGGTGTCCTTGAATTTGATCACCGCGAAATCCGCGCGCGCCGGTGTGGCCGCGGCGAGACCGAGCGCAACGACGCCCATCGCAAAAACAAGACCCTTCATAAGTAACCTCCCTGTCCATCCCGTTACGGGGGAAAATGGCACCGATGACGCTCCCGGCCTCGCAGTCGTTTCCGCGAGTCCAAGAGGCACGGTCTTGTGTGTCGGCACACGGCGAAAAAGTTCAAAGCAAGGCACCAGCGTGGCGGCGATATTTCTTGAACTGTCATGTTCCGCCTGCGCGGATGATGACAACCGAAGCTTAATGCCGGAAATGCCGCGTGCCGGTGAACACCATCGCAATGCCGGCGTCGTCGGCGGCCTTGATTACTTCGTCATCGCGCACCGAGCCGCCGGGCTGGATCACCGCGGTAGCGCCGGCCGCGACGGCGACCAGGAGGCCGTCGGCGAACGGGAAGAAGGCGTCGGATGCCACCACCGAGCCTTTGGTCAAGGGCTCCTTCAGGCCGGCTTCCTTGGCGGAGTCCTCGGCCTTGCGCGCGGCGATGCGCGCTGAGTCAACGCGGCTCATCTGGCCGGCGCCGATGCCAACGGTGGCGCAATCCTTGGCATAGACGATGGCGTTCGATCTGACGTGCTTGGCGACGCGGAAGGCAAAGCGCAAATCGCGGAGTTCGGCATTGCTCGGCGCGCGCTTGGTCACCGGCTTTAAGTCCATGTCGTCGACCACGGCGTTGTCCCGGCTTTGCACCAGCAATCCGCCGGCGACGGTCTTGGCCGTGAGCCCCGCGGCGCGCGGGTCGGGCAGGCCGCCGGCGAGAAGGAGCCGCAGGTTCTTCTTGGCGCCGACAATGGTGATGGCTTCTTCGCTGGCGTCGGGCGCGATGATGACCTCGGTGAAGATCTCGGTGATCGCGCGCGCTGCTTCGGCATCGAGCGTGCGGTTGAGCGCGACGATGCCGCCGAATGCCGAAGTCTTGTCGCAGGCGAAGGCCTTGCGATAGGCCTCGACCAGATTGCCGCCCTCGGCGACGCCGCATGGGTTGGCGTGCTTGATGATGGCGCACGCCGCGGTGCGCGCCGGATCGAACTCGGCGACGCATTCATAAGCCGCGTCGGTGTCGTTGATGTTGTTGTAAGAAAGCTGCTTGCCCTGGACTTGGCGCGCGGTGGCGACGCCGAAGCGCACGACCGGCGCACGATAAAACGCCGCCGACTGGTGCGGGTTTTCGCCGTAGCGCAACGGCTCGATCAGCCGGCCGCCGAAGGCGCGATAGTCCGGCGCGGTGTCGTTGAGTTCCTGCGCGAGCCAATTGGCGATCGCCGCATCGTAGGCCGCGGTGCGGGCAAAGGCCTTGGCGGCGAGCTTTCGGCGCAGCTCAAGCGACGTCATGCCGTTGTGCATGGTCAATTCTTCGAGCAGCGCCGTGAAGTCGCTCGGCTCGACCAGCACGGCGACGTCGTTATGATTTTTCGCCGCGGCGCGGATCATGGCCGGGCCGCCGATGTCGATATTCTCGATGCAGTCGGCAAAATCGCCGCCGCCCGCCACCGTCGCTTCGAACGGATAGAGATTGACCGCCAGAATATCGATGGCGCGAATGCGGTGGGCGCGCATTGCTTCGGTGTGTTCGGGGTTGCCGCGGATCGCCAACAGGCCGCCATGCACGCCCGGATGCAGCGTCTTGACGCGGCCGTCCATCATTTCCGGAAATCCAGTCAGTTCGCTCACGTCGAGCACTTTCAGGCCGGCGTCGCTCAAGGCCTTGCGGGTACCGCCGGTCGAGACGAGCTCGATGCCGAAGCCGGCCAGCGTGCCCGCGAAGTCGACTACGCCGGCTTTGTCGGAGACGGAGATAAGAGCGCGCGTGGCGCGGCGGAGATGTTCGGTCATGACTGTTCCGACATTATCACAATGGCAGCCGCGGCTCGTCCTGCTCGCGCACCCGGCGGGTTGCGGCGCCCGCGGCATTGGCGTGCTGCAAGCTCCATTGTACGCGCGAGGCGGTGCGGGCGTTACCGTGGATGACGATCTGCGTGGTGCGCCGCGGGCCTTCGCTGCCCGAGAGGTAGACGCTGTCCTCCAGCTCCACCCGGTCCTCGTGCGCGGTGAAGGTCCACACTTCCTTGTTCGGTGTCATCAGCATGACGCCATGGGCGTCGGTGAGCCGGGTGGCCTTCACGGCGGGATGTAGGTGAAAGCGGATGGCGAATTGATCCTGCGCGGTGCGGATCTGCGTGCCGCTGTCGGCGGCGAGAAAGACGTCCTCGCCGTCAATCCGGCCGCCGTCGGCCGCCAGCATCAGCATGCGTTCGTGGACGATGCCGAAGCGGTCGGCATAGCCGTCATGCGCGGCGCGCAGCGCAATCGCGTCGGATGCGTCCTCGCGCGTCACCGCCACCGCACGCGGACCGCCCAACAGCGGCGAGCCGCCAAGCATCCGCCGGAACATCGCCAGTTCGACAAAGCGCGCCGACGAGGTGTCGTTGAAGCCGACCGTCGAATGTGCCGCCGTCGACCGCGCCAATTGCCGCCAGTTCTCGCGGCCGTTCGCCGGTATGCCGCAATTCACCACGAGGAGGCTCTGCCTGGGCGTCGAGAATTCGAACGACAGGCAGCCGGCATGGGCGTCGAGACTCATCTCGACCGGCGGTGCGCGGCCGGTATCCATGATGACCACGCCGCCATTGGCTTCGAGACGCTGATAGGCGGAATAGGGCGCGCTCGAGAGCGGCGCGCCGCGATTGTCGTCATATGCCAACAGCGTGAGAATGAGATCGGCCGGCGTCGCGCCCATGCCGTTGAAATGCGCAAACGTGCCTTCGGAATGACGGAAGAAGCGCAGCATCGGCATCATGCGGTCGATGGCGTTCGACAGCGCCTGCGGCGGCGCCAAGTTGCGCGCGGTAAAGGCCTGCCGCAGCGGTAAGAATTCGAGCAGGATCTCGATGATCGCGCCGGGATCGCGGCTGATATGGCCGCCGTCGGGCAGGATTTGTCGCTCGATCTCGCGCTGCAAATGCTCGGTCGCCGACTTGATGTGGCGCGCCTGGCCGGCGATGCACAGCGCCGCATAAGCGAGCGCGATGGCTGCCTGCATCCGCGCGACGCTGCGGTGCGCATCGCCCGCGGTGTGGCGCAGGTAGCGCACCTGGCGCACCAGGCTGCGCAGGAAGCGCCGATAGAAGCGCACCTCGGCATCCTGCAAAATCAGCGTCGACTGGCTGAGCCAGGAGATGATGCGCCGCGACAGCACGTCCGGCCGCCACGCCAGCGCGTGCCAGGAGCCTTGCACCGCGATCCATTCGTCGACCAGCGCGCGGGCATTGGCGCGGGTGATGGCGGAGTTCGCAGCGCGCAGATGGCGCAGCCAGCCGAATCCGAGTAGCGCCGTCGCCCAGTCGTCGGACGGCGGCTCCATTTCGAAGATCGAGCGGCCGTCGCCGACCACGACCTTGCCGGCGAAGGCGAAACGGCCGGCATAGATTTCGCTGGCGCGCGTCGCGTCCGCCGTGCGCAGGTCTTGCGGCGCGATCAACAGCCGGTCGGCTTTGAGCGGCAGCCGCACCGGCCAGCGCAGGACCGGATGACCGTTGACGCGGCCGGCGAGCCGCCGCATGGCGCCACGCATGAGGAGCCAGGACAGCTTCGCGTGGTTCGCGATGGAAACGCGCGACATCGGCTCGTTCGCCCCTCTCAGCAAATTTCTCGCACGCGGATGCAACGGCATCCGGCGGCGGCGACCATAACGAAACGATGACAGAACGGCCAACTGCCGCATAGCGAATTGATATCGCTACCCTTTTACCAGCCGCGCCGCATAGAAGCCGTCGAGGCCGGAGAACCGCGAATTGGCATCTGGCAGCTCGCAGGGCAGTGTACGCAGGTCGCCTTGTTTGCTGACGAACCTGTCGCAGCCGAACACGTCGTCCGCGATGACCGGTGCGCGCCGCATGCTTGGCTCGCGCGCCAGGAAATCGGCGACGATGCGCTCGTTCTCCTCCGGTTCCAGCGAGCAGGTGCAATACACCAATGTGCCGCCGGGCTTGAGTAGCGCCACGGCGCGGTCGATCAGGCGGCGCTGCAGGCCGGCGAGCTTGGTAATGTCGGCTTCGCTTTTGAGCCACGGCACATCGGGATGGCGGCGGATGGTGCCGGTCGAGGAACACGGCGCGTCGAGCAGCACGGCGTCGAAGCGTTGCTCCGGCGCCCATGCGGCGGCATCGGCGCAGACGAGCTCGGCGGCAAGCGACAGCCGCGCCAGATTTTCGCCGAGCCGCTTCATGCGCGCTGGCGCGCGATCGACGGCAGTGACGTGGGCGCCGGCAGCGGCGAGCTGCGCCGTCTTGCCGCCAGGTGCGGCGCAGAGATCGGCAATGCGCCGGCCCGCAACGTCGCCGAGCAAATGCGCCGGCAGCGCCGCCGCGGCGTCCTGCACCCACCACGCGCCTTCGGCAAAGCCGGGCAGCGCCGTCACCGCGCCGTGCGCGATTGTACGCACAGACCCGGTTGGAAGGACGCGGCCGTCGAGCTTGGATGCCCAGAACTCCGGATCGCTCGTCACCGTGAGATCGAGTGCCGGCTCTTGCCCATTCGCCGCGGCGATGGCGTGCGCGGTTTCGCCGCCGTAACTCGCGATCCAGCGCGCCAATAACCAGTCGGGCGTATCGAGCGTCGGCATGTCGAGCGTCGCGAGCGCGGCTTTGCCGTCGCGGGTGACGCGCCGCAGCACCGCATTGACGAGGCCGGCATAGCGCGCGGCATAGCGGTCGGCCTGCGTGAGCCGCACCGAGAGATCGACCGCGGCGTGGTCGGGCACGTCGAGAAACAGAATCTGCGCGGCGCCGAGAAGGAGCGCGGTCTCGACGCGGGGCGCCTGCGGCGGCAGGCCGCGTTCGAGGAGCGGCCACAGCAGATGGCGCAAGCTTCCGAGCCGGCGCAGCACCGTGCCGACCAGCGCGCGCACGAGCGCGCGGTCGCGTTCTTCCAGCGCGGCGAGCTCCGCCGTCGAGTTCGATGAGTTCGTCGAGCGCCCGGCGGCGGCGCAGCACGCCGTCAAGCATATCGGCGGCGACGCGGCGCGCGGCCAGGCCGGGCACGTCCTCGTCACGACCGGCGGCTGGCCGTCGCTTTCGCTCGCGTTTGGCCAAGAAAAATTTCTCCTTGCAAGAGCGGCAGGGCTACGCCAAGTCAGGGGGGATGCCAACCGATCCCGCACCGTCGAAACCGACCGAAGACAGGGGGCCGCTGACGCCCGCAGCCGAACGCGCGCTTGCCGAGGCCGCGGCCCGCCGCGCCGGACGAACAGGCCAACCGGCCGCTGCGCATCAGGAGATTTCCGGACGCGGCGGCCTCGACCCGACCCGCTATGGCGACTGGGAAATCAAAGGCTTAATCGCGGATTTCTGATCGGCGGCTGGGTTTCCGGGTCAGATGGGGATTGGTGCCTATCTTGACATTTTTCCTAATCGCTATGAATATAATCGCATTTATATACTTTTCGGCCACTAAACGCGGGAAAGCGTGACAGGCCGATGATTTGCGGAGGAAAGTATAGGAATGCCAACCTAAAGGGGTTGGACCTATGAAGGGCGATTATAGTTTCGATGGCGAAATTACTGATGCGATGGTCCGCGCCGGCCTCGCCGAGCTATGGCCTTGCGAGTTGCGGCTGTTCCAGAACGAGGCGGAAGTGATGGCCCGAGTTTACCGAGCCATGGTGAGGTTGTCGCCGGATTTCCCGCTAGAAGATGATCCAGATGAGCAATTAGGCAAGACAGGCGACCGGCCCGTTCGATAATGGCCGTCAAATCATTCATTTCCCGCTCTTTGACATCCCGCACGCGCCGAGCAGTCGGGGATATTCCGGTCGCGATCATCGGCCCCGTGGCGGTATTGATGACGGTGGATTGGCCTTCATTCAAACCAATGACGGCAGCCCCGCCCACGGACTGAATCCGATGAGTGAAAACTGCATGGATAAAATCGTTCCGGTCGCGGGAAAGATCAGGAAAGTCCTTCTCGGCTAGTTCTAATAGCCAAAGTATGTCCTCGTCCTTAGTTCGATTTCTAATTGTTGTCGCCCATATCGACGAATTGTCGGCAACCTTCGATGAGCCCATAATGAGATTCGCTGCGGCGCGATCTACCTTGAGAAGGTGAGCGACGGTCTGCACCATAAAATCGTCGATCTGGCCAATGATCGCGGTCAGTTCGCCGAGTTGGGCAAACTGCTTTTGATTTAATGGGAGTTCATAAGCGGGACGCATGGCACAGAACCCGACGAAAGACCCTGAATTTAAGCGCGTTCTGAGCAATCTATTGAATGCGCCTCCCAAGCTTCATTCGGAAATGAAGCTTGGAAAGCCTAAAGCAAAAAGGACTAAGAGTCCCGCGCGCCGCGGCGCATCCGCCAAGCCAAAAACCGCTTAACCGCCTGTTTTTTGTTCCTGATTTTGACGAGGTATCCGGTAGGTGAGGCGCTTTCCCTCGACCCCTTTCAATAGGACCTCAGCGCGCATCTTATCATTCATGCCTAAGCCGGTGCGGTGATTGAATCGAAACTCAAATTCCGCGACATAGCGGGCGAGATGTTGAGCCTCGCATTTATGATACGTCCCAACCGTGCCGCGTTTGAAAATACCAAAGAAATTCTCGGCCGCATTCGTGGTCGCGCCGTCCTTGCCCACGTAAATGCCAGTCCCCTTCCCGCCGCCGCCGTGTTCGACCGTCTTATGGGCGGCAAATTCTCTGCCGACTTCGGTGTACAGGCGGCTTTCGTCGGTGTGCAGTTCTGAGGATCGGTGCACGTTGGTAACAAGGATTTCCCGCACCGTTTCCGTAGTGGCGGTTTTGACGTGGACCGCGCGGACGCGACCTTTAGGTTCGACCAGTGCCACAACCTGCTCTTTATGGCGATGGCCTTTGCGGTAGCCCTTCGCACGCTTTGACGTATTGCCGTAGTAGGTCTCATCGGCCTGTACGGATTTGCCCTCACCACCGAGCGGCGTAGGGGCTTTATCGGCCATCGCTTCGCGAATGCGGTGCGCCAGAAACCAAGCCGACTTGTAAGTAATACCGAGCATGCGGTGCAGCTGGTGTGCCGACATACCCTTTTTGGAAGCGGATAGCAGGTGGATCGCCAGCAGCCATTTATGGACGGGAATATGCGAGCGCTCCATCACCGTGCCGGTGCGGTAGGTAAATTTCTCGCGGCAATCGTTGCATTGGAAGTAGCCCGCTTGGGTCTTTCCGGCCATGCGGCAAACGGCGGTGGAACCGCAAATAGGACAAGATACCTCATCCGGCCATCGGGAGGCTTCCAAATGAGAAATTGCGACTTCTTCGTTCGTGAACTGGGGGGCGAGAACGTCAGACACGGCCATCTCCATTGGAGAAAAGCCTACCGCGCTCAATTCGCTAAGTCAAGTATATAAATGCGAATATAATCCTTGGTGAATAAGGCGATTCTGTCCAGCGCGACGGTCCGCGATGCGACGCACCTTTCCGCTTGCAGCTCTGACAAATCCGCGGGCCGCCAATCCTTGGACTGTGGCGGCGGCACTGTTTGCGCTCGGCGTTGCCGCAGGTGCGGTGGTGCGGCCGTCGGTGTCGGCCTCTAACGCGGTGGCGGTTGCGCCCGCATTCGCTGCCGCAAGCGCTGAACAAACACCCGCCGACATCCCGCTCGCGCACCGGCTCGATCCGTCCATTGTCTATCCGGCCGAGGTCATCCGCATCATCGACGGCGACACGTTTGAGGCGCGGGTGCGGGTGTGGCCGGGGCTCGACGTCGACACCAAGGTGCGGCTGCGCGGCGTCGATGCGGCGGAACTGCACGCGCGCTGCGCCAGCGAGTTCGAGCAGGCGCAGGCCGCGCGCGTGGCGCTGGAAAAAATCTTGAGCGCAGGCGGCGTGACGGTCTCGCGCGTCGGCGTCGATAAATATGGCGGCCGCATCGACGCCACCATTGCGACGCGCGCCACCGCCGACGTGTCGGCGGCCCTGCTCAACGGCGGCTTTGCGCGCCCTTACGACGGCGGCAAGCGCGGCTCGTGGTGCGGATAGCCGGTTATCTGGTCACGACCACGCGCGTGCCGACGCTGACGCGGTTGTACAGATCGGTGATGTCGACGTTGTGCATGCGGATGCAGCCATGCGACACGAACTTGCCGATCGAGCCCTCGTTGTTGGTTCCGTGGATGGCGTATTGACCACCACCCGATAGCGTCATCGCGGCGACGCCCATCGGATTTTGCGGCGAGCCGCCGGGAATGATCGCCGGCAGCCGGGAATAGTCCTTGCGGATCGACTCCGGCGCTTCCCAAGCCGGCCTGATGTATTTGCCATCGATGAACGCGGTGCCGCTCCATTGCATGCCGATGCGGCCGACGCCGACCGGGTAGCGAAGCGCCTGGCCGGAGCCGACGAAGTAATAGAGCGCGCGCTCATTGGTGCGGATCACGATGGTGCCGGGCAGATAACCGTCCCGCACCGAAACCAAGTCGCCGTGGGCCAGGGCCGCATTCGGCGCGAAGGCGAACAGACCGACGACGGCCGCCAGAGCGGCCGAAAACAGAATTTTCCCACGCATTTTCAGATTCCCTGACTGCAGAAGCCACCCTACCGAACCGAGGAGCCTATCCTACCCGAAATGCCGTCCGCCCTCAGCAGCGGGGCGGCAATAGGGTAAGGTTTTCGCTAATTTTTCCGGGAGTGTGGTGTCAGTGCATCAGCGTCACCTCGCCCCTTGCGGGAGAGGTCGACCGCGCGGAGCGCGGGCGGTGAGGGCCTGCGCCGTCGCCCGAATCCCCTCACCCGCTGGGGCGCGACGCGCCGCAGCGGCCTCTCCCGCAAGGGGAGAGGGAACTTTACGCGCTCTCTTTGCTCTTGTTTTGCCGGTTGGTGACGAGATCGTCGACCACGGCCGGGTCGGCGAGCGTCGAGGTGTCGCCGAGATTGCCGAACTCGTCCTCGGCGATCTTGCGTAAGATTCGGCGCATGATCTTGCCGGAGCGCGTTTTCGGCAGGCTCGGCGCGAACTGGATCAGGTCGGGCGAGGCGATCGGCGAGATTTCCTTGCGCACCCAGCCGGCCAATTCCTTGCGCAGTTCCTCGGTCGGGTGTTCGCCAGCCATCAGCGTGACATAGGCGTAGATGCCCTGGCCCTTGATGGTGTGCGGATAGCCGACGACGGCGGCTTCCGACACTTTCGGGTGCGCGACCAGCGCCGACTCTACTTCGGCAGTGCCGAGCCGGTGGCCGGCGACGTTGATGACGTCGTCGACGCGGCCGGTGATCCAATAATAGCCGTCGGCGTCGCGGCGGCAGCCGTCGCCGGTGAAGTATTTGCCGGGATAGGCGCTGAAGTAAGTGTCGATGAAGCGCTGGTGGTCGCCATAGACGGTGCGCATCTGGCCCGGCCAGGAATCGGCGATGCACAGATTGCCGCTGGTGGCGCCGTCCTGCACCTTGCCTTCGGCGTCGACGATCTGCGGCACGATGCCGAAGAACGGCCGCGTCGCCGAGCCGGGCTTGAGCGCCGTGGCGCCCGGCAGTGGCGTGATCATGATGCCGCCGGTTTCGGTCTGCCACCAGGTGTCGACGATCGGGCAGCGGTTGTCGCCGACCACGCGATAGTACCATTCCCAGGCTTCGGGATTGATCGGCTCGCCGACGCTGCCAAGGAGCCGCAGCGAGGCGCGCGAGGTTTTCTTCACCGGCGCATCGCCGGCCTGCATCAGCGCGCGAATCGCGGTCGGCGCGGTGTAGAAGATGTTGACCTTGTGCTTGTCGATGACTTCCCAGAACCGCGACATCGACGGATAATTCGGCACGCCTTCGAACATCAGCGTGGTGGCGCCGTTGGCGAGCGGTCCATAGACGATGTAGCTGTGGCCGGTGACCCAGCCGACGTCGGCGGTGCACCAATAAATGTCGCCGTCGTGGTAGTCGAAGACGTCTTGGTGCGTCATCGCCGTGTAAATGAGATAGCCGGCGGTGGTGTGCAGCGCGCCCTTCGGCTTGCCCGTCGAGCCCGAGGTGTAGAGGATGAACAGCGGATCCTCCGCGTTCATGTCGGCGCAGGGGCACTCCGCGGTGACCACGTCCTTGGCCTCGTGGTACCAAACGTCGCGCACCGGATCCATGTCGACCGGACCGCCGGTGCGTTTGACCACGATGACGAAATCGACGCCGCCGACTTTGGCGATCGCCGCGTCGGTATTGGCCTTGAGCGGAATCTTGCGGCCGGCGCGGATGCCTTCGTCGGCGGTGATGACGATGTTCGATTTGCAGTCCTCGATGCGGCCGGCCAGCGAATCCGGCGAGAAGCCGCCGAACACCACGGAATGGACGGCGCCGATGCGCGCGCAAGCGAGCATGGCGTAGGCCGCCTCCGGAATCATCGGCATGTAGATGGTTACGCGGTCGCCCTTCTTGACGTTACGGTTGCGCAGGATGTTGGCGAAGCGGCAGACCTCGTCGTGCAGCTCCTTATAGGTGATGTGCTTGGAGTCTTTCGGGTCGTCGCCTTCCCAGATGATCGCGGTCTGGTGGCCGCGTGTATGCAGATGGCGGTCGATGCAATTGTAGGCGACGCTAGTCGAGCCGTCCTCGAACCATTTGATGGAAACGTTCGGCTTTTGGAACGACGTGTTCTTGACCTTGCTGAAAGGCTTGGTCCAGTGAATGCGTTGGGCCTGTTCGCCCCAAAATGCGTTGGGATCGGCGAGCGAGCGCCGGTACATCTCCTTGTATTTGGCGTCGTCGATGTAGGCGCGCTTTTTCCACTCGGCGCGAACTTCGTAAATCTTGTCCGACATCTTCTTATCCTCCACGCGCATCCGCTTGTTCGACCCATTTCGACCCGTGGCCCGCATGGGCCGGCGCTGGCGGCCCGAGACTGGTAAGCGGCTTTGCAAGCTCTGCCAAAACCTACCGGCTCGACGGGACCGCGCCGCCGCGGCCTGATCACGGACGTTTCCTAAGCCGCATTATGCAGCGGGCCCGGCGAAGGCCACAAGTGCAGGCCGGTTACCCGTTTGTCGCGGCGCCGTCCGTAACCGCGAGGTAATTTGCTATTATGGGCAGTCCGCTCGGAGATTTGACATGCGCCGCCTGATCGCCGCCCTTTCCGGTTTCGCCGTATTTGCCGCCATGCTGCTTGCAAGCGCTCCTGCGCCGGCTCAAAGCCAGACTCAGCCGTCGGCGGAAAGCCTGGCCGCGGCGCGGGAACTGGTGCAGGCGGGCCATGCGACCGATAATCTCAAGAAGATCCTGCCGACGATCCTGCAGAATCTCAAAGCCGCGATCGTGCAGAACCGTCCGGAGGTGGAACGGCAATACGATTCGATGATGCCGCTTTTCACCCAGAAGGCGCAGGACCGGCTGAACGAATTGACCGACGCCATCGCCGTCATCTACGCCAACAATTTCACCGTCGACGAGCTCCACGACATCGCCGCATTCTACCGAACGCCGACCGGCCAAAAGCCTATCGCGCGGCAGGCCGTGATCGCGCAGCAGAGCATGGCGATGGGACAGCAGCTTGGTCGGCTGATTGCACAGGACGTGCAGCAGGAACTCAGCGGACGGGCTAACTGATGACAAGGCGCGGAGAAGGATTATCCCTTTACCCCGCCCATCTTGCAGACGAGCTTCCACTCGGTGTCAGTCACCGGCTGCACGGAAAGCCGGGAATATTTCACCAGCGCCATGTCTTTGAGTTTCGGCTCCGCCTTGACCGCCGCGAGCGTGACCGGCTTCGGTAGCGGCTCGACCGCCGCGGTTTGCACGGCGACCCAGGGCTCTCCTTTTTTCGCGGTCGGATCGAGAAAGGCGTCGCGGATGATCTCGCCGATGCCGACCACCTGCTTCTCATCGCCGGTATGATAGAAGAAGAACCTGTCGCCCTTCTTCATCTCCTGCAGGTGTCGCCGCGCGGTGAAATTGCGCACGCCGCTCCAGGCCTCGCCTTTTTTGCCGCGCTTGACTTGATCGTCCCAGGAAAATTCCTCGGGCTCGGTTTTCAATAGCCAATGCGCCATGATCATCCCTCCGCCTTCAATGGCCGCGTCAAAAGCGATTCGATGGCCGCGTCGACGTTCATTTTGCCTTCCAGCAACGCAACGACGGCGGTCGAAATTGGCATGTCAACGGAACGCTCGCGCGCCATATCGAGAAGCACCGAAGCCGTGAAGGCGCCTTCCGCAAGGCCCGTCGTCTTTTGAATCGTTGCCGGATCGTGGCCGCGGCCGAGATTGACGCCGAAAGTAAAATTGCGCGACTGCGGGCTTGAGCAAGTGAGAAGAAGATCGCCGAGCCCGGACAGGCCCGTCATGGTTTCCGGTTTCGCGCCATAGGCCTTGCCGAAGCGGACCAGCTCGGCAAAGCCGCGTGTGGTGAGCGCCGCAAGAGCGCTGGCGCCGAGCCCGCGCCCGGCGACGACGCCGGCGGCGATGGCGAGCACGTTTTTGGCGGCGCCGCCGATCTCGACGCCGCGCACGTCGGTGGAATGGTAAGGCCGGAACGTCGCCGAACCGACTGCTCGGGCCAATTCGGCGGCGAGCTTGGCGTCGGCCGCCGCAAGCGTCACCGCGGTCGGCAGGCCGCGGGCGACGTCGGCGGCAAAGCTCGGTCCGGACAGGATTGCCGGCGTCGCCCCGCGGGCGCTTTCGGCGATCACTTCGCTCATGAATTTCTTGCTGCCGCGCTCGATGCCTTTGGCGCAGACGATCAATGGCGTGCCGGCGGCGATGAGCGGAGCGAGCGTCTTGGCCACTGCGCGCACCGCTTGGGCGGGAACGACAAGGAGAAGCGCGTCCGCGCGGGCGGTTTCGCCGACGTCGCCCGCGATGGCGATGCTGTCATCGAGCCGTACGCCGGGCAGGAAACGGCTTTCGCGCTTGGACTTCAGCGTGTCCGCGTTGGTGGGTTCCTGTTCCCACAGCGTGACCTTGCGGCCGGCCCGCGCGCAGGTCAGCGCCAGGGCCGTACCCCAAGCGCCGCCGCCAATGACTGCGATGTGATTGAACGGCATGGCGGCTAAAGACTTTCACCGCGCAGCAGTTTGGGCACTTCGCCGACGAGCCCCGCCGCCTCGCGAATGAACAAGCGCTTCAAGCCTGGCAGCCGGTCGACCAGGCCGAGGCCGACGTCGCGCGCCGCGCGCAGCACATCGGAGCGGTTGGAGAACAGCCGATTCAGCCCATCGGTGGCGAGCCCCATCGCCATGGTATCGAAACGCCGCCAGCGCTGGTACCGCTCCAGCACGTCGGCGGCGCCCGGATCGAGCCCGAGGCGGGCCGCGTCGACGGTTACCTCGGCGAGCGCGGCGACATCCTTCAATCCCATATTGAGGCCTTGCCCAGCGATCGGGTGGATGACATGGGCGGCGTCGCCGACCAGCGCGATGCGGCCGGCGACAAACGCGCGGGCGACGAAGAAGCCGAGCGGATGCACGCGCCGCGCGCCGGTGACTTTAATCTCGCCGAGATGCAGCTTGAAGCGTTGCTCCAGCTCGGCATGGAATGCATCGTCGGACAGCGCCATGATGCGCGCGGCTTCCGCCGTCGTCTCGGTCCACACAATCGAGGAGCGGCGGCCCTTGAGCGGCAAAATCGCAAACGGGCCGGCGGGCAGGAAGTGCTCCTCGGCGCGGCCTTCGTGATTGCGCTCGTGCGCGACATTGATGACGATGGCGGACTGGCCATATGTCCAGCCGTGGGTGACAATTCCAGCGGCAATGCGAATGGTCGAGCGCGCGCCGTCGGCGGCGACGAGGAGCCGGGCCCTCAATTCGCTGCCGTCGACGAGTGCGGCAGTCACGCGATCGTCGTCGCGCGCGAACGTGGCGACGGCGGAGGGCTGTAGCGCGACACCAACCTCCCGCGCTTTCGCCGCCAAGGCATCAACCAGCAGCCGGTTTTCGATCATGTGGGCGAACGGCTCGCCCGGTTCGACGTCGCCGGCGAAAGTGAGGAAGGTCGGCCGTACCGCGTCGCCAAGCTTGCTGTCGGTGACGACCATGTCGAGGATCGGCTGGGCGTCGGCCGCGACGGCCTCCCACACCCCGATGGTCTCGAACAGGCGCCGTGCCGCCGCTACGATCGCCGAAGCGCGCTCGTCTTCGACAGATTTCTTACCGAGCTGGTTCGATCCGAACCCCGGATCGGCCACGGCCACCGAGAACGACGGTCCGAGACCCTGCCGCAAAGCGATAGCCAGCGTCAGCCCGGCAAAGCCGCCGCCGGCAATCAGTACGTCGATATTGGTCCTTGTCATGCCCTATCCTAGCACGCCGGGTCGGGGCGGGGCTTGACCCATCCGCCGAACCGATATGCAAGGAAGTGTGTGGCCGGAACCGTCCCGGCGCGAGGGAAGACAGCATGGCCTCCGCCGTCCAGGAACTTGTTGATATTCTCAATCTCGAGCCGCTCGAAGTGAATCTGTTTCGCGGCCGTTCGCCGCAATCGCGCTGGCAGCGGGTGTTCGGCGGCCAGGTCATCGGCCAGGCCCTGGTCGCCGCCTGCCGCACCGTCGACGAGGTGACGGCGCGGCCGCCGCATTCGCTGCACGCCTATTTCCTGCTCGGCGGCGATCCCAAAGTGCCGATCATCTACGACGTCGACCGCATCCGCGACGGCAAAAGCTTCACCACCCGCAACGTCAAGGCGATCCAGCACGGTCACGCCATCTTCTCGATGTCGGTGTCGTTCCACGTGCACGAGGAAGGGCTGTCGCATCAGTTCGCCATGCCCGACGTGCCAAAGCCCGAGGAATTGCCGGATGAGGCCGAACTGAAAAAAAACGTGTGGCCGAACATGCCCGAGCCGGTGCGGCGCTATTACGAACGCGAGCGGCCGATCGAACTGCGGCCGGTCGAATACGGCCGCTATCTCGGCGAGACATTGGAAGGCGGCCGCTTTCAAGTCTGGATGCGCGCCACCGGCCGGCTGCCCGACGAGCCGGCGATCCATCAGTGCGTGCTCGCTTATGCCTCCGACATGATGCTGCTGGACGCGGCGCTGATTCCGCACCAGCGCTCGGTGTTCAGCGAGGACATCATGGCGGCGAGCCTCGATCATGCGCTGTGGTTCCACCGGCCATTCCGCGCCGACGAGTGGCTGCTCTACGCCCAGGACAGTCCCAGCCTCGCCGGTTCGCGCGGTTTCTCACGCGGCCTGATCTTTACCGCCGGCGGCACCCTGGTCGCCTCGGTGGCCCAGGAAGGCCTGCTGCGACTGCGCCGCGGCACCGGCAGCGCCTAACCGCCCAAAAGAGCGGCAATGGCGTGACTTAATTGTCGGCACCGCTGCCGATATGGTAGGCACGCGAGTCGCCGCCAAATCTGGATAGCGCCATGAAATTAGTCATCGCGATCATAAAGCCGTTCAAGCTCGAAGAGGTGCGCGATGCGCTGCTGGGCATCGGCGTCCACGGCATGACCGTCTCGGAGGTCAAGGGTTACGGCCGGCAGAAGGGCCATACCGAGATCTATCGCGGCGCCGAATACGCCGTGAATTTCCTGCCGAAAGTCCGCATCGAGGTCGCCGTCACCGCCGATGAAGCCGAGCGGGTCGTCGAGGCCATCAGCGCGGCTGCGAAAACCGGGCAGATCGGCGACGGCAAGATCTTCGTCGCCCCGATCGATCGGGCGTTACGCATCCGCACCGGCGAGACCGACGCCGACGCGCTCTAATGACCTGATTTCCATTCCGGGGGGAAAACAAAAATGAGGGGGGCTACGTTCGCTCGCGGTTTGAGCGTAATCGGCGCGTTCACGGTGCTGACCGCCGCGCCGGCGCTGGCGCAAACCGACGCCAAAATCGATCCTGCCGATACCGCGTGGATGATCGTCGCCACGTCGCTCGTTCTGATGATGTCGCTCCCCGGCCTGGCACTGTTTTACGCCGGCATGGTGCGCAAGAAGAACGTGCTCGCCACCATGGCGCAGACGTTCGCCGTGGTCGCGCTGTGCTCGGTGCTGTGGGCGGCCGTCGGTTATTCGCTTACATTCGCGGGCGATGGCGCCGCGATCGGGACGCTCGATCGCCTCTTGCTAGGCGGCATGACGCCAGACTCGATCAGCCCGTTCGCCAAGACCATCCCCGAAGCGCTGTTCATGATCTACCAGATGACCTTCGCGGTGATCACCGTGGCGCTGGTTGCCGGTTCGGTCGCCGACCGCATGCGGTTTTCGGCCTTCATGTGGTTCGCGGCGCTCTGGCTCATCGTCGTTTATGTCCCGATCGCGCATTGGGTCTGGGGCGGCGGATTCCTTGCGAGAGCCGGCGTGCTCGATTTTGCCGGCGGCACCGTGGTGCATCTCAACGCCGGTGTCGCCGGTCTGGTCGCCGCCTACCTGGTCGGCAAACGGCACGGTTACGGCAGCGAGAATTTTGCGCCCTACGATTTGTCGCTGGCGGTGATCGGCACCGGAATGCTGTGGGTGGGCTGGTTTGGCTTCAACGGCGGCTCCGCGCTCGCCGCGGATTCACGCGCCGTGTTTGCCATTGTCGCCACCCATCTCGCCGCTTGTATCGGCGCAATCACCTGGATGGCGCTCGAATGGTGGCAACGCGGCAAGCCGTCGGTGTTGGGCATGATTTCCGGCGCGGTGGCGGGGCTCGGCACCATCACGCCGGCATCGGGATTCGTGCTGCCCTGGCAGGCCGTCGTTATCGGCTTGCTCGCCGGCCTGATCTGCTTCTGGAGCTGCACCTGGCTCAAGCTTCGCTGCGGCTACGACAATTCGCTCGACGTGTTCGGCGTTCATGGCATCGGCGGCGCGACCGGCACTTTGCTGGTCGGCGTGTTCGCGACGCCGGCGCTCGGCGGTGCCGCGGGTCTGTTGGCCGGCAATGGCAAGCAGGTGCTGATCCAGCTCTATGGCATCGCCGTCACTTTCGCATGGTCGGGGATAGCGACTGCCGTGCTGCTCAAAGCGGTCTCGGCATACGTACCGTTGCGCGTCGACAAGCAGAGCGAAATCGAAGGCCTCGACGTCACTCAGCACGGTGAAGCCTTGCAATAGTGCGTTTTAAGACTCGCGCTGCGTCGACAATTTTGCTGCAATTCGGCTCCGGCGGATGAAGTCGGGTGCATCCGCAAGGGCAGGAGCACGAATGACGACGATGATCGCCGCGCGGCTGCACGCCTACGGCAAGCCGATGACGCTCGACCGCATCAACGTGCCGGAGCCACGCCCGACCGACGTGCTGGTCGAAGTCAAAGCCTGCGGCGTCGTCCCCAATCTGGCGCGCGTCGTCAGCAATTTCTTCGGCAAGCTGACCCCCGACAACAAGATGATGCCGCCGCTGCCCGCGATTTTCGGCCTCGATCCGGCGGGCGTGGTGGCCAAGGTCGGCGAGCAGGTGTGGGCGGTGCAGCCGGGCGATCGGGTCTATGTCAATCCGGCGCGGTCTTGCGGTTCGTGCCGGATGTGCCGCAGCGGCCAGACGCTGGATTGCCCGAGCTGGACGCTGCAGGGTTATTTCGGCCGCTCGCAGGACCTCATGCGCGCCTATCCTTATGGCGGGCTCGCGCAGTTCATCACCGCGCCCGCGACTGCGCTGGTCAAGCTGCCGGAGACCATGAGCTTTCAGGCGGCGGCGCGGCTTGGCTATCTCGGCACCGCCTATGCGGCGATGAAAAAGATCGGTGTCGGTCCCGGACAGACTTTGCTCATCAACGGCATCAGCGGCCAGCTCGGGCTGAACGCCGCGCAATTGGCACTGGCGATGGGCGCCACCAAAATTTTTGGTACGGGCCGCAATCAGGCGCTGCTCGATAAGGTCAGGGCGTTGGCGCCGGGCCGTATCGATGTGCTCGCCATTGCGGACGCCGCGTCCCAACCTGATCCGCTGGTTGCCTGGGCCAAGGCGGCGACCGAAGGCCATGGCGTCGACGGCATCATCGATTGCTTGCCGCCCGGCGCGCCGGCAAGCGCCATGATGCGTGCGCTCTACTGCCTCCGCCGCGGCGGCCGTGCGGTCAATGTCGGCGCCGTGATGGAGACGCTGCCGATCAATGCGTTCTGGCTGATGACCAACCGCATCGGCCTGCAAGGCTCGGTGTGGTTCACCACCGGCGAAGGCGAAGAGATGGCGGCGATGGCCGGCGCCGGGACGCTGGATTTGGCGGCGCTCGAACATCGCGTGTCGCCGCTGTCCAAAGTCAACGAGGTGCTCGCCGGCATGGACGACCGCAACGGCGGCTTCACAAATTTTGTTATCGATCCGACGCGGGTCGACTAGGGCACCCACTCATGAATCAAAATCGCCAAGCAACGATTGGCCGATGTCCCGGCAGTCAGTCGAGCCTGATCTGAGCGGATGAAACCATCTCGGCCCATTGTTGGGCCTCTTCGGCCATAAGCTTTACCAATTCTTGCGGCGACCGGATCCTTGGCTCGGTTCCAAATTTGGCCAACTGCGTAAGGATGGCGGGCGACTTCAAGCCGTCGTTGATTGCCGCATTGAGCTTGTCGATCACCGTGGCCGGCGTTCCGGCGGGCGCGAGCACCAGGAGCCATTGATAGGCCGGGAAATTCGCAAAGCCGCACTCGCGCATCGTCGGCACGTCCGGAAGCTCCGTCCAGCGCGCGTCGCTGGTCACCGCAAGCGGATGCAGCTTGCCGGACTGCATATAGGGAAGGAAAAAGGACTTGGCGCCGAACGTCATTTGAATCCGGCCGGTCAGCAAATCAGGCAGAAGCGCAGGTCCGCCTTTATAGGGTACAAACACCATGTCGGTGCCGGTAACGACCTTGAAGTATTCGACCATGACGTGGGGCGCGATGCCAAGAACTGCGCCACAAGTCAATTTGCTCTGGTTGGCTTTCAGATAGACGATGAATTCTTGAATTGTCTTTGCCGGAATCGACGGCGAAATCACGAGCGCCGATGAATCGACCGCGATGGAAGCGATCGGCGTAAAATCCTTGATCGGATCATAATTGAGATTCCTGTAAATCGCCGCGTTGATCGCGTTGGTATTGGTGCCGCCCAACAACAATGTGTAGCCATCGGCGTTTGCATGCGCGACGTCCTGCGACCCGATGGTGCCGCCGGCGCCCGGCCGATTTTCGACCACGACAGTCTGACCGAGGGCCGACGAGATCAGTTGGCCGGCGAGGCGACCCATAATGTCGGTCGGTCCGCCTGCTGGAAAAGGTACAATAAGCTTGATCACTCTGTCGGGATAGGATTGCTCCTGCGCGAAACCGGCTCGATCGAGGCCAAAGGCGAGAACGGATGCGGAGAGAACACATCGCCTGGTGAACATGCGTTACTCCTCTCTGCCAAGCGCCGCGCTTGGAGGCCCGATAGATGACGATCGATCTGTGCCGGATCTTGATTGCTTGAGGCGCCGTTTGCGCCGGCCGGCTCCGGGGCGAGCATAAGCTGTGTTCTGCCTAATCACGCGGATAAGCATGTCGAACAAAAGCTCGCGCTCCTGCGCCGTCAGCGGATCGAGAACGCGCTCGTTGGCGGCCGTATTCTTGCTGCGAAGCCGGTCAAACACCCCTTCGCCCTTTGCCGTGAGCCGCAAAATCCGGGCGCGCCGGTCGGCGCCGTTCACGCGCCGCTCGACAAGTCCCCGTTTGCCAAGCTCCTCGACCAGCAGGCTGACATGGGATCGTTCAACGCCGAGACGCGCGGCGAGGCCGTTTTGATCTATTCCCGGCTCACCGTTTCTCTTGTTGAGACAGGCCACAACAGCGAACTGCAGCGGCGTCAGGTCGGCTGCAGCGACCGAGTCGGCGCTCAGCGTCACGCATATCTGGTAGAACCGCCGCGCTAAAGCGGTCGCAACCCGACGCACCGGCGGAATGCCTGGGCCAAGCTCAACCACGACGGATCGGCCGGCGCGGGACGGACCACTGTCGGTTGGGCGCATGGTCACATTCACCGATCATTATAATTTCAATAGTTGAATATTCAACTATATGAGCCGAGTCAAGCCCGCAAGCTTGAAGCGATTGCTTGATACTTGTTGCTCAATACCGGGCCGGCAATTCCTGACCATTTCAACGCGACCCAGCCGACCCGCGAGTTCTTGCTGATCCCGATCGGCGTTGAAGACGGCCCGCAGTCCTATAACGACCCCGTGCTTCCGATCGCGCTGTGCATGCGAGCGTCGAGTTGGCTGCGCTTTGTCGGCGCTCGAACGTCCCGTATCTCCGCTCTCCAAAATCGCGTGATGAGTTGAAACGAAGAGGCCGCCAAGCGGGGCGGCCTCTGCCGCAATCTAGTTACGTTCCGCGGTTTCCAACTCGTGCGCTCTTTCCATGAGCTCGACGCTCATGCCCTCAAGTTCATGGGATATTGAACGGTCAGTGCAACGGCGCGCCAAATTGGTGCAGCGGTGGGCTATTTCCCGAAGGTATCCAATCATAGTGTCGATGGTCCTAATCTAAAGTGGTTTTCCGGCAGATAATGAGCTTCGGCGAGGTTGCAATATCACATTCGCGCGGGCCGCTCGTGCCTTCAGGGGCGGGGATGAACGGGACGGCAAAACCTGCTAATCCATTACCCAAGAACAACCCAAACAAAGCCAAGTGAGGACGTCATGTACGGCAATCTCGAACTTTTTATCGACGGCAAGTGGCTCGGCGGCGACGGCCGCAAGGGCGAGGATGTGCTCAATCCGGCGACGGAAAAGCCGCTCGGCCATCTGCCGCACGCCAGCAAAGCCGACCTTGACCACGCGCTGGAGGCGGCCAAGAAGGGCTTCGCGGTGTGGCGCGCCACCTCGGCCTATGACCGCTGCAAGATCATGCACAAGGCCGCCGACCTGATGCGCGAGCGCCACGACGCCATGGCCAAGATCATGGTGCTCGAGCAAGGCAAGACTTATCCGGAGGCCCGCGCCGAAGTGATCGGCTCGGCCGACATCATCGACTGGTACGCCGAAGAAGGCCGCCGCTCTTACGGCCGCATCGTGCCGGGCCGCGGCAAAGGCGTCCGCCAGCTTGTGGTGCAGGAACCGATCGGCGTCGTCGCCGCGTTCACGCCATGGAATTTTCCGGTGCTTACCCCGGCGCGGAAAATCGGCGGAGCGCTCGCCGCCGGCTGCTCGCTCATCCTCAAGGCGTCCGAGGAAACGCCGGCCGCCTGCATCGAGTTGGTGCGCTGCTTCGCCGATGCCGGCGTGCCGGCCGGCGTCCTGAACCTCGTGTTCGGCGTGCCGGCGGAGGTGTCCGAATATCTGCTCGGCAAGGATGCCGTCCGCAAAGTTTCCTTCACCGGCTCGATTCCGGTGGGCAAACATCTCGCCGCGCTCGCCGCCAAGGGCATGAAGCGCACCACCATGGAGCTTGGCGGCCATTCGCCGGTCGTGGTGTTCGCCGATGCCGATCCGGAAAAGGCGGCCGACACCATTGCCGCGTTCAAGTATCGTAACGCCGGGCAGGTCTGCATCTCGCCGACGCGCTTCTACGTTCAAGAAGACATTTATCCGCGCTTCCTCAAGCGCTTCACCGAACACGCCGACGGCATCAAGCTCGGCGACGGCATGGAAAAGGGCATCACCATGGGGCCGATGGCGAATTCACGCCGCATCGACGCCATGGAAAGCTTCGTCAACGACGCCAAGCACCGCGGCGGCAAGATCGAGACCGGCGGCAAGCGGCGCGGCAACCAGGGCTATTTCTATGAGCCGACGGTCATCACCGAGGTGCCCGACGATGCCAAGATCATGACGCAGGAGCCGTTCGGCCCGGTCGCGCCGGTCGTCACGTTCAAGACTTTCGACGAGGTGGTCGAGCGCGCCAACTCGCTGGAATTCGGTCTGGCGGCCTACGCCTTCACCACCTCGAACGCCACCGCGGCCGCGATCAGCGACGCGCTGGAGTCCGGCATGGTCGGCGTCAACTCGGTGGCGATCTCGACGCCGGAGACGCCGTTCGGCGGCGTCAAAGAAAGCGGTCACGGCAGCGAAGGCGGTGTCGAGGGCTTGGGCGCCTATCTCGTCACCAAATTCATCTCGCAGGGTTGAGGCGCAAGCCGCCAACGCGATTGCAACGACGGCAACCGCCGGGACCAAAAAGTCCCGGCGGTTTTTATTTGATTGCAACAGATTCGGATCGAAGCCCGCCATTTTTCGAACGCGAATGTGTTGCCGGTGCGGCAACATTTGGAGGTGTTGTTAACCGAGATCGAAGCTTCAGAAGCCACCATCAGGAACGAATAGCGAGGGCGGTGATTGTAGAGCCGTGGCGGGGGAGGGAAATGCCGGTTGTCCGATGGACATTCTCGCCGCCATGTTCGCCTACATCGGTTGCCTCGCCGGGATCGTCGCCGGGCTGGTGATGTCGTTTGTGGTTTTCTTTTCCGCCCCCGGTGAATTCTCGCGGCCGCCGGCTCAAGCCATTGCGATGGTGGCAAGACAACCGAGCCAAGCCGCTGCGGCGCCGGTCTCGGCGGTCAAGACCGTTGCCAAAGCCGACCGATCCAGCAAGCAAATCGCCGCCGCATCTGCAACGCCGGCGGCCGTTCCGCCGGTCGCCTTCGACGCCCAGCAAAAACCGCTGATCTCGCAAGCCCATCTGCATCGGATCGCGCAGAAGCAGCGCGCCAGGCAATTGGCCTATCGGGAGCACTCAAGCTTCGAGAGCCGGTTCCTGCACTTCGACGATTGATACGGCCGGCGCACCGAGCGGCGCCAACCAATCACGCCCATTCCGTCACGCGTAAGATCGTTCCAAAAAACTCACCGCATCGTCGGCGAGAACTTTCGCGTCGCGTTCGCCGCGTTGCGCGTTCTCGATGATGCGTTTGGCGAGGAGTTCCTGCGCCGCGCGCTGATAGGCGGGCGAGGCGAGCGTACTGCCCGACTGCTCGATCCTCTGCCAGGCAGCCTCATAGACCGAGACCAGGAATTCAACCGTTTCCGGCTCGAACGCCGATTGCGCCAAAAGGGGAATTATCGACATGACACGGTTCCGTGTTTGCAATTCATTCTATCAACTGGCGAGGAAGAGATTCGATACATTTGAGCGGTCCAGCACCGCCGCCGCGGTGTTGCCGAAATGCAGCGTATCACCGGGCCGCCGGCTGACGCCAAGCACAATGAGCTCGTAGCCGTGCTTGGATTCATCGAAGATAGCCTTGTCGGGCGCCACATTGGCGCGGGTCTTCATGCGTAAGTCGACCTCATAGCGCTCGGCCAAGGCACGGATATCCTTAAAGACCGCCCGTTCATTGCGCCGGATGGCCCGCCGGCGCGGCCCGGCCTTTCCGTACCCGGCGTTCGCGCGCGTGACATAGAGCACCGTCACGTTCGCGCCGGTGGCGCGCGCCAAGGCTAACCCGACCTCCACCGCGCGGCGCGACACTTCGGTGCCGTTGACCGGAATCAGGACCCGGCCAAGCCGGTTCTTCGGACGATTGGTGTCGTGGTGCGAATCAACAATGGCGAGCGGGCCATCGAATTCGTCGGCGATGCGGGAGACGTCCTTGCTGAATCCGCCCTTGGGATTGCGCGTCTTGGCGACGCCGATGACCAGAAGATCGTAGCCCTTGCGCGCTTCGCTGGCGATCGCTTCGGGATCGCTCGATTGCTGCTGCCGGGTGGTGACCTCGACGCTGCCCGGCTTCTCTTCGTCGGGATGCGCTTCGAGCGTCGTCGCAGCTTCGGCGGCCCTCTCGACGTGCTGTTTGGAATCATCATCATTCGATTCTTCGGCGTCAGCATTCTTATCGGAAGACCCTTTCTCGGACTTGGCCGCGGGCTTTTCCTTCTCCGAATCGCGCTTGCCCACTTTCTTGTCGCGGCCGCCCTCGCTCAGATCGAGAATCGTGGTTGGCTTGCCGCCGGAGCCGGCGATGGCGCCGACCAGCCGCGCCGCCAATTTGCCGTTGGCGCTGTCATCGGCGGCGAGCAGGAGACGTTCCAGATGGGTGACAAAACCCTTGGCATCGAGCGCCTCACGTTCGAGCCGCAGCCGCTCCCTTTTTCGCATCGGCAAGCGATTGAGCGCCCAGCGCAACATCGGCGGCATGGCCAGTGTCGTGACCACCGCCATGGTGACGATCGGCGTGAAAAGATTTTGATTGAGCACGCCCATCGACAGCCCGATCGAGGCGACGATCACCTCGGTCGAGCCGCGGGCGTTCATGCCACAGCCGAGCGCCAGCGATTCGGCGCGGGTGAGCCCGCCAGCCTTGCCGCCGAGAAAAGCGCCGAGGAATTTTCCGACGCTGGCAATGAGGATGAGGGCGACCGTGAGTAGCGCCAGATCGCCGTGGCGCAGCACCGTGAGATCGGCGTGCAATCCCGACAACCCGAAAAACACCGGCATGAACAAAGCGACGATCAGCCCCCGCAGCTGTTCGTCGATGTGACGGGTCAGGATCGGCGATTCGCCGATCAGGATGCCGGCAACGAAAGCGCCCAGCACCGTACTGACGCCGATCAGTTGCGTTATCAGCGCCATCCCGATCATGATCAGGAGGATCATGGTGATGACCGGAAAGTCGCTGGCGAAATTGTCGTTGCTCCAGCGGATCAGATTAAAGACGATGCGCCGCCCGACAGTGAGGCTCGCGACCATGAAAAGCGCCGTGCCGACCACGGCGCGGCCGACCGTCCACAAGCCGATGCTGCCGGCCGACGCCAGGCCCAGCGCGACGGCGATGATGACCCAGCCGATGGTGTCCTCGAGAATGGCCGAGGCGACGATGATCTGGCCGAGATCGCGCCGCATGAAATTCATGTCGCGCACCACCATGGCGACGATTTTCACCGAGGAGATCGATAGCGCCGTGCCGAGAAAGATCGCGGTGACCAGCCGCGCGTCCGGGTTTGGCAACAGCTCCGCCGGCAGGAATTCGCCGAGCGTGAAACCGCAGACAAAAGGCAGCGTCACGCCGGCGATGGCGACGGTCACGGCGGCGCGGCCGACGCGGCGCACCAGCGGCAGGTCGGTTTCCATTCCGGTCAGCAACAGCAGCATCAGAATGCCGAGCTGGGAGACGGCATCGAGCATGCTGCGTTGCGCGGCGTCGGCCGGAAATAGCGCATGCTGCGCCGACGGCCAGACAAGGCCGAACAGCGACGGCCCCAGCATCACTCCGGCAATGAGCTGGCCCATCACCGGCGGCTGCCCGAGGCGCTGCGCCGCCTCGCCCATCAGCCGGCCGACCAAGAGGAGGAGCCCGACTTCGGCGATGAACAGTGCCTCGGAAGAACCGGGCAACGCGCCGTTGTTCGCCGCGGCCGCGGCGGCTGTTGCACCGGCCGCGGTTAGGGCAAGACTAGCTGCGATCAAACGGCCGGCCCAAAGCGGCAATGCAGGGGTCCGGCTGTGTTTGCGGGCAGGTCCGTGACCCAAAGCTCGCATCGAAGATCCAAGGATAAACCTCACCGCGCAGATAACGCGCGACGGGGCGGTATGATCCGTTGGCGTCGGGATGTACGCAAATGGGTCCGATGCCGCTCGCTTATGGAAGGGTCGGCGGGCAAAGCAGGATGGCAGGGAGTAAGGGATTTGAGCCCGAAGCGCTCGGATACGAGCGCTTCTTTTCCTGCCTCAGGATCAGGACAAATTGGCGATTTGATCACGTTTCGCCGGGTTTGATCAGACGCTTCAGAGCGAACGCCTTGCCCGAGCCTGATTTGAAATATCGTTCGAGCTGGCGCGCATGCGGCTCGGGAAGCCCGTAAGGGCGAAGGATGGCGGAGGGAGAGGAACCGGGATTTAATGGTCTCTGCAATTCTCTCGTGCTTTTAGGCGGATACGAAACCGTACCGGAGAGACGTTTTTTGATCGCCGCTTGAGGGAGGGCGGCTGAGATACATCATCCAAAGCCGGATATTTGCGCAGCGTGGTTGCCGCGCCATCGGGACGAGATGGCCCTTCCTCCCTCCGGTTGATACCATGAGGAGCGGCCTCATGGGGAGGGGAAAGACTGTGAAGATTTTTCTTCCTGGGCAATCTGAGACTCTCGAGGAAGCCAAGGGATGGTTTGACAACTATCGCTTCTTCGGAGCGCTATCCGATCTTGAGTCGGCTCTAATCCCCGCAGTCAGGAGGTTTGGAGACATAACGCCGGAGAGAGACCGTCTGGGGAGTCGACCGCTGTGGCGTAGTGCAGAGGTCTTGCCGCCAAGTCTCGTGTTCAGTGCAGTCTTGTGTGCGCTTGAAAACGGCGGAGAATTTTTGTCATGCACAAATTGGCGGCCGAGATGAGATTCGAACTCCCGGTACGGTTTCGAGTTCGAACTCGTGTAATTTCAACGACTTACGCCGGATGAATTCGTGCCGGCCGGAGAATGCTCGCCTCGTTTGACCGAACCCAACGCCGCTGCGGTGCGAATCAAGTGCGGAGGTTTCAGGGGAGCACGTCGGCTCCCTGGCGTTGGTCAGATGTGCGGCGACCATCCCGCTATTCCGCTTCTGACCGACCGGCAGCGGACGTCACCGCCTTCGCCCGAACCCTGCATCGCGGGCCTGCACGATGACCTGTGCGCGGCTGCTGGCTCCAAGCTTGCTGAAGATCGTGGACAGATGATTCCGAACGGTCTTGACACTGATATTCAGTGTTGTCGCGATCTCCTTGTTATCCGAGCCTTGCGCGACGAATTCGAGCAGATCGCGCTCCCGCGGTGTGAGCTCGGCCAGGCAATCGACCTTTCCATTTCGGAAAGTCGGGAGGAATTCATCGACGGCCTGCGTGAACTGCGACCAGGATGGCTCGCCCTCAAGCAGGATGTGATTGCGCGATTCGAGCGGCACGAAGCGTGCTCCCGGCACGAGCGCGGCGACCCTCCGTCCCTCCTCGAACGGGATGGTCGGATCGCCGCGCGCATGCATCACGAGGGTCGGACATTCGATTTGCGGCAAAATCGTCCGCACGTCGGCTTCCCAATACGATCGCAGCAAAGCCACGGCCTGCTTTGGCGACAGCGTTTCACGCAACAGCGCGTTGAACGAACGCTGTTGTTCGGCCGACGCATTCGGTATCTGGAGCGACAGATAGAACTGACCATAAGCCGGCAAATTATCGCTCCAGCCCAGCTCGATCGCCTTCAATCTGGTCTTCGCCTCTTCAATTTGTTGTGGCGTCGGCGTGTCGGCCAGCCGTCCGCGCGTCGACACCCCGTAGAGAATGAGATGAGTGACACGGTGACGATGATTGACGGCAAAGAGCGATGCCTTGGGTCCGCCACCTTGCATTGCAAAGAGGACAAATCGGTCAAGTCCGGCAGCCTCGACGACCGCTTCGAGGTCTTCGGCGTGGCGATTGAGTGAAAACTCCACATCGTCGCGATCCGAAAGCCCGCAGCCGCGGAAATCGTAGCGGATCAGCGTGTGTCGGCGAGAGAGAAAGGAGAGCCAAGGCCGCCAGATCGGACTCTGCCAATCCAGATCGAGATGGCGCACGTAGTGCCCCAGCCAGACCATGGGCGGCCCGTTGCCGCAGGTCGCGTAAGCGATACGCGTTCCGTCGCGGCTCTTGCAAAAACCAATCCGCTGCTGTTCGCGATGCGACATTCGTCGTAGGGCTTGGACTGCACGTCCAATCCTAGCGCGCGCGTCGGAAAAAGCTAGGCGGCCTCTGGTCTCTCAGGAATACTCAGTGGCCGACGGTCTCGATGCCGGCGGCAATCACGGCGGCGTGCCAGTGCTCAACCTCCTTTTTTAGAAAAGCGGCCGTGGCGGCAGGCGTGTCACCACCAGCGGAGATCGCATTTTTCTTCAACATCGCGACAACATCCGGCGAGCGGACCGCCTCGGCCATCGCGGCCGACAGCTTGGCGGCGATGGCGGACGGCGTCCCCGGCGGCGCGACCACCGCATACCAAAATCCGGACGAAAAGCCGGGCAAGATTTCGGTGATGGCCGGTACCTGCGGCAGTTCCGGCAGGCGTGTTTCACTGCCGACGCCCAGTGCCTTTACGGTACCGGCCTCGATCTGGGGCATCGTGCTCGGAAAATCGTGAAAGATGAGATCGACCTGTCCTGCCAAAACCGAGTTGAGTGCCGGTGCCAGACCCTTGAAAGGAACATGCAGCATGCGAATGCCGGCCTGCTGCGCGAGCAGTTCCATTGTCAATTGCGGTGGGCTGCCGCTCCCGGAGGAGGCATAGGTCACCTTGCCCGGATTGGCTTTGGCGTAAGCGATGAGCTGTTTCAGGCTTGACACCTGAAGATCAGGACGCGCGACCAGTATGAATGGCCCCCGCGCAAGCACCGTCACCGGAACAAAGGCATCGGGATCGAACGGTAGGTTTTTGAACACAAAACGGTTGGTGGCCAATGGCCCCGCCGGTGTTGAGAGCAGCGTATATCCGTCCGGTGCCGCATGCGAAACCATTTCCGCGCCGATATTGAGAGCGGCACCGGGTTTGTTGAGGATCACAACTGGCTGGCCCCAGCGTTGGCTGAGCTTTTCGGCGACAAGGCGCGGCAGGGTATCGGCAAAGCCGCCGGGAGGCACGGGCACGACGATGGTTATTGTGTGGCAAGGGAACTGCGATTGTGCGAGCGCCGCAAGCGGGTCCGCGCCGACAAAGATCGCCGCGATGAGGCAGGCCGCCTTGGCCAAATTCCATTCGCGGGTCATGACACTGCTCCCTAAGCTCTGTGTCACAACGCAGAACCCGGACTCTTATCAATGCGAAAGCCGACGATAGTTCGCGGATGGGCCTGGGTCATGATGCAGGTGTCCTTTGCCACCGGAAATTCTGGCATTGATTGTCCCGGATTCCGGGACCCGGGGCGCAAATGATCCCATTGTGCTCCACGCCGGAATGCTAGCCATGGTGGTCGCCTCGATGGTTGCAAGTCACTCGATCGTCCTATTGCCCTGCAACGCGCCTATTGAAGCACCGAAAAAACGAAGGAATATCAAGCAACGCGTTTTGCCCTCTCTAACCTCCTTTCCCAAAAGCTCTTGCAAATAGTGCGGAGGTGAGTACGAGCAGAAATTCTGCAATTTCAGTGGATTACAAGAACCGTACTAAATTGGCGAAGTCAGGAGGTTTGGAGAGAAACGGCCGCAGAGAGAATTTGACACCCGGGGCGGCTCGCCAAAGTGCGGAGGTTCGCTCGCGATGCCCGAAACATGGTGAAATTTTAGCGCGGCCGAAGCGAGTGAGAGAGACTTTGCAAAAATAGACTGGCGGAGAGGGA
>CAWGJP010000014.1:0-77491 GCA_963822935.1 uncultured Alphaproteobacteria bacterium
TCCATGCAGGCGGTAATCAAGAATTTTGGCGTCGGCGCGACCAAGGCCGAGTTGGCGGAAGCGTTGCGCCGCGAGGAGACGTCGCGCGGCCTGACGTTCGATTATTGCCTGATCGCGGCGGGTTAAAGTCATAACCGCGCGCCGTCCGATCAGCGCTGGGAAAAGGGCGACGTGCTTTCGCTCGATTCCGGCGGCAATTATCACGGCTATATCGGCGACGTCGCGCGCATGGGCGTCATCGGCGAGCCGGATGCCGAACTTGTTGACCTTCTGGCCGAGGTCGAAGCCGTCGAGCAGGCCTCGATGAAGCCAATCCGGCCCGGCGCGCTCGGCAAGGAGATCTACGCCGCCGCCAACGCCGTGCTGCATAAATCCAAGGTGCACAATCACACCGAATTCCTCGCCCATGGCATGGGGCTCGTCAGCCACGAGGCGCCGCGGCTGACCAATTCGGGTCCGGTGCCTTACGACGCCTACGACGCCGACCGGCCGCTGGAAACCGGCATGGTGATCTCGGTGGAAACCACGCTCCAGCATCCTCAACGCGGATTTATCAAGCTGGAAGATACGGTGGTGGTGACGCCGAAAGGTTTTGACGTTTACGGCGATCGCATCCGCGGCTGGAATAGGGCCGGCGGCTAAAGATCCGGTCCTACGAACGGCCGTCGGACTCTGTAGCGCCGTACGGAGCGCGCGTCAGGTCGCCTTTTGGCGCGTGGCGACGGAGCTTTCTTGCAGCAACGCCGCCTCGCGCCGCAGCCTGTAAAGGTATCCGAAGCAGACGATACCGGCCAATACCCAGGATATGCCGGTGAAGTAGACAATCACTGGCGCTAGCCGCGGCGCGAGCGCGGTGAGGATAAAATACATCGCGCCCCATCCCAGCAGCACGATGACCGCTCGTGGCAAGACGTAAGCCAGATTTTGCGCCATGATTCGCGCCTCCTCGCAAAGCTGCCGCGATGGTGGGTATGTATGATTAACGATCGATGAATGTCGGCTGCGAAGCGAGGGTGCCGTCTTAAACTGAGTCGGTGGTACTCCGCACCTTCAGAATGAATCTTGGTCAACCACTTCCGCCGACGCCGATACGCACCGAAAATCCATCCTGCATGACATGAGCCAAACGCACCGCGAAACGGCCTATACGGCATGAATTCGGTTTGAGCCCTAAGCAGAGCTGCCGCCGATCTAGGACGACTTCGGATGATTCCGTTAGGCGCTGCTAGGCGGCAACGCGGCCCAGAAACTCCTCGACTTTTCGTCTGAGTTCGACGACCGTCGATGCCACGGCGTCTGAGGCGCAAAGCACGATCTCGGCAGAGTTGCGCGCGTCTTGTGTTGCGCCGGATACCTCCCCGAGGACATCCGCAACTTGGGATGCTCCATCTGACGCAGCAAAGATGTTGTGAGATATCTCCTCCGTCGCCATGCTTTGGTGCGCAATGACGGAAGCCACCTGGGCTGCAGACTTATCGATCTCCTGCATTCGCGTCGTGATGCGGCGGATTGTTGATACCGCGACCCCTGTCGAGCTTTGAGCCGCTTCGACGTGTTTGGCAATGTCCTCGGTCGCGCGTGCGGTTTGAACGGCGAGGGCCTTTACCTCCGAAGCCACAACCGCAAAGCCTCGCCCGGCCTCGCCCGCGCGGGCAGCTTCGATGGTCGCATTCAACGCCAGCAGATTGGTTTGCGCTGCGATGCTTTTGATAAGCTCAACGACCTCGCCGATGCGTTCGGCCCCGCTCGCCAGACCGGCCATCTCGCCATCCGTCGCTTGAGCTTCTTGCGTGGCAACCGCGGCGATGGCCGACGTCTGGCCGATTTGCGCGCTCATGCCGGTGATCGACATTGAAAGCTCACGTACGGCGGAAGCTACGACACCGATATTGGCGGTAGCTTCTTCGAAGGACTTGGTGGTGGCTGAAATCTTCTCTGACGTCTTGCAAGCGCTGCCAAGGAGTCCATTCGCCGTGGACCGCATGGAGGTGAGACTTTCATTCACATTATCGAAAAGTGCGGCAACGGAATTCCGGAAGAGTTCGATCGCCAACTCGACGCTTGCTCGACGCGCCTGCTCAAATTCGAGCGCGTTGCGTTGCAGCTCAAAATTCTCCCGCTCGGTGATATCGTCGTGGGTGGAAACCCAGCCGCCGTCCGACCGAGACCGATTTGAACCGGAGATGGTGCGGCCATTGGGGAGCTTAAAGATATATTTGAACTCTTTTCCGCCGCTTGCCGCCGCTTCGGCGCGCTGGGCATATTCTACGGGATCCTCTTTCAGAGTGCCGGCCAGGTGACGCTGCTGCATGACCTGAACGAGCGTCATGCCCATTTTGAGCCGATCACGCAGAGAATAAATATCTTCGTATTGTTTGTTCCAGAGGATTAGGCGCTTGTTTCCGTCGAACATGACCAGACCCTGAGGCATGAGGTCGAGAGCATGGTCGATGATCGAATGTTGTCTCCTGGTGGATTTATCGGCAAACGCGGCAACAAGACAAATGCCAAGGATGCCGCCCGCTGTACTGGCTACTGTTATCGCCAACAATCCGGGGGCGACGGAAAAACCTGAAAATTGGCGGGTGGGATCGGGGACGACGGTAACAGCTCCCATGGCGGTAAAATGCAGCAGCACAATGCCCAAGGTCAGCAGAACAACCGCTTTCGCCAAGCTTGCCGCTTTGTTTGAATTTCTCAAAATCCAAAGCGATGCGGCGCAAAACACCGCGCCAAACGCGACTGCGCTGTGAACCAGCATTTTGGACCAGTGAATGTGGCCGGGCATTTCCAGCGCGCTCATGCCCGTGAAGTGCATGAGGCCCACGCCGATTCCGAGCACCGCTCCTCCAACTGCGGCATGACGCCCATTGAGAGCGATAATAAATCCAAACGCGCAGACTACGATTGCAATCAAAAGAGAGATCAGCGTGAGAAAGAGGTTATAGGCAATGGGAACAATCGGCGTATAGGCCAACATGGCCACAAAATGCGTCGTCCAGATTCCCGACCCGGTGGCGAGACCTGCTCCAACGGCCCAGGGTATCTGTGCGCTGCCACGGCGCGCCTGCGCACGTTGGAAGAGCGTCAAGCCGGAAAAGCTCGCCAGCAGGCAGACCATGCCAGCCAGGACCACCAGCCGAAGGTCGTGTTCGGTTGTGAGGCAGCTATAGACTTGGAACATGATTGACATTCTGGAGTGGAAACACCGCAACATATCTGCGGCAGTGTTTCCTTAGTGTTAATGAAATTCGATTACGGCGCTGATAGCGGATGCCCAACCCGCGCAGGAGCGCCCATGGCCGCTGAAAATTTAAACGAAGTTGCTCACCAGAGAGCCACGCCAGGTCAAGAAGGCGTCCGCGTGTCGCATCAATCGTTTGCCGAAGCGCCTAAACAGCAGTCGGAATACAAAGGCCTTATGACAATGGGCTACCTGTTGCTGGCTGCACTCGTCCTATTAGTGCATCTTCTAGTCAGCTACAGGAGTTGAACTGCGCCTTTTCTCCACGGCCGGCGCTGCCACATGCGGGGTCGACAGCGGCGGTTGGGGGCATTAGTGCTTCCGCCGCTCCCATCTAGTGGACCGACTCTAACGCTTGTTTCCCGCGTTTGACAGCGGCGAGGACGCGACGTGGATCGGCGGTCCAGACGAAGGGTTTTGGATCGGCGTTGGTTTCGGCGAGGAAGCGGTTGATGGCGGCCTTGAGATCATCGACGGATCGAAAGACGCCGCGCTGGAGGCGCCGGCGCGTGAGCTTGGCGAAGAAGCCCTCGACGGCATTGAGCCAGGATGCGGAAGTCGGCGTGAAGTGGAAGGTCCAGCGCGGATGCCGGGCCAGCCAGGCACGCACCTTGGGATGTTTGTGGGTGGCATAGTTGTCGACGATAGCGTGGATGGTTTTTCGTTTCGGCACCTTTGCCTCGATGGCGTTGAGGAAGCGGATGAACTCCTGATGGCGATGGCGCTTCATGTTGTGTCCGATCACGCTACCGTCCAGCACGTTGAGGGCGGCAAACAGTGTCGTGGTGCCATGACGTTTATAGTCGTGCGTCATGGTGCCGGCGCGACCCGGCTTCATCGGCAGGCCCGGCTGGGTGCGGTCGAGTGCCTGGATTTGGCTCTTTTCATCGACCGAGAGCACGACCGCATGTTCAGGCGGATCGACATAGAGGCCGATCACGTCCTTGAGTTTGTCGGCGAACTTCGGATCGTTCGAGAGCTTGAAGGTGCGGATGCGGTGTGGAGCAAGCTGGTGGGCCTCAAGAATGCGCTGCACCGAACGCAAACTCACCCCCGCCGCCTTCGCCAACATCCGGCCGGTCCAATGGGTTGTTGCTCCCGGCGGCGCCGACAGCGCCAGATCGACCACCCGCTGCACCGTGGTTGCCGGCAGCGGCGGCTTGCCGGGCTTGCGCGTCCTGTCGCGGGTCAGCCCGGCGATGCCCTCGGCCATAAACCGCGCCTGCCAGCGCCATACCACTGGCTTGGCCTTGCCGGATCGCCGCATGATCTCAGTCGTGCCGCAGCCATCGGCAGTCGCCAGGATGATCTTGGCGCGCCAAACATGCTTCTGCGGCGCGTTGCGGTCGCCCACAATCGCCTCAAGCTGACGGCGATCGCGCGGCGTGACGTTCACCACAATTCCTGCTCTCATGACGAGAGTTTGAACTGCTTCGGGCATTTTGGGAATCGCCCGAATGAATCAGACCACTAGCTTCGATTGGATTGACGATCGCGGCAACCTGCGAGGAAGACGATCTCACTTCGATTGCGGAGCTTCGCGAGATCGCTACGCTCGCAGGCAATGAGAATCTCGCAGCGCGGATAATTTCCGAGCAGTTTAGCCAGATCATTTCCCTGACCCACAATGCTGCCGAAGAGGGACGGTCGATCACATCCGAGGCGAAATCGGAAATTTGCCCGACTGCTTAACTCCTAGCTCTGCTCAACCTGCACTTCGCAGCGTCATGGATGAAGCACCGGCCACCGGCTTCATTCTCACTTGCAATCATTCGCACCGGATTATCGAACCATTCGCCCTTGAGCCAGCGGTCGCGCTTGAGCGTAGCCCTCGGATTTTGCCTCGGGCTCGCGTTTGGTGTCGAACCACTCATCCGCGACCTCGCCGAACGTCCGCGCCGCCGCAGCGGCCCGCTTGTCAGCTTTGCGCTTTTTCGGAGGGATCGACGCCTTGGGCGAGCAGGCGCTTTGATTCGTTTTGGCCTCACGCGCCATTGCCAGCGTAACCACTGGATACAGGCCGAGCGCGATGGACTTTTGCTTGCCGGCGAAGCGGCACGCCAGCCGCCAGAGCTTGGAACCCTCCGGCGTTACGAGGAGGTAGAGGCCCCACCGTCGCTCTTCTTGAGGGGGGTCTGCTGGGGTTTGAGATTGCTGATCGTCCTATCTGTGAGTGCCATGGTGGCTCCTATAGCGTGCTAGTAGCCTCCCGCACCGTCCCGGCGGAGATACCAACAGATACCAACAAATCTACCAACAGAATTTCTGGCTGCTCACGAACGGCCATGCACAGCCGCGGACGACCATCGGGCGAAACCATTGATCGCGCAACGGTATTTTCGGCGGCTGTGGACAGTGGTGAACAAAAGAGAACGTCTATTGGCTCCCCGGGCCGGATTCGAACCAGCGACCAACCGGTTAACAGCCGGTTGCTCTACCGCTGAGCTACCGGGGAAAAACCTGCTCGCGACCGCGCGCCGCATATAACAAAGCCGGACCGGCTTTGAAAGCGCCAAGCGTCGCAAAAGGCGATGGCGCGGGGGAGATTCGTCGGCTGGGCTGCCGAGCCATAGCGAGCGTGGGTGTCCGCCTTCGCCCAAGTGGGCTACGGCGCGACAGCCTTCGCCGCGCTACGCTCGCGAAGGCTGGAGGCCACGCCCGGAATTGAACCGGGGTACACGGTTTTGCAGACCGTTGCGTAACCACTCCGCCACGTGGCCGTCCATGGAAGGCGTAACTTCGACAAGTAACATCGGAATGGGTAACTGCACGCAATCGATTAAGCAATGCCTACGCAACCGGGAAACGTAGCCGCGTGCCGGACAGTTTCAATAGTTCCAACTGCCTTCGACTGATTCTCCGAGGGAACTTTGAGGTAATGGACGAGTTGCCGTGCGTTGCTAACGGGTATGGGCGAAGTCAATGATTGTCCGGAGAAACATAATGGCTACCCTCAAGACAGTGACGCTTGCAGCCGCCCTGATCGCAGGTGCGACCTCGCTGGCGATAGCGCAGAACGGCCCGGCGACGGGCGGCCAACCGCCGGTCGGCCGCGCCGCCGCGGCGAGCAATCCAGCGGCCGGCGGTACCGGCAATGGCATGGCACCAGCCAAGACGACACAACACAAGACGATGAAGAAGCATTCCAAGCCGCAGTAAGCGAATGACAGTACGCAAGTGAGTTGATCTGGTAGGTCGACCAATGACGCGCTCGACCGGCGCGCACCGGTGATCGACCTTTGGCCCGGTCGTGGCAGGCCATGACCGGGTTTTTCCATGGCCGAATTTTTTACGCGCGAGCACTGAACTCGCGCCATGAGCGTTATTGCTGATGCAGGAGACCTGAGGCGCCAAGAAATTAAGGGCGCCCGCTTGCGTTTTGACCGACCCTATCGCACAACGCAGCCATCGCTTAATCCGGAACCCGACCGATGTTCGACACCGCTACGGCGCGCCGCATGATGGTGGACGGGCAGGTTCGCACGGCCGACGTCACCAATCTCGATCTGATTGCGGCCATGCTGGCGGTGCCGCGCGAACTGTTCGTGCCGGCGTCGCTTGCCGGGCAAGCCTATTCTGACGCCGACATTGCGCTGGGCGCCGGGCGGGCGCTCCTCAAGCCGATGGTCCTCGCCAAGCTCATTCAGGGTGCGCATGTCAGCAGGACCGATCGTGTGCTCGATGTCGGCTGCGGCACTGGTTATTCATCGGCAGTCCTATCGCACCTGGTCCATTCGGTTGTGGCCGTTGAGGAAGACGCAACTTTTGCGCGATCCGCACAAGAGGCGCTGTCGGCGGGCATCCGCGCGCTGAACGTCACAGTCAACGTCGGACCCCTGACCGCCGGCTGGCCGGCGGCGGCACCTTACGATGTGATTCTGTTCAATGGGGCTACCGAAGTGGTGCCGGAAGTCCTCGGGCGGCAGCTCAAGCCGGAGGGCCGGTTGGCTTGTATTCTCGGTCGAGCTCCAACCGGTAAGGCCATGATTTATCGGATAATCGAGGGCCACTTGGTCGGCCGGCCGATGTTCGACGCAGGAGCCTCAGTGTTGCCCGGTTTTGTCGCCCCTGCGGCTTTCGTCTTCTAGAGGCTGTTACGTATGGTGCCCATGCCGCTGGGACGCGACGAGGCCTGACTACAGGGACGGGTTTTGCCTGCTAAAGCCGGAAATACGGCACGCGACCCCCCTGTGGCTCAGAAACTCCTATTCAGAGTTTTTTGCGTTTCATCCCCAGCTTAAGGGTTTCGCCCGCCGCGTCAGCCGCTTAATGTTCCTACTTTCGCGTCGCCGACCAAGCTGGCTGGCTGGGAGGTGATCGCGTGTTTGTGCTGGGGATCCACCGCGTATAGGCGCGGGTGGAGGTAGTGGGTGGGAGCTGCGTCTACGTCATGAGCGGGCGGGCATTGCGGGCTCATGGGCTGGCTGGCGCGTGCTTGGCGTTGGCCGCCGGCATTGCCATGGCGGCCGGCTGCACTGCGGCGGCTGCCGACACGCTGGAATGGGCACTCGTCCAAGCCTATCAAAACAACCCGTCGCTCAATGCGCAGCGGGCGGCCTTGCGCGCGACGGATGAGAACGTGCCGCAGGCTTTGTCGGGCTACCGGCCGAAATTGAGCGTCACCAGCACCGACGGCTTCGCTTATTCCAGCACGCTATCGCAATCCGTCAATCAGCAGGTGTTTCCCAACAGCGTCACCTATTCGAACCTCGCCAGGGACATGGGACAGCGCGGCTTCGGCGCCACCGCGACCGAAACGCTGTTCAACGGCTTCCAGACGGCAAACAAGACACGGCAAGCGGAAAGTCAGGTCATGGGCGCGCGGGAAACCTTGCGCGTCACCGAACAGCAAGTGTTGCTGGACGCGGCCACCGCCTACATGAACCTGCTGCGCGACGAGGCCATCCTCGACCTCAACCGCAGCAACGTCGAAGTCCTAACCGAGCAGCTCAAGCAGACGCGCGATCGCTTCAATGTGGGCGAGGTGACGCGAACCGACGTCGCGCAGGCCGAATCGCGGCTGGCCGCCGGCCGCTCGTCATTGCTCGGCGCGCAATCCAATTATGTCACCTCGCAGGCCAATTATCGGCGCGTGATCGGCGTCGAGCCCGGTCGACTGAGCCCTGGCACGCCGGTCGATCGGCTGTCGCCGGCCACGCTGCCGGGAGCGGTCACCGAGGGCGAGAACCAGAGTCCGTCGGTGCTTGCTGCCGCGTATGGGGTCGATATCGCCGAGCTCGCCGTTAAGATCAGTGAAGGCTCGCTCTATCCGAACCTGTCGCTGTCGGCGAGCGCGGCGAAGAGCTATTCGCCCCTCTATAACGTGCTGAAACAGACCACCGCCTCGGTGCTCGGCACTCTAACGATACCGATCTACCAGGGCGGCGCCGAATATTCCGCGATCCGCCAATCCAAAGAAACCGTCGGACAGCAGCGTCTCAATCTCGACGTCAACCGCGATCAGGCGCGCGCCACCGTGGTGCAGAGCTGGGGCCAGTTGGATGCCGCCAAGGCGCAAATCGAGGCGACGACCGCGCAGGTCAATGCGGCCGAGATCGCGCTCAACGGCGTGCGCGAAGAAGCGCGCGTTGGCCAGCGCACCACGCTCGACGTCCTCAATGCCCAGCAGGAACTGGTCAACGCGCGCGTCGCGCTGGTCACCGCGCAGCACGACCGCGTCGTGGCATCCTATACGCTGTTGGCGGCAGTCGGCGGGCTGTCCATGCAGCAGCTTGGCTTGAATGTGCTGATCTACGATCCGCAAGTCCACTATCAGCAAGTGCGCGACGCGTGGATCGGCGTGCGCGCCCCCGACGGTAGATAAGGCCGCCGCGACGATCTGGGTCGGTGCCGCCATAGTGTGCATCCACAGATCGCGCCTTGGCTTCGACTTTCGGCATGCAAACTTGCCGACTAAATTGCATAGTTGCTGTTGTGTGATTCGCCGACGCCATGGGCGCAATCCCGTGATGGGCGAGCGGAAACGCACGAATAAGGCACGCAACGAGGCACGCGGGTAACACGAGCAAAGCCAGGCGAGGTATGCATGACGCAACCGGCGAAATCGCAGGAACCGTCTATGGAGGAGATTCTCGCCTCCATTCGTCGCATTATCGCCGACGACGACGCCAACAAATCGCCGCCGCCGCGGAGCCCAGAGCCGCCGAAAGCACAATCGGAGCTGGCACCACCGCCGGAGCCCGTATTTTCCGCCCCGCCGGCTCCGCCGCCGCGTCCGGGTGTCGAACCCGAGCCGCTTCCTATGATGGAGGAACCGAGCCCGCTCGACGCCACGAATATGGCAGATCAGGCATCCGATATTCTCGATTTGACCGAATCAATGGCGGCGGCAATCCCGCCGCTTTCGCCAACGAATTCCCTGGGCAGTGCCATGCCAAATCCCGTAGCGCAATTTCGTACGATCGACGGTAGTTCCGACGTGGGGTTCGACGAGGGCGGCGATAGACCTGCGGCAGCGGAGGAGGAGCGGGGCCGGCTTATCTCCAATGCCACCAGCGCGGCGGTTGATTCCGCGTTCAACGCGCTTGCTCAGACCGTGCTGGTGCAGAATGCCCGAACGCTCGAGGATCTGGTGCGCGAAATGCTCAGGCCCATGCTGAAGACCTGGCTCGATGACAATCTTCCCGGCACGGTGGAGCGCTTGGTGCGCGCCGAGATCGAGCGGGTCTCGCGCGGGCGCGCCAGTTAGCGCGTTTCAGGTTTTCAGCGCGGCTGCCAGTTTGAGCGCCTGATCCGACAGCACCGCGGCATCTTCCTTGAAGCTTGCCGGCGGTTTGAGCGGCACGCCGTGTTTCCGCGGAATGACGTGGAAGTGCAGGTGAAACACGGTCTGGCCGGCCGCCGGCTCGTTGAATTGAAAAATGTTGACGCCGTCGGCGGCAAAGACCCGTACCGCCGTCTTGGCGATCTTCTGCGTCACCTTGATGAGATTGGCGAGATCATCCGGAGTTATATCGAGAATGTTGCGCGCCGTAGTCTTGGGAATAACCAAAATATGTCCTGCCGCCTGCGGCATGATGTCGAGAAAGGCAAAGGTCCTTTCGTCCTCGTAGACTTTGTGCGCCGGCACTTCGCCGCGCAAAATCTTGGCGAAAATATTATTGGGATCGTAGATTGTCATTGCCGCCTCCGCGGGTTACGCCGCGATCTTAATCATTCCGGCTCGACGACGATATCCTTGCGGAACGGCGCCAGGCTTGCGAGTTCTTCGCCGGCCGCCGCGACGTAGGCGCGTTCGCGCACCAGGTAATCGGCGATGGCGCGGCGGAGGCCCGGGTCGGCGATGTAATGCGCCGAATAGGTCGTGGTCGGCATGTAGCCGCGCGAAATCTTGTGCTCGCCTTGAGCGCCGGCCTCGACGCGGAGAAGCTTATGGACGATCGCATAATCGATCGCCTGGTAGTAACACAGCTCGAAATGCAGGAACGGATGATGCTCGACGGCGCCCCAGTGGCGGCCGAACAGCGTGTGCGAACCGGCAAAATTGATGGCGCCGGCAATCCAGCGACCGGCGCGCTTGGCCATGATAAGCACGATGCGGTCGCGCATTTTTTCGCCGACAAGCGAATAGAACGACCGGGTGAGATAGGGCCGGCCCCATTTGCGCGATCCCGTCTCCATGTAAAATTCGAAGAAGGCGTCCCAGACGTCCTCGGTCAAATCGCTGCCGGTCAGCCAGTGCACGGTGATGTCGTTTTGCAAGGCATCATGCCGCTCGCGCCGAATGGTTTTGCGCTTGCGTGAACTTAATGCGCCGAGAAAGTCATCGAAGGTCGCGTAGCCCGCATTCTCCCAGTGGAATTGCTGATCGGTGCGCTGCAGATAGCCGAGGTTGCCGAGCAGGCTGAATTCCGGCTCGGTCGCGAAGGTGACGTGGACGCCGGATGCGCCGGTGAGCTTGCACAGTTCGATCATTCCGCTCGCCAGCGCTCGACCGATGGCCTCGGAATTGGGGCCGGGGCGCACTAAAAGCCGCGGTCCAGTCGCCGGCGTGAACGGCACCGCGATTTGCAGCTTCGGATAATAGCTACCCCCGGCGCGCTCATAGGCCTCGGCCCAACCGCGGTCGAATACGTATTCGCCACGGGAGTGACTCTTGAGATAGCAAGGCGCGACGGCGACAAGCTCGCCATCGGCTGTTCTGGCGACGACGTGCTGGGGCTGCCAACCGGTGCGGCCGCCGACCGATTGAGATTCTTCCATTGCCGATAGAAAGCTGTGCGAAACGAAAGGGTTACATGCGGTTTCCTGATGTGGATTATGACCGTCGGGGGCCGGATTGGCGCAGGCATCCCAAGTGGCCGCGTCGATCTCATCGATCGCGCCGACCACGCTGATATGCAATTCAGTCATCGTCTTTGCCTGTTCAACCCGCTCAATTGCGCCACTCTGCACTCGGATCATGGTCGAAAACCCTCGAAAATCATCTGGTCGGCAAAGCGCGCGGCAATTGTCCGCTCGGCTTCGGTCCGTACCGCCCAGGTCAATAGCGGCAAGCCAAAAACGTGCCGCGCCACGAGCGGGGCAAATGCCGGCAAGTCGGTCACCGCATAGGCCACGAATTGTGCTCGCGCCGCCAATCCGGTGACGAGATAACCCATTCCATAACGCATCCAAAACGGCATCTGATCCCAATATGGATGCGGCCGGTATTTGGCGGCAACGATGCCGCAAGGAAGTTTGGGCGCGTTGTGCCGCAGCGCCGCGATTTGTCGCGGGTCGAACGACATCGGCGCCGCGTGCCCGTGGTAGCCGGCGAGCACCGCGGCGACGCGTGCCGGAAGCCGCTCGTCACCGTCGAACCGGCTTTTGACCTCGACCAGCATGGTGACCCGGCCGTCGACGAGATCGCACAGTTCGCCAAGCGTCAGCATTCGCTCATCGCTGCCGCGGAACGGCACGCGCTTGAGCGCGGCGGCGCTGAGCCGGTCGAGCCGGCCGTCGCCTTGCGTGAGCCGGCCGAGTACGTCGTCGTGATGAACCATGGCCTCGCCGTCGGCGCTGACCTGCACGTCGACCTCGATGGCGTAATTGGCGGCGATCGCGGCGCGCACCGCGCCGGTCGTGTTTTCGATCAGGCCGTGCGCCGCGTCATGCAAGCCGCGGTGAGCGATGGGGCGCGCAATGAGCCAGTCTGGACCGGTCGGCACGGATCAGGACACTTCGAATAAGCCCTCGACTTCGACCGCGGCATCGGCCGGCAGTGCGGCGACGCCGACGGTCGAGCGTGCGTGCTTGCCCTTATCGCCGAAGACCGCGACCATGAGGTCGGACGCGCCGTTCATCACTTTCGGCCCCTCGATGAAGCCGGCCGCCGAATTGATGAAGCCGCCGAGCCGCACCACGCGCCTGACTTTGTCGAGATCGCCGAGCGCGGCCTTGACCTGCGCCAGAAGGTTGATCGCGCAAGCGCGTGCCGCTTTCTGCCCATCATCGATGGAAATGCCGTCGCCAAGCCGCCCCTTGGCGGCGAGCTTGCCGTCGCCGTCGAGGCAGATCTGACCCGAGACATGAAGCAAATTGCCGGTGAGCACGAACGGGACGTAATTGGCCATCGGCGCCCGCGGCTCTTGCAGCGTGATGCCGAGCTCCTGCAATTTCTTTTCCACTATTCCGGCCATCGGTTCCCCGCAACGATTTGAGTAATGGGAGGCTACCTTACTTCGCCGATCACTTGGCGCCATGCAAGCAGCGGCTCCGCGTCGCGACCTCCCGGCTACGGACAAGGCAGGAGGCTGTTGCAGCCCATGGATAGACTGGCCTATCTTCGCCGCAATTACGGCAAAAAGGACATCAGCGCGGGAGGAACGGCAGGCGGGGGCCCGTCTCCGAGGCGAGTTGAGCGAGATAGTTTATGGTCGTGAACGACAGGGTGCCGCGCGCCGCTGCCTTTGCCTTTGGCTTGTTTACCCTGGCGGTCTTGACGCCAGTGCGGGCGCAAGACGCCGCCCCGCAGGCTGCCGCACCGGATGCTCCGGTCGTCCTGGTGCCGCATCGGGCAATCTACGACCTCTCGCTCGGGCAGACGCGCGGTGATTCGCAGATCGCCAGCGTCAGCGGCCGCATCGTCTACGATTTCGGCGGCAATGCCTGTGAGGGTTATTCGCTGGATTTCCGCCAGGTCTCCGAGCTCGATAGCAGCGAAGGCAAAGTATCGACCAGCGATCTGCGTTCGACGACCTGGGAAGGCGCCAACGCCAAGAGCTTCAAATTCACTTCGCAAAATTTCGTCGATCAAAACCTGGTCGATTCCGTCGACGGCCACGCCGAGCACGACGCCACCAAAACCGCGGTGGATCTCGACAAGCCGCAGCAGAAGAGCCTCAAACTCGACGCCGGCGTCGTATTTCCGACCCAGCACATGGTTCGCGCCATCCAAGCCGCACGCGCCGGGAAAACCATCTTGAATTTTCCAGTCTATGACGGCTCCGATACCGGCGACAAAGTCTTCAACACGCTCACCGTGATCGGCCGCAAGATCGCGCCCGGCGAGCGCCATCACGATGATGCCGCAGCCGACGTGCCGAAACTCACCCATGTCGCGCGCTGGCCGGTCACGATCAGCTATTTCGACAAAGGAAAGGCCGACGATTCCGGCGAGCAAACACCGGCTTATACGATCGGCTTCGAGCTTTACGAGAACGGCATTTCGCGCGCGCTGACGCTCGACTACAACGACTTCGTCGTTAACGGCAAGCTCACCTCGCTGCAGATCAAAGACCAGAAGCCCTGTCCTTAGCCCATTCGCACGAAAAATCGCCGCGCGCGAATTTTGTTGCTATCGCCCCAAGCGCTTCAATTCGATCGATGCGCCATCGTATTCGATCGGCTCCCAATGTCCCGCGTAAGAGACGACCGCGAGGCTCGGACAGGATGCGACCGCCTCGCGAAATTGCGCGCCTGCGTCGTTGGAATCTTTTTGTAGCAAATATCTTTCGCCGAGATAGAAGCGCGCTTCGCAAAGCGATTTGCCGTACAGCTGCCTCCCCAGTTGGTCCTTTGTGTATATTTTCTCGAATGGCTGTGTGTCTCCGAGATAATACTCGATCATCTGTCGCGGCCATTGTTCGCTCAACACGCGTGCCGAGTTCGCTTTTAGCTCTTCGGTGCCGTCCTCGCCGTTGCGGCCGCGCGCAATGAAAAGAAGCAGTGACGTGTAGGCGTCGGCGCGCTTGTTGGCGTGCGAAAGATCGGCGACCGCGGCGGCGGCATCGCCGTTCAATAAATACGCAAAGCCACGCAATTTGTAGGCGTCGAGATAAAATGGAAAGAGCTTGATATCATCGGAATAGTCGGAAATTGCTTTTATCAGATCGCCTTTGCCCCGCCACGTGTTGCCGCGCTCGATCAATAAATCGGCGTCTCCCGGTTTGAGACGAAGCGCCGCGTCGTAATCCGCGATGGCGCGGTCCAAATCGCCGGCATCGCGCAGTACCAGAGCCCGCTCCTTATATCCGTCCGGATTCTGAGGATCGACTTGGATTGCTGCGCCGTAAGCGGCAAGAGTGTGGTCGTAGAGGTCCTTGATGGTTTGTTGGTCAGGGTGGTCGATCACCCGATGGGGAAGGGGGAGGACGATGCTGGTGTCCATGCTTCCGAAGGAACCCTCGCCGCTCCATGACGTAAGAATCGAAGCGTACCATACCCGGGCCAACCATATGGCCGCCCTCCAACGGTCTTCGACACTGCCGCTTTTGGAATTCACGAAATTAGTGCAGGCTTGCATCACCTGGTCGCCGCCAAATTTGTTTTGCGTGCCCTCTGTTTTGCGAAAGCAGATGGTCACATCGTCGAACTGTTGTGCAACGCTTTGCGTGTTCACTATGGCGCCGGCGACAATAGCCGCGAAAAATATTCCCGACACACGCATAAGATGTCCCCCCTTGATCCCCAGCATAAGATGTCCCCCCTTGATGCGTAAATGAATCGTAGCACCGCGCGCATCTCGCAACAAATGAATGCAATGAGAGTTGATCGACTGAATCGTCTCGGGCTTGACGGAAGAAATTGGGCGCGTAACTTTGAAAAAATTCTGCGCGTGGGGCTGGGGCGATGGTGCGAAATGTGATTTTTCTTGCCGCTGCGGCGACAGTTACGGCACATATTCTCGTGCATCCGGCAATTGCTTTCCAAAGCCGAAATGCCGTCTGCGCTGTTATGAAAAAATCGGGCGACCGCGGACTATCGAACGGGTGCGCCGGCCTGATCCAGCTGGTTCAAGAAGAAGATTATGAGACTCTCATCTATCCCGCGTTCAAGCTTTGTGAGGAGACAGGGGATAAGTCGCCTCTTGAACGGCGCACGCAACAATGCGCGATCCCCATCGATTGGGCGCGCGCGCATAATGAATATTCCATACTGACCCAAGCGCTGACGGATCGTTGTTGGGTTCATATTCTGCTCAACGAAGCGGAGCCGGCCAAGCCCGACTGCGCGGCCGCTCTGGCAGCCGAGCAGGCCTATGAGCGAAAAGGCGGAAATGCAGCCGACTATGCTCACGCCGTCTACGCCGCAAACGCGGCACTACAGTCGCTGCTGGAAGACTTTAAAGGCGCGCTCGACGACGAGAACACGGCGGTGGACTACATTACGTCGCCCGCACCAGGTTACGCCTACATCTTCAGCAATCGCGGGCTGACCTATACGTATCTCAAACAATTTGACGACGCGCTTGACGATTTCAATCAAGCGATCAGGCTGGATAGCAAATATATGCCGGCCTATCTCAATCGCGGCCTGGAATACGAACGCCGCGGCGATCCGCAACACGCGAAGGAAGATTTCAGCACGGCGGTCGCTCTTCCCGCCGAAGACTATGACTTCGGACATGAAAAGCATGATAAGGCCGCGGCGCATTTGAAAGCGCTCACGGGGAAATGAACTGGCAACGCACGATCCCTTCACGCTCGCGAAAGTGGACATCGGCCGGCGGGTCCATGATGCATTTCACTAAGAGCTCGGTCCTTTCTCCGGTCCCTCGAACACCAAGCCGTTGATCACCGCATCATCGCCGAAGCGGGCACGCACGGCGTCGACGGCGTGCTCGGCCTGTGCCGAGCGCCCGTCGACCAGATCGGCCGGATCGGCCTCGCTGGCGGTGAAGATCGCGCTGACGCCGACCCCGAGCAGGCGATAGCGGGTACCGTCGGTCTCATGTTCGAGCAGCGCGCGCGCCGCGGCGAAAATGCGTCGGGCAAGCTGCGTCGGCGTTTCCAGCGAGCGGGCGCGGGTGCGAATCTTGAATTCGGCGGTCTTGAGTTTCAGCGTCACGGTGGCGCCGGCGAGTTCCTTGTTCTTGAGCCGTGCCGAAACTTCCTCCGCTTGTCTCCAAAGAATTTTTTCCAGCGTGCGAAAATCGGAGATGTCATGCTCGAAGGTCGTTTCCGACGAGACGCTTTTAGTCTCGCGCTCGGGGCTGACGTCGCGGCTGTCGATGCCGCGCGCGAGGCGAGCGAGGCGCCGGCCTTCTTCGCCATAGCGGCGCATCAATTCGGTTTCGCTGGCGCGTTGTAAATCGGCAATGTGGTTAAAGCCGTCGCGTGCGTAACGCGCGGCGCTGACTTTACCGACGCCGTAAATGAAGCTCACCGGCTTCGGCGCCAGGAAGGCCGGCGCTTCGCTTTCCCCGAGCACGGCAAAGCCGCGCGGCTTGTCGAGATCGGACGCGATCTTGGCGAGGAACTTGTTGCATGACAGCCCGATCGACACGGTGATCTTCAGGGTCTTCTCCACGTCGCCCGCGAAGCGCGCCAAAACTTTCGCCGGGGACATGCCGTGCACGCGTGACGTTCCACTCAAGTCGAGAAAAGCCTCGTCGATCGACAGCGGCTCCACGAGCGGCGTCAGGGCGAACATCAATTGGCGCACCTCGCGCCCGACTTTGCTGTATTTTTCGAAATTGGGCCGGACCACTTTGGCCTGCGGACACAGCCGCAAGGCTTCAAACATCGGCATCGCCGATTTCACGCCGTAGGTGCGGGCGATATAGCAGCAGGTGGCGACGACGCCGCGCTTGCCGCCACCGACAATCAGCGGTTCGGCGGCGAGCGTGGGGTCGTCGCGTTTCTCGATGGTGGCATAGAACGCGTCGCAATCGACGTGGGCGATGGCGAGCGCGTCGAGTTCGTCATGGCGCAGCAGGCGCGGCGAGCCGCAGGCGGTGCAGCGCGGGCCTGGCGGAGCGGTGTCGGTGAGGCAGTCGCGGCAAAAGCTTAAGCTCACGGCAAACCTTCATGGCAAGTCGCGTTCCCACTGGCCGCCGAGCGCACTGCGCCCCCGCGCGATCTCGGCCGGATCGAGGCCGGCGCCGTCGGAAAAGGCCAGCGACAGAGTCTCGTCGGCGAGCATATGCTCCAGCACGCCTTTGAGAAAGTAGGGCGAGCGGGCGGCGTCGCGGATCGCCGCGGGCTCAATGCCGGTCGCGCCAAGAAAGGCGCTCATTCGCTCAGGGTCTTCGGCGATGAAGGCAAGCGCCTGAATCGCCAGCATTTCGGCCGCCTCCCGCGATGGCCTTGCATGCTTGATCATGGCTTTCCATTTGCCTTTCCGTAATACATCGGGACTAGCCTCCTGATGCCGCCCGTCGCGGTTGCAGGCGATTCTTCGTCCTGCCGCAGCATCGGGCCGGGGACCGGCGAAGGGAATGGGGGATGGCGAAAACCGTCCTGATTGTGGAAGACAACGAGCTTAACATGAAGCTCTTCCACGATCTGTTGGAAGCCCACGGCTATGCGACGGTCGGGACGCGCAACGGCATCGAGGCGCTCGATCTGGCGCGCAAGCATCGGCCCGACCTCATTCTGATGGACATCCAGCTTCCCGAAGTCTCCGGCCTCGAGGTCACCAAATGGCTGAAGGACGATCAGGAGCTGAAGAAGATCCCGGTCGTTGCGGTCACGGCCTTCGCCATGAAGGGCGACGAAGAGCGTATTCGGGAGGGCGGCTGCGAGGCTTACCTTTCCAAGCCGATCTCGGTGGGCAAGTTCATCGAAACCATCCGCCACTTTCTCGGCCATGCTTGAGGACCCGCGATGACTGCCCGCGTACTGGTCGTTGACGATATCCCCGCCAACGTCAAACTGCTCGAAGCGCGGCTGTCGGCCGAGTATTTCGATGTTGTCACCGCGATGAGCGGGCGCGACGCGCTGGCGATTTGCGAGCGCGCCGAATGCGACCTCGTGCTGCTCGACGTGATGATGCCGGACATGGACGGCTTCGAGGTCTGCCGCCGGCTCAAAAGCAATCCGGCGACCCATCACATCCCGGTCATCATGGTGACTGCGCTCGACCAGCCGTCCGACAAGGTCCGCGGGCTGGAGGCCGGCGCCGACGATTTTCTGCCCAAGCCGATTTCCGAACTGGCGCTGATAGCGCGCGTGCGCTCGCTGGCGCGGCTGAAGATGGTCACCGACGAGCTGCGCATGCGGGTTTTGACCTCGTACGAAATCGGCATCGAATTGCCGGAGCGCGAGGCAGTCGCCGATACCGGCCGCGACGGCCGCGTGCTGATCGTCGACGATCGCCCGGCCTCTTACGAACGTATCGCTGCGACCTTGTCCAAGGAGCATGAGGTCGAGGTCGAACCCGACCCGAACCAGGCGCTGTTCCACGCCGCGGACGGCAATTATGATCTCCTCATCGTTTCGCTAGGACTGGAAAACTTCGACGCGCTGCGGCTATGCAGCCAGGTCCGGTCGCTCGATCGCACGCGCAACCTGCCAATTCTCGCCATCACCGAGCCGGACAATACGGCGCGCATGCTGCGCGGGCTCGAGATCGGCGTGAACGATTTTCTGATCCGACCGATCGACAAGAATGAGCTGTTGGCGCGCGCGCGCACCCAGGTGCGCAAGCGCCGCTACACCGAGCGGCTGCGCGACAATGTCCAAATGTCGATCGAAATGGCGATCACCGACGCGCTGACCGGTCTGTTCAATCGCCGCTACATGGAGAGCCATCTCGGCACGCTGATCGAGCAAGCCGCGGCGCGCGGCAAGCCGCTGTCGGCGCTGGTCCTCGACATCGATTATTTCAAATCGATCAACGACGGCCACGGCCACGATGCCGGCGACGACGTGCTGCGCGATTTTGCGCTGCGCATCAAGCGCTCGATCCGCGGTATCGATCTGGCCTGCCGTTACGGCGGCGAAGAATTCGTCATTGTCATGCCGGAGACCGACATGGCGGTGGCGGCGATGGTCGCGGAGCGGCTGCGCCGGCGCATCGCGGCCGAGGCGTTCGCCATCGCGCAAGGCAGCCGCCAGATTCCGGTGACGATCTCGATCGGCATCGCCGGCTTGCGCGGCAAGGACGACACCGCCCCGGCGCTGCTCAAGCGCGCCGACCAAGCGCTCTACCGCGCCAAGCGCGACGGCCGCAATCGCGTAGTGCCTGACGCCGCCTAGGCTAATCAGCAAGCCGCGCCGGTAACTGCAACTTTTATGGTTGACGGCAACGGCGCCAGTGCGACGGAACTTTGCCGGTTGATTTCGCCGCCGCTTCGGTTAGCCTTCGGGAAACGGCATTCCTCGCTGCGCTTACGGGGCCTTGCAGCGAGCCGGGCGATGTCGCCAGCGATGCGAACCCATTGATAACCCTGCGGTTATGCTCAGGTCCGCCGCATCTCCTGGGTCCGCGGGGTTCGGCCGGCACGGAGCGGTGCGAGTGGCCTCCTCATAACACCGTTTCCGGCCGGCCACCTTTTCCGGCGGCTTGGCGCAGACGCTCTTTGAGCTTCGGAGTGAGTCAAAAAGGGCGCCCGATCGGCGCCCTTCGCACGTTGCGCAAGTGCCGCTTACTTGATCTTGGATTCGGTAAATTCGACGTGCTTTTTCGCCACCGGATCGTATTTCTTCATCTTCAATTTGTCGGTCATCGTACGCGAATTCTTGTACGTCACGTAATAGAAGCCGGTATCGGCGCTCGATACGAGCTTCACTTTGATCGTGGTGTTCTTGGCCATAACAGGACCTCAGGGGCGTCGGGTTGATCGGTTGGCCGCAACCTAGTCGGCAGGGCCTGAAAGTCAAGAAATCCCCGCCGGGCCTGGGATATCAGGGCTTTACAGGACTTCCCGCACAAAACGCTTGTGCAGCATGCGGTAAAGCGGGACCGGGTGATCGAATTCCATGCCGCCGGCGATACGGTCTTGCAGCTCTTCGAGCACCACCGCGGTGATGCCCGGCATATCGAGCTGGCGCGCTTCCGTAATCGGCAGCCAGACCAGTTCGACCAATTCCTTGTCCGGTCCTACAAAGCCTTCGTCACGCCGCGCGACCGCGGACACGTCGGCGGTGAAAAAGCGGCTGTCGAAGCGCAACGGGCGTTTCGGCGGGGTGATGGCGCGGGCGACGAAATGGATCTGGCTCAGATCCGGCACGATCCCTGCTGTGGCGAACGGCTGCCAATGCCCCGGCGGAACCTTTATCGGGGCCGCCGCGGGAACGCCGAGCATCAAACCGGTTTCCTCATAGGTCTCGCGCACCGCCGCTAAAGCATAGGCCGCCGCTTTTGCGGCGCTCGGCCGTTTCACGTGCCGCATCAAGTTCGCGACGTGACGCTCATTAAGGGCGGCGGCAGTTGCCATCAGCCGATCGGCGGGTTCGATGCGGCCGCCGGGAAAGACGAATTTGCCCGGCAAGAAGCGGTGCCGCTGGTGGCGCCGCCCGAGCAGCACCTTCGGGACCGCCTCGGTGCGGTCGATCAAAATCAGCGTCGCCGAATCCCGCGGCTTGACGTTGGGAAAAGACTGATCGCGCATGGTGCGGGTGAGGCGTTCGGCGCGGTCAGCCGCCGTGCCGCCGGCGACCACGTTGGCATGGCTCTCGTCCAAATATTCACGCTTCATCGTCATCCACGTTTCACTATCATCGCCGTCGACGGCCGCGCGCTTTTTGTCGCGGCGCAAATTTCGGACTTGATCGCGGCTTGTGTCCAGTCCTCCTTTCGGCGGCCTGGTCATGCCCGACAAGCTTGAATCGCAGGGCGCCAGCGACCGGCGCCGCCTCGACGAGTTCCACCGTGACCGGATCGCCGAGCCGGTGCGTGACCGCGCGACCGACAAATGCGCGGCCGGCTTCGTCGAAGCGGAAATACTCGTCGCCGATGGTGCGGGCCGGAATAAAGCCGTCGGCGCCGGTCTCGTCGAGCTCGACAAACAGGCCGGCTCGCGTGACGCCGGAGATATGCGCGTCGAATGTCGCGCCGATGCGGTCGGCCAGAAAATGCGCGATCAGCCGGTCCGCGGTTTCGCGCTCGGCCTTCATGGCGCGGCGTTCAGTGGCGGAGATGGTGGCGGCGATTTCGGCGAGCGATCGCGCATCGGTGCCTTCGGGCTGCCCGTCGGCGCCGAGCTTTGCCGCGCGGATCAAAGCGCGATGCACGACCAAATCGGCATAGCGGCGGATCGGCGAGGTGAAATGGGCATAGCGGCGCAGATTGAGGCCGAAATGGCCGTAATTCTCGGACGAATATTCGGCTTGCGCCTGGGTGCGCAACACCACTTCATTGACCAGCCGCTCGACGTCGCGGCCTTTTACACGTGCTAGAATAGAGTTGAATCCGTCGGGCCGCAGCGTGCCGCCCTTGGGCAGCGAGATATCGAGCGTCTGGAGGAATTCGCGCAGCGCGTTGAGCTTTTCCACCGAAGGCTCGTCGTGCACGCGATAGATCAGCGCCACGTGGCTGTGCTCACAGGTTTCGGCGGCGGCGACATTGGCGAGGATCATGAATTCCTCGATCAATCGGTGCGCTTCGAGCCGCTGCGGCATGATCACGCGATCGACCGTGCCATCGGATTTGAGCACGATCTTGCGTTCCGGAATGTCGAGATCGAGCGGACCGCGTTCGTCGCGCGCATGCAACACCGTACGGTAGGCGGCATAAAGCGGCGCCAGGATTTTTTCGGCGATCGGCTCGGTGACTTCGTCGGGACGGCCACTGACCGCGAGCTGCGCCTGCTCGTAGTGCAGCCGCGCCGCCGAGCGGATCATCACGCGGTGGAATGTATGCGAGCGCTTGCGGCCGTCGGCGCCGATCACCATGCGCACGGCAAGCGCCGGGCGATCTTCGTGCGGCCGCAGCGAGCAAAGATCGTTGGAAATGCGCTCCGGCAGCATCGGCACGACGCGGTCGGGAAAATAGACCGAATTACCGCGTTTGGCAGCCTCGCGGTCGAGCGCCGACTCCGGCCCCACGTAATGCGCGACGTCGGCGATGGCGACACTGACGATATGGCCGCCCGTGTTCTTCGGGTCGGGATCGGGTATCGCATGCACTGCGTCGTCGTGATCCTTGGCATCGGGTGGATCGATGGTGACGAAGGGCACGCGACGCCAGTCTTCGCGGCCGCTAAGCGAAGCCGCCCGAGCGGCCTCGGCTTCATCCAGCACGACGCGGGGAAAGGTATGCGGAATATCATGGGCATGGATGGCGATGAGACTGACGGCGCGCTCGCTCTTGAGCGAGCCGAGCCGCGCCACCACGGTGCCGGCGGGAAGCCCGAGCCGGCCGTGCCGCGCCACTTCGACTGCGACGAGATCGCCGTCGACCGCGCCCGCGGTGGCGTTGGCAGGAATGCTCAGTTCGCGGCCGAGCTGCTTTTTGTCGATTGGGACCAGTCGGCCGCCGCCGGCAACGCCACGAAAAATTCCCAGCACGCGGCTTTTGGCGCGGTCGATCAGCTTGATGACGCGTCCGCTCGTCTCGCCATCGTTCGTTCGCTCGATGCGGATCAGGGCGCGGTCGCCGACGCCAGGGACTTCGCCGGGTCGCGCGCGGCGCGGCGTGGCGATGTGGATAACGGGCGGGGCGCCATGGGCTTGCTCATCCCATTCGGTCGGCCGCGCCAACAATTCACCATCGCTGTCGCGGCCGGTGACGTCGGCGAGCACGACCGGCGGCAAGGTGCCAGCATGATGCAGGCGCTTGCGGTGGCGGTCGACCAAGCCTTGGTCGGCAATTTCGCGCAGCATGCGGTTGAGCGCGGCGCGGTCGGCATTCTTGGCGCCGAAGGCGCGCGCAATCTCGCGCGTGCCGACTTTGCCGCTGCGTTCACGGATGAAGGCGACAAGCTCGTCGCGGGTGGGAAGGCGATTCATGGACCACGCACGGCCCGATGGGCCCTGTTATAAGCCGCCTGCGCGGCCCACGCACTTAGCCTTGGATTCATAACATAGTGATTATTCGGCAGCGTGTGTGGTCTTGCGGGTTTTGCCGGCGGGTTTACGAGGCCGGGCCGCCGGCTTCTTGCCGGCTGCCTTGATATGGTGCGCCGTGCCGGGGGAAGGCCGCTTCGGTTTGCGCGGCCGGGCATGTGGCGCCGGCGCATTGCGCTCCGCCCGCGCGTCGAGCAGCGCAACAGCTTCCTCGAGCGTAATGGTCTCGGGCGTCTTGTCGGCCGGTAGCGTCGCATTGACGCCGTTATGGCTGACATAGGGCCCGTAGCGGCCCTTCTTCGCGGCGATCGCGCCGCCTTTGGTGGGGTGGTCACCAAGCGAGCGGCCCGGATCGGCGCCGAAGCGGCCCTTGCGAGGACCCTTGGCGATCTTTTCCGCGATCAGTGTCACCGCGCGGTTGAGCCCGACCGAAAAAACCTCCTCAGGGGAATCGAGATTGGCGTAGGTCTTGCCGTGCCGGACATAGGGTCCGAAACGGCCGATGCCGGCGACAATCGGCTCGCCATCCTCGGGGTTGCGGCCGATTTCGCGGGGCAGGGACAAGAGCGCGAGCGCGCGTTCGAGGTCGATCTCATCGGGCGCGACGCCTTTCGGCAGGCCGGCGCGCTTGGGCTTCTCGCCACCCTTTTCAGTCTCACCGATCTGCAGATACGGACCGAAGCGGCCGCTGCGCACCGTGACGTCGAGACCGCTGACCGGATCGACGCCGAGCTTTTTGGTGCCGATGTCGGGCGACCCGTCGGCTTGCGACGACAAGGCGCGCGTATAGCGGCATTCCGGATAATTCGTGCAGCCGATGAAGGCGCCGAATTTGGAAAGTTTGAGCGTCAGCCGGCCATTGCTGCAGGTCGGACAGACGCGAGGATCGCTGCCGTCTTCGCGCGGCGGAAACAGATGCGGCGCCAACAGCGCATCAAGCGCATCGATGACGCCTGAGATTTTCAGATCCTTGGTCTCGTCGATAGCGCCGATGAAATCGCGCCAGAAATCACGCAACACGTCGCGCCACGCCACCTCGCTGTTGGAAATCAAATCGAGCTGTTCCTCCAGCCCGGCCGTGAAATCGTATTCGACATATTTGGCGAAAAAGCTTTCCAGGAAGGCGACGACGATACGGCCGCGATCCTCGGGAAAAAGACGGCGCTTATCGAGCCGCACATATTTGCGGTCCTTGAGCACTTGCAGGATCGAGGCGTAGGTCGACGGCCGGCCGATGCCGAGCTCTTCCATGCGCTTGACGAGTGAAGCTTCCGAATACCGCGGCGGCGGCTCGGTAAAGTGCTGGTCGGCGGCGATCGATCGCTTCTCCAGCCGCTCGCTGGCGCTCATCTGCGGCAGGCGGCGCGATTCCTCGTCTTCGGGATCCTCGTCGCGGCCCTCCTGATAGAGCGTGAGGAAGCCGTCAAATTTCACCACCGTGCCGGTGGCGCGCAATTCGAGAAGCCGGCTTGCGACTTTGGCTTCGATATCGACCGTGGTGCGTTCGAGCTCGGCCGATTCCATCTGGCTCGCCACCGTGCGCAGCCAAATCAGCTCGTAGAGCTTGGCCTGATCGGCATCGAGGAAGCTTTTGGTGTCGCGCGGACGGCGCGACAGTTCGGTGGGACGAATAGCCTCGTGGGCTTCCTGCGCGTTCTTGGCCTTGGTTTCGTATCGGCGCGGGGAGGGCGGCAGGTATTCTCTGCCGTAATCGGATTCAATGACGCCGCGCACCGCCGGGATAGCTTCCTCGGCGATCTGGACACCGTCGGTACGCATATAAGTAATGAGGCCGACCGTCTCGCCGCCGATGTCGACGCCTTCGTAGAGCCGTTGCGCGACCCGCATGGTGTGCGCGGGCGCAAAACCGAGTTTTCGGCTTGCCTCCTGCTGCAGCGTCGAAGTGGTGAACGGCGCGTAGGGGTGGCGCTTGACCGGCTTTGCTTCGACCGAGGCGACGGTGAAGAGGGCGGTTTCGAGCGCCTGCTTGAAGTCCGCGGCTTCCGCGCCCGAGCCGATATCGAGCCGCTGCAGCTTCTTGCCGTCGGCGCCAACCAACCGCGCCTCGAAGGTCTCCTGGCGCGGCGTCGCCAGCGTGGCGACGAGCGACCAATATTCCTGGCTGACGAATTTCTCGATTTCGAGCTCGCGGTCGCAAACGAGCCGCAACGCCACAGATTGCACCCGGCCCGCCGAGCGGGCGCCAGGCAATTTGCGCCACAGAACGGGCGACAGAGTAAACCCGACCAGGTAATCGAGCGCCCGGCGCGCCAGATAAGCGTCGACCAGCGCCTGATCGATGGCCCGCGGATGCGCCATCGCCTCGGTCACCGACTGCTTGGTGATGGCATTGAACACCACCCGCTCGACGGTTTGCGCCTTGAGCGCCTTCTTTTCCTTGAGAAACTGCAAGACGTGCCAGGAGATCGCTTCACCCTCGCGGTCCGGGTCGGTTGCCAGGATGAGCTTGTCGGCATCTTTGACGGCGCGGACGATGTCGTTCAGGCGCTTCTGGGCCTTGGGATCGATCTCCCAAAGCATGCGGAAATCGTTATCCGGATCGACCGAACCGCTCTTGGCCGGCAGGTCGCGAACATGGCCGAATGAGGCCAGGACTTCGTAGCCCTTGCCCAGATATTTATTGATCGTCTTCGCCTTGGCGGGCGATTCCACCAGTACAAGGTTCATGATAACCCAATGATTTAACGGCCGTTTTGCCTATTTAACCGATGACCGCGGCGGGCAGGCCGCCGCGAACATGGGTAATGCAACCCCACCTGTCAAATCGTTACCGCCGGCAGGGGACATGGCGGTAATCGGCAAATGTGCAGCAAGAGGGGCTAAATCCCGGCACATTAAGCACACACGTAAGAGTTGTTATTGTGAAATACTCAACTTCAGGCTATTAGATGGGCGAGAACCCAGAAGGGCTCGATCAGCTTCGCCGGGCTTAATCAACGCGCAGCAAATGATGTTAGACCGCGACGCCACGAACGGGCCGAATGGGCATGAAACCGCCGACAGCGCGGCACAGTACATTGCTACCATCACCCATGAACTTGCCCAAATCGCCCGGCGCAATGGCCTCGACACGCTGGGCTACATTCTGGACATGGCACAGCTCGAAGCCGATCAAGTGTCCAAAGAATAGCGCTCTAACCACCCGTCACGACAACGACACCATTCCGCCGCCGTGGCGCTCCAGCCGTCCGGCGATTTCCAGTTCCAGCAGCACCATCCGCACGAGGCGGGGCGAACTCTGCGACAGCCGGATTAGATCGTCGATCGAAACCGCGGTAGGGCTCAACAACGCCACGATGCGTGTTCGCTCGTCCGGTGCTGGCTCAACGTTGCCCACGACCTCCATCTCCTCTTCTTCCCGTTCGCGCGCCGGCAGCTCCAGTCCCAGGATCGGCTGCAGCACCGCGATTATGTCGGCGGCTTCGGTGACCGGCGTCGCCCCTTGCTTGATGAGGCTGTTGGTGCCCTCGGCGCGCGGATCGAGCGGCGAACCGGGCAAGGCGAAAACCTCGCGTCCTTGTTCGAGCGCGAGCCGCGCCGTGATCAGCGAACCCGATCGCTTGGCGGCTTCGACGATGACGACGCCGAGCGACAGCCCGGAAATCAGCCGATTACGCCGCGGGAAATCGCGCGCGCGCGGCTCCCAGCCCAGCGGCATCTCGGTCACGGCGACGCCGGCGCTCAAAATGGCGTCGAGCAAATCGACGTGCTCGGGCGGATAGACGCGATCCTGGCCGCCGGCGAGGACGGCAACCGTGCCGCTTTCGAGACTGGCGCGGTGCGCGGCCGCGTCGATGCCGCGCGCCAAGCCGGAGACGATGGCAAATCCGGCCTCGACCAGCCCATGCGTGATGCGCTGTGTCAGCTTCACGCCGGCGGCCGAAGCATTGCGCGACCCGACGATGCCGACCTGGGGCATGGCCAGCGCCGCGGCGTGACCACGGATCGCGATCATGGGCGGGGCGTCGTCGATCATTTGCAGCCGCAGCGGATAATCAGCCTCGCCGATTGCCACAAAACCGACGCCGAGCTTTCGTGCGGCTTCGATTTCGCGCATCGCTTCGTCGCGCGAATAGATTTGCGGCGCCGCATTGCCGCCGCCGCGCCGCGCTAGGCCGGGCAGCGCTTCGAGCGCAGCCCGTGCACCGCCGTAGTGGTTGATGAGCGCACGAAACGTTCGCGGCCCCGGCATTCGCCAGCAAACTCACCTAGATTTTAGATATGGACGACGAAGACCTAAAATGCCTTCTCTAGACCGGCTTCTTTTAGGATGCCGTTTGCCGTATGCCGGGACAATATCGTGCGGTCCACGGTAAAGCGATTACCAGAAATCGGGCTTTCCCAAATGTCATGGTCGCCCTTACCGTGGCGGACGAACCAGCATCCGTTTTCAGAAAGGATATCGCGAATTGCTTTGCCGTAGCCCTTCACGCGGCCCGCGAACGGACGCGCACACTGTCGTGAATGTGTCCAATGACCTCAAAGGGGATTTCCATCTCTTCCCCATCGTCTACATCTTCGAGGAGGTCTTGGAGAAGGCCAGGAAGTTTGGCCATTAGCGCATCCATAGAAGGAGCTTCGGTGACAAGGGGAATATCATCGCTTGTTGCTACCCAAACGCACACTTCTGGATCCCATGTCGCTGTAACGACGACATTGCGTCCCATTTTGATTTTCCCTGACGGTGCCAGCCCAGACATGATGGAACCAAATTGCGCTACGGGTAGCAAGCCCTACGTTTAGACTGTTGACTTGAAACGTACGTTCAACGTCTTAGGGCTTGGTTAAGGTCCATTTAGTCAACATTGCTGACGTATTCAATGCAATGTGTTGAAATATAACGATAATGTTATTGCTGCGCGATACCTATCGGATGCCCGTATAGTCTGGGTGGTCGGCGTAATGGTGACGGTCAGGGATAATCGTCCCCACGCACAGGGACGATTATCCCTAGTCATCTGATTTTCCAACGCATTGGAAAGCCTTCACCGATTCTCAGGACTGACTTCCCGGTATGATTTTGCAGCGAGGTTTGCACGCTGGCTATAAGGCCCCGCATGGCCTTGGCAGCGGGCTCCGGCACGCCGCGTGCCGCCAGCATGCGTTCAGTGACCTCGCGCGCCGTGAGTGGCATCTGAGCCTTCCTCAGCACGTCCAGGGCGCTCCGTATGATGGTGCCACGGCGGAATAAGCCATTCCCCTTATACCGCCGCCTCGCCGCGATCCGGGTCACGTCATAGCCCGGATCGAACAGTCGGATGACCGCCTCGACATGCTTCATGCTTTCGGCGAGGCGTTCGGCCTCTTTCCGGTTTGCCAGAATCTTGCCGCCCAGGTCAGCATGAAGCCTGACGAGATAATCGACGGCAGGATGGTCGGGACTAGCCTTGAATGCGTGTGGCATTCTTCGCGCTCCGTTGCCAGTAGCCGCACCATTGCTTTTAGATTGGATGCCTGAGCGCGGCGTCGGCGGCCATCAGATAAAGCTCGCCGTTGCTCACGCGCCTGTTGTCCTCTCGCCAAGCCATTTCGTTTGCGTAAGAGGCGAGATAGGGGCCAGCTACATGGTGATGGATGCCGATTTCAGCGCGGCGTATGCGGCTAAAGAAGCTTTCGGCCTGATTGGTACAGATGTCGCCGTCAGCATAGGCGAGTGTGTGATTGATCCGCTTGGTGATAAAGCGCGCGTGTAGCTGATCCCAATGCGCAGCTTCATCGGCATAGATCGTGCTGCCATTCGCAACTCGATTGCGGATAACCGGGACACCAGCATCTTCGGAGGCGGCAACAAACGGAAGCGTTTTGCCGTTGCGCTCGCGCATGACAACAACCACGCGACGCTTACCGGATTTATTCTCGCCGAAGCGTCGGTCGCGACGGTTCTCTTTCAGATTTGCCGGTTTGACGTAGCCGCCGAAATAGCCACCATCGACTTCAACATGGCCGCTGGCCTGTTGGTCGTGCGTATCGGCGGCGACGGCCTCGCGAAGCTTCATCGCCAACACATAGGCCGATTTGTAATTGCAACTCAGATCGCGGCTTAGCTGGAGGGCGCTATGGCCTTTCGCGCCGTTCACGAAGATCGCAATTGCCAATAGGTAATTCCGAATGGGCATCTTGCGGCTGGCAAAAATCGTTCCCGACGTAACAGTAAATTGGTGCGAGCAGCCTTTGCAGCGGAATACCTTGCGGGTCCTGTAGGTATAGGCATCCAAGCAGCCACAGCGCGGGCAGACTGGTTCGCCGTCGGACCAGCGGATAACCCGGAAGGCGTCCCCACGCCTCCTCCTCGCTCATGCGCGCTACGGTCGCTAACGAGAGCGACTTGGCGGCTGAAGAGAGGAGAAAGTGTTGCGGCATAGGGCCAACGTTTTCCGTTGACCTTACCGATAAGCGTTGAAATAACTGATGTCAACAGAAATCGTTGGGGTTGACGAAAAGAATTTACTGGCTTACTTTGCTCCCATGTTGCCGGAACAGAGCCGAGCCGCCCGTGCATGGCTGGACTGGTCGCAGGATGAACTTGCGGCCAAGGCCTCTGTCTCGCTTTCGACCGTGCGCGACTTCGAGAAGGGACGGCGCGTGCCGATAGCGAATAATCTAACGGCAATGCGAGTTGTGCTGGAGAAGGAAGGAATTGACTTCGTCGACGGCGCTGCACCTGGAATCACCTTTTCAAAGCGCAAAAGGCGCTGAGGATTGGTGGACCAGTTGGGGGTTGGACCCAAGTTCTCAGGATGGAAAGCCCGCGAAACGGCACCGGCCCTGGCCCATCCAGGGCCGGTTTCGCATAGATTCGCATAAGTGTCGGGTACTAAAGGATAAAAAAGGACAAAAACTAGGTTTTTGTCCTTTGGTTTTTTAGACGCTGAAGTAGCTTTCGCGCCCTTGGTCGGACGCTCGAAACGCTCAATTCGTGACCATATCTTGCGGCCCAATCAAGCATCATGTTTTCGATCTCAGCCTGTTTCTCCGGTATGCCATTTTCGTGGATATGGGCACAAACCTCTATCCAAAGATCATCCCACCATTTTTTAGGGGGGCGACCGCCTACGGTCGGTGCTGGCGCTGGCGGGCTGGCCGTCCTCTTGTCAGCAACGATCATCTCCAAGGGGACGGCCGTATTCCCTATAATTTCATCAATCCCGCGTTGATCTATTTTCACTCCAAAGAACGTGACAAAGCCAATTCCCTCACCATCTAGGGAATTGAAATGGCCCATGTTTAATTTCATGTCGCCTGTCGCCCATACGAGGCGACTTGCGTCGTGAGTTGAGTAATTTTCCCAAAAACGGCGATCAATCACTTTGTCTTTTAGAAGAGCGCTTCCGGTGGATTCCGGAATGCCTTCCCATAGAACACTCTCGAATGAAGCCGTGACCCGTCCAGCCTTAAGCCGTGCAGCAATCGTGTCGGCTGTAAGCATCCAATCGCCCTGCAGCGTGGCCCGCACAAGGGCGAACGCCTGCTTGGCCGGTAGCCACTCAGTCGCAGCGATCGCGCGCCTCTGCGCGGAATAATCCGACGGCGTAAAAGCCATCCCCACTCCGGTAGGGCTCCGAGTTTGAGTGAGGGGAAACGCGCCGGAGTGCCGCGCTTGTCGGATGGCCGTCCTATCCACCTCACTCAAGAGAATTAGCTGAAATTCACCCATCTACAACCCCTTGTATACAGGTGAGTTTGCTGGCGAATGCCGCGCGGCCCGACATTTTGGCTGCGGATGAGGCGGAGCCAATCGAGCCGCTGCTCATCCGTCAATCGAATGGGTTCCGTTTCCTCGCTCACCTCGCCCCCAGCCGCCAAGGATTGCGGCCTAAAACACAACCTTAGCTTACATGGCGCTGACCCGCCGTAGAACCACTCCTCAGCGGCCCAAGGGCTTGACGCGCGAATGTTTGAGGAGGCCGGCATAACGCGCGGCTTCCGCGTGGATGAATTGGCCGAGTTGCTGCGGGCCCAAGTGGAAGATTTCAACGCCTTGTTTGGCGAAGTCGTCGCGGACCGCCGGCAAGGCCAGGGCTTTGCCGATTTCTTGATCCAGCCGCGCGAGGACCGGCGCCGGCGTGCCGCCAGTGGCCATAATGCAAATCCACGAATCGATCTGCAGCTCCGGCAATCCCGCTTCCGCGGAAGTTGGAATGTCGGGTGCAAAGTCGGAGCGATGCGGCGATGTCACCGCCAACGCCTTGAGCGCCCCGCTGCGCACTTGCGGCAACAGCGCCGGCATGGTGGCAATCGCCAAATCCACCCGGCCGGAAATCAGGTCCGGTATGGCGGCAACATTGCTTTCGTAGGGCACGAAAGTGAGATCGATGTCGCCATATTGCGCCAGCATCTCCGCTCCAAGCTGATTGGGCGAGCCGATCACGGATATCGCAATGCTGACTGACTTCGGTTTTTGTTTTGCGATTTTGATGACGTCGGTAATGGTCTTGGCAGGAAACGACGGCGCGGCGACGAGCAGCATTCTCGCCACGACTGCCATCGATACCGGCACGAGGTCGCGCTCGTAGTCAAAGCCCGGGTTTGGCAATAGCGTCGGGTCGACGGCTTGGTTCGAACCGGTGACCAAGAGCATGTGACCGTCGGGTTCGGCCCGCGCCACCACCCCCGCTGCAATATTGCCGCCGCCGCCGGGCCGGTCTTCGACGACGACCGGCACGCCGATGGATTTCGAGAGGTAAGTCGATAGCTCGCGGGGCACGATATCAACCAAGCCGCCGGCGGCTGTTATCACCTCGAACTTGAGCGGTTTCGTCCCCGGCCAGCCCTCTGCGCCAGATGCCGTTTGGATGGCACAGAATAGACCAGCTAGCAGCAGCGTCGGCAGTCTCATCGCGTGCCTCCCGCAGGCCGTCGCCCGCCTTTCACAATGCTCGCAAGACGTGTAGACTATTATATGTTTCTCCCCAGCTCCGAAAGGTCAGGCCGGCTTTTAAAGCGGAACGGGAGCAGCGGAGTTCGAAGTAATCAATGGACCTGCGCCAGCTACGTTATTTCATCGGAATCGTTCAGGCCGGCAGCCTGTCGCGCGCCGCGGACCAACTCCACGTCGCGCAGTCCGCGATCAGCCATCATCTCGCCAGCCTCGAGGCCGAGCTGGAGCGGCAATTGGTCACCCGCGGCCCCAAGGGCATCCAGCTTACCGAAGCGGGCATGGTTCTCTACCGCCACGCCGAAGCGATCCTGCGTCATCTGGAAACGGCCAAGCAGGACGCCATGAGCGCGCTCGACGTCCCTTCGGGCCGGGTCTCTATCGGATTTCCGGGGTTCTTGACGCCGCTCTTGGGCTGCGAATTGCTCGGGCGGATACGGACCGTGTATCCCCATATCCTGCTGTATGTCAGCGAGGCCAGCGGTCGGCTCCTGCGCGAACGGCTGATTAATGGCCGGCTCGATATCGCCTTGCTTTATCTAGGCCAACCCGAACGCGGCCTTGCTGTCGAACCGCTGGTATTGGAGGAGCTCTTATATGGCACGGCGGACCCGGATACGTCGCCCATTGGCTTTGCCGACGCGATGCAACGCCCGCTGCTGCTGGCGCCCCCGGGCAGCAATAGTCGGGATGTCGCCGAGGCAGCGTGCAAGAGACACGGGCTGACCGTCACGCCGGTTGCCGAAATCGACACCATAAACGCGATGCGCCGCGCCATCGCTTCCGGTTGGGGCAATTCGATCATGCCCTGGTGTGCGCTGCACGAGGGCGAAGGAAAAGTTGCCTTGAACTGCCGACGCTTCGCCGACGAGAACCTGGTCCGGCCCATCGCGCTATGCTTTCCCGAGGCGGGGCAGCGTAGCCCCGCGGTCGAAGCGGTTGCCCAAACTCTCAAATCCCTGGTTTACGAATTGATCGAAAACGGGACGTGGCAGGGTGTCTCGCTGATCGCTCCTGCCACCGAGCCGTCTCGTGCGATAGCTTCCGCATAGACCTTGGAATTGAACGCCCCGGCATGGTCGCGGGACCAAATACCCCCCTCATTGAGCAGCGCCCCTCACGCGCGCTGGTCCGGCCCCTTGCGCTGTGCTTTTTCGATGTGGGGGGAACGCAGTCTTGCGGTCGAAGCCGTCGCATTGACTTTGAAATCTCCGGTTCCGAACTGGTCGAGAACGGGACCTGGCACGGCGTTACGCCGATTGCTCCTGCGGCAGAACCGTCTCGCGCGATGGCGCCCCAAAAAGTGCAATATTGCACGCGGCCCTCTGGTGCCGCGAAGACGGGGTGATCGGAGATGAGGGACATTTTTTCATCCCCTTTGCACCGCCCTTGGCAATGACGGCAAATACGATTTCGTCACTGCAGCCGCGTTCGCGTTGGGCGCGTTATCGTCGGTACTTGCGGAGCCAACCGTCACGCCGGCGGCGCGCTCCATGGGGCGAATAATTCTTGTTACGTCCGCCGTGCCGCCTTCTTCGGCCGCGGCCGTGCGCAACGAAGCCATGATCGCTTCGGCCAGCGGAACGGGGACGTCATGAAGCTTGGCTTCGATGCCCAGCGCCTCGAGGTTCATGATCGACAGACCGAGTGCGGCGCCGTAGCTGAAATTACGCGTAAGAATATTCCCCGGGATTTTCGTCAGCGTTGCGTTGCTTTGCCCGCTGCCGTTGTTGATGATTTCCAGCATTACGGCGGGATCGAGCCCGGCTTTTCGGCCGAGCACCAAGGCTTCGCACGCGACCGCGAGGTTCCCCGCCGATACCACATTGTTGACGAGTTTCATCACCTGCGCCGCTCCGATCCGCTCGCCCAGGAACACGATCTTCTTGGCATAGCGCCTGAGCAAAGGCTCGACCCGGCTAAAAGCCTCGTGCGGGCCCGCGGCCATCACCGTCAGCGCGCCGTTGGCCGCGTTTTCAACTCCCCCCGTCATCGGGGCATCAAGCGTGATGACGCCGCGGGCAGAAAGTTGCGCGGCAAGCTCCTCAACGAGCGCGGGTTGATTGGTTCCGACATGGACATAGGTTTTTGCGCGGCGGCCGCGGATAATTCCAAGCGGTCCGAGCACGACATCGCGGTAAGAGTCCGCCGCCGTTAGGCAAACGAAGACGACGTCGGCGTCATCGGCCATCTCCGCGGGCGAAGCGGCGATTTTGGCGCGACCCCGAAACCGCGCCGACTTACTGATCGTGCGGTTGTAAACGACCACATCCTCGCCGGCTTGAACAAGCCGTTCCGCCATCGGGCTGCCAATCGCGCCTAGCCCAATAAATCCAACGACGGATCGCCCCTGTGCCATCGGTTTCGGCCTCCTCCTGCGCCTGAACGATCAAATCTCTCCGGCCGTTCTTTGTCGATGCTCGGCAAGTGTGTACGGTGTGCATTTTATACTTATACTTGAATGCTTAAACTTGGACAGGACGGGTGAACTGAAAAAACTGGTCGCGCGCCGAGATTGATGGGAATGGCGTGGCCGCTGTGGCGTGCTTCCCGAGCAGCAACGGATATCATGGACCTGCGTCAGCTTCGTTATTTCGTGGGAATTGTCCAGGCCGGAAGCCTGTCGCGCGCCGCCGATCAGATGCACGTGGCGCAGTCTGCGATCAGTCATCATCTCGCCAGTCTCGAGTCCGAGCTGGACCGGCAATTGGTCACTCGGGGTCCGAAGGGTATCCAGCTCACTAAAGCCGGAAGCGTTCTGTACCGGCACGCCGAGGCGATCCTGCGGCATCTCGACTTCGCCAAGGAAGACGTCGCCAACGCGCTTAATGTCCCTTCGGGCCGTGTTTCGATAGGGTTTCCCGTCGCCTGGACGAACCTCGTCGGTTACGAATTATTCGCCCGTGTCCGCACCCTCTATCCGCAGATATTACTGCACGTCGTCGACGGCAACAGCGCGCTGTTGCGCGAGCGGCTGGTCAATGGGCGCCTCGACATCGCCGTGCTGTTTACCGGTCAGCCTGAGCGCGGCCTTGCCGTTGAACCGCTATTGCTGGAAGAACTATTTTACGTGATGGCGGATCCCGATCCGTCACCCATCCGGCCGATCGACGTAGCGCGATTGCCGCTGCTGGCGCCCGGACCCGGCGGCGGCAGCCAACGCGTAGCGCAGGAGCTGTTCAATAAATTCGGGCTGACGGTCACGCCGATCGGCGAAATCGATTCGTTGAGCACATTTCGCCGCGCCATTGAATCCGGTCTCGGCAACGCCATACTGCCGTGGAGCGCACTCTACGAAGCCGATCGGAAAGTATCGCTCAATTACAAGCGCATTCTTAACGAGAAGCTAGTCCGTGCCGCCGCGCTGTGCTTTTGCGATATTGGCCAACGCAGTCCCGCTATCGAGGCCGTCGCGCTGACGCTAAAGTCCTTGGTCTACGAACTGTGCGACAAAGGAATCTGGCAGGGCATATCGTTAATTGCGCCTGCTGCCGAGCTATCTCGTTCGGCGGCCCCCCCATAGAAATTCAGGATTGGACGCGCCTCGCCAAATGCCTACGGTCGAATCAGGCTGGAGGACGGGTACTCATGCTTGAACGTGTATTGACGGTGCCGGCCTTAGCGGGGTCGCGGCCCATGGCAAAGCGCATTGAACCCGTTGACGCATTAGTGGGACGACGGGTGCGTGCCTACCGGCTGAGCATGGGCATGTCGCAGACGACGCTGGGCGAAAAAGTCGGCGTCACTTTCCAGCAGATCCAGAAATACGAGCGTGGAACGAACCGGATCGGCAGCAGCCGGCTGAAAAAGGTCGCGACCGTTCTCGGCGTCGGAGTCGGAGCGCTCTTTGCCGAGCCGGAAAGTGATCAAGCCGGCCAGGATCCCTTGACCGAGATAACCTCCCTGCCGCATGCGGCGAGGCTGCTCAAGGCGTTTGCCGGGATCACCGACGAGAAACTGCGCTTGGCGCTGGTAAAGCTTGCCGAAGGCCTCCAAGAACGCGCCAAATAAGCGCGAACCGTCGCTCGGACTTTAGCGGAAAACATCAGAGAGTTAAGCCGCTTGGCCGGCACGGCATGCGTCATGCTGGGCGCATCCATGATTCGGAACCCCAGGTAATTGTTGCAAAGCCGCCGCCAAAGCCGCAGAGTCGCGGCCTGTGGGCGCAAGGCCGCTGGGGTCGTCGTTCCGTTTCGGGGGTGTCCGTTGCACGGCAATTTGGCACACAAGACCTCGACCGAGTCCTCGAGACAGCAGACGCCTCCGAAGCGGACCTTTCACGTCGCCCTGATCAAGCCGTCGCATTACGACCGCGACGGCTATGTCATCCAGTGGCTGCGCTCGCTGATCCCGTCGAACAGCCTGGCCAGCGTCCACGGACTGATCGTCGAATGCGCACACAACCGCGTGCTTGGGCCCGATGTCGACATCGAAGTCGAGGCCTGCGACGAGTGCAACACGATTGTCGACGTTGCCGGGGTCGCCAAGCGCATCCGCGCCGCCGGCGCCGGCATGGTCGGCCTGATCGGCGTGCAGTCGAATCAATTTCCGCGCGCGCTCGATCTCGCCCGGCAGTTCCGTGCCCACGGCCTCACCGTCGTCATGGGCGGCTTCCATCTGTCCGGCTGCATCTCGATGTTGCCGAAGCTGCCTGCGGAACTGCAGCAAACGCTCGACCTCGGCGTTCACCTGTTCGCCGGCGAGGCCGAGGGCCGCATGGCCGAGGTGCTGCGTGACGTCGCCGCCGGCAACGCCAAGCCGATCTATAATTATCTCAATGATATGCCGGAAATGGGGGCGGCGGTTTATCCGATCCTGCCGCGGCAGGTGGTGACGCGGGTCGCCGGCCATTATTCGAGCTTCGATGCCGGCCGCGGCTGTCCGTTCCAGTGCAGCTTCTGCACCATCATCAACGTGCAGGGCCGCAAATCGCGCTATCGCACGCCGGACGATGTCGAGGCCATCGTGCGGGCCAACGCCGCGCAAAACATCACGCGGTTTTTCATCACCGACGACAATTTCGCGCGCAACCGCAATTGGGAACCGATTCTCGACCGGCTGATCGAGCTGCGCGAGAAACACAAGTTCAACATCCGGCTGCTGCTGCAGGTCGACACGCTCTGCCATCGCATTCCGAATTTCATCGAAAAAGCGGCGCGCGCGGGCTGCACCGCGATCTTCCTGGGCCTCGAAAACATCAATCCGGAATCCTTGATGGGCGCCAAGAAGCGCCAGAACAAGATATGGGAATACCGCGAAATGCTGCTGGCCTGGCGCAAGCAGAAAGTCATGACCTACGCAGGCTACATTTTGGGCTTCCCGACCGATACCCCCGAGACGATCGCGCGGGATATTGAGATCATCAAGAAGGAACTGCCGGTCGACATTCTCGAATTCTTCTATCTGACGCCGCTGCCGGGTTCGGAGGACCACAAGAATTTGTACACGCGCGACGTGCCGATGGACCCCGACCTGAACAAATACGATCTCGAACATGCCTGTACCGCGCATCCGTTGATGTCGAAGGAAACTTGGACGCAGGTCTACACCGACGCGTGGAAGCGCTATTACAGCGACGAACACGTCGAAACGATCATGCGCCGCTGCATCGCCTCGGGCATCAACCGCACAAAACTTCTGGATTCGCTGACCATCTTCTCCGGCGCGGCGCGGATCGAGGGCGTGCATCCGCTACAGTTCGGATTTTTCCGCCGTAAATTGCGCCACCAGCGCCGCTCCGGCATGCCGATCGTCAATCCGCTGGTGTTTTATCCCTGGCGCGTGTTCGATTTTCTCAAGACCACCTCGCAGTGGCTGCGGCTTGTTTGGCGCTATCGCCGCATTATGGCGCGCGTGGTCGTGGATCCCGCCGGCAGCGCCTATACCGACGAGGCCTTGCAGCCGCATACCGGCGCAGGCGAGACCGATCATTTCGTCGAGGTATTTGCCGACAAGATTCCGCACACCCACGGCGCGCCGGTGCGCGCGCCGGCGGCGGTCGCCGCCGAGTAGCTAAGGCTCCGATTTGCTGCCGATCTTGCCTTCGGTGCCGGCGAGAAGGCGAGCGATATTGCCGCGATGCATGATCCAGAGCAGGACGGCAAGTAGCAGAAACAATTCCGCTTCCGATGCATTGCCGCTCCACCACAGCACGGCGGGCGTGGCGGCGCTGGCGATCAGCGCCGCAAGCGAAGAATAACGGGTTACGGCTGCGACGGCGAGCCACAGCACCGCGAATGCCGCGAGTGCTATCCAGGCGCCAAAGCCGAGCAGGAGCCCGATGAATGTCGCCACGCCTTTTCCGCCCCTAAAGCCGAGCCAAATCGGAAATAGGTGGCCAAGAAAGGCGCCAGCCGCCGCGCACAGCGCCGCTTGCGGCTCCCAAAGGTAAAGCGCGATCAGTACTGCGGCCGTGCTTTTGAGCATGTCGCAAATGAGCGTCGCTGCGGCGAGGTCCTTGCGGCCGGTGCGCAGCACGTTGGTGGCGCCGATATTGCCGGAACCGATGCTGCGCACATCCGGCGCGCCGGCAAGCTTAGTGATGATGACGCCAAAAGGAATCGAACCGCACAGATAGCCGATGCCGAGGGCCTCGGCATTGTCGATGGTCCAATCGATTGGCGGCAGCATGGTGAAGCGATATTGCCCGAAGCCGGAGCGTGAGAATAGCGGTTCGACCTGGCCTAGCTCGCGCGGGCCTTTTTTCTGTCGCGCGGTGCGAAACCGGCCGCGCCGGCGTCAGCTTCCGTCGGATAAATCACCACATGCTTGAGCTTGTCGGCGGACGCTCCGGCGAGCGCTGCCAATCCCGGCGAAAATGTTTTCCGCGTCGTATCGGCGACGACGAATTGGGCGTCGGTCCCTTCGCCGACGTCTTTTTCGCAGTACACGCAACGCAGCATGCAGCGCCGCGGCGAATCTTCTTCGACGACATAGAATTTGTTGGCGGCATATTGCCGTTCGGCAGGATCGGCGGTGATGCAATTGGGATTGTCGCAATGCAGGCCGGTGCCGATCGGCTGCGCGTAGAGGGGATATTCGGGCTTGGCGAAGCCGCCGGGAAATCTTTGCAGGGGTTTATTCCGGTGCAGATGCAGCATCAACGAAATCAGCGCCATGCGGATCGGCACGCCGTAGGCGGCTTGCTGGAAATAAATGGCGCGGCGGTCGGTATCGAACGAGGCGTCGAGCTCGTTCACGCGCGGCAGCGGATGCATTACGCTTGCTTCCGAATATTTCGCCTGATCCAGGAATTTTGCGTCGATCTTCGGATACGGCTGCTCTTTCTCGGTCCAGCGCTCCTTTTGGAAGCGGGTGACATAGACCGCATCGGTCTTTTTTTGCACCAGAAAACCGTAGTCGATTTCCGGATCGGGAATGAGCGATAGCTGGTGCGGCTGATCCGCGGTGACATAGAGCGCGTCGATCGCGCCGCCCGGCAGCTGCCCGGGATCCTTTGACACCATGCGGCAATGAAACTCCTCGCGCAGCCGGCGATCGACATGCGCCGGCAGTTCCATGCCGGGAGCGGGCAGGGGATCGATGGTGGCGCCAAAGCGCGCCAGCGCATAGACGAAGGAGTGGATGGTGCGGCTGCCTTTGAGGTCGCCGGAAATCGCGACCTTCATATTTTTGAGCGATTTTTTCTTCGATTTCAGGGTGAAAAGGTCGCATAGCGTCTGGGTCGGGTGCTCATGGGCGCCATCGCCGCCGTTGATCACCGGGATTTGCGAATATTCGGCCGCCAGCCGCGCCGCGCCGTCGCGCGGATGACGGATGACGACGATATCGGCGTAATTGGCGATGACTCGGATGGTGTCCGCCAGGCTTTCGCCCTTGGCCGCGGAACTGACTGCCGGATCGGCGCTGGTGATATTGGCGCCGCCGAGCCGGAGCATGGCGCTTTCGAACGACAGGCGCGTGCGCGTCGAGGGCTCGTAGAACAGACTCGCCAGGATGGATTTTGACGCCAGATCGGTGGACCGCCCGATCCGGTAGGAGATGTTTTCGTCGGCGAGTTGCCTTAAAAACCCCTCCGCGACCTCGAAGACCGTCTCGATCTCCTTATTGGTCAGGTCATTGATCGAAATGATGTGGCGCGTTGGCGTCGGGGCTTTGGTCATTAAAGCGGTGCTATAGGCCCAATTGGCGCATGGGAGCAAGCCCGCTTTGCCGGCGTCGGAAGGTGATGCACCGGAAACCGCGGCAGCCGCCCCGGCGTGCTACGATTGGTGCCGCAAAAGACGCGAGTCGCCATGGCTGCCCGCTCTCGCTTCGACACACACGAGGTTTTCAACCAGTCGCCGTCCTACGAGAACGTCGATCTGTTCTCGAGCGATCTGCCGTTGCAGGAGGCGGTCAAGGCGAATGGCGCGGCAGACGAGGTGCCGCTGCTCGCGGCCTTCGGGAAGCACTGGGGCACCGCCGACATGTTCGCGCTCGGCCGCCGCGCCAATGAGAACCCGCCAAAGCTGCACGCCTTTGATGCCAAGGGATTTCGCCGCGACACCATCGCGTTTCATCCCGCCTACCACCAGTTCATGCGCGAGAGCATTGCCGCGGGGCTGCAAGCGTCGACCTGGACTGCGCAGGGTCAGCGGGCGTCGGCGCCTGCGGAAGTGGCCCGCGCGGCGCGCTTCTATATGGCGGCGCAGATCGAGACCGGTCATTTGTGTCCGATCACCATGACGCGCGCAGCGCTGGCAGCGCTCGCTGCCGCGCCTGCATTGGCGGCGAAAGTGGTGCCCAAGGCTGTGAGCCGCAATTACGATCCGCTGTTCCGTCCCTGGCGCGACAAATCGGGGATGACGCTCGGCATGGGCATGACCGAGAAGCAGGGCGGCACCGACGTGCGTGCCAACACGACGGCCGCGACGCCCGACGGCGATGCCTACTCGCTTGTCGGCCATAAATGGTTTCTATCGGCGCCTATGTGCGATGCGTTTCTCGTGCTCGCCCAGGCGCCCGGCGGTTTGACGTGTTTCCTGCTGCCCCGGTTTCGCGACGACGGTTCGGTCAACGCGCTGCGGTTTCAACGCTTGAAGGACAAGCTCGGCAACCGCTCCAATGCGTCAAGCGAAGTCGAATTCACCGACGCGTTTGCCTGGCGCGTCGGCGAGGAGGGCGCCGGCATTCGCACGATTTTGCAGATGGTGCAGCTGACGCGGCTCGATTGCGCCATCGCCTCGGCCGGCTTGATGCGCATGGCGCTGGCGCAGGCCGTGCATCATTGCCGCCATCGCAACGTGTTCGGCAAACCGCTTTACCACCAGCCGATGATGCGTGCGGTGCTGGCCGACATGGCGCTTGAGGTTGAAGCCGCTGTTGCGCTGGTATTCCGCTTGGCGCGCGCACTCGATCGCGCCGCCGACGACGCAGCCGAGGCGGCTTACGCGCGCGTCATGACGCCGGCCGCCAAATATTGGACATGTAAGCTCGCGCCCGGCTTCATCGTCGAGGCTATGGAGTGCCTCGGCGGCAACGGCTACGTCGAGGAAAGCCTGCTGCCGCGGCTTTATCGCGAAGCGCCGGTCAATGCGATCTGGGAAGGCTCGGGGAATGTGATGTGCCTCGATGTGCTGCGCGCACTCAAGCGCGAAGAGGGCGCCGCGTTTCTCGCCGCGCTCGCGCGCGAGGCCGGCGCGCCGGCGATGGAGTTGGCGAATTTGCCCTCGACCAGCGAGGCCGCCGCGCGCAAGGCGGTCGGGCGGTTGGCGGTGGTGGCCGCCGCTGCCGCGCTCACGGCGAGCGCGCCGGCTCCGCTCGCCGAGGCATTTGTCCGCACGCGGCTGACGAGGCCGCATGCTGCGCTCTATGGTGCCGCGCCACTCGACGCTGGAACAACCGAAATGCTCCTGCAACGCGCGCTGCCGGCGTGAGCGCCAATTGGCGTCGATGGCGCGAAACGCGGTGGCAACCGTCGTTTGCGATTGCGCGAGCCGGGCGGTGACATTATCGAAAAAGTGATGATGCAGATCACAAGGAATACCGGCGTCACCGTGCCGCGACGATGACGGAATTGTGTAAAAAACAAAAATGTCGCATGTGGCGAATTTTTACGATTGAAATTTGTCTATGAACCCAACGAATCGTAGCGGTTTTTAGTTACGGAATTTTCCAGACGTTCTTTGCGCAACCGTGCCATGCACTGACCTCGGGTGGCGGCGCCTTCTGCACGGCCTATCTAACCGCCGTAGCTTTCGTCACGCGGCGTCGTTTACGGTTTCCTTCGGCGCAGCGCCTCAAAAAACTACCCAAAAAACGAGGATGGAAATGCGGGCATGAAACGTCCAACGAGAAACTCGAATCAAAGGTGAGATGAATCATGTCTAACAAAACTATCCGCCTGTCCATCTACACTCTCGCTGCCGCTGCTGCGTTGACGGCGGCTGCAGCCGTTCCCGCTTTTGCCTGGGGCGCCGGCGGGCCGATCACTTCCTACGACCAGTCTGCACAAGGTTCGAGCTTCAACTCCGGCTATTACGACTACGCGCCAGGGGTGGTGACGAGCCAGGCGCACAAGAAGCATCACCTGGCGCGGTAGGCTCGTAGCAACCTTCTTCGCAAATGCTATTTAGGGCGTCCACGATCGCAGCGGATCGCTGGGCGCCCTGAAGTTTATGGCTCGGGGCAGCTCTCATCGGTCGCTGCCTATCGCGCACAAATTGTGACGGTCAGCACAGATTGCGGCAGCGAGTTGGAGGAACGTTTAGACCGCCAACTTCGAGGTGCATGATGATAGACATACTTGCAGGCTATGTGATTGGTGCGGCAATAGCTGTAGCCATTTCGCTCGCGACGTCGCCGACGTTGAGTTCAATTCTGGTCCGCCGGCAGCTAGTGCGATAGCCGGTCAAGCGCGCCTTGCAGGATGTAGGCCGCGGCGTGCTGATCGATCACGGCCTTGCGCCGCTCACGGCTGGCATCGGCGGCAATTAATTGCCGTTCGACCGCTGCGGTCGACAGCCGCTCGTCCCAAAGCATGATGGGAAGTTCCGTCAACCTCGCAAAATTGCGGGCAAAGGCACGCGTCGACTGGGCGCGCGGCCCCTCCGACCCGTCCATGTTGATTGGCAACCCGAGTACGAAGCCGACGGCACGGCGTTCCGCCGCGAGCGCAAGGATGCGTTGCGCATCGCCGTTGAAGCGCTGACGAGAAATGGTCTCGACCGGCGCAGCGATACGCCGCCCCGGATCGCTCACGGCGACCCCGATGGTCTTGCTGCCGAGATCAAGACCGAGCAGCGCACCGCGCTGCGGCAGCAGCGCCGTGGCGTCGGTGAGCGTGAGGACAGGCATACGGCCCGTTAGCACGCACGCGTAGGAAAGGCGACATTGCCACAGCAATCTTTCCCGCGCCGCGGCACCCGATTATGGTGAGCGCCGTTTCTGTGGGGCGGATTTTGCCGAAAGGGAACCAGCAATGGCATTCACGGTCACCAGCAACAGTTTCAAGGACGGCGACTATATGCCGAAGGATTTCATCCTGTCGGCCGATTTCGGCTTTGGCTGCGCCGGCGGCAACAAGTCGCCGCATTTGAAATGGTCGGGCGTGCCGGACGGCACCAAGAGCTTTGCTGTGACCTGCTACGATCCGGATGCGCCGACCGGCTCGGGCTTCTGGCACTGGGTCATCGTCAACATCCCGGCGAGCGTGACCGAGCTTGCCGAGGGTGCCGGCAGTGCGTCCGGTAAATTGCCGGCAGGCGCTTTGGCGACGCGCACCGATTTCGGCGCGCCCGGCTACGGCGGTCCTTGCCCGCCCGAAGGCGGCCATCCGCACCGCTATCTGTTCACTGTTTTCGCCGTGAAGACCGACCAGCTCGATGTCAAACCCGATACCTCGGCGGCCGTGGTCGGCTTTAATCTGCATTTCAACACGCTGGCCAAAGCGGAGCTGATGGGCCTATTCAAGCGGTGAGGAGGATCGGATGAAACTCTTGCCGGCCGTGCTCGCAACCGCGTTGTCGTTGGGCATGTCGCAGTTCACCCAAGCCGCCGAGGTCAAAGTTGTCAGCGGCGGCGCCTTCAGGCAGGTGCTCAATGCGCTCGCCGCACAGTACCGCAAGGACACCGGGACCAAGCTCGACATCACCTATCGCACCGTCGGGCAGCATCTGACCTTGATCCGCGGCGGCCAGGAGGGCTTCGACGTCGCCATTTTGACGCCGGAGGCAATCGACGCTTTGGCCAACGAGGGCAAGGTCGTGCCGGGAACGCGAGCCGACTTGGCAAAAACCGGGATCGGCGTCGTAATCAAAGCCGGTGCGCCGGCGCCGGATATCTCGACGGTCGACGCGTTTAAGCGTGCGTTGCTGGCCGCCAAATCGGTCGCCTTTATCGATCCCAAGGCCGGGGGATCGAGCGGGATCTATGTCGAGGGCTTATTGGCGCGGCTCGGCATTGCCGATCAGGTCAATGCCAAGGCTGCCAAGGCGGTCTTGGTCCATGGCGGCGCGGTGGCCGATCACGTCGCCGACGGCGAAGCCGAGATTGGCGTCCACCAGATCAGCGAGATTTTGCCCGTTGCCGGCGCGAAGCTGGTCGGACCGCTGCCAGCGGAAATCCAGAATTTCACGGTGTATGCGGCAGGGGTCGGTACCGCGGCCAAAGATGGCGCGGCGGCTCGCGCGCTCGTGAAATTTCTCGCAAGCCCCAGCGCGCAGCCGATCATCAGAGCCAAAGGCATGGCGCCGGCCATTTAGCGCGCCGCCCAAAACGGCAGCGCCCGGCCGAAGCCGGGCGCCGAACGCCGCTGTGGACTATCGTCGCGGGATCAGGCGATGTAACGCGACTGTTCCCACGCAATCCGGGGGATATCGCTGCGGGTGATGCCGATATCGGCCAGTTCACGGTCGCTGAGATGAGCAAGCTCATCCACGGCGACGCCGTAGCGCTTCCACGTGCTGAAGAAGCGGGCAATGGATGACAACATGGTTTTAGTCCTCTTTTTTCGGCGTAAAGCTTTGAAGAGATGCCGGAATCATGCAGGAGATATAGGCATCAATGATGCGGTGCAAAATAATATTGGTGCAATGCAGCTAAGGCCAATTTGCATAACGATCGTAGCGTTTTATTGATGATTGGATAAAGTGAGCAAGATGATGCTCTCAGGTAATTAAAATATAGAAGATTGCTATGTGAATAGCGCGGCGACCGTCGATCGGGTTCCACGTATTATTCTATGATCCGACTGGCATCTTCGCCCCGGTTCTGCCCCTGAACGATCCTGTCTCCGCCGCACTGGCGGATTGGAATTAGGCCTAGTTGCGTTGTGTCAGGGGAGTGTCATGGGAACCGTAACCGACCACCGCCGCTGTGCGGAAGAATGCGTCGCGATGGCACGTTTGTCCGAGGGCGACCGAGACAAGGCGCTCTGGCTGACGTTGGCGCAATCCTGGGTGCGGCTCGCCGAGCATGTGGCGCATGTCGAAGCCGGCTCGCCAAGCGAGCCGGCCGCGGAGGAAACGGCGTGAGACGGCGACCTATCGAACCGTCAGTTTGAGGTTCACTGGCCGTGACTGGCCAGGACCTGTTGACAGGCCTGGCTGATCTTCGTCCGGTTGGCCTTCAGGCACCCCAAAATGCCCAAGACGTCCTGCGGATTGACCTGGAGTTGGGTCTGGCAGAACTTGGTCACGTCGGGATGACAGGCGGCGCGTTCCTGTGGGTTTCCGTCGCCGACCCCCATTCCGGCTACCGGCGGCGGCTGTGGCGGCATTTGCTGGGCATAAGCGGCAGCACTCGCCGCAAGCGACAAAGCGATCGTCAGGACTGATAGACGCAGCATAACCCCCCTCTCCGGGCATCCAGCCCGCCCGATTACGTCGCGATTCTTATCCCATATTTTCTTGCGGTCGGGCACACATTAAATTTTGCCGGAGAGATTGACGGCATAATGGTTCGGCGTCACCGGCGCGCTTGCACGCGGCGGGGGCGTGGCGATACACCTCGGCTTAAGGGCGGTTAGCTCAGTTGGTAGAGCGTCTGCTTTACACGCAGAATGTCGGCGGTTCGAGTCCGTCACCGCCCACCAGCCTTCGCAAGCACAGCGCCGCGAAGGCTGTCACGCCGTAGCCCATCTTGGGCGTAGGCGGACCCCGCGCTTGCTACGGCTCGGCAAGCCATCTTTGTAAGAGCTGATAATCTAAAGCCGCAAAAAAATCGCCCGCTGCCACGCAATGTCTTGATTGCGACGGCAAGCGGGCAATGAGCGGCACACCGACCCGCGCTTCGCGGGCCTAATGACGAAAGGCGATTAGACCGCTTCCTTGAGTTCTTTTGAGGCGCGGAAGGCAACTTTCTTGCTGGCCTTGATCTGAATCGGTTCGCCGGTCGCCGGATTGCGGCCCATGCGCGCGGCGCGTTTGCGCACTTGCAGGATGCCGAGACCGCCGATGCGGATGCGCTCGCCCTTCTTCAGGTGCTTGACGATATTGCCAACGAAACCGCCAAGGATGGCTTCGGCCTGCTTCTTCGAAAGCTCGTTGTCTTCCGCAAGACTTGCGGCGAGATGCTTCAATGTCACGGTAGTCGCGGTTGTTTTGGTTGCCATTAGTCCCTCCTCAATGAAGCGGTGGCGTGAAAAAAGCGCCGCTCACGGCGAAGCAATTAAACGATTCGCTTCCGGCTGACCACGCTTGTTTTGCCAATTCCACCGATGTTTTCGGCATCACGGCGCTATCTGCGAGCGTTCTGTGGCGAGCGTAAGGCGGTCGGAAAAGGCCGATTTAGGCCTAAATCCTTGACTTGGCGCGGGCCGGGCCTTAAGTGCCGACGGCGCCCGCGGGGGCGTAGCTCAGTTGGTTAGAGCGTCGGCCTGTCACGCCGAAGGTCGCGGGTTCGAGTCCCGTCGCTCCCGCCAAATAACTATAATCGTTAGCTTTTCTCAATATTGGACCGCGGCGGCTACACGCCCGGCGCGCACACGATAACGTCGAGGCCAGTCGAGATACCGCCCGGCGTTCCGCTCCCTTACTCTCCCGTCTCACCCCCGATAGACCGGCGCCGGCTGGGTGAAGAAGCTCCAGAGGATGTGATAGACCAGCGCGTAATTCTTCTGCTGAAAGCTGGCGTGCGAAATTCCCGGCATGACCGCAAAGTGCTTGTCGGGGTTTGGCAGCTTGGCGAAGAATTTAAGTAGGTCATCGAAGCCGGCGATGCCGTCCCACTGGCCGCGCATGATCAGCGTCGGCACCGTAATCTTTTCCGGATCGACGACCGGCAGGTTGCTGCACATGTCGACATAGGTGCCGGTCGGCACCGAGGTGTCGAGCGCGACGACCGCCTCGGCGAACGCGTCGATGACTTTCTCCTCCGCGGTGCCGGGATGGTCGCGGTCGAAGATCGAATGGATGAACGCCTTGTCGATCGGGCGGCGGTTCTTAGAGCGGAACTCGGGCAGCCTTTTCTTACGCTCGGCGAGCGTCGGCGAGCCTTCGCCGGTCCACACCATGGCGTCGAGCGCGAGGCGCCCGACGAGTTCGGGGTGGCGCTGCGCGAATAAAGCGGCGCGCAAGGCGCCTGACGAAATGCCGTAAACCAGGAACGGCCGCTTGCCGCGCAGCTTCTGGATATAGCTCGCTGCGGCAAAGCAATCCTCGGCGCCGTGCGCGATCGGCGCATTGTTGTCGCGATCCTTGGTCGAGCGGCCGTAGCCTTCCATGTCGACCGACCAGCAGTCGAAACCGCGGCGCGCGAAGTAGTCCATTGCCGAGGAGTCCGGCCGGCCCTCGACCTGAAGATCGAACGTCGGTTGCGCCGCCATCGACGAGCCATGTACGAACAAAATCGTGCCGGCGGTGTGTTTCGGATCGCCGGCGCATTTTTCGAACAGGAACAGCTTTACGTCGCCGTCCTTGGTCGTCCAGTGGTCCGCTCCCTTGACGGGGGCGGCGGCTGCAGGAGTACTCATCTCATTCATGGGTTACCTGTTCTGTTTTTGCGGACGTCATTGCTTCGTCGCTTCGCTGCTCGCAAGGACGCGCTTTCAATTGATTAGCGTAATATGATTGGCCTTGATGACCTTAGCCCATTTGGCGATCTGGGTGGCCATGAAAGCTGCAAATTCCGGCTGCGTCATCACCATCGGCGTGGCGCCTTGCCTTTCCCAAGCTTCCTTGACGTCGGGTCGGCTCAAAATCCCTGTGATGCTGTTGTGCAAAAGATCGATGGTCGGCTGCGGCGTACCTTTGGGCGCCATGAAGCCGACCCATTGGCTGAACTCAAAGCCCGGCACGCCGGCTTCGGCGATGGTCGGCACGTCCGGTAAAATCGGCGAGCGGACCGTGCCACTGGTGCCCATTGCGCTCACTTTGCCGGCCTTGATGTAGGGCGCCATGGTCGGAATCGAATCGAACAGCATTTGGATCTGGCCGCTCAGGATGTCGACCCGCATGCCGGTTGAACCCTTATACGGCACGTGCACGATGTCGATGCCGGTAAGATTCTTCAAAAGCTCCGCGGCCATATGATAGTTCGAGCCCGGCCCGGACGAGCCGAAATTCAGCGTTCCTGGCTTTGCCCGCGCCAAGGCCAGGAGTTCACCGAGATTTTTGGCCGGCACCGAAGGGCTGACGACCAGCACCAGGCCATTCTCCTCCAATGGCGCGATCGGGACGAGGTCGCGCAGGAGCTGGTACGGCTTGTTTTGGTAGAGCGTTTCATTGACGGTTTGCGTGCTGCTCGCCATCAACAGCGTATAGCCGTCGGGCGCCGATTTCGCGACGTAATCGGTGCCGATCGTGGTGCCGGCGCCGGGGCGATTCTCGATGACAAATGACTGGTGCAAAGACTTCTGCAGTTCGACGGCAAGCTCGCGGACAAAAACGTCGGTCGGGCCGCCGGCGCCGAACGGCACGATGATCTTGACCGGCCGCGACGGGTAAGTGTCGGCGCGAGCCAGCGACAATGTCGCCGTGCTCGCCAAAGCGATCAGCGCAGTGCGGCGCGAACAGGTCAGCAGCATATTGTCCTCACTCCAGCTTTACACCCGTGATGCGGATGATGTCGCCCCAGCGTTTGACTTGCGCGGCGATGAAAAGCGCGAAATCGTTGGGCGACATCGGCTGTGGAACGCCGCCCAGTCCGGTAATCCGGCTCGTTACTTGCGGATCGGCCAAGCCCACATTCACCACCGCGTTGATCTTGGCGACAATGGCGGCGGGTGTGTCTGCCGGCGCGACGATCGCTTGCCAGGCATCGGGCGGCATGCCGGGGTAGCCGGCTTCGATCATGGTCGGCACGTTCGGAAGTTCCGACAAGCGATGCGGGCTCGTCACCGCGAGCGCGCGCAGCTTGCCGCCCTTGAGATAGGGCATGATGCCGGTTGCGCCCTCGAAGGTCATGTTCATCTGCCCGGTCAGGACGTCGGTAGAGGCCTGAGAGGCGCCTTTGTAAGGCACGAACACGATATCGGTGCCGGTCAAGCGCTTGAACATCTCGCCGCTGAGATGCGGCGGCGTACCGATGACCGCGCCGTAGTTCAATTTGCCGGGATTGGCTTGGGCGTAGGCGACAAGCTCCTTGACGCTGTGCACGGGAAGCGCGGCATTGACGGCGAGCACTTGCGGCGTCGACGACAATAGCGCCACCGCGGTGAAATCTTTGATCGGGTCGATGCCGGCGTTTTTATAAAGCTGCGGACTGATAGCGAGGACGCCGGATGTCGCGGCCATCAGCGTGTAACCGTCGGGCGACGCGCCGGCGACCAGGCGCGCGGCGAGCGTGCCACCGGCGCCGACGTGATTTTCGACAACGACCGGTCCGAGATGCGTGGACAGCCAATCACCGATGATGCGCGCCGCCACGTCCGGTGGTCCGCCCGGCGCGAATGGCACAATGAGCTTGATCGGACGACCGGGAAAGCCCGCGGCGCCGGCCGGCCCCATGAGGGGAATCGCGAATGCGAGCGTCAGCACGGCACACGCGCAAATTCGAACTCGCCACCCCGAAAGTGTTTTGGCCATCGGCCGCGTGATCCGTTCTCGGTATTTTCGTCGCGGGATCGTAGCATTGGCGGTCACGATGCCGTCAACGCACAGGCCTGCCTTGCACCTTGTTGTGCACTGCGCTAAGGGTCGCAAAGTTCCGACGGCAGCGCGAATCCGCTTGATTTTGAGGCAAATCGGCGCACCGGCACTGCAGGCGGAACAGCGCCGCGCAGGACCATGTTTCCGCCCGAGGGAGCTTGGCCTTCAATAGCCGCTCGGAAGGGTTCCCCAATGAGTCAATCGCTGACTCAATTGCTGCTGGCTTATCTGCCGCTCATCGTTTTTGTCGGCGTCGCGGGCGTCATTGGGCTTGCGCTGTTGGTGGTGGCCTTCATCGTCGCCTACAAGGAACCGAATCCGGAAAAGCTGTCCGCCTACGAATGCGGCTTCAATGCTTTCGACGACGCGCGCATGAAATTCGACGTGCGTTTCTATCTGGTGGCGATCCTCTTCATCATTTTCGACCTCGAAGTCAGCTTCCTGTTCCCCTGGGCGGTGGCGTTCGGTCATCTTGGCGTGTACGGCTTCTGGTCGATGATGATCTTCCTTGCGGTGCTGACGATCGGGTTTATCTATGAGTGGAAGAAGGGAGCGCTCGAATGGGATTGAGCGAACCCGCGATCGCCACTCCGCGTGAGGGGCTTATCGATCCGCGGGCCGGCAAGCCGGCGGCGGACGATCCGTTTTTCGAAGGCCTCAATAGCGAGCTTGCCGACAAGGGATTCCTGGTCGCGGCCGCCGACGATCTCATCGCCTGGGCGCGCACCGGCTCGCTGATGTGGATGACGTTCGGGCTCGCCTGTTGCGCGGTCGAGATGATGCAAATGTCGATGCCGCGCTACGACGCAGAGCGCTTCGGCTTCGCGCCGCGCGCTTCGCCCCGGCAATCCGACGTCATGATCGTCGCCGGCACGCTCACCAACAAGATGGCGCCGGCGCTGCGCAAGGTCTACGACCAGATGCCGGAGCCGCGTTACGTGATCTCGATGGGCTCCTGCGCCAACGGCGGCGGCTACTACCATTACTCTTACTCGGTGGTACGCGGCTGCGACCGCATCGTGCCGGTCGACATCTATGTGCCAGGCTGCCCGCCGACCGCCGAAGCGCTGCTGTACGGCGTCTTGCTCCTGCAGAAGAAAATCCGCCGCACCTCAACCATCGAACGTTAAACTATTCGAAGCTGCCAATGGATGAGACGCTCGACACGCTCGGCAGGACGATCGCTGGTGCGCTTGCCACGTCGGTGGCGGGCTATGCGGTTGCGCACCACGAACTCAACGTCTCCGTGCGCGCCGCCGATATCGTTGCGGTGATGCGCTTCTTGCGTGACGATGCGCGTTGCCTGTTCTGGAATTTGATCGACGTGACCGCGGTCGACTGGCCGAGTCGTGAACGGCGATTTGACGTCGTCTATCACCTGCTTTCGCCCAGGCACAATCTGCGCATCCGGGTGAAAGCCGAGACCGATGAGACGACGCCGGTGCCGTCGATCATCGAGGTGTTCCCCGGCGCCGACTGGTTCGAGCGCGAGACCTACGATCTTTATGGTGTGGTGTTCACCGGTCATCCCGACATGCGGCGCATTCTCACCGATTACGGCTTCGACGGTCATCCGCTGCGCAAGGACTTTCCGCTGACCGGTTTCGTCGAGGTGCGCTACGACGACGAGCTCAAGCGCGTGGTCTATGAGCCGGTGCGGTTGACGCAGGAGTTCCGCGATTTCGATTTTCTCTCGCCGTGGGAAGGCACCGATTACGTGCTGCCGGGCGATGAGAAGGCAAAAGGGTCGTGATATGAAGCCGACCCTCACGCCCGGCCTCACGCACTGCTTCGCCTACAAGGTGCCGGAGAACAAGACCGTTCCCTACACCTACCCGGAAGCGCCCGAGATTGCGGCGATGCCGAAGGTCTTCGCGACCGGCAACATGATCATTTTGATGGAGTGGACCTGCACGCAGCTTCTCGGCCGGCATCTCGATCCGGGCGAGGGCAGCCTCGGCGTTCACGTCGACGTCAGCCACCTGGCGGCGACCTTGCCGGGGCAAACGGTGACGGTCGACGTCGAATGTACCGAGGTCGCCGGGCCGCGCGTCACCTTCAAGGTGAGGGCGCATGACGGCGTCGATCTGATCGGCGAGGGCCGCCACGAGCGCTTTGTCGTGGTGTGGGACAAGTTCAATGCGCGGCTGGCGGCGAAAGCCGCGAAGGTCAGGGAGTTTGCCTGATGGCTGAAACCGCGCCAGCCGCGCCGCGCAACTTCACTATCAATTTCGGACCGCAACATCCCGCGGCACACGGCGTGTTACGCCTTGTTTTGGAGCTTGACGGCGAAGTCGTCGAGCGCGTCGATCCGCATATCGGCTTGCTCCATCGCGGCACCGAGAAGCTGATCGAGCACAAGACCTATCTGCAGGCGATCCCGTATTTCGATCGGCTCGATTATGTCGCGCCGATCAATCAGGAACACGCTTTCTGTCTGGCCGCGGAAAAGCTGCTCGGCCTCGAAGTGCCGCGCCGTGCCCAGATCATCCGCGTGCTTTATTGCGAGATCGGGCGGTTACTCTCGCATCAGCTCAACGTCACCACCCAAGCCATGGATATTGGCGCGCTCACCCCGCCGCTATGGGGTTTTGAGGAGCGCGAAAAGCTGATGGGCTTTTATGAACGCGCGTCCGGATCGCGCATGCATGCGGCTTATTTCCGCGTCGGCGGCGTGCATCAGGATTTGCCGCCGAAGCTGATCGACGACATCGCCGCCTTCTGCGACCCGTTTCTCAAAGTGTGCGACGATCTCGAGGAATTGCTCACCGAGAACCGCATCTTCAAACAGCGCAATGTCGATATCGGCGTGGTCAAGCTGGAAGACGCCTGGGCACGAGGTTTTTCCGGCGTCATGGTGCGCGGCTCCGGCGCAACGTGGGATTTGCGCAAGGCGCAGCCCTATGAGTGCTACGCCGAAATGGATTTTGACATTCCGATCGGCAAGAACGGCGATAATTACGACCGCTATTGCATCCGCATGGAAGAGATGCGCCAGTCCGTCCGCATCATGAAGCAATGCATCGAGAAGCTGCATGCGCCGGACGGGCAGGGCCGCGTCACCATTGACGACCATAAAATCGTGCCGCCGCGGCGCGAAGAGATGAAGCGCTCGATGGAGTCGCTGATCCATCACTTCAAGCTCTACACCGAGGGTTTTAAGGTGCCGGCCGGCGAAGTCTATGCCGCGGTCGAAGCGCCGAAGGGCGAATTCGGCGTTTATCTGATCGCCGACGGCACCAACAAACCGTACAAATGCAAAATCCGCGCGCCGGGCTTCGCGCATTTGCAGGCCATGGATTTTCTGTGCCGCGGCCACATGCTGGCCGATATTTCCGCGATCCTCGGCTCGATCGACATCGTGTTCGGCGAGGTCGACCGATGAGCGTCCGCCGCCTCGCCGAAAAGCAGCCGCCGAGCTTTGCATTCACGCCAGAGAATCTCGAGTGGGCGAAAGCGCGAATCGCCAAATATCCGGAAGGCCGCCAGCAATCCGCGGTGATCCCGATCCTGTGGCGGGCGCAGGCGCAGTGTGGCGGCTGGCTGCCGCAAAAAGCCATCGAAGCGACCGCCGACCTGCTCGGCATGGCGAAAATCCGCGTGCTCGAAGTGGCGACCTTCTACACGATGTTCAATCTGTCGCCGGTCGGGCGCTATCACGTGCAACTCTGCGGCACGACGCCATGCATGCTGCGCGGCGCGGAGGATTTGAAGAAGGTCTGTCATCGCATGATCGGTCACGAGGGCGAGGTCACCGCGGACGGCACGTTTTCCTGGGTCGAGGTCGAGTGCCTCGGCGCTTGCGTCAATGCGCCGATGGCGCAGATCAATGCCGATTACTACGAAGACCTGACGCCGGAGATCTTTACCCGCTTGATCAATGATTTTTCCAACGGGCGAACGCCAAAGCCCGGACCGCAGATCGATCGCATCAATTCCGCGCCTGTCGGGGGACCGACCACGCTGATCGACCCGTCGCTCTTTGCGACGAAGGAAAATCAATAATGCTCGCCGACAAGGACCGCATTTTCAAGAATCTCTACGGCCAGCGCGATTGGGGCATCGACGGCGCACGCGCCCGCGGGGCTTGGGACGGTACCAAAGCGATCCTCGAGAGAGGCCGTGATGCGATCATCAATGAGTGCAAGGCCTCGGGCCAGCGCGGCCGCGGTGGCGCCGGCTTTCCGACCGGGCTGAAATGGTCGTTCATGCCGAAGCAGATCGAGCGTCCGCATTATCTGGTCATCAATGCCGATGAGTCCGAGCCTGGCACCTGCAAGGATCGGGAGGTGATGCGAAACGATCCGCATCTTCTCATCGAAGGCTGCCTGATCGCCGGCTGCGCGATGGCTGCGAACCATTGCTACATCTATATCCGGGGCGAGTTCATTCGCGAGCGCGAACGGCTGCAGGCCGCGGTCGATCAGGCCTATGAGGCAAAACTGATCGGCAAGGACAATATTCACGGCTGGGATTTCGACATCGTCGTGCATCACGGCGCCGGCGCTTACATCTGCGGCGAGGAAACGGCGCTGCTGGAGAGCCTCGAAGGCAAGAAGGGCCAGCCGCGGTTAAAACCGCCGTTCCCGGCCAATATGGGCCTTTACGGCTGCCCGACGACCGTCAACAACGTTGAGACAATCGCGCAGGTGCCCGACATCATGCGGCGCGGCGCGGCATGGTTCGCCGGCATCGGCCGGGCGAATAATACCGGGACGAAGCTTTATTGCATTTCCGGCAACGTTGAGCGGCCATGCAATGTCGAAGAGACAATGGGCATTCCGCTGCGCGAGCTGATCGAGCGGCACGCCGGCGGGGTGCGTGGCGGCTGGGACAATCTGATGGCCGTGATTCCCGGCGGATCGTCGATGCCGCTCGTGCCGGCCGGCCCCGATCAAGCCGATACGCTGCTGATGGATTTCGACGGCTGCCTGCAGAAGAAATCGGCGCTCGGCACCGCCGCCGTGATCGTCATGGACAAGTCAGCCGACATCGTCAAAGCGATGGCGCGTATTTCTTATTTCTATCGGCATGAAAGCTGCGGCCAGTGCACGCCGTGCCGCGAAGGCATGGGCTGGATGTGGCGCCTGCTCGATCGCATGGCGGTCGGCCACGCCGCCAAGCGCGAGATCGATATGCTGTGGGATGTGTCAAAGCAGATCGAGGGTCACACCATCTGCGCCTTCGGCGACGGCGCGGCCTGGCCAGTGCAGGGGCTCCTTCGCCACTTCCGGCCGGAGATCGAACGGCGCATCGACCAATACACCGCCAACCCGCATTCCGAGCCCGTCTCGGTTGCGGCGGAGTGAATCCCATGAATGTGCCCCGCCATCTCGCTCAGCTGAATATCGGCCGCTTCCTTTATCCGACAGACGATCCGCGGATGGCGGATTTCATGAACAACCTGGCGCTGGTCAACGGCATCGCCGATCGCAGTGCTGGTTTTGTGTGGCGGCTTCAGGACGACAGCGGCAACGCCACCGGTTTCCGGCCGTTCCCCGATCCACAGATGGCAGTCAATCTTTCGGTGTGGGAAAACGTCGAAGCGCTGGAGCGGTTCGTGTGGCAGACCGTGCATAAGCGTTTCTACGGACGCCGCCCGGAATGGTTTGACAAGATGGACGGTCCGCATTTCGTGATGTGGTGGGTGCCGGTCGGGCATCGGCCGCCGCTGACCGAGGCAAAGGAGCGGCTTGAACATCTCGCCGCGCACGGCCCGAGCGAACACGCGTTCGGCTGGGAAAGCGTTGCATCGGCGCAATTGTGGAAGACGCCGCGCTGCGCGCCCAACGGACAGGCGGCATAAGGGGCGGCCTGAGAAAAAGATGACCAAGCTCATCGTCGACGGCAAAGAAATCGACGTTCCGCCGGAGTACACGCTGCTCCAGGCCTGCGAAGCGGCGGGCGCGGAGATTCCGCGCTTCTGCTTCCACGAGCGGCTGTCGATTGCCGGCAATTGCCGCATGTGCCTGGTCGAACTGGTCGGGTCGCCGAAACCGGTGGCAAGCTGCGCCTGGGGCGTGCGCGATTGCCGGCCGGGACCGAAGGGCGAACCGCCCGAAGTCAAAACCCGCTCGCAGCTGACGCGCAAGGCGCGCGAAGGCGTGATGGAATTTCTGCTGATCAATCATCCACTGGATTGCCCGATTTGCGACCAGGGCGGCGAATGCGATCTGCAGGACCAATCGATGGCGTACGGCGTCGACGCCAGCCGCTACCGCGAGAATAAGCGCGCCGTCGAGGACAAATATCTCGGCGCGCTGGTCAAGACCTCGATGAACCGCTGCATCCAGTGCACCCGCTGCGTGCGCTTCTCCGCCGAAGTCGCCGGCGTTCCCGAGCTCGGCGCCATCGGCCGCGGCGAGGACATGGAGATCACGAGCTATCTGGAACAGGCGATGCGCTCGGAGCTGCAAGGCAACGTCGTCGATCTCTGTCCGGTCGGCGCGCTGACTTCGAAGCCATATGCATTTGCGGCGCGGCCGTGGGAGCTCAACAAGACCGAGTCGATCGACGTTATGGACGCGCTCGGCTCTGCCATCCGCATCGACACGCGCGGCAGCGAGGTGATGCGCATTCTGCCGCGCACCAACGACGACATCAACGAAGAGTGGATTTCCGACAAAACGCGCCACGTCGTCGATGGCTTGCGTACGCAGCGCCTCGATCAACCGTATGTGCGCGAGGGCGGCAAGCTGCGACCGGCAAACTGGACTGAGGCGTTCAAGGCGATCGCCGCGAAGGTCGCCAAAGCCAATCCCAAGCGCATGGGCGCCATGGTCGGGGATATCGCGGCGGTCGAGGAGATTTTCGCGCTCAAGGATTTGATGACGCGGCTTGGCGTCGGCAATCTCGATTGCCGGCAGCACGGCGCGGCGCTCGATCCGGCGTGGGGCCGCGCCAGCTATTTGTTCAATGCCACCATTGCCGGAATCGATTCAGCCGATGCGCTCCTCATCGTTGGCTGCAATCCGCGCAAGGAGGCCGCCGTCCTCAATGCGCGTATCCGCAAGCGCTGGCGCGCCGGCAAATTTCCCATCGGCGTCATCGGGCCGAAGGCCGATCTTACTTATACCTATGATTATCTCGGCGCCGGTCCGGAAACCCTTGCTGCGATCGCGCGGCATTCCTTCGCCGACACGCTGCGCAAAGCCGAGCGGCCCATGGTGCTTGTTGGCGCCGGCGCTTTGAGCCGCGGCGACGGCGCGGCCATTGCGTCGCTCGCGGCCAAAGCCGCGCTCGACCTCGGTGCGGTGAAGGAAGGCTGGAACGGTTATTGCGTGTTGCATAACGCCGCTTCGCGCGTCGGTGCGCTCGATCTCGGTTTTGTGCCGGGGCAGGGCGGACTCTCCTCGCGGCAGATGGCCGCGTTTGGCACGCTCGACGTTTTGTTTCTGCTCGGCGTCGACGAGATCGACGTCGCGCCGGGCGCCTTCGTTATTTATATCGGCACCCACGGCGACCGCGGCGCCATGCGTGCCGATGTGGTGCTGCCAGGCGCCGCCTATCCGGAAAAGTCGGCGACTTACGTCAACACCGAGGGCCGGGTGCAGATGGCGACGCGGGCATCGTTCCCGCCCGGCGACGCACGCGAGGATTGGGCGATCTTGCGGGCGCTGTCGGACGTTTTGGGCAAACGGCTGCCGTATGACTCGCTCGCCGCATTGCGGCAAACCTTGTTCAAGGCGTATCCGCATCTGATGCGGATCGGTCAGGTGAGCCCGGCGGACGCCGCCGCGCTGCAAAAGCTCGCGGGGCTTGGCGGCACAGCGGACCGCACGCCGTTCGGTTCGACGATCGAGGATTTTTACTTCACCAACCCGATTGCACGCGCCTCGGCGGTGATGGCGGAATGCTCCGCGATCGCGCATGGGCGCGCGACCATGACGGCGGCGGAGTAGCGCATGAGCATGGCCGCATTCTGGTCCGACTACATCTGGCCTTTGGTCATCATGGTGGCGGAGAGCCTGTTGCTTCTCGTCGTGCTGCTGATTGCGGTCGCCTACGTGCTCCTGGCCGACCGCAAGATCTGGGCTGCGGTGCAGATCAGGCGCGGCCCCAATGTGGTCGGACCGTGGGGCCTGTTTCAGTCCTTCGCCGATCTGCTCAAATTCGTGCTCAAGGAGCCGGTGATTCCGGCCGGTGCCAACAAGGGCGTCTTCCTCTTGGCGCCGCTCGTCACCTGCGTGTTGGCGCTCGCCGCCTGGGCGGTGATCCCGGTCGATGCCGGTTGGGTTATTTCGAACATCAATGTCGGCATTCTTTATATCTTCGCCATCTCGTCGCTCGGCGTGTACGGCGTGATCATGGCGGGTTGGGCGTCGAACTCCAAATATCCGTTCCTCGCCGCATTGCGCTCGGCGGCGCAGATGGTGTCCTACGAAGTGTCCATCGGCTTCGTCATTATAACTGTGCTGTTATGCGTCGGCTCGCTGAATCTCACCACCATCGTCGAAGCGCAGCAAAATCACGGACTGGCAACCGAGATCGGTTTGCCGTGGCTGTCGATCCTGAACTGGTATTGGCTGCCGCTATTGCCGATGTTTGTTGTCTTCTTCATTTCCGCACTCGCCGAGACCAATCGGCCGCCGTTCGACCTGGTCGAGGCGGAATCCGAGCTCGTTGCCGGCTTCATGGTCGAGTACGGTTCGACGCCCTACATGATGTTCATGCTCGGCGAGTACGTGGCGGTCTGCACCATGTGCGCCATGGCCACCATCCTGTTCCTCGGCGGTTGGCTGCCGCCGCTCTTGGTGCCGCCGTTCACCTGGGTGCCGGGCGTCATCTGGTTCGTGCTCAAGGCCTTTTTCGTGTTTTTCATGTTCGCGATGGTGAAGGCCTTCGTGCCGCGCTATCGCTACGACCAGCTGATGCGGCTCGGCTGGAAGGTGTTCTTGCCGATTTCGCTCGCTATGGTCGCGATCGTGGCCGGCGTGCTGCAATTGACCGGCTGGGCGCCGCAATGACGGGAGGACGGCATGGAGTTTTCGCTGCCGGCCTGGCTCGGCGGTCTCGCCGGTACGATCGTTGCGGTCGGCATCTATGTTCCGGCGATCCGCATTGTCGAGCGGCGGCTGCGCGCGCAAAGCGGTCCGCATACCCTCGAACAGCGCGCCGCTTTCGAGGACAAGCTCTCGATCACGCGCCGGCTGATCTTGGCTGTCGACATCGCCGTGCTCGCTACGCTTGGCTATTGGATCGGCCATGCCGTGGTCGGCAAATGGGCGGCATGAGAGGTTGACATGAAGCTCGATCAAGCCGCGCGATCGCTGTTTCTGAAGGAATTCGTGCAGGCCTTCGTGCTGTCGATGCGCTATTTCTTCAAGCCGAAGGCGACGCTCAATTATCCGTTCGAAAAGGGCGTCCTGTCACCACGCTTTCGCGGCGAGCATGCATTGCGCCGCTATCCGAACGGCGAAGAGCGCTGCATCGCCTGTAAGCTCTGCGAGGCGATCTGCCCGGCGCAGGCCATCACCATCGAGGCCGGCCCGCGGCGCAATGACGGCACCCGGCGCACCACGCGCTACGACATCGACATGGTCAAATGCATCTATTGCGGACTGTGCCAAGAAGCCTGCCCGGTCGACGCCATCGTCGAGGGACCGAACTTCGAATTCGCCACCGAAACGCGCGAAGAGCTTTATTACGACAAGGAGCGGCTACTGGCGAACGGCGATCGCTGGGAACGCGAAATCGCGAAAAATATCGAACTCGATGCGCCCTACCGCTGAGCCCGGCTATCTATGATTATTAACGCCATCTTCTTTTATCTGTTTGCGGGGATCACGATCGCTTCGGCGGCGATGGTGATTGCCTCGCGCAATCCGGTACACTCGGTGCTGTTCCTCATTCTCGCCTTCGTCAACGCCGCCGGCCTGTTCGTGCTCTTGGGCGCCGAATTTCTGGCGATGATCCTCATTGTCGTCTATGTCGGCGCCGTCGCCGTGCTGTTCCTGTTCGTGGTGATGATGCTGGACGTCGATTTTGCCGAATTGCGCCAGGGCTTCATCAACTATCTGCCGGTCGGCACGTTGATCGGCGGCATTCTCCTCGTCGAGTTGCTCTTCGTTCTGGTGAGCTGGACCATCGGCCCGGACGTGGCGAAGGCGATCACAGCGCCGATTCCGCCGCCGAGCGCGATCAGCAATACGCAGGCGCTCGGGCTCGTGCTCTATACCCGCTACGTTTATTTCTTCGAGGCCTCGGGCGTCATTCTTCTGGTCGCCATGATCGGCGCCATCGTGCTGACGCTGCAGCATAAGCCGAACGTGCGGCGGCAAAACATCGCCAATCAGGTTGCGCGCGGGCCGAAAACCGCAATCGAAGTGGTCAAGGTGAAATCGGGGCAGGGGCTCTTGTCATGATGCGGGGAAAAGCATGACCATTGGGCTCGGCCATTATTTGTCGGTGGCGGCAATCCTGTTCACGCTCGGGATTTTCGGCATCTTTCTCAACCGTAAGAACGTGATCGTCATCCTGATGTCGATCGAGCTCATCCTGCTCGCCGTCAATATCAATCTCGTCGCGTTCTCGAGCTTTCTGGGCGATATCGTCGGCCAGGTCTACGCCTTGATCGTGCTCACAGTCGCGGCGGCCGAGGCCGCGATCGGGCTGGCGATCCTGGTCGCCTATTTCCGCAACCGCGGCTCCATCGCGGTTGACGACATCAATCTGATGAAGGGCTAAGCGGCCAATGTACGAAGCCATCGTTGCTCTGCCGCTACTTGGCGCGATCATCGCCGGCATCGTCACGCTGATTGGCGCCGCACAGCGCCATCCCGGCGAGGATCCGCCGCCGCCGTCCGGCGATCACGCAGCGCCGCTGGTGCCCGAGGGCCACCCGCGCGGCGCGCGGGATCTGCATGGTGCGCACGCGGCATCTTCCAACACGTACGCCGAGGAGCATGAAGCCCAGGAGCCATCCGCAGCCGGTTCGCTCCCGGCCATGCTCATCACCTCCACCTTCCTGGTGATCGCCTGCGTGCTGTCGTGGTTTGCCTTCTTCGATATTGGCCTTGAGGGCCACGAGGCGCGCGTCACACTGTTTTCCTATGTCACTTTCGGGGACCTGCATTCCGAGTGGGCGCTGCGTATCGATTCGTTGACCGTCGTCATGCTGGTTGTGGTGACGACCATTTCCTCGCTCGTTCACATCTATTCCATCGGCTATATGGACGAGGATCCTTATAAGCCGCGTTTCTTCTGCTATCTGTCGTTCTTCACCTTCGCCATGCTGATGCTGGTGACGGCCGACAATCTCATCCAGCTGTTCTTCGGCTGGGAAGGCGTCGGGTTGGCGAGCTACCTCCTGATCGGCTTCTGGTTCCATAAGCCGGAGGCAAACGCCGCCGCGATCAAGGCTTTTATCGTCAACCGTGTCGGTGATTTCGGCTTCTCGCTTGGCATCTTCGCCGTCTTCTATCTCACGGGCGCGATCGACTTCGATACCATCTTCGCCCAGGCTCCGGCATTGGCCGGCAAGACCTTTCATTTACTCAGTTGGGACGTTAACGCACTGACTGCGGTCTGCCTGCTGTTGTTCATGGGCGCGATGGGCAAATCGGCGCAGTTCCTGCTTCACACTTGGTTGCCGGACGCCATGGAAGGACCGACGCCGGTCTCGGCATTGATCCACGCCGCGACCATGGTCACCGCCGGCGTGTTCATGGTGGCGCGGCTGTCGCCGCTGTTCTCGCTATCCCAGAACGCCTCGGCTTTCGTCATCTTCATCGGTGCCACGACCTGCATGTTTGCGGCGTCCATCGGTCTTGTGCAGAACGATATCAAACGCATCGTCGCTTATTCGACCTGTTCGCAGCTTGGCTACATGTTCGTGGCCATGGGTGTGGGCGCCTATTCGGTCGGCATGTTCCATTTGTTCACGCACGCCTTCTTCAAGGCGCTGCTCTTCCTCGGTTCGGGCTCCGTTATCCTTGCGATGCATCACGAGCAGGACATCCGCCACATGGGCGGACTGTGGCGCAAAATTCCGTTCACCTATGCGGTGATGTTGATCGGCACCTTGGCGCTGACTGGGTTTCCGCTGACCGCCGGTTATTTTTCCAAAGATGCCATCATTGAGGCCGCCGCCGTAAGCGCCAATCCGATGGCGAGCTACGGCTTTATCATGACGGTCGGGGCCGTTGCGCTGACTTCGTTCTACTCATGGCGGCTCATCTTCAAGACTTTTCATGGCGCACCGCATGACCACCATCATTACGAGGCGGCGCACGAAAGCGCGATGACAATGCTAGTTCCTCTGGCGTTTCTTGCCATCGGCTCGATCGCCGCTGGCTGGCCATTTCTCTCGGTGTTCACCGGACATAGCGCCGAGCAGTTTTTCCGCGACGCGCTCAAGCTCGGCACTGCCGAAACGCTGTTCGAAAACGCCGAGAAGCTGCCGCTTGTCATGTCACTGTTGCCGACGGTGATGATGATCGGTGGTTTTCTGGTGGCCTACCAATTCTATATCCGACGGCCCGATCTGCCGGTCGCTTTGGCGCGCGACCAGCGGGTGCTCTACGAATTCCTGCTCAATAAATGGTATTTCGACGAGATCTACGATTTCCTCTTTGTTCGCCCGTTGCTTTGGCTCGGCCGCGTACTCTGGAAGGTCGGCGACGGCTTTGTTATCGACGGCTTCGGTCCCGACGGTGTCTCCGCCTGGGTGCTCGACGTGACACGCAACGTCGTTCGGCTGCAGACCGGCTATCTCTACCACTACGCCTTCGCCATGCTGATCGGCGTCGCCGCGCTCATCACCTTGTTCATGTTCGCGGGGCCGCACTGATGACGAGTTGGCCGATCCTCTCCGTCGTCACCTTCCTGCCGGTCGCCGGGGCGCTGTTCATTGCCTTCTTGCGCGACGACGAGGCGGGCGTCCGCAATGCGCGCTGGGTGGCGCTGTGGACGACGCTGATCACCTTTGCCATTTCGCTGATCCTTATCTGGCGCTTCGATCCGTCGACGGCGGATTTTCAGTTCCTCGAAAAGCGGCCCTGGCTCGGCAGCACCATTACCTATGCGATGGGCGTCGATGGCATTTCGCTGCCGTTCGTGATTCTGACCACGGCGCTGATGCCGATTTCGATCCTGGCGAGCTGGACCTCGATCCAAAGCCGGGTGCGCGAATATATGATTGCCTTTCTGGTGCTCGAAACGCTGATGGTCGGCACCTTCTGCGCGCTCGATCTCGTGTTGTTCTATCTGTTCTTCGAAGGCGGCCTTATTCCGATGTTCCTGATCATCGGTGTGTGGGGCGGCCCGCGCCGCGTCTATGCCAGCTTTAAGTTCTTTCTCTATACGCTGCTCGGCTCGGTGCTGATGCTGCTCGCCATCATGGCGATGTATTGGCAGGCCGGCACCACCGATATCCCGACGCTGCTGCATCATCCATTCCCGCTCGCTCTGCAGACCTGGGCGTGGTTCGCCTTCCTCGCCTCGTTTGCCGTGAAAATGCCGATGTGGCCGGTTCACACCTGGCTGCCGGATGCGCATGTCGAGGCGCCGACCGCCGGCTCGGTCATCCTCGCCGCCATCCTATTGAAGATGGGCGGCTACGGCTTTCTGCGTTTCTCGCTGCCGATGTTTCCGGAAGCCTCGCAGCATCTCGCGCCGCTCATTTACGCGCTTTCGGTGATCGCCATCATCTACACCTCGCTGGTCGCGCTGGTGCAGGAGGACGTGAAGAAGCTGATTGCCTATTCCTCGGTCGCCCACATGGGCTTTGTCACCATGGGCATCTTCGCGGTGACCGCGCAGGGCGTCGCCGGCGGTATCTTCCAGATGATCTCGCACGGCATCGTCTCCGCAGCTTTGTTCCTCTGCGTCGGCGTCATCTATGACCGCATGCATACCCGCGAGATCGCCGCCTATGGCGGGCTGGTCAACCGCATGCCGCTCTATGCCTTCGTCTTCCTGGTGTTCACGCTGGCCAATGTCGGTCTTCCCGGCACGTCCGGATTTGTCGGCGAATTCCTCACTCTGATCGGCACCTTCCGCGTCAACAACTGGGTGGCGACGCTGGCGACCATCGGCACCATCCTGTCGGCGGCCTACGCGCTCTGGCTCTACCGCAAGGTCATTTTCGGCAAGCTTGAAAAGCCCAGTCTGTTCAACATCAAAGATATCGGCTGGCGCGAGATCACGATCCTGGCGCCGCTCGTCATTCTCACCATCCTGCTCGGTGTCTATCCGAAGCCGGTGCTCGATATTTCCTCGGTCTCGGTCACGGCCTTGATCGATAACTATCACCATGCGCTCAGCGCCGTGCAAACGGCGGCGCTGACCAAGTAACACCAAGGGATTTGATGGACACCGCCCATCTTGCCAGGCTTGTTCCGGTGCTGCCGGAAATCGTTCTCGGCACCGGCGCCGCCGCGCTGTTGATGCTGGGCGCTTTCCGGAGCGGCCGTACCGGTCGCATGGTCGACTATGTCGCCATCGCGCTGTTGGCGATTGCCGGGATCATCCTCGTGTTGCTGCCCGCCGGAAAGCTGACGGGCTTTGGCGGCAGCTTCATCGTCGACGATTTCGCGCGGTTTTTGAAGATTTTGGCGCTGCTCGGCTCGGCTGCGGCAATCGCCATGTCGCTCGATTACGCCGAACACGTCCACCAGCAGCGGTTCGAATATGCCGTGCTGATCCTGTTGTCGACACTCGGCATGATGATGCTGATATCGGCGGCGGATCTCATCGCGCTTTATCTCGGCCTCGAATTGATGAGTTTGCCGCTCTACGTCGTCGCCGCCAGCCACCGCGATTTATTGCGTTCGACGGAGGCTGGGCTGAAATATTTCGTGCTCGGCGCGCTGTCGTCCGGAATGCTGCTCTATGGCGCCTCGCTGGCATATGGCTTCACGGGCACCGTGAGTTTTGCCGGCATCGCCCATGCCGCGGGGCAGGGCGGCCCGGCCGGCCTCGGTTTGATATTCGGCATCGTCTTTCTGTTCGCCGGCTTCTGTTTCAAGGTCTCCGCGGTGCCGTTCCATATGTGGACGCCCGACGTCTATGAAGGCGCGCCAACGCCAGTTACGGCCTTTTTCGCCGCAGCGCCGAAGGTGGCCGGCATCGCCATGTTCGTGCGCGTCGCCGTCATGGCATTTCCCGGCATTACCTCGGAGTGGCAGCAGATCGTCGTCTTCGTTTCCATCGCCTCGATGGCGCTCGGCGCCTTCGCCGCGATCGGCCAGCGCAACATCAAGCGGCTGATGGCCTATTCCTCGATCGGGCATATGGGTTTCGCGCTGATCGGGCTTGCCGCCGGGACCTCCGAGGGCGTCCAAGGCGTGCTCGTCTATATGGCGATCTACATCACCATGACGCTCGGTGTGTTCGCCGTGATCCTGTCGATGCGACGTCAAAACGGGATGGTGGAATCGATCGACCAGCTCGCGGGCCTCGCGCGTACTCATCCGGCGACGGCCTTCTTTATGGCGATGCTGTTGTTCTCGATGGCGGGCATCCCGCCGCTCGCCGGCTTCTTCGCCAAATTCTACGTCTTCCTCGCCGCCATCAAAGCCGGGCTTTACCTCCTCGCCGTCATCGGCGTGCTCGCTAGCGTCGTGGGCGCCTATTATTATCTCGCCATCGTCAAGACCATGTATTTCGACGAGCCCGCCGAGACCTTCTACGACATGCCGCATGAGCTGCGCGTCGTGCTCGCGGTCTGCGGCCTGTTCAACATCCTGTTTTTCGTCTATCCCGGGCCGCTGATCGGCGTCGCGAGCGCGGCCGCGCATTCTTTGTTCTGATGCAACTTGACCCGATAGCGGTCGCGGCAGGCGTGCGGCTCGAGACCCTCGCCACGGTCGCCTCGACCAACAAGGAAGCCCGCATCCGCGCGGGGCGCGGCGAAGGCGCGCCGCTATGGATCACGGCCGTCGAGCAGACCCAAGGCCGAGGCCGGATGGGCCGCTCCTGGACTTCGCCGGCGGGTAATCTCTATGCCAGCCTGCTGCTCCGCGAGCCCGCGCCGTCCGAACGCGCGCCGGAACTCGCCTTTGTGGCGGCACTGGCGCTGCGCGACGCCGTTGTGGCTGAAGCCCCGGCGCTGGCGCCAGCGCTATCCCTCAAGTGGCCGAACGATCTTTTGCTGGCGGACAAAAAATGCGCCGGGATTTTGATCGAAGGCGAGGTCGAACCGGGCCGAAGCCTGTGCGTCGTTGTCGGCATCGGCGTCAATTGTGCAAGCCATCCGCTGGATGCATCCTACCCGGCGACGGATTTGCGCGCTCACGGCGCCGCAGTGACTCCCGAACTGCTTTTCAAACGGCTGTCGGCGATAATGTGCCAGCGTATTGCCCAGTGGAGCCGCGGCCAAGGCTTTGCGGCTATTCTGTCCGACTGGCTCTCTGCTGCACGGAACGTCGGCGAGGAGATCACGGTGCGCAACGGCTCAGGCGAAAAGCACGGCCGCTTTGCCGGGCTCGATCAATCCGGGCGGCTCATTCTGGAACTGCGCGGCGGCGGCACCGAAAAAATCTCGGCAGGCGATGTGTTTCTTTTCGAGCTTCACGGCTGCCGGCCCGTGCCGAACCGGGATTAAGTGATGGCACAAAACGAGCTTGTATTTGCGCCGCTAGGCGGCATCGGCGAAATCGGGATGAATCTCTCGATCTACGGCTTCGGCGATGAGCGGCGGCGGCAATGGCTCATCGTCGATTGCGGCGTGTCCTTTGCAGCCGAGGAGCATCTGCCGGGCGTCGATCTGATTCTGCCGGATATCCGTTATCTGATCGAAGAGCGCGAAAACATCCTCGGCCTGGTGCTGACCCACGGCCACGAAGACCATATGGGCGCGCTGATCGACCTGTGGCCGCGGCTCAAGGTGCCGCTCTACGCCACTCCGTTCACGGCGGCTTTGTTTGAGGCCAAGCGCGCGTCGGAGCCGGGCGCGGCGCAAATTCCGATTAAAGTCGTGCCGCTGAACGGGCATCTGAGCCTCGGTCCCTTCGCGATCGACTTTATCAACGTCGCGCACTCGATCCCGGAATCGAATGCGCTCGCCATCCGCACGCCGGCGGGCATCGTGCTGCACACCGGCGACTGGAAGATCGATCTGACGCCGACCATCGGTGCGCCGACCGACGCGGCGAAGCTTAAGGCGCTGGGCGACGAGGGCGTGCTGGCGCTTGTCGGCGACTCGACCAATGCGGTGCGGGAAGGGCGCTCGCCGTCGGAAGCTGACGTCGCCAAGACGCTGGCCGAACTCATCCGCACCGCCCCGCGCCGCGTCGCCGTGACCACGTTTGCGTCCCACGTCGGGCGCGTACGCGCCGTCGCCGAGGCCGCCCGCGCCGCCGACCGCGAGGTTGTCCTGATCGGCCGGGCGATGGAGCGGGTTGCACAGGTCGCGCGCGAAACCGGTTACCTCGACGGCGTGCAGGATTTTCGCAGCGCGGAGAGCTACGGCTACCTGCCGCCGGACAAGGTTTTGGCGCTGTGCACCGGCAGTCAGGGCGAACCGCGCGCCGCGCTGTCGCGCATAGCACGCGACGAGCATCCGGAGGTCACGCTTGCCAAGGGCGACCGGGTGATATTTTCGTCGCGCGCGATCCCCGGCAACGAAAAGGCCGTGGGCGAGGTCATCAACGGCTTGGTCACACAGGGCATCGAGGTTATCACCGACCGCACTCATCTCGTTCACGTCTCCGGTCACCCTCGGCGCGAGGAATTGCGCGAGATGATCGGCTGGGTGCGGCCGCAGATTCTTATCCCAGCACACGGTGAAGCGCTGCACTTGACCGAGCATGCCGAACTTGCCCGCCGCGCGGGAGTGCCGAAGGTCCTGGTCTGTCGCAACGGCGATCTTGTCCGTCTCGCGCCGGACGGCCCGGAAATAATCGACGAGGTTCGCTCAGGCCGGCTCTATAAGGACGGTTCCCTGCTCATCAGCGCCGAGGCCCGCACCGTGGCAGCGCGCCGGCGCTTGAGCTTTTCCGGTATCGTCACGGTCGCCTTGGCCTTAAACGACAAAGGCATTCTTTTGGCCGATCCCGAAGTCGAACTGATCGGTCTGCCGGACACCGATGCCGCCGGTGTTTCCATGACCGAAATCGCCCGCGACGCGGTGGAGGAGGCTTTTGAATCCATGCCAAAATCGCGCCGCCGCGATCCCGATGCCGTGGCCGAAGCGGTGCGCCGTGCCGTGCGCGGGCGGATCGGCGAGCGCTGGAACAAGAAGCCGATCTGTCACGTCCATGTGCTGACGGTGTAGCGCCGTTCACCGTGCCTGCACATGTGATGCGGTCCACGTTCAGCAGCGCCAGCGGTACCGAAGCGCGACCGAGCCGCCGATTAGTCGTCCGTATCGGCGCCGGGGGTCGGGTTCGTCGTCGTGAGCGTCTCGTACTCAGTCACCCGGATCACGCCGGGCACGGGCTCATCGATCACGTCGACCATGGTGTCTTCGATCGCCTGTTTTTTCGGCCGCGGAGCTCTTTTCGGCGCCTTTTTCAGCACTTTTTTCGCCGTCACCTTCGCCGCAGGTTTGCGCGACTTCTTTTTGGGCGCCGCGCGCTTGGCTGCCTTCTTGCGAGCAGGCTTGCTGCGTGCAGGTTTGGCTTTCTTGCCTTTCGCGGTTTTCTTGCGCGTCGCGCTACGCTTCTTTGCCTTGGCCATGGCCGTCTCCTGTCAGGTGTGCCGCTCGGATGAAGTGATCGCGAGATAATTCCACTGTGCCAACGTTAACGCTCAGCTATGCGCCGCGCTACTGTTATCGCCCGCCCGTTGGCGCCATCCCCAACATGCGGTGATGGGGCCGTCGTTTAAGACCGCGCGCTTCACCGCGCCGCCGGTGTAAGATGGAGTCGCCAGGTCGAAAGGAAATTTGGAATATGATCGGCAAGCTCAATCACGTGGCGATAGCCGTCCGCGATCTCGGCCGAGCGTCCGCGGTCTATCGCGATATCCTGGGCGCAAATGTCTCAGCCGCGGTGCCGCAGCCCGACCATGGTGTGACCACAGTGTTCATCACACTGCCGAACGCCAAGATCGAGCTGCTCGAACCGCTCGGCGAGAGCTCACCCATCGGCAAATTTCTCGAGCGCAATCCGGACGGCGGCATGCATCACATCTGCTACGAAGTGGATGATATCCGCGCCGCCTGCGATGCGCTCAAATCGGCCGGAGCGCGGGTGCTGGGCGACGGCGAGCCGAAAACGGGCGCCCACGGCAAGCCGGTGCTGTTTCTGCACCCGAAGGATTTCTCCGGCACGCTCGTCGAACTGGAGCAGGCTTGAAATGACCCTCACCACGGCGGTGGCGGCGTTTTTCCTGATCTGGTGGGTGAGCCTGTTCGCGGTTCTGCCGTGGGGCGTGCGCAGCCAGCATGAAGGCGGCGACATGGCCCCCGGCACCGACCCGGGCGCGCCGAGCAATTTCCGGCTGGGGCGAAAATTGCTGTGGACCACGGCGCTGGCGCTCGTGATCTATGCCGGCTGCTATGTGGTTTATAGCCAGCACCTGGTGACGCTGAGCAGCCTGATGGGCCGATTTGATTACACGAAATACTAATTTTTATCAATATCTTATATGAGTTTTATGATTTTAACCGTGCGCCGTCTACGGTCGCCCAAAAAGAAAAAGCAGGGCAAAAGCCCTGCCGTAAAATCCTCGCTTAACCCATATCCCACGCTTAGTTCTTTGATACGCAACACGCGCGTGGCTGGCGATGCTTTACGCTCGCAGGTCATCCTCCCGAGACTTGGACCGCTAGCCCCATGCCACGTTGAGATCGCGGCATTGGGTCGCGTTCCAATTGCTAATCGATCTTGCCGCCGTTGTCATCATAATACCACCGCACAGCCCAAAAAAATTTGGCAGGCGTTTTGGGGGCCGGTGGATGCTCTCCGCTGCCTCTTGTATTTCCGCCACCGTTGCGGCTTCACTGCGCCACCATCCCTTCCGGTCACGATTGAGATTTCATGCGCCTTTCCCGCTACTTCCTGCCGATATTGCGTGAGACTCCGAAAGAGGCCGAGATCGTGTCGCACCGGCTGATGCTGCGTGCCGGCATGATCCGCCAGGAGGCCGCCGGGATTTATGCCTTCCTGCCGTTGGGATTTCGGGTGCTGCAGAAGGCCTGCGGCATCGTGCGCGAGGAGCAGGACCGCTCCGGCGCCATCGAGCTTCTGATGCCGACAATCCAGTCCGCCGATCTGTGGCGCGAGAGCGGGCGCTACGAGGCCTATGGCAAGGAGATGCTGCGCATCAAGGATCGCCACCAGCGCGACATGCTCTACGGCCCGACCAACGAGGAAATGATCACCGAAATCTTCCGCGCCTATGTCCGCTCCTACAAGGACCTGCCGCTCAACCTCTACCATCTCCAATGGAAGTTCCGTGACGAGGTGCGCCCCCGCTTCGGGCTGATGCGCGGCCGCGAGTTCCTGATGAAGGACGCCTATTCGTTCGACCTCGATTTCGAAGGCGCCAAGCACGCTTACAACCGGATGTTCGTCGCCTATCTGCGCACCTTCGCCCGCTTAGGCCTGCGTTCGATCCCCATGGTGGCGGAAAGCGGACCGATTGGCGGCAATCTGTCCCACGAATTCATCATCCTCGCCGACACCGGCGAAAGCGAAGTGTTCTGCGACAAGGAATATCTCGAATTCGAAGTTCCCGGTCCTGACGTGGATTTCGAACATATCGGCCGGCTGCAGGCGATTGTGGATAAGTGGACCTCGCTCTATGCGGCCACCTCGGAGAAACATGACGCGGCGGCCTTCGAGGCGCTGCCGCCCGACAAGCGGGTCGCGGCGCGCGGCATCGAAGTCGGCCACATTTTCTATTTCGGCACCAAATATTCCGAGCCGATGAAGGCCGTGGTGACCGGCCACGACGGGGTCGACCGGCCGGTGCACATGGGCTCTTACGGCATCGGGCCAAGCCGGCTGGTGGCGGCCATCATCGAGGCCTCCCACGACGAGGCGGGCATCGTCTGGCCGGAGGCCGTCGCTCCCTTCAAGGTCATGATCCTCAACCTGAAACAGGGCGGGACCGACACCGACAAGGCCTGCGAAGAGCTTTACGCCGCACTCACCGGCAAGGGCATCGACACGCTCTATCACGACCTGGACGAGCGGCCCGGCGCCAAATTCGCCACCGCCGATCTGATTGGGGTGCCCTGGCAGATCCTGGTCGGGCCGCGCAGCCTCGCCGAAGGCAAGGTCGAGGTGAAACGGCGCGCCGACGGCCAGCGGGAACTCATGACGGCGGCCGACGCCATCGCGCGCTTGAGCACGTGACGGCTTGAGCGCATGAACCTGTGCGCGGCGACGGTTTGACGCGAATTCGTGCGGCTTGAAACCGCCAGAATCGTGTGAAACTCGGGATGATCACGGGGACATGACTGAAATGGCCGAACTCGACCGGCACCCGACCCTTTTCGCCCTACGAGTGGATGTTATCGCTGCGCTATCTGCGCGCCCGGCGCAAAGAGGGATTCATCTCGGTCATCGCCGGGTTCTCGTTCCTCGGCATCATGCTCGGCGTTGCTACCTTGATCATCGTCATGGCGGTGATGAACGGGTTCCGCCAGGAGCTTTTGACCAAGATCTTGGGGCTCAACGGCCATCTTCTGATCCAGCCGCTGGAATCGCCACTGACCGATTATGCGGCGGTGGCCGACCGCGTTTCCAAGGTTCCCGGCATCTATCTCGCCGCGCCATTGGTCGAGGGCCAGGCGCTGGCGTCGTCGCCATTCAATGCCTCCGGCGTCGTCGTGCGCGGCATGCGCGGCGCCGATCTGATGAAGCTCACGCAGGTGTCGAAGAACATCAAGCAGGGCACGCTCGCCGGCTTTGACGACGGCCAGGGCATCGCCATCGGCGCGCGCCTTGCCGAGCAGCTTTCGGTACGGGCCGGCGACAATCTCACGCTGGTGGCGCCGCGCGGCGCGGTGACGCCGATGGGCACGACGCCGCGCATCAAGGCCTACAAGATTGCCGCGGTCTTTGAGATCGGCATGTCCGAATACGATTCCGCCTTCGTGTTCATGCCGCTCACCGAGGCGCAGGCCTATTTCAACCGCAACGGCGACGTCACCGCGATCGAGGTCTATACCGACAATCCCGACCGCATCGACAGCTTCCGTAAAGCTGTCACCGATGCCGCCGGGCGGCCGATCTACATGGTCGACTGGCGCCAGCGCAACGCCACGTTCTTCAATGCGCTTCAGGTCGAGCGCAACGTGATGTTCCTGATCCTCACATTGATCGTGCTGGTGGCGGCGCTCAATATCGTCTCCGGCCTGATCATGCTGGTCAAAGACAAAGGCAGCGACATCGCCATTTTGCGCACCATGGGCGCCACCCAGGGCGCGATCATGCGGGTGTTTCTCATTACCGGCGCCTCGATCGGCGTCGTCGGCACCGGCGTCGGTTTCATCATCGGCGTGATCGTCTGCGCCTATATCGAGGACATCCGCCGCTTTCTGTCCTGGCTGACCAATACCGAATTGTTCTCGCCGGAGCTTTATTTCCTGTCCCAGCTTCCGGCGCATATGAACGTCAAGGAAACCACCGCGGTCGTCATCATGGCGCTCGGCTTGTCGCTCTTGGCGACGCTTTACCCGTCATGGCGCGCGGCCCGGCTCGATCCGGTCGAAGCGCTGCGCTATGAATGATCGGGCGCAATGGACGACACAACCACCATAGCCGGGGCCGCCACGTCGATACGCGATAATGACGAGCAGCCACTGGTATTCCTGCATGGCATCTGCCGGCAATTCCGCCAGGGCGATACGACGCTTGACGTGTTGCGCGGCGCCGAGCTCGCGGTGTGGGCCGGCCAATCGGTGGCGCTGGTCGGGCCGTCCGGCGCCGGCAAATCGACGCTTCTGCACATCGCCGGCCTGCTCGAGCATCCCGACGCCGGTGAAGTTTATATCGACACCAGCCCGACCACGCTCCTCTCCGACATTGCGCGCACGCGGATCCGCCGCACCGAAATCGGCTTCGTCTATCAGTTCCATCATTTGCTGCCGGAATTCTCGGCGCTGGAAAACGTCGTGCTGCCGCAAATGATCCGTGGCCTGTCGCGCCGCGAGGCGCGCGCGCGGGCGAGCGAATTGCTGAGCTATCTCGGACTCAAGGACCGGCTGGCGCATCGCCCGGCGGAGCTTTCCGGCGGCGAACAGCAGCGCGTTGCCATCGCCCGCGCCGTCGCCAATGCGCCGCGTATTCTGCTGGCGGACGAGCCGACCGGCAACCTCGACGTCCATACCGCCGATCATGTTTTTGCTACGTTGAACGAGCTGGTGCGCGCCTCGGGGCTGGCCGCCATCATCGCCACACACAACATGGACATCGCCGCGCAGATGGATCGCCGCGTCACCATCCGCGACGGCGTGATCGTCGAGCTGACCTGACGTCCGGCGGTCAAGGCCGGATGCGGTGCTTATGCGGTCCGGCCGGCGGATGATACATATTATTGGGCTCGCAATAGCCGCCGATGCCGCTGACATCGGCTTGGCACTGCGCAAAGCTCACGAAGCCGCAATTGGTGCCTTCGTTGCCGTTGCCGTAATAGGCGCACCACGGATAGTTCTGCGCCTGCGCGGCGGTGCCGAGCGCCGCGGTAGCGAGCCAAACGCCGCATAGAAATAATCCGGCCTTCATGACATTCTCCTCTTCGTTTCCACAACGCGCGCAGACCGATTGCGTTCACGCGCAGTTCGCTTGGCGACGTCAAGAATGCCTGCCGGGACGGTGCTTGCGCACATCATTGCGCCCCGGTGGGGCGGCCGCCGCCGGCCGGTACAAGTTGTTGTGGTCGCAATAGCCGCCGCTGCCTTAAATCGTGATCCGGCATTGCTGTTCGGTCGAGAAGCCGCAATTGGTGCCGGCGCCGTCGGCGAAATTTGAGCACCACGGATAATTTTGCGCCCGCGCGCTGCCGGCAATAATCACGGCGACGAGAACGATCCCCGGCAACAAGGGCCGGCGCTGCCGGGGTCCGCCCGGAACAACCCGATCGAGATTATTCGGGCCCATGATACCGGCGTGCCGGCCTCGCCGACGCCGGCGGCACATAGCGGTTATTGACAATACAAAAACCGCCGATGCCGCTGACGTTTTCCATGCATTGCGCGTGGGTGGAGAAGCCGCAATTCATGGCGCCGCCCATGTCGCCGCTATATTGCGCGCACCACGGATAATTCTGCGCCGCGGCGGGAGTGCCGAGCGCAGCCGAGCCGGCGAGAATTGTCAGCAGAATAAACGAAGGCCTCATGATCGCCTCCTGGCGCTGCAACGCCCCCTTGCAATAAACACCGCGCCGGCCGCGTTAGTTCGCAGGATCGCCGCCCGGTAGCTTGGGCTCGAAATAAAGAGGCCGCCCGGAGGCGGCCTCGCTCAAACGCCGTATTAAGCGATAGAGACGCCTCAGTAGCAGGGCGCGCACCAGCACCGATACGGGCCGCAACGGCGCACGAATCCCGGCGGGCACCACCGCCCGAATCCGCGGCACGCCGCCTGTTTGAACAGGGTGGCGTTCTGGGCTTGATGGTGAAGACCGGCCGCGCCCGATGCCTGGGTTTGCGCGTTGGCCGCAATGGCCATGGTTCCCAGCATGAGCGCCGCTGCCGCAAACGTCATCGTCAGTTTTCGCATGAAACCCACCTCCACGTTGTGAAGCGATTGCCGATTAGAGCAGGACTGCTACAGCGCAAAGACAATACGCCTGGCCGGTCGGGTTCCGAATCGTCGTCCCAGCCCAGCCAGTACGCGACCATAATATCTATACGCTTTGCGGCGGCAAATGGATCGGCCATCGCTGGCGGCAGCTCTGCGCCGGCGGCACGCCGCTGGTGCGGGGGTAGGGGATTATTGCGAATAAGGCAGACACAGCATCTTGCCAGCACGATCGAACGCGCATACTCGGCATCATGGGCAAAGCACCGCGAGTCCGGGTGGACTTCAGAACTCAAGCGCATCACGCAGGACGATTGGCAAATCGAGGCCCATTGTCCCGGCGTCGAGGTCCGAACCATCAAAGGCTTCAAGACCAAAGCCGAGGTCGACGAGTGGCTGCAGGGCACCCGACGGATCGACTGGCTGCGATCCCAAGGCTACGCGAAGTAATAAGGCTACGCGAAGTAACAAGGCTACGCAAAGTAACAGGGCGACGCGAAGTAAGCGTTTGCGCCCGCCGCGGCAGCCTCGACTTTTTCAGCGTTTCTTTCGCTTCATCGAGGGAGGGAGGCCGCACTCGGCTGGGGGTCAATGCGTGCCATTCGAAGGCCGTCTTGATCGCTAAATTCTGGCGCGCTCCCACGGGGCAACTGTTCCAATTATCGAGTTCGGACTGTCCGTCGTAAGGGTGACAGTTAGTGAACCCTTGGTTCATTTGGTTGGTGTCCCTATGGCAGGCGCCGTTTATGAGGTCCTCAAAGGCTTGATGGCTGGCGCAGCGCTGGCCGTTGTCCATGATGGCCCATTGTAAGTCATCCAACAGTTCCTGACTGTCGCACGCGGCCGCGGACGCGAGTGTAGGCATTGCCGAACAGCACAGCGTCACGATAAGAAACAAGGTCCGACGCATGCGGCTCTCCCGGATTGCGATCTCGGCAAAATGCCAGTCGTTCTTGGTCTCGCCCATTTCGGGAAAGGGTCATCTCGAAATTTCAAAAGGCGCCAGGGGCTTTGGAAACGGCAGCACCCGGCCTCGGGTACCGGGCCGGTTTGGATAAGGCCGTTCGGAATGGGCTTTGCGTGCGACGCTGACTGGCGCATATTTGGCCTCATGGCCGTGCTGCGCAAGCTGATCCAAGCGGTGGCGCTGATCGCCCTCATGACGGGGAGCGTTTACGCTCAAGTCGCGCCGTTACCGGATAATAACAAGCCGCCGACAAAAGGGGAAAAGGAGAAACAAGCCGCCGACGCCGCCTATCAATCAAGCCTCAAGTCCATTCCTGCGACCCAAAATACCGCCGATCCGTGGTCCGATCTGCGCCCAAGCGCCCCCGCGGCGGCGAAGAAGAAGCAACACTGATGCGGCCTCCCGAATACCTTGGGGACGTCCCGATTGAAGCCGACCGCGGGGACGACTGGAGGTAGAATTGCTGTCTAAACCAAAGCTCATACCGGGTTCGGCCTGGCCGTCGGGTTAGGTATTTGGGTTTTCACTCACTTGCCGGATTCGACGCAACAAATTCTCGCATACGTTGCCGCTGGGTCCGTAGTTACCCTGCTCATCTGGGGTTTCTGGAAGTACCATAGGATGATCCAGAGCAAAACTGAACCGCTCGACCTGGCCCTGACCGAGCGGCGGTGAAAAAACACACGCGCGCCGTGGCACTCCACTCGATGGATTCCAATTTCGTCCGGCGTGCAAGCGGGAGGACCGGAATGTTCGACAGACCGTTTCTTGGCATATTTTTTGGTATTGGCATTTGCATTTGGCTCCTGGGATCCGCACCCGCGCTGGCGATGGACTGCCCGGTATCGGGATTCGATCAGGTCGGCGAGCGCGTCACCGAAGCGCCGTCTTGCGACGCCGCGATGCAATTGCTCATGGCGTGCCAGATGGGCTCGAGCGCCGACGTCGCCATAAGCGTGATCGTGATCAAGAAATGCGAGGGCGACTTTTTGGCGTCGCTCAGCGCCGGCGCGCGCCGCGGCTACGAGCGCAAGGTCGGCGCCTGCGGCAAGGATTTCGCCAATGAGGGCGGCACGCTGTTCCAATCGATCAGGGCGATTTGCGCGGCCCAAGTGGCGCACACCTATGCGCGGCGGGCTACGCATCGGTCCAGCAGACGACGTAAGCCTGCGGTAACTGGCTAATTACAAAAAATCTGATTACCGATTCGATTGCAGCTTCGCCCGTTATTAAAGAGTGTTTGGCTACCGATTTGGTTGGAAGATGTGCCGTCGCTGTAAAAAGTCTGATTGCCAATTCTATTGGCGCTTGAACCGTCGCTAAAGAATGTCTGACCCAGTCCTGCGGTCGGCAGGATGGAACGCTTGATTTTATATTTAGCCTTCACGGTAAGGCGTGTTCGCTAAACGAAGCGTTGCTTGTCGAGATGGCCGCTGAGTTAGGGTGGCAATTGGAAATCAGAGTCAGGCCCGCCCGTTGTGGAAAGGCGGCTGCTTTATTTCTGCGGGCTTTGGCCAAAGAAGGTTGGGCCGTGGCTCATCCATCT
>CAWGJP010000015.1:0-182500 GCA_963822935.1 uncultured Alphaproteobacteria bacterium
ACGCTGACGGCGACGACGACGGACGGCGTTGTGAGCTCTGGGGCGCAGCCGTTTACGATCACGGTTGCGGATACGGCGGCCATTACGGAAACGCTGACTGGGACGCTGAGCGGCAGCGAGCACGCGGCGATCTCGCTGGCTGGGCTATCGGTCGCGGATGCGACGAATCCGAGCGACGTGCTGACGACGACGCTGACGGTGACGAACGGCACCATCACGGCGGGCGGCCAGACTGGCGCGACGGTGACGCTGAGCGGGACGGCGGCGGCGATCAACACGGCGCTGGCGAGCGCGAGCTACACCGGCAACAGCGGCTTCCATGGCAGCGACACGCTGACGGCGACGACGACGGACGGCGTTGTGAGCTCTGGGGCGCAGCCGTTTACGATCACGGTTGCGGAAGTAGCGCAGACAGATGAATGGATTAATACAAACGGCGGAATCTGGACTGATACAGCAAATGCCGGAGCGGACTGGAGCACTGGCGCAGTCCCGGCCAGCCTCGACACTGTGCTCTTAGACCAGCCGGGCTCCGGCCTATACACCGTCACCATTCCGAACGGCGCATCGGCGACCGCCGCTTCACTGACGCTGGACACCAGCAATGCGACACTTTCAGACCAGGGCACGCTGACGCTCAATGGCGCGCTGACGATTGAGGCCGGCACATTTCAGCTCTCGGGGAGCGGCACGCTCGGCGGCGAAACGACGATTACCAATGCCAGTACGTTCGAGATCGCCGGGTCGGACGCGCTTGCAACATCTATCACTAACACCACAGGAACGGTCCAAGTCGATGCCGGCGATACGTTGACGCTGTCTGGCGCAAGTATTTCGGGCGGCACGATTTCGATTGCTGCGAACGGCGAACTGGTCGGCACGGGCGAAAGTGCCATCGACAATGCCACAATCGACAATAGTGGCTCGCTCGTCACCGGCGGCACGTTCACTCTGGATGGCGACACGGTTGATGGCGGCATTCTCAAAGGCGCCGGAGGGGGCGGCGGCCAAAACATTATCAATATCGGCGCCACTGACGTGCTGACGCTCAACGGCGTCACGGCACAGGGCAATACGGATGGCACCGGCACGGCCGACAATTCAGGCACCATCACACTCGAGAACACGCTAACCCTTGCCGGCACCGGCTTCACGCTGCTGTTTGACGATACCGGCACGGTCTCGCTCAACGGCGCGACCATCACTGGGTCGAACACCGGCGAAACGCTGGAGAATAATGCCAACACGATCTCGGGCGCCGGCCAGATCGGCAATGGCAATGGCGATCTACAGCTACAGAACGACGCCGGCGGCAACATCACAGCGCAGGGCGGCGCTCTGACCATTGACTCCGGCGTCATCAATAACGGCACAATGACCGCCGAGAGCGATGCAACTTTGAGCCTCAATGGCACCGTCAGTGGCAGTGGATCCACCGTTGTCGACGCCGGCGGTACGGTCGTGGTCAACGCGCTCGACCAGCAAGCGATCACCTTCGAAGGAATCGGCACGCTACAGATCACCCCGACGGGGAACCTCACCGGCGCCATCAACGGCCTGGTGCAAGGCGATATCATCGATTTTACCGACAATACGTCGATCACCTCGACCTCGATCAGCGGCACGACGCTGACGGTGAACGAGATCAGTGGCGGCCCGCTGACCTACACGATCGGCGGCACGATCTCCGGCGAATATTTCGCTGTTCAATCGGATGGCAATAGCGGCACCGAGCTTGTGCTCGATCCGGCGACGGCCACCGTTGCGGTGTCGGTCGTGGGCAACGACACTGTTCAGGCAGGTCAGATCCTCGTTGCGCAGGCGACCATCAATGGCGACGCCGCGGACCAGGCGGCGTCCGTCAACTACCAGTGGGAGTTTTCCGACAATGGCGGCCTGACTTGGAGCGCGCCGGTAGCGTCGACTACAACTGGCCAATTCAACGGCGTCCTATCGGGCTTCTATCAACTCACTCAAGCCGAAGAAGGCGACCTGGTTCGCGCCGTGGCGTCGTTCACCGGCGACACCGGCCAAGTCACGACCGGGACGAGCGCCGCGACTGGAGCGGTCGCGGACATCACTCCTATCCTCACCGTTCCTTTCAGCTACGACGTTGATAACTTCACCGTCGTCGACGGCAGCGCAACATTCGATGATACCTTCAGCAGCGGCCCGCCGCCGGTCGGCGGCCTATTCGGAACAAAGCTCGCTGCCTTCGCGACAAGCGCAGGCGGTGGTGGCAGTATTTGGACCGAAGTCAATGGCATGGCGGTCATGTCGTCGAGCGGCGCTGCTCCCAACGGCATCAACAATAGCGTCCAGGCGCTGCTGATCACCAACACCGACCCCGAAGGTACCGGCACCGGCGAGAGCAATTCGGGACTGAAGGAAAACGCGACCTTCACGGTCAGCGCAACGTTCCAGCTCGTCGTGCCGGCCCCTGGCACTGGTTACGGAATCGACTTGACCAACGGAGTACCGGGTTCAGGCGCGACCGAGGAGGTTCAGCTTCAGGTCGAACTCGACGCCATCGGGGGGCGCCACCGTCGATCTCCTCCAATCGGATCCGGCGACCGATACATTCACCGTGATCGCAAGTCAGGTCCTTACTGCGTCCCAGTTAGCGAACGACACCCAGATCCAACTCGAACTGGCACATACGGCCGGTAACGAAACCGTTGTTGGCTCGTTTGCACTTGGGAGTAACGGCGACTTCGGCGCCTCAACGACGTTCTCACCGAGCACCGCGGCGCATGTGTTTGACGATCAGACCTTTACCCGCGCGCAGATCATGTCCTTCTCCAACGACGGCGTGATCATCACCGGTGCGGCGGAGGAAGGTCAGACGCTGACTGCCGAGACAGTGACCAACGATCCCAACGCCACCATCAATTACCAGTGGGAAGAATCGACCAACTCCTCGTTCAGCAGCGGGAGCGTCACCGACATCGGCACCGATAGCGCGACCTATGTGGTGCAGCAGAGCGACGAAAATGATTACATTCGCGTCGTCGCCACCACCAGCGATCCCAGCAATCCGCAGCCCGCCGCGACGGCGACCAGCGCAGCAACCGGACCGATCATCGATGACGCCGCTCTGTCGGTTTCGACCTCGGTGGTCTCCGGCGCTGCTGTGCAAATTGGTCAGACCCTGGTGTCGTCGGCGACCATTACCGGCGATTCATCGGATCTGACGGCGCCCATCACCTATCAATGGCAGGTGTCCAACAACGGCGGGACGACCTGGTCGGACGTGCCGGCGACAACGACCGGACAATTTAGTGGTCAATTGTCGTCTTTCTATCAAATCAGCCAAGCTGACTTAGGCGACCTGGTCCGGGTCCAAGCAACCTTCACCGATGACACCGGGCAAATCGTTACCGCGGCCAGCACCCCCACTGTCGCGGTCGCCGAGATCGCACCGATCCTGACCGTACCCTTTAGCTATGCCGTCGATGAATTCACCGTCAGCGACGGCCTCGGCGAGTCATTCGCCGATACCTTCAACAACGGCCCACCGCCCATCGGCGGCTTATTTGGATCGACCCCGCTTGCGTTTCAGACATCTTCGGGAGGCTCTTCCGGCGGCGGCAGCACCTGGAGCGAAGTCGGCGGCCAGGCGATCATGTCGTCGAGTGGTGCCGCCTATAACGGTACCGACGACAGCGTGCAGGCCATTCTCCTCACCAGCAACCTACCGGAAGGCAGCGGCACCGGCGAAAGCAACAGCGGGTTAAAGGAAAATGACACCTTCACGGTCACTGGCACATTCGATCTGGTCGTGCCGCAGCCCAGCACCAGCTATGGGATTGAGCTGAACGAGGCATTACCCGCCCCCGGGACAACCACGCAACAAGTGCAGATTCAGGTCTTCGGTATCGCCAATGGCGGCGCGCAGGTTCATCTCGGCGAGCGCGACCCCGCGACCGGCGTGTTCACCCTTCTCGCCTCCTACACTCTCACTGCGGCGCAGTTGAGCGGCAACAACCAGATCGAGCTCGATCTGGTGCATGACACGGCGAACAGCACGGCGATCGCTGGTTCCTTCGAGCTTATCGATAACGGTACGCCGACCTTCAGTTATACGTTCTCGCAGACCGGCGAGCTGTTCGCCGATTCGACCGCTGCCCGTGCATTGATCCAGGGCATATCGACGGACGGCGTGCTCATCACTGGTACCGCGCAACAGGGCCAGACGCTCACGGCTGAGACGTCAACCAACGATCCCAATGCCACCATCAGTTATCAATGGCAGGAATCGAACGACGGCGGCCAGAACTGGACTGCAATAACCGGGGCCACCAACTCGACCTATACGCCGCAAACCACCGATGTCGGCGAAACCATTGAGGTGGTTGCCACGGCCAGCGACCCCCTCTCTCAGCAGAGCGTGACTGCGACCAGCGCGCCGACTGGCGCGGTGACGGCGGCGGCGCAAGGCGACGAATGGCTCAACGCCAGTGGCGGCACCTGGACCGACAGCACGGATGCGGCAACGAACTGGAGCGACGGCGCGCTGCCGCGCGCCATAGACAATGTGCTCATCGATCTGGCTGGATCCGGTCCTTATACTGTCACCATCCCGAACGGCGCGACGGCGGACGCGGATTCACTGACGCTTAGCAACGCCAACGCGACGCTGGACGTTGCTGGGACCCTCACGATCGCCGATGCGCTGACGATTGATGCCGGCAGACTGGTTGTCGAGGCCGGAAACGACATCACGGTCGGCACCACGGTGACCAATGCCGGCACACTCGAGCTCGCCACATCGGCCGAGCTGCCTTCGATTACTAATACCGGTGGTACCATCCAGGTCGATTCCGGCGACACGCTCACGCTCCAAGGCAGCACGATCACCGGCGGCGCGATCGACCTTGGCCAAGCCGCGGGGGGCGCCCCGTCGGTTACAGAAATTTCTACGCCGGGCTACTACGCGATCGCGCCGGTGCTAAGCGCCAACGGCGAGTACGTCGTCTTTCTTGCCTCGACTACCCTTCCTGGGCATGACAATGGCAACGGCAACGAAGGAAACATTGAACTCCACAATACCGCTACCGGCGAGCTAACGACCATTCCACAGCCAGAGCTGAACCCGGGCGAGATGTCCGGCGGAATTCCTTCTATCAGTGCCAATGGTCAATACGTCGTCTTCGAGGGCGATTATCCGGTCGCCGGACAAAACTATACGGCGAGCCAAGTCTTTCTCTATAACACTGCGACGCAAGCTGTCTCGCTGGTGCAGGCGAATGCCTCTCAACCGGTCGTCAGTGCCGACGGCCAGTTCATCGCGATGGGCAGCACTGCGCCTGCCGAGAACGGTGATGACATTCTCGTCACCAATCAGTCCGGAACCGTTCTGGACACGATCACCGGCGATCCGGGTTACGTGCCGCCGCCGAATGGCGGGAACTCCTCCGACACACCCGGATCGGTCGAAGACGCCGCGCTCAGCGGCAACGGCCAGTTCGTCAGCTTCTTTAGCACGTCGTCGGTCATCGTCGTCAATGGCACGACCTTCGACACCGCCAATCCCGATCCCGGCAACGTCGCCGAGGTCTACGTCTACGACCGCCTCGACAACACGCTGCAAATGGTCTCGGCCGGTGCACTCGGCCCGGGTAACGGCGACAGCGGTACGACGGGGCTTGGCGACAACAACAATTGGGCATCGCCGATCAGTGCCAACGGCAACTTCGTGGTGTTCCAGAGTAGTGCCACCAATCTCGTTGCCGGCGGCACTCCGGCCGGCGACAGCAACATCTATCTCTACGACACATCCACCCACACGATTGAGCTGATCTCGGCCGTGGACGGAACGCCAGGGACCGGCAGCAGCGTCCAGCCGTCAACCAGCGCCGACGGCAGCAGCATCACCTTCGCCAGCGATGCCAGCAACTTGCCCGGCGCCAATGGCGGGGTGCAGACCTACAGTGTCACCGTCAATCCCGAAACCGGCGCGATCGAGAGCGGACCACAACTTCTGTCGGCGGGGTTTGCCGGCTCCGAAAACGGCCAGAACATATTGGCGAACACCGTCAGCGATGACGGCAACTACGCCGCTTTCGGCGGCGCTGTGCTCACCTTCAACCTCGGTCAATTCTCCATCATCCCCAATGGCGGGCAGGCCCAATTACTTTCGGCCTCGGCCGGCACGGTCAGTTTTACTGGCCTGAGCCTCACCGACTACAATGCCGCTGGCGAAACGCTGACGCTAACCCTGAGCGTCGCGCACGGCACGCTCACTCCGAACGCGACCACCCCGGGCGTGGCGGTCGTCGGCGACAACAACGGCAGCAACGGCACCATCGAGATCACTGGATCGTACGCCGCGATTGAGGCTGCCATTCAGAGCGAAGTCACTTACACGCCGATCGGCTACAATCCGGATTCGTCCTGGTCTGACGCGATCACGGCCACGGTCACTGACGGCATTGGCGACACCGCGACCTTCACGTCGCCGTTCGACCCGCAGGTATCAGGAATCTTCACCGGAGGAGGGACGAACAGTGGCCAGTACGACATCTTCCTCGACAGCCTGGCCGGATCGCTCGACGTCGCCGCCAACTCGACGCTCGACACGACGCTGAGCGGCGGCACTGTCAATGTCGCCTCAGGCGTGACGTTGACGCTGAACGCCACGTTAGGCAACACCACCATCAACAATGCGGGCATGCTGGCCGTTACCGGGATAAGCACGGTCGAGAACGCCACGATCTTTGGCGGCAACGTTACAGTCGCGAGCGGCGTGACCCTGACGCTCGACAATGTCGTGCTCGACAATGTCGCGCTCACCGTCAACAGCGACGGCACAACGCCGAGCATCCAGATCGATGCCGGCGACACGCTGACCTGGGCGGGCGCCAGCGCGTTTGAACCGGGCACCGCAGGTGGCGTTTCCATCATCGATAACAATGGCCAAATTATTCATACCGGTACGCTTCAGCTTGGTTTCTCGACCTCGACGTTCGAAGGTACAGGCACCGACACCGAGAATGGCGGCAACACCGGTGTCCCCAGCACGCTCATCAACGAAGGCAACACTTTCGACGGTTACGGTCAGCAAGGTAGCGGCAACCCTGGCTCCCTGACGATCATCAACCAGGCCGCCGGAACCTTTGATGCCGACGTTGCCGGCCATGCGTATATCTGGGACGCCGGCGCCAGCACCATCACCAACCAGGGCGTCGTTGAAGCCACCAACGGCGGCACGTTTGAGATCGAAAGCACGGTCGCGGGCGACACCACCGTCGTCACCAATACCGGCGCGGGCAGCGTCGCGGCTGGCGCCGGCTCGGAGGTCCTACTTTCCAACGCGACGATCGACGGCGGCACGATTTCGATCGCGGCGACCGGCGAACTGGTCGCCACCGGCGTCAGCACCATCGACAACGCGATCATCGACAACGATGGCATCGTCAACGTTGAAACCGGCACGCTCAACTTGGCTGGTGGTGGTACCGATAGCGGCGCCTTCTATGAGGGTGCCGGCACCCTAGCGTTTGCCGGCACACGGACGATCGATGACGTCACGCTCACGGGTAACAGCGGTACGCTGATAATCGATAATTCCGGCACGCTCGACTTCGTTACTGCCGCCAGCGCCGTCAACTTTGCCAACCTGACCAACGAATCCAGTTCCGACAGCCTGCAAATCGAGAATGTGAGGGTATCCTTTGACGACACCACGGTCAGCGGCGGCGCCATCACCGAAACCGGCGACAACGCCCAAATCAACGTCGACGTGGGCAACACGCTTACGCTTGCAAACACGACGCTAACGTTGTCCAACACGACGCCCGACAATGGTGCGTTGCTAGTCGCCGGCACGCTCAATGTCGCTAGCAGCGTTGTCCTCGCCGGCTCCGGAGTAGTGACGATCGCTAGCGGTGGCACCGCTGATTTCCAGGATGCTTTCGATCAGGCCGTGACTTTCTTGGGCATCGGTATGCTTCAGCTCGGGGACTCGGCGAGCGATACGTCCGGCACGATCAGCGGCTTCGGCACGGGCGATATCGTCAATGCAACCGATGTCTTGTTCGCCGCGGCCACGACCGCTTCGACGCCGGAAACCGCCATCTGGAACGGCAGCGGTTTGACGCTGAACAATAGCAGTCAGACTGAAACGCTCCACTTTTCGGGCAATTACAGCCAAAACAGCTTCGCGCTGACGGCCGACAGCAACGGCAGCACCGAAGTGATAGCGAGCCCGGCGCGGGTGACGCTCAGCGGCCTCGATAGCAGCGACGGCGACGCGGTCGAAGGCCAAACTGTCACAGCGATCGTCACCGATTTAGACGGCAACGCGTATCAGGGCACCATCCATTACACATGGCTCGACGGCAGCCAGGTTATCCAGACCGGTACCGCCAACACCTATACGCCGACGAACGATGTCGGAAATACGCTCGACGTCATCGTCAGCTTCACCGATCCAAACGGCATCAACACCGATCAGGTCACGGCGCTCGCCGGCGTGGTCGAGCCGGGATCTAATGCGCCGCCGCCGGCCGACAACTGGATCGCGACGACCGGCGACTGGAACAACGGCTCGGACTGGAGCCTTGGCTCGCCGCCCGGGCTCGATAGCGACGCTACCATCGGCAGTACCGGCGATCCGTCGATCAGCAACGAGAACGTTACGCTCGACGGTGTCACGGTCACGATGCAGTCGGGCGGCGAGATCGATATCGGCGCGGACGGCACGGTCATTTTGGTCGATGCCGCGCAGATTGATGGCGGTGCGCTGCTGTTCGACGACGGCACCGGCACGGTGACCGTCGATGCCGGCAGCGACGGTACCGGCGCCGTCCTCGACGACGTCGACGTGATCGGTCAGAGCGGCGATGCCATCCAGGTCGTCGACGGCGTCGATCTGACGTTGAGTGGTGGCTCCTTCATCGGTAACGCTGATCTGTCCATCGGCGCGAGCAGCATGGTCGAGGTCAGCAGCACGGCGGGCGCGCTGTTCGACAACGTCGATGTAATCGACAGCAACATCCTACAGATCGACGCCGGTTCGGTGCTCGTGCTGGGCGGTGGCACCCAAGTCAGCGGCGACGGCCAAATCGCCAACTTCGGCACTATAGCGATCGATGATTCCGCAACAATCGGCACCGGCACTTCCCTGTCAGGCGGTCAGGTCTTGCTTACCAGCGGTTCGACCCTCACGCTTGACGGTGTCAGTGCCTCGAACAGCACGATCAATGCCGGCGCGTTCGTCGGGCTCGGCGATGCGGCTGCGAACATTGCTTACGGCCTAAAGGCGGTGGCCATCAACAGCGCCGGTGACGCGGTCGGCACCTATGTCGATGCCAATTATGCCGATCGTTCCTTTGTCTACAGCGACAGCACCTATACCCCGATTGACGATCCGAATGCGCCGCTGCCGACAAGCCCGGCCGAAACTGTAGTCGGAACGGTTGCCACCAGCATCAACGATACCAGCACCATCGCGGGCTATTACTACGGCACCGACGGCGGCGCGCACGGCTTTAGCTGGTCGGCCGGCGCGGGCTACACCACCATCGACGATCCGAACGCGGTCGATGACTCCGGCAACGATCTCGCCGCGGGCACCTTTATCACGTCGATCGACACGTCCGGTGACGTCGTCGGCTATTACCAAGCGACCTCGGCTGGTTTGTATACGGCTTTCCTCTATGACAGCGCGACACAGACGTTCAGCGATCTGACTCCGCCCAATTCCGACGGCATTGATCCATCCGCGCCAATCCTGATCGACGATGACGGACAAATTGCCGGGACCTATATCGGGTTCGATGACGCTGCTTATGGTTTTGTTTATGACAGCAATACCGGTCAGTATACCCTGATCAACGATCCGCAGGCCAACAACGTAGCCGGCGTCTACGGAACGGTTATTGAAGGCCTCAACGATTCCGGCGCCGCGGTCGGCTATTACAACGGCAACGATGGCGTCGACCACGGATTTGTCGCCACGCCGGACGGGTCGGGCGGTTACAACTATACCGACCTGAACGATCCGAATGCTGCTGCCGGAAGCACCACTTATGCCCAGGCCATCAACGATACCGGCGAGGTGGTCGGCTATTACCTCGACAGCGACGGCGACCAGCACGCGTTCCTCTATACTGGCGGCACGAATGGCACTTATTACGATCTGACCAGCCTGCAGGGTGAGGCTCTCGCCATCAACGGCAACAATCAGATCGTTGGCTACTACGAAACCGGGGACGGCGCGCAGGTCGGCTTCCTTGCCAGTTCTGTGGCGAACGCGACACTGCTGCTTGGCGGCGGCACCGCCATCAGCGATAGCACGCTGACTGTCGGCGGTACGGATATTCTCGACATCGAAACCGCGAGCAACGCGCCGGTGACGTTCAACGATGTCGCGGTCTCGAACGGCAATGAGATTGAAATTGGCGCCGCGACGACGCAGTCCGACCTGCTCCTGACCGACGGCGCGACGGTCACCGGCGGCACTTTGGTCGTCAATGCCGGCGCTGAGCTCGAGGTCCAGAACGGAACCCACGGCGGCGTCACCCTCGACGGTACCGATGTGACGAACGACGGTCTCGTTCAGATCGACGACGATGCCATGCTCATGCTGAGCGACGGCGCGCAGATGGTCGACAACACCGATACCAGCGCCACACTGACGATCGGCACCAGCGCCACGCTCGACGTCGAGGGCACCGATAACCAAGCCTTGAGCACGTACCTCGCCGATATCACCGTCACCAATAATGGCAATATCGAGGTCGGGCGGACCACGGCCGACACGCAGCTCGCTCTGTTCGAAAACACTTCGATCACCGGTGGCACCCTGACGATCGGCAGCACGGCCACGGTCGAAGCGAGCGGCGATATTTTCGGCAACCCGACGCTCGACAGCGTCACCGTCGACAATTCCGGAACCCTTCAGGTCGATGAAGGCACGACGCTGCTCATCGGTGGCACGGTGATGCTGAACGGTAGCGGAACGGTCCTGCTGCCGACGCCCGGCGGCGAGCAGGGCTCGCCGACCATCAGCGGCTCCGATAGCGGAGGCACGCTGGATAACGTCGGTAACACTATTGAGGGCACCGGCGAGATCGGCACCCAGGACGGTTCCCTGATCTTCGAGAACGGAAGCGACGGCACGGTCAATGCCAACGTCGCCGGTTGGGGCATCACCATCGATACCGGCAACACCGTCACCAATTCTGGTCTTCTGGAAGCAACCGCCGGCGGCAAGCTCTATATCGATGACAGCGTCGCCAATTCGGGCACGATTTTGGCGAACGGCGGCATTGTAAATGTGGTCGCGGGTGCGACGCTAAGCGGTGATCTGACGATCGATAGCCAGGGGACGGTCAATATCACCAATGGCATCAATAGTGCGGTCACATTTGATGGCGTCACCGTGACTGATGACAATTCGAGTTCAGATTCGCTTGAGATCGAGAGCGGCGTTACACTCTCAATCACCGGGGCCGAGACGACGTTCACCGGCGACGGCACGCTGACGCTCGCGGGCACGCTGCAGGTGAGCGATACTACGCTCACGGTCGATAACGGCTTCGGCTTCAACAGCGACGGCGGCGCGCTGACGATTACCGACGGCGGTACTGCCGACTTCCAGGATGTCGTCGACCCCAACGTGACATTTGTTGGAAGCGGCACGCTGGAGCTCGCTTACCCGCAATCCTATGACGGCATTGTGAGCGGCTTCAACACGGGCGCCGAGACGAACGACGTTCTCGATTTGACCGACATCGCTTATACGCCGAACGAGACAGTAACTTGGACGCAGAGCGGCTCGCTCGGCTATCTGACACTCGCCAATGGGACGACAATCTATCTCTCCGGCACTTACTCCCAAGATGACTTTGCTTTGACGCAGGACGGCGGGAACGGAACCTATGTCGTGTCGAGCCCCACGCCGGCGGTTCTCACCGGCGTGGATGGTACGGGCAACGCCGTTGCAGCCACGCCGAGTACGGTGACTCTAACCAACACTACCAATCTCAGCAACATCACCTATACGTGGTTGCTCGACGGCACCGTGGTCCAGAGCGGCAGTAGCGATAGCTACACACCGACGATCGCCGATGAGGGCCAGGCGCTCGACGCGGTCGTCAGCTTCAAGAATAACGGAACGCCCGAGCAGATGACGGTTACTGCCGGAACGGTGGAATCACCGTTGTTCTGGGGAAGCATTGTTGACCCGACGAATCCGACCAGTGGGACGCACCTATACGGTGTATTTGCGCAAACTCCGAACGGCAGCTCCAGTGGCGATTTGGTAGGGGCCGTATACGGCTCGACGACGTCGGACTATTCAAATGCTGGCCCCGATTCGATTACGACCTATCTTCTGACGCTGGACCCGTTCCTGTTGCCTTATGCAAACAGTATCACGTCAAACGGGGCGACCGGCCAGCAAGTTGCGAGTTCAACGACGACGATTCAAGAAGGTGACTTTCCGCATAACCGAAATCAACTAATGCTAGCGAGCACGAGCGCCACGAATACGCTAGGCATTGGCTTCTTCGTCACGGAAAACGGCAGCGGCAACGCCACCATCGATCAGTTCTATTTCAATGAGCCGACTACCGGCCTCAATAGTTCGCTTACCCTCAGCACGCCGGTGGCAATCGAGAGCGGCTTGACCGGCGCCGATTTGCAATATTTTACGATTTTTGAAAATAATAGCAGCGGTCTCTTCTCCGGCACAGGCAATGGCGCGGCTTACAGCCTCGCCTGGGCGCAATATAATAGTTCAACAGACAACTACACGATCGACTTTCAGATTTTCAGTACGAACGGTGTAACAGCCTCTAATCCCGATTCCGATGCGTTATCGGGCGCCAGCCCTATTCAAATTCTTGATGAGAGCGGCGTGACGACCTCCACAGAAGTGCCGGCTTGGTACTTCCGCGGCGCCGGCTCGGTCGTCCTAAGCGGCACTAAAACAGCCATTTTCGCATCAGCGATCGCGGAACCTGTTGGTGGCAGTGATGTCATCAAGTTCCAGGCCTATGAAGAGAACGGCACCGATACCGCAAGCGGTTTGCCCTCGTTCACGGTCACGCCCAACCTCACGGCTTACGCCTCAGGGGCCACCGACCAGATTAACCAGGAGCCGCAATCGACCACCCATACCTATTCGCCGGAAGCACTGCAGTTCGCCATTAATGTGGGATCCAGCAACAACTACGCATTCGCCTGGAGTGACACCATAACGGCCGGCGGTAACACCTATGACCAGGTCGAGTTCGGAATCTACAACTCGTCCGGAACGGCGGTGTCTGGATCGCAGCACCAATTCCAGATCGCTGATGGCAATGCCCAGGACATCGAGCTCGGCACCGCGACCATCGATGGGACCGCCGTCGTCATCCTGACCTATGGCGACGACACCGGCACCAATGTAGTCGAGTTCAACGCCAATACTGGTGCTGAGATTGCATCGATTTTCAATCCGGCAACAACGATATTTGACCATGTCGACATTCTAACCAATAGCGAAGGAACCGATGGCCGGATCGCCCTCACCTACGATAATGTGCTCGTCGACGGCGTCACTACGCAATACGTGACCGATATCTATGACCTGCGCACGTCGGGCCTTAACGTCAACGACTCGGATTCGTTCACCGGCTCGATTTCGGGGACTACCCTGACCGTTGTGGGGATCATTGGCACCCTTGCGGTCGGTGATGTCGTCACTGGCACCGGAGTTGCGGCCGACACGACGATTACAGGTTTTGTTTCCGGGACGAGCGGCGGCAACGGCACCTACACCGTGAGTGCGTCGCAAAACATTTCCAGCGAAGCGATGGGCTTCGGCGATGATCACGACCAGTATTTCGCGGGCACGCAATACGGCGATACCATTGTAGGCGAGAACAACGTCAACAATACCTACGATTTCGTCGGCGATAATACGAGCGGAACGGCGCCGAGCTACAGCTTCACCGGCGGGACCGGGGCGACGACGAGCGGCTTCGCCAGCTGGAACGTGGTCATACTGCCCGACACGCCGTCGGACTATACGATCGACGTGACGGCCGGCGGCAGCGGCACAATCGCCAACATCGACGATCCGGTCCATGCCGGCGTGCTGAGTGTCAGCGGTGTTCAGGCCCTGGCGTTCTCGCCGACCGCCGATCCGAGCGGCAATTCCGGCACACTGACCGCGACCGGCGCTGCGCTGTTCGTTTATGGTCCTCTTCCTAACGGCGGCGAGCCGATCACTATCGATAATTCGACGCTGCAGCTTTCAACCGCGGATAATGCCAGTATCACCTTTGCCGGTACCTTTGGCTATTTTGTTGATGCCGATCCATCGACTTTCACCGGCATGGTCGGTTCCGCTTCGGGAACGTTCGCCACCACCGACACGATCGACCTGCAGGGGCTCGGCGCGCAGAGTACCGACACGTTCCAGGTCGTTGCCACGCTCAACGCCAGCAGCGACAGCGTGCTGACGGTGACCGACGAGACCGACCACAACTCCGCCTCCGTCACGTTGGCGGGCAATTATCAGAGCGATACTTGGTCGGCTTCGTACGACGGTAGTAGCGGCGCCGACGTGGTCGACCCGTTGCTCGCCGCAACCGCCACCATCGCCGCCGGCGCGAGCCTCACGATCGGCGCGGCCTCCAGCGAAGCCGTCACTTTCACCGGCGACACCGGCTCGCTGGTACTGAACGATCCGGAAGGCTTCACCGGTCAGATTATCGGATTTACCGGGACCGCGCCTGACGCAGCGCATTCCGACACCATTGATCTCGTTGGCATCAGTTACGATTCCTCGAGTTTCGCAGAATCGTATAATTCCACGACCGGCCTACTAACGGTCACCGACGGCACCAAGACGGCGAGCATCACATTCGATGATTTCAACGCCACGTTAGACTTTGCGTCAGACGGTAATGGCGGGACGCTGATCACCGATCCGCCCGCGGATCAGGAGACGACGAAAACGCATACCGACTGGGGCATGAAGTTCGACGACGACCACCTCGGGCTCAACCAATCGCAGAATTCACCGGACGGCCACACTGACGGACAGCGGTCCGCTTGGGTCTCCGGCGACAACTTCGTGTTTCACGCGACCCTTGGCGAGCAACAGGGCGCCGGTCTCGACCACGGCCAGATCGCCAACGAACTCGAGAATCATGCCGCCAGGCAGACGGCGCAGCAGCTCACCGCGCTGGTCACGCCGGAAGCGCACCACGAGGCCTTCCTCGATCTCGTCCACACCGATCATGTCGCGCTGCCATCAAACGTCGAGACCACCCCCTGGCACCTGGCGCTCGCGAACGCCCTCCATTTGCACTGAGTATTGTCCGTCCCGCGGTCCGGATTGGAAAGCCGGGGACTTGAACGGTGCGGGTCCGCTGGTCACCTAACCGCGTTGCTAAAGCGAGGCAGCCAGCTTCGTAACCCCCGGCAGCGCCGGGCAGGTCATAATTTTTTAACCATGGGAATTACCATAAATGCAATTTATCAATTGTAATATGACACCGGAATTCAGCGAAAACCGACATTGCGAGTTAAAGGCATGGCTTTAGATCCTTCGATGCCAATCCTTGTCGTTGACGACTCCGGGACGATGATCAATATCCAGCGAAACCTGCTGCGACAACTTGGATTCAACGACATCGATGATGCTCAAGATGGCCCGGCGGCGCTAGCCAAAATGCGCAACCGGCGCTATGGCCTGGTTATATCCGATTGGAATATGGAGCCGATGTCGGGCTATGACTTCCTACGTGAGGTCCGCGGCGATCCGATTTTGAAACGCACACCGTTTATCATAGTGACTGCCGAGGCCAAGACCGAACATGTGATTGCCGCAAAAAAGGCAGGCGTGAGCAACTACATCGTCAAGCCGTTCAATGCGGAATCTCTAAAGATGAAGATCGAAGCCGTGTTCGCTGTGAGGACTTCCGCCCTGTCAGCCTCGGCTTAGGACATTGAATGCTCGACGCGCCAGTGAATGCCGCAGTGATTAGACCCGAGCTGGCAGTTGCCCTTCAATATCAGCTTGATTGCCCTGCCGCTTGTACCAGAGACGCAGGACTTCCTGGGATCCGGAAGCCGACAATTTCTCAAAATTGCGATGCTTGCCTTCGAGAGTATGGGCAGAAGTGCCATGCCCCTTTGTCAGCAGCAGAATGATCGTCCGCGCTGTCGGCCAGGCAAAGCCTAAGGCCTTACACACCACAAGCGCCGGATCGGCTCGCTTATTGGCTAATATCCGATGCATGTGTTGCAACGGTATTTTGCAAAGCGTCGATAGCGCTTCCATCGTTTCGTCGTAATGGCCGCCGTTAGCCAATTCAGCGATTGCCGCCTCATCAAGTTTAGTATCGTGCTCAATATGGTCGTGCCTTTCTAACGCGGCGAAATCCTCCGTTGCCATCGTATCATGCGTAAATTGCTCGGAAATCTCGGCGAGCACATGACGGATTTTATCCCGCATTTCAGGTGTCGCCGTCGCCAACAGCCGCTTTTGTACGATCTGCGTCGCCTGGATAAACAGCTGATGGAAGAACGGTTGCGGAATATCCGATCGTTGCCCTACTTTTTCGGCAAGAATTCCATCCATTTCCGCTTTCCTGACCAGGGTCGAAAACCCGGTTTGCGACAGACGAGCCCCGGAATTTCCCGCGACATTGCGCACCACCTCACGGTCCCCGCGGCGCACCAGTACATCGGTGATGGCCTCAGCAATCCGGTTACGGTTAGAGATGGCGAGCAGATGCAGTTGGCTCTTAGTTTTCGCAAGATTGAGCAAATCCGGCTCGGCGAGGCGCTCAGAGCGTTCTAGAACGGGTCGAGCAACGAGAATATCATCGTCCTCGGCGAGCCGCCGCACGACGCCGAGGGGGGCATTGTTAATGCCGGCAAGTTTGTTCGATAGTTCAAATCGAGCCTTCGCTTCGATTTCGACGACAAGGCGATTGAAGACCTCGTCAAACAGGTGCAGGTGTTCCTCGCTGAACGAGGCGGCGCTTCCGATGAAAAGATCGGTGATGCGATCGAGCATTTCGGCCCGCCGGTCTTGAGAGCCGTGCTTGACAATACCTTCCAGCGCGGCAAGCAGAGGGGCGTCAGCGCTCACTTGGACCTGCCGGGCTGCAGTCGTGACGAGATGCACATTGGCTCAGTGCTCGCCTCAAGAAAGAGTTTGCGGACCGCATCGAGGCGACGAACCGAGCCCAGGGGCACGGGTGTACCACGAGCGTCCCGAGCGACGTCTTTGCGGCACCGCATAGTATTTTCGATAGTGCGATCTGTTTCGCCGCGTGGCTCATTTGAGGTCGGCCGCCATGCCGTGACGCTTGCTGCCTACCTTGCCATCTCATACTGAATGCCAGATTAACTCCTTGGCCGGGCCAGGCGTCGGAAGCTGGTCGGCTATTGTCTCACCGTTGCAGGGGAGGGAAGGCCAACACTTTCCCCGCATTTGATTGCATAATTGTTGTTTTGCAGCTTCTTTAACCAATCGACCGTATTATTTGTCCGGTGCATGGACAGAGCGATGGTTGTACGGCCGGCGGAACAGCGAAAAAGCCCGCGACACGCGATGCATCGTGCCGCTGAAATAATCGTTGGCGAAAACGTGGAGCCCCTTCGCTGTAGGATTTCGGATATGTCCGAAACTGGCGCACGTCTATCCCTTGCATCGCCAGTTGCAAATATCCCGCATAATTTCACCCTAGTATTGTTCAAGGATGCGAGCGTTCGACGGGATTGCGAGCTTGTCTGGGCTGACCGTCGCTACATTGGAATCAAGTTTCTTTCAAAATGGTACGCAGCGGCCAGAACTCAGCGTTGAGCCTAAATGGTCTATAAGCTACCGGTCCCGGACAGCGGCGAAAAAAGGGCCGAGCGAGAAGCTAATCAAACGCCACGCCAATTAGATTAGCTTTGCGCCATGCGACACGGCACGAACGCTGCCGATTATCAGTTCCGATTACTAGCTTGAAATCATCTGGAATGCCAAATTGACTTGCGACCTCTAGGCCGGCTCCGACTTCCGAGATGTTGCGAATTCTGCAGGTTATTCCACCGTCGTTGTTGAACGCAATAGTTCCGCGCTTCAAGATGCGCTGTCTCGTGATTTTTCGGCTTTCTGACATGGAGTTCGTGGCAGTCATCAATAACGAGTACATCCGTCATATTGAGCCGGCTAAATTAGCAAAGCTTTGAGAAGCCATTGAATTCGTCTTGCAGGTCATGGTGGTCGGACCGCGGCTCCGCGCATCTCGTTATCGCGGCGATTCCAAATGAGCACGACGAGATGGGAAATCGATCTCGCTGCGGCGCGGGTCGAAGTATGGGGTTTTTGGCGAAAGCGCTATTTTGACGGATTTTAACATTTAATTCGGCGGCGTGAATTATCTTAACGTTGATGTCTGCCACAGCGCAATTTTGAGCTGAGATCGACATGGTTCATCAGCTCGGGTCCGCGCGATGACGAGATCGCGCCTCGGACTTGGTCCGCTGCGATGCCGCCGACCTTTATCGCGCAAGCAGTCAAACGGCTATCGTCAACAGAATTGAAGAAAGTGTCACTGATGTCGGCACAACCCGGCCTTATTCATGAACTTGAGAATTTAGTCGCGCGTGGCTCGACACAACGGCGGGCCGAGATCCTTTGGCAGATTACGGATCTCTTTGCGGACGGTTCGCAGCGGTTTTCCGAGGACGAAATAGACCTGTTCGATGCCGTTATCACTCGGTTAGCCGTGGAAATTGAGGTCTCGGTGCGAGCGTTACTCGCTGAACGTCTGGCGCCGCTCGCCAAGGCGCCCCCGAATATTACCCGGCTTCTGGCCCGCGATGACGATATTAGGGTAGCCGGCCCCGTTCTTACCCAGGCGGACTGCCTCGACAGTGCCGACCTGCTGGCGACTGCGCGGTGCCAGAGCCAGGCGCATTTGCTCGCCATCGCGAAAAGGAAGTCATTGAGCGAGGAGGTAACCGACACGCTTATTGGACGCGGTAACCGCGAGGTGGTGCTAAATGCTGCGCAAAATGTGGGCGCTAAGTTCTCCCAAAATGGTTTCTGCCTGCTGGTGAAGCGTTCGCAGGGCGATGATGTGCTCGCGACAAGCATCGGCCTGCGACCCGACATTCCTCAGGAGATATTCCTTGAGTTGCTGGCGACGGCGTCCAATGTGGTGAGGGCCAAGCTCATCGCGGAACAGCCGCAATTTAGCTCTGAAATCAATAGCGCCGTGACCGCAGTCACTGATGATCTTCGCAAAGCGGCCACACAGAAGCGGTCAATTGATTATACCGCTGCGAAATCATCGGTTCAGTCGCTTAGCGCATCGGGCGAACTTAACGATGCAACTGTTCGGTCTCTGGCTGAAAATGCCAAAATTGCGGAAACCGTAGTTGCTGTTGCCCAGCTCTGTGATGTCCCTGATGGGATCGTCGAGCAGGCATTTATCGGGAATCAAACCGAGACAATTCTTGTCCTCGCCAAAGCGGGGGGATTGTCATGGCTTACCGCCAAGGCCCTTCTCATGTTGCACGACAAGCGCCATGGCTCATCGTCGTTACGCGCTGATAAGAGTATGGCAAGCTTCGATCGGTTGAACTTCCACACGGCTCGGCGAATTATCGATTTTTATCGAACGCGTGGTTTGAGCTTAACATCGTTGCAGAGTGCGGGCGGAACGCGACCATCGTCTAGAACGCCACCGCCGCGCATGAACTAACTAGCCACAGCATATTATTCCTTCGGCCCCCACAGATCGCGTCCGTTCGCGGGCGATGCTCGCCGGGCATGGTCCCACTGCGCATTCGATCAATAATCGAAAATTTAACCGTTTTTTGAGCATGCCAGATGCACCTTGCAGTGTTTGCGTTGAGAGGATTGGGGAACGAGGTGCACCATGGCGCGGCGTAAGGAAGCCCACGGTGGGGGCCACGGCTGGTTTGTTACTTTCGCCGATTTGATGGGGCTGCTGGTAAGCTTTTTCGTGATGCTGGTGGCTTTTTCCAATCAGGATGCGCGCAAGATGCAAGCCGTCGCCGGCTCGATGCGGGAAGCGTTCGGCGTGCAGAACGATGCACGCTATTCAGGCATCGTTGAAAGCGAGGGCTTACCCACCCGTACCAGGATCAAGAACGCGGCGCGGATTCCCCCCGAAGACTCCTCCATCACGCCGACGGCGGATGAGCAGGGTAGTGGTTTCCCCACCGATCCAGCTTTCGCTACCGCCGTGGCGTCGCTACGCCAAGCGTTACAAAGCCTGCCGGATCTGACCGAGGCTTCCAAACACATCATGGTGCGGGAGACCGCAGAGGGCCTCAACATCGACATCGTCGATCAGGACGGTGGTTCGATGTTTCGGGAGGGCTCTAGGGAGCCCTATGATCGCATCCGACAGCTTCTTCAGATGATCGCTGGACCGCTTAAGGCCGTCCCTTATCGCATTTCCATCACCGGGCACACGTCCGGTCCGGAACGCCCGCCGCAGTCAAATTATGGCCCGTGGAACCTCTCGGTCGACCGGGCCAGTACAGTGCGCGGAATCCTGGAGGAGGAGGGCTATCCGTCCACCAATATCGCCAAGGTCGCCGGCAAAGCCGACACTGATCCGCTTTTTCCAGAGGATCCCTCCATCGCAGCAAATCGCCGCGTAACCATTACGCTAATCCGCGAAGCCCCACCGGTGCCGCCAGATCTGCAGCCTTAAGCGGGCTCCGCCAGCGTCGTGTGGCGGCGAACACTGCGCTGGACAGTCAAGCTCCCTTGATCCGAAACTCCCGATTGCCGCGTTGCGTGGACGCTAAGCCCGCGCCGAGCCCAGCGGCCAAAATAGGCCGGCAATAATCGATCCCCACTCAGAATGTTGCGCAGTTCCACCGCCGCATCGCTCGCAATCAGACCAGATCTGCCTGCGTCGCAGCCCGTCTCGATCGCCCCCACTGTCTGTCGCCGATCCAGCTATATTTATTGATTGATTTAAACCAAGCATAGAGGAATCTACGTACAAGCTGCGGTATGACGACGCCAGCAGGTAATAGCATGAAGCGCTTTTACTTCGATTACACGACCCAACATCGGTCACTCTACGACTATTGCGGGCACGGGTTTGTGAGCTCGCACAGCGCAATCGATTTTGCGCAAGCGACCGTTGAGGTGTTACGGCACAGTCTAGCCGGCGGCCGGGATGGTTGGTCAATCGAAGTCCGCAATGCGCAGGGCAAGAAATTCGTTGCCATGCCGATCGAGACTGCCGAACCGATTGCGGCCTAGGGCCACAAGGCGCCGTAGGAACAAATTAATCATTGCTACGTAGGCAGCGGTGCAAACCGGTGCGCCACAATGAGAAGCGGATTATTCCGCTTGGAACCTCGTGCCGACCAATCAAGTCCAATAGTTCAAAGACACGCGCTGTGACGACCGAACATGAGACCGGTCATTCTCCGCTCCTGTTCAAAGTGCTAGCGCATGTAGTGCAATCGCTGCTTGCTCAAGCCGGAACCGCAAGGACGCCCCCGCTGTCAAAATGCGCTGGCCAAATACCCGTTGAGGTTTTTCTGCAATTACTGTGTCGATCATAAATTTTTGTAATAAATAAAGTGGCCCGCGCCGCGGTTAGACTTCAATAACGCTTATTTTCGCAATTGACCTAGGTACATTCCGCAAAGATCCTTGACCACCTAACAGGAAAACTTATACTTCACTCATTAGTTGAAGTAATTAATAATTGCACGTCAATCATTGCTTTCGTGCGGGAACTCGCGCTGCCTTATTATGTTACTAGCAAGACGGGAAGAGCGCATTTTACTATCCCCCGGATCTATTTGCAATCATAGATTGCATCGACGTTGTGGAAAATTTAAATCGCAAAGCAACCGATGCAGAGCACGGTTGCATAGGAGAAATTTGTGTCCAAGAGATCTGATTCACATCCTGCACTTTCCGGCCTTTTTCCAAAGCCGAATTCGAAGTCCTCGCCCGCGCCGGTGCTCATTACCGAGTCCCGGCAAGCCTACAAGCGGCTTCGCCGTGACGTTAAGAAAGAGATCGTTGCGAAAGGGGCGATTGAGCGAATGTTTCTCGCCGACATTTTCCACTTGCAGTGGGAAATTCGACGGTGGCGACGGGCCAAGGTGGCGCTGCTCAATGCAGCCTTCCGCGACGTGCTGCCGAGCTTCCTGGCCGAACTCCTCTGCGACCCCGGCGACGATAGCTTTGAATTCAGGGAGAAAGGAGCAGAACTGGCGTCCGCTTGGTTTTCCGATCAGGACACCCAACAGCTCATCGCCCAGCGGCTGGAGAAATTCGGCCTCGACGAAACCGCGATCAGCACTGCCGTTCCGAGCTCAACGATTTCGACCGCTTGCTCGCGTCTGCGGAGTCGCGCCGGACGAAATCAGTGCGTGCACTCGCGGAATACCGCAATTCGCTTCGGCGCCACATAAGATCTTCCGATCGCGCGTCCGCAAGCGAGGAAACCAAAGATAAGGACTGACGATGCCCAGCGCCCGCAAAATTGCTGCCAATCGCCGCAATGCGGTAAAGAGTACCGGGCCCCGGGGGGCGGCCGCCAAACGTCGAACGCGGCGCAATGCCGAACGACACGGTCTCGCCGCCCGCATCGCTTACGACGCCGATCGTCTAGCTCGCGTTGAGGCGCTGGCCCAAGAACTCGCTGGCACCACCAGCGATTTCATCATCGTCGAACTCGCCCGCGCCATCGCCCGGGCGGAGCTCGATATCGAGCAGATTCACCGGCTGAAGGCCGGATTGATCAACACGGCCGCGTCAGCAATTGCCATCGCCACGACGCGAGGCGAGGCGAGGAGCTGACGCCGGATCCACCGGCTGCAGCGATTGCGCAGGTCTTGCCTGAATTGGTCAAGATCGACCGCTATGAGCGTCGGGCTGCGGTCCGCCGCGACCGTGCGCTTCGCGATTTGCTTTGCAGAAGACAGTCATGACCACAAAGTTTTTCGTTTGCAGAACGAAGCCAAATTCAATGGCTTTTTCAAAAAGGTGACTTTGACATCTGGGTCCTTTCCTACTCATCGTGGATTTTCGCGATCGCGGCGCAATCGGCGATAAAGCTGTATAGGTAACGGCCGCTATAGGCGGCTCACGGTCACTCCATCAGAGGAATATTTGCTTCCTGAACCACCTTGGCCCATTTGCCCGTTTCAGCGGCGACGGCCTTGCGCTTGCCCGGCGTTCATTCTTTGGCGAGCGGGGGCCTAAACGTTCCGCGCTCTCTGTTTTCCCCTTGGTAAGCCGCCCAAAAGATTCGAGCTAAACAAAATCTTAACGGTCGCCCAGCTTCCGCATTATATTTTCGACATTATGTTCTGAGGGGTGACGGCCGTCAGCGCATTGTTGGCAGTGTCGGCGACGCTGGTGTTATAGCCGGTGACCTTTGAGGTCGGCGGTGCTGGCATCGCCCGCCGCTACCGTATAGGTGAAGGTGAGCGTCTCGGCGCCGCTGCTAAAGTCTGCCGTCGCGCCGTTGCTCAGCGTCAGCGCCGAGCCCTGCCAGAGTTGCTGACCTGCGAGAACGCAGCCAATTCCAAAACACGATCCAACCATGTCGATAACCAGTGACTACATTAGTCACGATAGTGTTTTGGCCAATCCTTGATTTTAGCGAGTTGGTCAGATAACCGACCCGAATTTTTCTCAGTTTTTTCGGGAGTACGACGCTTCACACTAATTAGCCAGCGTTGCCGAAGCTTCGCCATGCGTTCGACGAGTTCTTTGATGCGTTCCGGGGTATAGTTCGACGGATGGGTCGGCTTTTTATTCATAGTAATCAGAGTCGGAGCATCCACGTGGAATTATAAATCTTGATGATAGACATGAGAGTGCATGAAGCAAATAACAGCGTCGCTGATAGCACGTATTCAAGCGAATGGCATTTTTCATACCCCAAGCGCTTTGATGTGTCAGCCTACATTTAAGGAACGGCAACAGGCCACCGTGATTTACCTTATTGGATAAGCTTAAAACGCCAGTGGAGGAACTACCTTCGCCACAATGGCAACCCGGCCTCGTTAGTCGGAACTTGGAGCGAGGGCGCCGATGGTTGCGGCAATCCAGGCCGCTAACGAATTGGGACTGGTGAAGGGGACCCAAGGTTGAGGCAGGAGTCCACGGGCGTGCCCATTTGCCTTTCCACGACTTGCCCCGCATCGCAACAGACCAATTTGTTCGGCGATCGTCTTACTATACATTGAATATACCATGGAGAATTTCAGGGCCGCTTTAATGCGAAGTACCAAGTCACCGCTCTTTCGAACACGCCGCGCAGTCGACCGCTATTTTGCCGGTAGGACAATCAAATGCTTAATTTGTGGGAGACGGTTTGGGCGTCTTTCGTTCCATCTTGCCGCCAAGCATGGTGTGACAACGGACGACTATAAGCACCGATTTGGGCTTCCTTGGACTCGAGGACTGACGTCTGCATCGTCGCACGCCAATTCGGGATGGAATAACAAGCGCAAAGCGAAGGCGAGCAGGCTCGCTCGCAAAAGCCGGTTCTTCACGTTTGCGCATCAAGCGTCGCGCCGGGAGCCGGCTTTGTTCTTAAAGCTGGAAAACACAAGAAATTTGGGAGCAAATGCCGTCGGCTTCGGCAAAGAATTTGAATCGCGCGTGCGCATTTTGTTTAAACGGGGCCTTACAGACGCCTCCATCGCCGACATACTCAACGTCAACAGAATGACCGTAAATCGCCGCACCAAGCGGTGGCGCAGCGCGAAGCGGTAAGGACGGCCTTCGAGCGAGATAAGGTATCGCCGGTCACTCGAATGCCGAGCCCACAAAAGTGTGCTCGTGACTTGCCGCAACATTACGTGGCGGGAGAAAAATAGGCAGATCAGCCAACTTCCGCTTGGCCAGCCGCGAGCGTCGATTGGTTGATTAGGACGCCAGTGAACGACGTGCTATATTTTGCCGTATAATGAGATTGAGCTGCTTTTAGGAGACCAGCCGGCGTGAAATTTGGACCGGCACACATATCGATGTGCTCGCAATGCGGACATTTGATCCCCATCATGACACGATAGCGAAGCGGATCTGGCTTTTCAGCGGGTGAGGGTGCTTCGGCCAGAGGGATAGGTGGAATGCCGCTTCAACACATGCAGCGGAGCGCTAGGCTTTGGCTGGCCAACAGCGCAAGCGATCATTCTGCTGCTTGCGTGAGTTGCTGATAGGGCTGCAATCGTTACATCATAGCGGCCTTCGCTGGCCAATTCAGCGATTGCCACCTCGTCCATTTTAGCATCGTGTTCACTACAGTCGCGCCTGTCGGCGGGGTTCTCCGCTGACACCGTATCACGCGTCCCTTGGTCAGAGATATCAGCGAGCACGCGACGGATCTTGGCTTGCGTTGAGGGTGTTGCCGTCGCCACGAGTCGCTTTTGCACGATGTGGGTCGCCTGGATAAATAGCTGATGGAAGAGCGGTTGGGGAGTATCCGGCCGTTGACCTACTTTTTCGGCGAGAATTCCGTCCCTTTCCGCCTTCCTGACCAGTGTGGAAAACCCGGTTTGCGAGAGGCAGGCTCCTAAATTTCCCGCCACATTGCGCACGACCTCGCGATCCCTGCGGCGCACCAGCACATCGGTGATGGTCTCGGCAATCCGGTTACGGTTAGAGATGGCGAGCAGATGCAGTTGGCTCTTGGTTCTCGCCACATTGAGCAAATCTGGGTCGACGAGGCGCTCGGAATGTTCTAGAACGGGTCGAGCGACAAAAATGTCATCGTCCTCGGCGAGCCGTCGCACGACGCCGAGGGGGCATTGCTAACTCCAGAGAGCTTGATCGATGTTCAAACCGAGCTTTCGCTTCAATTTCGGCGATGAGGCGATTGAAGACCTCGTCGAACAGCTGCACGTGTTCCTCGCTGAACGAGGCCGCACTTCCAATAAAAAGGCTGGCGACGCCATCGAGTATGGCGGGCCGCCGGTCTTGAGAGCTGCGCTTGACGATATCTTCGAGCGCGGCGAGCGGAGGGGCGTCAGCACTCACGCGGACCTGCGGGGCTGCAGTCGTGAACAAGGAGGTTCGCAGGGAGTATTGGGGCTTGAAGTAGCATCATTTAGGCTAAGGCGCCGGCGCCGTCGAGAGTTGCGCATTGGCCTAATGTTGGCCTGCTGAGAAGGATTTGCTGATCGCATCGAGGCGGTGAACTGTGCCCATGGGCACAGGTGCACCGTGAGCATCCAGGGTGACATCTTTGCGGCACCGCGCAGTATTTTCGATAGTGCGCCCTGTTGCATTGTCGAACTTCATAAGCTCGCATTCATTTCCGTCTGTCTGCACAGTCAGCGTTCCTATCTGCAAATTTTCGACATCGGGTGTATTGAGTGCGGTATTTGATATCGCTTGAGACAGCCATGGCACGCCCCATTGCGCGAAGACGGCCAAAGCTGCGACCAACCCACTGGCCAGCAAAAAGCTGATGACAATATCGTGCCGTCTGCGCGCGAACCTCTTGCGGTCATGCCCGGCTTTCGAATTGTGACCATGACCGGTATGAATTCGCGCGTTGCTCATAGGCTCCCCTCAACCATTTGGGCTTGGCATTTTGCCCCTCGGCGCTTTGACCGTGCCCGTTCGCTGTGGGGCTCGTGTCAAGGTCGGTTGCCACGCCGTGATGCCCTGACCAGCCACCTTGCCACTCTAGATTAAATTCGAGATTAACTCTTCGGCATGGCCACACGTCGGATGCTGGCTGAGCTGTTGTCTCGCCGCTACAGGGCAGGGAGGGCCGGTACTTTACGCGGCGCGATCAAGGCTTTGATTGCGTAATCCTTGGTCTGCAACTTCTTTAACCAATCGCTCGCATTATTTGTCCGGTCAAGGACAGAGCGATGGTTCTACGACCGGCGGAACATCGGAAAAGCCCGCGACATGCGATACATCGCGCCGCCGAAATAATCTTTGGTGAAGACGCGCCGCCCGTTCGCTGTAGAATTTCGGATATGTCGGAGGGCGGCGCGCGTCTCGCCTTTGCATCCCCCGTTGCAAATATCCCGCATAATTTCACCTTAGTGTTGTTCAACGATGCCAGTGTTCGACGAGATTGCCAACTTGTGTGGACTGACCGGCGCTACCTTGGAATCAAGTTTATGTCGCGATGGTACGGAGCGACCAGGTCCTAGCGTTGGGCCTATAAGCGACCGGCTCGGGTCGGTGGTGAAACGACGGAGGGCAAAGACGAAAAAGACTGATCAAACGCCACACCAATACGATTAGCCTTTCGCCACGCGACATGGCACGAACAGTGCCAGTTATCAGGTCCAATGACCAGATTGAAATCATCTGGAATTCCGAATTGGCTTGCAACCTCAAGGCAGGCTCCGCCTTCCGAGATATCGCGAATTCTGCAGGTTATTCCGCCGCCGCGATTGAACGAAATCGTTCCGAGTTTCAGGACCCGGCGCCTCGCGATTTTCCGGCCTTCTGACATGGAGTGTTTTCGCGGTGGTCGTTTTGCTCAAATGGCGAGCCAGTACGTTCGCCATATTAAACCGACCAAATTAGCAAAGCTTTAAGAAGTCCTTAAAACCAGCTTGCTGATCTCAGCGCGGTGGCTGGCCTTGCGTGCCCCTGGCTATGGCGACGATTCCAAATTAACGCGACGACTGGCTCACGCTACGGGCGCGTCGAAGGTGAAGCGTGAGCGCGACGCGGCCGCGCAGCGGCAGAAAGCTACTGGCGGCGACCGCGGCATCAGTCTCGCGTAATCGAGCCGCAGTGAGGGTCACCAGCGACTTGTAGATTTCAGGATGTTGAGTAGCGAAGCTTTCGAATGCGGCGCGGCTGAGAAAGCGCAGCGTGGAGGGCCGTACCGCTACCACGGACGCCGACCGCGGCCGCCCGTCGATAATCGAAAGCTCGCCAACGATCGCGCCCGGACCGAGAAAAGCGAGGATGCGCTCGGGGCCGCCGCTCGACACCATGGTGACCTTGAGAAGGCCCTCTTCGATGCGATAGCAACCATCGCCAGCGAGAAACAGGACCTCGTCAACGCTGAGTGTGGCTGGCTTCGCGTTGTCAAAAAGATCGGCTTTTAGATGTGGAGGTAAGGCCGACAGGAGGCCCGGGTGGGTTGGTTGCGCGACAATCATTGCCACATGCTCCAGCGAACGTCGTCGTTTCGGCATATTCACCGATTAGGCATTCCATCCTGCGAATGCCATCCACGCGGCGCACAACTCCAGGGTGATGGGGCTGCTAGTCAGTTTTTTCGTGATGCTGGTGGCCTTTTCCGATCAGGGTGCCCGCAAGATGCAGGCCGTAGCCGGTGCGATGCGTTCGGAGTGCAAAACAATGCACGCTATTCAGGCCTCGTCGAAAGCGAAGGGTTGTCAACGCGTACAAGAATCAAAAACGCGGTGCGGATTCAACCCGAGAACTCCTCCATCACGCCGACGCCGGATGAGCAGGGTAATGGTATCCCGACCCATCCAGCTTTCGCAGTGGCCGTGGCGTCGCTGGGCCAAGCTTTACAAAGCCCGCCGGATCTGACCGAGGCTTCCAAACACATCGTGGCGAGGGAGACTGAAGAGGGGCTCAACATCAACATCGTCGATCAGGATGGGACCTCGATGTTTCAAGAAGGCTCTAGGGAGCCCTATCAACGCATCCGCCAGCTTCTACAGATGATCGCCGGACCGCTTAAGGCGGCGCCTTATCGTATTTCCATTACCGGGCATACCGAATTCTGCCGTTTCACCGCGAGGCTACGGAGGCGACAATCAAGACATGACCGAGGATGTGCTGCCGCGGTCGCCGGGCTCAAGCCAACTTGAACAGGGCCAGCACCAGCATCACCTGCGCGACGAAGCCGCCGGCGAAGGCAAGTGTGCGGAGCACGGGAATGCCAGCAGTATAGACCGCGGCATGAATGAGCCGCGACCAAAAATAGAGCTGGCAGGCGAGCGTCGTGGTCGGTGTCGCAAGATTAACGTTTAAATCCTGTGTAGCCAGAACCAACGGGGCGAATATCACCAGATTTTCAACGGCGTTGCGATGCGCGGCCATCAGGCGCTGTGCCCAAGGTGACTGGGGTTTGTCATTGGGGCTCGGATTCGCCATCGACACCGCTAGCCCGCGAACCATGATGCGGTCGAGAATGTACGGAATCCACATCAAGCCCGTCATTGCGGTGGTCATTACCAGCCAGAAAAGTTCGTGCGACATGTCGCCCCCCAGCATCATCAATGCTTGATTTCAGATGACTCCCGCCGACCATGGCAGAGCCTGACAATCAATTTTACCGTATAGCTGGTCCGGCTGCTATAACTAAATCGCCCTAAGAGTGACTTGATGGTCTCGGCTGGCGGCGATTTAAACCGTTCCACGTGCAGGCGCTCCCCTTCTTAAGGAGCCGGGTTTGTGTTGAAGTTAGCCAAGCCAAAAGAAATTTTTTAAGACCTTGCGTCGTGCTGTCGGGCCGAGAAGAAAGGACCGTTTGCCGGCCATATGAGAGGGTTGCGGTCACATAGTAGTTCAGCCGATTAGCATTAACGCGTTGCGCGCGTGGATTTTGTCTAAGTGATCTGTTATTTGGCGGGAAATCTGTGCGACTATCTTTGAGCTGCTTCAACCATATGCATGATCTTGAACTGGTTCCCGGCGGCACCGACACGCCAACTTGCCGGTGCGGGAAAGAAATGCGCCGCGACCGCGCCAAATCGCCATTCGAAAAGGCCACCCATATTCTTGTTTATAAGTGCCCCGTCTGCAATCACGAGCTACGGCTGACCGTTTGGGGGGCGGACGACATAAACGAGCCTGACCAAAGGCTTATGCCCGTCCAGTCAATCGCGGACTAGCTGCATGGGCGCGCAAATTTGCGAGCTCCTATTTGAACACGTCATCGGCGGTGGCAAGTAGCTATTCGGGCACTGAGAGGTCGAACGCTTTCGCGGTCTTTGACCACGAGCTCGTACTTGCTCGGCCGCCTATAGCGGCAGCTCGACTGGCTTCTCGCTTCCCAGCGTATATCAGGGCACTCAGATTTTTTTGACCGCTAAAGGACGAGCGATTGTCAAATCCGCCCTGGAACAACTCGAAATGCTCAGGGCTACCGAGCATTGAGCATTGGGCTCCGGGTAGCGGCTTCGAGTTCAGGCGCGGAAGTTGATTGCCGGAAGTTGTAAGTATCAAGTTATAATGTCGGGGGCGCGACACGCATCGACAAGCTGGCGGCCAACTAAGTTGCCTTCGTCCAGCTCGCCTCAATACGGTTATGGCTGCGTGTTAATGAGTCCACGCCCTAATCCTTTTCGATCGGTCGAACTGGTTGTAAATATTGGCTATCCGCGCCGGCGCCACGACGTTTTCCACAGGGTTGCTGGATGTCTTACTTCCAACTTAAATGACGCAAACCATTCCGCACTAATCTGCTTCAAGCAAACTGTCCTTCGAAAAAGCCAGTCGCTACATTGATCAAGGCATTCGCGAGATGTGGCCGTCTCATGCTTTGTGCCTTGATGACGACAAGACCTAATTCGGAGCCGCGGTTATCGTAGACCGCCTTGCTTATGAGCCGCTGAGGCGCGTTGAAGCATGCCGAACCGTTTATTTATAGGCAGGACGCGGCAGCTTACACGACTGCCTTCGCTCGACGCTTGTGTAGGCCGGCACCGGGTGGCTCAGCTCAGTAAGAACACCGCCGCCCTGGCGGTGACCGGGCCAGCTCGAACACGCGATAGCGGACCGGTACGTTGCCAGGCGCCAGGCGCTGGTTGCTCCCGGACGAAGTATCTCGTTTCAGGCTTCGCGGCCACACCATGGCGAAAGCCGGGCAGCCGACAACCGAAGTCGGTCGCTTACCGGTCACAGATTCGACCAAACCACCTCGGTAATCTTCTCGCGTCGCTTAGGGGGCTTTTCAATGCGCAACTATTATATTGTGACACATCGAGTTTCGAGTGATCCTGTAAGCCCGTTTGCACTGGATGAGGTCGGAGATCTAAAGGCCGCACTGTCGCGGGCGACCGAGCTGCTACTCTCGGGTCATTTGGGCGTTGCCATACAGGACGGCGTTGGCAAGGAAATCTTCGGATACGATCTCGCGGCGTGCTGCCGGGGCGAGAAGAGACTAACATCAGACCTTAGAGTCCTCTAAACACGCGGTAAGGGGAGAGCCGCAAGGACAATTCGTGGACCGGGAGAAGAGCCGCGTCGGCGGCCTTCCTTCCATTTTTCCTCGTCACGTCACGTGACGTGACGTGACGTGACGTGACGTGACGTGACGTGACGTGACGTGACGTGACGTGACGTGACGTGACGTGACGTAACCCATCACCGACAGACATTGTAGCGCGCTTGGCGGAGATGGGACGTCAAGGCTTCTCTGATAGAGCCGGCCGCCCTCGATGTACGGCGGGAGCAGTTGCGTCCCGCTGCCGACAGGCCGTAAATTCCCCATAATGCCTCTGTGGGGACGGCATGCGAACGACCTATCCGGCATGGGATTACGTGGGTCCTCAGTCGACGCTGAGCCACACCGTCTGGGCGGCATGCGTGGCGGCGTCTATAGGTGCGACCGCTAGTGCGTCAGTCATCTCTTACCTTGCGAGCGATTCCGGGAGACGAATGGACTCTGCGCCGATGTCGACGGCAGCGATCGTCACCAAAGACCCTGCCGCCGAAGCGGGTTCAACCGTCATTCAAAATCAGATGAAGACAGAAAAAATGCCCGCCGCGGTTCGATCCGATAATCCATCTAGGCCGAACAATTCGATTTCCTCCAGCGACGTCGAGCGAGAAAGATCCACCGCTTTGCAGTTCGAGCAGCCGCCAGCCGACGCCATCGCAATCCATCGTAAAACACACCGGCCGCACGTTTTTGGACGTTACAGTACTCCGAACCATTGGTAGGCCACGTCCGCGAACCGCCGAACCGCGAGGGCCGCAATCGCGCCTCGCCAGAGTCCCAAGGCGGCAGGCGGCGAAAAATGACGCCCCTTTGACTTGGCAATCGCGCCCACGGATATCCACTTTCCAGGAAAAACAAGATCCGCGAAGCGCCGAGACGAACACCCCCGATTCGGCTCAAGGGCAGGCCTTTCCCGGACACGCATCACAGTCGCGATGGGCCACTTGCCGTTGCTTAGCGTGTCAGACTTGAAAGACGCTCACCGCGAAAAATGCTGCGGCCCGCGGCACCAATTCCAGGCAGCCACGTCTGAATCGTCATGACGGTATCGAGCTGCCAAATCGCTCGTCAATCACCGCTCGAGTCGCTCGGATTGCAACTGACCCGCTTTAGTCGCGGGACTGCCTAGATTTCGCAAACTACAGAATGCAGAAGTAGAATCGTAGATGCGCTTGTGATTACACGATGACGTGGCGCAGGCAGATTTGCGGCAGGCTGCTTCGCTGAAAAACATACATCCGAAACGATATTGCCCTTTTTGCAGATGTAGAATGCGTGCGCTGTTAAACCGATGATCCATCCATCGGAATGGCAGCGTCACGCATCGCTTTGACTAGCCCCTGCTGACACCTCCACAGCGGGGCTTTTTTTTGCGTTCACCTTTCGGCTTCAGTGCTGCTAACTTTCGAAGTAGCTCACTTAGCGTTGATAACTTGTCTTTGTTTGCTTCACTGAGACTTTTATCGATCAAATCGGCCGGTCGCACATAGCGGCGGCTGCCGTTTGGCCTAGAATTCGGTTCTATCGATCTAGGTGGAAGGGGTTCATCGTCCGGATCAGGCATCGCGTCGCTCCAAAAACCTGATAAGTTTCACCATTCCAATGGGGAAGTCCAGTTGCTCACCAACCAAGATCCCGAGCAGGCGCCTGATTGCCCATCATGTGGAGGTCTCACGTCACTCGTTTGGACTGTCTAGCGAACGTTTGGTGGGAGTGTCGATATATTCCACTGTAGCGTGTATCAAACGCACATCCCCAGACCGATCGAGCCTGATGAGCCCAGTCGGGACCAAATAGATGGGAATAAATAGATGGGGCCAAACATCCATCGGAGATGCGCTCGCAGTATGCCTAGCGGCCGAAACGAGCGACCATGCCGCGAGCATGCTGTGCCCCTTTAGGCGGACGGACAACGACCGCTAGCGCCCTTCTTGTCTGTGTCGGCGGGTCTAAGGGGCTTTGATTTTTGCAACTGAAGTGGCGGAGAGGGGAGGGATTCGAACCCCCGATACGGTTGCCCGTATACCGCATTTGCGCGGTGTCTTAAGCCACTCAGCCACCTCTCCCACGGCCAATAGACGACAAAAACATTAAGAGATTTTGCACCGGCACAAAGAGGGTGAGGCTCTTGGTGCCGCATCAAAGGGCAGCTTCGCGGCGTTCGCCGCAATGCGCCGTGCCTCGTCTTTGGTGAGCAGCTTGCCACGCTACCCCATCACAACGTCGTAAAGACCTGAGCGAAGGCTCGGCCACTTGCGCAACGCTGTTCAGGCGTCGTCAAACCGCCGACGCCACACGTTAATTCGTCCTTAGCGCAAATATTTCATCATGGTGCGCAGGGGTCCTTGTAGGTTTGCGGGCGTCGCGATGCTGTATGCCAGTCTGACCGATGAGCAATTGTGGAGTGCGATTGCTCAAAACACGCATGAAATGTCCTCGTTCGTTGAGCAGCAGCTCGCGTCAGAGCGGGATTCCGGCTCGAACGAGCGTGATGATATAAAGGCAAACCTGATGCGCTCGCATTTGGAAAAGGTGAACAGGTATCAGCGCGAATATCGTGAATGCACCGCTGAGCTGCGACGCCGTTATCTTTAGTTGCCGCGAGTATCACTGTTGTCAAACCGCGGACGGACGCGGCGGTATGTGAGCCAATCATCGCCGTCCGCCACGGGCAATCCGATTTGGCAGACCTCACACTGCGGTTCGGTCGGAGGTCGAACGTGGTGGCGTACGATCTCATAGAGTGTCCGGCACACCGGGCAGGAATAGAGTAACTCCGTCAATGGGCCCAATCCTCTTCGGCTTCACGCTTCACCGCCGGAGCGGCCGGTCGCGGGCGTCTCGCCGAGAATCTCGGCCGGCGGGGCGGCTAGGAGTGCGTTTCCTCGTACCCCGCTAAACGCATGCAGTCGACGAAGACAATGTAGAACTTCATGTCAGGCGCTCCTGCTCCTGGAGCCTTGTTAGCCAGACTCGCGCAATGTGCCTTGTCTTGGCTGAATTGTTGTGCCCTCACCGGTTCCGGGTGATGCTGCCAAGTGGCGACCTCCTCGGGCGGCGTAAAGTGTCGAGCTGCCGAGAAGTTCGGCGCCGGCCTTGGCAGCGGGACGGAGCCCGCAGGCAACGGCGTACCGTCGCCGGGCAGAACTTCGTTGGCACTGCATGCAGCCAAAGCCAAGCCAAGCAGCGTCGCTGCTAATCCACACATGCGCGCGGACATGTCTGCACTCAAGCTCTACTCACTTAGATTGAGATGGAGCTTAGCAGACGCCGGGTCGATCAACTGTTGCCAATAAGCAACGGATATCAAAAAAACTCGATTAGCAGCGGACCGGCCGAGCTGCGAGCGAAGAAAATGGGGATTCGATCTTGATGCCGGGAAGATTGCCTTTGCACGGTATTCGGACCTAAAACCGCAAGAGCGTAAAAGCGTCAAGGAGCTCACTTTCTTGGGGCTTGACGTGACCGCGATCGAGGTCAGAGCCTTGCAACACTGCTGTTCGCACCTTGGCGACCAGGTCAGCCGGCGGTAGCGATTGCCCAGCTCGCGCCCGAACTTCACCAAGCTTCACCCCTTCAGACGCCAGGCTGTGACGGGTACGGCCCTTTGCAACTGCGACGGGGCGTCATCGACCGCTTGACCCTTGGCCGCTGAAATAAAATGCGCCGCCGACTAAAGGGGACAAAAGTGGAGGCCAGACCTTGGATTTGAACCAAGGATAGGAAGTCTTGCAAGACTGCCGCGTTTCCATTCCCCATCCGGCCGCTGAGTAGGTTTAAATAGGCAGCCTTTTAAATTGCGGCTAAAACAAACCGGTCGCAAAACGAAAAAAGGGGTGCCGAGGGTTTCGCGGGAGCTAATTAACCCATATCCCCCCAGGGGATCTGCGAACGAAAAACGGCGGATGAGGCTAATGTCCGCTTTCGTACTACCAAAACTTAAGGCCATTTTTACCGCCGCCCGCTATCGTGAGTAGATGAAGCGTGCCGTTTCTCACAACCTCGATCTGATACTCATCGGTCTGGGTATCGGTGCCGCCGGGTGGGCCTGCTACCTTATGATAGGTTGAGAAAGCCCAATTAGCTAAATCTCTACTCACTGCCCTTGCAGATTGACGTCAGTATGCAAGCCCGTCTCCATTTCGTGACCGGCAGTGATGCGCCGCCGCCGTGGGCAGCTCCAGACCGAGGTTAGAGGTGACTGCGATCCGTCCCATTGAAGTGGTCCAACTTGAAGTATGCCATTTGGCAACAAGGGGGACCGGCATGCCGAGGAAGAGATACAAGCCCGAAGAGTTGTTGCAAAGCTGAGGCAGGTTGATGTTGGTCTCGCTAGGCCACAGCATGGGTGATGCCATCCGTCAGATTAGGGTCAGCGAGGTGACCTTTCATCGCTGGTGACGGGAGTTCGGCTCTCAAGACCGATCAGCTCAAGCGTCTTCTAAGCCCCGCGCGTCGTCGCGCCTGCGTCGAGCAAATCAGAGAGCATCTGCACGTCTCCAAGCTCCGCATCTGTGCCGCGCTCGGGCAGTCAGCTCAAGTTAAAAGCCGGTCATTGCGCTGCCATGCGCATGACGGGTCCAGCGCAGTTTTAGGCAACGGGCCGCCGCTTAATTGATCTCGGGCGCGATTCGGTTCGAAGTGGCGCCCGCTGATTCGCAAGGAGTCCGAACAATGCAGGAAGCTAATACGCAAGGCATAGTGCATTATGCTACTCAAACTGCGCGAAATGTTCGCGACGAGATAGCCTTCGTCCAGACGGTGATGCAGTCAGTGATTGAGGATGATTGTGTTCCTCCAGATGTTCGCAACCAACTCGCATTGATCAAGGCGATGGTTGGAGGCGCTGCGCAGTTCGCAAAGCAATTCATGATCACGGCTGCCCCTCAAGACGACATCCCTGCCATGCTCAACGTACATGCTATGATTTTGCAACTGACCCAGTTAATTAGGCGTCTTTTAGGTAAACATAATCGGCTACAAATATCGCTGGATGGTGACGGCCTTTGGCCTATTCAAGGGGACGTCTGGAAGATGAACGAGATGCTGATTTGCCTCGTGGTCAATGCTCGTGAAGCCATGCCCGCAGGCGGTACCCTTTGCATTCGCGCACGCAATGTCACCAAGGCCCAGTGCCAGACGCGGCTAAGGACCCCGCCCGCTCCTGCCGATCACGTGCTTATCGAGGTAGCAGATGATGGCATTGGAATGCCGGACGACATGATGCGCAGGCTATTCGAGCCGTTCGCCACCACCAAGGGCCCCGGTCGCGGGTTTGGGCTAGCGAAAGTGCGTCACACCGTGAGAACTCTCAACGGCCAGATCTTTTGTCGATTGGGAGCAGAACGTGGAACGACGTTCGAGATATTTCTACCGGCGCCAAGAACTGAAACGGCGCACCATGCCCGTCGACCTTGATCGCGCCTCGTCACATTTCCGGACTTGCAAAAAATCGTCCGCATTCTATGTAACTAGGTTGTTATTCTAGAGGGTGAGTTTTTACGACCGAACGCGATGGAACGCAGACATCGACGTGGTCGTTGACCTCTACAGTAGCAACTCGGCACCCTATGCTCGAGGTCTATTTTTCTGTGGTTGTTGTGAACGGTGCGTCCCAAACCGGCGCGTCAAAAAGTAAACGGCCTTTTGAGTAAGCGATTTTCAAAAAAACTCATCGGCGAGAAGGACAAATTGCAATGTCTAATGATCGATATCTCTCCCCCTTCGGTAATCCGTCGAAATCTTCGCGGATCCCGCTGCTGATCACAGAGCCTCGGAAAGAGTTCGAAAAATTCCGCAAGGCGTGGCTAAAGGAGATCGAGCCGAAGGGACCGATCGAACGAATGTACTTCAAGAATCTGCTTCATCTTGCTTGGGAGGTCGAACGGTTGCGGAAGGCCGAGGTGGCTCTGCTCAATACCGCCTACCGGGAGACCTTGGAATTCTTCATCGCGGAATTGATGACTCGCGCAGATCGGGAGGCATGGGAATGCTCCGAAAAGGCGCGCGTGCTGTCCTTTGGATTTTTTTCGGATCCTGATGCCAGAACGCGGATCGCTAAGCTGCTTGCCGGCCGTGGGCTCGATGAGGCCGCAATCGAAGTTAAAGTTCGGCAACGATGCTCCGCAGAATTTGCGGAGTTGCATCGACAGGTCATCTCCGCGGAAGTTCGGCGGGACAAGGCAATGCGCGCATTCGCCGAATATCGCGCCTCGCTGAGTCGGCATATCAAACGGAACGGTCGTGCGTCCGCGCGCCAACCCGACGAGGATGACGTGCCCGATTCCCTTGCACGAGCTGCACAAGCGCTCATCGATGGAGGGGGAAAAACGGAACGACATGCAGCCTAACCATGGCCAGCCCGCGTAAAATTGCCGCCAATCGACGCAACGCGGCAAGGAGCACCGGGCCACGCGGCGAGGCGGCCAAACGTCGAACCCGACGCAACGCGGTGCGGCACGGCTTCGCCAGCAAGACAACCTTCGATGCGGACCTTTTGGCCCGCATCGAAATCGTTGCGCGCGAGCTCGTCGGCGTCGAGGACGATCCTGTTAGCCTCGAACTTGCCCGCACAATCGCGCGGACGCAGCTCGATCTCGAGCAAATCTATCGGCTGAAGATCAGCCTGATCGAGACCATCGCATCATCAATGGCTATGGCCGGAATGCCAAGCGAGATGCCGCTTGACTCGGCTGCGATGCTGCGGGCGATGCCCCACTTGATCAACATCAATCGCTATGAGCGCCGAGCGGCTGGCCGCAGAGATCGTGCCGTGCGCGAGTTGATGGCTAGACGATCGGCCTGAAACGCAGCCGACGCCAGCCCAGGATTCTATCGGTGTATATCTCGGACTGATCTCTTTGAGCTTAGTGTACTCGGCCTTCGCGGAGTTAAAGTCATCGGCGACCGGCTTCGGTCCGTCGGCTGCCGCTAGGGAACCCGCCACGTCGCCCGTTGCTCAACAATTTGCCGCCGACGGACGAATGCATTTTGCAAAACGAAGCCAAAATATAAAGTGATTTCAATTAGTTCAGTGCTCGGAGGGGGCCGTTTTTTGGGCATTAGCAACCCAACCCCGAGCCGGCACTTTTGACAATGAAGGTCCGATTGTCGAGTCCTCGCTTTCGCCAGCATGAATTGCCGGCTGGCCTCGCCGGCGCCCTAGATCTCCGTCGTCGGCGCCTTCCACCGATTTGACCGGTCAGCGACTGCTTACGGACTGGCACTTGGCTACAGCACAGTCTGAAAAATTGGCTGGGGTTATCACATCCGCAACAACCGCTTGGCATTGCCGGACAGTATCTTGGCCTTGTCCTCGTCGCACAGCGGGACGCCTTCCATCCATTGCGTCGCCGGCTGGTTCATCACGAACGGCCAGTCGACCGCGAACAGGATATGGTCGATGCCCATCTCCATGACGCAGCACAACAGCGCCGGATTGGAGAAATTGCCGCTGGTCGTGATGTAGAAATTGCCGCAAAAGATGTCGCGGAAGCTGATCGACTTTTGCCCCGGCCGCGCCAGTGCCTGATCGATGCGCCAGACCAGAAACGGCAGCGTCTCGCCGAGATGGCCCAGAATGATCTTCAGCTTCGGGTGTTTGTCGAATACGCCGGAGAGCACGAGGCGGATGGCGAGCGTCGCGGTCTCGACGGTGTAGCCCCAGGCCGGCCGCGCCACCGTTGGGAAGTCTTTGACGTAGTCCTCGTAGTAGACCCGCATGACGTCGGCGTTCGGCAGCGACGGATGCAGATAGATCGGCACGTCGAGCGCTTCGGCGCGTGCATAGATCGGCCAGAACCGCTTGTGATCGAGAAACGCGCCGTTGGCGAGGCCGTGCAGCATGGCGCCTTTGAAGCCGAGCTTGACGGTGCGTTCGAGCTCGTCGGCCGCCGCCTCCGGAACGGCGGTCGGCAGGGCGGCAAAGGCGGCAAAACGCGGATTGCCGGCGACGATTTTGTGCAGCCGATCGTTGACGCGGCGGGTCAAGGCGGCCGCGGTCTCGGCCGGCAGCTTTTGGGTCGACGGCGCGCCGTGCGAGATCACCTGAATGTCGATGCCGGCCTCATCCATTTCCTTGATGCGAAGCGCGTCGAAATCATGCAGCCGGTTGAATTGCTCGCCGGGCCGGCCGGCCTCGCCGCCGGTATAAGTTTTGGCGAGCTCTTCGTCCCAATAATGCTCCTCGATGGCGATGACGGGACAATGCGGTTTCTTGAACATTCGATCTTCCCTAATTGCATTTTTCTTGCTGCGGCCGGGTGTTACCAAGTCACACAACAAGAGTCACCTGCGGTTCCGCCGGGCTGGAATATCCGCAAGCGGCGTATTGCGAGGGCGACTCAGGTGACCGGATGCCGGTGATAATAATCGGCGTCCTCGGCGCTTTGCCTCCAGTCTGGGCGGCCGCGCCAGTGCAGATGGCGCGCATTCATGTCGCTGCCGTAGCGGACGCGGAATAACAGCGTGCGCTGCGGCCCGTTGGCATATTCGTGCACCTCACCGGGTGGATGGACGACGAAAGCGCCGGGAACCACGGCGACGTTCTCTGTCGGCGTGCGCATGGTGCCCCCGCCTTCGAAGCAGAAATAGATCTCGGTCGCCTGCGGGTGGCAATGATAGGGGCTGATCTGCCCCGGCTCCCAACAGGCAACGGTGACGTCGCCGGCTTCGACCGTGCCGAGTATTTTCTCGACGTGTTTCTTCGGGTCGAACTCGGCCTCCTTCACCACGCTGAACACGTGCATCGCGCACCTCCTTGGTAGGTATTTTTGTTCTGCTGCGACAGGTTAGGTCAAATCGGTCGGGCTTGCGATGGGGCGGCTTTTCCGCGGCCTCGGTGCAACAAGCCGCGCTGTGATTGCAATGCTGGCTTGTTTCGCCGGATGATGCTAAAAAACCACGAGTCGAATTAAATGCGTTGCGGAGGGGGCGTCGGAGCGAGGGCAGCTGACTGCCAAAGGGACGGGACCTATGGCCCATCTCGCCGACAAAGCTCATGTCGACAAGCACACCCTCGCCAGGGTGAATTCCGCCATCATGCTCGGCCTGATTGGGGGCGGCCTGTTGGTCTGCGTCCTCGGCGCCGTCGTTTACGATCTCAGCCGGCTGCTGTCGGCGTGGTGATCCGGCGTCAATGCCACCGTCGGCATGCCCGATTCACTGACTGAAAAGAAAGCTACTTTCGCTCCTCTTCGCGGTTGCGCCGCGGTAAGGCGGCATTAAGCGTCGCGGGCGTATTGCGGCTCGTTGACTTGCGCGCTGGGGGGGCCCACGGGCGAACGCCGCGGATCGAGACGCAGCAAGAGCTTCCTGCGCGGCTTTGTCTATGTCAGCCGCAAGCGCGGGGCGCTGGCCTGCCTGGTCCGCGACCTCTCCGAGAAGGGCGCCCGCATCATTTTTTCCAACACCGTGACACTGCCCGACGTGGTGGAGCTCTACATCCCGCAACGCGAGCAGACATTGCGCGCGCGGGTGCAGTGGCGCCGCAATGACGAGCTTGGGCTCGACTTCATCGGAACCGAACGCCCCGCCGAGTCGCCGACCAGCGCCACGGAAGTCGTTCAGCGTCTTGCGTTGCTGGAAGCCGAAATCGTCTCGCTGCGCACGCTTCTCAAGCGGCTCAAAGCCGAGAAAACCGAGCACGCCGACGAAGCGGCGGCTTAGCGAAACCCCGCATCTTATTCCACCCCTCGCTTTCGCCATACCCAGCCTGGTAATCTGCCCTTGACGCAATAAAGGGAGAACGTCATGGCCAAAGGCTATTGGATAGCGACCTATTTTTCGATCTCGAACCCCGACGCGATGGCCGAATATGGCAAGCTCGCGGGTCCCGCGATCGCGGCTGCGGGCGGCCGTTTCCTGGCGCGCGGCACCGCCGCCATGGCCTACGAAAAAGGCCTCAAGCAGCGTGTGGTGGTGATCGAGTTCGACAGCGTTGAAAAAGCCGCCGCGGCCCATGACAGTCCCAGCTATCAGGCGGCGCTCAAGGTGCTCGGCAACGGCGCCGACCGCGATTTGCGCATCGTCGAAGGACTGTCCTGAGCGCCGCCCCGCGCGCTTGCGGTTTAATCGAAAATCCGTTCGCCCTGCAGATCGATGATCTGACGCGCCTTGTTGATCGTGAACGTTACCGCATCTTCGTAGGACGCATAAGAGTTGGCGCGGATGAAGCGGTGCTCCTTGCGCTCGCCGCCGATGTCGCGCGCGATCACGCCGGCGGTCTGGTAGTGGCCGTTGTTTTTGTATGGCGCGGCGCGGATGACGAACCCCTTGTACTCGATTGGATCGGAGAGTTTTGTTGCTGGCGCGGCCTTCCCCCGCCCGAACAACGCGCTGAAAAAGGACATCGCCCGGCTCCCGTTTTTCGTCCTGCTCGACTGTTATAGGCTGCGCAGCGATGTTACTCCTTGACGCCGCAACACGCAGCCCGGAGTTTGCCAAATGCCGAAAGCCTATTGGGTAACCGTTTATCGCTCGATTTCCGACCCGAAAAAACTCGAAGCTTATGCCAAGCTGGCGCCGCCCGCGGTGACGCCGTTCGGCGCCCACTATATTGCGCGCGGCACGGCGGCCGCCGCCTTCGAATCCGGGCAAAAGGAGCGCATCGTGATCTCGGAGTTTCCGAGCCTCGAGCAGGCGATCGCCGCTTATAACAGCCCGGCCTATAAGAAAGCCCTCGAAGCGCTCGGCGACGGCGCGGTGCGCGACATCCGCATTGTCGAAGGAACCGATTAACGCTTAAGCCGGGCCGGCAAGGGGCGCCGATTGCCAAATCGGCAAAGCGCCCCTATATACGCGCCATTCGCGATTTAGCCTGCCTTGCTGTCTCGCCCACACGGGCCTTTCTCAAGCAACGCAAAATCCGGATTGAAGACCGCGCGAATGGTTCGCGCGGCCAGCAAAACGCATGATGCGTTTCAAATGGAGGGGCCATATGGCTCAAGGTACCGTCAAGTTTTTCAACGCCCAAAAGGGTTACGGCTTCATCGTCCAGGATGCGGGCGGCCCCGATGTGTTCGTTCACATCTCCGCCGTCGAGCGCGCCGGGATGAGCACGCTGAACGAGGGCCAGAAGCTTACCTTCGACATCGAGGCGGATCGGCGCAGCGGCAAGTCCGCTGCCACCAATCTGCAAGCGGCGTAACTGACGGCGGATATAAAACGCCGGCGTCATAATGGCGCCGGCGTTTTCATTCAAAATCGCCCCTGAGCGTGATTCGGAACGGGACCAAGCCGCGTTTCGCCAAATCACGTTCCAACAAGACGGAGAAGCATGATGCCGAGAAAACCGGGACTGAATTCGGAATTCGTCATGTTCGACGTTCTTTATGAGGATGGTACGCAGCGCTCCAACCGCAAGGTGCCGCGCACGCTCGTCGGCGGCATCGACGGCGACAAGCCGGCGCATGGGTTTCTGATCGAGCAGGACCGCGAGATCGCCGAAAAGTCCGGCCGGCCGCCGGCCAAGATCAAAAGTATCAGCCGCTCGGGCGCGAAGAAGAAAGCGCGCGACGCGGATTGGAAAAAGGCCGGCTGAACCAACTTGCCGCGATGAGATCAGTAGCCGACCCGCGCGAAATGGCTGCGCAGCAGCGCGACGTTGCGCCGGTTGGCGCGAAAGAATACGTCGAACGCATCGCCGGCTAACGGCACCACGCCGACTGCGCCTTCCAGCAGGACATTGCCGAGCATGCGCGCCAAGAGAAGCCGCGGCACGCCGAGCCGCCGCGCTTCATAGAGCAGATAAAACGACAACATGGACGCGAGCGCGTCGCCGACGCCGGGCACGAGGCGAAGCAGCGACTCCACGCCGAACCGCACATTGGTGCCGGGCAGGATGAACGCGGTATCGAACGCGGTTGCCAGCATGTCGAGCCGGTCGAGCGCGGCGCGGCGCGACACCGCATCGTAAGGGGCGGCATCGGCGAATGCGGAAGAGGCGAAGCCGGCGCGTGAGAAGCTCATTCGGTCCATCTTTCTGCCCCGCCTCCCAAGATGGGAAGGCGAACACGGCGCGCAAGTGCCGACCTGCGCTGGTGCGCTCGCAGCCGTGCCGCGATCGAAATTCATGGCCTATCGCACCGCGAATTCCCGAAGCTGTTCAAGGATGGCGCCTATCCGCCGAACACGCTTCTGATCATCGACCGCCTGGTGCGGGAAGAGTTTCTGATCGAGGTGAGCGCGGTGGCGGCGCTCTAGCAAGCCGCCACCGCGCCACTGTGAGGCCGGCGAGGGCTCGCGTTAGGCCGGATGGCGATGATAATGCCGTCGAGTATAGCGGCCCGCGCTTGCGAATTGATCCTCAGCCGTGAACGTCGGCTGATACATCGCAAGGTTCGGTCCGGCGAACGTATTGGCTGCCATCGTCGAGGACGTGCCGTACGGCGAGAAGCCTTGAGCCTTGGCCACCCCGTAATAGCCGCGGGCATAGAGCGCGATGGCGCGGTTTTCGTTGCCACCCGCGGCACGATAGGCCCCGGCGAGGTAGCGCACTGCGTAGGTCATGTTGGTCTGTGGATCGAGCAAGCCCGAGACCGCACCGCCGTAGCCCATGGCGCGCGCAGTGCCGAGACGGATCTGCATCAAGCCATAATTGCCGCGGCTGACTGCGCGCGGATTACCGCCGCTTTCGCGCTTGATGACGCGTTCGACCAGCGACACCGGCAGGCCCGCCGTGCTCGCCTGCTGCGCCGCCATGCCGTCGACCTCGGAAGAGCCGCCAAACGCGCTCTGTCTATTTTCGCTCCATTGGTTCTCACGCCAATTGTCCTGATGCCAATTGTCCTGGCGCCATTGGCTTTGAACCAAGCTCGTCCGCATAACGCCACGCTCGATCGATCCGCCGCGCGGTTCGCCGTATGGCTCGGAAGCAAAGGGCTGGAAGACATTCGGATACGGCGTGAAGCGTGCCGCGCGCACCGCCAACCGATGCCGTTTGGCAAAATGAACGTGATGCAGATAGCGCATCTGTCCATGCGACCGCGCCAAGGCCGGGCTGGCAATGAGGACCGCCGAGAGAGCTGCGATTGAGAGCACGACCATTCCCATCCGGCGCAAGCCGGCAATACACGAACAACGCATCCTGTGACTCCCTTTTGAACCCTCACCGCGGGGCGCTTTGTCGTGTGCGAATCCGGCCGTGCTGCGTCCGATTGATGATTGGCGAAAGGTGATGTCGTGACGACGGAACGTGCGCTGGGCGACACCAGCGGCGTTTGGAACAAAAAGTGAGCGGCGCGATCGGGAACTAATGTGTTTGTTGTTGGAGACGGCGGGCGGGAGCGCTGCATTGCCAGCGCTGCTTGAGACGCGATGCCGCCATCACCGGCATCGCGCGCACCGGCCAATTCTCATTCCGGGAAAGTCTTGCGCGCCGTGGTGGTCGCCAGCACCGTGCCATTCGGAGCGAGCGCCCTGATTGTGAACTCGTAAGTGTGGATTTCGCCCGGCGGCGGCGCCGGACCGACAAAGCCCGAGGCGAAGGCGCCGCAGGGCACTTCCGGCTGGCCGCGGTAACCGACCGTGCCGCCGCCGTGATGGAACGACGGCTGGTCGAGATCCGTCATGGCGAACTGCAAGTTCACCGTTCCGGCCGGCACCTCGCTGAGCTGAAAATTCGGCGAGTCGTTGGGGCACCAGGCGAAGGACGCGGAAAAAGCAGACGCGCTCGAGGCGCCGAACAGCTCCACAAGCACCAGCGCGGCGCCGCCCAGAGCCGCAACAGGACGGAAGCGACGGCCGGCAGACATGCCCGGCTTCTCCTCATTGCTGCACAGCCTGATGATATTACCATGGACGAGGGATGCGTGCCGCAAAGGGAGAGCGGAAAACCAAGCTCAGCCGTCCGCGCTCTCGGCCGGCCATTGCCGTGTTGCCGCTTGCGCGCCTGCTTCCAGCGCGACCATTTCAAGGAGATAGCCGATCGAGGAGAGCCCGGCGTCGCGCGCACGATCCGCCAATCCGAGCGCGGCGATGCCGATATCTTCGGCGACCTTGCCGCTGTCGAGCGGTCCGGTTGCGCCGGCGCCGCCATCCCGGCGGCCATTGGTGTGAGGTTCGAACTGATTTGCCCGACTCATCGCCATTCCTCGCCCTAAGCCTACAACCGGGCTGCAAATAGTGCAACCCAAAGCATACTTGATGATTATCATTGATTGTCAATGGAACTTAGATACAACTCAAATAACGCAAAGAATATCAATGACTTGCATTTAGCTGCCATATCTCTTAGCCAGCAAGCATGATCCCGAGACGCGGCGGCTTGGCCTCTGCAACCCTTATGCGCGGTGCGGCGCACTGTCCCGCCGCGTTGGCGCTTGATTCGCAAGCGCCGCTTTGCCGCGCCGACGACGCTTGGCCCCGGGCCGTGGGCGGCAATCGAGCAGCCGCACTCTGGCCCGCGCTGTGGCGCGGCCTTTAAGGGGCGGCGATGGTCAAGCGCGCGAAAGCCCTCAAAGCGCGATTTCCCCGCCTGCGCCAAATCAGGCAGGAGCAGCTCGGCTAGGAGATTGTCGATATTTTGAGCCGCTTGCCGGGCGCCAAGCCGAGCATCTCCTCGATCTATCGGCTCGAGCAGGGCGATGCGATCCGCATGTCGAGCGCGCGGCGTGTGTTCGACGTCATTAACGGCGCGCTGCAGAACTCGCTCGACGTGTCCAAAGAGCTGGAGATGAGCTGGTAGGCGCGCGAGGATTTGCCCGCGCCGCTTTAACCTTCCGGCAACGCTTGCGACGGCAAAACGGCCTGCGACTGCCTCCGCTCGCGCGTTTTCGGGCCCTTTGGCCGCATTGTGGCTTTGTGACGCCCATATTGCACTGCAACGTATGAGTCGGACGCATGGAATCCATGCATCACAATGCGTTGCAGCATAGGCATCACTGAATATATTGCATTGCAACAAGCTCAAGAAAGGCCTGGGGCGTTTTTTGCGCCGCGGGCTTCGATCCGGAGAATGACACCATGGCCTATGCCCGCACCGCGGACGGACAATACGAGTTTTTTGCCTCCCCGAAGCCGCAGCCGAAGGTTGGAAAGGGGCTCTTCAGCCGCTTGTTCGACTCGCTGGCGGACGGGCGCCGGCGTGCCGCCGAACGCGAAATCGCGGTCTATCTCGAAGGCAGCGGCCAATTCCTTACCGACGAGGCCGAGCGCCAGATCGAACGCATCCTGTCGTCATCGAGCCGCATTTGACATCGGCGTGCCCGCCGCCACCCAGCCACTTCGAAAGACCGTTATGAACACCCTGTTGCTTTCCCCCAAATATCCGGCGCCCTGGCGGCGCGGCCTGGCGCGCATCTTCGGCGCGATGGCCGAGGCCTTCGAGACCGCATTCGAGGTGATCGACGAGGCGACCGACCAATCGGCCGCCGCGCGCCGGCGTTTTCCTACGGCCGATTAATTCGCTGCGGCGGCGAACCGTTGATTGACGCCGCCGGCTGGCCGCTGGGCCGCAACCCTCACTGCTGTTCTTTCGCCGCGGCTGCGATCAAGTTTGCCTCGGCGATTCCCAGCCGATCTCCCATCGCGGCAAGAAAGCGAGCAAAAGCCATGGCATCGCCGGGCCGCGGCGTTGCGGCACCCCACACCGGCTTCGGCCACAGCGGATCGTTGATCCAGCGCGCGACGATATGGACGTGGAGCTGTGGCACCACGTTGCCGATCGCCGCGATGTTGAGCTTGTCGCAGCGGGTGACCTCCTTGAGGACGCGCGACGCTTGGAGAATTTCATCCATCAGCACGGCCGCGTCGCCGCCGAGGTCCGCGATCTCCGTGACGTATGATGAGGCATGATCTTTTCCGAAAACCGGTTCCCACTTTTCGGGATCATGCTTGACGCGCCGCGGCACCAGGACGAGCCACGGATAGTCGGCGTCATTGATTGCCAGCACGCGGCATAGCGACAAGTCGCCGACGGGCGTGGTGTCGGTATCGAGCTGGGGATGCAGTGACCAGGTGTCGGGCATGGCCGCTTCCCTTAGCCGTCCCGGCCGGGCTTGTCCCGGCCATCCACGACTTTTTGCCGGCGTTTAAGACGTGGATGCCGCAACATAGGCGAGCCAACCGACGCCGTTCTGCGATCGGCCATGTGCCGGCATGACGGGCCATCGCCTCAATTTGAATGAATTTGCAAGCGCGCCTTAAAGCTGTCAGCGCTAAGCCAGTGCCGTGATTGCGCCGTCACTTCGGAAATTCGCTATGCTCGCCGCCATGTCCGACGACCTCGCCGCCGCCATCTCCGAAACTCCGCCCGACGCCGCCTCGGGCGCGTCGCCGCATGAGACGCACGCTTACGACGTCTGCTTCTTTCTCAACCGCCGCCGTGCGCTGCATTTCCTCGACCGCGGCATCACGCTCAGTGCCGACGGCCTCTCCTGCACCGCAAACGGCCTGCCTGGCGCGGAGCCGTTTGGCAATGTCACCGCGGTGCATCTGAAATCGTCCGGCGGCAAGGTCAACACCGAGAGCTGCGCGATCACCTTTGCCGACGGTAACACGCTGACCGCGCTCAATTGCAATCCCGGCGGCTATGCCGATGCCGCGCTCGCCGCGAACTACCGCGCTTTCGTCCACGATCTGCACACACACCTTGCCGCTGCGCCCGGCACCATCCGCTTCACCGAAGGCTGGCCGCTGTGGCGCTGCCAGGCGGTGCTCGTTGTCGCCGCCGGCACTGCAATTTTATCCGCCGGGCTGGGGCTGTGGCAGTTCCTCAGCCTCCGCGATCTGCGCGGCCTCGGGCTCGTCGCTTTCGGCGGCTATGCCAGCTGGCGATTTTACCGAGTCTGCATGAACAACCTGCCGCGGGACTACACGCCCGACCGCCTGCCGGAGTTTCTATTGTCATAGCGGCGCGCCGTCACTTCCCGAGCTTCGGTCGCGGCAATTCGTTCGATTTGCCCCAGCTGTCGATCCAAGCTTTGACCTCGCGCCAGCGCGGGTCGAGCGGTTGGCCTGCGGCGGCTTGCGGTTCACCTTCGGCGGCGGGCGCGGCGGCGGCTTGCGGCGCGGCCGGCTTATCGCCGACGATTGCGGCCATCAACTCCGCGACACTGATGCCGAGTGCGGCGGCGCGGGCCTGCAACAGCTCGGTAGTCGCGCGATCGATTTCGATTTTGTACCCCTTGGCTTTCCGTTCGGCGGCCATGCGATCGCCCCCCGTTGACACCAACAATGGTCGATGCCGCGGGAGCGCGCGACGCCGGCCCCCGATCTGACATCGAGAGTGATTGTACTCGGAATTTAAGTCTGCGGGAGGGCGCCGGCGCGGCGAAATCCGGCGCCAATCGATACCGGCTGTGTCGGTGCACGGGTTATTCCGCCGCTTGGCGGGTCGGTTCACCGGCCCGCTCCATCTCTCGGCGCAGCCATTCCGGCGCAATGTCGAAACCGTTCGGCCAAGTCGGTGCGCCGAATTCGAGAAACACGCGTGCGAAGTAGTTCTCGTCACGCAGGGGCTCACTAGCCAATAAAAACCCCGGCTTTCGCCGGGGCTTTGCTTTCAGAAAGACTTGAATTGCCGGGTCAAGCCCGGCAATGACGATGCGGTTTAATTGTCGAGGAACGACCGGAGTTTGCGCGACCGGCTCGGATGCTTGAGCTTCCGCAGCGCCTTGGCCTCGATCTGGCGAATGCGCTCGCGCGTCACCGAGAATTGCTGGCCGACTTCTTCCAGCGTGTGGTCGGTGTTCATGCCGATGCCGAAGCGCATGCGCAGCACGCGCTCTTCGCGTGGGGTGAGCGAGGCGAGCACCCGAGTCGTCGTCTCGCGCAGGTTCGACTGGATCGCCGCGTCGATCGGCAGGATGGCGTTCTTGTCCTCGATGAAATCGCCGAGGTGCGAATCCTCTTCGTCGCCGATCGGCGTTTCGAGCGACAGCGGCTCCTTGGCGATCTTGAGAACCTTGCGCACCTTTTCCAGCGGCATGCCGAGCTTTTCGGCGAGCTCTTCCGGCGTCGGCTCGCGGCCGATTTCGTTGAGCATCTGGCGCGAGGTGCGCACGATCTTGTTGATGGTCTCGATCATGTGCACCGGGATGCGGATAGTGCGCGCCTGATCGGCGATCGAGCGGGTGATCGCCTGACGGATCCACCACGTGGCGTAGGTCGAGAACTTGTAGCCGCGGCGGTATTCGAACTTATCGACCGCCTTCATCAGGCCGATATTGCCTTCCTGGATCAGGTCGAGGAACTGCAGGCCGCGGTTGGTGTATTTCTTGGCGATGGAGATGACGAGGCGCAGGTTGGCTTCGACCATTTCCTTCTTGGCCTGGCGTGCCTCGCGCTCGCCCTTCTGCACCATGTGCACGATCTTGCGGAACTCGCCGATCTCGAGCCCGGTCTCGGTGGCAAGATTGTGGATGTGCGTGCGCAATTCCTTGATGCGGTCCTTGTCGCGGGCAACAAAATTCTTCCAGCCCTTTTCGGAGAGTTTCGACACGCGGTTGAGCCAGCGCGGATCGAGCTCGGAGCCTTGATATTGCTTGAGGAAGCCTTCGCGGATGACGCCGTGGCTTTCGGCAAGCCGCATCAGCCGGCCCTCGTGGCCGACGAGCTGCTTGTTGATGCCGTAGAGCTGCTCGACCAGGGCATCGATGCGCGCCTGATTGAGGCGGAGCGATTTGACCTCCCGGATGATCTCATCCTTGAGCTTCTTGTATTTGCGCTCCTGATTGGGCGACAGCTTCTCGTTGACCAGCCGCCGCTCGATATCCTGGTCCTGCAGCCGGCGCAGCCGCTTGAACGCATCGGCGATGTTGTCGAAGGTCTCGAGCACTTTCGGCTTGAGCTCGGCCTCGATGGCCGCAAGCGACATCGAGTTCTCGAGATCGTCCTCGTCGAGATCGGCGTCGGCAATGGCGGCCTCTTCGCTGCCTTCCTCGCCGTCGCCCGCGGGCTGCGGCTTGAACGGCGTGGCGCCGGGCGGCGCGGAGGGTGGTGCCACGGTCTGCATCGGCTGCGGCACAAAACCGCCGTTGCCGGCCGGCATGCCGTTAGGCCCCATGGCGGCGCCGGAGGCCGGATTGGAGCTCCCGTTGGCACCCATGGTAGCACCCATGGTGGCACCCATGGCCGCCGGGTCGCCGCCGGGCGCCATGCCCGGCGCGACTTGCTTGGCATCGGGGCCGGCATAGGTCGCTTCGAGATCGATGATGTCGCGGAGGAAGACTTTCCCCTCGTTTAGTTCGTCGCGCCAGATGATGACGGCCTGGAACGTCAGCGGGCTCTCGCACAGCCCGGCGATCATGGCCTCGCGCCCGGCCTCGATCCGCTTGGCGATGGCGATTTCGCCCTCGCGGGAGAGGAGCTCCACCGAGCCCATTTCGCGCAGGTACATCCGTACCGGGTCGTCGGTGCGCTCGGTCGGCTCCTTGGCCTCGGACTTGGCGGGGGTTTTGGGCGCGACTTCGACGATCTCGCCGCCTTCGCTCTCTTCCTCCTCGGCCTCCTCGGCTTCCTCGCCGTCGGCCTCGGCCTCCTCGGTCTCCACGACGTTGATGCCCATCTCGCTCATCATCGCCAGGATGTCTTCGATCTTCTCCGAAGTGACCTCCTCGGACGGCATCACCGCGTTGAGCTGTTCATAGGTGACGTAACCGCGCTTCTTGGCGGATTTGATCATCTTCTTGACGGCGGCGTCCGACAGGTCGAGGAGCGGCAGCGGAGCGTCGGGCGTTTCCGGGGTATCCTTGTCCGGCGCTTCGGCGTCCTTTTGCGGGGCCGCCCCGTTCGGTCGCACTATCTTGGCTTTGGCCGCGACGGGTTTGGGGGCCACGCTCTTGGTTGCCATGTCTCTGTCTCCACGGGGCGCGCATCTCGCGTCCCCCTACTCTATGTCGTGAATCTCGCCCCCAAGGAGAGGGGGACCACAGCGAGACCGCGGGCGGGTTAAACCCAGCGGACCCTTTTTGTTGGGCCGACTCCCGCCCCGCCGGAACGCCGGGGTTTTAGGGCTTCGGCCAAAAAGGGCGACGCAAAAGGGTAACGGCCCGTCCGCACCGCCCGAATCGAGGCCAAATGTGGCGGAACTCCGTTAAGCTCCGACTAACCCTAACCGGGAAGGCGACCTCTTTATTCCCTCGCCGGCGGCCTTGAGTCCAGCATTCTTCCTCCCGCCTCCTTCACACACGGGGGCGGGAGATGACGGACTACAGCGACCTCGAGGTCCGGCCCGAGGATGCACCGAAGCCCTCGACCAAGGCTTCGGTTCCGTCGAGCGAGGACAGCCGGGCCTTGACGTCGCGCAACCGCGCGTAGTTTGCCTCGGTATTGTCCGCCCCGAGTGCGGTCTCCGCGTCTCTAAGTTCCCTAGTTAGGGAATGCCACTGCCGATGCAAGGCAACGAGCTGCTTCCAGGTCAACAAAACATCGGCCGCGGCGGCGTTCGGCCCCGCGCCCCAGACCGAAAGCGTGGTGATGCTGCGATGGATGCGCTCGAGCACATCGCCGAATCCCCGTTTGGCAAGCTCGGACGAGAGCGCCGCGCGCTCCTCGGCGCCGTCCGGGCTTGTGTCGTTCGCGAAACCTTCAGCGAAATGATGGGCGAAGACGTCGATCAGCGCGCCTTTCAGCCTCTGCGTATCGGCGTGGCGGAATTCGGCGGCGGCGAGTTCCTCGAGGTGGTCGTGCAGCAGCCAGGGATGATTGAGCGCCGCTTGCAGGATCAGCGCTTCGCGGCGCGGGATTGCGGCGCGGTGGCCGCGATGCAGCGGGCCTGCCGCAAGATTGGCGCTCACCGCCACATAGGTGTCGTCGCGGCCAAATGTCGAGGCCGCAGAACCGGCGACGCTACCCGGCCGCGTTCGTTGATCGTAGGGTTTGCCGGTCGGACCCCTGTTGAAACCCGTCTTGTTGAAGTTGCCGCGCCGCGTCGAGATTTCCGCCGGGGTGAACATACGGCGAAGTTTTTCGGAAAAATCCTGGCGATAGTAACGGCGTACGGCCTCGTCCGTGATGGTCGCCGTCACTTCGCCGACGCGCGCCTCGAAGGCGGCGCGCCGTTCCGGCGTGTCAAACGGACCCGCCTCGCTCTCGCGCGCCCAAAGCACTTGCGCCAGCGGACGCGCCGCGGCCAGTACGTCGTCGATCGCCTCGCGACCGGCGGATCGGGCGAGGTCGTCGGGATCCTGGCCGTCAGGCAGCGTCGCGAGCTTGAGGCTTTTGCCGGGCTTGAGCAGCGGCAGCGCCAGATCGGCCGCGCGGTAGGCCGCGCGCCTGCCGGCCTCGTCGCCGTCGAAGCACAGGATCGGCTCGTCGGCCAACCGCCACATCAGTGCCAATTGCTCGGCGGTGAGCGCAGTGCCGAGCGGCGCCACGGTTCCCTCGAAGCCCGCGGTGACCATGGCGATGACGTCGACATAGCCTTCGACCGCGATGACGCGCGCGCCGTCGTGGGCCGCCTTGCGCGCGGCGGCGATGTTGTAGAGCGTCGCGCCTTTGTGGAAGAGCGGCGTCTCCGGCGAATTGAGATATTTGGCGGAGACCTCCTTCTCGAGCGCGCGGCCGCCAAAGGCGATGACCCGGCCGCGCCAATCGCTGATCGGAAATATCACGCGATCGCGAAAGCGGTCATACGGCACCGGGATATCGTCGCCGGTGACGACAAGCCCGGCTTCCGCCATGTCTTCGACCGAAATCTTGAGTGCGCCGAGATGCTCCTTCAGCGCGTATTGATCCGGCGGCGCATAGCCGAGGCGGAATTTGAGCTGGGTCGCGGCATGGAGGCCGCGGTCGAGCAGATAGCCGCGGCCGCGCGCGCCGAGTCTCGACGCAAGCGTCGCCTCAAAGAACTTGGCGGCAAGCTCGACGATGTCGTGCAGCGTCTTGCGCCGCTCTTCGTGGGCGGCGGCATCGCGCGTCATCACCGGCAGCGGCACGCCGGCCTGCCCCGCGAGCCGCTCGACGGCTTCGGGGAAGCTCACGCCCTCGGTGAGCATGAGAAAGTCGAAAATGTTGCCGTTCTTGCCCGAGGAGAAGTCGAACCACATCGCCTTCTGGTCATTGACGAAGAATGACGGCGTCTTCTCCTTGTTGAACGGCGACAGCCCCTTCCATTCGCGTCCCGCCTTGCGCAATTTGACGCGCTGCCCGACGACTTCCGAAACCGGAAGCCGCGCGCGCAGTTCGTCGAGAAATTGCGGGGTAAAGCGCATGGTGATTCGCTCAGGTTAGCGTAGTCCGAGCCCGGATATATGGCGGGCGGCAAGCGCGCCCCGGCAGGCCGGCTTTGTCCCGGTTATCCACAGGGTGGCCAACTCGGAAGCGTTGACAGCCGTAGAATACGTTCGTATATACAATCCTGAGGTACGGTTCGGCCGGCCAGGAACGGAACGCGACTACGGTTGCGAACCTGGCAGCATCGAAACCGTCATAGCGAGCCCTCGATCGATACGAATGTATCGCGACCTCCTTTCGAGGATGGATCGCTATGGCGGAAGACTTTCAGCGGCTAGCGGCGCGCATCCGCGGGTTCGGTTGGAGTCCGAAGAAACGCGACAGCAATCTGTGCGACCACAAGATCGACTTTGAGGACGTAAAGGGGATTTTCGACGGCTACCACATCACTCGTCGATCGGATCGTCATGGCGAAATCAGGTACGAAGTTTTCGGCTACGTCGACAACCACGAAATCCTCGCCGCGTTCACGCTCCGCGGCGACGTTTGCTGGCTCATTTCAGCGCGTCGCGCATCCCGCAAAGAACGACGAGAACTTTACCATCGTCTCACGCGACGCTCCGCGGCGGAAGGGCAAGACTGACTGGGCTGCCGTCGATGCATTGACCGACAAGGAGATCGAAGAAGCGGTTCGCAATGATCCCGATGCCGTTCCGCTCGATGTCGATTGGTCGCAGGCCGTCCTCGTCATCCCTCCGAAGAAGAAAGCGATCTCGATCCGCGTCGACGAGGACGTGCTCGACTATTTCAAGAAGGAAGGCGCCGGCTATCAGCGGCGCATGAACGCGGTGCTGCGTTCCTATATGCAGCAGAAGCGCAAGAAACGCGCTTAAGCCAACCGTTTGTTGTCTAAGCCCTTAGGTTGGCGAGGACGTGTTTTTTGCACCCGCTGCTCTCACCGCGCATCGTGGAAGATGATGCCGACGGTGTGCCGATGGCCGGACCGGATGCGGCTGACGCCGTGCCGCAGATTGACCCGGTAATCCCCCCGCGCGCCTCTGACCGGCCGATGATGCACGGCGAAAATCACCGCATCGCCCTGCCGGAGCGGGACGACCTCGGCTCGCGACTGCATGCGTGGCCGCTGCTCGGTGATGACGAACTCGCCGCCGCTGAAATCGCGCCCAGGCTCCGACAGCAATATCGTCACCTGCAACGGAAAGGCGAGATCACCGTAAAGGTCCTGATGCAGGCAGTTGTAGTCGCCCGGCCCGTATTGAAGCAGGAGCGGCGTCGAACGCGACTGACCGGCGTTGTGGCAGCGCGCGAGAAAATCGGCATGGTTCGGCGGATAGCGCGTTTCGAGCCCCATGCGCGCATTCCAATCGTTGGCGATGGCCGCCAGCGGCGGATAGAGAGTTGTGCGCAGGCGCGTGATCGGCTCCGGCAACGGATAAGAGAAATATTTGTACTCGCCCTTGCCAAAACCATGCCGGCTCATGACCACGCGACTGCGAAATCCATCGTCGCTCGCATAGCGCGCGGCAAGGCGCTCGCAGTCCCGCGGCGACAGCAGATTTTCCAGAATTGCGCTGCCATTCTCGTTCAAGGCTGAGGCAATGCGATCCCAGTCTGCGGGCACCGGAGATTCGATGGTCTCTTCGCCGGCGAGGTGATTTCTGACTCGGGTGTTCACGGCACGACCTTGCGGATGTCGGTAAAAAGGATCGTCAAGCTTCTCGCGATGTCGCGCCACCCGATTTCTGAATCTCTTCGAAACCGCCGCGGCCTAGCTAGCCGATCCGATCGCCATCCGCGGTAAAGCCGAACAGCCGCTGCACCCGGTAATACCGCGGCGAACGCGGCTGGGTGATGCCCCACTGGTCGGAGCGGCCGGGCTTGAATTTCCAATAGTCGGAGGGCCGCGGCCGGTAGCTGTCGTCGATCTGCAGCACCTCGGCGGCGTATTCCAGCGGCACTTCGTCGGGGCCGCAGAAATAGGCGAAGACATTGTTGCCGGGCCCGTGCCGGCCGGGACCCCATTCGATCGGATAGCCGTTGTCCTTCATGCGGCCCATGCCGCGCATCACCGAATCGAACTCCGGCATGTCGAACGCGATGTGGTTGAGGGTGGGCAGGTTCAGCTTGCACAGCACGATCGAGCAATGATCGGAATTGTCGCAATGCAGGAACCACAGCGGCGCATTATCGTCGACGACGCGAAAGCCGAGCGCTTGAGCGAAAAATTTCAGCGTGCCGTCGAAATCGACCGTATTGAGGTTGACGTGCACGATCTTGCGCGGCCGATCGGCGATATCGGCCGCGTCGGCGTGATCGGCGCAATCGGTGACGAAAGCGAGGTTGCGGCCATCAGGGTCTTTGCAGGCAAAGCCGTAGCCGCCGCCCGCGTTTGCGAGCTTCGCCGGTGCGCTCGGCTTCGCTCCTGCCGCGGAGACCTTGTCGTGCAAGGCATAGACGCCGGCGCGATCGGCGACGTCGAACGCGATGCGCACCACCGCCGGCTGCGTACCGCCATGCAGGCCGAGTACGTGATGATAGCGCCCGGTGCCGCGGAAATAGCGCGTCTCATTGCTCGCCGCCACCGGCGCTAGCCCCCACACCGTTTCATAAAAGCGCGCCGCCTCGTCGAGATTGCTGGCGACCAGTTCGACGCTTCGCACGCCGCGAATGAGACAAGGCGGCATATCCATCCATCTCCATTGTCGGTTCGCAGAAATTGGCACGATCATGCGGTCGGCTCAAACCGTCGCCGCGTCGCGCGCGGCCAGCCCCTTGGCGAAGGCATGATGCATCCGCGCGACGTCGGGTGCGATGCCGGTGAGGAGCTGAAAAGCCTCTACCGCCTGATACACGCACATGCCGCTGCCGCCCAGCACGCGCGCGCCTTTGCCGGCGGCGGCCTTGAGGAATTCGGTTTCGACCGGCGTATAGATGATGTCGGCGGCCCAATGTGCGGGCTTGAGCGCGGCCACGGGGATCGGGTTGCCGGGAAATCCGGTCATGCCGACTTGCGTGGCGTTGACGATGCCGCCGGCCGCCGCGATATCGCGCGGAAGGCCGCCGGCCACGCGGCAGCGATCCGCGCCATAGTGTTTGGCAATGTCGGCTGCGAGCGCGCTCGCGCGCGCGCCGTCGAGGTCGTGAATGATCAGAACGGCAACGCCGAGATCCATCAGAGCAAAGGCGACGGCGCGCCCGGCGCCGCCCGCACCGACCTGCACGACGGTCGCGCGCTCCGCGCTATGGGGGCCGAGGCTCGCCACGAAGCTGTTGCGCCAGCCGGGACGATCGAAGTTGTAGCCAGTGGTGCGGCCATCCGGTGCCACCGCGACGGTGTTGACCGCGCCGACTTGCGCGGCTTCCGGATCCACCGCATCGAGTAGTGGAATGATGTCCTGCTTGAACGGATAGGTAACGTTGGCGCCGGCGAAGCCGGCGGCTTTGATGGCATCGAGAAGTTGCGGCAGCCGCCGCCCCGGCATGCGATCGGCATCCAGGAGATGATAGTAGCCGTCGATCCCGGCGGCTTCGAACGCATCGGCAAACAGCGCCGGCGATAGCGAGCCTTGGATGTTTCGCCCGATCAGCCCGACCAAAATCCTGCGCCTGGTCATGAGACTTGTTGCTCAGAAAACGCAACGGTGCCGCTAGCCGCCGAGCAGCTTCTTCACGTGCGCGCTAGCCTTGGAAAAATCCATCCGTCCGGCGAAGCGCTGCTTGAGCGCCGCCATGGCGCGGCCCATGTCTTTGAGCGTTTCGGCCTCGATATCCTTGATCAGCGTGGAAATGGCATGCGCCGCTTCCATGTCGGACATCTGCTTGGGCAGGTAAGCGGAGATGATTTCAATTTCCTCGCGCTCCTGGGCGGCAAGTTCGCTGCGGCCGGCCTTCTCGTAGATATCGAGCGATTCCTGGCGCTGCTTGATCATCTTGCCCATGACGTCGAGAATCTCAGGCTCGCTCAACGTCGTCCGCTCGGCGCCGCTGGTCTCCCGCTGCAAAATGGCGGCATTGATCAGGCGCAGCGTCGAGACGCGGCGCGCCTGACCCGCTTTCATCGCCTCTTTCAAGGCGCTGTTGATATCGTCGCGCAACACGGCTAAGGCCTCTCGCAATGGCGCTCGTTGGGGCTGACGGGCGAGCCGCAATGATTTAGGCCCTTCGCTATGCCGACACAACCGCAGTCGTCTACCCCGAGTCGCTGGGACGAGCCCAAACCGACGGCGCTTCTCGTTCTGGCGGACGGTACCGTGCTCGAAGGTACGGGCTTCGGCGCGAGCGGCCATGCCGTCGGTGAGGTCTGCTTCAACACCGCCATGACCGGCTACGAGGAGATCCTCACCGATCCGTCCTATGCCGGGCAGATCATCACCTTCACATTTCCCCATATCGGCAATGTCGGCACCAACGAGGAAGACATCGAGACGGTCAACCTCGCGGCGACGCCCGGCGCGCGCGGCGTCGTGCTGCACTCCGCCATCACGGCCCCGTCGAACTATCGCGCCACGCGCCATCTCGATGCCTGGCTGAAAAGCCGCGGTGTCATCGGGCTTGCCGGACTCGATACCCGCGCGCTGACCGCGCTTATTCGCGAGAAGGGCATGCCGAACGCGGTGATCGCGCATGAGCCGTCCGGGCGTTTCGATCGCGATGCGCTCAAGCGCGAGGCAAAAGCGTGGCCGGGTCTTGTCGGCATGGATCTTGTGCCGATGGTGACCAGCGGCCAGCGTTTCACCTGGGACGAGACACCGTGGCGCTGGGGCGAAGGCTACGGCCGCCAGGACCACGCCGAATTCAACGTCGTCGCCATCGACTACGGCATCAAGCGCAACATTCTGCGCCAGTTGGCCGGCAATGTCTGCAAGGTCACGGTGGTGCCGGCGACGACGTCGGCGGCCGATATTCTGGCGCTCAAGCCCGACGGCATCTTTCTCTCCAACGGGCCGGGCGATCCGGCCGCCACCGGCGAATATGCCGTTCCGGTGATCCGCTCGTTGATCGGGCAGAAGCCGGTTTTCGGCATCTGCCTCGGCCATCAGATGCTGGCGCTCGCGGTCGGCGCCAAGACCATGAAGATGCATCAGGGCCATCACGGCGCCAATCATCCGGTGAAAGACCTGTTAACCGGCAAGGTCGAGATCACCTCGATGAATCACGGCTTCGCCGTCGACCGGGCGACGCTGCCGGACACCGCGATCGAGACTCACATCTCCCTGTTCGACGGCTCAAATTGCGGCTTGGCGCTAAAGGACCGGCCGGTGTTCTCGGTGCAGTACCACCCGGAAGCCTCCCCCGGCCCGCGCGACAGCCATTTATTGTTCAATCGCTTTGTCGACATGATGCGCAACGGGAAGCGGGATTAGGCGAGGCCGGCCGGCAGGAATGCGGCGTTATGAATTTTCAACCTAAAGTCCCGTAACACTGCCGGGCTGCTGGCGAACTGAGGCATCATGCCCACGCGATGAGCGCTACCGACCCAATTACCCACAATTTTACCGACGACGGCCGGATTCCGAATAATCCGGCGTTGCCGCTCGTGCTCTACCGCGGCGGCATCGATCTTACCGGCTCGCCCGACCCGGAAGCCGTGATCGAGAAAACCTTTGCTGCCAGCGGCTGGGGCAACATGTGGCGCAACGGCATATACCCTTACGTCCACTATCATTCGATGATCCATGAGGCGATGGGCATCGCCCGCGGCCGCGCCAGGGTGCGTTTCGGCGGCGAAAACGGCGAAGAGATCGAGGTCACGCCCGGCGACGTCGTCATCCTGCCGGCAGGCACCGGCCATCAATGCCTGAAACAGAGCCCGACGCTGGTCGTCATCGGCGCCTATCCGCCGAGCGGCCATTACAATCTTTGCCGCGGCACCAAGCCCGACCACGCCAAGGCTCTTCTCACCATTCCGAAAGTGCCACTGCCGGCGACCGATCCGGTGTTCGGATCGGACGGCCCGCTCATGGCGCTGTGGCGCTGATCGGGGATCTCGGCTGTGATCGCGAGATGAGCCGGACCAGACTCGAACCTATGGCTTGATTGGGAGGACCGGCCGCGATCAAATCGCTGTTCGCACCATGGAGCTGAGCCTGAAACGGCAATAGAATGTCTGCGCACGGCAAAGTGTGGAAAAACATAAGGGGGGATGCCATGAGAAGAATGACGATTATTGCGGCTGCCGCGCTGGCGGTTACCGCCGGCCCGGCGCTGGCGCAGCAAAAGACCGTCAAGATCGGCTTCATCTCGACCTTCTCGGGGCCGGTGGCCGCGATCGGCAACGACATGAAGAATTCGTTCGAGCTCGGGCTCGATCAGCACGGCCGCAAGCTCGGCGGCCTGCCGGTCGAGGTCATCTATGCCGACGACCAGCTCAAGCCGGACGTCGGGGTGCAGAAGACCCAGGAGTTGATCGAGTCCAACCACGTCGATTTCGTCGTCGGCTACATCTGGTCGAACGTGCTGCTCGCTTCGCTCAAACCGTTGGTCGATTCCAAGACCATGACGATCGTCACCAATGCCGGGCCCAATCAGCTGGCCGGCGAGCTTTGCTCACCTTACGTGTTTTCCACGTCATGGCAGAACGATCAGACACCGGCCGCGGTCGGCCGCTACATGAACGAGAAGGGCGTCAAGACGGCGTTCTTGATGGGCCCGAACTATGCCGCCGGCAAAGACATGCTGGCCGGCGTGCAGACCACTTTCAAAGGCCAGATCGTCGGCCAGGAGCTGACACGCTGGCCCGATCAGCTCGATTTCTCCGCCGAGCTGTCCAAGGCGCGCGCGGCGAAGCCCGATGCCATCTTCGCGTTCTATCCGGGCGGCGCCGGCATTCAATTCGTCACTCAATATGTGCAGGCCGGGCTGAAGGGTCAGATCCCGCTCTACACCGCGTTCACCATCGACGACCTGTCGCTGCCGCGGCTCAAAGATCTCGCGGTCGGGGTGCCCGGCGCCCAGCAATGGGTCAACGATCTGCCTAACGAGGCCAATAAGAAGTACGTCGCCGACTACAAGGCAAAGTACCACGCCTCGCCCTCGTTCTACGGCGCGCAGACCTATGACGCCGTTGGCCTGATCGACAGCGCCGTCACCGCGGTCAAGGGTGACCTCAGCAACAAAGACGGCATGCGCAAGGAGATGGAAAAGGCCGACTTCAAGTCGGTCCGCGGCGACTTCAAGTTCGGCAACAACCACATTCCGATCCAGAATTTCTACCTGCAGGATGCGGTGAAGAACGCCGACGGCTCTTACGCGCTCAAGACCGTCGCCTTGATCGTCAAGAACGACCAGGACCGCTTCCACGACAAATGCATGATGAAATAACGAGGGGCACTAAGTAGAACGTCATCCTGAGGTGCCCGCGCGCAGCGCGGGCCTCGAAGGATACTAGCCGAGGCGTTGGGGCCATCGCCCTTCGAGGCTCGCTTCGCTCGCACCTCAGGGTGACGGACCATCATGCTGTATTTCATCGAGCAGTTCCTCAACGGCATTCAACTCGGCATGCTGCTGTTCCTGCTGGCGGCCGGATTGACGCTGATCTTCGGCATCATGGATCTGGTCAATCTGGCGCACGGCTCGCTCTATATGCTCGGCGCTTATTTCGCCGCCACTTTTGCGGCGTGGACCGACAGTTTCGTGCTCGGCGCCATCCTCGCGATTGGCGCCACGCTGATCGTCGGCATGGTGCTTGAAGTGATCGCGATACGCCGGCTCTACGGCCGCAATCATCTCGATCACGTGCTCGGTACGTTCGGGCTGTTGCTGTTCTTCAACGAGCTGGTGCGCCTGATCTGGGGACCGGCCGGCATGACGTTGTCGCTGCCGAGCGAAATGCTCATCGCCGTGCAGATCCTGCCGGGCCTCTATTATCCCGCTTATCGTCTCGTCATCATCGCGGCAACGCTTGTCGTCGCCTTGCTGCTCTACGTGCTGGTGATGCGAACCCGGCTCGGCATGCTGATCCGCGCCGGCGCGTCGAACCGTGAAATGGTCGGCGCGCTCGGGGTCAATATCAAGCTCCTCTACACGCTGGTGTTCGGGCTTGGCGCGGCGCTGGGGGGTTTTGCCGGATTGATGCAGGCGCCGATCCTGACCGTGCAGATCGGCATGGGCGAGAACATTCTCATTCCGGCCTTCGTGGTCGTTGTCATCGGCGGCATTGGCTCGATCCGCGGCGCCTTCGTTGCGGCGCTGTTGGTCGGGGTCATCGACACCATCGGCCGTGCCTTCCTGCCCGATCTCTTGCACGATTATCTGAGCACCAATGCCGCGGATACGCTCGCGCCGGCCTTATCATCGATGTCGATCTATCTGTTGATGGCGGTAGTGCTGGTAGCGCGCCCCGAAGGCCTGTTTCCGGCGGCGGGCCGATGAGCAAATGGCGCAAGGACTGGCGCGTCAGCCGCTGGAGCCCGCGCGTTGTGGTGAACGCCGCGATCCTTGTCATCCTTGCGCTGGTCCCGGTCTATGCGGCGCTCGCCGGCGGCCCCTTCGCCATGACATTGTTCTCGCGCATTCTCATCATGGCGATCGCGGCGCTCAGCCTGAACCTGATCATGGGTTTTGGCGGCATGGTCAGCTTCGGTCATGCCGCCTATCTCGGCATCGGCGGTTACGCCGTCGGCATCTTGGCCAAGGAAGGTATCGGCTCCGGCTTCGTGCAGTGGCCGGTCGCGATCGCGGCATCGGCACTCTACGCGCTGGTGGTGGGCGCGCTGTGCCTGCGCACCCGCGGCGTCTATTTCATCATGATCACGCTCGCCTTTGCGCAGATGGTCTATTACGTCGCCAGCGGGCTCGACCGCTACGGCGGCGATGACGGCTTGACCATCTATCACCGTAGCCAGTTCGGCGCCCTCGATCTCAACAACGCGACGCTGTTTTACTATATGTGCTTCGGCCTGCTGCTGGCCGGCATTTATTTGGTCTGGCGCATCGTCAATTCGCGCTTCGGGCTGGTGATCCAGGGCGCGCGTTCGAACGAGCCGCGCATGCGCGCCATCGGCTTCCCGACGTTCCGCTACCGGCTCGTCTGTTTCACGATCGCGGGCGCGCTATGCGGGCTCGCCGGCGCGCTCCTTGCCAACCAGACCAATTTCATCAGCCCGGCGATGATGCACTGGACGCGGTCCGGCGATCTCATCGTCATGGCTGTCCTCGGCGGCATGCACGCGATGTTCGGCCCGCTGATCGGCGCCATGGCGTTCCTGCTCCTGGAGCAAGGTCTGTCGCGTGTCACCGACTATCCGGACCTCGTTCTCGGTCCGCTGCTCCTGATCGTTGCGATCTATGTCAACGGCGGCATCGACGGATTGCTCGGCGGGGCGCGCCGTGGCTGAGGTCTTGCTCGAAATCGAGTCCTTGACCAAGCGCTTCGGCGGCGTGGTGGCCTCCGACGCTATTTCGCTTGCGCTGCCGCGCGGCGAACTGCACGCGCTCATCGGGCCCAACGGCGCCGGCAAGACTACGCTGATCGGGCAATTGACCGGCGAGGTCGCGCCCGACAGCGGCCGCATCCGCTTTGAGGCGCGCGACGTCACGGCGTTGCCGGTCTATCGGCGCAGCCAGCTCGGTCTCGCGCGTTCGTTTCAGATCGCTTCGCTTTTTCCGGAATTCACCGCGCTCGATAATGTCGCCCTCGCGGTCCAGGCGCATGCCGGCCATTCGTTCCGCTTCTGGCGCGCGGCGCGGCGCGAGCCCGCGCTGCGCGATCCGGCCCGCGACGCGCTTCTTCGCGTCGGGCTCGCGCAGCGCGCCGACGTGCCGGTCACCGCGCTCAGCCACGGCGAGCGCCGCCAGCTCGAAATCGCGATGGCGCTGGCGACCCGGCCGCGTCTCCTGCTGCTCGACGAACCGATGGCCGGCATGGGGCCGGAGGAATCGGCGCGGCTCGTCGAGACGCTGCGGCAGCTCAAGGGCGGCATCACCATCCTTCTGGTCGAGCACGACATGGACGCGGTGTTCGCTCTGGCGGATCGCATCACCGTCCTGGTCTACGGCCGCATCATCGCCTCCGGCGAACCGGCGGCGATCCGCGCCGACGCCGCGGTGCGCGAGGCTTATCTCGGCGAGCAAGACGAGGCCGCGCATGAGGGCCGGAATGGCTGACGTGCCGCTCCTCGAACTTCGCGACGTCGAGACGAGCTACGGCTTAAGTCGGGTGCTGTTCGGGGTGTCGCTTGCGATCACGCCGGGCGAAATGGTGTCGCTCATGGGCCGCAACGGCATGGGCAAGACCACGACGGTGCGCTCCATCATGGGACTGACCCCGGCAGCGTCCGGCTCGATCCGCTTTGCCGGCGCCGAGATTAGTGGATTGCCGGCTTATCGCGTGGCTAAGCGCGGCATCGGTCTGGTGCCGGAAGGGCGCCAGCTTTTTCCCAACCTCACCACGCGCGAAAACCTGGTTGCGACCGCGTCAAATCGCGGCGGCGCCACTGAACCATGGACGCTCGAACGCGTCTTTGCGCTGTTTCCGCGGCTCGGCGAGCGTGCCGGCAGCATGGCCAATCTCTTGTCCGGCGGCGAGCAGCAGATGCTGGCGATCGGCCGCGCGTTGATGACGAATCCGCGCTTGCTGATCCTCGATGAGGCGACCGAAGGCCTGGCGCCGTTGATCCGCGACGAGATCTGGCGCTGCCTCGAAAAGCTGCGCGCGGCCGGGCAATCGATCCTGCTGATCGACAAGAACGTCGGCGCCATCACGCGGATCGCGGACCGTCATTATTTCATCGAGCGTGGCCGCATCGTGTGGTCGGGCGGCTCGCGCGAGCTGGCAAGCGCGCCCAATATCGCGCATCGCTATCTCGGCGTTTGACGGCGGCGGTGCATCAGCTCGGCTTGATGTCGGCGAACTTGATCACCTTGGCCCATTTGCCGACTTCGCCGGCGATGTATTGGCCGAACGCGGCGCGCGTCATTGCCGTCGGCACCGCGCCCAGATTGTCGAATTTCGGCTTCAAGGCCGGATCGGTGAGGACGGCGTTGAACTCTTTGTGCAGCTTTTCGACGATGTCCTCGGGCGTGCCTTTCGGCGTGCCGATGCCGTGCCAGATATTGGCCTCGTAGCCCGGCACGGTTTGCGCCACGGTAGGAATGCCGGGCAGCGCGTCTGACGGGGTCGCGCTCGTGACCGCCAAGGCGCGGACCTTGCCGGCCCGTATGTAACCTATGGTGAGCGGTATCGGCAGAAACGCGACTTGCACTTGCCCGCTGAGCAGATCGGGCATGAAGCTCGAATGATAGGGCACGTGCACCAGATTGGTGCCGGTCATCATCTTGAACAGCTCGGCCGCCATGTTGGGCGCAGTGCCGGTGCCGAACGACGCATAATTGAGCTTGCCGGGATTGGCCTTGGCGTAGGCAATGAACTCGGGAACCGTCTTGGCCGGGACGTCCGGGTTGACCTCCAGCACATTGGCCGACTGGATCGTGCTGGCGACCGGCACGATGTCGTTCATGAAACTGAAGTCGGCGGTTTTTTCATAAAGCGTGGTGTTGACCGCATTGGTGACGGTCATGGCGAGAAGCGTGTAGCCGTCGGGCGCGCTGCGCGCGACCGTTTCGGCGGCGAGATTGCTGGCCGCGCCCGGCTTGTTCTCGACGATGAATTGCTGGCCGAGCCGTTCCGAGAGCGATTGTGCAAGCAGCCGGGCGACGATGTCGGTGGCGGCGCCGGGCGGAAAACCGACCAGGATGCGCACCGGACGGGTCGGATAATCGAGCGCGAAAGCGGCACGCGAGACGGCCGGAAGCGCGAGCGCGCCGGCCGCGAGATGCAGGAATTGTCGACGCCGTAGCCTCATGGCTTTTTCCTCCCAGGACCTCGAAGGCCTCGCTCATGCGGAAAGCGCGGGACCGGCCGCAAGCCTACAAGCTTAGCTGGTAGCTGACCGGCAGCCAACGATAGCCATCTGCGGCCTTTTCGATCGTGCCGATGCCGGGAAACGGCATGTGGTAGCCGGTGACAAACAGCCTTTCGGCCGCGGCCATTTCGAGGATGCGCTTTCGCGTCGCCACCGCCTTGTCTTTGTCGTCGTCGACATCGAGATGCCAGTCCGGGCGCTGGATCGCCATGACATAGTGGACGCAAGTGTCGGCCCAGATCAGCAAACGCTTGCCCTCACTCTCGATATGATAAGCGAGCATACCGGGCGAATGGCCCGCCACGTCGACGGCGCGGATGCCGGGCGCCACGTCGTCGCCCGGCTTGATGAAGCGCGATCGGTCCGCCAGCGGCAACGCGAGCTTCTGGAAGAGTTGCAGATTGAATTTGCGCGCCTCGCGCACATTTTCGCCGCGCTTCCAGAAATCGAACTCGGCGGCGCCGAAGACATAGCGCGCATTGGGGAAAACCGGCTTGCCGCCGTCCATCAGCCCGCCGATATGGTCGGGATGACCGTGCGTGATCACCACAATGTCGACGTCGGTAGGCTTGTAACCGGCCACAGCCAAGCCTTCGACCAGCCGGCCTTCCGACAACCGGGCGCGCAATTGCGGATAGTCGCGCGACAGCGCCCCGTTGCCGGTGTCGAACACGACGAGCGCTTTGTCGGTGTTGACGACGGTCGGAATGAACGGATGCACATAGCGGTTGGCTTCGATGCCGTTCCTTTGACAAAGGCTTTGCGCCTCCTCGGCGCTGTGCTCCGGGCCGAAGCCCGGATGCAGGCCCTCGCGGATCACCTTGCCGTCGAGGATATTGGCGACCTCGAAGCTGCCGAACTTGAAGCGATAAACGGTGGGCTGCAGTTCGCCCTGCATTGACGCCGGCACGCGATCCTCCGCTGATTGATTGAGCCCGATTTTTCGACTGCGTGCGGCACTTTGCCTTTGAATGCAAGAGGCAGGGGATGTGCCTGCTGACCGATATGGCTCAGCCTTCCCATGGCGGCGAATCTGGTCTAAGACCCCCTCGCGCGGGGCCGAGCCCCGGCGCCGGCCCGAAGGACGCGCGACTAGCGCGCCCTTTTTTTGTGCCCGGCGGTTTAATGCCTAGATACGGAAGCGATGCCTAAACGGACCGACATCTCCTCGATCCTGATCATTGGCGCGGGTCCGATCGTCATCGGTCAGGCCTGCGAGTTCGACTATTCCGGCACCCAAGCGTGTAAGGCCCTCAAGGACGAGGGCTACCGGGTCGTCCTGGTCAATTCCAATCCGGCGACGATCATGACCGATCCGGATTTGGCCGACGCGACCTATATCGAGCCGATCACGCCCGAGATCGTCGCCAAGATCATCGAGAAAGAGCGCTACGCCGTTCCTGGCGGCTTTGCGCTGTTGCCGACCATGGGTGGGCAGACCGCGCTCAATACCGCGCTGTCGCTCCGCAAAATGGGCGTGCTGGAAAAATTCGACGTGACGATGATCGGCGCCACCGCCGACGCCATCGACAAGGCCGAGGACCGCAAGCTGTTCCGCGAGGCGATGACCAAGATCGGGTTGGCGACGCCGCGCTCGCATCAGATCAAGACGCTGATCCAGGCGCTCGAAGCGCTTGAGGATATCGGGTTGCCGGCCATCATCCGGCCGTCGTTCACGCTCGGCGGCACCGGCGGCGGCATCGCCTATAACAAGGCCGAATTCATCGAGATCGTCGAGGGCGGCATCGACGCGTCGCCGACCAGCGAAGTGCTGATCGAAGAATCCGTGCTCGGCTGGAAAGAGTACGAGATGGAGGTGGTGCGCGATAAGAATGATAATTGCATCATCGTCTGCTCCATCGAAAACGTCGATCCGATGGGCGTGCATACCGGCGATTCCATCACCATCGCCCCGGCGCTGACGCTGACCGACAAGGAATATCAGATCATGCGCGACGCCTCGATTGCGGTGCTGCGCGAGATCGGGGTGGAGACTGGCGGCTCGAACGTGCAGTTCGCCGTCAACCCGGCGGACGGCCGGCTGGTCGTGATCGAGATGAATCCACGCGTGTCGCGCTCATCGGCGCTCGCTTCGAAGGCGACCGGCTTTCCCATCGCCAAGGTCGCGGCCAAGCTCGCGGTCGGTTACACGCTCGACGAAATCGCCAACGACATCACCGGCGGCGCCACGCCGGCCTCGTTCGAGCCGACCATCGACTACATCGTCACCAAGATCCCGCGCTTTGCCTTCGAGAAATTTCCCGGTGCCGAGCCGGTGCTGACCACCTCGATGAAATCGGTCGGCGAGGCGATGGCCATCGGCCGCACTTTCGCCGAGAGCCTGCAGAAAGCGTTGCGCTCGCTAGAAACCGGGCTTACCGGCCTCGACGAGATCGCAATTCCGGGTCTCGGCGAAGGCGACGACAAGAACGCCATTCGCGCCGCGCTTGGCACGCCGTCGCCCGACGGCCTCCTCAAAGTGGCGCAAGCGATGCGGCTCGGCATGAGCGATGAGGATATCCATACCGCGTGCCGGATCGATCCGTGGTTCTTGGCGCAAATCCGCGCCATCATCGAAATGGAAGCCGAGATCCGGGAGAAAGGCCTGCCGGAGACCGCGCCAGCGCTGCGCCGGCTCAAAGCCATGGGTTTTTCCGACGTGCGGCTCGGCCGGCTCACCGGACTTGCCGCGGACGAGGTCGCGCAGCGCCGCCGAGAACTTAATGTGCGGCCGGTGTTCAAGCGCATCGATACCTGCGCCGCCGAATTCGCTTCGCCCACCGCCTATATGTATTCGACCTACGAGACGCCGTTCAACGGTCACGCGAGCGACGAGGCGGCACCGTCGGACAAGAAGAAAGTCGTCATCCTCGGCGGTGGCCCGAACCGGATCGGGCAGGGCATCGAATTCGATTATTGCTGCTGCCACGCCTGCTTTGCGCTCAAGGACGCGGGCTACGAAACCATCATGATCAATTGCAATCCGGAGACGGTGTCGACCGATTACGATACCTCCGACCGGCTCTATTTCGAGCCGCTCACCGCCGAGGACGTGATCGAGATCATCGACACCGAACGGCGCAACGGCACGCTGCACGGCGTCATCGTGCAGTTCGGCGGCCAAACGCCGCTCAAGCTCGCCGAGTCGTTGGCCAAGGCGCAGGTGCCGATCCTCGGCACTTCACCGGACGCCATCGATCTCGCCGAAGATCGCGACCGCTTCAAGCATCTGCTCGACCGCCTGCAGCTGCGGCAGCCAAAAAGCGGCATCGCCACCTCACCGGAAAAGGCCAAGGCGATCGCCGAAGCGATCGGCTATCCGATCGTGATCCGGCCGTCCTACGTGCTGGGCGGACGCGCCATGGAGATCGTGCACGATACCAACCACCTGGCGCGCTACGTCACGCGGCTCGCCGCCGATCTCGACCGTCCGTCGGAATTCGCTGTTTCGGAAAAGCGGCCGCTCCTGATCGACCGCTACCTCACCGACGCCGTCGAGGTCGATGTCGATTGCCTGGCCGACGGCAAAGACAGCTACATCGCCGGCATCATGGAGCACATTGAGGAGGCCGGCATTCATTCCGGCGATTCCGCCTGCTCGCTGCCGCCGCATAATCTTTCGGCCAAAGTGATCGCCGAGCTCGACCGGCAAACCCGCGCGCTGGCGCTGGCGCTCAAGGTCGGCGGCCTGATGAACGTGCAATACGCCATCAAGGATGGCGACATTTACGTGCTCGAGGTCAATCCGCGCGCGTCGCGCACGGTGCCCTTCGTCGCCAAGGTGACCGGTGTTCCGGCCGCCAAGATCGCGGCCCGCATCATGGCCGGCGAAACGCTTGCGAGCTTTAAGCTCAAGCCGCAGAGTTTCGCGCCGGGCGCCGCCGGGCATGTCGGCGTCAAGGAAGCGGTGTTTCCGTTCGCGCGTTTCGGTGACAAGGTCGACACCGTGCTCGGCCCGGAGATGAAGTCGACCGGCGAGGTGATGGGCCTCGACCGCGACTTCAATATCGCCTTCGCCAAAAGCCAGCTCGGCGGCGGCACGCGGGTGCCGAAGAGCGGGACTGTGTTCGTTTCGGTCAAGGATGCCGACAAGCCGCGCATTCTGGATACCGTGCGGCTCCTGGCCGGGCTCGGCTTTAAGGTCCTGGCTACGTCGGGCACTCAACGTTACCTCGCCGAGCAGGGCGTGGCGGCGGACAAGATCAACAAGGTCGCCGAAGGCCGGCCGCACATTGTCGACGCCATCAAAAACGGCGACGTTCAGCTGGTTTTCAATACCACCGAAGGGGCGACGGCGCTGGCCGATAGCCGCTCGCTCCGGCGCGCAGCCCTCTTGCATAAAGTGCCGTACTACACCACTCTCTCAGGGGCCGTCGCCGCAGCGCAGGGCATCAGGGCCTATCTCGGGGGCGACCTCGAGGTGTGTGCGCTGCAAAGCTATTTCGGGGCCGAGTTTGATCAAGCGTCGGGGCGGCCGCAGCGACGGTACGTGTAGAGCCAGGGTTTTGATCGTAGGCCGGAGGTGCTTCGGCCCGCGATCAAATTTTTGACTCTGCGGCACTGGAGGTTTGAGACCGATGGATAAGATTCCGATGACGGCAGAGGGCTACTCGGCACTCGAGTCCGAGCTCAAGCACTGCCAGCAGACCGAGCGGCCGCGGATCATTCAGCAGATCACCGACGCGCGCACCCATGGCGACCTGTCAGAGAACGCCGAATATCATGCGGCCAAGGAATCCCAATCTTTGAACGAGGGCCGCATCGCCGAGCTGGAGGATAAGCTCGCGCGCGCTGAAGTCATCGACGTTTCGAAGCTTTCCGGAGAGACCATTACGTTTGGCGCCACCGTGACGCTGGTCGACGAAGACACCGAGAAAAAAGCGGTATGGCAGATCGTGGGCGAGCCGGAAGCCGACGCCAAGAAGGGCAAGATTTCCATCACCTCGCCGCTGGCACGCGCTTTGGTCGGCAAGAAAAAGGGCGCCCAGGTCGAGGTGGTAACCCCCGGCGGCGCCAAGGCCTATGAGGTGATGAAGGTCGAGTGGAAATAACCGCGAAATAGCGGGTGGCGAGCCGTCTTGCTGTTTGCCATTCGCTCCGCGCGCGATTTCCGACCTCCGTCGACGCATGACGAAATCCCCCCTGTGTGTATGGGGGTTGCGTGTCTTGCATAGCTCCTGAGAGTCCCTACATTGCCTCGAAATGGCTGGGCGTCTGGCCAAACCCGGCTGAATGCCTAGGGTTTGGGGGCATTTCCGGCCGGCGAAGCCCAGCACCCGGCTTCGCGGGGCACCCGGGCAGGATCGATTCGCACCTGCCGCAACGATCGAGATGGACCGGTGTCGAACACCACTCACGCCAAGGTCGTGATCGTCGGCTCCGGGCCGGCGGGCTACACGGCGGGAATCTATGCCGCCCGCGCGATGCTTGATCCGATCCTGATCCAGGGCATGGCGCCCGGCGGCCAGCTCACCGTCACCACCGACGTCGAAAATTATCCCGGCTATGCCGACGTGATCCAGGGCCCCTGGCTCATGGAGCAGATGCAGAAGCAGGCCGCTCATGTCGGCACCAGGCTCGTCGCTGACCATGTGAGCAAAATCGATCTGGCGCGCCGGCCGTTTCGGCTCGACTGCGATTCAGGCGATGTCTATTTCGCCGAGGCGCTGATTCTGGCGACCGGCGCGCAGGCGCGCTGGCTCGATCTGCCCTGCGAGCAGAAATTCCGCGGCTATGGCATCTCCGCCTGCGCCACCTGCGATGGATTTTTCTATCGCGGCAAGCAGGTGCTGGTGATCGGCGGCGGCAATACCGCGGTCGAGGAGGCGCTGTTTCTCACCAATTTCGCCGCCAAGGTCACGCTGGTGCATCGGCGCGACAGCCTGCGCGCCGAAAAAATCCTTCAGGACCGGCTATTCAAACATCCCAAGATCGACGTGGTCTGGGACAGCGTGCTTGACGACGTCGGCGGCACCAGCGATCCGCTCAAGGTCAGCCATGCGCGGCTGAAAAATCTCAAGACCGGTGCGGTGAGCGAGCGCGCGGTCGACGGGATTTTCATCGCCATCGGCCACGCGCCGGCGACCGAGCTCGTTGCCGGCCAAGTCAAGATGAAGCCCTCCGGCTATATCGAAACCGCGCCGCATTCGACCGCGACCTCGGTGCCGGGCCTGTTCGCCGCCGGCGATGTCGCCGACGAGGTCTATCGGCAGGCGGTGACGGCTGCCGGGCTCGGCTGCATGGCGGCGCTCGAAGCCGAACGTTTCCTCGCCGCGCAAGCGCACGCTTCGTATCGCGCCGCGGCGGAATGATTTTACCTCTCCCGCGTTCGTGGAGAGCAGAAAGTGCTAACAATGGATTGGGATAAGCTAAAAGTATTTCATGCCGCCGCCGAGGCCGGCAGCTTCACCCATGCCGGCGAGCAGCTCGGGCTGTCGCAATCGGCGGTGTCGCGGCAGGTGAGCGCGCTCGAACAGGAGCTGTCGGTGTCGCTGTTTCACCGCCACGCCCGCGGACTGATCCTGACCGAGCAGGGCGAGCTTCTGTATCGCACCGCGCACGAAGTCTTCATGAAGCTCGAAGCCGCGCGCGCCAAGCTGACCGATTCGCGCGAGCGGCCGAACGGCGATCTGCGCGTCACCACGACGCCGGGCATCGGCGTGCACTGGCTGACGCCGCGGCTCGGCGAATTCCTCGATCTGTATTCCGAGGTGCATATCACGCTTCTCACCACCGACGAGGAGCTCGACCTCGCCATGCGCGAGGCCGACGTCGCCATCCGGCTGCGCCAGCCGACCCAGCCCGACCTCATCCAGCGCAAGCTGTTTTCGGTGCATTTTCACGTCTATGCCTCGCCCGAATATCTCAAAAAGTTCGGCACACCGCGCACTTTCGAAGATCTCGACACCCACCGGGCGCTGGTGCTCGGCGGCAACGTACCGTCATACCTGCAGCCGTCGCGCTGGCTGATCGAGGTGGCGCGCGACGGCAAAGGGCCGCGGCAGCCGCATCTTGTCATCAACAATATTCTCGGCATTTTGCGAGCCTGCCAGCGCGGACTCGGCATCGCCATGTTGCCCGACTATCTGGTCGAGGACGGCCTCGTGCAACTTTTCGGCGATGCCGAAGCGATCGCGCTCGACGCCTATTTCGTTTATCCCGAAGAGCTTAAGGCCGTGGCCCGCGTCCAGGCGTTTCGCGACTTCCTGGTCGCCAACGCGCAGCGCTGGAATTTCTAGCGCGGAGCGTCATTGCGAGCGGAGCGAAGCAATCCAGCCGTTGTGGCGCGGAAGGCTGGATTGCTTTGTCGCTTTCGCTCCTCGCAATGACGCTAGCTGCGCGAAAACGCCGCAACTTGCCTATACCGCATGGCTGTCATGTGAAGCGTCGCGTTGTAGCGTCGGCGCGCGAATCGCATACTGACTGTGTTGCTGCACAGCGCGCGATTGCTGCTAATCCTCCCAGATAGGCAGTCGCGATGCTGGCAGTTGTTCCCCTCTGGAAGGTGTCGTCGGCGCCCCCACGCCGACGAACTAAACCGGGCCCGCAAGGGCCCGGTTTTCTTTTGGCTGAGATCGCGTGCAAACCGGAGGAATAACGAAGTGGTGCTCTGACCCGGCACGGTTTCTTGTCGCCTGACATCATGCCTGCTGTCGTTGACATATTGACATACAATCGATATGTCTTGACATATGATCGAGCGAACCACCGTGAGACTGCCCAAGGAGTTGCTCGCCCGTGCCAAGCGCAAAGCGTTGGCCGAGGAGCGCACGCTCACGTCGCTGATTGAGGAGGGCCTGCGGCTTGTGGTCAGCGACATGCGAAAGAAAGCCAAATCGAAACGTATCTTGCCGCGCCATAGCGATGCCAGCGGGCCTCCTTTTCCGGGCATTGATATTTCCAATTCCGCGGCGCTTCAGGAGATGGAAGACCTCGAATACATCGAGCGTCTGAAAAACGGCTTCAAATGATTTTGCCGGACGTTAACGTCCTTATTTACGCCTTTCGCAAGGACGTCCCGCAATATCCGGTGTGCCGGGAATGGCTCGACGGCGTCGTAAAGGGTGAGGGGCGCTTTGGATTGTCGCCACTCGCTTTGGCCGCAGTTGTCCGCGTCACCACCAATCCGCGGTCCTATCCCAATCCAAGTTCACTGGCGGCCGCATTCGGCTTCTGTGAAGATCTGCTCGCGCAGCCGCACTGCCAGATTGTCGAGCCCGGCGAACGGCACTGGGAAATCTTCAAACGGCTGTGCATCGAGACCAACACGCGCGGCACGACGGCCACCGACGCCTGGTATGCCGCGCTTGCCATCGAATGGGGTTGCGAATGGATCACGATGGACCACGATTATGCGCGGTTTCCCGGCCTGCGCCGGCGGCTGCTGACCGCGGCGAGCTAGAGCAAAAGTAGCCTCATGAGAATCTCCATCCTCGACGACTATTTCGACACGCTGCGCACGCTGCCGTGTTTCGCAAAGCTCGACGGCCACGACGTCACGGTGTGGACCGATCACGTGCAGGACTCGGATGGTCTCGCTGAGCGTCTGAAGGACGCTGAAGTCCTCGTGCTGTTCCGCGAGCGCACGCAAATCCGGGCGCCGCTGCTTGGGAGGCTGCCCAAACTGAAACTCATCAGTCAGCGCAGCGTCTATCCGCATATCGACATCGAGGCCTGCACGCGGCTCGGCATCGTCGTCTCGTCGAGCCAGCATCCCGGCACGCCGTCTTACGCCGCGGCGGAATTGACCTTCGGGCTGATCCTGGATTCGCTGCGGCTCATTCCGCAGCACGTCGCGGCACTGAAGGCCGGGCAATGGCAGGTCGGTGTCGGCTCGACGCTGCGCGGCAAGACGCTCGGCATTTACGGCTACGGCCGCATCGGCAGCGTGGTCGCCGGCTACGGCCGCGCGTTCGGCATGAACATTCTGGTGTGGGCGCGCCCGGACACGCTCGAAAAAGCCCGCGCCGACGGTTACGCGACAGCGCCGAACAAGGAGCAGTTCTTCGCCACGTGCGACGTCATCTCCTTGCACATGCGGCTGGTGCCGGCGACGCGCCACATCGTGAGCGCGGCCGACCTGGCGCTGATGAAGCCTTCGGCGCTTCTGGTCAACACCAGCCGGGCGCCGCTGATCGCGCCTGGCGCGCTGGTCGCCGCGTTGCGCGCGGGGCGGCCCGGCATGGCCGCGGTCGATGTTTTTGAAGAAGAGCCGGTGCCCGATCCGCAGCATCCGTTGCTGACGATGAGCAACGTCGTCTGCACGCCGCATATCGGCTACGTGACGAGCGACGAATACGAGACGCAATTCGTCGACATATTCGACCAGATCAACGCCTATGCGGCCGGAGCGCCGATCAACGTGGTCAACCCGGACGTGCTGAAGGGCAAGGCGCGGTAGGGAAAGGGCTATGCCCTAATCTGCCAGCGTTTCCGGCGCGAATATCTCGTCGACAGCGTAGCGGCGTTTACTGAGCCCCTGCTCGTGGTGATAACGCAGAAAGGTATCGAGCGTTTTCCTATTGGCGGCAACGCCGTAAGGCCACGGATCCTCGCCAAGCAGCCGCCGATTCTCCTCAAGGTGCGCCGTCAGCCACGGAATGGTGATGCCGGTGTTCATGAACGGCATCCCCGCCGCATAAATGTGCTCGGCCTTCTTCTTGGCCGCGCGGAAAGCCTCCAACAGCGCCCGCGCCACCCAGGGATGTTGCCGGTAAATCGCCCGGCGAATGACGACCGTGTGCATGATCGGAAAAATTCCGCTGCGGGCGAAATAGTCGCGCTCGACCGTTTCGTAATTGTCGAAGAGACGCCCGATGCCGGGCGAGCGGTTGAGGAAACATGATGGCACCAAGGCCGAGATCAGCGCGTCGATTTCGCCCGATTGAAGCTTGGCGTTGAGAGTTTGCCCCTCATCCAGTTGCTCGACGTGGACGTGCGCCGGCGAGTCCGGCCGAAACGGCAACCAGTCCCATTTGGGTTCATAGCGGTCGACGCCGCCGACGACATAACGAAGCGATGCGGAAGGCACTTTGAATTCGTCGCCGAAAATGCCCTTGATCCAGACGCCGACGTCGGTGCCGTAAAAGAACATTTCGCCGACCGTCTTGCCCGCAAGATCGCCCGGCGCCGCGATGCCGCTGTTGCGATTTACGAACACCGCCGAATGGCGGAAGAGCCGCACCGGAAAAACCGGAATGGCGATGAACGGTGGATCGTCGAAATCGAGCGTGCCGAGATAGAATGTCAGTCCCATTTCCGAAGCGTCAAATTCGCCGTGCTGGAGCAGACGCTTGAATATGTCCGCCGCGAACAGCGCCTCATGGCGGAGCTCGATTCCTTCCGGGCGCACGCTGCCGTCGGCGAGCGCGCGCGTGCGATCATAATCTCCGGTTGCGATGTGCAGCTTGAGCGGAATTGCAGCACCTTTTGATCTCGTGGCCTTCGGCACTGCCGTCATAGCATGCATCGCGCATGCCCGCATGACGCCCGCGAGGTTGTCTTCGGCGGTGGTGTCTATAGGCTGGATCGCGTGCCGTAAGCGCACATAGCAAAGTGAGCACCGGCAAACGCCGTGCGGGCGATGCACGGAGGCAGACAGAGGGGGGGCATCATGCCGGGGCGTGTCGTCGATGCGGGCGAAGTCATAGACAGCGCGCCGCTGAGCCGCTTTCAGATCCTGATTTTCGTCCTTTGCGGCCTCGTTGCCTTGCTGGACGGCTTCGACGCGCAGGCGATCGCTTTCACCGCCGCGGCAATGGCCGATGAGTTCAAAATGCCGGTGACGGCGTTCGGCCCGATCTTCGGGGCCGGCACCGCCGGCCTTGCTCTTGGCGCGATCATCTTGCCGCCGTTCGCCGACCGTTTCGGACGCCGCTATCAGATCATCCTGGCCACGCTGATTTTCGGACTGTTCAGTCTCGCTACGGTATGGGTCCAATCATTCGGCGCGCTCGCCGTTTTGCGCTTCCTGACCGGCATCGGTGTCGGCGCGGCGGTGCCGAACCTCGTTCCGCTGGCATGCGAATACGCGCCGCAACGCACGCGCGCGATGCTGATAACGGTTGTCACCGCAAGCTGGCCGCTCGGCGCGGTCGTCGGCGGCGCGGTCAGCGCCAAGCTGATACCGGCGTACGGTTGGCAGTCGGTCTATTACCTGAGCGGGTTGACGCCGCTCGCCCTTGCCGCCGTGCTTTTGCTGGCGCTGCCGGAATCGATCCGCTTCATGGTCAAGCGCGGCGACAAACCCCAAGCGATCGCCTCGATACTCGGCCGCATCGCGCCCGGGATTCCATTCTCGGCAGATGACCGCTTCGTCCTTACGGAGGAAGGCGGCGTCCATGGCTTTGCCGTCAAAAAGCTATTCAACGAGGGCCGCGCCGCCGTCACCATTCTTCTCTGGATACCGTTTTTCATGAATTTCCTGGTGCTGTTCTTTATGTTCAACTGGCTGCCTCCGCTGATCAGGCAAACCGGGCTTCCAATCGAACGCGCCATCCTTGGCGCGGTCGTTTTCAATCTTGGCGGGATCATCGGCGGTGTGGTGTTAGGGCGCATGATGGACAAGTTCGGCAATTTCGTCGTCATCGGCACCGCCTATGTGTTTGCGGCGCTGTTCGTCGGTGCCGTCGGGCTGGTGACGTTTTCACCGCCGCTGCTGATGGCGATGCTTGCGCTCGCCGGCGCCTGTACGGTCGGAACGCAGGTGTGCGGCAACGCGCTCGCGGCGAGTCTCTATCCAACCGCGATGCGCGCGACCGGCGTCGGTTGGGCCTACGGCATCGGCCGGGTCGGCTCGATCGTGGGGCCGGTCGTGGGCGGCATCCTAATCACGCAACAGTGGGACATGCGCAGCCTGTTCCTGATCGCCGCGGTACCGCTCGCATGCGCCGCAGTGGCTCTCGCCGGCCTCGGTTATGTGTCGCATGACCGGGTCGCGGCAACGGACCTAGCCGCCTCTCAATAGGGGCGTATCGGGAAGGACCAGAACATTAGGCCGGCTCCAGGCCTTTCGCCTTGATCACGCTCTTGGCGGCCGGCGTGGTGAAGAAACCGATCGCGGCGCGGGCCGCATCGGGGTGGCTGGCGTTCGCCGATATCCCGGCGGTGAACATGGTGGCGCTCTGAATATCGGCGGGCAGCGGGCCGACCACGTCGATGCCGTCAACCGCGATGAGCTCCGCCATCTGTTGAATGCCGATGTCGGCTTCGCCGTGCAGGACGACGAGGCCGGCAAGTCCGGCGGCGCCGCCGGCGCCGTATTTGGCTTTGGCTTGCATCGCTGCGGTGATGCCAAGCTCTTCGAACACTTTGGCCATATGCGCACCGCTGGCGCCGCCGCCGACCGGCTTCGACAGCGCAATGGATTTTGCCGCCAACAAAGCTTGCCTGAAGGCTGCGGCCGAGGACAGATCCGGCCGTGGCGCGCCTTTCGGCACTGCCACCCCGATCAGCGAGCGCGCCAGATCGACCAGGCTTCCGGCAACGATTTTGCCGCGCTCGACCAGTTCCTTGGCGCCGGGGCCGGTGACGATGGCAACGTCGACGCGCTCGCCGTCAAGCAGGCGTTTCTCCAGCACCAGCGAGGGTCCAAGGCTGACGGCAAGGCGATTGCCGGTTTCCCGCTCGAATCGCGGCGCCAATTCCTCGAACACCATTTTCATGGCGGTGGTGCTCAATATTTTGATTTCGACGGCAGACGCCACGCGATCCCCCTGATTTTTCTTGCCCGCACCATAGAGCCCCAAGCCGAAGGCCGAAAGGCGCCTTCATTTTGCCGGTGTCGCCGCATCAACTCTATGTGAGCTTTAGCTGCGGCGTCATCAAATCAGGCGCAAGGTGAACATTTTTGGATCGAACTGCCGTATATTGGCATCGAATATTGGAATCGGCTTATTCGCGCCAGGCTGCGGGGCGGCGGGCGCGGTCGGGAGGAACGAGATATGTTTACGCGCAGACACATGCTCTACGCCGGCGCTGCCGGATTGGGGCTCGCCGCTTTCCGTTTGGCGCGGCCGCATGCGGCGACCGCCGTCACCCACCCTTACGAGGTCAGCCACACCGATGCGGAGTGGCACAAGTTGTTGACGCCTGCGCAATACAATATTTTGCGGAAGGAAGGCACCGAGCTGCCCTTTACCAGCGCGCTGCTCGAAGAGCATCGCGCCGGCACCTTCAGCTGCGCCGGCTGCGACCTGCCGCTTTATTCGTCGAAGACGAAATTCGAAAGCGGCACCGGCTGGCCAAGCTTTTGGGCGCCGCTGCCTAACGCGGTCGACGAAACCGAGGATCGTTCCTTCGGCATGGCGCGGACCGCCGTGTCGTGTCACCGCTGCGGCGGCCATCTCGGCCACGTCTTCACCGACGGGCCCAAACCGACCGGGCTGCGCTACTGCATGAACGGCGTGGCGCTGAAATTCACGCCCTCGCCGGCCGGGTCGAGCTAGGCTCCGATCGAAGTTCTACGCGGGTTCGGCTCGGAGATCGTCGGGCTTAACCCGAAGTCGGGACGCCGGACGATCCCACCCCCGGCTTATTTGACGGCGCCGCCGGTAATGCCGCTGATGAACCGGTCAAGGAAAAGGTTATAGGCGATCGCTACCGGAACGCTGGCGATCAAGGCGCCGGCCATGATCTCGCCCCAGTAGAAGATGTCGCCGCGGATAAGGTCGGTCGCCACGCCAAGCGTGATCGGCTTTTGATCGGATGCGGATATGAACGTCAGCGCGTAGACGAACTCCTGCAAAGTCAGCGTAAAGGTGAAAATCACCACCGTCAGGATGCCCGGCAGCGACAGCGGGATCGCCATCTTGATGAAGGCGCCGAACAGACTGCAGCCATCGACGATCGCCGCCTCTTCGATCTCGACCGGCAGCGCCTTGAAAAATCCCATCAAGAGCCAGGTGCAGAACGGGATGGTGAAGGTCGGATAAATGACGACCAGCGCCCACATCGAGTTTTGCAAACCCAGCCCGGCGATCACCCGCGACAACGGCAGGAATAGGAGCGTCGGTGGCACCAGATAGGTGAGGAAGATGCCGATGCCGAGCGCCTCGCCGTTGCGACCGGCCATGCGTGCAAGGCTGTAGCCCGCGGGCAGCGCGGTGACGAGCGTGATGGCGGTGACGCAGACGCCGATGATCAAAGAATTCAACAGCCAGGTCGTGAACAAGGTTTTTTCGAACAGATACCGGAAGTGATCGAGCGTCGGCGGATCGTTGAACCAGAACGGAATGTGACTGACATTGTAGAGGTCGCCGTTCGTCTTGAACGAGGTGATCACCATCCAATAAAATGGGAACGCCGCCAGAATCAGGAAAAACGCGACCGCGCCGTAGAACGACGTCTCTTGCAGGGCTTTGGCGACGGTCGCGCGCGGCATGTCAGATCTCCCGCCGCCGGATGAAGCGCAACATCGCCACGACTACGACGAGCAGCACCGGCAGCATGAACAGCGAAATGGCGGCGCCGTGCGACACGTCGCCGGAATTGATGCCAGTCTGAAAACCCGCGAAACCCAGCACCGAGGTTGCACCCACCGGGCCGCCCATGGTCATCAGAAAGACGATGGATAGGTCGGTAAAAGTAAACACGATGCCGAAGATCAGGCCGACCGCCACGATCGGCAGAATCATCGGCATGATGATCTGGTAGTTGCGCCGCCAGAATCCGGCGCCGTCGACGGTCGCCGCATCGAGCACGTCCTGCGGCACCGCCGTGATGCCGGCGAGGAAGATGACGATCGCGAACGGGAAGAAACGCCAAGCATTGACGACGATCACCGACAGCATTGCCAGGTGCGGGTTGCCGAGCCAGTTCGGCGCGTCCGAGCGGGTGACGATGCCGAGCGCGATCAACGTCCAGTTGATGACGCTGTAAAGCGAATCGAACATCCATTCCCAGGCTACCGTCGCCAGCGCGATCGGCACCACCCACGGCAATATGATCAGCGCCCGCACCAGCTTGCGGCCGGGGAACGGGCGCAGCAGGAGGAGCGCGCCGAACTTGCCGAGGATGAGGCCGAGGATCTGCGATCCGAAGGTAAAGACGAAGGTGTTATAAAGGGTCTGCCGGAACGCGGGATTCTCGATGACGTCGGCGAAATTCGACAGGCCGACGAAGCGCCACGAGGGATCGTAGATCGTGTAGGCGCTGAGCGAATAATACACCGCCATCAGAAACGGCACGCCGACCAGCAACAGCACATAGAGGATTGCCGGAGCGACCATGATCGCTCCGAACACCTCGCGCCGGTCCAGCATGAATCTAAGGCGCGCGGCTGGTCTCGGCACCGAATCGGCGAATGCGACCATTGGCGAAAATGTCCTCTAGTGACAACTCGTCCGATTGCCGTCGGTGTCGAAATGGCGGAGCGCACTGTCGCGCACCGCGAAGGGATGCCACTCGCCCGGCCGAATCCATTCGTCGGCGACGTGGGCCGGAGGAAGTTTTGCTGTGACCACCTGCTTCGGATCAAAACCTTCCAGCACGCCGTAGACGATTCGCTCAGAGCCGAGATATTCGGAACGGTCGACGCGGAATTTTAATTCCGTGATAGCCGCGTCCTTGATCATGTCCTTGGGCAGGAAATTTTCCGGCCGGAATCCGAGGAAACCGCCATTGCGTGCGACAATATTCATCGGCGGGGCGCCGACGAAGGTGGCGACGAAGCGATCGGCGGGGTCGTCGTAGATTTCCAACGGCGTTCCCACCTGGCGCACCCGACCGTGGTCGATCACCGCGATGCGGTCGCCCATGCCCATGGCTTCCACCTGATCGTGGGTCACGTAGATGGTGGTGACGCCGACCCGTTGTTGGAACTGCTTGATCTCCTGGCGGGCGGAGGTGCGCAATTTGGCGTCGAGATTAGAAAGCGGTTCGTCGAGCAGCAGCGCGGTGGGCTCGCGCACCAGCGCACGCGCGAGCGCCACCCGCTGGCGCTCGCCGCCGGAGAGCTGCCGCGGCCGGCGGTCGAGCAAATGGCCGATGCCGAGCAGCTGCGAGGCCCATTCGACTTTTTTGTTGATCTCGGCTGCGCGAATGCCCTGTGTCTTCAGTGGGAAAGCGATGTTGTGCCGCACGGTAAAGTGCGGATAGAGGCCATAGCTCTGGAACATCATGGCCACGCCGCGGGCACGCGGTGGAATGTCGTTGACGACGTTGCCGCCAATCAGAAGATCGCCGCTCGTCTGCTGCTCGAGGCCGCAGATGATGCGCAGAAACGTCGTCTTGCCACAGCCCGAGGGGCCGAGCAGAACCATGAATTCACCGTTAGGCACCTCCAAGCTGATGCCGTTGACGGCGGAAACCTCGCCAAACTTCTTGACGATGTTCCTTGTCGATACTGCGGCCATTGAGCCTCCCAGATACTCAGCGAGAGCGCGTCCGCCCCGCCTATCCCCACGGGCGGAGCCCGACTTGCGCATAATCCCCTAACCAAGAGCCGGGACCGACGGCGTGGCCGGACCGCGCACGAGCGCGGTCCGGGATCGCGCGATCAGGCCTTGCCGGCCCATTTCTTCATGATGATCTCGCATTGCTGCGCGGCCGATTTGACCGCATCCTCGGCGCTTGATTGATCCGTCGCTGCCTTCGTCATCATGTCGTTGATGACGAAGGCGTAGTAGATCTCGTCCGTCGCGGGCGTGGCCGGCCCCGGATAGCCCGGAATCGCGGACCACTTGTCCGAATCCTGCAGGATCGCCAGCTTGTCGGGCGGGGTCGAAGTCGGATCGTTGGACAGGATCGGCATCGGCTTGGGCACGAGATTGGCGAAGCAGGGGTTGTTGTAGCCCTCGCTCGCCTTGAAGGCTTCCGGCCAGTTATCGCGGTAGTACTTCAAAAATGCGATCGCCGCGTCCTTGTTCTTGGCGAATTTCCAGATGCCGTAAAATTCGGACGCAGCGCCCATGATCTGTTTCACCGGGCCCTTCGGCGGCTCAATGACGAAGACGTCGTCGGCCAGCTTCTTGTTGGACGTCTGGATCGTGCGGTAAGCGGAGATCGGGTTGATGATGTACGAGGCTACGCCCGAGGCGATGTATTGGTTGTTGCTGGAGTCGTTCCATGACAACACGTCACCCGTCATCGCCTCCTTGTAGAGTGCGGCAACGTATTTGGTCGCCTCAACCGCCTCCTTGCTATTGAGGACAATTTTCTTGCCGGCCTCATCCTGAATGGACGCGCCATAGCTCCACAACAAGCCGCGCCATGTCGTGCTCGGATCGTTGCTGTGCCCGAGCGAGATGCCCACTGGATGACCTTGCGCCTTCAGCTTGGCGCCGCCGATACGCACATTGTCCCATGTATCGGGCTTCATCCCGATCCCGTCCCACAGGCTCTTTTGATACATGCCCGGGAAGTTGATGTAGAAATCGGGGAACGCCGACCAGGTGCCGTCGTCGGCGTTGTAGCCGAGTTGCTTGCCGATGGTGGTGACCTGACCGTACTTCTTTTCGGTCTCCTTTACGAGATCGGAGACGTCGAGGAAAAACTTGCGGTAGAGATGGGCTCCGCCGGAGCCGTTGAACCCGAAAATATCGTGCCCCGATCCAGCCGACGCTTCTGCCGCCGCGCGTGCGGGAACGTTCTGCACCGGAATATGATCGACCGTGACTGCGATCTTGTTCTTCTCGCCCCAGTCCTTGGCGAATTTGTCGAACCAAGTGTCGTAGTCCGGAACGAAGTGGGCCCATTGCACGATCGACAGCGACTTGGTGTCGGCCAGCGCGGTGGATATGAACGGCGCCGCGAGCGCGGGCGCCACGCCGGCAGCGCCGGCAACGACGGTCGATGTCTTCAAAAAGTCCCGTCGCGTGACGGAACGATCGCGTTTATTTCCTCCGGATCGCATCATATGCCTCCCGTTGGTTAGGTTGATGCTGCTGTTTGTCTTTATCGTCTCCCTGCGCTTGCATTCGCCAATTGCGCCCGGCGACCTGACCAAGGCTGATCGGCGCGGCGGCTGAACCGCTCGTCCTTGTCCGCCCCCTTGGATCCGAGCTCGAAGCACGCATTGCGGCAGCAGCCGGGATCACGCGGGGTCGGGTTCGAAAAACAGGCTTATTTTAATGCGGTCAAACGCTCACGCCCAAACGCTCCATGGCCCCGCAAGTCGGTCGGCCATTTGCCCGCATTCGACTGGCGCATTATGGATATGCGCCCACAGCATGACAACTGCTAAACTGTCACACGGGAGCCGAAAAATTTCGGGCCGCCAAGCCGCTCGAATTGATGAAATTGTCCCATGCGCGGCTCGTCGTTTCGAACCACTCAGGTTCCGACCTTCAGCTCCGAAACCAGCCCGCGCAGCGCCGCAATCGCGCTCAGTGGCACGATGCGGCCGGTGCGCGGATTTTCCGAGGGCACGCCTTCGATTGTCATTGAGAATCGCGCGGTGTCGGCATCGACCTCGATGCGGTGAGTGTTGCGTGTGATCGTCGGATCGGCCCAGATCTCGAGCCGCGTCTTGTCGGGACCGATGCCGGCAAGGCTGAGCGCCGCGGCGACGTTGACGTTGGCGGGAAAGCCGCGCGCGCCTTCACGGGCGCTGCCGTCGAAAATCTTCTTCGGCTCTTTGAGATCTTTGAGCGAAATGCCGCGCTCGATCAGATAGGGCGCGCCTTCAAGTCCATCCGGCGGCTTGCGCGTAACCATCTTGACCGAATGGATGGTGCCTTCGGCGGCGGCACGCACCGCATCGAGGCCGATGAGCGCGCCGGTCGGAACGAGGATACGCGCGCCGGTTTGCTTCGCGTACGCCACGAGGTCCCAATTCTCCAGAAGCTGGCCGACGGACAGCGGCATGAAAATCCGCTCCCACGCGATTGCCGGTTCGGCTACGGCGCGAAACAGGCTGGGCGGCAGACACTCGACGACCACGTCACACCATTGCTGCAGCACATCCAGGGCTACGATCTCGACGTCGGATCGCGGCAGGTTGCGCCGTGCCTTGTCGTGATCGCGCACTGCGACGGCCGCGAGCCTGAGGCCCGGTATCCCGGCTTCAAGACGGCGTGCCACGTCAAGGCCCACGGCACCGAGCCCAGCCAGTCCGACTTTGAGATTTTCCCGCGGCACTTCGATGTTTCCCGCCCTAGCAGGGCTTCCTGCGGACCGATAGATTGTCTAAGCGCCTGCCGGCATGCGGGCAATATGGCCGCCCAAGCTCCCGGACCGATTATGCCCGATCTCAGCAAGAGACTGTTTATGACCAATATCAATCCTAATGCCTTCACCACGCGGCCGGAGATCGAGGGCACTTTCGGGGTGGTGACCACGACGCACTGGATCGCGACGGCGGTCGGCATGGGCATCCTCGAGCGCGGCGGCAATGCGTTCGACGCCGCGGTCGCCACCGCCTTCACGCTGCAGGTGGTGGAGCCGCATCTGAACGGCCCGGGCGGCGACGTGCCGGTCATTATCTACGACGAGCGGCGCGGCAAGCCGGAGGTGATTTGCGGCCAAGGCGTGGCCCCGGCGGGCGCCACCATCGCGCATTACCGCAGCGAGGGCCTCGACCTCGTTCCCGGCACCGGGCTTCTCGCCGCCGTCGTGCCCGGCACCTTCGAGACCTGGATGCTGCTGTTGCGCGACTACGGCACCCTATCGCTTGCCGAGGTGCTGGCGCCGGCGATCGGTTATGCGCAGAACGGCTATCCGCTGCTCGAACGTGCCCATGCCACCATCGCCACGGTCGCAGATTTATTCCGCGAGCATTGGCCGACCTCGGCGGCGGTCTATCTGCCGAACAACGCCGTGCCGCCAACCGGCTCGCTCTTTACCAACAAAACATTCGCGGCCACTTATAGCCGCATCGTCAAGGAAGCCGAGAGCGCCGGCGGCGATCGCATCGCGCAGATTGAGCGGGCGCGCAAAGCCTGGAGCCACGGCTTTGTCGCCGAGGCGATCGACCGCTTCTGCCGCACCCAGGAGATCATGGATACCAGCGGCCAGCGGCATCGCGGCGTGCTGACCGCCGACGACATGGCGCGCTGGACGCCGCATATCGAAGCGCCGCTGACTTACGATTATAAAGGCTGCACGGTATGCAAGACCGGCCCGTGGGGACAAGGTCCGGTAACCTTGCAGCAGCTTGCGCTGCTCAAGGGTTTCGATCTCGACGGTCTCGATCCGGTGGGACCGGATTTCATTCACGCCATCGTCGAATGCTCCAAGCTCGCTTACGCCGACCGCGAAGTGTTCTACGGCGACCCGGATTTTGTTGAAGTGCCGATGGCGACGCTGTTGTCGGAGGCTTACAACACCGAGCGCCGCAAGCTTGTCACCGACACGGCTTCGCTTGAGCAGCGGCCGGGGTCCATCGCCGGCTTCGGCGCCGTGGTGAAATTGCGCCGCGAGGCCGGTCTCGCAGCGGCCGGCGCCGGCGAGCCGACAGTCGGCCGCATGGGCGCGATGCGCGGCGACACCGTGCATTTCGACATCGTCGACCAGGCCGGCAATATGATATCGGCGACGCCGTCGGGTGGCTGGCTGCATTCCTCGCCGGTCATCCCCGAGCTTGGTTTTTGCCTCGGCACGCGCGCGCAAATGTTCTGGCTCGAAGAGGGCCATCCCGCGGCGCTTGCGCCCGGCAAACGCCCGCGAACCACGTTGTCGCCGACCTTGGCGCTGCGCGGCGGAGAGCCCTACCTCGCCTGGGGCTCGCCCGGCGGGGACGGGCAGGATCAGTGGATCACGCAGTTCTTCATGCGCCACGTTCACGCCGGCATGAACCTGCAGGAATCCATCGACGCGCCGGCCTGGCATTCCGAGCATTTCCCGAGCTCGTTCTGGCCACGCACGGCGCGGCCGGGCGTGCTGGTGGTCGAAGGCCGCGTGCCAAAGAAAACCGTCGATGAACTCAAGCGTCGCGGTCACGTCGTCGAAGTCGGCCCGGACTGGTCCGAGGGCCGGCTGACGGCCGCTTCGCGCAACGGCCGCCGCCGCCGCGCCGCCGCCAACGCGCGCGGCATGCAGGGTTATGCGGCCGGGCGGTAGATCTCTTTATATGCGTGCGCGTCGCGCGATGAAAGCAAACGGCTTAAGCCGCCACCATCCCCAAAAACTCTTCAACCTCGCGGCGGAGCTTCTCGGTCGCGGTTTCGACTTCCTCGGACGCCGCCAGCATGGTCTGCACCGAAGAGCGCGTCTGTGTCACGCCGCCGGCGACCTCGCCCAAAGCCGCGACAATTCCCTTGGCGCCGCTCGCGGCGCTGGCGACGTTGTGGGAAATCTCGCCGGTTGCGGCCTCTTGCTGTTCGACCGAGGTGGCGACCGCGCTGGTGTAGGTGCTGATGTCTTGCATGCGCTGGGTGATTTCGCGGATCGCAGCGACGGCTTTGCCGCTCGATGCCTGCACCGACGTTATCTCGTGCGTGATCTCTTCGGTGGCCTTGGCGGTCTGCACCGCGAGCGACTTCACTTCGGAGGCGACCACCGCGAAGCCGCGCCCAGCTTCGCCGGCGCGGGCCGCCTCGATGGTGGCGTTGAGCGCCAGGAGATTGGTCTGGCCGGCGATGTCTTGAATGAGCTTGACCACATCGCCGATCTTCTGCGCCACATGCGCCAACGCGGCGATGTCGTCGTTGGTCGCGCTGGCGTCGGCGGCGGCGCTGCGCACGACCTCATTGGTCTGGCCGAGCTGGCGGCTGATTTCCCGGATCGAGACCGAGAGCTCGGCGGCCGCCGCGGCCGCGGTTTCGACATTGGTCGAAGCCTCGTTGGAGCCATGCATCGCGCCTTCGGCGCGCTGCAGCGTATGATCCGACGTCGTCAACAGCGTCTTCGCCGCCGACTTCATCGCGCTCGCACTTTGTCCGACGGTCTTGAGCACGGTCTCGACCCGGGCGCGGAACGATGAGATCGCGGCGTCGGTCGAACGGCGACGCTCGTCGCGCTGGCGCAGCGAGTCGCGTTCCTTCTCGGCGAGCAATTGGTCGGTGACGTCGGTATGGGTGGCGAGCCAGCCGCCGCCGGGCATGGGCCGGCTGACCACCGCGATAACGCGGCCGTCCTTGAGCTCGTTGGTTTTGGTCTCGGTGCGGCCTTCAGCCACTTGCTTGAGGCAGTTCTCGACATAGCGGTCGACATCGCCGCCGAAATTGCCCGCCGCGAGCCGGTGCATCAGGAGATCGTGCAACGGTGTGCCGGCGCGCGCATGTTCGGGCCGCAGGTGGTACATCTCGATATAGCGGTTGTTGCACAGCACCAAGCGCGCCATGCTGTCGAACATGCACAGGCCTTGCGTCATATTATTGAGCGCGGCGCGCAGCGATCGCGCTTGGCCGCGGCGTCGGTCGTTGACGAAAAGACCCGCCAATGCCGCGGCGCCGAGGCCGAATGGCACTGCCATGACAATGGCAGTCAGCGGGGCTGGGGTTTGCGTCAAGGCGGCCACCAACCAGCCGGAACCGCTGATCAGGTAGACGACAATGCCCACGGCAAAGCCAGCCGCCCCGGTGACGACGATGAGCTTCCAGTTGCGGCTTGCTCTAGCCAGGGATGGACCGCCAAGCATCGCGTGCGCGCCACATCAATCGACTGGACCGTAACAATCGATCGGTTGTTTTGAAGTTAAGGAATGGCCCACGATTCCTTAACAAACACTGACTCAAACCCGCGTTTTCGCGGCCCGGGGCAACCGCTCAACCACCCTGCGGGATCACCGGCAGCAGCAGATGCGAATCCCTGTCGCCGCCGGCATGAACGGTGTTGGTGGCGCCGGAATTGTAATCGGCGTGATAGTGCAAGTAATGACTCGAACCGACGCCGTCGCGCGGCTGGACGTCGAGCCGGATGCGGTGACCCTTCCTGAACACCATCGAGGTCGGCCAGATTTCCACTTCAACGCGCACGATTTCGCCGGGCGTCAGATAGAGCCGGCGGACATGCCGGTGATAGGGCCGCCATGGCCGCGACAGCTCGGGATCGAGTTCGCGATGCGATACCCGCAGCCAGCCCTTCGCCACCGGCACCGGTGCGCCTTGCTGGCCGGTTTCCAGCACTTCCTTGCCGTCGGGATCGAAGTTGCGCAGCGTCAGGAATAGATCCATGTCCTCGCTGGAGCTCGATACCCACAGCACGGCGGCGAGCGGCCCGGTGATCTCGGTGTCGGCGGGCAACGGCGGCGTTTCGAACGAGACGCCCATGCCGGGCTTGATGCCGCCGCCCAAGACTTGCGACGAGGCGGCCGAGGTCGAGCCCATCGAGCCAAGGCTCGACGCTGGGTAGGCCCTCGATTCGGCCCGCGGCGGCTTGTTCTCCGTCAAGGTACCAACAGGCGGCGCACCTTCCGCAGGCGCCTGCGATAGATCGAGATAAAATTTGGTCCAGCGCGTGCGCTTAAGCGGCCATTCGTGCTCGTGACGCCACTCGAAGGCGTCGCCGCCCTGGCGAATTGCGAGCCTGATCGGCGGCTCGTCCATCACGCCGTTGTCAATGCCCTTGAGCCAGTAATCGAAGAATCGAATCTGATCACGCCTGCCGTCCTCGGTGTAGAACGGATGCACGTGGGAGCCGAGATGGATGCGGAGCTTCTTGTGCGGCGTCGCCGCGCGCAGGAACGCCTCGGTATTGCCGCGCAGATGCAAGCCCATGCCGGACCAGTTGCCGACGGAGAACATCGGCACATTGATCTTGTCCCATTGCGCCTGCGAGCCGCGAAACGCGCCGCTGTCGAGATTATTGTGCAGCCAGAAATACAGCGTGTTGACCTTCCAGCCGTCGGGCAAATGCTGCGCCGCGCGCCCCAGCACATGATGCAACAAATGCGCGGTGTACCAATTGGTCATGAACAGGGAAAGGATGCCGCCGTGGTACAGCGCGTCGCGATAAAGGTCGGCAAAGCCCTCCCAAGGAATAATCGCCTTGAGCGACGGCGGCCGCAGGTTGGCGGCAAACCATTGATTGATGGCGTAGTAGGAAATGCCGTTGAGCCCGACCTTGCCGTTGCACCAGGGCTGCGCCGCCGCCCATTCGATGGCGTCGTACAAGTCGACCGCCTCGGCAAGCGACCACGGCTCGCACTGACCCGGCGACTTGCCGCTGCCGCGGCCGTCGATGCGGACGGCGGCGTAGCCGCGCGGTACCCACCATTGCGGATTGACGGTCTCCCAATTCATCCATGCGTTCGGCGCTTCGGCGAGCGTGTCCGGCACGATCCAGAGCTTGTCTTTCTGATAGGGGCCGAGATTGAGGATGGCGGGAAATTTCCCCGTATCGTCGGGCCGGAACACGTCGGCTTTCAGCCGCGCGCCGTCGCGCATCGGCACGTCGACGTCTTTTTCCAAGACAATCGGATAGTCGGCGGGCGAGGGGCCGGGCGCGCTGGCCATGACGGAACTCGTTCACTCGGTCTTGATTTTTACTTCGCTGGTGATCTTGCGCCAGATATCCATCTGTTGCGCCAGCCAGGCTTTTGCATCGTCGAGCGAAGCGTTGGGTACGGTATTGAAGGTTTGCCTCTTGAATGCTTCGGCTACCTCCGGCGCCTTCATTGCGGCGACAACAGCGTCGAAGATGGCCTGCTGCACGCCGCGCGGCGTCCCGCCCGGGGCGAACAGCGCCTGCCAGGCGATGGTGCCGACGCCGGCAAAGCCGATCTCCTGCATGGTCGGCAGATCGGGATAATCGGGCAACCGCTTGTGGTCGACCAGCGCCAGCGGAATGAAATTCCCGGCTTTGATCTGCGGCGTCGCGCTCGCTACGTTGAGAAACGCGACCTGGGTCGAGCCGTTGAGCATGTCGTTGATGACGCCGGAGGCGCCGGCCTTGTTGGGAATGGCAACCATGTCGAGATCGCCGGCGCGCTTGGCGAAATAGGCCGTGTCGTAATGCGGATAGCTGCCGGGCCCGACCGTGCCGTAACGCACCTGGCCGGGGTTCTTCTTGGCGTAGGCGATGAGCTCGGGGACGCTCTTGACGTCGAAATTTTTCTTGGTCGCGAGCAGGAAGGCCGGAATGTCCACCACGGCGGTGATCGGCACGACATCCTTGGCGTAATCGATATTGAATTTGTCAGGATAGATGACGGGCGTGATCGCATTGGTGGTGACGTTGCCGATCATCAGCGTGTAACCGTCCGGCGGCGAGCGCGCCAGATCTTCGTCGGCGACGATGCCGAAGGCGCCCGGCTTGTTCTCGACGTAGAAGGACTGGCCGAGCGCCTTGTTCAATTGATTGGCGAGGATGCGCGCGACGATGTCGGTGGCGCCGCCCGGCGCATAGGGCACGATGATCTTGACCGGCTTGGAGGGATATTTGCCGGCCGGTTGGGCCAATGCCGTCCCGGCCAGCATGCATGCGACGCAAACGATAAGAATCCCCAGACGCTTCATTCTTTGTCCTCCCCGATGGCGCTTGCGCCGCGATCAGGCACGGCCGCGCCTTTTGGGCCTAGGAGTGATGCTAGTTGAGACGCTCCGGCGATGCCAGGGTGCGCCGGCATGACATGAAAGAGTATCGCGCTTCACGGTTCCGACACTTTTTGACCGGCACTATCGCGCCGTCGCCTTGGGGGCTTTTCCGATGATCCGGCCGCTTGCCGCACTCGCCGTTTGCGGCGTCCTCTTGATTGCGGTGGGACTAGCCGGCTGCACCGACAATGCACCGCCGTCCGGCCAGCCGACGTTCTACAAAGATTTGGCGGCGCCGGACGCCGTGCTCGACGCTGCCGCGGCGCAATCGATGATATCCGGCTACCGCGGCAACAATGGCCTTGGACCGGTTACCCTCGATCCCGAACTGATGCGGCTTGCCGCCACGCAGGCGCAGATCATGGCGGCGAAGGGCAAGCTCGACCATGATGTCGGGGCGCCGTTCCAGGAGCGCATCCGCAAATCGGGTTTCGACGCCGCGGTCGCGGTCGAGAATATCGGCGCCGGATATCACACGCTCGCTGAGGCATTTTCCGGCTGGCGCGATTCGCCGCCGCACCGCGCCAACATGCTCAACGCCAGCGTCACCCGCATGGGCATCGCCGCGGTTTATGCGCCGAAATCGAAATACAAGGTGTTCTGGTCGCTGATCCTGGCGACGCCCGACGAGCATCACGGCTGATCACGGGCGATAAGTGAGCGGCAAGTGCGCCGCGTTGGCAGCCGCTCAGCCGGTCCTGGAATATTTCCGCGGCCACAGCGATCGCAGCGTCGCTACGTCCTTGGTGATCTTGCCGAGCTCGGTTCGCGTTTCCTTCATGGCATTCCAGGTGACGTCCAGCTCGGAGAGCAACGCCGACAACATGGCTTCGATTCGGTGCATATCGCTACGCACGATCTCCAGCCTTTCGCGGTTGGTCATGATGTTCCAGCGGACGTCCATGGCGCTTGCTCTCAAGTTCCCGATGAGAACTTGATTCGCATTGGCAAATGAATTGCGCTGATGCCGCCCTGCCCAAGAAAGCGGCGGTTATCCACAGGCTAAATCATGTGGAATAGCGCGGTGCCGTAAACTCTCCGCGCATCGTCGAGCAACGGCGCGACGGCGGCACGGAATTGGGCGTGTTCGTCCGCGGTCAGTTCGGTGATTTCGCAACCCGCGGCTTCGATCGTCGCGCGGGCATCGCGATCCTCCGCGATGGCGAGCTCGCGCTGAAAGGCGACTGCGCGCGCCACCGCCTCGCCCATGGCGTTTTGCAGGTCCGCAGGCCAGGCCTCGAATGAGGGACGATGCAGGAAGATCGGCCGCGATATGTAGAAGTGGTTGGTGACGGTGTGGAAGTGGTGAAAATTATGCACGCCATAGGTCACGGTATTGGCGAACGGGTTCTCCTGCGCCTCAAGCGTGCCGGCCTTGATGCCGGCGATCGCTTCGGTCAGGTCGCAGCGGATCGGCACGGCGCCGAGGAGTTCGAAGGTTCTGGCCTGCACTTCGCTCGGCAGCACGCGGATGCGCATGTCCTTGAGATCCGCCGGCACTCGTACGCGGTGCAAGCGGTTCGAGATTTGGCGAAAACCGTTCTCGTACCAGCCAAGGATGCGATAATTCACGCGCTCCTCGATCTTGGCGGCAAGAAAACGGCCGAGCGCCCCGTCCATCGCCACGCGCGCCTGGTCGCGCGTCTGGAACAGGAACGGCAGATCGACAAAGCCGAGCTCGGGAACGCGGTCGGTCAGATAGCTGGAAGACTGATAGCCGAGCGTGAGCACGCCGTCCTCGACCAGCCACAAAATGTCCTCGGCGCGGTAGCCGAAATCCATGATGTTCCAGACGTACTTCACATCGACACGGTCGCCGAATGCGGCGACCAGGCTGTCCCCGATCAGCTCTAGGCCCTTGGAGAACGACGTGGTGGGCGGACCATAGCCGCCCATGCGGATGGTAATGGGTTTGGTCATTGTCTTTGAAGGTTCGATGCGCTTGCCATGATCGCCAAGCTACGCGGGAAACGGGCGCTGATGTCAACGCTAGTCGAGTCGTGGTCTAGCCGCGCATGTGGCCGCGCATCGATCTGGCCGCCGCGAGGGCGGCGGTGCGCAGGGTCTCCAACCGGCAGGCGCGGGAGAACGGCGCTTCCGGACGCACTGCGATCAGGCGATTGCATAGCGCCAGGCGCTCGCTCCAAATGTGATCGAGCGTCGCATTGCTGGGCGCGGCGCAGGAATCGGTACGGGCGATCGCGACATTGTCGGCGAGCTCTTCGGTCAGTGCCGCGCTGAGCAGCACGCCGGGCGCAAAGCGCGCGAATGCCTCGTCATAGGTGGTTTTCCAGTACCAGGCCGTATCGCCGCTCTGCAGCGTGATCGCCGCGGCAATGGCGCGGCCGTCGAGCAGCAAGCGATGGATCGCGGCCTTACCATCCGAAGCGAGCGTGGGCAGCGCCGCCCTGATGAAGCTCGTCACTTCTTCATGGTGCGCCGCTGCAGTGCCGGCTTCGCCCTTCCAGCCGCCCGCCTCCAGCGCGAAGAAATCCTCGACGCTGGCGGCAACCGTGGCGGGCTCTGACGCCGTCGTGAACAACAGCGCGCCGGCGTCGGACAGCCGCCGTCCGCTGCGGCGCAATTCGCGGTGCCGATGCGCCGACATGGCATGTTCAAGGTACTGCGTGCGATCCCGCCGCGGCGCCAGCAAAGCGCGGTGATGCCGCGCAAAATCGGCGCCCGGCATTTGCGTTCGCTGCAAAATCGCGCCGAGTGCGGCTGCAAACGGCTCGTCCTCGGCGACGAGCGGCAGCAGGACTAGTCCGGGGAGCGACGGATCGCCGGCCACGTAAGCCAGCCAAGCGGCGATCACCGGCTCCGCCGCCTCGCGTTCGACCAGCGGCGTTCCGAGCGGGCCGTAAGGATGCGTCCAGCCGACGAGGACGGGAAGCTTCAGTCCGTAGCGCCGTTCGCTGATGCGCGCCGGAAAGAATCCGAGCAGCCGCCGCGGCGTCGTCCCGGACCAGACCAGGACGGCGCCGACGTCGTTGCCGAATACCGATGCGGCCGCCAGCGCAAAGCCCGGATCGTAGAAAATATTCGATTCGATCGCGCGCCCGGCGAGATCGCGCCAATCGTCGGCGACCGGCAGGAGCTCGGCGAGCCAGCGCCATTCGACAGCGAAAGAACTGATCGCATAGCGGTCGGCAAGCACGGCGCGCCGCGCGCTGGCGATGGCGGACGCAGTGCGCTCAAGCGCGACATGCGGCGCGAACTGCGAACCGATCGAAGCCACAACGACCCCTGCACTGGAGCGAGGACGTTTAGCAACGAGGCGTTAAGAATCGGTTGGAAGAAATTAACGAATACGGCAGGTGGGACGGTGCCGCAGCGTCACGCTTTGGCCATTTCGGCGATGCTGGCGAGCGCCGCCGCGACGATTTCGCGCTCGTCCCGGGACAGCGGTCGCTGCGGCGGTACCGGGTCGCCTACGTCATACCCCTTAATGTCGAGCGTCGCCTTGATGCAGGCAGCAAGATTGAAGCGCGCGAAGATCTCGTTGATCCGCCACAGCAGCCGTTGTAGTTCGATCGCCTCGGCCCAGCGTGCGGCGCGGCACAGGTCATAAAGACGAACGCTCTGCCGCGGAATGACGCAGGCCGGTCCCGCCATCCAGCCGACGCCGCCAATCAGCATGACGGCGGCCGGAATATGCGCCGAAGCCGAAAAGACCTTGAGACCTTCGCAACGGTTCATGATCGACAACAGCCGGCCGGTATTGGTGGAGGCGTCCTTGATGTAGCGGATGCGCGGATGTCGGCGAGCCGCGCGATGACGTCGAGCGACAGATCGGTGCGCTGAAATTGCGGATTGGTGTAGAGCACCACCGGAACCTCAACGGCGTCGGCGATGGCGCGGAAATAAGATTTCGACCTGCGGCTCCCCCAGCGGGAAATAGGATTCGAGGATGGCCAAAATGCCGTCGGCGCCGAGTTTTTGGTAATCGCGCGCCTGCGCGACCGCGTCGGCAGTCGCGGTTGCCGCCACGCCGGCGATCACCGGCACGCGGCCGGCGGCCGCTTCGATCGTCGCGCGCACCACTTCGGCGCGTCGCGCATTGCTCAGATAGGCGAATTCTCCGGTCGAGCCGAGCGGGGTGAGCCCATGCACGCCGGCTTCGATCAGATCATCGACCAGACGGCCGAGCACGCCGGACTTGATGCGCCCAGCCTTATCGACCGGCGAGACCAGATAGGGAAAAACGCCGTGAAAGTCCGTCATTTCAGCGTGCCGCCTTATACTGTGCCATTGCGTCGCTCCATACTTTCACGCGATCGTCGTCGAACACCAGTTTTGGATTTTCCGGAATTGTCACCCAGGCGCCGTGCGAAACTTCGTCGTCGAGCTGCGCCGGGGCCCAGCCGGCGTAACCGAGTACGACGAGACTTTTGCTTGGTCCCTTGCCTCGTCCGATATCGCCCAGAACATCCGCGGCGTCACTGAGCGCGATGCGGCCATCGATGTCGAGCGTGACTTCACGGCGATAGCCGGCATCGTGAACGACGAAGGCCGTAGTCGCACCGACGGGGCCGCCGAGAAAAATTTGCACGCTGCCGGTAACGCCGCCGGCGCTGGCGCCAAGCGCCTGGAGGAGGTCGGCAATGGGCCGGGTGCCGAGCGGATGATTGATCACGATGCCGAGCGCACCGTCACGGCTATGCTGGGCCATCAGAATGACCGCATGATCGAACGGATCGCCCATATGCGGCGACGCGATCAGGAGCCGGCCGGCGAGGGAGGCGGGGGCCGTGACGTCCGGCTGCTCCGGCGACAACGCAGCACGTAGCGCCGCGGCCGGCAGCAAAACCGCAACCGCGGCCAAAATCCAACACAGACCCTTGTCAGGCCGGAAGTCGAACGCCCGCACGATCCATCCGCCACGTTGGCCCGCTTCCGTGCCACTCTACATGCTTGCGCCGTGACCGGCGAGGCGAGACTACGGCGAGATTTCTTCCAGCACGCGACGCTTGGTCTCAATTGCGAAAAGCCCGGTTATCACCGCGCCGACGACCGCGACCGCGGCGAAAACCAGAAACACCGCGCCGAGCCCAGAGCCGACGATAAAGCCGACGATGGCAGGTCCCAGGATCGAGGCGAAGCGCAGCCATGCGGTGGCGGTACCGACGGCGATGGCACGAGCGCGGGTCGGATAAAGCTCCGGCGTATAGACATAGACTCCAATCGACAGCACCGAGACGAAGAAATAGCCGCAGGTCACGAGCACAAGAACACGCTGCGGCGAATCCGGTCCCAGCACAAACAGCGCGCCGAGCGCGATCGCATTGGCGGCAAACGCCAGCGTGAACCACGGCCGCCGGCCGATCTGATCGATGGTCAGCGCGCAGGTCAAAGCACCGCACAGCCCGACGGCCTGGGTGATCAAGCCATATTGCAAGGCTTGCTGCAGCGGCAGCTTGAACACCGTGGTGTAGATCGTCGGCAGCCAGACGACGAGACCGTAATTGAAGAAATAAGTGGCGAACCAGATCACCCAGACCACCAGCGTGCGCCGCAGATAGGTCGGGCCGAACAGATCGGACCACGAGGCGGTGAGCGGCCCGCCGACGCTGACTTTCTGCGCCGGCGGCAGCGGTTGGCCGGTGGATTGCTCAGTTTCGCGTTCGATCCGCGCCATGGCCGCCTGCGCCTCGGCATTGCGACCGCGTGTCGCCAGCCAGCGCGGCGATTCCGGCAGCAGCCGCTGCAGCAGCATGGCGACAAAAGCCGGCAGGGCGCCGATGACAAACATCCATTGCCAGCCGAAGCGCGGCACGATCCATGCGCCCATGAAGCCGGCGGCAACGAGCCCGATCGGGAAAACCAGTTCGTAGAGCAGAACGAAACGGCCGCGGCCCTTGGCGCGCGCCAACTCGCTGATATAGGTCGCCGCGACCGGCACCTCGCCGCCGAGGCCGAAGCCTTGCACGATGCGGGCGCCGACAAGCGTCTGGTAATCCCATGCGAAAGCGCAGGCGAGGCTCATGATCGCGAAGATCAGGATCGACCAGAACATCGCCGTGATGCGGCCGTAGCGCTCGGCGATCCAGCCGAAGAACAGCGCGCCGCCGAGCTGGCCGAGGTAGCCCGCCGAGATCAGCAAACCGATTTGCGGGCCATTGAGTTTCCAGGCCGGCACCAGCACCGGCAACACGAAGGCGATGGCGAGCGCGTCGAAGGCGTCGAAAAACGTGGCGACGCCGATGATGATTTTGGCCTTGATGTGCCACCACGAGATCGGCAGGCGCTCGATCCGCGCGACAACGTCGCTGATGGAGCCGCTGCCGCCGGCAACGGCGTCGCTCGTGCTCATGATGTCCTCCCCCAGCCGTGTTTTATTTTGGTGCTTAGACGAATTGTACGGCGATGCCGCCGAGCTGACCGAAATCGGCATGCAGCGTATCGCCCTTGCGCGCGAAGACGACGCGCGTGAAAGAACCGGCGAGGACGAGATGGCCGACTTCCAGCGGCACGCCATGCTGGCCGAGCTTGTTGGCAAGCCAGGCGACGCCAAGCGCCGGATGGCCGAGCACGCCGGCGGCGACGCCGGTCTCCTCGATCTCGGAATTGCGGTACATGATGCCGCCCACCCAGCGCAGGTCGACCTCGAGCGGACCGACCGGCCGGCCGCCGACGACGATGCCGGCCGCGGCGCCGTTGTCGGACACGGTGTCGAATATTTTGCGCGGATCCTGCAGCCGCGCATCGACGATCTCGATCGCCGGCACGACATATTCAGTGGCGCGCAGCACGTCCGTCAGGCCGATGCCGGGGCCGTGCAACGGCTTGCCGAGCACGAAGGCGAGCTCGACCTCGACACGCGGCAGGCAGAAATTCTCGTGCGGAATGCGCGCGCCGTCGGCAATCATCATGTTGTCGAGAAGATGCCCATAGTCCGGCTCGTCGATCTGCGAGGAGCGCTGCATCGCCTTCGACGTCAGCCCGACTTTATGGCCGATGAGCTTGGCGCCGGCGGCGATCTTGCGGTTGGCCACTGCGGTCGAGATCGCATAGGCGTCTTCCATGGTGATACCCGGCCAGGTTTTGGAGAGCTGCACCGCCTGTTTGCGTTCCTTCTCCGCGGTGAGAAGAATATCGGCGGCTTTGTTGCGATCGGCATCGGACATCATGACGGCGAAGCTCCCCCTCACATGCAGCATCGTTGCGCCATCCCAAGTTACGCGCTCGATGGGCGCTCCCGGGATAACGGGCACAGACACTTAGCACATTTGCCGAAAAGCGAGGCGCGCCTGTAGGCGCGGCGTTACTGACAGGCGGCGCGCAGGAGGACGGTCTCGACCGGACAGTCCGCGGCGGTCGGGGGTTGTCCGGAGACCCAGAGTGAATCGGCGCATTTCTCCGCGGTGCGAACATCGAGCGGCTGGCCGGCGCTGAATCCCTTGGCCTTGCACACATTGGTTGCCGCCGTCGCGCAATCGGCGGCGCCGTTACCGGCCACCGGGCAGGTCTGTTGAATTTCGATGACGTGGGACGGCCGCAATGCGTCGGCGGCGCTCTTCATCGCCTGCTGGGTGGCGGTCGCGGCATCCTTGGCGGCGTCCGCCGATTGCTTGTTCATGGCGTCGAGCTTGGTCTGCTGCTCTTTCATCTTGGTTTTCCAGTCGGCGATGGATTGGTCCCACCATTTGGAAAAGCCGTTGAGGAGCCCGCGCTGCTCTGCCGGCGCTCCGGCGAGGCCCGGCGGCGGCGGTTGTGGCGGCAGCGTCAGTCCCGAAGCCGGTGGGGCCGGAGGGGTAGGGGCCACGGCTGCAGGGGCGGGTTGCACACTCGTAGCACCGGGTACCGCGGGCGCAGGAATTGGCTGCACGGTTGAAGCGCCGGGGGCAGACGCCGGGCCGGTCTGGCCGAGCGCTGTCCCGGCCGTGGCCGCCGTCATGATGATGATTGCCAGCCGCGCGCCGACGCGCGCTAACGCCGCCGCGGAGTGATTGGCTGGGCTTGAACGATGTCTTATCACGGCCAGTCCGGTCATGGCCAAATTTGGACCCCTACTCATGGGCCCGACGGCGCTGCTTATACGCTAAGCGCATCGATGTTGGCCGCCAAATTAGGCACCACCATGGTCACAAATAGCCGCGTGACAATAGCCGCATTGCAACAGAAAACCAATCACGAAGGGCTCGGCCAGCAGCCACTGGGCCGCCAGTCGGCTCGTTATTTGAGACCAGGCTGCTCGTGCCATCTGGTCCATACCAACCAGGCAAATCCGGCCAGCAGCAGAACGACCGCAACACCGTCGAATTCGTGAAACAACCGGCGAAAGGTCGGGTCGCTGTTCCAGCGCGCGCCCAGGACGTATCCAATGTAAGCGAGGCCGAAGCACCACGGCCAGGAGCCGAGAAACGTATAGATCTGGAATTTCAAGATCGGCATTCGTGCCAGCCCGGCGGGAAAAGCGATGAAGGTGCGCACCACGGGAAGCAGCCGGCCGACGAAGACCGTGGCCGAGCCGTAGCGGGCGAAAAACTGCTCCGCGCGATCGATCTCGTGAGGGCGTATGAGAACGTAAGCGCCCCACCGCTCGAACGCGCTGCGGCCGCCGGTTGCGGCCACGTAGTAGGCCACGGTCGAGCCGGCATTGCAGCCGACTGCGCCCATCGTCGCGGCGCCGATCAGGCTGAACTGTCCGACAGAAGCCAGATAGCCGGCGAACGGCATGATCACTTCGGAGGGCAGCGGGACGCAGGCCGACTCGATGGCCATCAGCAGGACAACGCCGAGATAGCCCGTGCCGGAAATCACCTCGACGATAAAGGACACGACCGCCGAGATGAGCTGGTCAAGCATTGCTAAGCTGAAATGGTTTGGGGCCGGTCAGCGCCGCTTGCGGGCACGGCGGCCTTCGAGCACGACGATTTTGCGGCGCGGAAAATCCTCATGCAGCTTCTTCGGTACCTTCTCGGCGATGCCGAGAAGCCGTTCGCGCCGGTCCATCTCTTTCCAGACGTCTTCCGGGCGGATGCCGGAGGAGATCCACAGCACGACAAGATTATAGATGAGATCGGCGCTCTCTTTGACCACGGCGTCGCGGTCGCCATGCATGGCGTCGATCACCACCTCGACGGCTTCCTCGGCGAGCTTCTTCGCCATCTTGCTGCGGCCCGAGCGCAGCAGCCGCGCCGTCCGCGACGTTGACGGATCGTCGTGCCGGCACGCCAGCGCAGCTTGATAGAGGCGGGAAACCGAATCAGTCATGGTTCATCAGAATACCGCGATCTTGTCGCGATTGTGTTAATTCCAATGGTTGGCAAGAGGTTTCGGCCGGGCCGCCTTTTATTCGTCCTGGGCCAAGAGACCGGCATTTCCCCCGGCTGCCGCGGTATTGACCGTCACGACCTGCTCGGCCGCCAAGCGGCGCAAATAGTTCGGCCCTCCGGCCTTGGGGCCGGTACCGGATAATTGCGTACCGCCGAATGGCTGGGTGCCGACGACGGCGCCGATCATGTTGCGATTGACATAGATGTTGCCGTGCGGAAGCCTCGCGATGACCTGGGCAACCGTCAAATCGATGCGCGAATGCACGCCAAGTGTCAGGGCGGTTCCGTTCATGGCGATGTCACACAGCAAAGCATCAAAACTATCAGGCTTCCAGCGGACAACATGCAGCACCGGGCCAAAAACCTCTTGATTGAGATCGAGGGCACGGTCGAGCTCGATAATCGTCGGCGCCACGTAGTTGCCTTCCGCCGGCATTGCGTTGTCCCGGCGGAAGCGCAGGCGGCCGGCGCGTTCCTGATCGGCGATCCAGCTTTCAAGTTTTGCCTTGGCGTCGGCATCGATCACCGGCCCGACATGGGTTGCGATGTCGCGCGGATCGCCGACCGTCAATTCGCTCGCCGCGCCGATCAGCATGTCGAGCACGCGGTCGGCGACGTCAGCCTGCAGGCAAAGGAGCCGCAGCGCCGAACAGCGTTGGCCGGCGGAACGGAACGCCGACGCGATGACGTCGTCGCAAACCTGTTCCGGCAGCGCGGTAGCGTCGACGATCATGGCATTGATGCCGCCGGTTTCCGCGATCAGCGGTACGATCGGTCCGGTCTTCCCGGCGAGTGCGCGATTGATCGCGCGACTGACTTCCGTCGAACCGGTAAAGACCACACCGGCGGTGCGCGGATCATCTACGAGGCTCGCGCCGACGGCGCCGTCGCCGGGGACCAGATGCAGCGCGGTTTGCGGCACGCCGGCGTCGTGCAGCAGCGCGACCGCGAGCGCTGCCGTGAGCGGCGTCTGCTCGGCGGGCTTGGCGACGACGGTATTGCCGGCAACGAGCGCGGCGCTGATCTGGCCGAGGAAAATGGCGAGTGGAAAATTCCACGGGCTGATGCACACGACCGCGCCGCGGCCGCGATAGCACAGTTCGTTGCTTTCGCCGGTTGGACCCGGCATCGGCTGCGGCGTCAAAACGGTGCGCGCCTGCGCCGCATAATAGCAGCAATAATCGGCCGCTTCGCGCAACTCGGCGAGCGCGTCGTCCAGCGTCTTGCCGGCCTCGCTCTGCAACAGCGCGATGAGCCGGCCGCGATTGCTTTCGAGCCGGTCGGCGGCGCGGTCGAGCGCTGCGGCGCGCTCGTCGACCGGCGTCGCCGCCCAGGCGGCAAAACCGGCTGCGGCACCCGCCATGGCAGCGCGCACGATCGTATCGTCGCCTTCGTATACGGTGCCGATTTCTCCGCCGTCGATCGGCGAATAGACGATCCGTTCGATGCCGGGCAGGGCGACGCCGTCGACGAGCGGCGCAGCCCTCGGCTCCGCCGACTGCAAAACCGCCTCGCCGTCGTGCACGTCATGCAACAGCGCATCGAGGCTTGCGCGGTCGCCGAATTCGATGCCCGCCGAGCCCGGCCGCTCCGGCCGATAAAGGTCGCGCGGCAGCGGAATTTTGCGATTGCGCGCCTGCCGCGGATCGGCGATCTCGCTTTGCGGACGCCGCAAGATTTCGGCGATCGGCACATTCGGATCGGCGGCGATGGATACGAAAGACGAATTGGTGCCGTTCTCCAACAGCCGCCGTACCAGATAAGCGAGTAGATCGCGGTTGTTTCCGACCGGCGCATAAATGCGGCACGTCGCGTCGGGGAATTCACTGAGCAGCGTGTCGTAGAGCGCTTCCCCCATGCCGTAGAGACGCTGGAATTCGTAACCCGCGATGCCGCCGGCATCTTCGATCACGCTGGCGACGGTGAGCGCGTTGTGGGTGGCGAATTGCGGATAAAGCCGCGTGCGGGCCGCGAGCAATTTTTTGACGCAAGCCTGGTAGCAGACGTCGGTCATGGCCTTGCGGGTGAAGACCGGATAATCGGCCAGGCCGCGTTCCTGCGCGCGCTTGATCTCGGTGTCCCAATAGGCGCCCTTGACCAGCCGTACAGTCAGCCGGCGGTTTTTTACCGCGGCAACCTCCTCGATCCAGTCGATGACGCGCAAAGCCCGTTTCTGATAGGCCTGCACGGCAAGTCCAAAGCCGTCCCAGCCGTCGAGCGATGCATCGCCTAGTACGGCGCCGATCACTTCGAGCGACAATTCCAGGCGGTCGGCTTCTTCGGCATCGACGGTGAACTGGAGATCGCGGTCCTTGGCGAGGCGGGCGAGGTCCAATAGACGCGGCGTCAGCTCGGCGAGCACACGGTCGCGCGATATCGCTTCAAAGCGCGGATGCAGCGCCGAGAGCTTGACCGAAATGCCGGGCCGGCCGGGCAGGGCCGCATTGCCGGCGTGAGCGCCGATTGCCGTAATCGCGGTCGCGTAGGCGTCGAAATATTTGTCGGCGTCGGCGCCGCTGCGCGCGCCTTCGCCGAGCATGTCGAACGAATAACGGAAGTTCGCATGGCCGCGGGTGTGGGTGAGCGCCTCGTCGATATTTTGTCCGATGACGAAGTGCGAACCGAGGAGCCGCATCGCCTGCCGTATCGCCGCGCGCATGGCCGGCAGGCCGAGCCGGTGGATGATGGCGTCGAGGATGGTTTCCGGCGTCTCGCCCGGGTGAATGAGGCGGACAGCGATGCCGAGCGTCCAGGCCGAAGCCGACACCAGGAGCGCGGTCGATTTGACGTCGCCGTCGAGCCAGCGGCCGGCGGCAAGCTTGTCCTCGATCAGCCGGTCTGCGGTCGCGGCATCGGGCACGCGCAGCAGCGCTTCGGCCAGCACCATCAGCGCCAGGCCTTCTTTGGTCGACAGCGAAAAAGCGTGTAGAAAGTCGTCGACGCCGCCGAGGGCGGTTGACCGCGCGCGGATCGCCTCGACCAGGCGGCGCGCGCGCGTGTCGACACGGCTTTCCGCGGCGCGATCGCGCGGGGGGCCGGCGAGAAGGCTCGCGGCCAATTCCTCGTCGGGCGGCGCATAACGCGCTTGGAAGAGCGGCAGGCTTGTCTCGCGACCGTTCATGGCGTTCGAGCCCTGGTCAAGGGTTGATCATCGCCGATGCCAGCATCGCGTGCAAAAGCCGCGCCGTCACGACTCTGTGTTCATTTTTTCCGGCGGGCACGACCGGCGCGATACGGCTTGAGCATGTCCACGAGTCCGTCGAGCACTGGGGCCGAATGGCGCAACTGCCGAATGTGGTCGGCGGAAAGCGAATGCAATATCCGTTCTGCGGATGGCGTGAGCGACAGCACGATGCGCCGCCGGTCATCTTCGGCGCCCGCTTTCGACAACAGCCCGCATTTGACCATCCGGTCGACGAGTTCGGCGGCGCTGTTTGGCCGCAGCAGGAGCTGATCGGCAAGAAAGCCCACGATGACGGTTTCCGGTTCGAGCGCCCCTTTGACCGCCAACAAGGCCTGGTGCTGTTGCGGGGTGATGCCCGCGGCGCGCGCGGCCGCCTCGCTGAAGGCGAGAAAGCGACGCAGCGTGTGCCGGAACGCGGCCAGCCGCCGATAGCTGGCCGGGCCGATCGCTGCGGATTTTTTCGAGATTTTCACCGGTCGGCTTAACCTTGAATTATGTCGTGTCACGATATAATTGCACGGCAGCGTCATCCTCCCTCACCCCTCAACCGCAGCTTGGCATAGCCCGCATCGATTCGCCCGGCGTCAGACACATTGGAAGGCTTAATGTCGGTTACCACCGCTTCACGTCCGCAGCGCGTCGACCGTTCCATAGAATCGAGACTTGGTGACTTTAGCGCGGACTGGCGCATGCTGGTCCTCGCCGGCATGGCCGTGATCATCGGCGCCGGCGGTACCGGCGCGGCCTGGGCGCTGGTGAAATTGATCGCCTTGACGACCAACCTTGCCTGGTTGGGACGTTTTTCCTTTGCCAATGTGTCGCCGGCAGCCGCCGTCCCCGGCATCTGGACGGTGCTGACGCCGGCGCTGGGCGGCTTGGCCATCGGGCTGATGGCGCGCTTCGGTTCGGAGAAAATCCGCGGTCACGGAATTCCAGAGGCGATCGAAGCAATCCTGATCGGCGGCAGCCGCATGGATCCCAAAGTCGCCGTCCTCAAGCCATTATCGTCGGCGATTTCGATTGGTACCGGCGGCCCGTTCGGCGCCGAAGGTCCGATCATCATGACCGGCGGCGCCATCGGCTCGCTGTTCGCGCAATGCTTTCACTTGAGTGCCGCGGAGCGAAAAACGCTCTTGGTCGCCGGCGCCGCCGCGGGCATGACCGCGATTTTCGGCACCCCGCTAGCCGCGGTTGCGCTGGCGGTCGAGCTCCTGCTGTTCGAGTGGAAACCGCGCAGTTTCATTCCAGTGGTCGCAAGTTGCGCCGCCGCCATCGGGTTACGGCCGCTGTTGTTCGCCGCCGGACCGATGTTTCCCTTCGCGCTCGTGCCGCAGCTGCCGTGGTGGGGACTGCCGGCGTGCGCGCTCGTCGGCATCATCGGCGGTCTGCAATCGAGCCTATGCACGCGGCTTCTTTATGCCGCGGAGGATTTTTTCGAGCACTTGCCGATTCACTGGATGTGGTGGCCGGTCATCGGCGGCGTGTTCGTCGGGCTCGGCGGCTTGATCGAGCCGCGGGCGCTCGGGGTGGGCTACGACGTCATCGGTGATCTTGTCAGTGGCCACATGAGTCTGCCCACAGTGAGCGTCATGCTCGGCGTCAAGGCGGCGATTTGGATCATCGCGCTCGCCTCCGGCACCTCGGGCGGCGTGCTGGCGCCGTTGCTCATTCTCGGCGGCGCGCTCGGCTGGATCGAAGGCATGTGGTTGCCGGGCGGCACCGGATTGTGGGCCCTTATCGGCATGGGCGCGATGATGGGTGGAACGATGCGCGCCCCGCTCACCGGAACCTTGTTCGCCATCGAGCTTACGGGAAATGTCCACCTCCTGGTACCGCTCTTGGTGGCAACCACCGCGGCCTATGCCGTTACCGTGCTCCTTCTCAAACGCTCGATCCTGACCGAGAAAATCTCGCGGCGCGGCCAGCATATCACGCGCGAATATACCGTCGATCCGCTGCAGCTGGCGCGGGTCGCCGACGTCATGGTGACTGCGGTCGAAACATTGCCCGCCTCGATGCCGATCGACGACGTCATCGCTTTTTTCACCGGCGAAACGCGGCGGCACCGCTCCTACCCGGTCGTCGATGCGCAATACCGGCTGATCGGTATGGCGGATCGGGCCGACATCCTGCGCTGGATGGCGGAAGGCGTCCCCGAACACCGCACGCTCGACGATCTGGTATCTGACGCTTCGGGGATTGCCGGTTTTCCAGGCGAGGTCGTCGCCGACCTGGTCAATCGCATGGTGGCAAACGACGTCGGCCGCGTGCCGATCATCGACCCGGCAACGCGGCGGATCGTCGGATTGGTGGCGCGCAAGGATTTGATGCGGGTTCGTGCCGCCAGCCGTTTGCAGGATCTGGAGCGTCAATCCTTCTTCCGGTTGTCGCGGTTCGGCGCCAAAGAAGGCGCCGCTTAATGCAGCGCCGACGGAGTGCTCAGCAACGCTTCGAGCTTGTCGATGCTCATCGTCCAGCCCATCTCCATGCCTTCCAGGTAGGCGGCGGCTTTGTCGACGACCGCGCGGGCGCGCGTGTGCAATGTCAGCCTGGTCTTGCCGCCCTCATCGGCGAAGGTCACGGTCGTGAAGCCTTCGAGTACGTGATTGCCGGCCTCGTCCAGGGCGATATTGGTGAAGGCTAGCCGCTCCGGCAGCACGAATTCGCGTATCTCGCCCTTCATCGGGTAGATGTTGCCGTCGGGCGCGCGCATATGAATGCGCAGCTTACCGCCGACGCGCGCATCGATCTCGCAGACCGGATTGGTAAAACCCTTCGGACCCCACCACTGCGCCAGGCGCGCCGCATCGGTCCAGGCTTGGAACACCACAGCGCGCGGTGCATCGAACACCCGCGTAATCGTGACTTCTCGTTCGGCGAACGGCTTGGTTTGATTGGTGGAGTTCATTGTTTCCTCTGGGCTCCCGGCTTCTTGTGATAGGTCCCGCCGATCCGCAAATCCATTTTGGAGGTGACGATGGTGGAGCCCTTTGGGCCCCACCCATTCCTTCATGCGCTCCGGGTCGGTGAAGGATTGCCAGACCAGATCGCGCGGCGCGTCGAACACCCGCGAGGTGACGAAACCCGTGCTCTTAGCTTGCGCGGGCATTTGCTTAATTCCTCTGCTCCACAGGTGCGCGCGGCAGCGCGCGTTACTGCCCGACCAGGACCATCCAGCCGACGCCGAACTTGTCGGCCAGCATGCCGAAGCGCGACGAGAAGAACGTCTTCGTCAGCGGCATGTTCACTTTGCCGCCGTCTGCCAGTGCGCCGAAAATCCGTTCGGCGTCGGCCTCGGTCGGAACCTTGAGCGCCAGCGCAATGCCGTGGAAATTCGCACCGCCCGTGCAGCGTCCGTCGGACATCAGCAGTTGCGTATCGCCGGCGCGAAGCGCGGCGTGCATCACCTTGTCGGCATTGCCGGGAGAAACCATCGACGGGTCGGGCGCTTCCTTATAGCGCATGAGCGTGTCGACTTTGGCGCCGATCGCCTTCTTGTAGAACTCGATGGCTTCGTCGCAGCGGCCTTCGAAAGACAGATAGGGTTGCACCTGCATGGAACTCTCCTTTGGTTTAGCGCGACGCCGTGGAAAAACCGTTCGGTCCCTACCACTGCGCCACATGGTCGGGATCGGTAAACGCCGCGAAGACGAGGTCGCGGGGCGCATCGAATAGGCGCCTGGCGATCATCGACCGCGGATCGCTTTCGAGATCGGCTTTATTTGTCATTGCCATCGGCGGGATCTTTTTTCGATTGCGGTGGGGCCTGGGCCTGCAGCGTCTTCAAATAGTCGTCAAGCCGATCGAAGCTCTCGTCGTAGAAGCGGCGATAGTGCTGTAGCCATTCGTCGATGTCTTGGAGCGCGCGCGGCTCGATGCGGCATGGCCGCCACTGCGCCGCCCGCCCTCGGGTAATCAGGCCGGCGCGCTCCAGCACTTTGAGGTGCTTCGAGACCGCGGGAAGACTCATGGCGAACGGCTTGGCGAGCTCGGTGACATTGGTTTCGCCCAGCGCCAGTCGCGCCAGGATGGCGCGGCGCGTGGGGTCGGACAGCGCGGAAAAGGCGGCATCGAGGCTCAATTTAGCCATCCAGTTAATTAACAAGATGGTTTAATACATAGACATGGCGGCCCTGTCAAGGATGGACTGATCAGACAGCGCCCCGTTGTCCTTTCACCATTGCCCGCTAGAACGGCGCCATGTCCTTTGTCCGCATTTACCTCCGGGTTCTCGGCCTGCTGCGCCCGGTCGCGCGGCTGGCGCTAACGCTGGCGCTCGCCAATACCGCGCTCGCGGCGGCGCAATTCGTCGAGCCGGTGTTGTTCGGCCGTATCGTCGATGCACTATCGGGGGCGGTGCCCGCGGGCGTCGCGCCGGCGTCACGCGCGCTGGCGCCGTTGATCGGCGTCTGGGTCGGCTTCGGCCTGTTTGTGATCGTCGCCGCCACGCTCGTCGCCTGGTACGCTGACCGGCTCTCCCACCAGCGCCGCAACATGGTGCTGGCGGATTATTTCGAGCACGTGCTGCAATTGCCGCTCGCCTATCATGCCGGCGCGCATTCCGGCCGGCAGATGAAGGTGATGCTGACCGGCACCGACACGCTGTGGTGGCTGTGGCTGTCCTTCTTCCGTGAGCACCTCTCCGCCTTTGTCTTTATTCTCCTGCTGCTGCCGGCGTCGCTGGTTTTGAACTGGCGGTTGGCGTTGCCGCTGATCGTGCTGTGCGCCGCGTTCACGGTTTTGACCGTGTTCGTCATCCACAAATCCTTTGCGCTGCAGCGCGCCGTCGAGCGGCATTATTCCGACCTTGCCGAGACGGCGGCCGATGCGCTCGGCAATATTGCGCTGGTGCAGAGCTACGCCCGCGTCGAGCTGGAAGTGTCGGCGCTCAAGACCGTGGTAAATTCGCTGCTCAATGCGCAGATGCCGGTGCTGTCGTGGTGGGCGATTGCCACCGTGCTGACCCGCGCCGGCACCACGCTCACGCTGCTCGTCATTCTCCTGACCGGGACCTATCTCAAGCTCGTCGGCTTGGCCTCGGTCGGCCAGATCGTCAGCTTCATGGCGATTGCGGCGATGCTGATCGCCCGGCTCGAGCAGGCGGTCAGTTTTTCCAACCGGCTGTTCATGGACGCGCCGAAGCTTGCCGACTTCTTCGGCGTGCTCGACGCCGTGCCGGCCGTGCACGACCGGCCGGACGCGACCGATCCAGGCCGCGTGCGCGGCCAGGTCGAATTCAACGGCGTGTCATTTTCCTACGACGGCAAGCGCGCCGCGGTGGCGGATCTGAGTTTCACCGCTTTGCCCGGCGACCGCGTGGCGCTGGTCGGCCCGACCGGCAGCGGCAAATCCACCGCGCTGGCGCTGCTCTATCGCGCCTTCGATCCGCAATCGGGCACGATCGCCGTTGACGGCCACGACATTCGCGGCCTAACGCTCTCCGGCTTGCGCCACAACATCGGCGTCGTGTTCCAGGAGACGCTGTTGTTCAACCGCTCCATCGCCGAGAACCTGCGCGTCGGCAAGCCCGACGCGACCGACGACGAATTGCGCGCCGCGGCGGGGCGGGCGCAGGCGCTCGATTTCATCGACCGCAATCCCGACGGCCTGGAAGCGCGCGTCGGCGAGCGCGGCCGGCTCTTGTCCGGCGGCGAGCGGCAGCGGCTGGCCGTGGCGCGCGCTTTGCTGAAAGACCCGCCGATCCTGATCCTCGATGAGGCGACCAGCGCGCTCGATCCGGTGACCGAGGCGAGGCTCAATCTCGCGCTCGACGAGGTGATGAAAGGCCGCACAACCTTCGTCATCGCCCATCGGCTCGCCACCATCCAGGAAGCGACCCGCATCCTGGTGTTCCGCAACGGGTGTATCGTCGAGACCGGTAAGTTCGACGAGCTGACGCGGCGCGGCGGGTTTTTCAGCGAATTGGTCGAGGCGCAGTTCGGCGCCTTCGTCATTGCGAGCGGAGCGAAGCAATCCAGTCCGGCGGCATAGCTGCCCTGGATTGCTTCGTCGCTCACGCTCCTCGCAATGACGATTACCGCAGCCGCTCCAAAATGCTCACGTAATTCGCCACCGCCGCCCCGCCCATATTGAAAACGCCGCCAAGTTTGGCGTCCTTGATCTGCATGTCGCCGGCGGCGCCGGTGAGTTGCATCGCGGTAAGCGCGTGCATGGATACGCCGGTAGCGCCGATCGGGTGGCCCTTGGATTTCAATCCCCCGGATGGATTGATCGGCAGCGCGCCGTCCTTGGCGGTGATGCCGTCGGTGATGGCGCGCGCGCCTTGGCCTTCCGGCACGAGTCCCATCGCCTCGTATTCGATCAGCTCGGCAATGGTGAAGCAGTCATGCACCTCGGCAAAGGAAAGATCTTTTAGCCCGATGCCGGCCTGATGCAGCGCGCGCTGCCAGGCGATCGAACAGCCTTCGAATTTCAGGATATCGCGGCGCGACATCGGCAAAAAATCCTGCACGTGCTGCGCGGCGCGGAACACGATGGCTTTGTCGAGCGTGAGCGCGGTCTCGACGTCGGCGAGCACCAGCGCCGCGGCACCGTCGGACACCAGCGAACAGTCGGTGCGTTTGAGCGGACCGGCAACGATAGGATTCTTGTCGCTCTCGGCCCGGCAGAAGTCGTAGCCGAGATCTTTGCGGATCTGCGCATAAGGATTGCCGACACCGTTCTTGTGGTTCTTGGCGGCGATGCGGGCGAGGGCGTCCGACTGATCGCCCCAGCGCTGGAAATAAAGCCCGGCGATCTTGCCGAAAATGCCGGCAAAGCCGCCGTCGATATCGGCCTCCTCGCGCACATAGGAGGCCTTGAGCAGATTGCGCCCGATCTCCGCCGGCGCGGTCGTGGTCATCTGCTCGACGCCGACCACGAGCGCCACTCTTGCCGATCGCGATGCGATCGACTGGAGCGCCCCATGCACGGCGGCCGATCCCGTGGCGCAGGCGTTCTCGACACGCGTCGCACGCTTGAAGCGCAAATCGGGCGAAGCCTGGAGCACCAGCGAAGCGGTAAAATCCTGCGCCGAAAAACCTGCGTTGAAATGACCCAGCACGATTTCGTCGACGTCTTTTGCCGCAATTCCGGCATCCGCCAGCGCCTCGGTCGCCACCTGCACAATCAGGCTTTCGACCGTTTCGCCGTTAAGCTTGCCAAAGGGCGTATGCGCCCAACCCACGATGCAGGCGGTCATAATTCCTCCTTGGCTCTTACACTGCCGAACTTTCGTCGTTTTTCATTGGCTTAGGAAGATCGGGCCTCGAAACATGTGCGATTCATACCGCGCTTAAACATAGCGCTATTCGTCTTTGCCTTCGAGCCCGGCTTGGGGTTACATAGTTACGCGCCGCTGCTGCGTGAACGCCTCTTGTACGCTGCGTGAAACCTTCGCGGCCCCGAGACCTCAATGGGCCCGACGAACCGAACGGACCGCGACACGTGTCATGTACTGATTCTTTCCGGGCGCCGCTCTTGCGCATCGCCCTGAGTTCCATCGCCATCGGAGTCACGGTCGGAGCTTCCGCCTTGGGCGCGCTCGCGTCGGCGACGCCAGCCCGCGCCGAGTCCACCATTCTGGTCGACGCCGCTTCCGGAAAGGTTTTGCGCGCCGACAATGCGACCAGGCCGTGGCATCCGGCATCCACCACCAAGCTTATGACGCTCTATATGACGCTGAGCGCACTGCGCGACCAGCAGATCACGCCCGACACCCTGTTCACGGTGTCGGCCAATGCGGCGATGCAGTCGCCGACCAAGATGGGCTACCCGCCCGGCACGCAAGTCACCATCGACAACGCGATCAAGATGATGATGGTGAAATCGGCAAACGACATGGCGGTCATGCTCGCGGAAGGACTTGGCGGCTCGGTCGAACAGTTCTCCCAGCAAATGACCGACACCGCGCATAAGCTGGGCATGAGTGAAACCAATTACGTCAATCCCAACGGCCTGCCCGACGACAATCAAATCACCTCGGCGCGCGATCTCGCCATTCTCGCCCGCGCGCTGCTCCACGATTTCCCGCAATACAGCTATTATTGGCACGTCCCGGCGATCAAATATGGCCGGCGCATCGTGCGCAATTACAATCCGCTGCTCGGCCGCTATCCCGGCGCCGACGGCATGAAGACGGGCTTCGTCTGCGCCTCGGGCTTCAATCTCGTCGCTACCGCCGAGCGCGACAACAAGCGCTTCATCGCCGTGGTGCTCGGCGCGCCGTCGTCGAGCGCGCGCGCCGTCAAGGCTGCGGAGTTGCTGCAGTACGGCTTCAGTCGGGGACCGCTGGCGTGGCTGACGCCGACGCTCGGCACGCTCGACACGCTGACGCCCATCGAGGCGGCGCCACCCGACCTGACCGACCAAATGTGCGGCCGGCATCGCCGCCGCCCCGCCACCGAGGAAGACGATCCCGACGCCGATCTGGATAATGGCAATGCGACCGCGTCCGGCGACAGCGCCGATAGCGGTCCGAAATTTTCCGTTATCTTGTCGGCGTTGCGCGCGCCCAACGCCAATAACCTCCTCTTGGACCAGGGGCCTGTGACGCCGGTTGTCGTCTATACCGGCCCGACCCGCACGCCGGATCAGATCGCCAAGCTCGAGGCGCAGATTGCTGCCGAGCCGGTGAAAAAACGTGCCAAGCGAAAAGCGGCGGCAGCCAAGCCCGGTGAACAAGAGGCGGCAAAACCTGAAGAGCATAAGCCGGCGAAGGTCGAAGACCACAAGCTTGCCAAGCCCGCCAAACGCAAGCCGGCGGCGGCGAAACTCGACGGCAAGGGTCACGACGGCAAGCCCAGCGACGGCAGAGCCGAGGCTACGCCCTGGACGCCGATGTCGGCCTCCGCGCTGGCGGCAAGCCCACCCGCCGAGCTCAAGGCTGATGCCCCCGGCGCGGCCCAGCCAAAGCCGGTCGCTGCGCAAATCCGCGAGTAACTGCGACCCGAAACGCAAGCGCAGGCCGCGTTGCGGACGCAGCGCAGAGCTATGCGCCCCTGACAGCCGTGCTAAAATCATAGCGGCACGGGGGAAGCAATGTCCGACAAGGTGACCATCGCCGCGCTGCAGCAGATGAAGCGCGACGGCAAAAAGAGCGTCGGCCTCGTCGCCTGGGATTATCAGCTCGCGCGCATCGCCGACCGCGCCGGATTCGATTTCGTTTCAGTCGGGGATTCGGTCGGCGTCAATCTGTGGGGCCGCTCCGAGGTCGCCGAAGTTACGCTCGATGAGATGTTCATCTGCTGCCAGGCGGTCCGGCGCGGGGTCGAGCGCGCGCTGGTCAGTTGCGACATGCCCTACGGCCCGGTGCAGCAGGGTATCGACGCGGCGCGAGCAGCAGCATTTCGGCTCCTTAAGGACGGCGGCGCCGACATGATCAAAGTCGACGCCGCCGCCGAATTTCCTGAGGTGGTGCGCGCGCTGGTCGGCGAGGGCGTCCCGGTGTTCGCGCAGTTCGGCCTAACACCGCAGACTGCCGGGAAATTCGGCATTCCCTACAGCGCGCAGAATTCGCCGCAGGCGCAGGCAAGCGGCGAAGCGGCGGCACGCCTCGTCGAAGAAGCAACGCTCCTCGAAGCCGCGGGCGCCTGTCTGCTCGATTTCACCAATTCGGGTCCGGTCGCCGGCGCCGCCGTGGTCGCGGCGGTGAAAATTCCGGTGATCGGCGGTTTTGGCGGCGGCCCGTGGCTCGACGGCCGGGTGCGGCTCGCTCACACCGCGATCGGCTATGGCGAGAAATGGCTCGATGCCAAAACCGACACTTATTTCAATTCCGCCAAAGGCACGCTCGATGCTTTCACGGCGCTGATCGCCGACGCGCGCGCCGGCCGCCAGATCAGGGGCTGACCATGCCGAGCGCGCTTATCGACGGCATCGCGACGCGCTACGAGATGGTCGGCAACGGGCCGCCATTGTTGATGTATGCGCCGGGCGGTTTTAACGCGGTGGTCGAGGCGTGGACCACGCTCGGCAACTACGCCAGGATCAAATTGCTCGATCATCTGCCGGCGCATTTCACTTGCATCATGTTTGACCGCCGCGAATGCGGACAGTCCGGCGGCCGCGTCGAGGCGGTGACCTGGGCGCATTACGTCGCGCAGGGCAGGGGTCTCCTGCAGCATCTTGGGATATCGCGGGCCTCTCTGATCGGAGGCTGCATGGGCTGTGCGCCGGTTGCGGCGTTTGCCGTGGCGCATCCGGACATGGTCGCGGGCATGGTGCTGTATTGGCCGGTCGGCGGCGCCAAATATCGCATCGCGAGTCAGCGGCGCTTCGCCGAGCATCTCGACTTTGTACGCAAAAACAGTCCTGCCGGCGTGGTCGCGCTCGTCCGCCGGGACGGCAAGCCGTTCGGCGCTGATCCGCGCGGCGGGCCGTGGGCTTCGGCGATCAAGCACGATGACGCATTCGCCGCCGCTTATGCTACGCGCGACGCGGGCGACTACATTCGGATCTGCGAGGCGATGCGCGATGCGCTGTTCGACCGCGACACCGCGCCCGGCGCCGAGCCTGAGGACCTGATGCGAACCGAAATTCCGGCACTGATCGTGCCGGGCCACGATGCCGCACACGCCACCTCGGCGGCGCGCTATCTGGAAGAATGTCTGCCGCGCTCTGACTATTGGGACGCGCCGGTCGAGGCGCAAACCGAAACGGAGACAAATTCGCGCGTGCTAGAGTTTTTGCATAAGATCATTGCCTGAAGGGTTTCTGCCCGATGGTCGATTACTATTCATTGTTGCTGCGTGCGGTGACTGCGCCCGGCGCCGGCGATGCGCACTGGCGCCGCGGCATCTATGACCGCGCCCGGCGAATGCTGACAAACCGGCTGCGTACGCTGCGTCCGCCGCCGCCGCAGGCGGAGATCGCCGCCGAAGAGGCGGCGTTGCAAGCGGCGATCGAGCGCATCGAGTCGGAGCTATCGTGGACCGAGCAGGGCGAGATCGCGCCCGATGCGCGAACGCACGACCGCTTTGGCGACCTTGACGGCGAGCCCTGGAGCGCGCGCGAGCAAGGATTGGTCGCAACGCCGTCGCGGTTGAGCCGGGCCGCCTGGATCGTCGCCGCCATCCTTGCCGCGGCGCTCGGCGCCGGCGGTTACGTCGCCTGGGTCGAGATGGCGCAAAAATCCGCACCGCCGCCGCGCCAAGCCGAAGCGCGCAATACATTGCCGCCGGTGCGCCCCATAAATACCGCGTCGAACGGCGAACTGGCGCCGGGTGTCGAGGGCGGCAATTCCGATCCCGATATGGCTTACGTGTTTCGCCGCCAGCCGACCTTTTATCGCACGCTGCAACCGGCCGGCACGCTCATCGTCGATAAGGCGCAGCATTATCTGTATTTGATCCAGGCAAACAATGTCGCGCTACGCTACGGCATTGCGGTCGGCCGGGAATGCGTCGACCTCGTTGGATTGCGGCACATTGCCAGCATGGCGGAATGGCCGCCCTGGCAGCCGCCGCCCGACTTGCTCAAACGCATTCCGGCTCCGATGCCGGGCAAACCAGGCAATCCGCTCGGCGCCCGGTTGTTGGCGCTCGACGACGGCACGGCGCGGATCAATGGCACCAACGCGCCGAAGACCATCGGCAATGCGGTAAGTTTCGGCTGCATTCGCCTGGCCAACGATGACATCGTCGACCTGTATAACCGCGTCAAAGTTTCGACGCCGGTTGTGGTTTATTAGATTCGCAACGGATCTGTTTCGCGCGCGGGGGGGGCGGATTTGCTTTTGCCGCCCCGCGCGTGACATCGGCTAATCGAGGTGAAATCCCTTGCTGCGAACGAAGGTGCCGAAATCCGTGCGCGTCGGCTCGGCATATTGCCGTGCCTTGTCTTCGGACCAGCCGTAAAACTGCGTCTCCCCCCAACGCTCGACATTTCGTTGACGGCGATAGGGCCGCAACGCGGCGCGGCGCCGATCGTAGGCTTCGATCTCGCCGGCAAGGTCGTGCGCGCGGTAGCCGTTCTCGACGACCGTTGTGTCGAGTGAAAGCCGCGGCGTAATTTCGCCCGACTGAACCGGCCAGCCGACGCAAAGACCGGCGACCGGAACGACGCGGTCCGGCAGATTGAGCGCGTCGCTCACGACCTGCGAATGATCGCGGATGGCGCTGATCGGACAACAGCCGAGGGTGATCGCCGCGGCCGCTTGGATGAAGGTTGCCAAGACAATGCCGGCATCCACGGCCGCATTGAAGAACTGATCGAGGTGATCGTTGGGGAAGGGTTTGCCGCGCATCGTGCACAACGCCGGCAACCGCGCGCCGTTGGCGGTGAAGACCAGAAACGCCGGCGCGTCCAGAATCCACGGCATGTCCGGAATGGTCGCGACGATCGCTTTGCGGATTGCCATGTCGTCGACGACGACGATGTCGCATTGCTGGAGGTCGCTTTTTGACGGCGCCGACAGCGCGCAGGCGCACAATAGCCGCAGCAGATCGGGCTCGATCGCGCGCGGCGTAAAGCGCCGGTGCGAACGACGGCCGGCGATCTTTGCAAGTTCGTCGAGCCCCGGCAGGCCGGCATCGACCGCAAATGTCTCGCCGAACCGCTCGGTTAGCGCGGCGCGGATCGAGCTTGCGATCTCGTCATTCGCCATGGACGCTGATGCTGCCGCCGCTACTTGGCGCTGCGATCGAGCAATTCGATCGACACGCCTTCCGGCGCCCGGATGAAGCAGATCCGTACGCCCGGCCGCACCGTGGTCGGCTCGCGCGTAAACTCGACGCCCTTTTTCTTCAGATCGGCGGCAATCGCGTCGATGCCGCTGACCGCGAGGCCGAAGTGATCGAGGCCGCGATAGGGTATGCTCGGCGCCGCATTGGTGCCGTCGCCATCCGCCACCGGAGCGATGAAGATATTGGCGCCGCCAAGCTTGAGATCGATGCGCGGCTTACCCTCTTGCGTGCTGCGCAGCACTTCGGCGCCAAGCATTTTCTCGAACCACTGCGCCATTGCGTCCGGATTGGCGGTGCGCAGATGAATATGGTCCCATGTAAAGGCGGCCATCTGGTGCGTGCTCCCTATGATCTTCGTGTCGCTGGACGTTAGGCCATGTCGGCAAGGGTGCCAATGCCATTCGGGGCAAGCGCCATTTTGGCGCGAGCCCGCTGGCGCCACAATCGTCAATGGCGTGCCGGCTTGGGCGCGGCTGCGGCCGGCGCCGGCGTCGCTTGCGGCTTTGCCGGGGCAAGCACCCAGCCAGCCTTGCCGATCTCGGCCTGCAGCATCTGCAACATGCGTTGCAGCTCTGCCCGCGCGACGACACCCGCCGCACCCACGTCGCCGAGCCCGCGCAACTCGAAATGAAGGCCGTTGGCGTGCTGCGAGATCGTCAGCCGCTCGGCAAGCCCTGCGGCTTCGGCGGTCGCATTGAGGACGGTGCCCGTGGTGACCGACATCGCCGGTGCGGTCTTGGCGATGGCCGCCTCGCGCTCGAATGTGGCCATCTCGCCGCGCAGCGCCGCCGGCGCGCGCGGCGCGAGGTCGGAGCTGCCGGTGACATAGTCCGTCGTGCGTTCGAGCACCGCGAGCGCCAGCCGCCGCGTCAGCCAGCACGACCACGCATCCTCATGGCCGGCATTGATCGCGGCGAGGATGCGATCCTCCCGCGGCACATAGACGAACGTCACGCTTTTCAGCCCCCGCAGCATTGCTCGATAACCCCCAGCCTACGTCGCCACGCGCAGCGGCGCGCCGGTCACCTGTTGCAGCGCATCAAGCGTTAGGCCCGGCGCCATTTCACGAACCGCAAAACCATGGTCCGTGACATCGAGAACTGCAAGATTGGTATAGACGCGCTTGACTGCGCCAATTGCGGTCAGCGGATAGGTGCAGCGGCGCACCAGCCGGCTGTCGCCGGATTTGGTCAAATGCTCCATCAGTACCCAAAGCTGGCGGGTGCCGGCGGCGAGGTCCATCGCTCCACCCACGGCGGGCGCGGTGTCATTGTCGGAGATCGACCAATTGGCGATATCGCCGTTCTCGGCGACCTGAAACGCACCGAGCACGCAGAGATCGAGATGACCGCCGCGAATGAGCGCAAAGCTGTCGGCGTGATGCATATACGAGCCGCCGGTGCGCAGCGTGACATATTGCTTACCGGCATTGATCAGCCAGCGATTGATGTGATCCGGGGCCGGTGCCGGTCCCATGCCGAGGACGCCGTTTTCGGAATGAAAAATGACTTCGCGCTCCACCGGCACATAGTCGGCAACTTGCAGCGGCGCGCCGATGCCGAGATTGACGTACCAGCCTTCTGGAATGTCGCGGGCGACGCGCGCGGCCATTTCGCTCCGCGTCAGCGGCTTGCAGGTGTCGAGCACGCTCATCGCCGTCCTCTCACGTTACCGCCGGCTCGCCATAAGGCACGTGCAGCACGCGCTTGACGTAGACGCCGGGGGTGACGATTTTTTCCGGGTCAAGCGCGCCGAGCGCGACGATGTGCTGCGCCTGCGCGATGGTCAATGCCGCCGCGGTCGCCATCACCGGGTTGAAATTGCGGGCCGAAGACCGGTAGGTCAGGTTGCCCCAGCGATCGGCTTCCCAGGCCTCGATCAGCGCGACGTCGCCGGCGAGCGCCTCTTCGAGCAGATATTTGCGGCCGGCAATTTCGCGCTCCTCCTTGCCGGCGGCGAGCTTGGTGCCGACGGCGGTCGCGGTGAAGAACGCGGGGATGCCAGCGCCGGCCGCGTGCATGCGTTCCGACATGGTGCCCTGCGGCACGATTTCCAGTTCGATCCTGCCGGCGCGATAGACGTCCTCGAACACCACCGAGCCGGCGCTGCGCGGATAGGAGCAGATGATCTTGCGCACGCGGCCGAGCTCGAGGAGCCGCGCCAGGCCGCTGCGACCGGTGCCGGCATTGTTGGAGACCACGGTCAAATCCGTCGCGCCTTGCTCGATCAATCCCTCGATCAGCGCATTGGGCTGGCCGATCGAGCCGAAGCCGCCGAGGAGCACGACCGCGCCGTCGCGGATGCCGGCCATCGCCTCGGCCATCGATTGTACAATCTTGTTGATCATCTTACGTGTATCGCCATCCTGAGGTGCGAGCGAAGCGAGCCTCGAAGGATGTTGCTCGGGCACCCGGACCGTCGTCCTTCGAGGCTCGACGCATCGCGTCGAGCACCCTAGGATGACGGAAAATCACGTTTTACCCCGCCACCCGGGCCCGCGCGGTGTCCGCGAAGGTCGGCATCACTTCGCGGGCGAAGCGGCTGAGATTGTCGTTTGCTTTGTCGAGCACCAGCCCGCCGCCATTGAGCAGGATATATTCAACACCGAGCGCCCGCAGCTTGCCGAGCTTCCCCGCGATCTCGTCCGGCGTGCCGTACAGCGCGCTTTCCTCACTCGCCTCGCGGGTGTCGGAATAGGTCATGATGCTGGCTTTGCTCTTGGTGCCGTCCGGCGCATTGGAAATCGCTTCGAGCCGGCGCTGCGCCTCCATGCGCCGTTCCAGCGCGGCGTCCTTGTCGGCTTGGCTTTTGGCGACATAGAACGCGCGCGCCACGCCGACCTCCAACGGATCGAACACGCGGCCGCGTGCTTCCACGGCTTCCTTGAAAATGGCGATGCGCTCGGCGACCGCTTCGAACGAGGCGAACTGGTCGAGCAACAGGTTATAGCCGCGCGCGGCGACCTGACGGATCGAGTCCGGGCTGCCGGCGCCCATCCACATCGGCGGATGCGGCTTTTGCGCCGTCGGCGGTTCGACGATGATGTCCTCGAAATTCCAGTACTTGCCGTGATGCGAGAAACGCTGCTTCGAGGTCCAGGATTTCACGATCACATCGAGCGTCTCGTTGAAGCGCGCATCGGCTTCGGTAATCGGCACGCAGAAGCCGTGAAACTCGTTGTGGCGGTAGCCTTTGCCGACGCCGAAATCGAGCCGCCCGCCGGAGAGAAGATCGATGGTCGCCGCCTGCTCGGCCAGCAGCACCGGATTGTGCCAGGGCAGCACCAGCACCGCGGTGCCGAGCCGCAAGGTCTTGGTTTTCGCCGCCAACCAGGTGAGCAGAGCGAGACTGGCCGACACCTGGCCGAAGCCGGTGAAATGATGCTCGACCAGAAAGGTCGAATGGTAGCCCAGCGCCTCGGCCTCGATATTGTAGTCGACGAACTGCTTATAACCCTGGCCGGAATCCACGTCGGGACCGCCGTGGCGGGCCGTGGCGCTGCCGAATAGACCGAACCGCATAAAGGCGCTCCTGCGTTGCGGCGGCAATGTAGCGCATGCCCCGCGCCGGGAGCTATAGTGGCGCCGGGAGGGCAACATGAAATTGCACGGCATCGTTTTCGCGGGCCTGACGGCCGGTGCGCTGATCGCGGCTTTCGCCTATCCGTCGCCGAAATCCGCCTTCGCTGAGGATTATCCCACGCGTCCGATCACCCTGATCGTGCCCTATCCGGCCGGTGGCGGTGTCGATGCCATGGGCCGCATCGTCGGCCAAAAGCTCGGGGTGCTGCTCGGTCAGCAGGTCATTATCGAAAATCGCGGCGGCGCTGGCGGCATGATCGGCACGCGCGATGCCGCCAAGGCCCCGCCCGACGGCTACACTTTGGTGATGATGCTGACCGGCATCAGCCTCAGCCCCAATGCCGGCTACGACGTCGAGAAAGATTTTGCGCCGATCGGGACCGTTGCCTCGACGCCGATGATCGTCGAGTCGAACCCGTCGCTTCCCGTGAAGTCGCTGGCGGACGTCATCGCGCTCGCCAAGAAAAATCCGGGAAAATATTCCATCGGCACGCCGCCGGCGCCGACGCTGAATTACTTCGCGGCATTGCTCCTCAACTCGATGGGCGGCGTCGACATCACCGTCGTTGCTTACAAAGGCACCGGGCCGCTCACCACCGATCTCCTCGGCGATCATGTGCCGCTCGGCGTCAACACGATTCCGGCGTCGGTCAGCCAGGTCCAGGCCGGACAGTTGCGCGCGCTCGCCGTGACCTCGCCGGCCCGCTCGGCGGCGCTGCCGCAGGTGCCGACGTCGGCGGAGTCGGGTCTGCCCGGTTTCGATGTCGTGCAGTATTACGGGCTCGCCGCGCCGGCAGGCACGCCGCGTCCGATCGTCGATCTGCTCAACAAGGATTTGCAGGAGGTCTTGAAGTCCGACGACATGAAGAAACGCCTGGTCGACCTGGGCAGCGAGCCTGCACCCGGCACGCCCGAAGATTACGCCGCTAATATTCATCGCGAGGAAGGCAAGTGGGCGGCGCTGGTCAAGAAGCTCGGATTGAAGATCGAATAGCGGAAGTGAGCTGAGTATGGAAATGGGACTCAAAGGTAAGGTCGCGCTGGTGACCGGATCGAGCCGCGGCATCGGCCGCGGCGTCGCGCTGGCTTTGGCGGCCGAGGGCTGCGACGTGATGCTGACCGGCCGCGATGCGGCGGCGCTCAATGAAGTCGCCGACGCAATCCGCAAAGCCGGACGCCGCGCCGGCGTCGCCGTGCTCGATCTGCGCGAAAAGGGCGCCGTGGAAATGCTCATTGACCAGGTGCGGCGTGAATTCGGCTGGCTCGACATTCTTATCAACAATGCCGGCGCCACCAAGCGCGGCGATTTCCTCACCTTGACCGACGCCGATTTCGAGGACGGCTACGCGCTCAAATTCTTCGCCCATGTGCGGCTGGCGCGCGCCGCGTGGCCGCTGTTGAAAGAGCGCCGCGGATCGCTGGTTTCGATCGGCGGCACCGGCGGCCGCAAGCCGACCGCCGAGTTCACCATCGGCGCATCCGTCAATGCTGCCGTTGCCGCCTTCTCCAAATGTCTCGCCGACCGCGGCAAGGAGGAGGGCGTGCAGGTCAACTGCATCCATCCGAGCATGGTGGAGACCGACCGGCTGTGGAAGCGCATCAAGGCCGAGATGGAACGCACCGGCTGGCCGGAGGACAAAGCGCGCCAGGAAATGTGCCGCGGCTTCGGCATCACCCGCTTCGGCACCGTGGACGATGTCGCGGACCTCATTACGTTCTTGGTGTCGGCGCGCGCCACCTGGCTGCACGGCGCCACCATCGATCTCGACGGCGGCGAGATTCCGACCCTGTAATGTCATGCTCCGCGAAGGCGGAGCATCCAGTAATCATCAAACGTTGGCGATATGATCTCAGCCGATAGTGTCTACTGGATCGTCCGCCTACGCGGACGATGACAGATAACGGTATGACCAACATCCTCCTCACCCCGGCCCGCATTGGGCCGGTCGAGATCAAAAATCGCATCGTCATGCCGCCGATGACGACGCGCACGTCGGACGCCGAGGGTTTTGTCACCGACGATAGCGTCGCCTATTATAGGGCGCGCGTGCGCGGCGGCACCGGGCTGATCACGGTGGAAATGGCATCGCCGGAAAAGGCCGGGCGGCATCGCCGGCACGAGGTCGGCATCTATGACGATCGCTTCATTCCCGGGCTGACGCGGCTGGTCGGGGAAATCCATGGCGGCGGCGCCAAGGCCTCGATCCAGCTCGGCCACGGCGGCGGCCATACCCGCATCGACATCTGCGGCGAAACGCCGATCGCGCCGTCGGCCATTCCGCATCCGGTCTACGAGACGACGTTCGAGACCGTCATTCCCCAGGAGATGACTAAGGAGCGCATCGCCGCGACGACGGCCGCCTATGTCGCCGCCGCGCAGCGTGCGCAGCAGGCCGGCTTCGATTGCGTCGAGATTCACGCCGCGCACGGCTATCTGATTTCGCAATTTCACGCGCCGTTCGAGAACCGCCGCACCGACGACTATGGCGGCTCGCTGGAAAACCGCGCCCGCTTCGGGCTCGAGGTGTTGCGCGCGGTGAAGGCGGCGGTGCCGGGCCTCGGCGTGATCTATCGGCTCTCGGTCGAAGATTTCTTCTCCGGCGGACTGCCGTACAGCGAAGGCCGCCAGATCGCGGTCTGGGCCGCCGCGGCCGGCGCCGATGCGCTGCACGTCACCGCCGGTCATTATCGCTCGCTGCCGTCGGCGCAGGTCGTGTTGCCGCCGATGAATATGCCGGACGCAACCTTTCTCGATTTCGCCGCCGATGTGAAGCAGCACATGCGCGTGCCGATCATCGCGGTCGGCCGGTTGGGCGATCCGGCGACGGCTGAAGCGGCGGTGGCGAGCGGCAAGACCGATTTTGTCGCGCTCGGCCGCACGCTGGTTGCCGATCCACAATGGGTGGAGAAAGTTGCGCGCGGTGAGCCGATCCGACGCTGTCTTGCCTGCAACACCTGCATCAACGACATGCGCGGCGGTGCGCGCATCGGCTGCGTGGTCAACGGTGCCGCAGGCCACGAGACCTTGTTCGCGGATGCAAAGCCGCCGCGCGGCGAACGCATCGCCGTAATCGGCGCCGGACCTGCCGGACTCACTTATGCGGCCCTGGTGGCCGAAGGGAACACGGTGACGGTGTTCGAGAAGCGCACGCGCGCTGGCGGCAGCTTCCGCTACGCCGGCAAGGCACCGCTTTATCAAGAAGTCGAAGCCAGCCAAAAAAGCTTCGAGCGCTACATTGCCGATCTGACGGCCGCCTGCGAAATGAAGGGCGTCATGTTTCGCCTTGCAACGGACGTCAATGCGCTTCCCGGCTTGCTGGCGCCGTTCGATCGCATCGTCGTAGCGACCGGCGCCGAATACCGCTTCGGTCTGCGCGCGATCGCCGAATGGATGCTCGATCACAACATGGCGCGCGCGCCGGGCCTGGCGCGGCTGTTCTCATGGCCGGCGCTGCGCGATTGGTTTTACTACCGAGGCCGCCGCGCTACCGGCGAGAGCTTTCGTCAGTTGGCGTCACCCGGCCAAAAAATCCAGGTCATCGGCGACGCCGTGCAAGCCGGCAAAAGCAAGCCGGCCATTGCTAACGCCTTCGAAGCCGCGTTGTTGCACAGCTGAAAATCGAATAAGGTTCTTGGCGCGCGCTTGGCGAGCGTCGGTCGTCGTCCATGCTTTCCAATCCCCCACATCGAGAATGGTGCAGCAGCCATGGCTGAATACGGATCGGTGCGTTTTGTCGACAAGGTCGGCAACAACCTGTTGTTTCGTGGCGGTGCGCCGATCGTAAACGGCACATTCGACACGGACCTGCCGGCCAAGCTCAAGACCGCGTACTTGCCTTTGCCGTTTCCACCACAGTTTTATCTGGTTGTCATCTGCTTGTTGCATCCCAATGTCGACGACAGCCCGTCGATTATTCATGAGCTGAGTTACTTCCGCGATAATCCGCTTTCCGGCGAAGCTCATTTTTGGGACACGCTCGGCACCGACCGCTGCTACTTCACCACCGCTCCGGACGAGCGCGACCGCCTCGTGAAGTCGATCGAGCAACGGCTCGGCGATCCGCTGATCTGGCGTGCCGCCACGCTGCGCCAATGGCTCGAATCGTCCCAAACGCCGTACAAGCCGTCGGCAGTGATCAGTCTGCCCTGTGTGTTTTACGTGCATTGCAGCGGCGGCTGCGATCGAACCGGTGAGATGATCGGCGCCTATCGGTTGCGCTACAACGGCCGTTCATGGGCGCAGATGTGGAGCGAGCAGCCCTGCGGGCGTCCGATGGGCTGCGGCAATTACCGTGCGCTGCAATGGTACGCGTTCTGGCTCAACGAGACCTATGGGCTCAGACTTTCCGATATCGGCGAGGATAGCGGCTGTTATGACGGCAATTCGCGCAAGGTGCTGAAGCTCTGTTCGCCGCTGCCGGGTGATGCGGCGGGCGCCGTCGCGCGCTAGACTAGGGGGAGCGCAGACTCGTTTCACCTGTGCGGTCAAATCGGCGGCGGACAAAACGCCGCAAGGCCGCACCGCGTTATCGCCATCATCTGCGGCAAGTTTGACGTGGCCGCTTTGCGGCCTCGCGAGCGTATGAAAAAGGCAAAGAATGCCGTCGGGTCCGCGCAAGAATTTGCGAGTGATCGTGCCATGCCTCGGCGTGATCGCCGTCATGCTCGGACTGGTCGCCTATTCGCCGCAGCTCTACCGGCTGTTTTGCGGCGCGACCGGCCTCGGCGGCACCACGCAACGGGTGAACGAGGACACTGCCGCCGTCGCCAAACGCATGGTGACAGTGCAGTTCGACAGCAATGTCGAGCCCGGCCTGCCGTGGCGCTTCGAGCCGGAGCAGCGCGCGGTGAAGGTGCATCTCGGCGAGCAGAAGCTCGTCTATTTCTCCGCCGAGAATCTGAGCGATCAGCCGATCGTCGGACATGCCACGTTCAACGTGACGCCGTTGCAGACCGGCATCTATTTCAACAAGATCCAATGCTTCTGCTTCACCGAGGAGCGGCTCGACCCGCATCAAAAAGTCGATATGCCGGTGGTGTTCTTCGTCGATCCGGCTTTCGGCAAGGATTCCGAACTGCGCGATATTGACACCATCACCCTCGCTTACACGTTCTTCCGTTCGGCCAAGCCCGCCAACGCCAGCGATCTGTCGCGCTTTCTGCCCGATGCGCCGCCGGATGCGGCTCATGGCCAAATACTCTTCAGCGAGCGTTGCAGCGCGTGTCACGCGCTCGACGCCAACAAGTTCGGCCCGATGCTCGGCGGCGTCGTCGGCCGCAAGGCTGGCGCGGTTCCGGGCTACAGCTATTCGCCGGCGCTCAAGAGCGCGAGCCTCGTGTGGTCGGCCGACAGCCTCGATCGGTGGCTCGCCGATCCGCAAAAATTCATTCCTGGCGCGAAAATGCCCGTTCGCGTGCTGGAAAAGACGTCGCGCCGCGACATCATCGCCTATCTGCAGCGGGAACGCGGCGGCCGGATCAAAACCACAGCGGCTGACGGATCGGGGTTCTAGGCGCTCCGGACGGATTGGCCTTTGAAATTCTAATGTGCGCCGGTCAGCTCGGCCACCCTCTTGACGTGCGCAATAGCAACCTGCGCGCCGCCCGTCTTGGTGAGAAGATCGAACGTCTCGTCATCGTCGTCGCGGACCGGCGTGAGCGCCCGATCCATGTAGTTCATCGCGTTGGGATCGCGCGTTATTGCAATCTTCAGCAGGATGAGCCGCCCGATTGTGCCAATCAGGATCGAGTGCTTGCGGAGCGTTTCCCAGGCAAAGCGCGGCCAGAAAATCCATGCGGTCTCGCGTGGCAGACCGGGCCTGCGCTCCGAACGACGTTTGAGGCGGAAAATGCCGCATTGCAGTGGGTGTACGTTTTCAAGACTAACAGCGGACGCGAACATGGCCAGCACCTTTAAGAGGCTGAGCATCGGCACGCCGGTCGCCGCCGCGCGACGCAGCAGTGTCTCCATGTGTTTGCGGGTGTAATAGAGCGACCAGGCTTCGAGGTAGATCGTATTCCACTCTTGCTTGCTCATTCTCGGGTGGGCGGTGCAGATGTGCTCGGCGTCATATTTGTTGAGATCCGGCTCCATCGCCACGCCATTCTTCCACAGTGTCTGATGATCCTCCGAACCGGGCAGCGGCGTCAGACAGAAAAACTCGATGACGTCGACCGGAAGTTCTTTCTGCATGATGGCGATATCGCGCCTGATCGTCTCGGGCGTATCCGCGGGAAAACCCAGGATATAACCCGCGAGCGTGATGATGCCCTGCGCCTTCCAGGCGAGCAGCATCTTGCGATATTCGGTGATTTTGTTCTGGCGCTTCTTCGCCGCCGCGAGATTGTCCGCGTTGATGTTCTCCAGCCCGATGAAGACCCGCGTGACGCCGGCGCGTTTGGCCTTCACGATAAAGTTCGGAATTTTGTGGCAGAGCGCGTCGACCTGGATCATCAGTCCAAGCGGGATACCATCGTTCTCCCGCAACTCGATCAGGCGATCGAAGATCGCTTCCCAATCTTTGTTGCGCGCAAAATTATCGTCGGTGATGAAGAATTTGTGGACGCCCTGCGCCCAATTGAGGCGCACCAGATGCTCGACGTCGTCGGCGGAACGGTAGCGCGATTTACGGCCCTGCACGTTGATGATCGTGCAGAACGAGCACTGGTACGGACAGCCGCGGCCGGCGTCGAAACTCGTGCTGAGCCCGAGGGTGCGCGCAACATGGCGCTTTGGCAGGAACGGCACGGGCGTGCCCTCCATCCCCGGCAGGTCCTTCATAAAGTCGTAGAGCGGCGCGAGCTCGCCCCTGGCCGCGTCCTGTATTACCGCCTCGAGGCGGCCCTCGGCCTCTCCGGCAAATATGGCGATCCCTAATTCCCTGCAGGCGTCGAGATCGACCGCACACCCGTCGAGCATCGACAGACATCCCGATACGTGAAAGCCTCCCATGACGACGGGAATCCCGGCATCGCGGAATGGCCGCGCGATATCGAGAGCGCGGGGGTATTGGTTCGATTGGACGCCGATGAGCCCAACAAGACCCAAATCGCCGTGCGATCGCAAGCGGGCGAGCAGTGCCGGTGCGTCCACTCTGGTGTTGGTTTCGTCAATCACCGTGATGTCGATGGCAACGTCCGGCCCGAGCACTTGGCGCTCGGCGCAATCGGCCACGATGCCGTATATCGCGGCGAGCGAATTGGACGGAATCATCGTGCGCCACCAGCGGATCACATAGCCGTCGTCGTCGTAATGCGACGGCTTGATCAGGAGCAGCTGGAACCGGCGCTTCGCGATCATGGCGACTGAAGCACGATCTGTCTCCGACGTTTGAGGTTGATGCTACACCACTCCCTAGCACGGCGGACGAACGCATACTACCGCGGCGAACAACCGAACGTTGGCAGGCGAAGCATGGCCGTAAAGGCCTGTGCGCCAGAAAAAACGCTGGAACCAGTCTTGATTCCATCAAGACCGGCGCGACTCCAGCGCTTTTGCGCCGTAGGCGCTATGCAGCACGCGGGAAAACGTCAGTCCTTGCACCACGATGGTAAAAACGACAACAGCATAGGTAACGACCAGCAACTGCGTGCGCCATGGGGAGCTGGGCAGCGTCAACGCGAGCGCGATCGAAATGCCGCCGCGCAGCCCGGCCCAGGTGAGGATCGTCGTGGCGCGCCACTTCTCGTGAATTTTTCCGCCGGTCAGCGCCACCGGCACCGCGACGCTGACCAGACGCGAAACGATGGCGAGCGGGATTGCGAACACGATGGGAACCAGCTCGATCGGCGCCACGACTAGGCCGAGGATTTGCAGGCCCATCAGCAGAAACAGCATGGTGTTCAAAATCTGGTTGAGCGGCGACCAGAAGCCGATCAGCACCGAGCGTGTCTCCGGCGTCATGCCGAAGTGCGGCGACGGCGAACCGAGGCACAGCCCGGCCGCGACCACCGCGATCGGGCCCGACAGATCGGCGAGGATCGCCAGCCGGTAGCAGCCCAGCACCAGCGCCAGCGAGATGAGGAGCTGCAACCCGTCGTCGTTGATCCGCCGCAACAGCAAGGCTGCGAACCAGCCGGCGATCATCCCGAGCAGCGCGCCGCCGGCGATCTCGCGCACCAGCGCCATCAGCACATGGCCGTGACCGAAATGAATCGTGTCGCCCTGAGTGACGCCGAGCGCCAGCAGAAACAGCACGACGCCGGCGCCGTCGTTGAACAGGCTTTCGCCGACGATCGCCGCGCGCAAGCTCGCCGGCAGGCCGGCACGGCGCAACAGGCTTTCGACCACGACCGCATCGGTCGGGGCGAGGATGGCGCCGAGCACCAAGCACCAGACCAGCGGTACGGCGGCGCCAAAGCCCAACAGCGCCCACATGCCGTAGCCGAAAACGACGGTGGACAGGATCACGCTCACGGTGGCGAGCAGTAGAATGACCCAGCGCCGGCGGTTCAATTCGCCGACGTCGACATGGAGGCTGCCGGCAAACAGCAGCAGCGCCAGCGCGCCGTCGAGAAAAAGATGCGGCAGGTCGGCGGCGCCGAGCGTGCCGCGAAACCACCGCATGACGTGCAGATGCAGGACATGATCGCTGGCGACGACAAGCAGCGAAACGACGAGCGAGCCGAGCAGCATGCCGATCGCCGGCGGCAATTTGGCCCAGATGTGGTTGACGCAGCCGATCAGCACCGCCAGCGCCAGCACCATGGCGAAAAGATCGACCGGCCCCATTGCACGTGCCTCACGTGTGACGGACCAGCTATTGGCAGTTTTTCGCGTGCCGCGAAAGACGGTCGCGGCGCTGGCGTCAGCTACTTGAGCGCCGTCGACAGCGTCGAGAACGTGGTCTTGAGCTTGGTGCCGAGGCCGGTGATGACCGGGATGATCGCCAATGCGATGCCGGTCGCGATCAGGCCATACTCGATGGCGGTCGCGGCGCTCTCGTCCTTGAGGAATTTGACGATCAGGTGCATGGGGTCCCTCAAAAATACGCCCGATCATAAAGTTTGGAATCTTATTAGGTCATTAAAGGCAGCAAAGAAACCCGGCCATAAGCCGTACCCCCGGCCGCTAAACAAGCTTTTACCGTCTTAGGACATAGATGGGCGCAACACGATCGGGAGAGATCCATGTTACGCGCGCCGAATATCGCTTTGTTTGTCATTTCCGGCTGCCTGGCGATGCTCGGCATCCTGGCGGCATTGCCGATTGCGCTGCCGATCCCGGGCCTGACCGGCAATTCGGCCTGGTACATTTTCGCGGCCTGGTTCCTGCTCGCCGCGAACACGGCGATGCCGCCGCCGCCGCAATAAAAGAAGAATAGCAACCCCGCGCCATCGCCGGCGCACAGATGTCGAGCCGAAACAGGCGTTTTACGTGCGTCCGGCGAATTTGCGCGCGGCTTCGAGGTACCCGTAACTCTGCACCGGCGCGCACATCAGGAAGCGGTAACCCTCTTTGACGATCCGCTCGGCATTGCCCTGCTCGACATGCGGGTGGCCGACCACGACATTATGCTTCTTGCAGGTGTCGACGATGCGCTTCATCCATTCCAGCACGGTTTTGTGCTCGTATTGCCGCGGATAGCCGAGCTCCTGCGAGAGGTCGCCTTCACCGATCAGGATGGCCCCGATGCCCGGCACTTTCTTGAGCATGTCATCGAGGTTGTCGACGCCGCGGGTATCCTCGATCTGAAGGATGCAGAAGATTTCGCCCTGCGGATTGAGCGGCCAGACGTCGGCTTTCTGATAGTAGTCCTGCTGGCTCAAGCCCCAATAGCGCGCCGCCGTGGTCGGCCCGTCGCCGCGGATGCCGGCGGGCGCAAAGCGATCGGCGGATTTCAGCCGCGGATAACGGCAAGCGCCCACGGCATTGGCGGCTTCCTCGACTGTCGAAATATGCGGAAACACGATGCCGTAGCAGCCCATGTCGAGCGCCTGCTTGGCCTGCCATTGTGCCATCTCGACGCCGTTCACCGGAATGCGGACCATCGGCGTGACGCCCGGTGCCGCCGAAGCGGCCTTGGCGATCTGGGCGCGATTGAGCATGTATTGCAGGCAGTCCCGCAACAGCCGCCCGTCCCAAGGATTGTGCTCCATCTCGAACACGCAGCCGTCGAATTTCGATGTGCTCATCGCCACGGCGCTGTTGATCTCGGCCGGCGCGAAACAGGTCAATGCATGCTGGCCCGCTTCCAGCGCCCGAATGACGCCATTGAGCCTCGGTAGATCAGCCATTACAGAACTCCTCGTTTTGCGGCCGGCATCCTAGCGTGTCCGTTCCGTCATTGCGAGGAGCGGAGCGACGAAGCAATCCAGACCCGAACCGCCATATGGATTGCTTCGCTTCGCTCGCAAAGACGCCGCCGATTCAAGATTTGACAATCGCGCCGCGCGCCGTAGCATCGGACTTTCCCCCCAAACCAACCCCGGTATGGCGCCCTCTCATGATCATCGATTGCCACGGCCACTACACCACAGAGCCCAAGGACCTCTTTCGCTTCCGCAAGGAGCAGACCGCGGCCGCCAGCGCCAAGGACAAGACGGCAATGCCGTCGCGCGCATCCTTGAAAATGTCCGACGACGAAATTCGCGAATCGATCGAGGGCAATCAGCTCAAGCTGCAGCGCGAGCGCGGCACCGATCTCACCATCTTCTCGCCGCGCGCCTCCGGCATGGGCCATCACGTCGGCGACGAGAGCGTCTCGCTCGAATGGTCGCAGATCTGCAACGATCTGATCGCGCGCGTGGTGTCGCTGTATCCGAAGAATTTCATCGGCGTGTGCCAGCTGCCGCAATCGCCGGGCGCGAACCCCGCGCATTCCGCCGCCGAGCTCGAGCGCTGCGTCAACATGGGCTTTATCGGCTGCAACCTCAATCCGGATCCGTCCGGCGGCTATTTCAACTCGCCGCCGATGACCGACAAATCCTGGTTTCCGCTTTACGAAAAGATGATCGAGCTCGACGTGCCGTGCATGATCCACGTCTCCGGCTGCTGCAATCCGGCCATGCACACCACCGGCTCGTATTATCTCAACGCCGACACCATGGTGTTCATGCAGGTGCTCTTGTCCGATCTGTTCAAGACGTTTCCTAAGCTGAAATTCATCATCCCGCACGGCGGCGGCGCGGTGCCGTTTCATTGGGGCCGCTTCCGCGGCATCGCCCTCAACAACGGCAAGCCGGAGCTCGCTGAGATCATGGGCGACAATATTTACTTCGACACCTGCGTCTATCACCAGCCCGGCATCGACCTTCTCACCAAAGTGGTGCCGATCGACAATATCCTGTTCGCCTCCGAGATGGTCGGCGCGGTCAAGGGCAACGACCCCAAGACCGGATTCGGCTTCGACGACACCAAGCGCTATGTCGACAAGGCGCCGATCAGCGACGCCGACCGGACGAAGATTTTCGAGGGCAATGCCCGCAAGGTCTACGGGCGGCTCAACAAGGCCGCGGCGGCAAAGCCCGCGGCATAGGGCTGGATTGGGTTGGCGAAGGTTCGGAAAAGGACTGAACCCGGACGGCAGTCGCGGACGCGCGTCGTGCGGGTCGGCGCCCGCGACATCGAGACCCGAGGTCTAACGGAAAGCTTCGGGATCGATCTTTATCACCGCGCGATGATTGTCCATTGGCCGGCGTTTTTCGGCAGCGCGGCGGCGATTTTCGTCGTCCTCAACGCGGTGTTCGCATTCGTCTTCTGGCTCGGCGATATGCCGGTTGCCAATGTGAATCCCGAGCTGCCGCTGCCCTTGAGCCTGTTCTATTTTTCGATCGAGACGCTGGCGACGGTCGGCTACGGCGACATGCATCCGCAGACCAATTACGGCCACATCGTCGCGACCGTCGAAATCTTCACCGGCATGAGTTTCCTCGCGGTGATGACCGGACTGATTTTCGCGCGCTTCTCGCGGCCGCGCGCCCGCTTCATCTTCGCCCGGCACCCCATCGTCGGCCGCCATCAGGGCCAGAACACGCTGATGATCCGCGTCGCCAACGAACGGCACAACACGATTTCGCAGGCGACGGCGCGGCTATGGCTGCTGCGCATGGAAAAAGACAACGAAGGCAGTCAGCTGCGGCGCTTCTACGAATTAAAGCTCGACCGCAACGAACATCCGATGTTCGCGCTGAGCTGGACGATCTTCCATGCTATCGACAAGACCAGTCCGCTGCACGGCGTGACTGCGGACCATCTCGGCACGACCGACGGCGCGCTGGTGCTCAATCTGTCCGGCGTCGACGACAGCTCCGCGCAGCATCTGCACGCGCGGTGCATTTATGCTCACAGCGATATCCGCTGGAACTACCGCTACCGTGACATCACGAGCTATTCGCGGGACGGACGGCTGTTGCTCGACTACAGCCTGTTCCACGAGGTCACGCCGGAAAAGGCGTGACCGGCTTAGAGCCTGATCCGGAACAGTGGACTCCGGCTTTCCGAAAAAAAAATGCGCAAAAGCGTATCAGCCCGCTTTGCGTGCCGTGCGGCCGATCCAGTTGCCCAGCGCCCGCACCGCGCTCGGGGTGGTCTTGCCGTAGTCGAGCGCGATCACGTGCTCGACCGGCGCGGCGGGAGCGTTGCGGCGGCGGACAGCGCGCCGTGCTTTGCCGCGCACGAATTTTCTGGCATGGAATTTCTTGGCGTGATTGAGCGCGATCGGGCCGACATGGGTGAGGAAGACTTTTTCGTGCGGCCGGCTCAGCGTCTCGATGGCTTGTCTGAGCGGCAGGAACTTCACCGCTTTGACGTCGCCCATCAGCTCGTGCACCGGCGGACCCTCGACGCGCATCAGCCAGAACTGCACGATCTTGATGCGGCCCTCGACCATGTAGGACATCGAGCCGAGGAATTCGTGGACCGAGACGTCGTAGCCGGTCTCTTCCAGCACTTCGCGCTTGGCGGCGACATGGGCGCGCTCGCGCGGCATCAGCTTGCCTTTCGGCAGCACCCAGGCCTTCTCCCGCCGCAGGCGCACCACCGCGATGCGTGGCCGTGCCTCGCCGCGCAGCACGATCCCGCCGGCGGCCAAGATCGGCGCGTAGCCCTTCGCCGAATCAGTCATGACAAATTTATGCCGAACGCGGCAGCGCCGGGCAAGCCGGGAATTGCCCGGATGTTGTTTATGACAGCGTGATGACGATCTTGCCGAAATGCGCATTGACACGCATGACGCCGAGCGCGTCGGCGATCTGCGCCAACGGATAGGTCTTGTAGATCGGCAGCGACAGCTTTCCGGCTTCGAGCGCCGGCCACAGATCGGCGCGCAGCAGGCGATTGATCTCGCGGACCTCCTCCGGCGAGCGGGTGCGGAAGGTGACGCCGATATAGTCGATGCGCCGCATCGCATGCTTGTCGAAATCGAACTCGCCCTTGTTGCCGCCGAGCCGCCCGACATTGACGATGCGGCCGAGGATCTTGGTCGCTTCGAGATTGCCGTTCGCCACGCCGGCGGAGATCAGATCGACGATCAGGTCGACGCCGTTGTCGCCGGTTGCCTTCCTCACCGCGGCCGGCCAAGTGGCGTCGCTGGTATCGAGCGCAAGGTCGGCGCCGTATTCGTGGAGCCGCGCGCGGCGCGCCGCATTGGTCGAGGTGCCGATGACAAGCGCCGCACCCATGAATTTGGCGATCTGCATGCCCATCAGGCCCATGCCGGCGCTGGCGCCCTGCATCAGAAAGGTCTCGCCGCGCTTGAGCCGGCCCGCGGTCACCACCGCATTGTGCATGGTCTGCAGCGCCACTGGAAAGCACGCCGCCTGCTCGTAAGTCATGTTGTTGGCGGGGATGTGATGCACCCGGCCGGCATCGGTTGAGACAAATTCGGCGAAGCCGCCCGGCGCCGAGCCCATGACGCGATCGCCGGGCTTGACGCCTTGCACCTCCGCGCCGACGGCCTCGACCTCGCCGGAACATTCCAGACCGAGGCGAGCGCCGACGCCGCCGACGCTGCCGTGCTGGTGGCCCAATGCGACAATAAGATCGGCGCGGTTGAGGCTCGATGCCCGCACCCGGATCAAAACCTCGTTCGGCTTCGGCTCGGGTTTCGGCAGGTCGCGGATTTCCGCGCCTTTTTCGCCGACGACTGCGGCTTTCATGGCGTGCCTCCGGTTAGCGCGGGTTTGTCATTGCCGTGTCGGCTCGCTCATCGTGAACCGCGTAGCGAAAGATGGTTTGCTCCCCATCCTTGTATGCTCGGCACGGCCACCGCGTGTTTCTCAACGAAGAGTTTCTGGGGAGCGCGACTTCCCCCCCAACCCACCCCCCCAAAACCCTCTCTCTCCCCCCCCCAACACCCTTTTTCCGCGCCGCCGCCCCCCCAATTCGGTTCCCGGGGGCCCCCCCCCCCGGCGGGCCCCCCCCCCCCCCCCCCCCCCCCCCCAAAACCCCCAACCCACAACCACCCCACCCCACCCCCCCCCCCCCCCCCCCCCCCCCCCCCCCCCCCGCCCCCCCCCCCCCCCCCCCCCCCCCCCCCCCCCCCCCCCCCCCCCCCCCCCCCCCCACTTCTTCTCCCCCCCAACAACCAACAAAAAAACCCCCCCCCAAAAAAAACCCAACCCACCCCCCCCCCCCAAAAAAACACCCCCCCCCCCCCCCCCCCCCCCCCCCCCACCACCCCCCCCCCCCAACCAACCCCCACCCCCCCCCCCCCCCCCCCCCCCACCCCCCCCCCCCCCCCCCCCCCCCCCCCCCCCCCCCCCCCCCTCCTCTTTTCCTCCCCCCCCCCCCCCCCCCCCCCCCGCCCCCCCCGCCCCCCCCCCCCCCCCCCCCCTCTCTCTCCCCCCCCCCCCTCCCCCCCCCCGCCCCCCCCCCCAAAAAACCCCCCCGCTGTGCTATCGTCGATGCCGCTGTCGGAGTGGCAGGCAGGAACGGAGAGGCGGCATGTCATTGGGGGCACTGGCGACGACCAGCGTCGGCAGCTTTCCGCGGCCGACATGGCTGGCGGCGACCGCGCGCAATGAAGTCACCTTCCGCATGGCCGGTGATCCGCTCAAGGAAGCGCTCGACGACGCGACCGTCATGGTCTTGCGCGAGCAGGAGGAGCTTGGGCTCGACATTCTGACTGACGGCGAAATGCGCCGCACGCATTTCATCTTTCATATTGCCGGCGCGTGGGACGGCATCGATACGCGCAATCTCGCCACCAAGACCACCTACCGCAATCGCGCCGCCAATCGGTTGGTGCCGCGCGTCACCGGCAAGATCGTGCGCCGCGATCCGGCCTCGATCGGCGATTTGCTCGCCGCCAAGGCGCATACCGCGCGGCCGCTGAAAATGGCGGTGCCGGGGCCGATGACGGTGGTCGACAGCGTGCTCGACGATTTCTACGCCGATGAGGCGGAGCTCGCCTTCGATGCTGCGGCCGCCATCAACGGCGAGCTGCGCGATCTGCAGGCCGCCGGCTGCGCGGTGCTGCAAATCGACGAGCCGGCGATGACGCGCTATCACGACAAAGTCGCCGCCTATGGCGCCAAAGCGCTCGACCGTTGCCTCGACGGCATCACGGTGCCGACCGTCGTGCATTTGTGTTACGGCTATCCCGGCGGCGGCGAGCGCCAGCATCAATACAAATATGACGACCTGCTGCCGCGCCTGATGCAAACGCGCATCGGTGGCTTCACCGTCGAATTCGGCCGCAGCGGTTTCGATCCGCGAGTACTGAAACTGTGCGGCGACCGCATCGTCATGTTCGGCTGCGTCGACCCCGGCGACTCGCCCGCGCCCTCCGTCGATGCGATCGAGCGCCGGGTTGCGGGAGTGCTTGAATGGCTCGATCCCAAGCAAGTGTGGCTCGCCCCCGACTGCGGCTTGATGACCATCAGCCGGGAGCTGGCGCACGACAAGCTCGAGGTCATGGTCGAGGCGGCCAAGCGACTGCGGGCCAGATTCTTCTAATTGATCCGGGGCAACGCCGGTGCGCCATCAAGGCGTGCCGCGCTTAACTGTTACGGGACCTCGGCGTGGCCCTCAACTCCGCTCATATAGTTGAAGCGAATCCGGGCAAGTTGAGCTGTGGCGCGGTTCTCGGCATCGCGCCCCATGTCATGGTCGAATACTTCAAGGTCGTTACCGGCACCGACATGGTATTCGTGCCCTATAAAGGCGGCCCTGCGCTCATTCCTGATTTGCTCGGCGGTCGGATTCAAGTGACGTTCGGCGCCAAGTCCTTTTTCCTTCCATATATCCAGTCCGGCAAGCTGCGTCCGCTTGCGGTCACCAGCGACGCACGCTGGCCGGAACTCCCGGACGTGCCGACAATGCGCGAGAGCGGCTTTGCGAATTTCCCGGCCTATCAATGGTTCCTCGTGCTGGCGCCCGCCGGAACGCCAGCCGCGGTGATCGGCAAGCTCAATACGGCAATCAACGAAGGTTTGAAGTCGCCTGACGTACAGGCCCAGTTGGCCAAACTCGGAACCGAGCCAAGGATCCGCTCGCCGCAAGACCTGGTGAAGTTTATAGCTGAAGAGGCCCAGCAATGGGCCAAGATGGTCGCTTCCGCTGATATCAAGCTCGAGTGACGACCGCCAACTGACTGCGCTTATGGCTTCGCAGCCGGCCGACGTGTAATATCGCGCTCATGAACCAGGCCGTCCGCCCGCAAAAAATCGCCGCTTCGGCCTGTCCGCACGATTGCCCGTCGACCTGCGCGCTTGAGGTCGAGGTGTTGGACGCGCACACCATCGGCCGCGTCCGCGGCGCCGCCGACAACGCCTATACCGCCGGCGTGGTCTGCGCCAAGGTCGCGCGCTACGCCGAGCGCGTGCATCATCCCGATCGGCTCACGCAGCCGCTGCGCCGCAGCGGGCCGAAAGGCTCAGGACAGTTCAAGCCGGTCTCGTGGGACGACGCGCTCGATATCGTTGCCGAAGAATTCAACCGCGCCGAACGAAAGCACGGCTCCGAGACGGTCTGGCCCTACCTCTATGCCGGCACCATGGGCTTTGTGATGCGCGACGGCATCAACCGCCTGCGCCACGCCAAGAGCTATTCCGGCTTTTTCTCCACCATTTGCGTCAACCCGGCCTGGACCGGCTTTACCGCCGGCACCGGCAAGCTCGCCGGCGCCGATCCGCGCGAAATGGCGAAGTCCGATCTCGTCATCATCTGGGGCACCAATCCGGCCAACACCCAGGTCAATGTGCTCACCCATGTGACCCGCGCTCGCAAAGAGCGCGGCGCCAAGCTCGCCGTGGTCGACGTCTATATGAATTCGACCATGCAGCAGGCCGATCTGCCGGTGCTGATCCGGCCCGGCACCGACGGCGCGCTGGCCTGCGCGGTGATGCATTGCCTGTTCCGCGACGGCAAGGCTGACTGGGATTATCTCGCGCGCTACACCGATGCGCCGCACGAGCTCGAAGCGCATCTGCGCACGCGCAGCCCGCAATGGGCGGCGAGCATCACCGGCTGCCCGGTCGAGACCATCGAGGCCTTCGCCCGCCTGATCGGCGACAACAAGCGCGCGTTTTTCCGGCTCGGCTACGGCTTCTCGCGCTCGCGCAACGGCGCCTTCAACATGCACGCGGCAAGCTGCATCCCCGCGGTCACCGGCGCCTGGCAGCTCGAAGGCGGCGGCGCCTTCCACAACAACGGCGCCGTCTTCCACCTCGACAACAGCGTGATCGAGGGCAGCGACATGCGCGACCCGAAGATCCGCATGCTCGACCAGTCGCGCATCGGCGCGGTGCTCACCGGCGACCCCGATGCCCTGCAAGGCGGCGGACCGGTCGACGCGCTTCTCATCCAGAACACCAATCCGGTCACGGTTGCGCCCGATCAGGAGGTGGTCAAGCGCGGTTTCGCGCGCGAGGACCTGTTCACCTGCGTGCATGAGCAGTTCATGACCGACACCGCCAAGGTCGCGGACATCATCCTGCCGGCCACCATGTTCGTCGAGCACGACGATTTTTATACCGCCGGCGGCAGCCAATACATTCTGCTCGGGCCGAAGCTCATCGAGCCGCCCGGCGAATGCCGCTCCAATCATGAGGTGATTTGCGAGCTCGCCAAACGGGTCGGCGCCACGCATCCGGGCTTCGATATGACCGCGCGCGAATTGATCGACGTGAGCTTGCGCAGGTCCGGCTGGGGCACGCTCGCCGAACTGGAAAAGAACCGCTGGATCGACTGCCAGCCGGATTTTGCCACCGCGCATTATCTCAACGGCTTCGCCTATCCGGATGGAAAGTTCCGCTTCAAACCGGATTGGCCGGCCGTGCCGTTCCGGCGCTGGCACCGCAATCATGCTGCGAACATTCCGGCGCTGCCCGACCACTGGGCCGTGATCGAGGAGGCGGACACCGAGCATCCGTTTCGCCTCGCCACCTCGCCGTCGCGCGGCTACCTCAATACGACCTTTACCGAAACGCCGACGTCGCTTGCCAGAGAGAACCGGCCGACGGTGATGATCAATCCCGAAGATGCCGCAGCGCTCGGCGTCGCCGACGGCGAACCGGTCGTGCTCGGCAACCGCCGCGGCGAGGTGCAAATCCACGCCAAGCTGTTCGACGGCGTGCGCCGCGGCGTGCTGATCGCCGAATCGATCTGGCCGAATTCGGCTTACGCCGACGGCCGCGGCATCAATACGCTGACCGGCGCCGACCCGGTGGCGCCGTTCGGCGGCGCCGCGTTCCACGATAATAAGGTGTGGGTGCGGAAGGCTGGTTCGCCGCGCGCAGTAATGTAGCAACCATTGGTTGCTACATTACCTCGGAAAGCGGCGTGGCGATTACGTCCGCACGCCCGGCCACCGCGGCGCCGCGTCGGCCGGCACGATCTCCTTGCCGATCGGCCATAGCGCGATGCCGGCGAGCTTGAGATGCGCCCAGGCGAATGGGATGCCGATAATGGTGATCGCCAAGAGGATCGCGGTGAGGAGATGGCCGAGCGCCAGCCACCAGCCGGCGAGCACGAGCCAGATCAGATTGCCGGCGAAGCCGAACAGCCCGGTGCTGATATCGTGGCGGCCGGAATATTCGGCGCGCGACACCGCCTTGCGGCCGAACGGCAGCAGCGCATATGACGCGATGTTGAGCGCCGCCCAGGTCCAGGGCAGGCCGATGATGGTGATCGCCATGATGACGGCGGCAATCACCCAGGCGAGCGCCATCCACAGACCGCCGAAGACGATCCAAAGGACATTCAGGAGCAGCGAGACCGGGCCCATGGGAGTTCTATCTAGCGCGATCGGCCGCGGCTGCAAGAGTGGCGTGCGGCCTTCACGAAAATCCGTCACAGTGAACGTGACTAGGTGTTGACAATCGTCCCCGTTATAGTGACATACGGCGAAGCCGCATCGCGAGAACGGGGAAGCTTGTTCACTTCTCCCCGCGTGCGGGCAGAACATAGGCGTCCTCCGGACGCCATTCTTAAAGCCAAGAACGCCGATGCGGAGCATCGGCTATGGAGCGAAGCGACGAGGATGACGGGGCCTCTCAGCAATTCTGAGCGCTGCAAATCTGCGCCCAGCGGCGAGGCCCCCTCATCCCGACCTTCTCCTTGCAAGGGGGGAGAAGGAGCGCGCCACCGTTACCTGAACAGGAATTCTTCATCGCCCCACTTATGTCAGTACGAAGGAAAAAAATGAAGCTAATCGAACAGAGCCACCGCCCGGGTCCACCCCGCAGAGCCGGCTTTGATCTTGTGCGGGAAGCAGGCGACGGTGAAGCCGTGAGCGGGAAGCTGTTCGAGATTTTGCAGCTTCTCCATGTGGCAATAGGGAATCTCGCGGCCGGCCTTGTGACCTTCCCAGATGATCGCGGGGTCGTGGGTCTCGAGCCAGCGCTTACGGGTATGCACGAAGGGCGCATCCCAGCCCCAGGCGTCGATGCCGGTGACGCGCACACCGCGCGAGGTGAGATAAAGCGTGGCTTCGCGCCCCATGCCGATGCCGGCGGTCAGATACTCGTCGCTGCCGATGCATTCGGACGCGCGCGTGTTGACCAGCACGATGTCGAACGGCTTGAGCTCATGGCCGATACGCTTGAGTTCGGCCTCGACTTCCGCCGCTGTCACCACATGGCCGTCCGGCACTTTGCGGAAGTCGAGCTTGACGCCGGGGCGGAAGAACCAGTCGAGCGGCACCTTGTCGATGGTCATCATCGGCTTGCCGTCGATCGAATGCGATTGGAAGTGGATCGGCGCGTCCATATGCGTGCCATTGTGTGTCGCAAGCTGGACGTTCTCGATGGCCCAGCCTTCGCCCTCCGGCAAATCCTCGCGGCGAAGGCCGGGAAACAACTCGCACAACAGCGGCGTCGTGTCGGCGTTGCTCTTGTACTCGATCTTCGGCCGCATGAAGGGCGGATCGTACACCGTCTCGTTTTCGAGCGGCGACGACAGATCGATCATGCGGCTGGGCAGCTTCATCGGTGCACGCCGCGCCGCTTACGGCTTGGCGCCCTTGGCCGGGTTCTGCGTGTAGAGGCCGAGCTCCTCGCCCTGCGCCAGGATCTTGCCCTTCATCGCATCTTGCGCGGCGGGGCCGTCGAAATCCTTGGACAGGTCGAGCGACTTCGCACTCAGCGCATAAACCGTGAAATGATAGTGATGCACGATGTCGTCGTTCCACGGCGGGCAGGGGCCGTCATAACCGTAATACTGCCCCTTCATGGCGTCGTTCGACGCGGTGACCTTGGTGTAATCGTTCAGACCCTTGACGCCGACGGTGGACGCCGCCGGCTTGCCGTGCAGCACGCGCGCGTTGGAATCGGCGCCTTCCTTGATCGCGGTGACGTTGGCCGGAATATCGACCAGCACCCAATGAAAGAAGTCGTGGCGCTTGATATCGGACGTCATCGTCACGCCTTCCTTGTTCATCATCTCGCGATGTTCCGCCGGCGAGTCGGTATCGTAGAGAATGATGGCGTAGGATTTCGTGCCCTTCGGCCCTTTCGACCACGAGATGCTGGGATTGATGTTTTGGCCGCCGGTGGTGTGGCCGGCCGCCGCCGGCGCGCAGAAGGCGTATTTGTTCGGCACCGCGTCGCCGTTCTTGAACGAATCGACGTGCACCTTCAGTGTAGCGGCCGTCGCCGGCACAGCGATCAGCACCGCGCCCGCCGCAAGCAGTCCCGCTATCGTAACTTTGACGTTCCCCATATTTTCCTCCCGTGTTTTGCCGCGCCGTTTGCGGCGCCGGCGCGATCTCCCTGCATGCCTCGACGCGGGAGTTCACGCGTCAAACTATACCGGTTATTGATGGGCGAGAAAGGGGTGAGGGGATGATCCTGATCACCGGCGCCAGCGGTTTTGTCGGTTCGGCCGTGGCGCGATGCCTGCTGCAATCGGGCGAACACGTGCGCGCGCTGGTCCGCTCGACGAGTTCGCGGACGAATCTCGCCGATCCGCGGCTGCAGATCGTTGAGGGTGATATTTCCGACGCCGCGTCGATCCGCCGCGCCATGACCGGCGTGCGTTATCTGTTTCACGTCGCCGCCGATTATCGGCTGTGGGCGCGCCGTCCCGACGACATCGTGCGCACCAATGTCGAGGGCACCCGCAATGTGATGAACGCGGCGCTCGCCGCCGGCGTCGAGCGCGTCGTCTATACCTCGAGCGTCGCCACGCTGGCTTCGCGGCCGAACCGCGCGCCGAGCGATGAGACGTTTCCGCTTGATCCGGCGGACGCCGTCGGCGCTTACAAATACAGCAAGGTCATGGCCGAGCGCCTGGTCGAGACCATGGTCGCGGAACAGAAATTGCCGGCGGTCATCGTCAATCCGTCGACGCCGATCGGGCCGGGCGACGTCCGTCCGACGCCGACCGGACGCATCATCATCGAAGCGGCGGCGGGGCGCATGCCGGCCTATGTCGATACTGGGCTCAATCTGGTCCATGTCGACGACGTTGCCGCGGGTCACGTCGCCGCCTTGCACAAAGGCCGCATCGGCGAGCGCTACATCCTCGGTGGGCAGGACGTTCTCCTCGGCGACATGCTGCGCGACATCGCCCGGCGCGTCGGGCGCACGCCGCCGAAAATACGTCTGCCCCGGCAACTTATTTTCCCGATCGCCTATGGCGCCGAGGCGATCGCGCATTTCACCGGCCGCGAACCATTCGTGACCACGACCGGCTTAAAGCTGGCGAAGGATCATATGTTTTTCACCTCGGCCAAGGCCAAGCGCGAACTCGGCTACCAAGCGCGGCCCTATGGCGAAGCGATTGCCGAAGCCATCGTCTGGTTTCGCCAGCACGGCTATCTGAATTAATGCGCGGCGCTGCGCTCGCGCAGAAACTGGAAGAACTCGACGCCTTCGCGCAACCGGCGCTTCATCATTTGCGGACTGCGGACCATTTCGCCGACGATCGAAGCGATCTTGCCGGAGCGGAAATAGAAGCGGCGGTAGAATGCCTCGACCGAGTCGAAAATCTCCGTGTGCGATAGATGCGGATAATGCAGCGGCGCGATCTGCACGCCGTCGTCGTTGACCAATTCGGCGTTGGCCTCGTCGAGCCAGCCGTTCTTGAGCGCCTGATCGAACAAAAAGGTTCCCGGATAGGGCGCGGCGAGCGAAACCTGAATCGTGTGGGGATTGATCTCGGTGGCGAAGCGGATGGTTTCCTCGATGGTGTCCTTGGTCTCGCCCGGCAAGCCCATGATGAAGGTGCCGTGGATGGTGATGCCGAGTTCGTGGCAGTCCTTGGTGAAGCGGCGGGCGACGTCGATCCGCATCCCCTTCTTGATGTTGTGCAGTATCTGCTGATTGCCAGATTCGTAACCGACCAGAAGGAGGCGCAGGCCGTTGTCGCGCAGCACCTGCAGCGTCTGGCGCGGCACATTGGCCTTGGCGTTGCACGACCAGGTCACGCCAAGTTTGTTGAGCTCCTTGGCGATGGCCTCGGCGCGCGGCAAATCGTCGGTGAAGGTGTCGTCGTCGAAAAAGAACTCCTTCACTTCGGGAAACGCTTTCTGCGCCCACGCGATCTCCTCGATGACGTGGCCGACCGAGCGGGTGCGGTAGCGGTGGCCCCCGACAGTCTGCGGCCACAGACAGAAGGTGCAGCGCGATTTGCAGCCCCGCCCGGTATAGATCGACAGATAAGGATGCTTCAGGTAGCCGATGAAATAGTTCTTGATGTCGAGGTCGCGCTTGTAGACCGGTGTGACAAACGGCAGGCTGTCCATGGTCTCTAAAATCGCGCGCTCGTCGTTGTGCACGATGACGCCCGATGCATTGCGGTAGGACAGGCCGGCGATGTCGGCCCACGGCCGACCGTCGGCGATCTCCTTGATGGTGAAATCGAACTCGTTGCGCGCGGCGAAATCGATCAGCGGCGAGGCGTTCAGGGAGCCTGCCGGGTCGACGGCGACCTTGGCGCCGACCAACCCGATTTTCAGATCGCTGTTTGCTGCCTTGAGCGCCTTGATGGTGGCGACATCGGATGCAAACGACGGCGCCGAGGTGTGCAGCACGACGAGATCGAAACCGCGCGCGCGCGCCGTGACTTCCGCAAGCTTGATACCATGCGGCGGCGCGTCGATGAGCTTCGACCCTTCGACCAGAGCCGCCGGCTGGGCGAGCCATGTCGGATACCAGAACGAGCGGATTTCCCGGCGCGCCTGATAGCGCGAGCCGGCGCCGCCGTCGAAGCCGTCGAACGAGGGGGCTTGAAGAAACAATGTCCGCATCACGTTTCGACCTCGCCGTAATAAGCCAGCCTGTTGTCGGCCCGCAGGCCATAGCGGTGGCCGCGCCATTCGACGCCGCGACCGAAGAAGCTCATGACAAATATGGCGAACGAGAGGATATCGCGCAGCGGCCCGAGCCAGAACAGATCGCTCCGCAAGTGAAAGGCGCGATCGATCTCGCTCTGCAGCAGGAGGCGGCAGGCCAGCGCAGCGATGACGATCAATCCGGCCGGATTGATGCCGCCGAGCCCGACAGCAATCAGCGCCAGCGGCAGCGCGTAGGTTATGACCAGCCCCGCAAAACCCGCCGGATCGATCGCGCGGATGGTGCGCGCCCAGCGCAATTCATGGCGGATCAGATCGCGCGCGGACTGTTCGCTGCAGGCATGCGCAACGATGTAGGTGGGGATCGCCACATTCTGTCCCCCGCGCCGCACCAAGGCGCCAAGCGCATAATCGTCGGCCAACTGATCGGCCACCGCTTCGAATCCGCCGATCGCGGCAAGCGTTTCGCGGCGCAGCGCGATCGTCGAGCCAAAGCAGGGAGCGGCAAGGCCGAGCTTCAATCCCACCAGCACATTGGGCAGGAACTGATAATCGATCGCCGCGGCGCCAAGCCGAGACCAGAGGCCGGCGTCAGGAGCGCCGCGGTAGAGGCACGTCACAAGGCCGACGCCCGGCTGCGCCAGAGCGGCAGCGACGTGTTTGAGATAATCGGCCCCGACGACAATGTCGCTGTCGGAGACGATCAGCACCTCATGGCGCGCCTCCCGCGCCATGTTGATCAAATTCGAGATCTTGCGGTTCTCGCCATGGCGCCGCGCATTGATCACCAATGTGAGATCGCGGGCGGGAAAGTCGGCGACCAGCTTATGGACGACGCCGACGGCCGGGTCGGCCGGATCGTCGACGCCGAATATGATCTGCACCGGGCTTGGATAAGCCTGCGCGCAAAATCCGGCCAGGTTGGCATAGAGATCCGGCTCCAAACCGTGCAGCGGCTTGAGGAGCGTGACGGGGGGGTAATCCGTGGCGGCAGGCGTCGGCAGCCGGCCGAAGCGGCGCGCGGCCCAGGCAGCAAAAAGCGCATAGGCACAGCCGAGCGCCGCTGCCACATAGCAGACGACCGACGCCCAAGCGGCGATAGTGGCAAAAAACGCGTACACGCTGACCTCTGCCGGCCTTGTCGACCAAAACCTATCGTATCGGCCCAAGGATTATATGGCCCAACTGCGATCCATGCACGTTTAACCAAAATCCGGACCCGGTTGCGTAATCGGCTCGTCTTCGGAGCGCCGCTATTTGCCGTGGAACAGCAAGCGTTTGCCTTCCAGCGCCTGCCATCCGACCAGCGCGGGGACGCCGAGGATCAGATCGGGAACCCGCTTGATGAGCGCCATGGCGAGCGCAACGTCGGCCGGAATGCCGAATATGGCGGACGCCGCGATCAGCGCGCCGTCCTGAACGCCAAGCCCGCCGGGCAACACGAAGGCGGCGGCGCGGCTGCCTTGGCCGAGGCTTTCAATGGCGACGGCCTGGGCCACGCTCACCGGGTGGCCCATGAAGGACAGTGCGATCCAGACTTCGATGGCCCCGAAAAACACCGCGGCGAGATGAACCAGGAACGATGCAGAGAGGCCGCGATGATTTTTCCAAATCTGCTGCAGCCGGCCGCCGAGATCGGCCACGTGATTGAAGGCTGCCCAGTCGTGCTTTTCGCCGAATGCGACAAGCCGACGCACCAACGGTTCAAAAGCGCCAAAATTCAATGCCAGGAAGAAGCCGCCGACTGCCGGCAACGCCACTGCCAGCATGACGAAGGTCATGGTTGCGACCCGGTGTGTACCGGCAAGATCGAGCACGACGCCGATCCCGACCGTCACGAAGATCAAGAGGCACACCACCTGGATAAAAATGTCGACGAGCACGCTGGCGATCGCCACATTTGTGGCAATGCCGAATTGCGCAAGAAGCCGGGCGCCGATGATGTCGCCGCCGACGCCGACGAAGGGAAACAGCGAATTGATCGCTTCGCGCACAAAGCGCAGGCCGGCAAAAATGTAGGGTCCGCGACGCAGCGGCGTGAGCAGGAACCACCAGGCCACGCCGGCCGCCGACAGCGCGATGGCGCGGGCGACAATAACGAACGCCGTGCCCCATCGCGAGCTGACAAGGGCCTGCAACACCGAGGCAAAGCCGAAATAGGCAACCAGAGCGGTCAAAAGCGCCAGGCCGCAAATAATGGCGAGCGGGGCAACTGCCTTCATTGACCGGCCGTATAGTGATTTTCTCGCATGGTTGCCCGTGGTGCCGGTTCGGAACGTTGAATCGGGTGTGCACTGTGTCTTTTCTGCACTAGTGGAGGCCGCCCGCTGTTTCTATCCTGCATTTCCATACCATCAGGAGTGGGGGCACCCATGAAAAAGATCGCACTCGGAACGGCCGTTATTCTCGCATTGCTCAGCATTGCCGGCTGCGCTCAGACCGGCAAAGGCAAGGCCCCGCCCCCAGTCGTGACCAAAGGCTGATCCGATAGAGCAGCACGACAATCTGTCGTGCAATCTATTGGCAAAGTACGGGCCCGCCCGGTTGCGGCTCGCCTTTGCTGCATCGCTGACGGTGAAGCGGGGATAATGTGATTATCGTCGTTGGATTGGCGTTCGAAGCGCGGATCGCTGCCGGACCCGGGGTGCACGTCATTTGCAGCGGGGATGGCCGCAACTTGGCGGCCAAGCTCACGGCGGCGATCGCGGAAGCGCGCACCCTGGTGCGTGGCTGTCCGGGAATCATCAGCTTCGGCGTGGCTGGCGGTTTGGCGCCGCATCTGCGGCCGGGGACCTGTGTGGTTGGCTCGGCAGTCATCTCCGGGTCTAGCCGGATGCCGATCAGCCGGGAGTGGTCGGAAAAGTTGCTGCAGACGATACCGGATTCGGTCTCCGGCGCGCTGCTTGGCGTGCCGACGCCGGTTGCGCATCCCGACGAGAAGCGCGCACTCTATCTGAAGACCGGCGCGATCGCGGTCGATATGGAATCGCACATCGTCGCGTCCGTCGGCCTTGCCCACGAAGTGCCGGTCGCCGCGATCCGCGTCATCACCGATCCGGCCAAGCGCTCTTTGCCGGTGTCCGCCGTTGCCGCCATGCGCCCGAACGGAACCACCAATATCGGCGCCATGCTGCGATCGGTGCTGAGCCGGCCGCGCGATTTGCCGGCGCTGTTTCAGACGGCGCTCGATGCGCGCGCGGCGCGGGCGACTTTGGTCCGTGGCAGAAACCTGCTCGGACCCGCCTTTGCTTCGCCGCTGACGACTTGAGAGGCGCAAGGCCATGTTCAAGTCCGCCGCCGAAGAACTGAACCAGTGGGCGGATCAGTGCCGGCGCTGGGCCAAAGGGGCCCGCACGCGCGAGCAACGGCTAACCTTGCAGGGCCTGGAGCGGCTCCTGGACGACGCCGCGATCGAAGCTGAATGCGATCCGGGCGAGAATGCTCCGCTGTCCCCGACGCTGGCGCGGCGATCCTGATCGAAAGCCCGGCGTAGCGCGTCCGTTGCCACAAGTGTAAAAGCACGGCAACGAGGCTCGGCAATGACTTCGCAAATTCCCGCTCCGCAAGCTTTGGGCTATGTCGGCGTGCGCGCCAAGGATTTGGGCGACTGGGCGAGCTATGGCTGCGGCCTGCTTGGCCTGCAACGCATCGATAAATCGCGCTCCACGCTCGCCTTCCGCATGGACGACCGCAAGCAGCGCCTCATCGTCGATGCCGATGGCGGGGAGGGCGTCGGCTTTTTCGGCTGGGAAGCCGCCGACGCGGCCGCGCTCGACGGCCTGGCGGCGCATCTGGACAATAGCGGCGTCAAGGTTGCCCGCGGCGCGCGCACTCTCGCCGACGAGCGGCACGTCAAGGATCTGGTCGTACTCAACGATCCGCTCGGCAACCGGCTCGAGATTTTTCATGGCGCCGAAACGGCAACGGATCCGTTCCGGCCGGCCCGGTCGATCTCGGGCTTTCGCACCGGCCCGCTCGGCCTCGGTCACGTCGTGCTCAACGTCGACACTCCGCAAACGATCGACCGGCTGATGGCGTTCTACCGCGATACGCTCGGCTTCCGGCTGACGGATTATTATTCGCATCCCTTCGTTGCCCGCTTTCTTCACCTCAATCCGCGCCACCACAGCCTTGCTTTCATCCAGACCGGCAAGAACGCGGTCCATCACATCATGATGGAGCTGTTCAGCTTCGACGATGTCGGCCAGGGCTACGATATCGCGCTGGGCGAACCGGGCCGGGTCGCGACCACGCTCGGCCGGCACACCAGCGACTTCATCACCTCGTTCTATAGCTGGACGCCGTCGGCCTTCATGGTCGAATACGGCTGGGGCGCGCGGTCGATCGACGTCGAAACTTGGCAGGCGTATGAGCGCAAGGAAGGCCCCAGCATGTGGGGCCACGACCGCGCCTGGCTGTCGGCCGACGACCAGGCCAAGGCCCGTGCGCTGCGGCTGAAGAATGCCGAAGGCGGCTATCGCCGGCCGGTTCAGGTGATGGATGGCAACTACGAGGTGATGTCGGGCGTCTGTCCATGGTGGGACAGCGTGAAGTCGCGATCCGCCGCGCAATAATTCCCGCATGGATGCGCCCGCGAACAACGTCCACACCCGCGCGATCGCGCAATTCGTATCGGGACTGACTTACGAGCAAATCCCGATCGAAGTCCGCGAGCGGATAAAACTCCTGATTCTGGACTCGCTCGGCTGTGCCATCTACGGCGCCAATCTCGAATGGTGCCGCATCCTGCGCGAGACGCTTGAAGCGCTCGATACGACACGCAGGACCTCGGTCTGGGGAACAAGCCGCCGCCTGTCGTCGCCGCACGCGGCCCTGGTCAACGGCACGCAGGTTCAGGGTTTCGAGCTCGACGACGTGCACCGCACCGCGGTCCTGCATGTCGGCGCGGTCACGCTGCCGCCGCTGATCGCGGTGGCGGAAAGCCACGCCAAATTGTCCGGCCGCGATTTTCTCACCGCTGCCGTCGCCGGCTACGAGATCGGCCCGCGCGTCGGCTTGTGCATGGGCCAGGAGCATATCGGCCAGGGCTGGCATTCCGGCGCGACGGTCGGTGTGTTCTCGGCGGCGGCCGGTGCGGCGCGGGCGTTGAAGCTCTCCGCCGACGCCACGGTGCATGCGCTCGGCATCGCCGGCACGCAGTCCTGCGGACTGATGGCGGCGCAATACGGCGCCATGGTCAAGCGCATGCATGCCGGCCGCGCCGCGCAAAGTGGGCTTTATGCGGCGCTATTGGCGGCCCAAAACTTTACCGGCATCGTCGACGTGTTCGAGGCGCCCTATGGCGGCTTCTGTACTACCTTCTCGCGCTCGCAGGATCGTTTCAATCGCGCGGCCTTGAGCGCCGGCCTCGGCGAACGCTTCGAGACCATGTGCATTTCGCTGAAATTCTATTCCTGCGTCGGCAGCAACCACACCACGCTCGACGCCATTCGCGATGTCCGCAAACGCCGGCCATTCGCGGTTGAAGAGGTCGACAGCATCGTCGTGCATGCGTCGCAGGTCACGCTCGATCATGCCGGCTGGCCCTACAGGCCCGCAGGTCTGACCGCGGCGCAGCTCAATCTGGCTTTCTGCGTCGCGACGCTGTTGATCGAGGGCGACGTCTTCGTCGATGAGTTCACGCCCGATTGCGTCGTCGATCCGGCGCGCCTCGCTCTGGCGCGCAAGGTGAGGGTGGTGCACGACCCGGCGATCACCGCGCTCGGCGCTGCGCATCGCCACAAGGTGCGCGTCGAACTCCGCTTGCGCGACGGCTCCACTCAGTCCGAGACCCGCGAAGCGCCGCGCGGCAGCGAACATTCGTTCGCCAGCGCCGACGATATCGCCAGAAAATTTCGCAAGCTTGCCGAACCAACCATCGGCAAGCAGGCCGATGCGATCATCGGCATGATTTTGCAGCTTGACGACCTGCCGGACAGCCGTGCGCTGGTCGATTTGTTGCGGCTGCAACCGTAGGCAGGGTGACGGATCGGTCCAGTCCGGGCTAAGTTTCGCGGGATGGGTAGCGAAAAAATCGAATTCGGCGTCTTCGATCATCTCGATCGCACCGGGCCGTCGCTGGCCGACTATTACGAGGACCGGCTGAAGATCGCCGAAGTTTACGACCGCGGCGGCTTCTACGGCTATCATTTGGCCGAGCACCACGCCACGCCGCTCGGCATGGCGCCGTCGCCCAACGTCTTTCTCGCCGCGCTTGCCCAACGTACGCGCCGGCTCCGCTTCGGGCCGATGGTCTACGTGCTGCCGCTCTATCATCCGCTGCGCCTGATCGAGGAAATCTGCATGCTCGACCAGATCAGCGGCGGACGCTTGGAAATCGGCTTTGGCCGCGGCGCCTCGCTGATCGAGCTTGCCATCTACGGCGAAGATCCCGGTGCGGCGCAGGACGTCTATACGGAAGGCCTCGAATTGATCCTCAAGGGTCTGACCGTGAAGCGGCTTGATTTTCACGGCAAGCATTTCTCGTTCGATGATGTGCCGATGCCGCTCGAGCCGCTGCAGAAACCGCATCCGCCGCTCTGGTATGGCGTCCATGCACCGGACAGCGCCGAGCGCGCGGCCAAACGCAATCTCAATGTCGTCAGCCTCGATCCGCCCGGCGATACGCGGCTGTCGATCGAGCGCTATCGCGCGACGTGGCGGCCGCCGCATCCGGGGGCCACGTTGCCCAAGCTCGGCCTTGGCCGCTTCATCGTTGTCGCCGAGACCGACGCCCAGGCGCTGGCGTTGGCGCGCCGCGCCTATCCGGTGTGGCACCAAAGTTTCACTTATCTGTTCCGTCTGCGCGACCAGCCGCAGAATCATGCGCGGCCGCCCGATTTCGACGCGCTGATGGCACGCGGCCAGGGTGTTGCCGGCTCGCCGGCGACAGTGATGGATTTCCTCAAACGCCAGCTTGCGGAGACGCAATGCAATTACGTCGTCGGCCAGTTCGCATTCGGCGATATGACGCGCGAGGAAGCCTTGGGTTCGATCGGACTCTTCGTCAGCGACGTCATGCCGGGTGTGCTTGCGGCAGATGCCGAAGCGCTGATAGCGGCCCGATAGATTCTAACTGTCGCGCGACGCCTTCAGGTGCTGCAGCACTCTGGCGCGCAGCGCCGCCTGCTCGTCGGCGCTCCACTTGCGAAAGCCTTCGCCGGATTTGAAACCGAGCTTGCCGTCGGCCACCAGCTTTTCCAGATAAGGTGACGCGGCCGGCCGGCTGTCGATCGCCGGCAGCACCGTATTGTGGATGGCGAGCGTGAGGTCGGTGCCGACGAGATCGGCATTTTCCAGCGGGCCGAGCACCGCGAGCCGCCGCCCGAACGAGGCTTTGATCACCGCGTCGACGGTCGCGGCATCGCAGATACCGTTTTCAACGAGCGCGATCGCTTCGCGCCACAGCGCATGCTGCAGCCGGTTGCCGATGAAGCCCGGCACGTCCTTCTTGACGTGAGCCGGCTTCTTGCCGGCGTTCCGGTGCAATTCCATGGTCCAGGCGACGACCTCGGGCGAGGTCCATTGCGTCTCGATCACTTCGACAAGCGGCACCAGGAACGGCGGGTTCCACCAATGGGTGCCCAGCGCGCGCTCGCGGCCTTTCAATCCCTCCATGATCGAGGTGATCGGTATGACCGACGTGTTGCTGGCAAGGATCGCTTCGGCCGGTGCGTGGCGTTCGATCTCGGCGAACAGCTTCTGCTTGAGCGGCAAATCCTCCTGGATCGCCTCGACGACATAATCGGCCTCGCGCACCGCTTCGGCGAGTTCGAGGCAGGGCCGTATCCGCGCGATCGCCAGCGGGTCGTCGCCGAGGTCGCGCAAATTGGCGGCGATGCGCTTGGTGACGGTATCGAGGTTCTTCATCACCGTGTCGGTGATGGTCACGTCGTGGCCGGCCAGCGCGAAGACCTGCGCGATGCCGTGTCCCATCAGCCCGGCGCCGATGACGGCAATGCGGGCTTGCGACTCTTCTTTCGCCATCGTTTCAGCCCGCCGTATAGCCGCCGTCGGCGTAGAGAATGTGTCCGGTGTAGAAATCGGACGCCTTGGAGGCGAGGAACAACAGCGGTCCGGCGAGATCCTCCGGCTCACCGAGCCGGCCCTTTGGCACGCGGGTGAGGAATCCGGCGCGCACGGTCTTGCCGCGTTCGTCGTCGGCGAACATCCATTCGGTCAGCGGCGAACGGAAGACGGTCGGGCCGAGCGCGTTGACCGTGATGCCGGTCGCGCCAAGCTCGCAGCCGAGCGCCTTGGTGATGCCGTCGACCGCCGACTTCGACGCGCAATAAGCGGTGTAGCCGGCTGGGTGGCCGAGGAGCCCGCGCGCCGAGGACATCAGGACGATCTTGCCGCCACGGCCCTGCTTGATCATCTGCCGCGAGGCCGCGCGTGCCATCAGCCAGGACTGCGTGACATTGGCGTCCATCACGTCGAGAAAGTCTTCGGCCTTCTGATCGACGATCTTGGCCACCTTGTTCTGCCCCGAGGCCACAACCAGGATGTCGAGGCCGCCGAATTTTTCGACCGCTGCGGCAACGATCGCGTCACAGTTGGCTTCCGAGTTCGGGCGCTTGGCAACCGTTTCGGCTTTGCCGCCGAGCTTGCCGCATTCCGCCGCGATCTTCTTCAGGCCTTCCGCATTGTTCGCGGTAAGGACGACGTTGGCGCCGGCCGCCGCCAAGGTCTTCGCCGCCATGGCGCCGAAGGCGCCGGTAGCGCCGGTGACGATCGCCGTCTCGCCCTTGACGTCGAACAGCGACAGAGGGTTTTTCAGGAAGTCCTCGGACATGGTAGCTCCACGCGTTTCCAACCTTGTCATGCCCCGCGCAGGCGGGGCATCCAGTATTCGCTAGCGCTGCGATGACCTCTTTCAACGTTGGCGATTATCGGATCGTCCGCCTGCGCGGACGATGACGGCGCCGTGCGCCGTCACTTCACCGGCGCCACCGCGACCGCGATGGTGCAGACCTCGGGGCTGCGGTTGATGATCTCGCGGCTTTCGTTCGGACCGATGTAGACGCTGTCGCCTGCTTTGGCGACCGTTTCCTTGCCGCCGGCGATCACCGTGAGCTCACCGGCCAGGACGTAATAAACCTTCTCCGGCGGCGAGGCGTCGGGGCCGGCGCCGCCGCCGGGCAGGAAGTGCGAAATGCCGAACACCAGCGTCTGCGAGCCGCCCATTTCCGCGCCGTAGACGCGGAACGACTTATAGTCGCGATGGTTCGGCGCTTCGTAAGCCTTCGCTTCCGAGAACTTGCGGACGATCATGCGAACTTCTCCCCTTTTTCGATCCGGTAGGCGCCCTTCGGATCGACGATTGCGACCAAGCGGATGATGCAGCCGTCGCCGCGGTCCCAATTCCACGGGAAGAAGGAGAAGGTGCAGCGCCGGCCGGTGACCTTGTCGATGTCGCCGCCAACGTTCTCGATGCCGAGGATGCCGTTCTTGAACAGGATGCGGTGCACCGGCTCCCAATCGGGAAAATCCGCCTTCCAGTCACGGCCGCCGGACCATTCCTTGTACTCGTCGGCGAGATGCGGATGTAAGGGGCCGTTGCGCTGCGGGCCGATGGCGGTCGCCAGCGGGTGATCGTTGGCCTGGGTGTCATGGCCGACGACCTTGACCTGCTTTTCGACGAACCACTCGCCTGCCGAAGCCACGAAGCCGGGCGAGTAGCAGAAATAGTCCTCGCTATCCTCGTATTTGTCGTGCCAGCCGGTATTGATGATGACGACGTCGCGCGGCCGCACGATCTTGCCGGCCGCTTTCTCCAGGTCGTCATAGGTGATCTTTTCCCACTTCTTCTTCGGCAGCGCCACGACGATGCCGGAACCGAAGAAGTGCGGAAGCGGCACCTCGTCGATAAACGGCGTGCCCTGCACCACATGCGCCGGCGCGTCGATGTGGGTGGTGTTGTGCATCGAGGTGGTGATGCGCTGCGACAGCACGCCCGATTTGGCCATGTAATGGATGCGCTCGATCTTGACGTCTTCGAAATAGGGCCAGTTGGGCGACTGATAGCCGAAGCGATGGGACAGGTTGAAAAACTCGAGCCCCATCGAGTTGTTGAGGTTTTCCTCAAACGTCACCCCGCGTATTTTCTGGGTCACGGGCTCTCCTCCGCTGAAAGCTTAAGCCACTGTTGTACGGTCCGGGGTTTGTAGCCAATATCGCATATAAGGTACAGAGAGCCGCGCAGGTTCGAAGTGGCGGGGGAGGCATGGTCAAAAAAATCGCGCTGGAAGAGCACTTCCTGTCGTCAGGTTTCGAGGACTATTGGGGACCCACGGTCACCACCGTCGATCCAAAGTTCGCGGGCATGCTGCGGACGCGGCTTACCGATTTCGGCGAGATGCGGCTGCAAGCCATGGACCAGGCTGGGATTGCGCGCGCGGTGCTGTCGATCGCGGGGCCGGGCGTGCAGTGCGAGCGCGATGCCGCGACCGCGCTCCGCCGTGCGCGTGAATCCAACGACTTCCTCGCGCGCGAGGTGCAGAAGCGGCCCGACCGCTATTTCGGCTTCGCGCATCTGCCGATGCAAGATCCGCGCGGCGCCGCCGACGAGCTGCAGCGCTGCATGCGCGATCTCGGCTTCGCCGGTGCCATGATCAACGGGCACACCAACGGCCAATATCTCGACCATCCGGCGCTGCATCCCTTCTGGGAGCGTGCCGAGGCGCTCGGTACGCCGATCTATATTCATCCCACCGACCCGGTGAGCCTCGCCCCGGTGCTGGAGGGCTATAACGGCCTGCGCCGCGCCACCTGGGAATGGGGTTTTGAAACCGGTTCGCACGCCCTGCGCCTAGTTTTCAGCGGGTTGTTCGACCGCTTTCCGCGCGCCAAGCTTATGCTCGGCCATCTCGGCGAAACGCTGCCGTACCTCTTGTGGCGTTTCGACAGCCGCGCCAAGCTCTACGGCATCAAGCTCGCCAAGCAGCCCTCGGACTACATCAAGCAGAACTTCATCGTGACGACGTCCGGCATGTGCTCCGCCGAACCGCTCAATTGCTCGCTTGCCGCGCTCGGCCGCGACCGCGTGATGTTTGCCGCCGACTATCCTTTCGAATCGGCGCGGGAGGCCGGCGAATTTCTCGATCACACGCCGCTTGGCGCTGAGCTGCGCGACGACATCGCCGCGCACAATGCGATCCGCTATTTCGGCCTCAAGCCGCTCGCATGACCAAAGTTCTTATCGTCGACGTTCACGCCGAAATGTATGGCGATGCTTTGCGGGCGGAGTTTCCGGACCTGCAATTCGCGCTGTTCCATGGCGCCGCGGAGGTCACGGGCGACCTGTCCGATGTCGACGCCCTCATCATGTTCGGTATCGAGCTGCGCGATCACATGCTCACTGGTGCGCCGCGGCTGCAATGGATTCAGTCGCTGGCCACCGGGGTCGATCATTTCCTGCGCTGCCCGGCGCTCAAGCCCGATGTCCTGATCACCAGCGGTCGCGGCATTCACGGCGCGCCGATGCGCGAGCAGGTCGTCTACATGATGATGGCGGTGAGCCGCGATGCGAAGCGCCAGGTCGAGGACCATCAGCATCGCATCTGGGCGCGGCGGCTGTGGAGTACGCTGCATGGCAAGACTGCGGTGATCGTCGGCACTGGCGTCGTCGGCGCGGCGATCGGCGAACTGCTCAAGGCTTTCGGCATGAATGTCGTCGGCGTCAGCCGCACGCCCCGGGCCGAAAAAGGCTTCGGCGAGGTCATGCCGATGGACCGCCTGCATGACGCCGCGGCCAAAGCGGATTATCTCATCAATGTCCTGCCGGCCGCGCCCTATAACTTCACGCTGTTCGACGCGTCCGTCTTTGCCGCGATGAAACCGTCCGCCTACTACATCAGCGCCGGCCGCGGCCAAACCGTCGACGAGGCGGCATTCATCGCGGCGTTACGCGAGCGCCGCATCGCCGGTGCCGCGCTTGACGTGTTCGAGACCGAGCCGTTGCCGCCCGACAGCCCGTTCTGGGACCTGCCGAATGTCTTCGTCACCCCGCATGTCGGCGGCTATATTGTTGAATACGAGGAGTTCATCATGCCGCTCATTATCGACAATATGCGGCTATTCCTCGCAGGGCGGCGAAGCGAGATGAAGAACATAGTTCCCCGGTGAGCGCATAGCGCCGCTTGCGGCAGCCCCTTGGAAAGTTGTCAAATCCGGGGAATTATCGGCAAAGCGAGCCTCGGATATGCCGAGGAGGTCTGCGGAGGACGCGCGATGGCGTTGGCCAAGCTCAAATTTCCCATCATCCTGTTCGGCGCGGCGCAGCTCCTCAAGCGCGCGGCGCAACGGCATCCGCAGTTCAGCAACCGATTGGAAGAGCACGATTTCGTCGCCCAGATCATGACCCGCGACGAAGGCATCGGCCGCTGGTTTCAGTTCAAGAAAGGCATCGTCACGTCGGCGGCGGGCCTGCATGAGGCGCCCGATATCAAGCTGATGTTCAAGAACGCCAAGATCGGCGCCGGTCTGTTGACGCCGCCGATCAACTGGCTCGATCAGATCAACGCGCAAAAGGATTTCGTGCTCACCGTCGAGGGGCCGGACTATCTGACCAACTGGTTCGCGCAGACGCTGATGATGAGCCAGTCGGTCGGCCTCAAATACGGTACCAAATTGCGCCGCGGCGTCACCCGCTATTGCAACATGACCAATGGCGGCCCGGTGTTCGTCGACGTCAAGGACGGCAAGATTTTGCGCATGACGCCGATCGACCTCAAAGACGAGGACGGTGCATCGTGGACCATCGAGGCGAGGGGCCGGAAACTCACGCCGCCGCGCAAGACGACGCTGGCGCCGCACGGCCAGAACGCCAAATCGATCGTCTATTCGCCGGACCGGCTGCTTTATCCGATGAAGCGGGTCGACTTCGATCCGCATGGCGAGCGCAATCCGCAAAACCGCGGTAAGTCCGGCTATGTCCGCATCTCCTGGGATGAGGCGATCAAGATCGTCACCGGCGAGATCAAGCGGCAGAAGCGCGAATACGGTCCCGGTGCAATCACCTTCTCGCACGGCTCGCATCACACCTGGGGCAATGTCGGCTATTACCTCTCGGCGCTGTTCCGCTTTGCCAATGCCGTCGGCATGACGCGCATCCACCACAACCCGGATTCCTGGGAAGGCTGGTACTGGGGCGCGGTGCACCACTGGGGCCACACGCTGCGCGTCGGCCAGTCGGAAACCTACGGTACCGTCGAGGACTGTTTGCAGAACTGCGACATGATCGTGTCGTGGGCCGCCGATCCGGAATCCACCTCAGGCTCCTACGGCGCGCAGGAAGGCACCACGCGCCGGCAGTGGCTGAAAGATCCGAAGCTCGGCATCAAAGTCGTTCACGTCGATCCCTATTACAACGCCACCGCGCAATTCCTGCCCGGCAAATGGTTCGCGCCGAAGCCGACCACGTCGGTCGCGATGGCGATGGCGATCGCTTACGCCTGGATCAAAGAGGACCTCTACGACAAACAATATGTCGAGACCCACACGGTGGGTTTCGACAAATGGAAGGCCTATCTGCTCGGCGAAGACGACGGCGTTCCGAAAACTCCCGAATGGCAGGAAAAGGAAACCGGCGTTCCCGCCAAAGACGTGCGCGCGCTGGCGCGCGAATGGGGGCGCAAGCGCGTCTATCTCGCGCCCGGCGGCTGGGGCAACGGCCACGGCGGCGCCTGCCGCAACCAGACCGGCATTCCCTGGGCGCGGGTGATGGTGTGCCTCGTCGCCATGCAGGGGCTCGGCAAGCCCGGCATCAATATGGGCAATCTGCAATGGGGCACGCCGATCGATTTTAATTTCTATTTCCCCGGCTATGCCGACGGCGGCATGTCCGGCGATCTCGAAAACACGTCAATGCCCGTCGAGCTCTATCAGCGCATGCCGCAATTGCCGACCATGAACTCAAACAATCAGCGCATCCCGCGCATCTTCGTTCCGGAAGCAATTCTCGACGGTAAGGCCGAGGGCTATCCCTGGGTCGGCAAATCAATCGAGCACCAATTTCCGAAATTCACTTATCCGGCAGCCGGCCATTCGCCGGTGCACATGCTCTACAAATACGGTGGCTCGATCCTCTCGACGATGAACAATACCAACCGCTGGGTGCGGATGTATCAGTCGCCGAATCTGGAATTCGTCGTCAACCAGTCTATCTGGAACGAAGGCGAGGCGAAATTCGCCGATATACTGTTGCCCGCCTGTACCAATTTCGAGCGCACCGACATCAGCGAATGGGCCGGCTTGGGCGGTTACGGCCATCACGGCCAGCAGCAGCTCAACCACCGCGTCATCGTGTTCCAAGCGCCGGCGATCAAGCCGCAGGGCGAATCTAAATCCGACTACTGGATCTTCAACGAGCTGTGCAAGCCGCTCGGTCTTGCCAATTATTTTTCCGAGGGCGTCAACGAGATCGACTGGGTCAAGCGGGTGTTCCTCGCTTCCGACCTGCCAAAATACATCTCGTGGAAGAAATTCCTGAAACGCGGCTATTTCGTCGTGCCGGCCGAGAAGGAGAAGCTGCGCGCGCCGGTGTCGTTCCGCTGGTTCTATGAGAACCGCAAGAAGGACGTGCCGGAAGCGCAGCCGCTGCCGTCCGATTACACTGAGGAATATTTGCGTGGCTTGCAGACCCAGTCTGGCAAGCTCGAATTCGAGTGCAACTCGCTCAAGCGTTTCAACGATCCGGAGCGGCCGCCGATCGTCAAATACGAGCCGTCATGGGAGGGCGCGCATTCCGGCGAATTGTTCGAGCGCTATCCGCTGCAGCTGCTCACGCCGCATTCGAAATATTCATTCCACACTCAGGGCGACGGCAAGGATTCGTTCCTGCTCAACATTGAGGATCATCGCGTCAAGGTGGAGGGCTACTACTACTGGATCGTGCGCATGAATGCCGACGACGCCAAGGCGCGCGGCATCGGCAAGCATGATCTGGTCAAAGTGTTCAACGACCGCGGCGCCGTGATTTGCGCCGCGCTGCCGACGCAGCGGCTGCCACGTGGTGTGGCGCATGGCTATGAGTCGTCGGCGATCTACGATCCGATGGGCGAGCCGGGAAAGTCCGTCGACCGCGGCGGCTGTCTCAATCTGCTCACCCCCGAGCGCACGCAAACCAAGTCGACGCATTCGCTCGCCGGCGCCAATTCGCTGGTCCAGATCGAGCCGTGGGATCGCCGCATCGAGCACGTGTCTGCGGCGTTCGCGGCCATGGAGCAGGACACGAAGCGGGACTTGGAAATCAAGCGTGCGCTCAAGGAAGCGCAACTGGTGCCGGCAAAGTAACCGTCATGAAAAAATGGAACCTGATCATCGACGTCGCCGAGTGCACCAATTGCAATCTGTGTACGCTCGCCGCCATGGACGAATATGTCGGCAATGACTGGCCCGGCTATTCGGCGCCGATGCCGAAACACGGCCACAAGTGGATCAACATCTTGCAGAAGGAGCGCGGGCAGTTGCCGATGATCGACCTCGCTTACGTTCCCACGATGTGCAACCACTGCGACGATGCACCGTGCATGAAGGCCGACAAAACCGGCGCGATCAAAAAGCGCAAAGACGGCATCGTGCTGATCGATCCGAAAAAGGCGAAGGGCCAGAAGCAGCTCGTCGGCGCTTGCCCTTATGGCCACATCTGGTGGAACGAGGACTTGCAGTTGCCGCAGGCCTGGACCTTCGACGCTCATCTGATCGACCAGGGCTGGGTGCAGACTCGCGGCGAGCAATCCTGCCCGACCGGCGCCATGCGCGCCATCAAGACCGAGGATAGCGAGATGGCGCGGTTGGCGGAGGAGCAAAACCTCGAAGTCATGAAGCCCGAGCTCGGATCGAAGCCGCGGGTCTACTACCGCAATCTATGGCGCTATTCGAAGTGCTTCATCGGCGGCACGCTGGCCGAGGAAAAAAACGGCGTCATCGATTGCGTCGAGGGCGCCAGCGTGCAGCTCGTCAAGGACGGCGCGTCGATTGCGATCACCACCACCGACAATTACGGCGACTTCAAATTCGACAGACTCGACGAGGATTCGGGCCGCTACACCCTGCAGATCTTTTCGCGTGGCCGCTCCAAAAGCGTCGAAGCCAATCTCGGCGCCAGCATCAATCTCGGCGAAATCAGGCTGTAGCGCGCCATGAAAAAATACCTCGTCGCCTCGCTGCTGTTGATTGCGCTCGCCGGCGCGAGCCATGCGCAGACACCGCCCTATCCGTCGCGGCAAGTAACGCTGGTCGTCACCTCGGTGCCCGGCGGCGTCACCGACGTCGTCGGCCGGGCGCTGGCGCAAGCGCTCAGCAAAGACTGGGGCCAGGAGGTCATCGTCGAGAACAAAGGCGGCGCCGCGCACATCATCGGCGCCGAAGCCGTCGCCAAGGCGGCGCCCGACGGCTACACGCTCTTGGTTGGCGAATCCGGCACCTTCACCGTCAATCCGACGCTATTGCCGAAGGACAAGGTGCCGTACGACGCCGACAAGGATTTCACCCCGATCACCGGGCTGGTGCGTATCTACCAGTCGATCTTGGCCGCCAAATCGCTCCCGGTTTCGAACACCGCCGAGCTGATCGCGCTCGCCAAGCAGAAGCCGGGCCAAATCACCTACGGCACCGCGGGTGTCGGCTCGGCGCTGCACATGAACATGGCGCTGTTCGACAGCATGGCCGGGGTGAAAATGGTTCCGGTGCATTATCGCGGCGCGACGCCGGCGCTCAACGATCTCATCGGCGGTCACATCGATACCATGGTGGTGAGCGTCGCGTCGGGCCTACCGGCTTACAAAGCCGGCCAGATCAAGATGCTCGGCGTCGGCGCGCCGAAGCGGATGCCGCTGGTGCCGGAGGTGCCGACGGTGTCGGAGAGCGGATTGCCGGACTACGAAGCCACCGCATGGTTCGGCCTGTTCGGGCCGGCCGGCATGCCGCAAGACATCGTCACGAAAATCGACCAGGAAGCGATCAAGGTGTTCAGCGATCCCGCCTTCCGCGCGCGCTTTCTCGATCCGCAAATGTTCGAATCGATGGCCGGGCCACCCGGAGAATTTGCCGCCTACATCAAAACCGAACGCGCCAAATGGGCGAAGGTCATTCACGCCGACGATATCAAGATACAATAATAGCGCGTCGAATATTGGGGGGAGCAATGCGCAAGGTTGCTGCAGCGCTGCTCATCGGTTTTGTGCCGGTCCTAGCCCACGCCGCCGACCGCCCGGATTGGGCATTCCCGGCGACCGATAAAGTGCAGCCGCCGTCACAGGATGACGGCCTGCCGAGAACCGCGCCCGGCAGCGACAAGTCTTATACGCGCAAACAGATCAACGATCTGTTCAGTCCGCCGGACTGGTATCCGGACATGCATCCACCGATGCCGCTGGTGGTCGCGCACGGCAGTGGCACTACGGTGCGCGCTTGCGCGGCCTGCCATTTGCCGACCGGAACGGGCCACGACGAATCCGCTTACATCGCGGGGCTGCCGGCGCCCTATTTGGTCCGCCAAATGGCAGACTACAAGAGCGGCGTGCGCCGGGGATCGGGGATGATGACGGCGATCGCCAAAGCGATCAGCGACGAGGACGTTCGCGCTGCGGCCGAATACTTTGCCTCGCTCAAGCCACGGCCTTGGATCCGGGTGGTCGAGACCGACACCGTGCCCAAGACTTATGTGGGACCGGGCAACAAACGGCTGCGGCTGCCCGGCGGCGGCACCGAGCCGATTGGCGAGCGCATCATCGAAATCCCCGAGGATGAAAATGTCGTGCTCAACCGCGATCCGCGCTTGGGGTTCGTCGCCTTTGCGCCGAAGGGCAGCATCGCAAAAGGCGCGGCGCTGGTCACCACCGGCGGCAATGGCAAGACGGTCCCCTGCGGCATCTGCCACGGTGCGGCACTGACCGGGCTCGGCGAGGTGCCGGCGATCGCGGGGCGACAGGCGAACTACGTCGTCCGCCAGTTGTTCAGTATGCAGGATGGCAGCCGCGCCGGTTCGTGGCAGCCGCTGATGGCACAGGTCGTGAGCCGGCTTTCTGTCGACGACATGCTGGCAATCGCCGCCTATACGGCTTCGCGCAGCCCGGATTGATTCACTGCGGCGGCGTGCCGTTGGCGGCCAGCACTTCGCCGGCGAGATAAAGCGAGCCGGTAATCAGAATGCGGGGCGCCGGGTGCAGATCGAGCTCGCCGGCAACCGCGATGGCATCTTCGATATCGTTGCGCGCCAGCGCCGGAATGCCGACACCGTCGGCGACCGCGGCAAGCTCGGCCGCAGGCACTGCCTTGTCCTGATGGATCGGCACCGCAATGACGCGGCGGGCCAGCCCGGAAAAGTTCTTCAAGAAGCCTGCGGCATCTTTGGTCGCCAGCATGCCGACGATGAGCACCAGCGGCCGCGACACGCGCTCCTCGAGATCGGCAAGCGCCGCGGCGATGGCCTGGCCGCCATCGGCATTGTGGCCGCCGTCGAGCCACAGCTCGCTTTCCGGCGGCGCCAAAGCGGCAAGCCGGCCGTGCGCCAGCCGCTGCATGCGCGCCGGCCATTCGACCTGCGTCATGCCGGTTTCGTAGGCGGCGGGCGGCAGTTTCAGGCCGCTCGCCCGCAGCGCCGCGATCGCCGCGCCGGCATTTTCGAACTGGTGGCGACCGTAGAGCTTCGGCGCCGGCAGATCCAAAAGCCCGCTGCTATCCTGATAGACGAGCCGGCCGCGTTCTTCGGTCGCGGTCCAGTGCTCGCCGGCAATATGCAGCGGCGCCTTGAGCCGCGCGGCCTGGCGCTCGATCACGGCCAGCGCCTCGCGCGCCTGGCTGGCGACGACTGCCGGCACCTCGCGCTTGATGATGCCGGCCTTCTCGGCGGCGATTTTTTCGAGGGTGTCGCCGAGGAAGTCGCGGTGGTCGAGCGACAGCCGGGTGATGATGCTCGCCAACGGGCGTTCAATGACATTGGTGGCATCGAGCCGGCCGCCGAGTCCGACTTCCAGCAGCAGGACGTCGGCCGGATTGCGTGAGAACAACAGAAACGCCGCGGCGGTCTCGATTTCGAACACCGTGATTGGTGCGTCGCCGTTTTTGGCCTCGCATTCGGCGAGCGCCGCCCCAAGCTCGGCATCGCCGACCAGCCTGCCGCCGTCCTTGTGTCCGATGCGGAACCGCTCGTTGATCCGCACCAGATTCGGCGAGGTATAGACATGCACGCGCTTACCTGCGGCCTCGAGAATCGCGCGCATGAAGGCGACGGTGGAGCCCTTGCCGTTGGTGCCGGCGACATGGATCACCGGCGGCAAATGCCGCTCCGGGTGATCGAGCGCGGCGAGGATGCGCGCCATACGATCGAGCCCGAGGTCGATGCGCTTGGGATGCAGCGCCAAAAGCCGCGCCAGCATGGCGTCGATCGGCGCCGCGTTGGCCGCCCGGTCGCTCACGGGGCCGCGGGTTCGGGCGGCGGCAGGAGCCCTCTTCCTATTCCTCCCTCGCTTGCCGGGGAGGTCTCGGAGAGGGACGCGCCGGCGGGAGCCTTGGTGAAGAGCCGGCACAGTCTGGCGATGGTTGCGCGCAACTCGTGGCGATGCACGACCATATCGACCATGCCGTGGTCGCGCAGATATTCGGCCCGCTGAAAACCCTCGGGCAGTTTCTCGCGGATGGTCTGCTCGATGACGCGCGGACCGGCGAAGCCGATCAAGGCGCCGGGCTCGGCGATCTGAACGTCGCCGAGCATCGCGTAGGATGCCGTGACGCCGCCGGTCGTGGGATTGGTCAGGACGACGATATAAGGCTTGCACGCCTCGCGCAGGCGCTGCACCGCGATGGTGGTGCGCGGCATTTGCATCAGCGACAGGATGCCTTCCTGCATGCGGGCGCCGCCGGAAGCGGCGAACAGCACGAACGGGCAGCCCTTCTCCACGGCGGTGTCGAGACCTTTGCTCACCGCTTCGCCCGCCGCCATGCCGAGCGAGCCGCCCATGAAATCGAAATCCTGCACGGCGATGACGGTGGCCAAGCCGTCGAGCTTGCCGTAGCCGAGCTTGACCGCGTCGTTGAGCCCGGTCTTGCTGCGCGCGTCCTTGAGCCGGTCGATGTAGCGGCGTTCGTCGCGGAACTTCAACGGATCGACCGGCACTTCCGGCACGGCGATGTCGAACCATGTGGCGTTGTCGAACATCGATTTGAGCCGGGCGGTGGCGCCCATGCGCATGTGATAATTCGAGCCGGGAATAACGAACAGGTTCGACTCGACGTCCTTGTAGAAGACGAGCTGGCCGGTCTCCGGACATTTGATCCAGAGATTCTCCGGCACTTCGCGCCGCAGGATATTGCGGATTTTTGGCCGTAACGTATTCGAAATCCAGTTCATTGCACGCGTGACCTGCTGAAAATGTCAGCGCCATTATAGCATTCGGCGCCAAGCACACGAATTTATTGCGCCGGGACCGGTATCGCCAGACCGGCGTAATCGGCGAAATTCATCGGCGAAGCGGCACGTCAGCCGGCACGCGACCGCCGGATTTCGCCGGCAGCGCGCTGCCGCGACATGATTTGCATGATATGCCTGCGCTTACGCAGATCGGCGGCGTCGAGCAGCATTTGCCCGGCCCAGCGGTAGACATTGCGCAGGCGCACGATTTCACGCATCAGCCGCATGCGTTCGCGCTGCTCGGCAGCGGGCATATGCAGACCCTGCTGGATGGCGTCAATCATGCTTCGAGCATCGAATGGATTGACGATCAGGGCCTCGGTCAATTCCCGAGAGGCGCCGGCAAATGTCGATAGCACCAGGACGCCTTGCTGATCGTCGCGGGCCGCGACGAATTCTTTGGCGACGAGGTTCATGCCGTCATGGAGGCTCGAGACAATGCATAAATCTGCGGCGCGAAACAGCTCAAAAATCTCGTGTTGTTCGTAATGACGGATGATGAGCAATACCGGCCGACAAGAACCGTCGCCGTGCCGGGTGTTGATCTCGTCGGCAAGCATGGTGGCTTCGCCCTGTAAGGCACTGTAGGTCTGAAGCTTGGAGCGCGTGGGTGCCGCAACCTGGACGAAGACGAACTTGTTCTTCCACTCCGGATGAGCGGTAAGGAAGCCGTCGACCGCACGCAAACGATCGATGATGCCTTTGGTGTAATCAAATCGCTCGATGCCAACCGCGAGCCGCACGTCGTCGGGGAGTCCGAGCCGGCGGCGGACCTCGGCACGGCAGTCCGGTACCGGCCTTTGATCCACCATTCCGGCAGGGGGCCATTCGATCGAGATCGGATATGGCCGGACGTAAGTCTCGAGATTGCCGAAGGTGACAAGGGATTGCTCGCGATCGATCCGTGTTTCCATGAAGCGGTCGACGGTGTCGAGGAAGTTGTTGCAGTGGAACTGGGTGTGGAAGCCGATGACCGAACTGCCGAGCAGACCGGCGATGATTTCTTCCTTCCACGGGCATATCCCGAAAATCTCGGGATTCGGCCAGGGGATGTGCCAAAACGTGATGATCGTGGCGTTGGGCAGCTTCTTGCGCAGCATGCTCGGAAGCAGCGCGAAGTGATAGTCTTGAACGAGCACGATCGGATCGGAATGCTTGGCTTCGGCGGCGATCGCTTGGGCAAAGCGCGCATTGACGAGCTTGTATTGCTCCCAATCGCTTTCGCGAAAATTCGGCCGCACGAACGCCATATGGCAAAGTGGCCATAGGCCTTCGTTGGCCATTCCGTAATAGTAACCGTTCTGCTCTTCATCGCTCAGCCAGACTCGGCGCAAGACGTAGCTTGGATTTTGCGGCGGCACATCGATACGGTCGAACCGATCGACCGATTCCCTGTCGGCGCTGCCGCTGCCATGGGCGACCCAGGTGCCGCCGCAGGCGCGCATGATTGGCTCGATCGCCGCCACCAGTCCGCTCGCCGGCGTCTGCACCGCGATTTTCTCTCCGTCGCGATTGTGGATGTAGGACTCGCGATTGGAGACGACGATGACCTCGGCGTCCGGCAATTTCTGGCTCAGGACATGCCGCAGCATGGCCGGCGACCAGTCTGGGTCGGGGCCTTCCGGCGAGAGCGCGGTGAGCCGCAGATCGCGCAGCAAATGGCGGAATTCGCCGGCGAAAGGCGTGTCCACTGGGGTGGCAGTGGCGCCGCTGCCACCGAGCCGCACATCGTCAATCGCCCGCCGCAACGACCGCATCCAGCGCCGTGCCAGCAATATCGCGACCAGCGCCGCGAAAGCCGCCGCGAGAAAGACGACCCCGATAAGCACGATAACCGTCCAGACACGCGCTTCCGCTCCGCGCTGCTCGACGAGCGCAAGATCGTGCACTAGCACCACGTGTCCGTGCTCTCCGGCGGACTGGATCGGAAAGCTGGAGACGAGAAGCCGTTGCCGGTCCAGCCGCAATGTGGAGAAGCTGGGTGTCTTGCCCAATGTCGCTTCTTTGCAGGTGAAGCTCTTGGGCATCTCCTTGGTCTCATAAATGAGCGCACCCTGATTGTCACAATAGCCCACCGCCAGCAGTTCCTCGTCGAGCGCCATCCTTTCGAACAGCGCGACGATGCCCTTGGATTGACGGGCCTGAAGCAACGTATTGAATTCGTCGAGCGACGAATTGAAGGCCAGCACCGAGCGCGATTCGACGTCGCTTTTCGACCATTGCTCGATGAGGGAGCCTGCCAAGGGCGCAATCAACAAAACAATAGCGACGACGATTAGCAGCGCCGCCAGGCCGTAACGAATGACAAATTTCATCGTTGGCACCCCCGCACGGCGTCAGCGTCCCTCGACGTCTCGCACGGTAAGATGGGGGCGGCAATGCGTCGAAAGTGCGGCTTGTGGCGCGCGGGTGCGGCAACTTGCACTGCCGTTATTTCATTTCAGATTTTTGCGCATCACGGCGAAGATCAAAAGCCCGAATCCTGTGAGACGAAAAAAGAACGCCCAGTCGGCCAACGTCGATGCTCCTTCCAGCGCGTGGACAAACTGATCGATCGCGAACAGCAGGAAGGCCAAACCGAACGCGATAAACAGCGAATCGGAGGTTTTCTGCCAAAATCGCCAGAAGAACAGGCCGGCGGTCAGGAAGCCCATAGTGTTCACGCCATAAAGAAATTGAGTCATGGCTCGCTCCTACACGAACTCCCAGATGAAGCCGACCAGCAGCGTGGCGACGGCGAGGAAAGTGGCAATCAGGCGGGGCAGCGAGAGGTCGACCGTCGGCAGCGCGATAAGGTCGAGAACGACAAGGAGGTTGTCGATGGCGAGCAGGACGAAGCAAGCCGCAGTCCACAGCAGCACCGGGCTTTTGGTTCTGCGGTAGCTTCTTATCAGCAGCAGGCAGCACGACAGGCTGGTCAAGAAGCACAACAAATAGATCGTATTGACCCAGGTGCTCATTTGGTTTTTCCTGATAGACGAAACGCTTCGGCGAAGGTTCGCAGCTTCTCGTCGGGAGCGCTGAGAATCGCGTTGATGATTTTCAAGGGTTTGCGGGCGTAAAGCGATTGCAGGCGCTCGCAAATGGCGTCGAGCTGCGGCGAACTCTGTTGATAACGGTAGGACCCGTCCCCATTATCTTCGATCAGCTCGGATCGCTTGAGGCGATCGAGCGCCTGCGCCACCGCTAGCTCGCTGCTGCGCAGTTCGCGGACCGCTTCCTCCGTGTGAAGCGGCCGCTGGCGCTGGCCGCGCAAGAGCAACAGCAATTCCAGCGCGCATAACGAGCTGATCGCCCCTTGCACGAACGTAACGATTTCGTCCTCGTCCTCGGTTTCCGGCGCCACCTCGTACTCCAGCGAGCGGGCGCTTCGGAGTGCCGGGGAATATTCGCGCGGACGCTGCCTTCACGCTTCCTTCAATGACTGAAAAGTCCAACCCTCCGAAGCCGACCCGCAACGCTGGAACCTGGACGAGCGACCGTAGTTCCGTCCGGCGTTCGCGACACGGCGCCGCAGCGGGGAATAAGGCGCGTGAGCGGGACAAGGCCGGAACCAAGTCGCCGGGTGCCAAGTTTGCCCTATTACGTGGTTGCGAGTGCCGCGAAGCCGTCCCGGGGACGGCACAATTTCGCCTATCTGGTCAACCAAGTAGGCGCCGGGGCCGATGCTGCTTCGAGCTTAACCGTGAGGGTAAGGCCGAGGTAACTAAGTTATGCGCACAGTGGGATGGCGAACGGTTGCCACTAAGGCACCGGCGCTGGTGAGGCCTGAACCAATGATGAAAAAGCTAGTCGCCGGATGTTTTGCGCTGGCAGCGCTGGTTGTGGCGCAGAGCGCCGTCGCGGCCGATCTGTCGGTTGCGCCGCTTTACACTAAGGCGCCGCCGGCGGAAGTCGCGCAGGCTTACAATTGGACCGGCTTTTATCTCGGCGCCAATGGTGGCGGGGGTTGGGGCCGCTCGTGGTGGAGCGGGAGCGCAACGCCGGTCGATCTCTCCGGGGCGCAAATCGGCGGCACCGCGGGCTACAATTGGCAATTCGGCAACACCGTGCTCGGCCTTGAAGGCGATACGGATTGGTCGAACCTCAAGGGCAGCAGCACGACCGGATGCCCGGCCGGCTGCACCACCGAGAATGACTGGCTCTCCACCGTGCGCGGCCGTGTCGGTTATGCGTTCGGCGGCATCCTGCCCTATGTCACCGGCGGTCTCGCCGTCGGCGATATTAAAGCCTCGACGCCGGGCTTCGCCGGCGCCAGCACGACCAATGCTGGCTGGACCGTCGGCGGCGGCCTCGAATTTGCGCTGCCCGGCAATTGGAGCGCCAAGGCCGAATACCTGCATGTCGACCTCGGCCGGCTTAATTGCGGCGCCAGTTGCGGCGTGGCTCCGACCGACAATGTGTCGATGCACGACAACATCGTGCGCGCCGGGCTGAACTATCACTTCGGCTGGGGCAAATAGGTCGCCGCAAGAGCCGCGGTCAGCAGGGCGCGCGGCTTTCGCCGGTCCAGGCGATTGACTTATCGCGGCGGCACTGGTGTCATTTCGCAATGGCCCAGGCATTATCCAATCTCGACTTCGACAAATACCGGCTGCGCAGCTTCGTCGATCGCTTGATCGATCTGGGCGAGGTGGAAGTGCACGATCGGCCGGTGCCGCTGACCGACTTGAGCGCCATCATTGAAGCCACCGACAAGGCGGTGCTGTTCAAGAAGGCGGGCCCCGAGCAGGTCGAGCTCGTCGCCAAGACCGCGGGCAATCGCAAGCGTCTCGCCGCCGCTTTCGAAACCACCGAGGCCAAGCTTTACGACGAATATTTCACCCGGCTCGCCAATCCGCAGCCGGTCGTCGAGGTGCCGTCAGCGGACGCGCCGGTGCATGCCGTCAAAATCACCGGCAAGGACGTCGATCTCACCAAGCTGCCGTTCCATCCGCAGCACGCGCTCGACGGCTCGTGCTATTTGAGCTCGGCGATCGATTACACCGTCGATCCGGCGACGGGACGGAGGAATGTCGGCTGCCGGCGATTGAGCCTGCGCAACCGCACCGAATGCGGCATCAACGTTACCGCGCCGTCGGATCTCAAGCGCATCTATACCGCAAGCGTGGCGCGCGGCGAGAAACTGCCGGTGACGTTTACCGCCGGCGCGCATCCGCTCGACTTCTTCGCCGCCACGACGCGGCAGGGCGGCGACGAGCTGCGGCTGGTGGCGCAATTCCGCGCCGCGCCGGCCCCGGTGGTGAAGAGTCTCACCAATCACATTCTGGTGCCGGCCGATGCCGAGGTGACGCTCGAAGGCTATCTCGACGAGCGCGGTTACGTCGAGCCGGAAGGGCCGTACGGCGAGTACATGGGCTATTACGGCTCGATCCACATGGACCCGGTGTTCCATTGCACCGCCATCACCATGCGCGCCGACGTGCTGCATCACACGCTGCTGCACGGCTCGGCGTTCAAGCTCGACGAGACCGACAGCGCCGTCATCTCCGCCATGCGGGCCGAGGCGGAAGCCATGCGCATCCTCAAAAGCTCCGTGCGCGAGCCGGTGGCGGTCTATTTGCGCGAAATGTCGGGCGGCTCGAACACGCTGCGCGTCTCGATCCGGCAGCGGGTCTATGGCGAGGCGCGCAATGCGATCGCGGCCTTGCTCGGCGGCATCCGCGTGCTCAAGCACGTCTACGTGTTCGACGAAGACATCGACATTCACGACGACCGCCAGATCGAATGGGCGATGGGCACCCGCTTTCAGGCCGACCAAGACCTCATGGTGCTGCAAGGCATCATGGGCATGACCATGGACCCGTCGCTGCAGGGCCGGCGCACCGGCGCCAAGGCCGGCTTCGACTGCACCCGGCCGTTCGGCCGTGACAGCGAGATCCCGCTGATGCGCTGCGCCGCCAAGGTGTTCAAGGGGCCGGCGCGCTATCAGACCGTCGAGCAGGCGCTCGGCGCCGGGCCGATGTTTTACGCCGACATCGTCGAAGGGCTCGGCAGCCAGGACGGCCGCGAGGTCGCGCTGGCGCTTGACGCGTTGCGCCATGCCGGGCGGCTCGGCCGCGACCGTGACGGCCGCTATCACCTCACCGATTCGACGGCCGGCATCACCCGCATTATCGGCGAGATGTATCACGACCCTAACGCCGGGACGTGATTCGCCGCGTCGCGTTTTCTTCCGCGGGCGGGTTGTTTCCGATCCACAATGTCAAACAGCGAGCACGTTCCTCGCTACGCTCGCTCGAGCAACCGGCGACATAGGTGCCACGTCTGACCGAGGACATGGGTAACACATTTCCTGTCTTGTTCAGGTCGATAGATGCTGTTGCGGTTGTTGCGACTGTGGACCCTGTGGGCAACGCGCAGCGTTGTCCCCAAGTCCACAGGCGCGGTGTTGGGGTTTGCGCAGGCGGTCGCCGCGATGCGCGATGATGCCGAGGACGATCGGGCCGTAACAGACGGTCCAACCGCCATCATCATCGGGAACCGATGTCAATAGGATGGTGACGTCAAACGAGCCGGCCTCTTAACTGGGCCGTGCACATTAAACGGTTCAATGTCGACTTCGCCCCGAAAGCGACCGAAATGGTGCGTCGCGCGAAATAACGCGATGGGCCAATTTCGGACATGACAAAATGCTGAACAGCGGTCGGAACGACTCCTGATCTAGGGTCGCGCCTCCAAGAAATTTGGGACTGCAATCCAATCCAGGATGCCTTTAGGACTCTGTAGCAATTTCGCAAACGCGCGGTCTTCATCGGTCTCAATACCGATGCCGAGTTGCATCCCGAGCCTTCGGCTATGAGCAACAATGCGCTCGCTCAGCGGCTGACGAGCAGCGTTGTAGGCGGCTAGTGCCCGGTCGATGTCGTCGTAGTTAGAAAGCGCTTCTGCCAGTGCCTGCGCCTCCACGCCAGCCTTGGAGACGCCAAAACCGATATGAGGACGTGGCGTCGAGGCGGCATCGCCCACCAGGGCCACGCGGCCGAACACCAAGCTGGGAGAGCAGAAATCATAAACCGGCGTGAAAAACGGCTGGTCGATGTGTTGTACGCAGTCGAGAAACTGCGGTGGCAGCAGCGCCTCGGCTTCGTCACGCATCTGCGTGATCAAGTCCTTGCGCACGAGTGGCGGCGGCACACCGAATTGGTATTCGCGGCCCTGATCATCCACGCACATCTGTTTCAACTTGGCAGCGTCTGCTACGCGATACCAGCCAAAATTGTAGCGACGGTGTCCCCTACGCAATTCGTCATCGGCGCCAGAAATTGGATAGCCGAGGACCTGAAGCTGATCGGCCAGAAAAAACGAATAATACGGAAACATTGTCTTACGGGTCTCCAACGAGAGATCGGCTTCGTTAGGCGCACCACGCCAGATATAATAGCCCGAATAGATCGGTTGCACTTCCGGTGCGAGGTATGCACGGACGCTGGACCGAAAGCCATCGCATCCGACCAGCAAATCGGCTCGCTCGCTTCGACCATTCGCAAAAAAGACGTGAACACTGTTGCCGCCTTGCTCGACGCGCTCGAACCCATACCCGAAATGATAGCGCTGTCGATCAACCGCCTTTAACAGGGCCTGCCGTAATCGATCCCACGATGTGACGATCTGAAGCTGCGGCTTTTCGGCGATCATTTCTCCGCTGCGGTCAAGAGTAATTCGCTTATAAACGATGACGCCGATGTCGACGGTACCCGCGCCGCATCTGTCGAGAGCCTCAAGCAATTCCAGATGGGTGGCAAATATCCCGGCGCCACGGCCAATTAGCTCGATCGATGAGCGTTCGTAGATATCGACTCGCCAGCCAATTCGACGAAGGAACGCCGCAACAAACAGGCCGGCAATGGAGCCGCCGATGACGATGGCCCGGCGCTCGTGAGACTTTTCAGCCATTTCCGCGCCCCCCGTTCTAAAGGTCAGTCAAGCCTATGGATTTTATGCGTGCTGGCAATGGGCTTGCCGTGGCTGGCGGCGGGGGCCGGATGTCGCCTTCGGGTCATTTTCGACCGATCCAGCCAGCATTGCCCAGCGGTCTATGTAGGCTTCGCCCTGAAAGCCGACATAGGGCCGGGCCAAGCGCTCGAATGAAGCGATCAACGACTCGCGCAAAGATTTTTTAATGCATCGGGCGAAGGCAAAAAGCGCGCTGTTTGATAATCGTCCTTCTCGACTCCCAGGTTACTAAACCTGCCGGCTATGTCTCGTGCCTCACCCCCGTCAGCGCAAACGCAATGCCAAGCACTTCGACCGCGCGGGCCCACAGCGCGGTGTAGCCGCCGGTGAGGTCGTGCACGAGGCCGAGGAAGCGACGCGGCGGCCCATATCGTCCCATACTTCGATGATGGTCCGACCTTTGGCCCACTCTTTGGCTTTTTTACCGCGTCGGCGTCAGCCCCAGCCGTGTCTACAGCTCCTTGCCAACGAGGCGGTCAACCGAATAAGGACCGCCGCCGCGAATAGCGATGATAAGGCATACCGCCCCGATCAGCAGCACATACTCGTATCCGCCGCCAGCGGCCGCATAACCCTTCGGTAGATGCACGAACAACAAAGCTACCAGCATCTCGATGGCGAGCGCCGCCGCAACAAAGCGCGTGAACAGACCGATGATCAAGCAGACGCCGCCGACCAATTCGAGGAACATGACGACGTATGCCCACATCAATGCGGGCTCGATGCCATTCTTGGCGAATATGTTCGCGGCAACAGCGTCAGCGCCAAGTTTGAATTTTGCCGAAACGTGCATCAAGAACATAACGCCGACCACAATCCGTACAAAAGTCGCGGCGATGGCAGCATCGTCTCGTAAAACCCGGCAAGTCCCGGATACAGCAATTTCGTTTGACCCTGAGCCACGGCACGCTCCCTTCTGTTTTCTGAAATGAGGTGCGTCGACTCACTAGGCCGACGACGGTTTGCACCTTCAACTAAAGCAGTGATTTTCGATTATTGAAATAGGGGTTCGATACTCAAGTTGCACCGCAACAAATCATCACTGCCGATGTCGTCGTTGGTCATTTTCGACTATCCAGCCAGCTTTGCCCGCCGGTCCATGTTCGCTTCACCCTGAAAGCCGACATGAGGCTAGGCCAAGGCGCGCTCGAATAAGGCCGATCAATGACTCGCGCAAAGATCTTCAAATGCATTGGACGAAGGCAGGAAGCGTCCTGTTTTCTTATCGTACTTCTCGGCTTCCAAGTTACTAAATCAGCCGGCTACGTCTCGCGCCTCACTCCCGTCAGCCCATACGCCACGGCCAACGCGCCGACCGCGCAGGCCCATAGCGCGGTGTAGCCGCCGGTGAGGTCGTGCACGAGGCCGAGGAGCGGTGGCGCGCCGATGATGCCGAGCTGATTGATCGCCATGGCGGCGCCGAGCGTCAATCCGACTTGGTCGGGGGGCGAAGTGTCGGCCAGATAGGCGACCCATGGTCCGTACCAGCCGAGCCCGAAGAAGCCGAGCCAGGCGGCAAGGAGCGCGAGCGCCGGCTCCGGGGATTGCGGCGGTACCAGCAACAAGACGACAAAGCCGCCGGCGACTGCGATCATGCACAGCAACAGCAGCCGAAAGCGCCGCGCCGGCGCGCGGTCGCTCCAGGCCGCAAGCCCGACGCGGCCGGCGACGCCGGCGGCTTGGGCCAGCGCCAGAAACCAGGCGCCGCGGGTGAGCGCGATATGGGCATGGTCGCGCAGATAGAGCATCAGCCAGGTCAGGATGGCGTATTGCGCGCTGACCAGAGCGAGACCTGCGATCATGGCGTTGCGCATCCACGACTGGCGCAGCAATCCGGCGACCGCGGCATAGCTCAAGGCCGCGCGCTTGGACGCGGCATCGGCGTCGTTAGCCGGCGGACGGTAGGTGAGCGCGAAAACGAACGCGCCGGCGAGCGTCGCCACCGCGCCGGCCGTGAACGCGGTGCGCCAGCTCGTTGCGGCGGCCACGGCGGGCAGGATCGCCGCCGCCAGCGCGCCGCCGAACGGCAGTCCGGCCTGACGGATGCCCATCGCCAAGCCGAGCCGGTCGCCGCGAAACCAAGCCGATACCGATTTGCTGCCGCCGGGCTGAGTCACGCTGAAGCCCAAGCCGGCGACGAACAGGCACAGCAACAGCACGGCGAAATTGCCGCTGCATGTGGCTGCGATGAGCGCGATAAAAGCGATCGCGCCGCCGATGCCGATGATCAGCCGCTCGCTCTTGCGGTCGAGCAGATCGCCGACAAACAACAGCGAAAACACCGCCGCGCCATAGGTCGCGGTGATCAGCAAGCCGGTTTCGGCCGCGGTCAGCTTGAAGTCCTGTTGCAGGAAGCCCGCCAATGCGGCCACGCCGAGCATGGCGAAGGACGCGGTGGCCTGGGCGAGCGTGGCCGCCGCCAGCACGAGCCAGCGGTAGGACCCTTTCGGCGGCGAGACGGTTTTCGGTGTCATGGCTTACCGCCCGGGAAAGGCGACGTCCGGCTCACAGGTTTAGAGCCCCAGACGCGCGGTGCCTTATGCAAGCTGAACTTCATCGCCCGCTGCGATCTCCCCGCCTTCCATCACCTCGGCATAGATGCCGCAATCGGCATGATCGAGAGTGTGCAGCAGGGTTTGCGGAATATTGAGGTCGCGCGCCCCGGTATCGGGATCGACATTGGTCGCGGCGCAGCGGACGATGCGCTTGACGACTTTCAGCTGTGCGCCGCCGATTTTCAATGCGCGGCCGACGAGATCAAGCTCGTTCCAAGCCGGCCAGCCTTCGACATAGACATTGGCGCGAAACCGCAGCGGGTTGACCGGCGCGCCGACCATATCCTCGACCGCGGCGACCGAAGCGAGATTGATGATCGACACGACCTTCTTGGCGACATCGGAGAAGCTGTGGCCTGCGCCGTGCAGTATTTTCGGCGGTCCGCGCAATTCGTCGGCGCAATAGGCGGCGAAGAAGCTTTCAATCTTGGTGCGGCCGGCGGTGGTGCGCAGGTCGGCGCTTATTTCGCTTCTCCCTTGGGGGGAGGGGTAAGCGACGATCAGGGTGTGGCTGTCCTGGTCGAACGAGGCATGCAGGGTGGCGAGGCGCTCGTTCTTCATCAGCATCAGGAAATGCGTCTTCGACAGATAGCTGGGCGCGGCCGGATCGAAGCCGGACGGGCCGTTCTCGATGGCATAGAGGCGGTCGCCGGGAACGGTTTGCCCGGCTTGAAGGCGGGTGCGCGCCAGCGGTTCGGGCGTGAGGCCTTTGACCGGGTAGCGGTAAATCGATTGAATTTTAGCCATACGGTTCGCGCCGCCTCTTTTCCGGGCGATTTTCGATACCATATTTCCTGTCGGCAAGTTGCCTTCGGGAACCCGCCAAGCGCCGGCAAAACCCCTTGACTTGCGTCATGGTTTTGCCAGCGCAAAAATCTAAATGAACCCAGTGACGATGTTCCGGGCGCGCCGCAAGGGCGCCGGGATAGGCCGAGGGGAGTGACACATGGATTTTGAGAAATATACCGACCGTAGCCGCGGCTTCATTCAGTCCGCCCAGTGGCTTGCCCAGCGCGAGGGGCACCAGCAATTCGCTACCGAACATCTGTTGAAGGTCCTGCTCGACGACCCGGAAGGGCTCGCCGCGGGACTGATCGATCGCGCCGGCGGCAATTCGCGCGCCGCGCTCGCGGCGACCGAGGCCGCGCTTGCCAAGCGGCCGAAGATTTCCGGCGGCGGGGCCGGGCAGGTTTACCTCGATCCGGCTTTGGCGCGCGTTTTCGATACTGCCGAGAAGGCTGGCGAAAAGGCCGGCGACAGTTTTGTCACCGTCGAGCGGTTGTTGTTGGCGCTAGCGATGGAAAAGAGCAGCGACGCGGGAAAAATTCTGGCCAATGCCGGGGTTACGCCGCAGACGCTCAACGCCGCGATCGAAGCTTTGCGCAAGGGCCGCACCGCCGACAGCGCCTCGGCGGAGAACGCCTACGACGCGCTGAAAAAATACGCCCGCGACCTTACTCAGGCGGCGCGCGACGGCAAGCTCGACCCGGTGATCGGCCGCGACGAAGAAATCCGTCGTACTATCCAGGTGCTGTCGCGGCGCACCAAGAATAATCCCGTGCTCATCGGCGAGCCCGGCGTCGGCAAGACCGCCATCGTTGAAGGCTTGGCGCTGCGCATCATCAACGGCGACGTGCCGGAGAGCCTACAGGACAAAAAGCTGTTGGCGCTCGACATGGGCGCCCTGATCGCCGGCGCCAAATATCGCGGTGAGTTCGAGGAGCGGCTCAAGGCGGTGTTGCAGGAAGTCACCGGCTCGGCCGGCATGTATGTGCTGTTCATCGACGAAATGCACACCATCATCGGCGCCGGCAAAGCTGACGGCGCGATGGATGCGTCGAACCTGCTCAAGCCTGCTTTGGCGCGCGGCGAATTGCATTGCATCGGCGCCACCACGCTCGACGAATACAAGAAGCATGTGGAGAAGGATGCCGCTTTGGCGCGGCGATTCCAGCCGGTCTATGTCGACGAGCCGACCGTCGAGGACACCATCTCGATACTGCGCGGCCTGAAGGAAAAATACGAGGCGCATCACAAGGTCAGAGTGACCGACGGCGCGCTGGTTGCCGCCGCGACGCTATCGAACCGCTACATCACCAACCGCTTCCTGCCCGATAAGGCGATCGATCTGGTCGATGAGGCGGCGGCGCGGCTGCGCATGCAGATCGATTCCAAGCCGGAAGAGCTCGACAATCTCGACCGCGATATCGTGCGGCTGAAGATCGAGCAGGAGGCGCTGAAAAAGGAACGGGATGCTGCCTCCAAGGACCGGCTCAAACGGCTGGAGAAGGATCTCGCGAGCCTGCAGGAACAGGCCGACGCGCTCACGGCAAAATGGAAGTCCGAGAAGGACAAGCTGTCGTCCGCGGCGGAAACGCAAAAGCAGCTCGACAAGGCGAAGAACGCTCTCGCCGACGCCATCCGCCGCGGCGATTATCAGCGCGCCGGCGAATTGCAGTATTCGGCGATCCCGGGCCTCGAAGCAAAACTGAAATCGACCGAAGCCGCGACGTCGGGCGCCGTCGTCGCCGAAGAGGCGGTGACCGCCAATCACATCGCGCAGGTCGTGTCGCGCTGGACCGGCATTCCGGTCGATCGCATGCTCGAAGGCGAACGCGAGAAGCTGCTCAAGATGGAAGACGCGCTCGGCAAGCGCGTTGTCGGTCAAGCCGAAGCCGTCAAAGCGGTTGCGACCGCCGTGCGCCGCGCGCGGGCGGGCTTGCAGGATCCGAATCGGCCGACCGGTTCGTTCATGTTCCTAGGGCCGACGGGTGTCGGCAAGACCGAGCTGACCAAGACGCTGGCGCAGTTCCTGTTTGACGACGAGCATGCGCTGATCCGCATCGACATGTCGGAATACATGGAAAAGCATTCGGTGGCGCGGCTGATCGGCGCGCCGCCCGGCTATGTCGGCTACGACGAAGGCGGCGCGCTCACCGAAGCGGTGCGGCGGCGGCCCTATCAGGTCGTGCTGTTCGACGAGATCGAAAAAGCGCATCCGGACGTCTTCAACGTGCTGTTGCAGGTGCTCGACGACGGCCGCCTGACCGACGGGCAGGGCCGCACCGTCGACTTCCGCAACACGCTCATCGTGATGACCTCGAACCTCGGCGCCGAATATCTGGTGGCGCAGCCTGACGGCGAAGACAGCGACAAGGTCCGCGACCAGGTGATGGCCGAGGTGCGCGCGCACTTCCGTCCTGAATTCATCAACCGCATCGACGAGATCATTCTGTTCCATCGGCTCAAGCGCGATCAGATGGCCCATATCGTCGACATTCAGATGGCGCAGCTGCAAAGGCTGCTGGACGATCGCAAGATCGCCATTGCGCTCGACGCCAAGGCGCGCGACTGGCTCGCCGAGAAAGGCTACGATCCCGCTTACGGCGCGCGGCCGCTCAAGCGCGTCATCCAGCGCTCGGTGCAGGATCCGCTGGCCGATCTCATTCTCTCCGGCAAGATCAAGGACGGCGAGAAGGTGAAAGTATCGGCCGGCCGCGACGGCCTGGTGTTCAACGGCACGAGGGTCGCCGAAGCGGCGTAACGGCGCGCCGTCGTCGTCGTTTCGCCGGCAATGAGGAATTAGGCGCGCGGTTGCGGTGTAGCTGCCGCATTCAGCCGCTCGCGCATGTGTTCGACGAAGTATCCGGAGTGAAATTTCGATACACCGCTGATCGCCAACGGATTGACCCCGCCGCTGCTCTCCACGCTGATCGCATCCCAGAACAACCCGCGCCGGTGCAAGACCTCGGCAATGTGCGACAGCGGCAGGTGGTCGTCAGTTCGCGCCCAAGGGATGAGCCAGAATCTGACTTCTCTCGTCGAAATGCCGACCTGGTCCGCGATCATGTACGTCGGAAAAATCCAGCGCGTCAGGTTGAAATGAAACAAAGCCCAGACTCGGCTCGAACGCACCTCGATACGATCGTCTGCGGGGGCCATTTAACTAACGCGCCTGCGCGATATTATTACTTGATGGTTGGCTATTCTGCCCTTGCGCAACATGCGACAGCGGCGCGGCCGCCAGCACGGCGTCGAGCTGCGTGCGGTCCTTCTCGAAGCTAGCCAGCGTGTCGCCGTCGAGCACACGGCCGCGCGGCAGCTTTACCCGCATCGGGTCGACGAAGCGGCCGTTGACGATGATTTCGAAATGCACGTGCGAGCCGGTGGAGAGGCCGCTTGAGCCGACGAAGCCGATGATCTGGCCCTGGCGCACCCGACTGCCGACCTGCAGGCTGCGGGCGAAGGCGGTCATGTGGCCGTAGGCGGTCTCATAGCCGTTGGCATGGCGGATGCGGACATATTTGCCGTAGCCGCCTTTGAGGCCGATCTCCTCGATCTCGCCGTTGCCGGCGGCGAAGATCGGCGTGCCGAACGGCGCGCCCCAGTCGACGCCGGTATGCAGCTCGCTGATGTGGAGGAGCGGATGCGTGCGCCAGCCGAACGGCGAGGTTTCGATGCCTGTCGGGACCGGCTTGCGCACCAGGAATTTCTTGTCGCTGACACCGTCCTCGTCGTAGTAGTCGTAAACGCCGTCGTCGGCGGTCTGGAAGCGGTAATATTTCTTGGTCTCGCCGCCGGTCGTGAGCGCGGCATAGCGCACCTCGGCGGCGCCTTCGCCATTCTCCTCGTTCGCATACAGCACGTCGAAATTGTCGCCGGGCTGCACTTTGCGCTCGAAGTCGACATCGTAGGAGTAGATCCGCACCATGTCCTCGATCACCGGCTTCGGTACATTGTTGCGCAGCGCGGTCTCCCACAGGCTCTGATAAAGGCTCACGGCGCTGGTATTGGTCTGGTCGGCCCCGTCGTCGGCGGTGTCGGTGACTTCGGTGTCGATGTTGCGAATGTCGACAGGGACGTATTGACCGAGGTCGGAGAGCGCCACCGCCGCGGTGATGCCGGAGTCGCCGGCGATGATGACGCGCAGCGGCTGCATGTGACCGAGGCCGGCGGACGCCATCAAGACTCGAAGCTTTTCGCCTTCCTTGATCCCGCCTTCCAGAGCGGCGGGCCCGATCACCCCGATGATGCTCTTGATCTCGTCGGGAGCGGCGCCGAGCTCGCGCAGGATTGAACCGACGGTCTCGCCTTTTTTGACGATGACTTGGCGCTCGCTCCAATCGCCGCCGTTGATCTGTGTCGTGGTCTTGGGCAACAGCGTGACGTTCTCGGGAATGACGCGTGGCGTGAAGTCGAAATAATTGCCGCTGTCGTGCTCGGGAGCGTAGCCCAGCTTCAGGCTCGGCGTCCAAGCCGCGTTGGCGAGCAGGCTCTTTCCCGCGCCGATCGCGGCGGCGACGTCGCGAACCTGGTTCAGCACGTCCTCAATCGGCAACTGTGTCGACGGCTTGATCTTCGCCAGCAGGGAATTGAGGTCGCATACCGCGGGCGACACGGCCGGTGACAACGCCTTGGCCGATTTGGCGGCGGACACCAGATCGCAAGTGACAAATGACACTTCGGCGTCCGGTTCGGCCGCCGGTGTCTGATCGTCGCCGGCGACGGAGTTGGTCAAGAGTTTCTGCGGGTTGAACGGCGGAATATGGGCGGAGAGATCGCTCGCCGTGAGCGACAGGTTGCCGATGACGCGCTCGTAGGAGCGGACCCGGATCGTTTCACGATTGCGCACCCGCGACGAAATCGGCACGCGTATCGCTTCGCGCGTCACCGCCGGCTCGGTCAGCGCCGGTAGCCGGTCGGTCTTGTGCACGCCGCTCAAGCGGTCGCCGATGCTCGAAATCGCGCCGCGCAATGCGCTCTCGACCTGTTCGGGCGCGCTGGCAAAATTGGTCTCGCCGTCGAGCGACGCAAATACGGCGCCACCCATCAGCGCGGCGCCGCACAGTCCGGTGAGGATCGTTCCGGAAAACCATTGCACCGAGACCCGGCGCCGGTCGACCAGGCTGCCGGCTCCGTCCGCCGACAGCGGCGGCTCATTGCCGAGATCGATCGCCTCGGCATGAAACCTCCGCGGCGGAACGTCTCTCGCGGCGCGCGGCCTAACTTGGTCCAAGATTACGTCCCCGCGTCCTTGGCCAGATTGCCTCGACCGCGCGCTGGCGCTCGCGATCGACTTCGCAGTTCAAGACGATGCCCCGGGGGTCGCCGAAGGGTCAACCAGACCCGGTTTGATCGAGGCACAAAGCTTAAGTGAGGTGGTCGCTTCCCCCTGGCTGCGACATCCCGATAGGATTGCACAAAGAACGGCGGAGGAATATGGCTGCAGTACGGCGCGGGCAGCGAAAAAGCCGAATGCGGACCGCAGTCTAGACGTTATATCGTCTATCCTTATATCGTGTATCCGATGGCTGCCGCCGGTGGCCGCATGCCGACACTTGCAGGTTGCCGCTTTTTCGGTGCTCCACGCGGCGAATTTTGTATGTCGGAAGGTTGACAATCCCCGCCCCCGAAGCCTATATAAGAGCTCTTGGGCGCGCCGCCGCCTAGTCGATGGCGCGTCTGCGAAGCCCCTCACTGTTCACACGGTGACCGAGCATCCGGCCATGCTCTTGATGGCCATGTTCGCGTCGCCGCGTCGGATGTGCGGGGTTCTGGTTTCTCCGGCCTAGCCGGATCCGAACCGGATGCAGGTGGACTTGACGACGGACCGCAAGGTCCGGGCTGTTTGACAAGTGAATCGGAAGAAAGAGAAACGTGGACGGCGGAGTCCTTGCGGGCCGCTTTCGCGATCGGGGCAACCTTGTCGCGGATTTGGCCAAGAAGAGACTTCGGCGGTCTTACGTTTCAAGGTTTTCTACATCGGCCGATTGCGTAAGCGATCGGACGTGTAGGGACCTCGTCAAACGTTGTGATCAGCCGAGATCAGATCTCTCTTCAACTTGAGAGTTTGATCCTGGCTCAGAGCGAACGCTGGCGGCAGGCCTAACACATGCAAGTCGAGCGCCGTAGCAATACGGAGCGGCAGACGGGAGAGTAACACGTGGGAACGTGCCCTTTGGTCCGGAACAACCCAGGGAAACTTGGGCTAATACCGGATAAGTCCGTAAGGAGAAAGATTTATCGCCAAAGGATCGGCCCGCGTCTGATTAGCTAGTTGGTGAGGTAACGGCTCACCAAGGCGACGATCAGTAGCTGGTCTGAGAGGATGATCAGCCTCACTGGGACTGAGACACGGCCCAAACTCCTACGGGAGGCAGCAGTGGGGAATATTGGACAATGGGCGCAAGCCTGATCCAGCCATGCCGCGTGGATGATGAAGGCCCTAGGGTTGTAAAGTCCTTTCGGCGGGGAAGATAATGACGGTACCCGCAGAAGAAGCCCCGGCTAACTTCGTGCCAGCAGCCGCGGTAATACGAAGGGGGCTAGCGTTGCTCGGAATCACTGGGCGTAAAGCGCACGTAGGCGGCTTTCTAAGTCAGAGGTGAAATCCTGGAGCTCAACTCCAGAACTGCCTTTGATACTGGAGAGCTTGAGTCCGGGAGAGGTGAGTGGAACTGCGAGTGTAGAGGTGAAATTCGTAGATATTCGCAAGAACACCAGTGGCGAAGGCGGCTCACTGGCCCGGTACTGACGCTGAGGTGCGAAAGCGTGGGGAGCAAACAGGATTAGATACCCTGGTAGTCCACGCCGTAAACGATGGATGCTAGCCGTTGTCGGGTTTACCCGTCAGTGGCGCAGCTAACGCATTAAGCATCCCGCCTGGGGAGTACGGTCGCAAGATTAAAACTCAAAGGAATTGACGGGGGCCCGCACAAGCGGTGGAGCATGTGGTTCAATTCGAAGCAACGCGCAGAACCTTACCAGCCTTTGACATGTCCCGTATGAGTACCAGAGATGGAACTCTTCAGTTCGGCTGGCGGGAACACAGGTGCTGCATGGCTGTCGTCAGCTCGTGTCGTGAGATGTTGGGTTAAGTCCCGCAACGAGCGCAACCCTCGCCCTTAGTTGCCATCATTCAGTTGGGCACTCTAAGGGGACTGCCGGTGATAAGCCGCGAGGAAGGTGGGGATGACGTCAAGTCCTCATGGCCCTTACAGGCTGGGCTACACACGTGCTACAATGGCGGTGACAATGGGATGCAATGGAGTAATCCTGCGCAAATCTCAAAAAGCCGTCTCAGTTCGGATTGTGCTCTGCAACTCGAGCACATGAAGTTGGAATCGCTAGTAATCGCAGATCAGCACGCTGCGGTGAATACGTTCCCGGGCCTTGTACACACCGCCCGTCACACCATGGGAGTTGGTTTTACCTTAAGACGGTGCGCAAACCGCAAGGATGCAGCCGGCCACGGTAGGATCAGCGACTGGGGTGAAGTCGTAACAAGGTAGCCGTAGGGGAACCTGCGGCTGGATCACCTCCTTTCTAAGGATGATCCTTCAGAGACGCCTCACGCGTCTTTATCGGATCTCTTGGAAACATCAGGGCAGATCGGTTTTCGGATCGAAATGCCTATTGCGGGACGCCGCCGTCTTCATTTCTCTTTCTTCACGAACGAGCAGACCAGGAGTCAGTAATCAGTATTCGGCGATCAGACGCGTTCTGATTGCTGGTTTCTGACCACTGACTCCTGGTTCGGGCTTGTAGCTCAGTTGGTTAGAGCGCGCGCTTGATAAGCGTGAGGTCGGAAGTTCAAATCTTCCCAGGC
>CAWGJP010000015.1:187500-375000 GCA_963822935.1 uncultured Alphaproteobacteria bacterium
GGCGTGCCGTCGCCGCTTGCCGGCCGCAAGCCGGGCGATATCGACTTCTGGGTGGTGCGCGAAAATACCGAAGGCGAATATTCCGCCATCGGCGGCCGCATGTTCACCGGCACCGAGCGCGAGGTGGTGGTGCAGGAGACCGTGCTGTCGCGGATCGGCGTCGACCGCGTGCTCAAATTCGCCTTCGAACTGGCGCAAAAGACGCCGAAGAAGCATCTGACTTCGGCGACCAAGTCGAACGGCATAGCCATCACCATGCCGTACTGGGACGAGCGCGTCGAAGCGATGGCGAAGAAATTTCCCGACGTGAAGTGGGACAAGTATCACATCGACATTCTCACGGCGCTGTTCGTGCTCAAGCCCGACAAGTTCAACGTCGTCGTCGGCTCGAACCTGTTCGGCGATATTCTCTCCGACCTCGGCCCCGCCTGCACCGGCACCATCGGCATCGCGCCGTCCGGCAATATCGATCCCGAGCGGCGATTTCCGTCGCTGTTCGAGCCGGTGCACGGCTCGGCGCCGGATATCGCCGGCCAGGGTATCGCCAACCCGATCGGCCAGATCTGGTCGGGGGCGATGATGCTGGAGCATCTCGGCGAGGCGGAAGCCGCCGCCGCCATCGTGAAAGCAATCGAGCGTGTCCTTGCCGAGCCGAAGCTGCGCACCCGCGATCTCGGTGGCGCCGCCGATACGGTGAGCTGCGGCAAGGCGGTTGCGGCGGCGCTGATGTAAGTCACGCCAGCGCGACGCAATCGATCTCGACGTCGAACGGCCCGTGCCAAGGCAGCACGCAAACAAAGCCGCGCGCCGGCGGATCGTGCGGGAAATACCGCGCATAGACGGCGTTGATGGCGGCGAAATATTTGGCATCGGTGCAATAGATGGTGCACCTGAGAACCTTGTCGAGCGATGAACCCGCCGCTGTTAGGCAAAGCTTGATTTGCTCAAGCGCAATCTCGGCCTGCCGTTCGACCGGCAGACGTTTGATCTCGCCGGTCTCCGGGTCGTAGGGCGGAATATTCGACACGAAGATCAGGCCGCCGCCGCGCACGGCGGGTGACGACGGTACGTTGCGGGCTTCGCTTCGGCTTGACAACGGTTCGACGCGGATGATTTCGCGATTCATGACTAATCCTCTTGCTTGATGCTGTCCGCCGAATAGTCGCTGCAGCGCCGGCATTTGTCGCGTTCAATCGGTTCGGCGCAGGCCGAAGCATCTTCGATTGCCCGTCTGACGGCAGGAGCGGTACAATTGCTCATGGTTGCCGCCGCCAATATGGTCGAGGTCGCCGCGCTGGTCGGTGACACCGCGCGCGCCACCATGCTCGGCGCGCTGATGAGCGGCCAGTCATTGACCGGTGGCGAACTCGCCTTCCTGGCGCATATTTCGCGCTCGACGGCGAGCGAGCATCTGGCAAGACTTGTCGAAGCACGCCTGATCGCCGTCACCAAAAAGCGCCGTTTCAATTATTACCGCATCGCCTCGCCGCTGGTGGCGCAGATGCTCGAAAGCATGAAGGCGGTGGCCGCCATCGAGGTGCCGCCGCGTTATCAGCCGCGTTCGGCGCATGACGACGCCTTGCGCTTTGCGCGCACCTGTTACGATCACTTGGCCGGACGGATCGGCGTCGCGCTGGCCGACGCACTCATTGCCAAGGGCTATGTCGCGCTCGGCGAAGATGGCGGCGAAGTGACGGAGACCGGCGCGGGCTTCCTGACTGAATTCGGCGCCGATCTAAAATTGAAACCGCAGAGTCGCCGTGTGTTCTGCCGGCCGTGTCTCGATTGGAGCGAGCGGCGCTATCACATTGCCGGCCATGTCGGTGCCGAGCTTTGCCGTTGTTGCCTGGGACGCGGCTGGTTCGCGCGCGAACGCGACAGCCGGGCACTGCGATTGACAGCCCTGGGCAAAGCCGGACTTTACGAGAGCTTCGGCCTCGATCTCGGAAGCCCGGACCTGGTGAAATCGCGGCTTATCCTTGAGAAGGCGCAAGCGGTTGTTTAGCGCCGGCAACGCGGCGCGGCTTTCAGTTCTTGCCGCCGGTCAGCCACACCGCATCGGATGACAGTTCCGGCCAGCCGATGGCGCGGCTCGAGAGTTGCGCCGCTTCCGCGGGGCGAAGCTTGGCCTCCCAGCGTGCCGCGGTGATGCGGCGGCCGGTGAATGCGCCGGCTTCGTCCGAGATGAGCCAGGCCGCCGGCGGGCCCATGATCTCCGGGCGCAGCATCTTGTCGCGCGGCCAGCCAGCCTCGTCGGCGATCAGCGTCGTATCGGTCGGCCCGCCCGGCACCAGCACGTTGACGGTGATGCCGCTGCCGTCGAGCTCCTTCGCCCACACCGCCGACATCGATTCCAGCGCCGCCTTGGCCGCGCCATAGGGCAGCACGCGCAGCATCGTCACGTAGCTCGTGGTGTTGTTGACGATGCGGCCGAAGCCGCTGCGCTTCATATCGGGCAAAGCCGCGCGCACCAGCACGACCGGCGCGCGCACGAAGATCGCCATAAAGCCGTCCCAGATTTGCGGCGTCAGCTCCTCGATGCCGGGAGCGCGCACTTCGGCGTCGGGCCGGATGCTCGACATGCCGATGCCGGCATTATTGATCACGGTTTCAATAGCGCCGAAGCGGGCCCGCGCGGCGGTGACGGCGCTTTGGCACCCGGCTTCGCTGCCGAGATCGGCGACGATCGGATGCAGCCGATTCTTGGCGGCAGCGTGCAGTGCCGTAAGCTTTTCCAGCGCGGCTTGGTCGCGATCGATCGCGGCGACCGAATGCCCGGCGGCGAGGAGCGCATCCGTCATCGCCCGGCCAATGCCGCCGGCGGCGCCGGTCAACAACACGACGCGTCCGCGGGGCGACGTCATCTCCCTTCACCCGAAAGATTGCCAAGCATCTGTTACTCCGCGGCTTGCGCCGTCGCGTGCTGCTGGAATTTCGGCATCACTTCTTGGGCGAGGAGCCGCATCGAATCGCGCTCCCACGCTTCGTTCGGCCCGCTCCAGTCGAGACCGGTCATCAGCAGCGTGCCGAACGGGCCTACTTCGTCGCGGAAGGCGACAAGCTTGTCGAGCATGGTCTTCGGTGAGCCATAGAGCATGCAGCCTTCGGTGATGACATCGACGGTGGCTTCCTCGTCCGGCATGTTCGGGTCGGGCTTCATCACCGAAAGGATGCCGACGCGGGACAGCACCTCGCGCATATAAGTGTAGAAGTAATGGTTCGATCCTTGCGGGCTGAAGACGCGATCGCGCGCCTCGGCATCGCTCGGCGCCACCATGATATTGCGCGACACGCGCCAGTTCTCGCTCCGTGCGGTTCGCCCGGCTTCCGCGCAGGCTTTGCCGTAGCTTTGCCAGTGGGTGGCGACGGCGTTGGCCGGCATATTATTACCGGACAGAATGCCCCAGCCCTGCTGCCCGGCAACGCGCGCGGTCGGCGAGTTGCGGCTACTGACCGACATCGTGACCGGCGGGCCGGATTTCTGGAACGGCTTCGGCATATACCCAATGCCGAGCCCGGGAATGATCGCCTCCTTGAGCGTGACGGAGCGGAATTCGCCGGGAAGGTCGTAGGGCGGGTCCTGCGCCCAGATGCGCTGGATCGTCGCGATGGACTCCATCGTCTTGCGCGCACGCACGCCGCGATCGGCGTTGCCGAACAATTCGAAATCGGACAATAGCCCGCCCGGACCGATGCCGAGCATGAAGCGGCCGCGGCTCATATGGTCGAATTGTGCGACCTCGGCGGCGACCGTCACCGGATCGTGGTTGGGCAGGCAAATGACCCCGGTGCCGAAGGTGAGATTCTTGGTGCGCGGCAGGAGGCTCGCCATGAACATCAGCGGCGAGGGGATCGGTTCGCTCGAGGCGGAGAAATGCTCGCCGAGCCACAATTCGTCGAAGCCAAGCTGGTCGGCGTAAAGCGCCTTCTCCTCGTCCTCGGCCAGGGTGTCGGTGAACGAGCGCGCCGGCGGATGCACCGGCATCATGAACATCCCAAGCCGCATGCGTTTCTCCGCTTCTGCCTTATGCCGCGACGGTGTCCGGCTCGCGCGCCGGCACCAAGTCGCGAAGTTTTGGCGCCACCTCGTCCATGAACAGCCGCATCGAGCGAAATACTTTTTCGCGGGTCGCCCATTTCTTTCCGGTCACGATCAACAGCGTGCCGAAGCCGCCGCAAGCCTCGTAGAATTGCCGCAGCTCGTTCGCCACCGTATCGGGATCGCCAAGGTGATAGACGCCGGCTTCGGCAAGCTGATCGAAAGTCACTTCGTCGGCCTTCAACGCCATGCCGTAATTTCCCGCAAGCATGCGGATGAGCCCGCGCTTGATCTGATAAGTGAGTTCGTAATTGATGTCGGCGCGCAAGTCGTCCATCGCTTGCCGGCGCGAATCCGCAAGATAGACGTAGCGCGCCACGGCGAATTTACTAAGCGGATCGGGCTGACCAGCCGCCTTGGCCGCGCGCATGTAGCGATCGGCGACTTTCCGGATGGATCCGGCCGGCTCAAGCTGGGCTCTGAGCATGGTGTAGCCGCGCGCCGCGGCGAGATCGATCATCGCGGGCGTGTCGGTTGCCGTCGCCATCGGCATATGCGGTGCGTGCAGCGGCGGCGGGGTGGCGACGATGCCCTTGCCCCGCCAATGCTTGCCGTTCCAATCAAACGGTTCCTTCGCGGCCCAGCATTTGAGAATGAGATCAAGGGACTCGCGCAAGCGCTCGTGGCGGTCGGCATAAGACAGGCCGCGCTCGTCGGAAAACAGCGGGCTCGGAAAGCCGGAGCCGAAGCCGAAGATGAAGCGGCCGCCGCCAATGACATGATCGGTGACCGCGGCCTGGGTCGCCGTATCGACCGGATGATGCAAGTGAATGAGCTTGACCGCAGCCCCCATGCGGATGCGCTTGGTCACCGCAGCGGCCTTGCACATCAGCAGTTCCGGCACCGGCAGCGTGTCGACTTTGTCGATGTAGACCGGCTCGCCGTGGTGCTCGCTGATATAGCAATCGCGAAAGCCGAGCTGATCGGCCAGCACGATCTCGGCGAGGTCCTCTTCGTAAGTCTGTGCGGCGGTGGTGTGCGGGCGGAAACCGTTGGAGAAAAGACCGAATTCCATGTCCATTCCTTGCATTTCTTGACGGCACGTTACGACCCTTGCCGCAGCTTGACAACGCAGCTTGACAGCGGCCGGACGACCCCGCCAATTCCATAGCAATGAGCGAGGGATTGCGCATTTACGGCGTCGCTCGCACGCGCGCCTTCCGCGCGCTGTGGATGGCGGAGGAGCTCGGGATGCCGTATCAGCATCTGCCGATCGAAATCGGCGATGCCGGCGCCCGGTCGCCGGAGTTTTTGGCGCTCAACCCCAACGGGCGGTTGCCGGTCATTGTCGACGACGGCTTCGTGCTGTTCGAGTCGCTGGCGATCACGCTTTACCTCGCGAAGAAACATTCCTTCGGTACGCTCTATCCGGCGACGCTTGAAGCCGAGGCGCGCGCCTGGCAATGGAGCTTTTGGGCGATTGCCGAAGTCGATCGCGGCGTCAATATCTGGTCGCTGCATGCGGTGCGGCTGCCGCCGTCAGAGCGCAACGCCGCGCTGCGCGAGGAGGCGCTCAAGATCGTGGCGTCGCCGTTCACCGTGCTGGACACTGCCGTGGCCGTGCAGCCGTATCTGATCGGCGAGCATTTCACGGTAGCCGATCTTAACGTCGCTGCCGTCATCAGCCGTGCCGTCGACATGGATCTTTCGCCGTGGCCGCATCTGAAAAACTGGCTGCTGCGCTGTCTCGACCGTCCGGCGGCGCGCGCGGCGCTGAAGCTTAAGACCGAGTCCGATAATGCGACGCCGGCTGACGTGACGCGGCGCATCGCGCGGATCAACCGTTTATGAATTCGCGGCCGCTCAATATCGGGCAGGCGCTCAACGAGGCGGTCGCGTTGCAGCGCCAGGGCCAGCTGCGCGACGCGGAAAAAATCTATAGCCGCGTGCTCAAGGCCGTGCCGGACAATTTCGACGCGCTCAATCTCCTCGGCGCGGTCAAGCTGCAGCAGGGCCAGATCGGCGAGGCGCAGCGATTGCTCAGCGCCGCGGTCAAAGCCAATCCGCGCGCGGCCGGAACCTGGTGCAATCTCGGTCAGGCGCTGCACGCGCTCAAGCGCGCGCCGGAGGCGCTCGACTGTCTCGACAAGGCGCGGGCGCTTGCGCCGGACGATCTTAATATTCTCAATCAGCACGCCAATGTGCTGATCACGCTGGCGCGTCCGGAAGAGGCACTGGCCGAATTCCAGCAAGTACTGGCGCGCGCGCCGAATCACATCGAGGCACGGCTCAATAGCGGTCTCGCCCGGGCCATGCTCGGATTTCAGCAACAAGCTCTGGTCGACTTCGACGCCGCACTGCAATTCGCGCCCGGCCATCCCGGCGTGCATTACAATCGCGGCGTCGCTTTGATCAAGCTCGGGCGCTACGCCGAGGCGGTCGAGGCCAACGGTCGTGCGCTCGACATTGCGCCGGACTACGCCAATGCCTGGCTCAATCGCGGCAAAGCGCTGATGCAGCTCAATTGCTCCGATGAGGCGATTACGAACTTTGCCGAGTCGCTCGAACTTCGCAAAGACTTTTCCGATGCGCATTTCAACACTGCGCTGGCCTTGCTCACGCGCGGCGATTACGCCCGCGGTTTTGCCGAATACGAATGGCGCTGGCGCCGCACCGGCATGCCGGCGCAGAAGAGCCGCGGCAAGCCGCTGTGGCTCGGCGAATATCCGCTGGCCCGCAAGACCGTGCTGCTCCACGCCGAGCAGGGGCTCGGCGACACCATCCAATTCGCCCGTTACGCGCCGCTGATCGCCGCCAGCGGCGCCAAGGTGGTGCTCGAAGTGCAGCGCGAGTTGCAGGCGCTGATGCGCCGGCTCGACGGTGTCTCCGCAGTCATCGCTCGCGGCGAGGCGAGCCCGCCCTTCGACGTGCATTGCCCGCTCGGCAGCTTGCCGCTGGCGCTGCATACCGAACCCGCCACCGTGCCGGCGCAGACTCCCTATCTCTCCGTCGACGAAGCGCGCCTGACCAAATGGTCGGCCCGGCTCGAGGCGCGCCCGCGCCCGCGCATCGCCATCGTCTGGGCGGGCAATCCGAGCCACGACAACGATCGCAACCGCTCGATCGCTTTCGCGCGCCTGGCGCCGCTGTTCGCCGCACCGGCAAGCTTCATCGGCATTCAGCGCGACGTGCGGCCCGAGGATGCAGCGCCGCTTGCTGCAGAGTCCCGCGTGACGCAAATCGGCGCCGAGCTGGAAGACTTCAGCGACACTGCCGCCGTGCTGGCGTTGTGCGATCTCGTCATCGCCGTGGATACCGCGGCGGCGCATCTCGCCGGCGCCATGGGCCGTCCGGTGTGGGTGCTCGTTCCTTTCGCGCCGGACTGGCGTTGGACGCGCGAAGGCGAAACGACACCCTGGTATCCGACCGCACGGCTGTTCCGGCAGACTGCGCTCGGCGACTGGGACGGCGTGATTGCGCAGGTGGCCGGGGAATTGAAGCGATTCACGATCTCGTAGATTTCAGCGTCCGTGCTCCCAGAGGCTTTCCAGCCGTTGGCGGAATGACTTCGGCCGCTCGGCAAACAGCCGGTGCGCGATGCGCGCGGCGCGATGCGCCAGCGCGGCTGAGCGTTCGCCGATGGCCGGCGTCAGGCGCGAGCGCCAATGCGCCAGCGGCTGATGCGGCTCGGTGAGCCGTTTGAGCACTTCGAGATCCTGGCATTGGCCGAGCCGCCCGCGCAGCCGTTCGGCCTCGTCGGTCCACATGCGGCCGAAGCGCGGCCATAGCGGCTCGATCAGGTCCATCTGATAGCGCAGATCGACGACGCGCTGGCGCAGCGTGTGTAGTTCCTCGCCGCTCGCCTGCGACCAATCGGACGGAATTTGATTGCGTGCGCTGCGAAAGCCCGCGGTGAGCTGTGCTGCGATCGACGAGAAGTCGAATGGATCGAGCGGCCATTGTGCGACGGCTGCCGCCGCCATATCGAGCCAGGCGACAATCCGGTCGCGAAGCTCCGGCGTGAGCACCGCCTGCTCCTGGCTGTCGCGCAGCGCTTCGATGCGGCCGCGGACGCTCAAGCGCGATCGCTCTGAGAGCACCAGATTGCCCTTGTCGATCAGCCCGTCGAACGCCATGAGCGCCGCCGCCCCGTCGCGGGCGTGCGCCAGCGAGCGGGCGTAGTCCCGCGCGTCGTGCCGCCAGCGCTGCGCATCCGGGATGAATGGCGCCAGAAGCCGCATCAAGGCCCGCCATTCCTTCATGGTGCGCCGGAAGTCGTGCACGGCGACCTGGTGGGACCGCTCCGGGTCGATCATCGCGGCGCGGGCTTGCGTCAAAATGGCGGCGGCGGCGGCGCGCACGACCGGTCCGATCGCCGCCTTCGGCTGCAAGGCTGGTTTTTCGCCCATGGCCGGTTCTGGAAGCGCGTGCATGACTGTCCGTGGAGCCCAACCATGACATTATGACGAATTATCGAGCCCGCCGCACTTCCCTTCTCCGGGGGGGCTTGCTACATCATCCTTCGATAAATCAGACGGTTGACGCGGGGTGGAGCAGCCCGGTAGCTCGTCAGGCTCATAACCTGAAGGTCGTAGGTTCAAATCCTACCCCCGCAACCAAATTACGCCGTCAAGTCAATGGCTTGGCGGCGTTTTGTTTTTGTGGTGATATCGCGATCCGGGGGTGAAAATAGATCGACGATCCCCACGCGAGACCATCCATGCCCCACATTACGACCGACGACGATGTGAAGCTTTATTACGAGGAAACCGGCAGCGGGCTGCCGGTCGTTTTTGTGCATGAATTTGCCGGCGATTATCGCTCCTACGAAATGCAGATGCGCTATTTCGGTCAGCGCTACCGCTGCATCGCTTACAACGCGAGGGGCTATCCGCCGTCCGACGTGCCGAAGGATCCGGCGCGCTATTCGCAAGACCGCGCCCGTGACGATATCCGCGCCGTGCTCGATGCCTTGAAGATCGAGCAGGCCCACATCGTCGGGCTATCGATGGGCGGCTTCGCGACGCTGCATTTCGGCTTCACCTATCCGACGCGCGCACGCTCGCTGGTCGTCGCCGGCTGCGGCTATGGCGCGGCGCCGGACAAGCGCGTGCAATTCGCCGCCGAAGCCGAGGCCGCCGCCGCTCACTTCGAAAGCCAGACCATGACGAAGGCCGCCGAAGGCTATGCGCTCGGCCCGACGCGCGTGCAGTTTCAGAACAAGGACCGGCGCGGCTGGACCGAGTTCGCCAACCAGCTCGCCGGACATTCGACCGAAGGTTCGGCGCTGACCATGCGCGGCGTACAGGCGCGCCGGCCGTCGCTGTTCGACCTGATCGAGCAAATGAAGACCATGACGGCGCCGACACTGATCATGACCGGCGACGAGGATTGGCCTTGCCTCGAACCCGCGCTCCTGATGAAGCGCACGATCCCGACCGCCGCGCTGGTCGTCATGCCGAATGCCGGACATACCATCAATCTTGAGGACCCGGCGGTATTCAATCAGCACATCGCCGATTTCTTTCACAGCGTCGATGTCGGAGCGTGGCGAAACCGCGATCCGCGGGCGACAGGCTCCGCCATTCTCGGCCGGTGATGTCGGGGCGATGTCGGCCGCCACCCGTCGCCGCGCCTGGTTGAGAGGCCAGCAAATTCAGGCCGCTTGTTGACTGAGGCGATTCATTTCGCGTTGCACCAGCTGCCGATAGGGACCGTCGCGGCGGACCAACAGATCAGGCGCGCCGTCCTGCAAAACGCGTCCGGCGTGCAAGACGACGATGCGATCGAAATTGCGCACCGTTGAAAGCCGGTGCGCGATGGCGATCACGGTGCGGCCGCTCATCAATCGTCCCAGCGCCTCGCGAATCGCCTCCTCGGATTCGCTGTCGAGCGCGGAGGTGGCTTCGTCGAGCAGCAAGAGCGGCGCATCTTTGAGAAACGCGCGCGCAATAGCGATGCGTTGGCGCTGACCGCCGGAGAGTTTCACGCCGCGTTCGCCGACAGTGGTGCGCATGCCCTGCGGCAGGTCTTCGATGAAATCGCAGCGCGCCGCGAAGGCCGCTTCCAACACTTCGTCTTCGGTCGCCTCGGGCCGGCCGTAGCGGATGTTTTCCATCACCGAGCGGTGGAACATGGAAATGTCCTGCGGCACGACGCCAATCGCTTCACGCAGACTCTCTTGGGTGACGCGCGCGATATCCTGGCCGTCGATCAGAATCCGTCCGGCCTCCACGTCGTAAAAGCGTTGCAGCAGTGCGAACAAGGTCGATTTGCCGCCGCCGGAACGGCCGACGAGACCGACCCGTTCGCCCGGGCGGAAGCTCAGATCAAAGCCTTTGAAAATTTGCCGGCCGTCGGAATAGCGGAAATCGATCTGCTCGAACTTGACGCTGGCGCCGCGCCGCACCAGCGGCGCCGCCTCCGGATGGTCGCGCAGCTCGTGCGGCACCAAGAGCGTCGCCACGGCTTCGGCAAGCCGCGCGACATGCTGGGTCATGTCGACCAGGGCCACGGCAAGATCGCGCGTGGCGCTGAGCACCGAGATCGAGAGCGTGCAGGCGAGCACGACGTCGCCGGTGGTCGCCTCGCCTTGCGTCCACAACATGATGGACCAGGCCAGCAAGCCGAGCGTCAACAGGACCGTCACCACGGCGTGAAAGATGCGCAGCTTTTCCAAGTAAAACAGGCTGCGCCGGCGCGCGCTGAGCTCGCGTTCCACGGTGACGTCGAAGCGGCGATGCTCGCGGAATATGCCGCCGAACGCCCGCACCAGCGGCATATTGGTCACGACGTCGACCATCTCGCCGTCGACCGCCGCCGCCTTGGTGGCGAAATCGTGGTGCAACGGCCGCCCGGAAGCCGCGAGCCGGAACAGCACGAAGACCATGATTCCGGCAACCAGCGCCAGCGCGCCAGCCATCGGCAGACTGATGGTGCAGACCAGAGCGATCGCCGCGATGGTGGCCACGCAAGGGGGCAGCACATTCCAGACGAACATGTTCTCGGCAGTGAATACCGCATTGGACGTCGCGGTGATGCGGCTTGTCAGCATGCCCGGCAGCCGGTCGGCGAAGTAGCCGGGCGAGTGTCCGGTCAAGTGACGAAACAGATCGCGCCGCAAATCGCCGGTGACGCCGACGAAAGCATGATTGGCGATCCAACTGGCGACCCGCCACAGCAGATTGTCAGCCGCGATCAGCGAACCGAGAAGACAAAACGCGGTCCACACCGCGGCATTGGCGCCGCTGGAAAGCGTATCGACCAGAAATTTAACGCCATATTGGGTGCCCACCGAACAGGCAACCGCACCAAGGACGGCGGTCAAAATGACCGCGTGCGATACCGGCCGCAACCGGATGTAGCGATAGGTAAAGCTCAAGGGGGAACTGGCGTAACGGGTGAGGTCGGCCATACGAATTCGGTCTCCGCCGGTATTAGCGCTGATCCTCCCCCGCAAGTTTTGCCCGTGCGTTCCATTGGGGAGAGACGGCGTGAATGGAACGAGGGCCCCTCCCGTCATGTTCCGTCGGCTCTTTACGCCACACATCAATTTCGACGACCGTTCGTTACGGCGGCCGTTTCGATGCCCCCTCCCTCAATTTGAGACTTTAATGTTCACGCCGCAGCGCGCAAAAAGTTCCCTCGGTTCCGCAAAATTAAGTTCCCTCCATAATTTGAAATATTTCGCCTTTGCCACGTTGTCGGTAGTCGCCGGGTGAGGGATTTTCAAAACAACGAGGGTCACTTCTATGCACATCGCACAGGTTGCGCCGTTGACCGAGGCCATCCCGCCCAAACTTTACGGCGGCACGGAGCGGGTGGTGTCTTGGCTCACCGAAGAGCTGATCGCGCTCGGTCACGATGTGACCTTATTCGCCAGCGGCGATTCGGTGACGTCCGCGCGGCTGGAGGCCGTCTGGCCGCGGGCTTTGCGGCTCGATGGCGCGGTGCGCGACCCAAACGCGCTGCATATGATGATGCTGGAGCGGGTGTATCGATCGGCTTCCGACTTTGACTTCCTGCATTGCCACCTCGACTATTATCCGTTCTCATTGCTGTCACGCCAGGCGACGCCGTTCGTGACCACGCTGCATGGCCGGCTCGATTTGCCGGAGCATCAGCCGGTTTTCGACACATTCTCGTCGGTGCCCGTGGTGTCGATCTCGAACGCGCAGCGCCGGCCGCTGGCGCAGGCGAACTGGGTGCGCACCGTCTATCACGGCCTCCCCTCGCAGCTTCTGGTTCCGAAACCCATCAAGCCGTCCTATTTCGCCTTTCTCGGCCGCATCGCGCCGGAAAAAGGTTTCGATCGCGCCATCCGCATTGCCCAGCATTGCGGCGTACCGCTCAAGGTCGCAGCCAAGATCGACAAGGTCGACCAGGAATACTTCGACGAGCAAATCAAGCCACGGATGGCGTCGGGCAATATCGAATATATCGGCGAGATCGGTGACAAGGAAAAATCGAAATTCTTGAGCGGCGCGATCGCGCTGCTCGTACCGATCGACTGGCCGGAGCCGTTCGGCCTGGTGATGATCGAAGCCATGGCTTGCGGGACACCCGTCATCGCGTTTAACCGCGGCTCGGTCCCGGAAGTCATCGACGACGGGGTTACCGGATTTGTTGTCGAGGACGTCAATGGCGCCATCGGCGCCGTCGATCGGCTCGGCCATTTGTCGCGGGAAAAAATCCGGCACCGCTTCGAAGAGCGCTTCACCGCGCGCCGCATGGCGCAGGATTACCTTGCCGTTTATCGCAGCCTGTCAGACGCCGCCTCGCCCCATCTGCGGCTCGTCGCCGACGACGCGCCGGCGCTGTAATTATTTCGTTTCGGCGGAAGCGGAAGCGAAACAGCCGGCAAGGCTCAATCGCTTCCACGACGGCGAGGGTCAATCATCGTCGTCCGCCGGCCTGGTTTCCGGCATTAATAGCCACAGCGCGACAAAGCCGACGGCGCCGATTGCGGCAAGCGACCCGAAGGCCGCCGCACTGCCGAAGCGGTCGGTGACGTAGCCGGCGGGCGTCGCCGAAAGCGACGCGCCAATTCCGGTCGCGGTGCCGAGGATGCCCTGGCCGAGATTGAAATGCCCGGTGCCGCGGGTCAGGTCGGCCACCACCAGCGGCACCATGACGGCGAACACCGCGGCGGTGATGCCGTCGAGAATCTGCACGGCGAGAAGCAGCGACGGGCTCGTCACCAACGCAAACAGCAGTCCACGGATCGGCAGCGCGGCAAAGCCGATCAGCAGCAACGGCCGGCGGCCCCAAATCTGCGCGCGCCGGCCGACCCATGGCGACAACGCCGCGACGATGAGTTGTGGCACGACGATGCAGGCCGCGATGATGACGGTCGCCCAGTGCGCCGAACGCATTGTTACCGCACTGCCGACCAGCGGCAGCATCGCGGAATTGGCAAGATGAAACAGCAGCAGGCAACCGGCGAAAATCAAGAGCGGCCGATTGTGCATCAACGCTCCGGGCTTGGTCGGCGGGCTCTCGGCCTTGCGGTGCGGCGGCGCGCCATGCGCCCGCTCGGGATCGATCTCGTTTTCGGCGATTGAGCGCAGCGCAATCAGCGCCGGCACCAGCAACAGCACGGTGACGATGAACACGGCGCGTGCCGAAATCAGATAGCCGCAGGCGCCCATGGCGGCGGCCGCCAGACCGTTTCCGACGGACGCGAAGCGTGCATTACGTCCGAACCGCGCGCCGATCGCCGCGTGACCGACAAGTCCGAGGCTGATCGCCGCGATCGCGGGCCCGAGAACGCAACTTGCCAACGCGTGCAGGACCGATCCCGCCAACACCACCGGAAAGATCGGCAGCATCGCGTAGCTTAAAGCGCTGACGCAGATCGCCACAATGGAAACGCCGGCGACGAAGCGCTCGGATCGGGCGGCATCGACCAAGGCGCCTCCCGGCATTTGACCGATCAGCGACACGAAGCCGGCGGCCGACTGAACGAGCCCGATATCCACCTGAGTCCAACGTTGCTCGGTGAGGAAAACCGAAACGAACGGCCCAAATCCAGTCTGTACGTCGGCGACGAAGAAGATGAACCAGTCAAGCCCGCGCAGGCTGCGCGGCGAGGGGGCGAGCCGGGGCTCCGCCCCTGGGGCAGACAAGGTATCTGCAGCGTCGCGTGCGCCGTGCGGCTCCGGCCTGTCGCGTAGAGGGCGTGACGGATTTACGGCCAGGACAAGTCTCCAACTGTCGTTTCAAGTGGCGCGATCTTGTTCGACAACGACGGATGCCCGGATCGGGGTCCGCGCACGGTCGGCGTTTGCGATATCAGATGCGGTTATTCGGGCAGTGACTCGAGCTTGCCGAGCGCACCGAGGACGACGATGGGTTTACCCTCCTGATATTCGGGCGCGGCCTTCACCTGGTCGCGCGTCAGTTCGAGCGTGATCTTCGCGTCAAGTTTTGCCGGCTGCGGAAAATGCAGCGCATTCCAATCCACGGCGATCTTGCGGCTGCCGACGCCAAGGAAGCCGCCGAAATCGATGATTGCCGCTCGCACCTGTCCGCTCCTGTCGACCAGAACGTCGACGACGCGGCCCATGTTTTCGCCGGCACTACTGACCACTTCGCGGCCGAGGATGCCTTCGACTTCGCGATCAGTGAGGATAGTGACCGCGGCGGGCGGCGCGGACGTCTGCGGCGCGCCGGTCGGCTGATTGCTCGCCGCCGACGGCTGGGCGTCTTCGGCAAAGGCGGCGCCGATCGCGCAGGGTAGCGGCGCGATCAATATCAATGCGGACAGCGCTACCGTGATCTTTATGAACTTGCTATCGAGCATGCGGGTTCCGGAGTTAGGCAGTTCCGGTGAAACGCCCCAGAAAAAGGGCTCAAAGGGAACTCACACCACCAAGCCGAGAGAGCTGCGCTGGTTCCACCCCGGGCGGCCTGACGCGGCATTGTCGCAGGACCATTGGCGGCATTCGCTTCGATCACGACGAAAAGACGATGGAAACCCTGATATCACCACTGATCCGGGGCGTATCCAACGAAACCGTGTCGCCGTGACGGCGCACGCGCAGATCGACGCTCGACGATGAAAGCCGCAGGTCGCGCAGCGTCACTTCATCGAGGAACGGCGGCAGGCGCGGATTGCGCAGCCGGATTTCGCCATTGAATGGATCGAACTCAAGGCCGAGCGAAGCTTCAAGCAGCGTGAAGGGTGTCGCGCTGGCCCAGGCCTGCGGCGAGCAGGCGACCGGATAAAGCGTCGGGCCGTGACCGCGCTGTCGCTGAAAGCCGCAGAACAGTTCCGGCAGCCGGCTCTGATCCATGTAAGTTGCGGCGCTAAACAAGCCGCCAAACAGCGTGTCGATCGCTGGCTTGCACTGGTAGCGCGCGAGACCGAGGGCGATCAGCGCGTTGTCGTGCGGCCAGATCGAACCATTGTGGTACGACATCGGATTAAAGCGTGGCTGGTCTTTCGCCACCGTGCGAATGCCCCATCCTGAAAAGAAGCGCGGTTGCAACAAATCCTTGGCGACACGCCTGGCGCGGTCGGCGGTCGCGATGCCGGTAAACAGCACTTGGCCGGCGTTCGATGTGTGCACGCGGCATGGTTCTTTTGCGCCATCGAGCGCCAGTGCGTAAGTCTCCAGTTCCGGGCACCAGAATGCGGTTTCGAATCGTTCGGCGAGGCGGCTTGCTTCGCCGTCGAGCCGCTGCGCCGCGGCTTCGCGGCCGAGCCGCCGCGCACAGCATGCCGCCATGCGTTTGGCGGCATAGACGTAGCCCTGTACCTCGACCAGCGCGATTTCGCCCTCGGCCAGGCGACCGTCGGCATGGAAGATGGCGTCGTAGGAATCTTTCCAGCCCTGATTGGCGAGGCCTTGCTCGCTGGCGCGCTTATATTCGACGAAGCCGTCGCGGTCTGGATCGCCGGGCCCGTCGATCCAGGCCAGCGCCGCCTCGATATTCGGCCACAGTTCCGTGATGGTCTGGGTGTCGCCGGTGCGCTCCAGATAAAGCCCGGCGAGCAGCACGAACAGCGGCGTCGAATCGACGCTGCCGTAATAGAGGCCGAACGGCACTTCGCGGAGCGCCGCCATTTCGCCAAAGCGCATTTCGTGCAGGATTTTTCCGGGTTCGGCATCGGCGAGGGGATCCGTGGTCGTGGCCTGATAAGCCGCCAGGCGGCGCAACACGCCGCGCGCCACCTCCGGCGACCACCACAACATTTGCAGCGCCGTGATCAGCCCGTCACGGCCGAACGTGGTGGAGTACCAGGGAATGCCGGCATAGGGGTAGCGTCCTTGCGGCGTATCCGTCATCAGCATTGCGAGATCGGCGGCCGATCGGCACAGCACCGCGTTGAAACGCTCATTGGACGTTTGCACGGAGGTTCGCTCGCGCGTCGATTCGCGCATTTCACGGCGTGCTGCAATGAGGCCGCGTAAGAACGGTAACGGCAGCGAGTCCGTCCGATCGCAACTTGCCGCGATGAAATATGGACAGGTTTCGCCGGGCTTGAGATGAATTTCGTACACCGCCGAACTGGCCGCCAGCTCGTCCGGCGGCGGATCGAATTGGAGCGCGGTGCGCCGCACCTTACCGTCGAGACCGTTATAGACCAGCAACACCCGATCATCGCCGTGAATTTCTGCGGTCGCGGTGCCGCGGCGGTCGCGGTGCGCGCCGCGGACCTCGAACAAATCGGCAAAATCATTTTCGAAGTGGATCGACAAGCGCAGATCGATGGCCTGATCGCCGTAATTGCGCACGCCGAGCCGCTGATAGGCGGTGTCGCGCCAGAGAAAGATCGTGCGCAGAATATGCACGCGATCCTTTTCCATGATGATGCGCTGACCGTCCATCAGATCGGGATTGGTCAGATCGACGAAAAAGGCCGAATTGTCGTCGCGCAGGTTGGAGCCGAGCAGCAGCGGCGGCCCGTCGTTGACCAGCAATTCCAGACGCGACAGGTGCCGCGTATCCCGGTGGAACAGTCCTCCGGACGCCCCGCCGATGTCGCCGCGGCTGTCGAGGACGACGAACGTGTCGCCGTATTTGAGCGCGCGCGGCGGTCGGCTCGGCTGGGTGGCGGTGATGGCGAAAGCCGCTTCGGACGGCGCCTCGGCGGAAACCGCTGCGGAACTCGGCGCGGCGGCCTTGGCAACCGTCGCCTTCATCGCGGCTTGCGCGGACGCCGCTTGAGCTTTGGCTGTCACCGCCATCGCGATTTATTGTCCGATATTGCCGTGAATGACGTCGACAACACGCATTCTGATTGGGTCGACTACCACCACATCATCCGCCACCATGGCATATTTGAGAAGCGTCATGTCGGCGATTCCGGTCTGATCGGGCAGCTCCGCGAGTGGTACCGAGCGGGACACCGGCGCGCCAACCGTGGCTTCGATCCGCATCGAGGAAGCGCGCGCCCGCTGACGCAGAACAGCATTATAGATGGCGATCTTTTGGGCGGACGTCAGTCCGACCGTCTGGGTCACTGCGCCGCGCGACGTTATGGCCTCGTCGGCGCCGGCACTTTGCGCAACGGCACTCACCGTACCGAGGAACGAGGCAAGGGCAACGAATGGCGGAAGACGGACCCAGCCGGACATGCGACGCACCAGAAAAAATGAAAGTGGAATTCCTCTCCTAGCGAACGCTTGACCGCCGCAATCGGTTCAATCGAATTTTGCTGCACCGCACATAGGTGATTGCCCGCTTATTGCCTGCCCTTGGCTCTGTGGCTTGACGGTCTTGATGTGAGACGAAAGGCCACGGAACGTAGAAAAGTTCCACCCTCGCAAGTGGCTGCAAATTGTTCTAAACTGGCGGCGCAATAAAAAATTTCAATGGGGATGGAATCCATGGCTGCAACAACCACGATGGTCGAATCCAGAGCGTCGGCAACGCCTGCGACCCGTTGGATTCAGCTCATCACCTGCATCCTGTGCATGGTATTGATCGCCAATCTGCAATACGGCTGGACCCTCTTCGTCAATCCGATCAACAAATCCCACGGCTGGTCGCTTGCTTCAATTCAGTTTGCCTTCGCCATCTTCATCGCACTGGAGACGTGGCTGACCCCGATTGAAGGCTGGATCGCCGACGTGATCGGGCCGAAAATGGTGATTGCGTTCGGCGGCATCATGGTCGGCATCGGGTGGGTGATCAATTCATACGCCCAGTCGCTGGAGATGCTTTATCTTGGCGCGGTTATTGGCGGCACCGGCGGCGGGGCAGTCTACGCGACCAGCGTCGGGCAGGCGGTCAAGTGGTTTCCGGACCGGCGCGGTCTTGCTGTCGGCCTCACCGCAGCCGGCTATGGGGCGGGCGCGGTCCTGACCGTTATTCCGATCCGCTACATTATCGGCACTTACGGCTATGAAGCGGCTTTCCTTTGGTTCGGCATTTTCCAGGGGGTCGTCGTGTTCATCCTGGCATGGTTCATCCGCGCGCCGGGGCCGGGAGAACTCGCGGCGGCGCCGCCGGCGAAAGTGCCGATGACGACACGCAACTCCACGCCGAAGGAAGTGGTTTCCTCGCCGGTCTTCTGGCTGCTTTACATCATGTTTGTCCTGGTGTCGGCGAGCGGCCTGATGGCGGTTGCGCAGATCGCACCGATCGCGAAGGATTTCAACGTCGGAAACGTGATCCTGTTCGGTACTGCCTCAACGCTGACCGTGGCGCTCATCGTCGACGGCATTTGCAATGGCGGGGCGCGGCCGCTGTTTGGCTGGGTGTCCGATCACATCGGGCGGGAAAACACCATGGCAATCGCCTTTGGTCTCGGCGGCATCGCTTATTGGCTGCTGGGCACGCTCGGTCACTCGCCGTGGGCATTCGTGCTGTTTGCGGCGCTGATCTTCCTGACCTGGGGTGAAATCTTCAGCCTGTTCCCGTCCACCTGTACCGACACGTTCGGGACCAAGTTTGCGACGGTGAATCTCAGTCTGCTCTATACCGCCAAGGGTGCGTCGGCGTTCCTGGTCCCGGTCGCCAATATGATCAAAGCGGAAACGGGCAACTGGCATTTGGTGTTTGTCCTGACTGCCATCATGAATTTCGTCGTTGTCGCCTTGGCGCTGTTCGTGCTCAAGCCGATGCGGGCGCGGTCAATGGCGCAAAGCTGAACGGCGGAAACATTCGCAAAATGCAAAAGCCCGGCCTCAAGCCGGGCTTTTTGTTGGCTCAGGCGAGGAGACTAGGGTCAGAACTCATTAATTATTCCGCCCTGACAATACGATTCTGATTCGTTTTTGGAAGGGGATCGGGATCATGCGCAAGAATCTGTTCTGGCTGAGCGATGAACAATGGGAGCGGATCGAACCTCGTTTGCCGACGGATGTGCGAGGCGTCGAGCGGGCGGACGATCGCCGCGTCATCAGCGGCATCGTGCATGTGCTGAAAAGTGGCTGTCGCTGGTGCGATTGCCCTCCCGAGTATGGACCTCCGACAACGATTTATAATCGCTTTGTGCGCTGGGCGGAGCGTGGCATTTGGGAAAACCTGTTCCGGGAGCTTGCTGGGAACGGCCGATCCACAGACACGCAGATGATCAACTCCACGCACGTAAAAGCGCACCGTTCGGCAGTGGGCGGAAAAGGGGGGAGCAGAAGCAGGCTGTTGGCCGCTCGCGCGGAGGGCGCAACACGAAGATTCACGCACTCGCAGATGCTAAAGGGCGGCTTCTCGCTATCCTATTGACCGGCGGCGAAGCCCATGATTGCCCGGTTGCAGAGCGGCTGATCCGCAGAGTAAAGCCGCCGAAGAGAATGCTCGGCGACAAGGCCTACGACAGCGCCGAGTTGCACGAGCAGTTGCGCGGACGCGGAACCAAGCCGGTCATTCCTAACCGTTGCAACAGGAAGCAACCGTTCAGCTTCAGCAAGCGTCTCTATAAACTGCGCTGGCGCATCGAAAGTGCGTTCAACAGGCTCAAGGACTTCAGGCGCATCGCTACCCGCTACGACAGGCTGGCGCGAAATTACCTGGCTTCTGTATGCTTGGTTGCCAGCCTCGTATGGTGGATCTAATGAGTCTGGACCCTAGCACTACTTTGGCAGATTTACTCACGCTGCTTTTTTACGTCGATCCACATTCGGCAGTTCGGACATTGTAGCGGGTTTGTTCGAATGATGAGGCTGACGATGGCGTGGCGGACGGCTGGCAACGTTGGTTGAGGTGGCGGCCCGTTGATTCTTTTTTTTCCGTCTCACTTTTGTGAGGCGACGATGCTGGAGGAAGGCGTAAGCGATCATGGTCATAAGCGCATGACGATGAAGGCCATGCCAGGACCTTCCCTCGAAGTGGTCGAGGCCAAGCTCCTCCTTCAGTTGTTGATGGGCCTGTTCGCAGACCCATCGCGCCTTAATCGTGGCAGCCAGGCTGCGCAGGTCCGTCCGGGCCGGCAGGTTGGCAAGATAGTATTTCTTCTCCCCCGATACTCGGTGCTCGCCGATGAGCCACGCCTCGTCCCCTGGAAGATGCTGCTGACCCTTATCCCATATCCGCTGCGGAGCTCCGTCGGCGATGCGCACACGGACAGCCGCAAATCGGGCTTTCAGCCGGCCTTTCGTCCCGCTGCGCCAACTCACAGTTCTCCACTTGGCTGCGGCCAGCATGTCTTCGGCCGCTATCGATAGAACATCGGGAACGTGCCGCTTACGGGGCCGACCCCGAACTTTTGTATCGGGCCAAATGAGCCGCACCCCAACCGGGTACACCTTAAGGTGACGGGGGATGCCAACCGCCCAGGCAAGCTTACGAGCCGTAAGCCCTTGACGGAACGGCGCACTGAGCCCGTAACCGGCATCCGCTAGAACACAGCCGAAGCGCACGCCGGCCGACATCACGCGATCGATCTCCGCCAATGCGATCTCGGGCTTGCTGCGAGCCGTTCGATAGGCGGCCGGAACGCCGGCTCGCTCCAACCGCCGCCGATCGCTGATCCAACCGTCCGGAAGGAAAAGCCGCAACGCCACCATGACCGGCACTTCGCCCCGGGCGAGCGTCAGTGACACCAGTGTCTGGCAGTTCGCCGTCTTGCCCAGCGCTGAAGCATATTGCGCCGCGACCCCGACCGAGTGCGTGCCCTTCTTCGGCACCGCGGTATCGTCGATCACCAACACCGCTTCGCTGCCACCAACGAGCCGGTCCGCTTGGGCGAGAAGCTCGGTCTCCAATGGTGCCGCGTCCCAGACACCAGCCGCAATAAAATGATGCAACTGATCATAATTACCCGGCGCAAGCCGCTCCGCCATTGGCTGAACGCTCTTGCGATCGCCGGGCCCGATCAGCCCCGCCACGTAAAGCGGACACATTCGCCGCCGCGCCTTGTGGCCCAGGCGATTCAAGAATGGTTTGAGCCAGCCGCTGAGATCGTCTTCCCAATTCGATGTCGCGTTTGCCATGGTCGGTCCTCCAAGAACCGACCACCTATAAGTCACAGAAAATCTGATTTGGGAATCCCATCCATCCTATCACGCCGTAATCTGCCAAAGTAGTGCTAGTAGCGGGGATTGTCCTGACATGCACCCTTGGACTTTCAGAACGAGCGTACGCGGTGGGGCACCTGGGCCTTCCTGACGCAGCAGCTCAATCCCACCGACACCGTGAGCATCGGCTGGGCGCACTCGTTCCACACGCCGGGCGATCCATGTCAGCATGCCGATTGTACGGTTCCGACGCCGGATGGAACTGCGTCCGTTGCAACCAACCAGAACCAGGCCGACATGGTCACGGCCAATTACAAACACAACTTCACCAAGAATCTGGTCTGGTACAGCGACATCGCCACGACCTTATAACGGACCGAGCGCCCACTTCGAGCTCGGCGCCGGCGGCCGCGGCGTGACGACAGACTGCCACGACACCAGCGTCGACGATGCCAGTGGCGGAGCGCTCGCGAATCCGCACTGCTTCACCGGTACGACCCTGGTGGGCGTCTCGACCGGCATTCAATACAAGTTCTAGCAGGTTGCTGAAAAAGCTTGTTTGAGGCTGATTTTATCGATGTTTAGCAGCGCAACAAGCCGGACGACGGCCGGTGCTGGGCGCTGCGGCGTAGGATTGGGTATGGTTTTGTGTCATGGTCGGCGCAGCGGACAAATTCATCCTGTTGCGGCCAGAAGCTTCGGGATACGGACCAGATTATAGGCCGCCGCGGTCAGCACGAAGAACCATTGCACCAAGCTGCGGCCGCGATGCCGGGTCTTGCGCAGGCCGCCGACGGTCTTGATCCAACCGAAGCATTCTTCGATCCGTTTGCGCTTGATCGTGCTGATGCGATAGCCGCTATGCCGGGTAGTGCGGGCGTCGATCGCCGAGCGGCGGTTGGTATTATTCTGCGAGACATGCGGCGTGCAGCCGCGTTGGCGACAGCCGGTGACGAAGTCGGCGGTGTCATAGTTCTTGTCGCCGCCCACCGTGCTGCCTGCTGCCGCATTGTCCTCGATCATGTCGAGCGCAGTCGTGCGCTCGGCGGTGCCATTGGCCTCGGTCAGCCGCGCATCGACGATGAGCCCATTGCGGTTCTCCGTCAGCAGATGGCCCATATGGGCAAGCTTGGCCTCCTTGCCGGCGCCCTTGCGGAACAGTTTGGCGTCGGGGTCGGTGGTCGAGCAATGCGTGTCGTTCTTGCGTTTTTCGCCGTGGAAGTCGCGCTCGGCATTACGCGCGCCACCCGCTGCGGATGGCGGCTTGCCCTCGCCATCCTTGGGCACAAAACTCTTCATGCTGGCCCAGGCCTCGATCAGCGTGCCGTCGACCGAGAAGTGCTCGCTGGAGAGAAGTCCGCGCACCTGCGGCAGGTTCAGCACGCCGGCAAAGAACTTGGCCGCTACATCGCCATCGAGCAGCCGGTCGCGGTTCTTGCAGAACACGGTGGCATCCCACACCGCATCGTCCGCCGACAGCCCGACGAACCAGCGGAACAGTAGATTGTAGTCGAGTTGCTCCATCAACTGCCGTTCCGAGCGCACCGTGTAGAGTGCCTGCAGCAGCAGCGCCCGCAGCAACCGCTCCGGTGGGATCGACGGCCGGCCGTCACGCGCGTACAGCTTATCGAAGTCCCGCGACAGTCCGGCCAGCGCTTCGTCAACCAGCACCCGGATCGCGCGCAGCGGATGATCCGCCGGTATCCGTCTCTCCACCGGTATGTAGCTGAAAAAGCCTTCCGATCGCTGATCTTCGCCCCGCATCGCTGTCCTCAGTCCAAAGGAATCAAGCACATGCACAAAATCACACTCCAACCACCCCGCGAAACGACTTTTTCAGCATCCTGCTAGGTTCCCTAAATCATCGGCGATCGGGCGCGGGAGCAATCCCGCGCCCGATTTGTTTTCAAAAAGGCCTATAAATACAGCGCGGCGCGCTCTGGCATAATGTATTACAGTGCGCTATGGATAGGCACTCGGATCGCGGCCGAAGCCTTCATCAAAAGACCGCGTCCGGCCGGGGTCGAGGGCGCCTTTTGAGGTTCGCGAGCGTTCATGTCGTCCAGCGTGCATCGTTTTTCCGCCGCCAAGAGCAAGATTGCGGTCCATGACGCCGAAACGGTCGAACGGCCGCGGCTCGATCCCATCGACACATCGTTCAGCTTCAAGAACAAGGCCTATGCCGCGCTGAAATCCGTCATCGTCGGCATGGACGTCTATGGCAGTCAGAGCGAGATTCGGCTCGACGAGCGCAGTCTGGCGAGCGACTTCGGCATCAGCCGCACGCCGGTGCGCGAGGCGATGGCGCAGCTCGAACGCGAGGGTTTTGTCCGCTCGGTGCCCCGCCGCGGCGTCTACGTGGTGCGCAAGACCAGGCGCGAGGTGATCGAGCTGATCACCGCCTGGGCCGCGCTCGAAAGCATGGCGGCGCGGCTGATCACGGAAAACGCCGGCAAGGACGAGATCGCGTCGTTACGCGAAATGTTCGCTACTTTCGAAAACGGCGAAGTGCGCGCCCATCTCGACGAATATTCCGAAGTCAACATCGAGTTCCACCAGACCATCATCCGGCTTTCCCGCAACAGCGTACTGATGGTGCTGGCCGAGAATCTATTCACCCATATGCGGATGATCCGGCGCAAGACGATCGGCGAGAAGGATCGCGCCGACCGCTCGATCCGCGACCATATCCATATCATCGAGGCGTTGGAGGCGCGCGACACCATACGCGCGGAGACGCTGGTGCGCGATCACGCGCTCGGGCTTGCCGAGCACGTCGCCAAATACGCGGACTATCTGGACTGAATCGAGGGAGAACTCCCATGGCAGACGCAGCAGTAAAGGCGAAAGCGGCGGAGGCCGCCGGTTCGGCCGCACAGGAGCAGACGGACGGCTTTCACCTCGTCATCGAGGCGCTCAAGCTCAACGGCCTCAACACGATCTACGGCGTGCCTGGCATCCCGATCACGGATTTCGGCCGCATGGCGCAGGCCGAGGGCATCCGCGTCCTGTCGTTTCGGCATGAGCAAAATGCCGGCTATGCCGCCGCCATCGCCGGCTTTCTCACCAAGAAGCCCGGCGTCTGTCTTACAGTGTCGGCGCCCGGCTTCCTCAACGGCCTGACCGCGCTCGCCCACGCCACGACCAACTGCTTTCCAATGATCCTGATTTCGGGTTCGTCGGAGCGTGAGATTGTCGACTTGCAGCAAGGCGATTACGAGGAGATGGACCAGCTCGCCATCGCCAAGCCGCTGTGCAAGGCGGCCTACCGTATTCTCCATGCGGCCGATATCGGTATCGGCTTGGCGCGCGCCATCCGCGCCGCGGTGTCGGGGCGCCCGGGCGGCGTCTATCTCGATCTGCCGGCCAAGCTGTTTGGGCAGGTGATCGGCGCTGAGGAAGGCAAGCAGTCTCTGGTCAAGGTCATCGATTCCGCGCAGGCGCAAATTCCGTCGCCGGAGGCGATCAAGCGCGCGCTCGATGTGCTCAAGAGCGCCAAACGGCCGTTGATCGTGCTTGGCAAGGGCGCGGCCTACGCGCAAGCCGACGACGCGATCCGGACCCTCGTCGAAAAAACCGGCATTCCGTTTTTGCCGATGAGCATGGCCAAGGGACTCTTGCCCGACACCCATCCCCAATGCGCCGGTGCGGCGCGCTCGACGGTGCTGAAGGATTCCGACGTCGTCATGCTGATCGGCGCGCGGCTCAACTGGCTCTTGTCGCACGGCAAAGGCAAGGCCTGGGGCGAGGCGCCGAAGAAGTTCATTCAGATCGATATCGAGCCCAAGGAGATGGACTCCAATGTCGAGATCGTCGCGCCGGTGGTCGGCGATATCGGCTCGGCCGTCGCGGCGCTGCTCGCCGGTATGGACACCAAGTGGCCGGTCGCTCCGGCGGATTGGACCGGCACGGTGAGCAAAAAGCGTGAAGAGAACGTCGCCAAGATGGCGCCGCGGCTGATGAACAACAATGTGCCGATGGACTATCACGGCGCGCTTGGCGTGCTGCGCACCATTATTAAGGAACGGCCCGACGCCATTCTCGTCAACGAAGGCGCCAATACGCTCGATCTCGCGCGCGGCGTCATCGATATGTACAAGCCGCGCAAGCGGCTCGACGTAGGCACTTGGGGTGTCATGGGGATCGGCATGGGCTACGCCGTGGGTGCGGCTATTGAGACCAGCAAGCCCGTGCTCGCGATCGAAGGCGACTCCGCATTCGGTTTCTCCGGCATGGAGATCGAGACCATCTGCCGTTACAAGCTGCCGGTCTGCGTCGTCATCTTCAACAATGACGGCATCTACCGCGGCACCGACGTCAATGCCGGCGGCGGTCCCGACCCGGCGACGACGGTCTTCGTCAAGGGCTCGCGCTACGACAAGGTGATCGAGGCTTTTGGAGGTGTCGGCGTTAGCGCGACGTCGCCCGACGAACTCAAACGGGCGGTCAATGCCGCCATGGATTCAGGCAAGCCGACACTGGTCAACGCGGTGATCGATCCGGCGGCCGGCAGCGAGAGCGGCCGCATCGGCAACCTCAACCCGAAAAGCGCGCTTAGCAAAAAATGACGCATGACAGACTAGGGATCGAACCAGACTAAGGAGAGAAAACATGGCAAGGCGCAAAAAAAAAGCCACCAAAGCCAAGACTAAAAGCGCGGCAAAAAAACCCGCGAGGAAGGTCACGAAGCTCGCGGCGAAACGACTTACAGCAAGGCCGCGCAACGGCAATGGCGCGCCGCGGCCAAGCACAAAGCCATGGGGTCAAGCGGGCAGGGCGCTCCAAGGCGTCAAAATCCTCGATTTCACCCACGTGCAATCCGGACCCACCTGCACGCAGCTCCTCGCCTATATGGGCGCCGACGTCATCAAGGTGGAGCGGCCCGGTGTCGGCGACATCACCCGTACGCAATTGCGCGACGTGAAAGGGCAGGACAGCCTCTACTTCACCATGCTCAATGGCTCCAAGAGATCGATTACCATCGATTCCAAGAACTCCAAAGGCAAGGAAATCCTCGATCGGCTGGTCAAGGAATGCGACGTGCTGGTCGAGAATTTCGCGCCCGGCGCGCTCGACCGCATGGGGCTTACCTTCGAGCACATCAACAAGCTTAATCCGCGCATGATCGTCGCGTCGGTGAAGGGTTTCGGTCCGGGTCCCTATGAAGACTGCAAGGTCTACGAGAACGTGGCGCAATGCGCCGGCGGTTCGGCCTCGACGACCGGTTTCCGCGACGGTCCGCCGCTGGTCACCGGCGCGCAGATCGGCGACAGCGGCACCGGCCTGCATCTCGCGCTTGGCATCGTCGCCGCGCTTTATCAGCGCACGCGCACCGGCCGCGGGCAAAAAGTGCTCGCCGCCATGCAGGACGGAGTGCTCAATCTCGCGCGCGTGAAACTGCGCGACCAGCAACGTTTGGCGCACGGCCCCCTCACCGAATATAGCCAGTACGACGAAGGCATTGCGTTTGGCGAAGCCACGCCGCGCGCCGGCAACGATTCCGGCGGCGGCCAGCCGGGCTGGATCGTAAAATGCAAAGGCTGGGAAACCGACCCCAACGCCTACAGTTACTTCATCACGCAAGCGCCGGTGTGGACCGCGATCTGCGATCTCATCGGCAAGCCGGAGTGGAAGACCGATCCGGATTACGCCACGCCACCCGCACGGTTGCCGCGGCTGCGTAAGATCTTCGACACCATCGAGGAGTGGACGAAGACCAAGACCAAATTTGAAGTCATGGAAATCTGCAACAAGCATGACATTCCGGTCGGCCCGATCCTGTCGATGAAGGAAATCGCCGATGAGCCGTCGCTGCGCGCGACAGGCACCGTCGTCGAGGTCGACCATCCCGGCCGCGGCAAGTACTTGACGGTCGGCAATCCGATCAAGCTGTCGGATTCGCCAGCCGACGTGCGCCGCTCGCCGCTTCTGGGTGAGCATACCGAGGAGATTTTGCGCAAAGTGCTTGGTTATTCCGAGAAGGATGTCGCCGCGATCAAGCTGTCGGGAGCGATCACCGCGCCGGACAAGTCGGCCAAAGCGGAGGCGGCGTAGTTTCTTCTCCCTCTCCCCGCACGCGGGGAGAGGTGAAAATTATGGGAGAGGTTCTCAAAATGCGTATTGTCGTTCACGGCCAGCAGGCGTTCGGCAAAGCGGTGCTGGAAGCGCTGATCAAGCGCGGCGAGAATGTCGTTGCCGTCTATGTCGCGCCGGAAAAGCCCGGAGCGAAGGCCGATCCGCTGAAGGAAGCGGCGCTCGCCGCCAAGCTCCCGGTCTATCAGCCCAATTCCTACAAGAAGCCCGAAGTCTTGGAGGAATTCAAAGCACTCAAGCCCGATCTTCAGGTCATGGCTTTCGTTACGCTGTTTGTTCCGGAAGAATTCCTCAATCTGCCGACCCACGGCTCGATCCAGTATCACCCCTCGCTGCTGCCGGCCTATCGCGGCGCCAGCGCCATCAACTGGCCGATCATCAAGGGCGAGACGGAAACCGGCCTGTCGGTCTTCTGGCCGGACAATGGCCTCGATACCGGCGACGTGCTGTTGCAGAAAAAAACGCCGATCGGGCCGAACGACACGCTCGGCACGGTCTATTTCGACCGGCTGTTCCCGATGGGCGTCGAAGCGATGATGGAATCGGTCGATCTCGTCAAAGCCGGCAAAGCGCCGCGTATCAAACAAGACGAGGCGAAGGCGACCTACGAAGGCCGCTGCACCGCGGAGAACGCCAAGATCGATTGGGGCAAGCCCTGGCAGCAGATCGACCGCCTCATCCGCGGCTGCAATCCCGCGCCCGGCGCCTGGACCGTGCTCGACGGCAAGCAACTGAAGATCTTCGACGCCAAGCCGTTGCCCGCGAAGGATCCCAAAGGCATCGGCGGCAAGCTCGGCGAAATCGTCGCGGTGGAAGCCGACAGCTTCACCGTGGTTTGCGCCGACGGGCGCATGAAAATTTCACGCGTCCAGCCCGCCGACGGTAAAAAGGTCGAAGCCGGCGAATGGGCGAAATCCGTCAATCTTCAGCCGAAGGCTCGTTTTACATGACCCACCGCGTCATGGCCGGGCTCGTCCCGGCCATCCACGTCTTCGTTAGTTGAAGACGTGGATGCCTGGCACAAGGCCGGGCATGACGAACTCAGAACCCTGCCGGGTTTGCCCTTTCACTCCATGGACCATTCAAATGCCTGCCTCACAGCATCAATCGCCGAAATCCGACATTGAAATTTCGCAGGCCGCCAAGAAGCGGCCGATCATCGACATCGCGCGCGAGCGTCTGGGCATCGGACCCGAGAACCTCGAGCCCTTCGGCCACTACAAGGCCAAGGTATCGATGGATTTCATCAAGTCGATCCAGGACAGGCCCAACGGCAAGCTGATCCTGGTCAGCGCCATCAATCCGACGCCGGCGGGCGAAGGCAAGACCACGACGACGGTCGGCCTGACCGACGCGCTCAATCACATCGGCAAGAAGGCGATGTTGTGCATTCGCGAGCCCTCGCTCGGGCCTTCGTTCGGCATGAAGGGCGGCGCCGCGGGCGGCGGCTATGCCCAAGTCGTGCCGATGGAAGACATCAATCTGCATTTCACCGGCGACTTCCACGCCATTACTTCGGCGAATAACCTGCTCGCCGCTCTGCTCGACAACCACATCTATTGGGGCAACGCGCTCGGCATCGACGAGCGCCGCGTGACATGGCGCCGCGTCATGGACATGAACGACCGTGCGCTGCGCTCGATCGTCAACTCGCTCGGCGGCGTCGCCAACGGCTTTCCCCGCGAGGACGGCTTTGACATCACTGTCGCCTCCGAGGTGATGGCGATCTTCTGCCTGGCGCGAAATCTCGAAGACCTCAAGACGCGGCTCGGCAATATCGTCGTCGCCTATACGCGCGACCGCAAGCCAATTCGCGCCGCCGATCTCAAGGCGCACGGCGCCATGACGGTGCTGCTGAAGGATGCGCTATCGCCCAATCTGGTTCAGACCATGGAAGGCACGCCTGCCTTCATCCATGGCGGTCCATTCGCCAATATCGCGCACGGCTGCAACTCGGTGCTGGCGACGACGACGGCGCTCAAGCTCGCCGATTACGTGGTGACGGAAGCGGGCTTCGGCGCCGATCTCGGCGCCGAGAAGTTCATGGACATCAAGTGCCGCAAGACCGGCATCGCGCCGGATTGCGTGGTGCTGGTCGCCACGATCCGCGCACTGAAGATGCACGGCGGCGTCAAAAAAGAAGACCTCAAGGCCGAAAATCTCAAGGCGCTCGAAGCCGGCATGGCCAATCTGCAGCGCCATGTCGAGAACATGCGCAAGTTTGGCGTCGTGCCGGTGATTTCAATCAACCGGTTCTCCGCCGACACCGAGGCTGAGATCAAGCTGGTCGAGGACAAGTGCAAGGCGCTCGGCGTCGAGGCGCTGATGGCCGACCATTGGGCGATGGGCGGCGCCGGCGCGGCCGATGTGGCGCGTGCCGTTGTCAAGATCGCCGAGAGCGGCCAGAGCAAGCTCAAATTTCTTTATCCCGACGAGATGCCGCTGGTCGAGAAAATCCGCACCATTTGCCGGGAGATTTACCGCGCCAAGGACATCTCGATGGATAAATCGGTGCGCGATCAGCTCGCTTCTTTCGAGGCGATGGGCTGCGGCAAGTTCCCGATCTGCATGGCCAAGACCCAGTATAGTTTCACCACCAACCCTGATGCCAAAGGCGCACCGAGCGACCATATTATTCCGGTGCGCGAGGTCCGGCTGTCGGCCGGCGCCGAGTTCGTGGTGGTGATCTGCGGTGAGCTGATGACCATGCCTGGATTGCCGAGAGTCCCCGCGGCGGACTCGATCGACATCGGACCGGACGGCAAGATCGTTGGCTTGTTCTAATGGTCATTGCGAACGCCGCGAAGCAATCCGGGGCGCGAAGAACCGGATTGCTTCGTCGTTCGAACTCTCGCAATGACGCAGCACAAAGGAGACTTCAATGTTGAAATTCTACTATAGCGGCGCGCCGAATCCGACCAAGGTCGCGCTCTTTCTCGAAGAGGCGGGGCTGCCTTACGACGCCGTCCCGGTTGATACCCGCAAAGGCGAGCAGCACAAGCCGGAATTTCTGAAGATCAATCCGAATGCGAAGCTGCCGGCTATCGTTGATGGCGACGTCACGGTGTTCGACTCAAGCGCCATCCTGCTTTACCTCGCCGAAAAGACCGGCAAATTCCTGCCGGCGAAAACCGACAAGGCGCGCGGCGAGCTGTTGTCGTGGATGTTCTTTGTTTCCTCCGGTGTCGGACCTTATTTCGGCCAAGCCGTGCATTTTAAGAATTATGCGCCGGAGAAGCTGCCTTACGCCATCAATCGTTATGTGTTCGAGGCGAACCGTCACGCCGGCATCCTCGATGCGCGGCTCGGCAATCATAAATACATGCTCGGCGACACCTATACGATCGCCGACATGAACGTCTGGGGCTGGGCCCGCATGCTGCCGAACGTGACCGGCGAGGGCGCCTGGGACAAATACAAGAACGTCAAGCGGCTGGTCGACGAGATCAACGCCCGGCCGGCGGCGCAGAAGGCCGGCACGCTGAAGGACCGCCACAAATTCAAGACCGAAATGGACCAGGAGGCGCTCCACGCGATGTTCCCGCATCTGAAGGAAAAAGTCGCGTAGTTTCCGGCGCTCTGCCTTTTGCGAATAGGATACGGCGCAGCTTCACGGCCGCGCCGTAGTTTCGTCGCGGCCGGACTCTTTTTGGCAGCATTGCCGGCAGTCAAGACGCGGAAAGGATTGAATGCGCCCATCTATGCGGTCGATCGGCATCGTGCTGGCGGCGCTGTTAGCGTCGACCGTTATCGGTACGGCGGCCTCGCCTCCCAAATCGCTGCACTATCATATTTCGAAAGTCGTCCCCCTCGGACCACCCGACCGCTGGGATTACGTCGCGTTCGATCCCGAGTCGCTTCGGGTCTACGTCGCGCATGGCGACCGCGTGACGATTGTCGACGGCGAAAGCGGCGCCATTATCGGCGCCGTCGAGGGGATGCCGGGCGGCACGCATGGCATCGCCTTCTCGCACGCGTCCGGCAAGGGCTATACCGATGACGGAAAGGCCGGAGTAGTCGTTGCGTTCGATTTGGCGACGCTCAAGCCGCTCAAACAAATCAAGGCTGAGCCGGACGCGGACGGCATCGTCTTCGATCCGCCGAGCGGCCATATATTCGTCATCGACGGCGATTCCGGAAAACTGACGGTTATCGATCCGAAGACCGATACGGTCGTTGCGACGATCGATGGCGGCGGTGCGCTGGAGTTCGGCGATAGCGGCAATGACGGCAAATTATATGTGGATGGCGTCGAGAAGAATGAGATCGTGCGCGTCGATACAGCGAGTAACACCGTTGACGCCCATTGGCCCATGCCGACCTGCGTTAAGCCGCATGGTCTCGCGATCGACCGGGAGCATCATCGCCTGTTCGCGAGTTGCTCCAACCAGGTTATGGTCGTGATCACGCATATAATGGATCCGTGATTCAGACCCTGACTATAGGCGACGGCACGGACTTCGCGGCTTTTGATCACGAGCGGGGCTTGGCGTTCAGCTCCAATCGTGACGGGACGCTTTCCGTCGTGGCCGAAAAGTCGATCTTTTATTTTTTATCGTTGCCGGCAATCCCGACGCAGATGGGTGCGCGCACGATGGCGCTCGATCCGAAGAGCGGCCGTATCTATCTGGTGACGGCGGATATGACGGTCGACCAATCGGCGCCGCCCGCCGATTTCAGACATCGCTACAGCGTTAAACCCGGCACTGTCAGGTTATTATTTCTTGACCCCACGCCATGATTTGTGGCGTTGAGCCGGTGAAAAAGGCGCGGCGATTATAATAACGGCGCGGCTCTTGCGGCCGCGCCGTTGGGTGTTTTTGGGGTGCTGAAGCTCTTACTGGAACAGCTTCATCGCGTTAACGAGCGTCTGCAACACGCCAAGCGTCAGCGGGATGCCGACGAAGCCCCAGGCGAGGACGAGATGCAGCGTGGTCGTGCCGTTTTGAGTTTCTGTGGCCATGACTTCTCTCCTCAAGCTCCAGCCGGCTGGCCGGCCGCGTCGACTTCCATTTGCGCTCCGATCGCCTCGTGATCGGGCGTCATATGATAGCGCGAATGCACGGCCTTGATCATCAGATTGCAGATGAAGCCGATCACCAGCAGCCCCGCCATGATGTACATGGTGATGTTGTAGGCATCCGCCTTCGGCACGCCGTGATCGATCTGGTACTGACGGATATAATTCACCAGCACCGGACCGAAGACGCCGGCCGCCGACCAGGCCGTAATCAGCCAGCCGTGAATGGCGCCGACATAGCGCGTGCCGAACATATCCTTCAGATAGGCCGGCACGGTGGCGAAGCCGCCGCCGTACATCGAGATGATGACCAAAAAGCAGATCACGAAGCCGGCCACGCTGCCGATCGATCCGGTATGGGGCACGGTGCAGTACAGAACGAAACCGAGCACCATGAACACGAAATAGGTGTTCTTGCGGCCGATATAGTCGGAGGTCGATGCCCAGAAGAAACGGCCGAGCATATTGAACAGGCTCAGCAGTCCGACGAAGCCCGCCGCGGCAAGCGCCGTCACTTTTCCGGGGAACATTTCCTGGCTCATGGCGGACGCTTGCCCGAGCACGCCGATGCCGGCGGTCACGTTGAGGCAGAGCACCCACCAGATCAGCCAGAACTGCGGCGTCTTGATCGCGTCGTAGACGTAGACATCGTTACGGGTGATCAGTTTCTGCGCCACCACCGGCGGCGTATAGCCCGCGGGCTTCCAGCCCGGCGCCGGGATGCGCACGATCGCCGCGCCGACCCACATGAAGATCAGATAGATGATGCCGAGACCGATAAACGCCTCGGCAACGCCGACATGGGTAGCCGTCGAGAATCTGGCCATCAGCCAGACCGAGAGCGGCGAGGCGATGAAGGCGCCGCCGCCGAAGCCCATGATGGCCATGCCGGTCGCCATGCCGGGCCGATCGGGGAACCATTTGATCAGCGTCGACACCGGCGAGATGTAGCCGATGCCAAGTCCGAGCCCGCCGAACACGCCGTAGCCGAGATAGACGATCCAGAGATTATGGGCATAGACGCCGACGGCGGAGATGAAGAAGCCCAGCGCCCAGGCCATGCCGGCATAGAACATGGCCTTGCGCGGACCGCCTTCCTCCACCCAGCGGCCAAACGTCGCCGCTGACACGCCGAGGACAAAGATGGCGATGGAAAAAATCCAGCCCAGCTCCGTCAGTTTCCAATCGTTCGGCGTGGATTGGGTGATGCCGATCAGCCTGGACATCGGCAGATTGAAAACGCTGAACGCATAGGCCTGCCCGATGCACAGGTGCACGCACAATGCCGCCGGCGGCACCATCCACCGGCTGAAGCCTGGCTTGGCGATCGAATGACTACGATCGAGAAAACTCATCGCGCGGTCCTCCTTGGATTTCCCCAACACGCTGCGCTTGCGCGCATTGTCATGAGCTGCCGGTCGAGCGGCGGCCTCGGAGAAGTCAATCACAGGTCCGGCGGTAATAGAAGATATCTATCCATCGATTGACAATTTATCGCATGGGCAAGACCAGTCGAAATAGAGGATTTTGGTCCTATAAGCCGGCCAAACGCCTCTCCTCGTGCGCACGCTTACGGCGGTCCACAAATGGAAACGCCGCTTCCTCCCGGCCGAGAGGAAGCGGCGCCCGTTCCGGTCGATTTCTTGTGGTTTTTATTGGAACAGCTTCATCGAGTTGATCAAAGTCTGCAGCACGCCGAGAGTGAGCGGGATGCCGACGAAGCCCCAGGCCAGTATGAGCTGCAACGTGGTCGTGCCAGTCTGTTGGTTTGATGCCTGCATGATCGTTCCTCCTTATGCGCCAGCCGGTTCGCCAGCGGCTCCGACTGCGATTTGCGCCGATTCGGCTTCGTGGTCGGGTCGCATGTGGAAGCGGTGGTGCACCGCCTTGACGAGCAGATTGCAGATGAAGCCGATCACCAGCAGGCCGGCCATGATGTACATGGTGACGTTGTAGGCATCGGCTTTCGGTACGCCGTGGGTAACGTTGTACTGGCGGATGTAGTTCACCAGCACCGGTCCGAAGATGCCGGCCATCGACCATGCGGTGAGCAACAGGCCGTGGATGGCGCCGACATAACGCGTGCCGAACATGTCTCGTAGATAAGCCGGCACTGTCGAGAAGCCGCCGCCATACATGCTGATGATGATCAGGAAGCAGATCACGAAGCCGGCGACGCTGCCCGTCGCGCCGGTATAAGGCACGGTGCAATACAGCGCGAAACCGAGCACCATGAACACGAAATAGGTGTTCTTGCGGCCGATATAATCCGACGTGGACGCCCAGAAGAAGCGGCCGCCCATATTGAACAGGCTCATCAGCCCGACGAAACCCGCCGCCGCGATTGGGGTGATATGACCGGGGAACATTTCCTGGCTCATAGCGGAGGCTTGGCCAAGCACGCCGATGCCGGCGGTCACGTTGAGGCAAAGAATCCACCAGATCAGCCAGAATTGCGGCGTCTTCAGCGCGTCATAGACATAGACATCGTTGGTGGTGATCAGCTTCGTCGCCTGCACCGGCGGCGCGTAGCCTTCGGGTTTCCAGTTCGGCGCCGGCACACGGACAATGATCGAGCCGACGACCATGAAGAAGAAATAAACGACACCGAGCACGATGAACGTCTCGGCGACACCGATATGGCTTGTAGTGTTGAACTTGCTCATCAGCCACACCGACAAGGGCGAAGCGATGAAGGCGCCGCCGCCGAAGCCCATGATGGCCATGCCGGTGGCCATGCCGGGACGGTCGGGAAACCATTTGATCAGCGTGGAGACCGGCGAGATGTAACCGATGCCGAGACCGCAGCCGCCGAGCACGCCATAGCCGAGATAGATCAGCCACAGATTGTGGATGTAGACGCCAATCGCGGACAGGAAGAATCCGCCGGCCCAGCATAGCGCGGCGGTGAACATCGCCTTGCGCGGACCGCCTTCTTCGACCCAGCGCCCGAACACCGCCGAAGAAACGCCGAGGAAGAAAATGGCGAGGGAGAAGATCCACCCCAATTCGGCGAGCGTCCAGTCGTTCGGCGTCGATTGCGTGATGCCGACGAGCTTGCTCATCGGCAGATTGAATACGCTGAACGCATAAGCCTGGCCGATGCAAAGATGCACGCACAGTGCCGCCGGCGGCACCATCCAACGGCTGAAGCCGGGTCCGGCAATCGTGTTGCTGCGATCGAGGAAACTCATCGTGCGGTCCTCCCCCTTGGGCAAACGGGAATTTGTCGACCGCGAGTGCTCGCGGCAGCTTCCAATTTTGCTTTTTCGACAGTGACGACCGCCATAATCGGAATCAATAATGGATTCCCTATTGTTCGATAGAAAACTCAAATCGCGCCCCGGGCCGGCGTGATGCTTCGGCGCAGTGGCCGTTTGAAAGTCGCTTAAATCTGTGCGATGCGTCGCGCTTCGGCGACGAGCGCTGCGGTCAGCGGCGTCATCGGTTCGCGCGCTGGAATCACCAGGCCCACCGTGTGGGTGGCCTCCGGCGCGACGATCGGTATCGCGCGAACTACGTCGGCGAGACCAAGGGTTGTGGCCATCCGCGCCGGCATGACGCTCGCCCAGCGGCCGGTACGCACATGAGAGTAGAGCAGCACCATAGAGTCGGATTCCAATGTCGGCTGTGCGTCACTGCCGGCCTGGCGCACGAGATCGTCGATGATGCGGCGCGTCTGGGTATCGGCGGTCAGCAGGCAGAGCGGCACGCGGGCGACCTCGGCCCAGGTCACTTTGTCGCGGTTGCCGAGCGGCGCGTCGGCAGCGGTGAGCAGGCAGTAATGCTCCCGATAAAGCGGCACATGGGCAACGCGGCCAAGCGGCTCGTTGTCGAGATAGGTCACCCCTGCATCGATCTCGAGATTGTCCAGGAGCTGGAGAATTTCCTTGGAATTGCGGGACAGAATAGTGAATTGAACCGCCGGATGCCGTTCGCGATATGGCGTCGTCAGTGTCTCGATTATGGCGAGTGTCGCCGGGATCGCGGCCAGCCGCAGCCGTCCGGTAAGGCCATGTTTGAGCGCCTGCACCTCCTGGCGCATGGCACGAGTATCGCCGATGATACGGCGCGCCCAATCCAGCACCCGGTGGCCTTCGGGCGTGAAATCCTGGAACCGCGAACCGCGACTGACGAGGAGTACGCCAAGGCTCTCCTCAAGCTGCTTGATCCCGGCTGACAGCGTCGGCTGGGTCACACCGCAGCCTTCGGCAGCCCTGCCAAAATGGCGTTCACGCGCCAACGCCAGCAGAAATTCGAGCTTGTCGATCACGGTCCGAATCCGGGGCGATGCAACCGATTTGGTTGGAAAATTCAGCCCAAATGACTATGTTGGATTTTATAGGTGATCGGTTATTCCGGGTGAAGTCAACATATCAATAGACGTTCTCTATTGATTTCCCCGCGGGGCGGCCCTGTTTGACGATCCGACTAATGGCTTTTGCGCACAGAGAGAACGTATGAGCGTGATCGAGCAGTCGCCGAGGTCTTCCCCCCGGCAGGGCGGGGGCGCCGGGCGACGCCGTCCGCCGCGCACGCCGAAGGGCCGGCAGGTCGATCCAAAAGCCCGGGACGAAGTGCTCGGGTTGCTGACTGACCGGCCGCGCCAGCGCGATCTTCTTATCGAGCATCTGCATCTCATCCAGGATCATTATGGGTATTTGTCGGCGGCGCATCTGGCGGCGCTGGCGCAAGAGATGAAGCTCGCGCTCACCGAAGTGTACGAGGTCGCGACCTTCTACGCCCATTTCGACGTGGTGAAGGAAAACGAGACGCCGCCGCCGCCGATCACGGTGCGGGTGTGTGATTCGCTGTCCTGTGCGCTGCAAGGCGCGGAGCGGCTGTTCGCCGAATTACCGAAGTCACTTGGCCCCGGCGTCCGCGTGGTGTGCGCGCCATGCATGGGGGCCTGCGATCGCGCGCCGGTCTGCGCCGTGGGCCATGTGCAAGTCGTGCAAGCGGACGCAGCGAAAGTGACCGCGGCTGCGGCGAAGCCGGCGCATCCGCATGCCTATCCGACGCCTATCGCCCTCGATGCCTACGTAAAAAGCGGCGGCTACGAACTGCTCAAAGCCTGCATCGCCGGGAAGCGCACGCGCGACGATTTTATCAAGACCGTCAGCGACGCCGGTCTGCGCGGCCTGGGCGGCGCCGGTTTTCCGACCGGCCGGAAATGGTCGCTGGTGCGCGCCGAGCCGGCGCCACGGCTGTTCGCTGTCAATTGCGATGAGGGCGAACCCGGCACATTCAAGGATCGTTACTATCTCGAACGCGATCCACACCGCTTTATCGAGGGCATGCTGATCGCCGCCTGGATCGTCGAGGCTGCCGACACCTACCTTTATGTCCGCGACGAATACCCCGAAATCATCCTTCTTCTCACCGACGAGATCGCCAAGATCGAGCAAGCCGGGCTGTCCGCGCACACCAAGATCCACCTTCGCCGCGGCGCCGGCGCTTACATCTGCGGCGAAGAATCCGCGATGATCGAATCGATCGAGGGCAAGCGCGGTCTGCCGCGCCACCGCCCCCCGTACGTCGCGCAGGTCGGATTGTTCGGCCGCCCGACGCTCGAACAAAATGTCGAGACGCTCTTCTGGGTGCGCGACATCGTCGAGAAGGGCGCCACCTGGTTCACCTCGCAGGGCCGCCACGAGCGCAAGGGATTTCGCAGCTTTTCGGTGTCCGGCCGGGTCAAAAATCCCGGCGTCAAGCTGGCCCCCGCCGGGGTCACCGCGCGTGAACTGATCAATGAGTTCTGTGGCGGCATGGCGGACGGCCACACGTTTAAGGGTTACCTACCGGGCGGCGCCTCGGGCGGCATTCTGCCGGCGTCGATGGCCGACATCCCGCTCGATTTCGGCACGCTGGAGAAATACGGCTGCTTCGTCGGCTCCCACGCGGTTGTCATCCTATCCGACAAGGACGATATGAAGGCTGTGGCGCTCAACCTGATCAAGTTCTTCGAGGATGAGAGCTGCGGCCAGTGCACGCCGTGCCGGGTCGGCACCGAGAAGGCGGCCCATTTGATGGCCAATGGACCGTGGGATCCCGCTCTCCTCGATGAGCTGGCCGCGCTGATGCGCGATGCCTCGATCTGCGGCCTCGGCCAGGCGGCGCCAAATCCATTACTTTGTGTGCTAAAATACTTTCCTGATGAACTGAAGAAGCCGCTGGGACATTGGTGATCGAAGGCTGATGCTATGAGCGATGGCAACACACAAAAACCAGCCGGATACGGCCACGACAAAAAAGGCGCCGCCGGCGGCCCAAACTATGGCGGCGGCAAACCGGGCGTGGCGCACACTGCGCCAGCCGATAAGGTGGCCGGAAAGGGCGAAGTCGCTACAACCAAAACCTTCACCATAGACGACCGCGAGGTCGACATCCGCGACGGCGAAACGATTTTCCGGGCCGCCGGCCGGCTCGGCATCAACTTGCCGCATCTGTGTTACTCACCGCAGCCCGGCTACCGGCCCGACGGCAATTGCCGTGTCTGCATGGTCGAGATCGAAGGCGAGCGCGTCCTGGCCGCAAGCTGCATCCGCACGCCGTCACCCGGCATGAAGGTCAAGACTGAGACCGACCGCGCCAAGACCGCGCGCAAGATGGTGGCTGAGCTTCTCCTCACCGATCAGCCTGAAATCCAGGTAGCGCACGATCCGGATTCCGAGTTGTGGAAGACGGTGACCCGCCTGAAAGTGGAGGCCGGGCGTTTCCCGAAGCGTAAGTCAGCCGAAGTGCCGAAGCCGGACCGCAGTCATGTGGCGATGGCGGTCAATCTCGACGCCTGTATCCAATGCAATCTCTGCGTCCGCGCCTGCCGCGAAGTGCAGGTCAACGACGTCATCGGCATGGCCGGCCGCGGCCACGGCGAGAAGATCGTGTTCGACTTCGACGATCCGATGGGCGCCTCGACTTGCGTCGCCTGCGGCGAATGCGTGCAGGCCTGCCCGACCGGTGCACTGATGCCGGCGACTTTGGTGGACGAAAACAATGTCTTTACCGGCAGGGCCGACCGCTCGGTCGACAGCGTTTGCCCCTATTGCGGCGTTGGGTGCCAGCTCACGTACCACATCAAAAACGACATGCTCCTTCACGTCACCGGCAAGAACGGGCCGGCCAACGAGAACCGGCTCTGCGTCAAGGGCCGCTTCGGTTTCGATTACGTGCACAATCCGCAACGGCTCCTAAAGCCGATGATCCGCAAGGACGGCGTGCCGAAGATTCCGCACGAATTCATCGACCCGTCCAATCCATGGACCCATTTCCGCGAGGCGAGTTGGGACGAGGCGCTCGATCGCGCCGCGGCGGGCTTGAAGAAAATTCGCGATCGTGATGGTCCGCAGGGTCTGGCCGGTTTCGGCTCGGCCAAGGGCTCGAACGAGGAAGCCTATCTGTTCCAGAAATTGGTGCGCACCGGTTTCGGCACCAACAATGTCGATCACTGCACGCGGCTGTGTCACGCCTCGTCGGTCGCCGCGCTGATGGAGGGCGTCGGCTCCGGGGCGGTGTCGGCCACCTTCAACGAATGCAAGAACTCCGAAGTGATCTTCGTCATCGGTTGTAACCCGACCGAAAATCACCCCGTCGCCGCGACCTTCTTCAAGCAGGCGAAAAAGCGCGGTGCGACCATGATCGTCGCCGACCCGCGCGGCCAAGCGCTCAAGCGCCATGCCACGCATATGCTGCAATTCAAGAACGGCACCGATGTGGCCATGCTCAACGGCATGCTCAATACGATCGTGTCGGAAAAGCTCTACGACGAGCAGTACATCCAGACTTATGTCGAAGGCTTCAAGCAGTTTGCCGAGAGCATCAAGGACTACACGCCCGAGGAGATGGCGCCGATCTGCGGCGTCGAAGCCGACGTCATCCGCACCGTGGCGCGCAAATTTGCCCGCGCCAAATCGGCGATCATCTTCTGGGGCATGGGCATCTCGCAGCACACCCACGGCACCGACAATGCGCGCTGCCTGATCGCCCTGTCGCTCATCACCGGCCAGATCGGCCGTCCCGGCACCGGGCTGCATCCGCTGCGCGGCCAGAACAACGTCCAGGGTGCTTCCGACGCCGGACTGATCCCGATGTTTTTTCCCGACTACAAGTCGGTCGAGGATCCGCAAATCCGCGCCCGCTATGAGGACGCCTGGGGGACCAAGCTGCCGCCAAAGAAGGGTCTCACCGTGGTCGAGATCATGGACGCGGTCCACGCCGACGTGATCAACGGCATGTATATCATGGGCGAAAATCCCGCGATGTCCGATCCCGATCTCAATCACGCCCGCGAGGCGCTCGCGCACCTCGAACATCTTGTGGTTCAGGACCTCTTCCTCACCGAGACCGCGGTCTATGCCGACGTTGTGCTGCCAGCCTCGGCATGGCCGGAGAAGGACGGCACGGTGACCAACACCAACCGCCAGGTGCAGATGGGACGGCAGGCGTTGCCGCTGCCCGGCGACACCCGGCACGACTGGTGGCTTATTCAAGAGCTCGGCCGGCGCATCGGTCTGCCATGGAACTACACGGGTCCGGACGAGATCTATGCTGAGATGGCGTCGCTGATGCCCTCGCTCGACAATATTTCCTGGGAACGCGTGTCGCGCGAAAGTGCGGTTACCTATCCTGCCGACGCGCCGGATATGCCTGGCCGCGACGTCGTGTTCGACAAGGGCTTCCCCCGTCCGGGTGGCTTCGGCAAGCTGGTTGCGGCCAAGCTGCAGCCGCCGGACGAAACGCCGGACGCCGAATTCCCGTTCATCCTCACCACCGGTCGCGAGCTCGAGCATTGGCACACCGGCGCCATGACGCGGCGCGCTACCGTGCTCGACGCGATCGAACCGGGCGCAGTCGCCTCCGTGTCGCGCGGCACCGTCACCAAGCTGGGCATCAAGCCGGGCGATATGATCCGCGTCGCCACCCGCCGTGGCACGGTCGAACTGGAGGCGCGCCAGGACGACGCGATTCCCGACGGCGTGGTGTTCATTCCCTTCGCCTTCGTCGAGGCGGCGGCGAATCTCCTAACCAATCCGGCGCTCGATCCGTTCGGCAAAATCCCGGAGTTCAAGTTCTGCGCGGCGCGCGTCGAAGCGGTCGATCCGGCGACGCGAGTGGCGGCGGAGTAGCCGGCGTCGCTCGCAATGGACGCCGACCCGCACGGCGAGATCGTGCGCCTCGAAGCGCGGATCGAGGCGCTTGCCGAAAAGCTTGAGAGCTGTCGCAAGTTCAATCTGGCCGGCCGAGTTGCCGTGGCGGCGGGGAGCGTCGTCCTGATCGCTTTGCTATTCGGCGTGATCACCTTCGATCCGGCGATCATGGCCTGCGCCGCTGCGGCCTTGCTTGGCGGCTTCGTCGCCTGGGGTTCAAATCGCAGCACCGCAAATGAAACGACGGCGGAGATTGCGGCGGCCGAAGCCGAGCGCGCAGCGCTGATCGGGCAAATCCAGCTTCGCGTGATTGAGGGCGGCTCGACGCTGCACTGACGCCCAGGTTAACTCTTCTTCTCGTGTTTGAAATACGCTTCCACTGGCCCGGTGAGTTTGATCGTCAGCGGGTTGCCGTAGCGATCCTTGGTTTTGCCGGCCTCGACGCGGATCCAGCCTTCGCTGACGCAATATTCCGCGACGTTGGTCTTTTCGACGCCCTTGAAGCGTACGCCGACGTCGCGTTCGAGCACCGCGGCGTCGTAATGCGGGCTGCTTGGATCGGTCGAGAGACGGTCGGGCGGGGTGTCGGCCATGCCGGGTTCTACCTATTTTGTTGGCGGGTCGTAGCTGCCTGGTAGCAAATCCGCCGGCCAATCATAACAGCCTTCATGTGCTCGCCGAAAATCATTTCATGGTCCTGCAGAACGGCCTCAACGGATATGTGAGCCGGCTAGAAGCGGTGCGCGCGCTGTTCGACAGCTCCGTCGATCCAATCAGGCGCAATGAATTCGAATCTTTTACGCGGCCGTTGCTGCGCGATAACGCCGCCATCGCCACGTTGTCTTGGGCGCCGCGGGTGCTCAATTCCGAGCGCGCCCAGCATGAGCGTCTGGGGACGCTCGATGGCCTTCCGGATTATCAAGGATATGAGTCGCGACGGCGCGATGACGGCGGCGCCGGAGCGCAGCGAGTACTATCCGATTTTCTACGCGACGGTGCCGAAGACCTCCCTGCTGTATGGCCTCGATCTGCGCTCCCGAAGCCGATACGCTCGCTGAACTCGAGCATTCGCGCGACGCCGATCGCCTGGGCTTCTCGCCGGTTCCTTCGCTGGTCACCACCGGCGGCGCTCACGGCGGCTTTCTGTTTTCACTGCCGATCTATAAGCGCGTCTCGCTTTACAATTCAATCGGGAGCCGCAGGCAAAATCGGTTGCGCCAGCTTGGCATGCGGATCGCGGTCGACGATTTCGGCACCGGTTATTCGTCGCTCAGCGATCTGGCGAATTATCCGATCAGCCGGGTCAAGATCACGCAGGAACTGGTGTCCGGCGTCGAGGCCGATAGCCGCTGTGCGACGGTGGTCCGCGCCGCCATCCGCCTGGCGCACGAGCTCGGCATCGATATCATCGCCGAGGGCATCGAGACCGAAGGCCAGCGGGGGCTCTTACTAGCCGCAGGTTGCGAGCACGGCCAGGGCTTCTACTTCAGCCGGCCGGTCGATGCCGCGAAGGTCACCGAGTTGTTGCGTGCGGGCAAGATTGCACTGGCACGGCGGCCGCTACGGCTGGTGGAGAACCCGGCCGCGTGAGCGGCCGTCTTTCCCCGTCCGCTGCCACGGGCTACACTGGTTGCGATGTCTCTTGCCGCCAACGGCTCCCTGCATTCGCCGACCTCGGGTCAGCCGCGCCATGACTGGGCGCGGGGTGAGGTGCGCGCCCTGTTCGACCTGCCGTTCCCGGAGCTGATGTTCCAGGCGCAATGCGCGCACCGGCAGAATTTCGACCCCACCGAGGTGCAGATTTCCACCCTGCTGTCGATCAAGACCGGCGGCTGCCCGGAGGATTGCGCCTATTGCCCGCAGAGCGCGCGCTACGATACCGGCGTGCGCGCCGAGAAATTGATGGCGCTCGATACCGTGCTCGGCGAAGCGCGGGCGGCGAAAGCTGCCGGTGCCAGCCGCTTCTGCATGGGCGCAGCCTGGCGCGAGCCGAAGGACCGCGACCTCGATAGCGTTTGCGCCATGGTCGAGGGCGTCCGGGCGCTCGGGCTCGAAACCTGTGCGACGCTCGGCATGCTGACGGCGCCGCAGGCGCGCCGGTTGAAGGAGTTCAGGGCTCGATTACTATAATCACAATCTCGACACGTCGCCCGAGTTCTACGGCGACATTATCACCACCCGCACTTACCGTGATCGCCTCACCACGCTCGAGCACGTGCGCGAAGCCGGTATCCATGTCTGCTGCGGCGGCATCGTCGGCATGGGTGAGACGCGCGAGGACCGCATCGGCATGATTGCGACACTGGCGTCACTGCCGGTGCATCCGGAATCGGTGCCGATCAATATGCTGGTCAGGGTCGCGGGCACGCCGCTCGCTGGAGAGGGCGTCCTCGATCCGATCGAGTTCGTGCGCACCATCGCGGTCACCCGCATCGCGATGCCGCGCTCGGTGGTGCGGCTCTCCGCCGGCCGCGAGGACATGAGCGAAGAGACGCAGACCCTGTGCTTTATCGCCGGCGCCAATTCGATCTTCTACGGGCCGAAACTGCTGACGACGCCCAATCCCGGCCGGGACCGCGATCGCGAACTGATGGACAAGCTCGGGCTGAGCCCGATGGAGTGATCTCCCCTCCGTATTGCAATTCCTGCCCGGCATCGTGTCGAGCGACGCGCGAGCTAGTGCGAACAAAACAGCGAGGTCGGTAATTCATGCGGGCAGAACAAACAACCGCAAGCCGCAAGCGAGCTTCTTGGCTCGTCTCTTGGCCCGCCTATGCCTGCGCGCTCGCGGTGGCCTTTGGCTCGCTTTCGGCCGTCGCGTTTGCCGAGCGACCGGACGACATCCTTAGCAGGGATAGCGTGCTGCGCGATCCCGAAATCCCGTCCTTGGGCAATCCCACGGGCGACCTGACGGTCGTCGAATTTTTCGACTATCAATGTCCCTACTGCAAAAAGATGGCGCCCGATCTCGCGCAATTGGTGCGCGAAGACGGCCATATCAGGCTGGTCTTGAAAGACTGGCCGGTCTTCGGTGCAATGTCGACCGCCGCGGCGGAAATAGCGTTGGCGGCAAAATATCAGAACAAATACGCCGAAGCCCATGACGCTCTGATAGGAGCGGATGCCAAGCTCACGAAGGCGGGCATCGCCGACCTTCTGGCCAAAGCCGGCGTTGACGTCGACTTGGCGATCAAGGACCTCCAGGCCCACCAAAAGACGATCGACGATTTATTGGCGCGTAACGAAGCGCAAGCGGAAGCCTTCGGTTTTGATGGAACGCCCGGCTTCATCGTCGGTACGTTCCGGGTGCCGGGCGTTGTGGAAATGAAAGTGTTCAAGCAGATCGTCGCCGATGCCCGGGCGCGGGCGAAGAAGCGGAAAACTTAGATTACCCGGCAATCGTGGATTATTATTCAGAAGAGAGGCGACGGCGCGGAATGATTTTGCACCGGTCACCCCCGCGAAATGCTAGAGGAGGAGCGACATCGGCGACGCATTACCGCTTACACCACGCTACGGCTGAGCTTGTATTTCGGCAATAGTGCGGAGTTTTGGCTGAATATTCAGACTCATTACGGCTGGGACTTTGACAGCGCGGAGGAATGCAACGATAAAAACTCCGGCACGGTCACGATTCATTTTCCCACGAAATCCTGGCAGAAATTCAGCAATAATGGGACCGGTGCCGCCTCCGATTCCGATCTGATCATGTCGATTCCAACGCAGGGCTGTTCGCCCGACGGCATCTTCATGAATTTGCCATTGGATACGGCAGGCGTCGTCGCGCAAAAGGCGAAAATCACCTACCAGTCGCCGGGCGGCAGAAAATTGCAACAGGCGCTTAAATCGGCGCCGGACACGACCGTCATCGAATATCATGGACAAAGCAAAACCAAGGCCCAGTTGCGCAGCGCGTGGCAGGCGAAGTTCAAATCGATCGATCCGACGGAGGCAAAGCAGCTCGCCGCTGGGCGCCAAGCCGAATTCCAAGCCGCCGCCAAAGCGCTTCAAGATCAGCAGGATCAGGCCATCGCCAAGCAAAACGCCGGGGTCACCAAGGAATTCCAAGACCTCATGTCGCGTTAATCTACGCGAGGCATCTAATCTCTCGGTTCCTCACACCCCCGCCGCGCCGCCATCCGCGCGCGGATCGTGCACGCCTTCGCAGGTGCCCTCCGGGTGCAGCACTGCGGCGCCGGCATGGCCCATGACGTCGGAATAGGGCTCCGACAGCAGATCGATGTCGTGCCCGGCCGCAGCCAGTCGATCGACCAGATTGCCGTCGAAGCGCGGCTCCATCCGCAACGCCGTGCGCGGCGTGCCCCAGGTGCGGCCGAGCACCCAGCGCGGCCGGTCGATTGCCTCGAAAAGCGGTTGGTGGAAATCGACGTGGCGCGTGAACAGCACGCTCTGCGTCTGCGGTTGGCCGTCGCCGCCCATGCAGCCATAGGCCATAATCCGCCCGTCGTTGAGCACGGCGAGCGCCGGATTGAGGGTGTGGAACGGCAGGCGGCCTGGCCGCAGATAATTCAGCGCGCCGGCATCGAGCGAAAAGCTCGCGCCACGGTTTTGCATCAACACACCGGTTGCCGGCAGCACGCAGCCAGAGCCGAATTCCCAATAAAGCGATTGAATGTAGGAAACGACGAGGCCGCCGCCATCGGCGGCGCCCATCCAGACCGTATCGCCGCCGCCCGCGGCGAGCGGCCAGCGCGCCGCCATGCTGCGATCGATCTTCATCGCTTCGCCGGCGATGGTGCGCTCGTCGAGCACGCGCTCGAGCGAATGCGGCAGATAATTCGGATCGGTGACGGCCCGGTCGCGCATGCGCAAGCCGCGCTTGGTCGCCTCAACGAGACAATGGATGTGATCGAAGCCTTCGGCTTCCCGCACGCCCAGTCGCGCGAACAAGCCGAGGATCATCAGCGACACGACGCCCTGGGTCGGCGCGTCGGTGTTGTAAACCGTGCCGGTCGGCAGCGTGACGCGCAACGGTTCGGCAAGGCTCGCTCTGTAGCGCTCCAGATCGAGGCGCGTGACCGGGCTGCCGATGCGCTCAAGGTCGGCGGCGATCTCGCGGCCGACGTCGCCGCGATAGAAATCGTCAAGTCCCACCTGGGCAAGATGCGAAAGCGTGGCCGCTAGAACGCTCTGTTTCAGCTTGTCGCCGACGGCCGGCGGCTTGCCCTCCGTCAGAAACGTCGTGGCAAAGCCGGGCGCATCCTTTAAGTCGGCAATGTGCTCCTGCGTCAGCCGCGCCTGACTGCGCGTCACCGCATAGCCGTCACGGGCCGCGGCGGTTGCCGGCGCGAGCAGCATATCGAGCGGCAATTTTCCACCATGGGCTTTGGCCGCTTCCAGCGCCAGCGTCCAGCCGGCAACGGCGCCCGGCACGGTCAGCGCCGCGAGCGGACCGCGCGGCGGGATTGTCTCGTAGTCGCGATAAAGCTCGGGCTTAGCCAGCGCGCCGGCGGGGCCCGCCGCCATGATGGCGCGCACCCGGCCCGACGTCTCGCGGATCAGCCAAAATCCATCGCCGCCGAGGTGGTTCATGTGCGGGTAAACGGCGGCGATCGCAGCGGCCATGGCCACCATGGCTTCGAGCGCATTGCCGCCTTCGGCGAGCACCGTGCGGCCGGCTTCGGCGGCGGTGAAGTGCGGCGCGCAGACGACGCCGCGGCGGTGGCCCGCGCTGTGCAAATCCATGGTGCTCAGTTCGCCGTGGCCGTTTCGAAACCGCGTTTGCGCAACAGCGCGTCGGCGCTGGGCAGCCGGCCGCGAAAGGCCTTATAGGCATCGGCCGGCTCCTGCGCGCCGCCGGCGGCGTAGATGCAATCGCGCAGCCGTTTTGCCGTTGCCGGATCGAAGATGTCGCCGGTCTCCTCGAATGCCGCGAAGGCGTCGGCGTCGAGCACCTCCGACCACATGTAGCTGTAATAGGCCGCCGCATAGCCGCCGCCGGAGAAGATGTGGGCGAAGTGCGGCGGCCGGTGCCGCATGGCGATCTCGTCGGGCATACCCATGCGCGACAGCGCCTTGGTTTCGAACGCCGTCGAATCGATGTCCTCCGGCTTTGGCAGCGAATGGAAATCGAGATCGACCATGGCGCAGGCGATATATTCGACAGTGGCAAAGCCTTTATTGAAATTGCGCGCAGCGATGAGCCGTTGCAGCAATTCCTCCGGCATCGGCTCGCCGGTTTGATAGTGGCGGGCGAAGCGACGCAGTACTTCCGGTCGTTCCAGCCAGTGCTCGTAAAGCTGCGACGGCAATTCGACGAAATCGGTGGCGACGTTGGTGCCGGAAATCGTCGGGTAGGTCACCGCCGATAAAAGTCCGTGCAGCGCATGGCCGAATTCGTGGAACAGCGTGCGCGCGTCATCGAAGCTCAGCAACGTCGGCTCGCCGCCGGGGGCCTTGGTGAAATTGCAGACATTGACGATCAGCGGCCGGATATCGCCCGAGAGCTTCTCCTGGTCGCGCAGCGAGGTCATCCAGGCGCCGCTGCGCTTGGAGGGCCGCGCGAAATAGTCGCCAAAAAACAGCCCGACCTTGTTGCCATCGGCGCCTATCACCTCCCAGACCCGGACATCGGGATGCCAGACCGGGACGTCCGCGGGCGCGAAGGTCAAGCCGAACAGCCGCTCCGCGGTATAGAACGCGGCCTCCATCATGCGGTCGACATTGAGATAGGGCTTGATCGCGGCTTCGTCGAAGGCGCATTGCCGCTGGCGGAGCTTCTCGGCGTAGTAGCGCCAGTCCCACGGTTCGAGCTTGAAATTGCCGCCTTCTTCTTGAATCAGCGCCTGCATGGCGTCGCGGTCGGTGAGCGCCCGCGCGCGCGCCGGGGCCCACACCGCGTCGAGGAGTTGCCGGGCCGCCTGTGGCGTCTTCGCCATGGCGTCGTCGAGCCGGTAGTGGGCGAAGTCGGCATAGCCGAGGAGCCGCGCCCGTTCGGCGCGCAATCGCACCATCTCGGCGATCAGCGCCTTGTTGTCGGTCGGGCCGCCATTGTCGCCGCGCATGATGAAGCCGCGAAAGAGCTTTTCGCGCAGATCGCGCCGCTCGGAGAATTGCAGGAATGGCTCGACGCTCGACCGCGACAGCGTCACGGCATAGCCGTCAAGTCCGCGGTCGCGGGCTTGTGAGCGCATCGTCTCGCGCATGAACTGGGGCAGGCCGGCGAGTTCGGCTTCGCTGTCGAGACGCAGCGTAAAGGCCTGCTCGTCGGCGAGCACGTTCTGACTGAACGCGGTGCCGAGCTCGGCGAGCCGCTCGATGATCGCGGCGAGGCGCTTTTTCGCTTCGCCGTCGAGCGCGGCGCCGGCGCGGCGGTAGCTCGTATAATAGCGCTCGGTGACACGCTTCTGCTCGGCGTTAAGCCCGAGCGCATCGGCGTCCCGCATCACCGCGTCGATGCGGCCGAACAGCGGCGCATTGGTGTGGATATTGTTCCAGTGCCGGGCGATCTGCGGCGAAAGCTCCCGCTCGATTTCCAGCAAAGCGTCGTTGGTATGTGCTCCTGCCAGCAGCCAAAACGCGTTGCCGACGCGTTCCAGCGCTCGGCCGCTCAATTCCAGTGCCGCGATGGTATTCTCGAAGCTCGGCGGCGCGATCTCCGCCGCGACAGTGGCGACCTCGGCGTCGTGTTCGGCAAGCGCTCGCGCATAAGCCTCCCGGAAGTGCCCGGGCGCGATGCGGTCGAAGGGCGGAACCCCCTCGGGAGTGATCCAGGTCTCGAAAAAGGGATTGCTGGCAGGAGAAATCTGGGTCGATGCGGACATGGGCTGGGGTCTTACCAAAAGCGGGGGCAGGCGTGATATATGTCATCGCGAGCGCAGCGCCAAAGGAGTGCCGAAAAATGCCCCGTCACGCCCATTATCTGCCGCACGGCGTCATTCCGGCCGTCATCCTGCCGTTCACGGACGATTTGGCGATCGACGAAAAGGGCTTCCGCAAACATCTCGCCGACGTCGCGGCGGTCGAGGGGCTTTCCGCCATCACGGTCAATGCCCATTCGACCGAGGTCGCCTCCTGCAGCTTCGAGGAGCAGCGCCGCGTGCTGGACATCGCGCAGGACGAGATCGGCGGCCGGCTGCCGATCGTCAACGGCGTCTGGGCCGACGGCAGCCTGGAAGCCACGCGTATCGCCCGCATGGCAGAGGAAGGCGGCGCTTCGGCGTTGCTGGTATTCCCGCCGGCGCCGTTCACGCTCGGGCAGTCGCCGGCCATGGCGGTCGAGCATTTCAAGCGCATCGCCGGCGCCACGAGCCTACCGCTGATCGCGTTCCAGTATCCGCTCGCGACCGGGCAGGGCTACCCGCGCGACACGCTCCTCAAGATGGTCGAGGAGGTGCCGACCATCCGCGCCATCAAGGACTGGTGCGGCAACATTCCGCAGCACGAGATGCATGTCCGCGAGCTGCAGAGCCTCAAACGGCCGGTCAACGTGCTCTCAACCCACAGCGCCTGGCTCCTGAGTTCGCTGGTGCTCGGCTGCAACGGGCTCCTGTCCGGCTCCGGCAGCGTCATCGCCGACCTGCAGGCTGCACTGTTCCGCGCGGTCAAAGCCAATGACCTCGCCGAGGCGCGCCGCCTCAATGACCGCATTTATCCGCTGGCCAAAGTGTTCTATTCCGAGCCCTGGGCCGATATGCATAACCGCATGAAGGAGGCCTTGGTTCTGCTCGGCCGCCTGCCGCGCGCGGCGGTGCGGCCGCCGCTCGTGAAAATCGGCCGCGCCGAGATCGAGCGTATCCGCGCCGCCTTGGTCGAGGCCGGCTTGTTGTCGGCCAAGGCCGCGCGCGACGCGGCTTAACTGCAAAGGGTTCCCTATGGATAGCTCGACGCCTTTGCGGCCCCGCCGCATCCTCTGGCCGAACGTGCTGACGGTGCTCAGCGCGGCGATTCTGATCAGCGCCGAGGTGTTCGGCGCGGCCTTCGCCGGCAGCTGGGCGATCGCCAACCTGTTCGCACTTGGCGCGCTCGGCGCGCGCGTGCTCGACGGCCTGTTTATTCTCTGCGGCATCGCGGTGATGGTGCAGTTCGTGCGTGCGGCGCACCACGTCGAGCCGTTTACCGCCGACTGAAGCGATCGCCGCGGCGCGCCTGCCGCCGCGACGCGCAGCTTTTACGTCTTGTTAGGACTAAAACGCTTGACAGCGCGGCTGAATAGATTAATTCGAGATTGCCCAATTTCGCACGTGCCTGTGGCCGTGTGTCGGTCGGTGGGCATCCGGACAAGAGGCCGGACAGCCGCCTAAGGAAGAGACGCTACTTCCTTGCACCCGCGACCGGCAGCCGGAGGCGAAACCGGCAATGCCAGCTCTCCACTGGCGACGCGGCTTAAAGCAACGACGGAAGGGCTTTTTTGGTTACTGCCGGCGCCAATGCCGGGGACACCGAAGAGGCTTGTCCATCTTTGCCAGCAGTGCGGAACGGGATTTCCCTCATCCGGACCAAGGCAGCAATCGCGGCGACGTCCGCAGCTCCGCAATGACGCGGGGCCGCGCCCGTCGCAGGAGGTTCACTTGGCGGCTACGCCGCCTGCCGGATCAGGGAGCTGGGTGGCATGACCACACGTATCCGCGAATTTCTCAAGCATCGCACCGATAACGGACCCTGCCTCGTCGTCGATCTCGACGTCGTGCGGGAAAACTACCAGAACTTTGCCAAGGTGTTGCCGGACACCAAAGTGTACTACGCGGTGAAGGCCAATCCGGCGCCGGAAATTCTCAAGCTCTTGGCCGAGCTCGGCTGCTGCTTCGACGTCGCCTCGCTGCCTGAGACCCACCAGGTCCTCGCCGCTGGCGCCACCCCGGAGCGCATCTCCTATGGCAACACCATCAAGAAAGAGCGCGAGATAGCCGAAGCATTCGGGCTTGGCGTGACCCTGTTCGCGGTCGACTGCGAGGCCGAGGTCGAGAAGGTGGCGCGCGCCGCGCCGGGCAGCCGGGTGATCTGCCGCATCCATTGCGACGGCTCCGGGGCTGAATGGCCGCTGTCACGCAAGTTCGGCTGTGAGCCTGCTTATGCTGCCGATATTTTGGAGCACGCGCATAAGAACGGGCTCGTCCCCTATGGCATCTCTTTCCACGTCGGCTCGCAGCAGCACAACGTCGAGGCCTGGGATCGCGCTCTGGCCTCGGCGGCGGCGGTGTTCCGCACCTGCGCCGAACGCGGCATCCCGCTCGCCATCGTCAATCTCGGCGGCGGCTTTCCCGCCCGCTACGTGCGCAAAACGCCGAAGCTCGAAAGCTACGGCAAGGCGATTTTCAAGGCGCTGCGCAAGCACTTCGGCAACAACCTGCCCAACACCATCGTCGAGCCGGGCCGCGGCCTGGTCGGTAATGCCGGCATCATCGAGGCTGAGGTGGTGCTGATCGCCAAGCGCAGCCCGGAAGACGAGGTGCGCTGGGTCTATCTCGACATCGGCAAATTTCATGGGCTGGCCGAGACCATCGGCGAATCGATCCGCTACCCGATCCGCACCACGCACGACCGCGACGAGACCTCGCCCTGCATCATCGCCGGACCGACCTGCGATTCGGTCGACGTGCTCTACGAGAAGACTCCGTATCCGCTGCCGGTGTCGCTTGCCATCGGCGACAAGGTTTTGATCGAAGCGGCCGGCGCCTATACCGCGACCTATTCCTCGGTTGGCTTCAACGGCTACCCGCCGCTGCGGCAATATGTGATCTGAGCCGTTATCGCGAGGCGCAAAGCGAGCAGCGATCCGGCTTGCGGCGGATCGAACCTCCCCCACGCCAAAGCGACGAAGCAATCCGGTTTGACTGCTTCGCTTGCAATGACACAGCGAGTTATTTCGGCTGAACGTTCGGATTGCCGCCCGGGCTGCCGGGGGGTGGAATCACGGGCATCTTCCCGGCATTCGGCGTCGGCGCCTTGATGGCGGGATCGACATTGGGTGGGCAGATGACGCCGTTGGACTTCGCGAGCTTGTCGCTGAGGTTCTGGCTGGACGATGTGGTTGTGTCATTCGTGCAAGCCGTCGTGCCGGGCTGTTCGCCGGATTGAGCCTGCGCCAGGGCTGACGAGCGCAGCCCGTGGGTGATGAAAATGACAGTGAAAAGGATTTTAACGATCGTGTTCACGTAACGATAACGACCGGCCCTTGGCGCAGTTCCGCCGATGTTACGTCAGATCGACAACCCCCGCCTCGCCGTTTTCGGCCCCCCACCCCAGCAACATCCCATCGGCGCTCCACGCCAGCGCCTTGACCGGCGTGTCGCCCGGCTTCTTGGCCAAGATCTCGGCGCCGTCATCGATGCGGATGATGAGCACCATGCCGTCGGCGTAACCGGCGGCGACGATGTCCTGCCTGGGATGGCAGGCGATGGCCTCGATGCGATGCTCGGATGGCGCCAAAAGCAGCGGCTGCTTGCCCATCGGACCGTCCTTGGCTTGGAACGGCCACAGGATGAGCTGCGTCGCGCCGGAGGTCGCCAGCCAACGCCCGCCGACGGTCCAACCGGAGGACGTCACGCGCGCGCTGTAGCCCGACATGCGCATATGCTGGTGGTCGACCAGCCGCCAGCCGTGCAGCATCGGCTCCTGCATGGTGGTGACAAGAAAACGGCCGTCGGGACTCGCCGTCGCGCCGAGATGTGAGCCCTTCCATTCAAGCTTCTCCGGCGTTGCCCCTGGCGCATTGGGAAACCACAGCGTGGCGCCGTTGTAGTGTGCGATCGCCAAGCGGAAACCCTTCGGCAAAAAGGCGAGGCCGCCAACCGTCGAGGGCGCTTCGAATTCGCGCAATTCTTTGCCCTGCACGAACGCGGTCTTGCCGGCCGACCATGCCACCGCGCCATCGGGGCCGAGCGCAACATGATCAATCCAGCGATGCTTGGCATCGCTCGCCAACACCCGACTGGAGCCCATATCCGTTGTGATCAGCTTGCCATCGTCGCCGCTGCTTATGACGCGTTCGCCGTCGGCCGCGGTGGCAAGAATGGCGCCGCCATGCACCGCCATCCGCCGCAGCTCGCCGCCCGGCTCGGCGAACACCAGTGTTTCCTCGTCGAGTACGAACATGGCGGTACGGTCGAGAAAATGCACGGCAAAAACCGCGCCGCCGACGTCAATAGCACGCGTGCGTTCGACGACGGAGACAGTGTCGCTGCGGGTATCGGTCATGGCAATCAGTCGGGGCTAATCCGCTCCCTGCAAAACAGAGGGGAGATTACGCCGCGCAGCTTTCAAAGCCTTCGGTGATCTTCTTGCCCGGCAGGTTGCGGCCGATGAAAACGATACGGCTTTCGCGCTTATCGTCCTTGGCCCATGGCCGCTGATGATCGCCGTCGAGGATCATGTGCACGCCCTGAAAGACGAAGCGCTGGTCGTCGTTCTTGAACGACAGGATGCCTTTGCAGCGCAAAATATTCGGACCTTCCTTCTGCACCAGGTCCTGCACCCAAGGAAAAAATTTGTCTGGATCGAGCGGCTTGTCGCTTTTGAGCGCAATCGATTGCATCTCCTCGTCGTGATAATGCTTGAGCCCGCCATGCGAATGGGCGGACTTGTGGCCGTGGTCGTGATGATGATCGTGATCATGTCCGTGACCGTGGTCATGATCGTGGTGGTGGTCATGATCGTGATCGTCGCCTTCGAGGAAGGCCGGCTCCAGATCGAGGATGCGGTCGAGGTCGAAGGCGTTGCGGCCCAGCACCGCGTCGAGCGGAACCTGCGATCGCTGCGTCCTATGCAGCTTGGCGTAGGGATTGATGCCGCGAATCCGCGCTTCGACGTCGTCGAGCTCTTGGAGTGAAACGAGGTCCGTCTTGTTGATCAGGATGACATCGGCGAACGCAATCTGATTCTTGGCTTCCGGCGCATCCTTGAGACGCTCGTTGAGCCATTTGGCGTCGGCGACCGTGACCACCGCATCGAGCCTGGTCTTTCGCCCGACATTCTCATCGATGAAGAAGGTCTGTGCCACCGGAGCAGGGTCGGCGAGGCCGGTGGTCTCGACGATGATGGCGTCGAACTTGCCCTTGCGCCGCATCAGGCCGTCCAGAATTCGCACCAGGTCGCCGCGCACGGTGCAGCAGATGCAGCCGTTGTTCATCTCGAACACTTCCTCGTCGGCGCCGACGACGAGATCGTTGTCGATGCCGATTTCGCCGAATTCGTTGACGATCACGGCGTATTTCTTGCCGTGCGGCTCGGACAGGATGCGGTTGAGGAGCGTAGTCTTGCCGGCGCCGAGATAGCCCGTCAGCACGGTCACGGGGACCTTGTCCTGGGCTTTTTCCGGGGCCTTTTCTTGGACTTTAGCGTCGGTCATTTCGTCCCTCCGTTGGCCCCTCCTATATAGGTATCCGCCACGCCTTGCCAGCAGCGGCCGAAAGCGGCCGTCCAGCCCGCCAGACTCTGGCTTGATCGCGCTGTCCCTTGGACTATCGTTTTCAACCGTGATTAAAACGGTGGAGGAAACGATGCGCAGCAGGGCGATCCGAACCGCGACCATGGCCATGATACTGGCCATGGCGATCGGCGCCGCGACCGGTGCGGCCGCGCAGGGCTATCCCGACCGTGTCGCCCAGATTATCGCGCCGGCCACGGCTGGTTCGAGTGCGGACATTTTGGGCCGCGTGCTCGCCGAAGGCTTTTCGGCCCGTCTCGGCAAACCCTTTATCATCGTCAACAAGCCGGGCGCCAACGGCGTTCTCGGCACCGCCGACGTCGCCCGCGCCAATGCGGACGGCTATACGCTGCTACACACCGCGACCTACTCGATCACTGTGCAGCCGTTGACCAATAAGGAGGTCGGCTATACCTCCAAATCGTTCACGCCGATCTGCCAGACGTTCAAGAACGATCAGGTCGTCGTCGTGCCGCCGAATTCACCGCTGAAGACCGCGCACGATCTGATCGCGGCGGCACAGAAAAAGCCGGGTGCGATGACGGTGGGCATTCCCGGCATTGCGACGATCCCGCATCTCGCCATGATCCAATTGGCCGATGAGGCCAAGGTCAAATTCAACGATGTGCCGTTCAAGGGGCCGGCCGAGGAGATACAAAACGTGCGCTCCGGGCAGATCGACTTCGCCGCGGTGCCGCTGACGGCTGCGGCGGGCAGCGGGTTGCCGATGCCGGGACTGTTTGCGGAGACGCGCAATCCGTCACTGCCCAATGTGCCGACATTCAAGGAGCAGGGCTACGACGTGGCACCGCTGAGCTTCGGTGGCTTGCTGGGTCCGGCCGGGATGCCGTCCGATGTCACGCATAAACTCGAAGCCGCCTGCATCGCCATCATGCAGAGCGACGCCGCGCAACGGGTGGTCAAAAACACGCTGCAGCCGGCGGACTATTTTGCCGACAGCGCCGGCTTCGCCAAAAATATCGCCGAGGACGTCGCCGAAAAAATACGCCTGGTGGCGATGCTGAAACCGAATTAACGGTCGCTCGGGGAGAATATCTCAGGCGTTCCGGCATGCGTCAGGCCTGCAGGTGCTGGCCGGGAAATGCCTGCCAGACAATCCCCCCGACCCGCCCGAATAGGACCGAGCCGGCGTAGAGCAATCCGGCTACCAGCGTCACGGCGGGGCCGGAGGGGATGCTCAAGTCAAAGGCAAACAGCACTCCGGCGAAGCCGGACAAGAGTGCGACTACGGTCGCCAGCACGATCATCGTCGAGATATCGCGCGTCCAAAATCTGGCGGTGGCGGCCGGAATGATAATGACGCCGACGCCGAGCAGCGTGCCGAGCGCGTGGAAGGCGTTGATCAGGTTAAGTACCAATATCGCGAGAAAGGTCAGATGCGCGATGCCGTCGGCGCGGCTCACCGAACGCAGGAAACCCGGGTCGACGCAGCTGAGCACCAGCGGCCGATAGATCAGCGCCAGCGCGACCAGACTGATCGTTGCATTGACGGCAATGACCAGGAGCTTTTCGGCGCTCATCTTCGCCGCCACTTCGCCGAACAGGAACGTCATGAGCTGTTCGATGTCGATGCCGTTGACGATCACGATCACGACGCCAAAGGCCAGCGATACGAGTAGGAACACGGCAAGCGACGCATCTTCTTGCAAGGCGGTGGCTCGGCTCACGGCTCCGGCCAAGAGCGCGATCAGAAGGCCGGCGACAAGTCCGCCGAGCGTCATGGCAAAAACGCTCAGGCCGGCGGCAAGAAAACCGATGGCGACCCCCGGTAAGATGGCGTGCGACATCGCGTCCCCGATCAGACTCATGCGCCGCAGCATCAGGAACACGCCGATCGGGCCGGCGCCGAGCGCCAATGCCAGGATGGCCGCCAGTGAATGGCGGACCGCAGTGTCGCCGAAGGGTTCGAGAAAATAATGTGAGAACATAGCGGCTAGGCAACCTCAGACACGGCGCAGGCTTCGGCGCTCTCGTCAAAGGCCTCGCACATCAGGCGGGCTTTATTGAGGTTCTCCGCGGTCAGGACGCTCGCCGTAGCGCCCCACGCCACCGGCTCGCGGGCCAGCAGCAAAGTCTCCGGAAAGTTCACGCGCACCAGTTCGATATCGTGCAACGCCGCCAGCACGGTGCGCCGCTCTCGATGCCAGCGCCGTATCAGACCCAGAAGGTCGGCCGAGGTCTTGGCATCGACCGCGGCGAACGGTTCGTCGAGCACGATCAGGCGCGCGTCCTGAACCAACACCCGCGCGAACAGCATGCGCTGCATCTGTCCGCCCGACAACGTGCCGATGGCGCGCCGCTCGAAGCCGGTTAGGCCCACGGCGGCGATGGCGCCCTCGATGATCTGCTGATCCTTGCCGCCGATACCGCCAAACAGGCCGCGGCTGCGCCACAGTCCCATGGCCACCATGTCGTACGTGGTAATCGGAAATGAGCGATCGATGTCCGGCACCTGCGGCAGATAGGCGATGTCGTGGGTGTCGAGGCCGTCGCGCTCGATCGATCCGGCGAGCGGCGCCACCACGCCGGCCACGCCCTTGAATAAGGTCGACTTGCCGGCGCCGTTCGGGCCGACAACAGCGACCAGCGCGCCGCCCTCCACCTTGCCGTCAAGATGGTGCACGGCCGGATGGCGTTCATAGCCAAGGGTGAGATTGTGGAATCGCAATACCGGCATCGCGCTCATCGGGTTGCCCACACATAGGCCGCCCAGATCAGCGCCACCAACACGCCCGCGACGGCGAGTTGCCCGCCCGCCGAGAGGCGCAACAGCGACGGCGAAATCGCCGGCGAGGGGTGTGGTTCGCCCCCTTGGTGGTGGTGATGCGTCATGAGCTTCCGGGCCGGTAACTGTTACAATATAACATTAGCGATGACGGATGCCAGACGGTTGCGGATTGTCTCGCCAAACCTGTGTTGCCAAGCCTTGGGCCGGCTCCCATAAGGCGGCGTCGCTCTCGCCCCGGGGGCGAAGGTCGTTGGAGGCCAATGGCATGACTGAGCAGATCGGACGCGCCATTTGCATCGGCGAAGTGTTGATTGAGTTGACGCGTGAGATGGAGGGCATGTTTGCGCTGGCCTGCGGCGGCGATACGTTCAACACCGCGATTTACTTGGCGCGCGCCGGTATCGACGTGGCCTTCGCCACTGCTCTCGGCGACGATCCCTATTCCGACAGCGCGGTGGCGCTCGCCGCTGCGGAAGGCGTCGCGTCAAATCTGATGCTGCGCGTGCCCGGCCGCTTGCCGGCTCTGTGCCTGATCGAAAGCGCCGCCGCTGGGGCGCGGACCGTGCGCAGGTGGGAGGAGGGGGCGCCGGCGCGGGAACTGTTCGAGCTGCCCGATTGGATGAGAATTGCAGAAGCGCTGACGACGGCGCGGCTGATTTATTTCTCCGGCATCACATTGTCGCTGTATTCGACCAATGGACTTGGCCGGTTGTTCGCCGTGCTTGAAGTGGCGCGGCAGCAGGGCGCCAAAATAGCGTTCGACGGCAATTTCCGGCCGCGCGGCTGGAAAGGCGATCTGCAGCGCACGCGCGCCGTGTTCATCGAGGCGCTCAAGCGCGCCGACATCGTGCTGCCGGCCTTTGACGATGAGGCGGTGCTGTGGGGAGACCCAAGCCCGGAGGCGACGGTGGCGCGGCTGCAAGCGTTCGGCATCGGCGAGATCGTGATCAAGAACGGCCCCAACAGCGCGCTGGTGGCGACCGGCAGTGTCCAGGAATTCGTGCCCGTACCCGAAGTCATGGTGCCGGTCGACGCCACCGCGGCCGGCGACGGCTTCAACGCCGGTTACCTGGCGGCCCGCCTTTCCGGCAGCGATCCGGCGCGAGCCGCCGACGCGGCGCACCGGCTGGCCGGCAACGTCATCCGCCATCCCGGCGCGCTGGTGCCGCGCGCCGCCACGGCGATGCATTGAATTTATCTCAAACGCCTTTAGGACGCTTGGCGAAGCGTCGCCCCTCCGCTGCGCAATCCCCCGAGGATCGCTTTGGCACGGGCCATGGAAAAATCCCGCGTCTTCTGGTCGAATGCCTCCGGCGCGGCTGGCATCATGTAACCGTGCAACACGCCGGAGAAGATATTCAGATCGAGATTTTTGAAGCGCGGCGCGATGGCGCGATAGGCTTCCTGCACCGGCGCCGGCGCCGCGTGGTCTTTGTCACCCCAGATGATGCAGACCGGCGCGTCCACGCCTTCGAGTTCGCCGATGTAGTCGAGGAGTTGCGTGCCGTGACACGAAACGCCCGCGGCATAGCCGAGGCGCTTCGGGGCGATGATCGCATAGGGTCCGCCGTAGCAGAACCCCATCACCGCGGCTTTGCGATTGAATTGCGGCAAGCTGCGCAGAAAGGTGAGGGTGTCGGCGAGGTCTTCCTCGCCGGTCTTGATCCGCTCCAGCCGCGGCTGCGCCCGCGTCTTGGAGCGCTCGTCACTGCGCGGCAGTGGTCCCGGCACGGTGCGCCAGAACAGGTCGGGCGCGGCGGCGATGTAGCCGTCGGCGGTGAACTCATCGGCAATCGCGCGGATGTCGGCATCGACGCCGTGAATGGCGGAGGCCAGCACCATTGCAGGTGCCGGTGCGTCGGTCTTAGGAACGGCGAGATAGCAGTCAAATTCGCCGCCGCCGCTCGCGCGAATTTTTACGGTCTGACCTGACATACATTCCTCCCAATGGTGAAGAGTTCAATTTGCAAAATCTTCCGGGCTTAGCTCGATCGGGGCGCCGTGCGGCGTGCGTTCGCAAGCGCGTTCCCACGCGTCGCGCGTCCGTGTCAGCGTATCAAGATCGGTGAGACCTTTGGCGGCAACGACCCGTTCCAGCGTTGCAAGCCAATGATGATAATAGGTTTCTCCGGTGTCCGGATCGCCGGCGGCCTGCGCTCTTTTGATCTCGTCGCCGAGCGTCGCCGCCCATTCCGTCCAGGCGAAAACGCCGCGGTCGTGGAGTTGGAGCGCCAGCGCGAAGGCTTCGGCTTGCCACGGCGCGGCGAACACCGGGCCTTCGGCATTGCGCGGGATGCCTGGCACGGCCTGGGTCGCGCGTTGCGCGGTAGCTTTGCTGCTCATGCCGGCTCCAGATAGGGCTCGAACGCCTCGATCGAGACCTTGAGCGAAGGCTCAGCATTGTCGCCCCATAACTCACGGCCCTCAAACAAAACCGTATAGAGCCATTGCGGGTTGTCGCCCTTGCCGAGAGCGGCACTGTCAGGAAAGACGTGACAGCCGCGTATTGCCTCGATCACGCCAGTTTTGCCGCGGGCGTAACGCGGCAAACGTGTGTGCGTCACCGGGTGGATGTTTTTGGTGCGCACGCGTTCCCCGGGCGCGAATCGTGCCGGTGCTTGCGCCGGACGGGCGTAGGATCCGCGCGTCAGGGTGTTGGGCACGTCTGCTGCGGCGAGTTTGCGTTTGAGCGGCTTGCCCGGACGCAGGGCATGGCCCTTCTCGATCTCGTCGGCATCGGCGAGGCCGCGCGCGACGATGAGGTTCTCCAGGCGTACCGCCCATTTCTTGTAGTAGGAGCTCGAAAGATAGATGTCGGGCGGGAGTTCTTCGATACCGGCGCGTGTCTGGTCGATGGTCCAGATGCCGGTGTAGCCCATGGCACGGTTGAGCGCGAGGCAGTGGGCTTCCCACTCCGCATGGAAAACCGGCTCGTCCTTCTCCGGCTCGACTTTGCCGAAACCGTGCATGCCGCCCATGTCATGAATGCCGTCCATCACGCATCCTTCGGATTTTTGGGCAGCCCGGTGCCGATCATGCTGTCGCGTGTGACCAATGCCGCGAGTTTTTCCTCGCTCCAGCCCTCGGTGCCGTCAGGCCGCATCGGTAGGACCAGAAAACGCGTCTCGGCGGTGGAATCCCAGACGCGGATGGCAGTACCGGCCGGCAGCGTGACGCCGAAATCGGCCAGCACGCCGCGCGGATCGTTGACCGCGCGCGACCGGTAGGGCGCCGATTTGTACCAGACCGGCGGCAGGCCGAGCACCTCCCACGGATAGCAGGAGCACAGCGTGCAGACGATCATGTTGTGCTGCTGTGGCGTGTTCTCGACCGCGATCAGGTGATCGCCGATACGGTTGAGCAGGCCGAGCGGGGCCACCGCATTGCTGGCATCGGCCAGCAGCGACCGCTTGAACGCCGGATCGCTCCACGCCTTGGCGACCACGCGCGCGCCGACATGGGGCCCAACCTTGGTCTCGTAGGCTTCGATAATGACGTCGATCGCGGCCGGGTCGAAATAGCCCTTCTCGGCCAGCACGGTTTCCAGCGCGCGCACGCGCAATTGCATCTCGGAGAGCTCGGAGCCGTGGTCGCGATGATGGCCGTCGTGATCGTGGTCTTCGTGATCGTGCGCCATGGCAAAGGTTCCTGCAGTGTGGGTTCGCGGCGGCGGCGAAGTCACATTATAGTACGGCCGGCGGGGTCGGCGGAATACGCGCCGCGCGTGTGACTTTTAAGAGGAACCTATGGCGGCGTCAGATATCTTCGGTCTTCACGGCAGGGTCGCGCTGGTGACCGGCGCATCGAGCGGGCTTGGCGCGCGTTTCGCCGAGGTTTTGGCAGAAAATGGCGCATCGGTGGTGCTGGCAGCGCGGCGCGCCGATCGCCTCGCGGCGCTCAAGGCCCGGATCGAAAAGTCCGGCGGCAGGGCGCTGGTGGCCGAGGCCGACGTGCGCGACCGCGCGGCGATGCGGGCGGCATTCGATGCCGCGGAGCAGGCCTTCGGCACGGTGACCATTCTCGTCAACAATGCCGGCGTGGTCAGCTCCGGGCGCGCCGTCGAGCTTGCCGAGGAGGAATGGCGGCGCATTTTGTCGACCAATTTGGACGCGGTGTTCTTTTGCGCGCAGGAGGCGGCGCGACGCATGCTGGCGGCCGGCACCGGCGGCGCCATCGTCAATATCGCTTCCGTGCTCGGCTTTGGTGTCGACAAGGGCGTCATCGCCTATGCGACCGCCAAAGCCGGCGTGATCCAGCTCACCAAGGCGCTGGCGCTCGAACTCGCATTCGAGGGCATCCGCGTCAACGCCATTGCGCCGGGCTGGATCGTCACCGAGCTCAACCGCGACTACCTGCAGAGCGCGCGCGGCGCGGCGCTCAAGCGCGAAATCCCGATCGGCCGCTTCGGCGAGGAACGCGACCTCGACGGGCCGCTCTTGCTCTTGGTCTCCGACGCCGGCCGCTTCATCACCGGCGCCACCATCGTCGCCGATGGCGGTCAGATGGTTGCGCTGCGCGGCTAGCACGATGGCACCAGCGCAGATGTTGATTGTCTTGGCCGGCGCCTTGGCCGGCGGCCTGGTCAATGGCCTGACCGGGTTCGGCACTGCGCTCACCGTGCTCGGAATCTGGCTCTACGCGATCCCGCCGACCGTCGCGGCAAGTTTGGTGATTCTTTGCTCGACCATCTCGCAGCTACAGACGCTACCAATGATCTGGCGCACCATCCGCTGGGAATACGTTCTCGCTTTCGTCGTGCCGGGCCTGCTCGGCGTGCCGATCGGGACCTACCTCCTGCCGCACATCGACCCGAGACTGTTCAAGATCGGGATCGGCGTCTTCCTGGTCGGCTATACGAGCTACGTGTTGATGCGCCGGGCGCAGATGAAGATCGCATGGGGCGGCGGCGTCGCGGATTGCGTGGTCGGCTTCGCCGGCGGCATCCTCGGCGGTATCGCCGGCCTGTCCGGCGTACTCCCCGCGGTCTGGACCGACGTGCGCGGCTGGAGCAAAGAGCACCGCCGCGGTGTCCTGCAGATCTTCAATATCGCGATCCTGTCGCTGGCGCTGATCTCGCATGCCGTTTCGGGGCTTCTGACGCGCGAGGTCGCGGTGGCGGCGATCGTGGCGCTGCCCGGAACCATCGTCGGTGCGCAACTCGGTGGGCTCATCTATCGGCGCATCGCCGACCGCAACTATTCGCGCGTCATCATGACGCTGCTGCTGATCTCAGGCCTCATATTGATCTGGACCAGCCGGTGACGACGCATTGGCGGCTATTGACAATTAAATCAGTGAGTAACGCGGCGGCCCGCCGTTTGGGTTGTGCTCGTTCCGAACTGCGTGCCCTGCGTGATGATCTGATTGGCGCTGTTCAAGCCGGAGTCGGTGGGCACCCACGGTGTATCGGGACAATTATTGCTGCGCAGTCCCAGCACGCCGCACTCACCGATATCTACGGTGTGCAGGCCCGGTACGCCGCCGTTCTGTCCCGGCTTGCTCGTCAGTAAGACGAGCAAGTGGTCGATCTCGGAGAGAGTCACTCGTTCGGGCTGACCCGGCGGCGTATTCCAGCTCAGCACCGTCACCTCAAAGCCGGGACGGCTCAAGACCGTCGTGCCGGCGCCGTTGTGGATGGTGACGATCCCGAACTGATCAATAACGTGAACGCCATGCTGATCGATCACGATGGTGACCGTTCCGCCGCGGATGCCGACAGCGGCGGCCGGTGTGGCGATCGACGCCTCGCCGGCGTGGCTCAGCGCGCCGCCCACGAAGCGGAGCGCGCCTTGGGTCAGCGTTGTCAGCATGTGACCCTTGCCGGAATCGGGGTCGTAAACGAATTCATTGATCACGATGCTGGTGTTGGGTGCGATGCTCAGCGTGCTCTTATCGAGAAAGGCGAGCTGAACCGTCCCGGTCGGCGTCGTATGGATGCGTTCCTTGTGAATGATGCGCGCGCCAACGGTCAGCGGCGCCGTCGCGGCGCCGGGCGGCGTGCTCTCCGACAGCGGATTGACCGCCGTAGCGGTGCCGACCTGCTGCGCCACGGCGGGTAGGCTGCCCAGAGCGGTCATTGCCAGCAACACAGCCGCAATTCTGTAAGCGCTCATGGCCTGCCTCTTAGAATTTGAACGTTGGTCCGGCAGAGACGGAAAGGTCGTGCATCGTGAAGGCCGGAATATTGGATTGATCGGCGCGGTATTGCACCAGCGTGCCCAGCACGAGGTGCTTCCACAGCGGAATCTCCAAGCCGAGGCCGACGCGCCATTCGGTGCTGCGCGGCGTTTGCGTGGGATCGATGTTCGGATCGGGAGCGGAATACAGCCAGCGGCTGACGCCGGCCGAGGGGATCAGCGTCCAAACGCGCCCGTCACCGGGGAACGAGAAATTCCACGGCAGCCAAAAGTCGGCTGCGTAAACGTCGTAGCTATAGGGCCCGTACTGATCGCTGGCGTGGCCGAAACCGAGCCGCGACTGCCAGCTTACGCTGTTGGCCACCGGCCCAGAGGCCTGCAGCCCATAGGTCGACAGCGTGCCGCTTAGGCCGCTGGCCAGCGGATAGAAGCTCGAATTGCGAAAGCTCTGCTGCACGATTTCGGCATAAGGGTCGAGCGCGACATTGCCGAGATTGGTGTGCAAAGTGAGGCCGCCGCCCAGGCCGCCATAATACGGCGCATCCGCCAACACGGCGCCGGTAGCGACCAGATACGGCTTGATCGACAGGCTCGTTTTCGGGTCTCCCGTCGGGATGCCGAAGCGAGGGCCGGCGCGCAATTCCAAAACGCCAACGTCGAATTGGTGAAGCCTGAACTCCTGCGCGTCATAGCCAACGGCCGAGGCTTCAAACGTATCGGCGTTCTGATCCTCGAAATCGTGCACGTAATTGAGTCCGAAGGCGCCGAACCAATTCCCGTCTGGCTTGGAGAAAAAACTGCTGTTGAAGGCGCGGCCCGATGCCAAGACCGGCTGCACCCCCGGGCCGGCCCCGGGATTGCTCTGGTAGGCGAGTCCGGTTTGCACGTAGCCGGTGAACTGATCGACCTGCAGCTTCTTGTCGATGACCTCGATCAGGTCCTGCGCACGCTCGCTTAAATCCGGCGCGATGTCGCGCATCTGCAGCGCGGATTGCAAATAGCTGCGCGCCATTTCGTAGGAGCCGAGCCTAAAATAGAGCACGCCGAGTTCGAAGCGCACGCGCGACAGCGTCGGATTGTAGAACAACAGCTGCTCATAGGTGCCGATCGCGGATTCGACATCGTCGGCGGACGCCGCGGCGGCCTATTGCAGCGTGTTATTGAGGTCCGACGGCCGCCCCAAAATACCTTGATAAAACGGACCGAGATTGCCGGCGAAGTCGGACGGCGTTTGTGCGGATGCGGGAAGGGACGCAAGGACAAGCACACTTATTGGCGCACCCACAAATAGCCGCCAAAATGCGCGCGAAGTCCTGGCCTGCAAGATCTCTCCGTTGCCGTAGCGCTCGCCCGGCGCCATTGCCCGGATCAGTCGGTGGTATTATTTTCCGCACCAATTCAAATCCGCAGCGCAACGTAATGCGACCGGACGATCAAGTCGAGGCCGGCGCTATCGTCTTGGCTTCTCTATGTTTTGCATGCCGACCGGTTGGCAATTCCCGTTCGAGTTCGACGGCGCGCCTGGTTTCTAGGCGCCTACCCATGACGGCCGGAAGATTCTTATTGTCGCGTCGGTAAGCACTTCGTTTTCGGCTTAGCGCATACTGCGGGTCGGTCGCGCCCGTTTTCATTCATTAATTCGTTCGCGCGCGAATGAAATTGATGATGCCTGAGAAATCCATTCCGCTGTGGCCGCGCTGTGCGAATTTTTCGTAGATTTCGGCGGCATGGGCGCCGATGGCGTTCTCTACCTTCACCGATTTTGCAGCTTCGCGCGCGAGCTTGAGATCCTTGAGCATCAAGGCGGCGGCAAAGCCCGGTCTGTAATCGTTGTTCGCCGGGCTTGTGGGCACCGGTCCGGGCACCGGGCAGTAGCTCGTGAGCGCCCAGCATTGGCCCGAGGATGCCGAGGCGACGTCGAACAGCGCCTGGTGCGACAGGCCGAGCTTTTCGCCCATGACGAAGGCTTCGCCGAGGGCGATCATCGATGCTGCGAGAACCATATTGTTGCAAATTTTCGCCACCTGGCCGTTACCGGCTTCGCCGCAATGGACGATGCGCTTGCCCATGCGCTCAAGGATCGGCTTGCCGCGCGCGAAGGCGTGTTCGGTGCCGCCGACCATGAAAGTCAGTGTTGCCGCCTTGGCGCCGCCGACGCCGCCCGAGACCGGGGCATCGAGCGTGGCGATGCCGCTCGCCGCCGCCAAGGCATGGGCCTTGCGGGCGCTTGCCACGTCGATCGTCGAGCAATCGATGAACAGCGTGCCCTGCCGCGCCCGCGGCACGATGTCGTTCCACACCGCCAAGACGTGCTCGCCCGCCGGCAGCATGGTGATGACGACGTCGGTGTCCTCGACGGCGCTCTGGGCGGAGGCGACGATCTGCACGCCATCGCGGGCCGAAGCTTCGCACAATGCCGGCACCAGGTCGAAGCCGCGAACGTGCTCGCCGGACTTGATCAGATTAGCAGCCATCGGCGCACCCATGTTGCCGAGACCGATGAAACCGATTGCCGGCATGGAAGTCCTCCTCACGTTTCGAATTTCAGCTCAAGCTCACCGACGGATTGAAAGTGGCGCGCGACGATCTCCGGCGTCACCGCTGCGAGTTTATCAGGGCGCCACGCCGGGTTGCGATCCTTGTCGACAATCGCCGCGCGGATGCCCTCGATGAAATCGTGGCCGGCAATGCAGGCCAGGGCGATACGGTAATCCTGCTGGAAGCACTCCTCAACGCGCTTGAACGACGCCGCCTCACGTAAGTTGCGGAGTGTGATCTTGAGCGAGGTCGGCGAAGCTTTGCGCATCGCGTCGAGCGCGGCGCCCGCGGTCTCTTCGCCGCTGGCCTGCAGGCGATCGACAATGTCTTCGACGCGCTCGGCGCTGTAACAGCGGTCGATCCAAAGCCGCGCGGCAGCCAAGCCACCGGGGGCAGGGGACGTCGATAGCGCGCCCAATTGCGCGTTTACGTCGTCGCCGGTGCGGCAATCGGCAAGGAGAATGGGAATCTCTGCGAGTTTCGCTGCCGGCACATGAATATCCGCAAGCCTACAATAGATTGCATCGGCCGCGCCGGCGCGGGTACCGGTAAGGGCAAGGTGGGCACCGACGCATCCGGGGGCGCGCGCCAACGGAAAAGACGCTCCGACGTCGGGAAAGAATCCGATGCCGACTTCCGGCATGGCGACCGCGGAGCGCTCGGTGACGACGCGATGCGCGGCGTGCGCCGAAAGCCCGACGCCGCCGCCCATCACCAGTCCGTCCATGATCGCGATCACCGGTTTCGGATAGCGCGCGATCAGCACATTGAGCTTGTATTCGGTGGCCCAGAATCGTGCGGGCAGCGAACCGCCGGACTTCGCCGCGTCGTACAGTGCGCGGATGTCACCGCCGGCAGCGAAGGCGCGGCCGGCGCCGTCGATGAGCACAGCGCCGACGGTCGGATCGTCGGCCCATTCGCCCATGAACGCCGTCATGGTCTCGGCCATATCGAGCGTGATCGCGTTGAGCGCCTGCGGCCGATTGAGTGTGATCCGCCGCAGCGCGCCCAGTTCACGGATAATAAGGTCGCCGTCTTGCACCAGCGCTTCGCTCATCGGCCGACAAGGTGTCTCGCCACGATGAGGCGCATGATCTCGTTGGTACCTTCGAGAATCTGGTGCACGCGCAGATCGCGCACGATCTTCTCGATGCCGTATTCGGACAGATAGCCGTAGCCGCCATGCAATTGCAGCGCCTGATTGGCGACATCGAAACAACTGTCGGTAACAAAGCGCTTGGCCATGGCGGAGAGCGCCATCGCATCCGCTTCGCCGCGATCGAGCGCCGCGGCGGCGCGCCACAACAAGGCGCGCGAGGCTTCGAGCGCGGTCGCCATATCGGCGAGACGAAATTGCAGCGCCTGGAACTCTTCGAGCCGTTTGCCGAAGGCCGTGCGCTCCTTCATATAGGCCAGCGTTTTTTCCAGCGCCGCTTGCGCGCCGCCGAGCGAGCAGGCGGCGATGTTAAGCCGGCCGCCGTCGAGGCCTGCCATCGCGATCTTGAATCCGAATCCTTCCTCGCCGAGCCGGTTGCCGGTCGGGACGCGCACATCCTGGAAAATGACCGCACGGGTCGGCTGGGCGTTCCAGCCCATCTTGCGCTCGTTGGCGCCGAACGAGATGCCGGCGGTGTCGCCCGGCACGATGAACGCCGAAATACCCGACGCGCCTTCGCCGCCGCTCCGCGCCATCACCACATAGAGATCGCCCGCGCCGGCGCCGGAGATGAATTGCTTCTGTCCGTTGAGGACGTAATGGTCACCGTCGCACACCGCGCGTGTGGTCAAGGCTGCGGCGTCCGATCCCACGCTTGGCTCAGTGAGGCAATAGCTCGCCAACAGCTCCATGGTGCACAATTTCGGCAGCCATTTTTGGCGTTGTTCTTCGGTACCGAAGGCGTCGATCAGCGAAGCCGTCATGTTGTGGATCGACATATAGGCGGCGACCGTAGGACAGCCCGTGGCGAGCGCCTCGAAGATCAAGGTTGCAGTCAGCCGCGACAGGCCCGAGCCGCCGACATCCTCAGCGATGAAGATCCCGCCCATGCCAAGCGCTGCGGCCCGGCGCATCTCGGCGACGGGAAAGTGCTTGCCCTCGTCCCAGGCGAGCGCGTGCGGCGCGAAATGCTCCTCGGCGAAGGCGCGCGCCATATCGCGCGCGGCGGTCTGGTCGGCGTCGAGGGAGAATTGCGGCGATGCATTTTGCGACGAATCGAGCATGAAACCCCGTCGTCCGGTCGGTCCGGGTCATTCTCGCATTGTCACATTGGCGCAGCAACGACCACTTCACCGATCTCGGCGAAAGCGTCGACCGGCCGTCGCAAACAGCGCGGGCGTATTGTTCTAAGAATGCTTCGGCGGGTGATGCCGCACATGCGGGTGATGCCGCACATAATGCCTGGCAGGGGCCGACGCGACCGGCCTATAGCGTGGATTGACGTTACAAAAACCGCGATTGCCGGCGATGACGTTCGGTGCGCAAGCCTCGAAGGTCTGATACTGGCAGTCCCAGTACATTTCGCCGGTACCGATATTGATCACCGCGCACCACGGCGCCTCGCCATAACCGGCGTGGCTGGACGGCATGCCCAGGCACAACAGCGCCGCCGCGCCGGCGATTGCCAATACGATTCGAGTCATGATGATCACCTTGGGGTTCACCCCGCCGCCGTGATTATAACCCCTGAGCTGCGCCTGTATTCCGTGGCGGCAGAAATGAAGCTGCCGCGATAGAGGCTTCAGCCGTCAGCGGTTTTTGCCCCGGTAAGATCGCCGTGCGGCGCTGCCACACGCCGCGCCTGCCAGAAACCGTGTGCTGCCATGCCGATCGCCATCGATATGACGAATACGATCACGCCGGGCGACAGCGTCGCCAAATTTTCGATCGCGGGACCTGGGCATAATCCCACTAGGCCCCAGCCGATACCGAACAGGATCGCGCCCGCGACCAGCGGGCGATCGACAGCGGTTTGCGTCGGCCACTGGAACTTTGCGTTGAACAATGGCGCGCGCGGCCGCAGCAGCGCGTAACCCGCGCCCGTGACGGCCAGCGCCGCCGCCATGACGACCGCGAGGCTCGGGTCCCAGTCGCCGGCCGGAATACCGAAGACATCGAGAAAACCGAGGACTTTCGCCGGCTGGATCATGCCCGAGATCAAAAGGCCGAGGCCGAAAATGTAACCGCAGAGGAGGCCCGTAAGCGTCCGCATGATGTCAGCCTCCGAAGCCGTGCCGCATCAGCGCGACGACAGCGATCGCCGTCGTCATAAAAATCATCGTTGCCGCGATAGAGCGCGGCGAGAGCCGCGCTATTCCGCAGACGCCGTGACCCGAGGTGCAGCCGTTGCCAAGCCGCGTACCGAAGCCGACCAACAATCCGGCAACTGCCGTAATGACCAGGCCTGAAGGCATCTGCGGCGTTGGCACGGCATAACCAAGCAGCATGGCCGAAAGCGGCGCGGCGATGAGGCCGATGATGAAAGTCGCGTGCGAGGAGCGATCGCGGCTCGCCGGATCGAGCAGGCCCGCGGCGATGCCGGTAATGCCGGCAATGCGGCCGTTGAACAGCATCAGCAACACCGCCGAAAGTCCGATCAATGCGCCGCCGATGGCCGCGGAAATCGGCGTAAAGTTGGTCACAGTTCTAACCCTCGAAATGTAAGCGCTTGTCGCATCGGCTCGATAGGCTAAAGATTAGACGGTCGAGCTACGCACCGCAACGAGGCGCCGCATGGATTTCACCCTTCCGCCTGAAATCGAGGATTTGCGCCAGCGCACGCGCGCCTTCGTCGAAACGCATGTATTGCCGCTCGAAGCCGATCCCGAGAATTTTTCCGAGCACGAAAACATCCCGCTCGAGCGGCTTGCGCCGGTTCAAGAAAAAGCGCGTGAGGCGGGGCTGTGGGCGCCGCAATCGCCCAAGGAATTCGGTGGCATGGCGCTACCGATCGTCGCCTGGGCGGCGATCTACGAGGAAGCGGCACGTTCGCTGTTCGGCCCGCTATCGATCAACTGCGCGGCGCCCGACGACGGCAATATGAATCTGCTGTCGCGTGCTGGCACGCCGGCGCAGAAGGAATGGTGGTTGCGGCCGGTGGTCGAAGGCAAAGTCAAATCTTCTTTCGCCATGACCGAGCCGGCGCCCGGTGGCGGCTCCGATCCCGCCATGATCCGTACTTTTGCCGAGAAGAAAAGCGGCAAGTGGATTATCCGCGGCCGCAAATGGTTCATCACCGGCGCGGCGGAGGCGGCGCACTTCATCGTCATCGCCCGCACCTCCGACGACAAGCGCCGTGGATTGACTGCGTTTCTCTATCACCGCGACCAGCCGGGCTGGCGCATTGCTCGCCGCATCGAAATCATGGGCCCGGAGGAGCACGGTGGGCACTGCGAACTGGAATTCGACGGTCTCGAAGTCGCCGACGAAAACGTTCTGCTCGGTGTCGGCGACGGATTGAAAGTCACGCAGCTCAGGCTTGGCCCGGCACGGCTGACCCATTGCATGCGCTGGCTCGGGCAAGCCAAGCGCTGCATGGAGATCGCGCAAGCTTACGTCAACGACCGCGAAGGCTTCGGCACAAAACTCGCCGACCGCGAGAGCGTGCAGATCAAGCTCGGCCAGGTGGCACAGCGCATTCAGATCGGCCGCCTCCTCACCATGCACGCGGCCTGGAAGCTCGACCACGGCGACCGCGCGCGCAAGGAGGTTTCCATGGCCAAAGTTCACGTCGCCGACACGCTGCACGAGGCCGCCGACACTGCGATCCAGCTCAACGGCGCGCGCGGCTACTCGAAGGATACGATACTGGAATGGGTCTACCGCGCCGCCCGCGCCGCCCGTCTGGTCGACGGCGCCTCCGAGGTGCACAACATGGTGTTGGCGCGTTTCCTGCGCGAGGAAGGCCGCGATTTCTGGAGCTGGAGCGCGGGCAATAGGGTTTAGCAGCGCGCTTGCTTCCGGCCGTCTCCTTACGCATAAAGCTTAACGGAGCTTGCCCGATATGCGGTCGGCCGACGGATTGATTTCGCTTTTGAAAGAAACTCCAAGGAGCTGATATGAAACTCGCGTTTTTTGACGACTACAAGCTTGGCGTGATTGTCGACGACAAGATCGTTGACGTTTCCGCCGTGACCAAAGGCATCAAGGCGCTCGGCCCGCAGGACGTCATCCGCGGCGTGATCGAGAAGTGGAGCACCTACAAAGGCAAGCTCGCCGCCGCCGCGAAGAAGGGCAAAGGCAAGCCGCTCAGCAAAGTTAAACTCCGGCCGCCGCTGCCGAAGCCGGAGAACATCATCTGCATGGCGGTCAACTACATGGAGGACGGCACCCTGCCGGAGCCCGCCCCGATCAATGCCTTCATGAAATCGCCGAGCGCGATCATCGGCGACCGCGGCACCATGGTGCTGCCCGACATGGCGGCGAGCGTGTTCGAAGGCGAAGCGGAAATCGCTGTCGTCATCGGCAAGAAGGCCTCGCACGTGCAGGCCAAGGACGCGATGAAATATGTATTTGGCTACACCAATTTCATCGACGGTTCCGCCCGCGGCGTGGTGCCGCCGACCAACGTCTTCTATCAGATGAAGTCGCGCGACACTTTCGCGCCGATCGGTCCCTATATCGTCACCGCCGACGAAATCAAGGATCCGCAAAACCTGCAGATCACGCTTACCAACAACGGCGTCGTGTATCAGAACTTCAACACCAACGATATGGCGCACAAGATTCCGCGCTGCATCGAATGGGTCACTTCGATTCACACGCTCGAGCCCGGCGATATTTTGGCCACCGGCACCAACCATCGCGGGCTCAACCCGTTCATGGATGGCGACAGGATCGAGCTCTCTTGCAAAGGCTGCGGCACGCTGCACATCACTGTGCGCGATCCGCTCAAGCGCACCTGGGCGCGTATCACCCGGCTGCAGCACAAAGAGAGCGGCGGCGAAGGCGTGCATACCAAGCAGACCGGCGGCAAATACGCGAAATAGCGAGGCATCGCCGGCGCCCGGTCGCGGCGGCGATTTAGGTTAACAGCAGCAGAACGTGGTGTAGCCCGAACCTGCATGGCATAGTCCTCGCCGGGGCGTCCTGCAGAGTTCGGGCTCGGTATCGTGATCGAAACGGCAATAGATTTCGGCATCGGATTCTTGTCCGCGGCATTGCCCGGACTGTTGATTGTCCCGCTGGTCTTTAAGCGCTTGCTGCGCCGGTCGGTTGACCGCATCGTTGCGGCCGCGCCCTATCCGCCGGCCGAGATGCGCGCCGACAAGGATGAGTTGCGCAGCAAGCTTGCGACGTCGACGCGTCAGCTCGAAAAAAGCCTGACGGAAATGAAAGCCAGAACGATGTCGAGGCTCGCCGAGCTCGAGCAGAAGACAGACGCGATCAAGCAATTGAAGAATGAGATCGGCGACAAGACGGGTACCATTGCGCGGTTGAGAAGCGAGATCGGGGATAAGGTCTCGACAATCGTTGCGCTTGATGAGCGCAACAAGACGCTGGCCGAAAGACTTCGCACCGTCGAAGGGCAATTCGATATCCGCGGCGATACGCTGCGTGAAACCGAAAACGTGCTCGCCGACAAGGAAGCGGAACTGGTGACGCTCGCCGCTGAACTCGGCGAGCGTTCGGCGGTTGCCGTACAGCAGCGCGAGGAAATCGTCGCACTGCGTGAGCAGGTCGACGCGATCAGGGTGAGCGTGGTGGATTACGAGAATGCACTGAACGAGATGGTGCTGCGCCTGTCGAGCGTCGAAACTGCCGACGCGCCATGGACCATGTCGGCAACGCGCGACGAGCGCGACCGGCTTCGCAAAAGTCCCAGGCGTTCCTGATTACAGCCCCGTTTAGTTGCGCCAGCTCGTATCGACGGCGTCGAGCATGCGCAAATAAGCCGGCCAATCGGCGGAGCCGCGGCCGGCATCGTGATGCTCGTATTGATGCGCGGTCTTTTCGCAGATTTCAGCGGGAATCTCGACAAGATCGCCGCCAGTCGCTTCCATCTTGAGCTGGATATCGGCGGCTTCGAGCAGCGACTTCATCAGCACGAAAGCCTCGCGCGCGATCGTGCCGACCGTCAGCAGACCATGGTTGCGCAGGATCAGCGCGCGGTTCTTGCCGAGCGCCTTGTTGATCCGCGTACGCTCGCCGAAGTCCTCGGTGATGCCCTCGTAATCGTGGTAGCCGATGCGATTGTGGAACCGTACCGCCGGCTGCGAGACCATGCGCAGCCCGTGCTTGAGACCGGAGAGGGCCATGCCGGTTTCGGTGTGCACGTGGACCGCGCAATTGACGTCCGGCCGGCCTGCCAGCACGCCGCCATGCAGCGTGAAGCCCGGCCGGTTGACGCCGGCGGACTCGTCGAGATCGTCGTCCATGCTGACCTTGACCAGGTTGGACGCCGTGACTTCAGTGTAGAGCAATTCGTGGCGCTTGATCAGGAATTTGCGCTCCTCGCCCGGCACGCGCATCGAGGAATGATTATAGATGACATCGCCCCAGCCATAATACGCGATCAGCCGATAAGTCGCGGCGAGGTCGAGGCGGGCCTGCCATTCCGCTGGCGAAATGTCGGCTTGAGTTACGGTGGCGAGCTTGACATGCGGGTTCATGGGCGGGGCTCCCTAGGATCGGGTTAGTGTAGCACGTTACCGCGGTCCCGCGCACGTCGGATCGGCGACCTTCAGCCGCCTTTGCGCGCTCCGACAGCGTTGAGAGGCGCGCCGCGACCAACCGTCGCCCATCATGGCGCCAATCTCACGGTATCGGCGGTATTGCAGACGGCCCGCCGTTGAGAGCGACGTTCGAAGTTTGACTTTGGTCCGCGCGGTCAGCTTTTGTTAATTGCCTCGCGTTACTGAAATCTGCTGGGTTAGCTTAATGGTAAAGCCACCGGTTTGTTTCCGGTGAGTTGTAAGGTTCAAATCCTTTCACCCAGCTCCAACCTGTCACAACTTCGTCACCCGATGGAAACCACGCGGCCGACATGTGAATTCGGCCGGCGTCAGCCGTTTGTCTGCCTGGGCTGCTGTTACGGGCTCTAGTTAACCTTAATTCTTAAGAGAGAATTGCAGGACCCGCGCTCAGCGAGTTCATGAATGCAGTGAGTTGTTGACCTTAACGAATTCAAGTGTAAATTTTTTCTTAACAACGCGTATAACAACCAGCGGTTAGCGGCGGGTCATCACATGCGTTACGACACGAGCGCCTCTGTCCGGGCGGCCCGGGAACTCCTTTATCCGGACCAGCGCTCGTGCATAAGCCCTCCAACGCAGCCGCAGCCGCAGCCGGTGTCGGCAGCAAAGCGAGCCGGCGGCTGGCAGCGAGCGGTTACGCCGGAACAGATCCTCAAGTCGTTTAGCACCCGGGCATTCAAGCGCGAGAAGCCGGACCAGCCTGAACTGATGCTCCGGTGCATCGCCGAGGCCCACGCATGTCGGGCGCCGATTCCCTTCGTGCAGTATTGGGGCAAGGGATTGCGGCCGGCGCTCGCAGCGCCGGAATTTACCTGCCTGGACTTTCTCGATTCGATGATGTTTCGCATTGCCGAGATTTATGAGCCCGGCGCCGACTTCACGCTGGTCTTTACCGATACGCACGCCGCATTGAACGGTCACTCGCAAGCAAGCATCCATTCGTACTTCCAAGATCTGGTGCTCGCAACGCGTGGCCGCCGCTTCAAGACCTGCCTGCTCAGCAATTTGGTGGATGAAGCCGGCCTGCGCCCCGATGAGATGCTGGAACGCCAGGTTCCGCCGCCCGATCTCTTGGCTGAATTGCGGACTAGCGCAGCCAAATGGTTCAAGGGCGAAGGATCGGTCGACGAAGGCGCAATCCGCTACTTCCAAGCCAACATGTTGGAGCGGAAAGTGATGCAACGCGCGTTCCCGCGTTCCATCTTCGTCACTTTCAACGGCAGCCACCTGAAAAGTCTTTTTCCGGACGGATTGCCGATCTTCTACATGTTTTCGTTGTGCCACGGCATCTCCGACAAGCCGTGGTTCCTACCTCCGGATTTCACCGGCAGGCAGCCACGGCTCAACGAACAATCCAGCGCGCCTTTCCCGGCGGGAGGGCCGCGCGGCGGGCCGGCGTTATGATCGATTACAATGTGCTCGCCGCGGGCGATACCGCACTGGTTGTCGATTTTGGCAACCAGGTCGATCTGAACGTCAGCGCGAAAGTGCTGGCGCTCGCCGGACGGCTCAACGCGCTGAAGATCGACGGCGTGATCGAAACTGTACCGACGATTCGGTCGCTGAGCATCTATTACGAGCCGCTCACCGTCTCCGCGGTTCGGCTCGAGCGGCAGGTCGCAGATATCCTCGAACATTTGGAAGAAGCGCCAGCAACGGGCCGCATTTGCGACATCCCTGTGTGCTACGACCCGGAAATCGCGCCGGACCTCGAACATGTTGCCGCGCAATGCAATCTCGATCCCGACCAAGTGATCGAGATCCACAGCAATCGAACCTACCATGTCTACATGCTCGGGTTTCTGCCCGGCCTCGCTTATCTGGGCGACCTTCCGCCGGAGCTTGTTCTGCCCCGGCGCACGACGCCTCGGCCCAAAATCCCGGCAGGTTCGCTCGGCATCGGCGGCAAGCTGACCTGCATCTATCCCATGGCGACGCCGTGCGGTTGGCATCTGATTGGCCGCTCACCCATCTCGCTTTGGGACTCGGCTCTCACGCAGGGTGCGCTCCTGCGGGCGGGTGACAAAGTGAGGTTCAAACCCGTAAGTCTGCGCGAGTACCGACGCACCTGCGCTGACGGGATCGTTGTCGTTCCGCAGCCGGATATGAGTCATTGAGGACCGCATGTCCGCCGCGTTGCGTATCCTCGAGCCAGGCCTGCTCACGACGGTCCAGGATCTGGGCCGGATTGGCTACCAACATCTTGGCGTGCCTACGAGCGGCGCACTCGACCCCGTAAGTTTCAGAGCTGCCAACATCCTCGTCGGCAATGCACCGACCGAAGGCGCGCTGGAGATCGCCTATGTCGGCCCGGTATTCAGCGTTGAGGCTGACAGCATCAATCTGGCCTGCGCCGGCGCCGAGGTATCTGTCGAGGTACTCAGCGACGAAGCCGCGCTGACTGGCGCGCGCTATTCATCGATGCAGAGCTTTCGCGCTTACCGCGGACAAGTCGTCCGCGTCGGCCAGACGGCGGGATGGTCACTCGTCTATTTGGCGGTCGAAGGCGGCTTCGATATCAAGCCCGTGCTCGGCAGCGTTTCGACGTATGTCCGCGGCCATATCGGCGGTTGGCAAGGCCGCGCGCTCGCTGCAGGCGATACCTTGCCGCTTCGCCGGAGCATCGCCGGCACAAGGGATGAGTTCCGGCTTGAGGGTCTGGATCTTGCGCGGCCGTCGCGCTTCCGCGTCGTTCTCGGGCCGCAGAACACGCGTTTTTCGGACAAATCGATCAGGGCCTTCCTGGACGGTGAGTACACCATTAGCCCGGCCACGGACCGGATGGCCATGCAGCTCGACGGCCCCAAGCTCGAGCATATAGGGGGTCACGATATCGTATCGGACGGAATTGCGCAGGGCTCGATTCAGATACCGGGACACGGGCAACCGGTCATTCTCATGGCCGACCGGCAAACGACCGGAGGCTATCCCAAAGTCGCGACCGTTATTTCGGCAGACCTGCCGGCGCTTGGCAGGACTCGGATTGGCGACAAAATTTCGTTTCAGGAAGCCAGTGTTGAAGAAGCGCAGCACTTGCGCCGAACCCTGCTGCAACAGATCGATGCGATTGCGGATCGGATGGTGCCTGCCTATCGCAGCCGCGACGACCTCACCGCCTGTCTTCTGACCAACAATCTCATCAGCGGCATCACCAATGCCCAATTGGGTTGAGTTCATCGACCAATGGCGATCATGACGACCGCCCATTCTGAAGTAGATGCTTCCGCTGACGCCATGAAAATCCAGGCCCCTACGGCGGCATCGAACGTGTCCCGTGGCATCGTCTGTATGATCGTTGCCACCATTGCGTTCGCGATGACGCACGCGTTGAGCAAATGGCTGGTCGCCAGCTATCCCGTCGGCCAGGTAATGTTCTCGCGCTCGCTCGTGGGATTTGTGGCGTGCGCTGCGGTCCTGCTGCCTCTGCACGGCACCGCCGTGTTTAGGACCAAGATCCCGGCGGCGCACTGGGCGCGAGGCCTGTCGCAGTCCATCTCACAGACATTCTCGGTGCTGGCATTCAGTCTGATGCCGCTCGCCAGCGCGATTGCAATCAATTTTTCCGCACCCTTATGGACGGGTCTGGTGGCAATCATCTGGCTCAAGGAGCGCGCGGGGCCGGCTCGTTGGGCGGCGTTGCTGATCGGGTTTTGCGGCGTCCTGATCGTTGCGAATCCGGGGCTTGAACTCGTTTACGCTCGGAGCGGTCTTCGCGCTGCTCAACGCCATTATGTTGGGCACCGTGACGGTGGCTGTCCGCGGCATGACCCGCACCGAATCGGTCAAAACACTTTTGATCTGGCAACTCGCGACGGTGCTGGTCTTTCACACGCTGTTGCTGGTGTTCGGCGTCAAATGGCCAACGCTCCGTGACCTTTCGCTCTTCGTCATGGCCGGTCTCACCAATCTCGTCGGGCAAGTGTTCTGGACGAAGGCTTTGATGTTGGCGCCGGCTACCGCCGTATCGCCTTTCTTCTATTTTATGTTGGTCTGGGCGGCGGCGATCGGATTTGTAGTCTGGGGTAACGTTCCAACGCCGGCCCTTATCGCCGGCTCATGCATTGTCGTGGCGTCGGGCCTGTTCCTGTTGTGGCACGAGGCGCAAGCCAAGAAGCGCACCAAACCCGCCTAGACTAGCTTGGAAGCAGCTCAGGCGGCAGCGGCTCTGACCGACCGTTGCTCGACCAACTTCCCGATTTCCGAAGCCGGAGCCGGCTTGCCCAACAAATATCCCTGCACGTCGTTGCAGCCCAGCAGCTTCAGCAGCGTCAGTTGCGCCTCGGTTTCGATACCCTCGGCTACGGTCCTAATTCCGAGGCTGCCTGCGATCAAAATAACCGCTTGGACAATGACACTGCTGCTTGTGCTGGCATCGAGATCGGATACGAAACTTCGGTCGATCTTGACGATGTCGAACGGAAAGCTTCGCAGATAAGACAGCGACGAGTAGCCCGTTCCGAAATCGTCCAAGGCAATCTGCACGCCGATCTGCTTCAATTTATGCAAGGTCGACAGCATCTTCTCGCTGTCCTCGATAAAGATCGTCTCGGTACACTCGAGCACCAGCCGATGCGGATCGAGACCCGTCGTGGCCAGCACGGATTGAACGGTGGCAACGAAATCCGGCTTGGCCAATTGAATTGGCGAAACATTGACCGAAACCTTCATGTCCACGGGCCACTGCTTCGCCCTATTGCACGCTTCCACCAGGATCCAACGGCCGAGCGCGTCAATCAGGCCGCATTCTTCGGCAACAGGAATGAACTTGGCCGGCGAAATCATCCCCTTGCTGGGATGAGGCCACCGCATCAGGGCCTCGAAGCCCGTGATCGCGTAATTGCGCAGATCAACGATCGGCTGATAATGAACGTCCAATCCGCCATTGGTAAGGGCGTCCCGAAGCTGCAGCTCAATTTCCCGGCGGCTGTTCACGTCGTCATTCATGCGCTTTTCGAAGATCCGATAGGTACCCCGAGCCCCGACTTTCACCGAATAGAGCGCGAGATCGGCGGCTACGAGGAGTGCGTCGGCGCTGTTGCCGTGATCCGGTCCTATCGCAATGCCGATGCTGATGCCGGTCGTGATAACATTTTGATCAACGTTGAACGGCTTGGCCACTACGTCGATGATTCGCCGAGCAACCACTTCAACCTGATCGTTCGACTGAATGGCAGGAAGCAAGATCGCAAATTCATCGCCCCCGAGACGCGCAAGAACATCCGACTCATCGAGAACTGACTGCAAACGCTTTGCGACCTGAATGAGAAGCTGGTCGCCTGTCCGATGCCCGAGCGTATCGTTCACCACCTTGAATCGATCCATGTCCATGAAGAGAACGGCGAAGCGCTCCTGTGAAGGGCGCTCGCAGACCTCTTGCATTTTTGCCCGGAATACGCGCCGGTTGTGCAAGGAGGTCAGCGGATCCTCGGACGCAAGCTTGGTGATGTAGGCTTCCGCCTGTTGGCGTTTGGTGATATCGGTAAAAGTCTGAACGAACGCTCCGTCGGGGAGCCGCGTCTTCCGGACTTCAATGAACGCCCCGTCGGGCCGCCGGAAATTAGCGGTCGATATCTTTTGCCGATCCTGCGCGCCGACCCCGTCGTTATCGGTCGCCACCCGATCGTCGCTCCACATCTCCGAGACGTCATTGCCCACCTCATACTTGATGAGCTCGTCAAGCAGCGGCGGCGTGTCTATTACGTTTCGGGGTAGCAACAGGAGTTCCGCGCATCGCTGATTGATGATGGGAATCTTGCGGTCTTGCGTAACGAGCATGATTCCCTGGCCAATGTGCTCCAGGGTGAGCTGCAGCTGTTTTGCTTTTTGCTCGGCCCTGGCCTCGGCCCGCAGTATCTTTTCGAGGGCAAGCAACACCAGCGTCGTGAGGAAGACGGCGATCAGAACATTTCGCCAAAGACTGCTCCAGGCGGACTGGTAGATTTGGCGCTCCTTGGTGCTCACCGTTACCCAAAGAGGATATCCGCTCACTTGCCTTGCCGAGACCACCAGGCTGTCCTCTGCCGTCGAACGCGGTTCGACGAACGTCGCGTCCGAGATGTTTTGCAGGCGTTCGAACAGGTCCGTACTGGACAGATTTTGTCCGAGCGCAAGTTGTGCAATCGCGCCTCCGCCTTCCGAACGCACGACACCGTCGCTGCCGATCATCGCCACGGAGGTATCGGCACCCAAATTGACCTGATCATAGAAGCTGGTGAAGTATGCCGGATCCATTGAAGCGACCACGACTCCGCCAAAAGTGCCATCCTTGTTTAAGAAACGGCGGGTCAACTGGACCGACCACTTTCTGCTCGCCCTTCCAACGACGGGTTTGCTGATGAAAAGCGTATCGCTGGTGTTGTTCACCTGGAACTTGAAATGCTCGCGGTCGCTGATGTCGATTGGCTTGGCCAGTTCCTTGACGGCATTCGAAGCGTGAGCAATGCCCTTGGAGTCGGTGATCGCGACTTGAACGATGATATCGCTGTGCACGTCTGCCGATTCAACGATTTTCTGATAATCCGTGGTGTCCTTTAATGCTTCGACTCTGCGGCGCAGGTACAAGAGTGTCTTGTCAATCTCGCCGATCGACCGCAGAACGTTTTCCTGAAACAGAAGTGCGTAGTTTTCGTTTCGCTGCACCACCGACGCGTAATCTTGCTGAAGGTCGCGATGAAACATCAAGCCGACGCCGGCCCAGAGAATGGCAACGATGATAAGACCGAGGAGAGCCGATCCGCGGCGCTGGAGGGCCAGCCTGGGAATATTGAGCACGTGAATTTTCATTCGCGAGAGCTTTCGTTGATTCCTAGGCCCGACTCTCGGCGACTTTAATGGGCTTCCTGTAATTTTCGTCTATACATATGTGGTAAACAAATATCCAAACGGGATGCTAAATAACGGGCTTCGTCCCTTGCGCGGCCTACGAACACGCATGCAAGGAGCTTGTTTGTTCGCGAGATCGACAACACGGACGGCTTGCCTCGCCATCATCCGCTGCGACAACGCGGCTGGGCAGCGAGCGTGGATATGATCGCGCGGCGGAAGACCTCGATACCTCAAGAGCATCTCGGCATTGAAACTGAAGGCTGCGTGGAATTTTGAAATTCATCTGAAGGTTGTAACCGCGCATTTCCCCGCGACACAGCCGCACGCACCGTCGCGACCTGAACCCGCGCCTCCAACCGTGAATAACTCTCGGTCCTGAGGCGGCGTGACACCGTGGCGTTTTGGCCCGCCTCCGCGGAGCCGCGTCGATGCGAAAAGCGTGACGGTTCAATCCGCTAGCATTGTTCCCCTGCGCCGGCCGTCCTATATTTCCTCTATATTCTGCCCCTCCCGCCATAGACCTGCTAAGCTTACCCCTGCTGGTTTGGAGGCCTACGTAATGGCGCTGCGCGACGTCAAACTCGACGATAAATATGACCTCGGCCAGCGCCGCGTGTTCGTGACCGGTTTCCAGGCCCTGGTTCGGCTCTGCCTGATGCAAAAGGAGCTGGATCGCCGCAACGGGCTCATTACCGCCGGATTCGTGACCGGTTACCGCGGCTCTCCGCTTGGCGGCCTGGACAGTCAGTTTCTGCGCGCCCGGCCGTTTCTCGAACAAAGCGATATTCGGTTCCAAGGCGGCATCAACGAGGATCTCGCCGCCACCGCGGTGTGGGGCTCGCAGCAAGCCGAGTTGCGCGGCGAGGGCAAATACGACGGCGTTTTCGGCATGTGGTACGGCAAAGGTCCCGGCGTCGACCGCACCGGTGACGTGTTCCGCCATGCCAATTTCGCCGGTTCCTCCAAGCACGGCGGCGTGCTTGCGCTGATGGGCGACGATCACACCGCCGAATCTTCAACCACCGCGCACCAATCCGAATATCACTTCATCGACGTCATGGTTCCAATCCTCAATCCGGCGGGGATTCAGGAGGTGCTCGATTATGGTCTCTACGGTTGGGCGATGTCGCGTTACACCGGCGCATGGACCGCGCTCAAGACGATGCACGAGACCATCGAATCCACGGCGACGATCGATGCGAGCCTGGAGCGGATCAATATCGTCACGCCGGACGATTTCCGCATGCCGGCGGGCGGCCTCAATATCCGGCTCAACGACCCGATCCTGGCGCAGGAGGCGCGGCTGCACGATTACAAGCGCGACGCCATGCTCGCCTTCGTGCGCGCCAACAAGCTCAACCGCATCGTGACATCGGGCGGGCGCAATCCGAAAATCGGCATCATCACCACCGGCAAGAGCTATCTCGACGTCCGCCAGGCGTTCGATGAGCTCGGCATTGACGAGATCAAGTGCAATGAGTTCGGCATTCGGCTGTACAAAGTGGGCTGCGCGTGGCCGCTAAGCCGCTACGAGCTCGCCGAATTCGCGCAGAACCTCGATCTCATTATCGTCGTCGAGGAGAAACGCTCGCTGCTCGAGGTCCAGGTCCGCGAGGAGCTCTACGGCACTGCCAACCAGCCCGTCTGCATCGGCAAGAAGGACGAGGCCGGCAATTGGCTGTTCCCGGTCAAAGGCGCGCTCGATCCGAACGAAGTCGCAATCTGCATCGGCGAACGGCTGCTGAAATATCACCGCACCGACGACATCGTCGGGCGCGTGGCGCGGCTGAAGGAATTTCAGCGCATCGCCGCGGAGACCAAGGACGTCGCCCAGCGCATTCCGTATTTCTGCTCGGGCTGTCCGCACAACTCATCGACGGTGGTGCCGGAGGGCATGCGCGCCTATGCCGGCATTGGCTGCCACTACATGGCGCAATGGATGGACCGCTCGACGCTCGGCTACACCCATATGGGCGGCGAGGGCGCCAATTGGATTGGCGAGGCGCCGTTCTCCAATCGCAGTCACGTCTTTCAAAATCTCGGCGACGGCACCTATAACCATTCCGGCTATATGGCGATCCGCGCCGCGATCGCTTCCAATACCAACATCACCTACAAGATCCTGTTCAACGACGCGGTGGCGATGACCGGCGGCCAGGCCAATGACGGTGGCCTCACCGTGCCGCAGGTGGCGCGCCAAGTGGCGGCCGAAGGCGCCAAGCGCGTCGTCGTGGTGACCGACGAGCCGGACAAGTATCCGCGCGACATCGCATGGCCGCACGGCGTCACCATTCACCACCGCGACGATCTCATCACGGTGCAGAAACAGCTTGCCGAAATCCCCGGCGTCACCGTGTTGATCTACGATCAGACCTGCGCCGCCGAAAAGCGCCGCCGCCGCAAGCGCCACACCTTTCCCGATCCTGACAAACGCGTCATCATCAATGAGCTGGTGTGCGAAGGCTGCGGCGATTGCGGCGTCAAGTCGAATTGCGTCTCGGTGCAGCCGCTCGAAACCGAATGGGGCAGGAAGCGCACCATCGATCAATCGAGCTGCAACAAGGACTTTTCCTGCGTCAAAGGCTTCTGTCCGTCCTTCGTCACGGTGCACGGCGCCACGCTGAAAAAGGGCACCGGCGTCGCGGCCGACCACGATCTCGCGGCCCTGCCTGAGCCGAAATTGCCGGCGATCGAGCACACCTACAACATCGTCGTCACCGGCGTCGGCGGCACCGGCGTCGTCACCATCGGCGGCATTTTGGGCATGGCCGCGCACCTGGAGGGTAAGGGCGTCGGCGTGCTCGACATGGCGGGGCTGGCGCAAAAGGGCGGGGCGGTGTTCAGCTATATCCGCTTTGCCGAAAAGCCCGAGGACATTCATGCCATCCGCGTCGCCGCCGGCCGCGCCGATCTGGTGCTTGGCGGCGATATCGTCGTTGCCGGCACGCAGAAGGTGCTGGGCACGGTGAAGACGGGCGCAACCAAGATCGTCGTCAACACCGATGCGTTTTTGCCCGGCGAATTCACCCGCAATGCCGACTTCTCGCTGCCGACGGAGCGGCTCAAGCGCACCATCGTCGCCGACGCGGGCCGCGACAACGCGCATTTCATCGATGCATCGCGGATCGCCAATGCGCTGTTCGGCCAATCCATCGGCGCCAACATGTTCATGGTCGGCTATGCCTACCAGCTCGGCGCCATCCCGCTGTCGGCCGCGGCAATCGAGCAGGCGATCGAGCTCAACGGCGAGGCCGTCGCCATGAACAAGGCGGCCCTTCACTGGGGCCGCCGCGCCGTGCTCGATCGCGCCGCGGTCGAGGCGTTGGCCCGACCAAAGGCCGCCGACGCAAGCGATGCGGAGCACTTGTCCGAGTCGTTCGACGAGACGGTCGAGCGGCGGGTGAAATTCCTTACCACCTATCAGAATGCCGCTTATGCGCGGCGTTACCGGGCGCTGGTCGACAGGGCAAAGGCTGTGGAGGCCGACCGCGCGCCCGGCAAGTGCGGGCTTGCCGACGCCGTGGCGCGCTATCTGTTCAAGCTGATGGCCTATAAGGACGAATATGAAGTGGCGCGGCTCTATACCGACGGCGCGTTTCTAAAGCAGGTCGCCGGCACGTTCGGCGGCGACGATCTCCGTTTCGAGTTTCATCTGGCCCCGCCGCTTTTGGCGCGCATCGACAAAGAAACCGGGTTGCCGCGCAAGATGAGTTTCGGGCCGTGGCTCCTGCCGGCATTTCGCGTTCTTGCCAAATTCAAATTCCTGCGCGGCACGGCGCTCGATCCATTCGGCCGCTCGCTCGAGCGCCGCACCGAGCGGGCGCTGATCGGCGAATACGAGACGATGATCGACGAAGTGCTGGCGCGGTTAACGCCGGACAATCATCATCTCGCTGTTGGGCTGGCCGCCATCCCGGAAAAAATCCGTGGCTTCGGCCACGTCAAGCAGCGGCATCTCGCAGCGGCCAAGCTGGATGAGGCGGCCCTGTTGGAGCAATTCCGCGCCGGCGCGCCGGAGTTACTTAAGGCGGCCGAGTGACGAAGCGGAGCTGAACGTCTTTAATACCCAATGGTTGTGATCGGAATAATGAAAGATCACCCATGATCTATTCCAGCAACCCGATCCTTGGCGCTGTCCTGATATTCAGCGTCACCACATACCTCGGAGCTTTCTTTTATCTGATAACATACCTTCGTCGCGTCTATACAACGACTTGGGTGGAGCGCGGCGGGTTCGCTCCTTGGGACGCTCGACGACGACAACTTAATGGTGATCTAATTGGGTGGTATGTTGCTGGCATGCGCACGGTCGGATTTGCGCTGTTCAGCAATCAATATAACGCTGTGCGGGACCGAAAACTGACGGGTTTGATTTGGCTGGTGGGCGCGTCCTGTGCTCTCGGCATCGTCCTTATGCTCGTAATTATGGTGCCCACCTCATTCAACGGCACCCATGATGGTTTTGCATCGCGCGGGACCATCGGACTTGGGACACTAGTGTTCGCTCATCGGAGCAGTTCATGAACTCACTCACGCTCGAGCTCGGCCGCTTCGTCGCCGATCTCGGCTTGCGGCAAATCCCTGCGGATGGCGCCGCCATCGCCCGCACCGGCATTGCCGACTGTTTCGGCGTCTTGATCGCTGGCGCCCGCGATCCGGAGATCGCACTCGTCGACCGCGAACTCGGGTCTGACAGCGGCCCTACGCTCGTCTCGCTCATTCCTTCCGGCGCGCGGCGCACGCCGGAAGCCGCGGCGCTGATCAACGGCGTAGCCGCTCACGTTCTCGACTACGACGACGTGTCGCTCGACGGACATCCGAGCGCCGTGCTGGTCCCGGCGATCCTCGCTCAAGGCGAGGCGAACGGGTCGAGCGGCGCCGAAATGCTGACCGCCTATATCGCCGGCTTCGAAGTCTGGGCCGAGCTGTTGGTGCGCGAAGGCATACCGCTGCATCGCAAGGGCTGGCATCCGACCACCGTGCTCGGCACCGTCGGCGCCGCCGCGGCCTGCGCCAAATTGCGCGGCCTTGATGCGAAAGGGACGGCGGCGGCGATGGCGATTGCCGCCTCGATGTCGTCCGGGCTGGTCGCCAATTTCGGCACCATGACGAAATCGTTCCAGGTCGGCCGCGCCGCGCAATCCGGCGTCATCGCCGCGCGCTTGGCGCAAGCCGGACTGACGGCCTCGCTCGATGCGCTGGAGCATCCGGCCGGATTGCTGATGGCGTTGTCGCCCGACGGCAAGCCTGAGCTCGATCGTCCCTTCAGCGCCGCGGAAAAGGAGTGGCACATCATCGGTCATGGCTTGAACATCAAGCGCTACCCGATCTGCTACGCGACGCACCGCTCCATCGACGCCGCGCTCGATCTGGTCCGGCGCTATAATCTCACCCCGGGCCAAGTCGAGCGCATAAATGTTTCGACCGGCAAAACGCAGCTCTTGATGCTGCGCAACAGCGCCCCGAAGACCGGGCTCGAAGCGAAGTTCAGCATGCAATTTGCCATGGCCGCTGCGCTGGTCGCCCGCAGCGTGGGCTTGCGCGAATTGACCGACGATTTCGTGCGCCGACCCGATGTGCAGGCGCTGTTCCCGCGCGTGTCGCTCGAAGGCACGGCGGCCTTCAAGGAAGGCTCCAATTTCGCGCCCTTTGACGCCGTCGAAATCACCACGACCGCCGGAGAAACGCTCCAAAGCGGGCCGGTCGAATATGCTAAAGGCAGCCACGAGCGGCCGCTGTCGCGTGACGAGCTTTGGACCAAGTTTGCCGAGTGTCTCGGAATGGAGTTCCCGGAGGCCAAGAAATCGCGGGCCTTCGACAATTTGATGATGTTCGACCGGCTCAACGGCGCCGGCGACCTTGCTTTACACATCGCTTAAGTTCCACACCGTTCTGCAAGCTCGCGCCACAGGGCGCAGACATGGTATCTTGATACTATGACCAGCTCATACAATCCCGCGCCCATTGGCGAAGTCACCGGCGAAGCGCTGCTCGCGCCCGCGGATAATAGGGTCGATGCGCCGACTATCGCCGAATCGGTCCCGGCCGCTGAGCTCTTGCTAAGGCCGGCACAGACTCCATCCGACATGGCTCCAGCCGCTGGCGCACCGGCCGTCGCCGCGGAAGTGTCAGGCGCGGCCGAGCAAACCCCGACCGGCATCGGCGTGCTGCTCGTCAATCTCGGCACCCCCGATGCGGCGACGCCGGCGGCGGTGCGGCGCTACTTGAAGGAGTTCCTGAGCGACCGCCGCGTCATCGAAAAAGATTCGCTGTTGTGGAAGCTCGTGCTCAACGGCGTCATCCTGCCGATCCGCTCACGGCGCAAAGCGCGCGACTACCAGAAGATCTGGAACCGCGCCAAGAACGAATCGCCGTTCAAGACCATCACGCGCTCGCAAGCCGAGAAGCTCGCCGGCATTCTCGAACCGCTCGGCAAGCACGTTTTCGTCGATTGGGCGATGCGCTACGCGTCGCCGTCGATTGCCTCGCGGCTGCAGGTGCTGTCGACCTGGGGCTGCGAGCGCATTCTGATCATGCCGCTCTATCCGCAATATTCGGCGGCGACCACCGCGACGGTGTGCGACGAGGTGTATCGCTTCATGATGCGGCAGCGGCGTCAGCCGGCGCTGCGTATTCTGCCGCCTTATTACGACGATGCCTATTACATCGAGGTGCTGGCATCGTCGCTCAAAGCCGAGCTGAAGAACCTGCCGTTCACGCCCGACGCGATCGTCGTCTCCTATCACGGCATGCCGAAGGATTACGTCGCGAAGGGCGATCCCTATGAGAGCCAGTGCGTGCGTACCACGGAGCTCTTGCGCGAAAAGATGGGACTCGACGAATCGAAACTGATGATGACCTTCCAATCGCGCTTTGGCCGCGCCAAATGGCTCGAGCCCTACACCATCGCTACGGTGAAGGCGCTGGCCAAGAAGGGCGTCAAGAACCTGGTCGTGGTGACGCCGGGCTTTTCCGCCGATTGCCTGGAGACGCTGGAAGAGATCGCGGTCGACAATGCGCGCGCGTTCAAGCGCGCCGGTGGGCAGAATTTTGCGGCCATCCCCTGCCTCAACGACAGCGAGGCCGGCATGCTGATGATCTGGCAGCTCGCCATGCGCGAGCTGAAGGGCTGGGTGTGAGCGCGCTGATCCGAGACGGCTCGCTGGTGTCCTGGACCTGGTTCGCGCTGGCGCTCGTTTTGTTTGCGATCGAAGCGCTGCGGCCCGGCCGCTTTGCGCTCTGGCTCGGCTTTGCCGCGGCGCTCGTCGGCATTGTCGCTTCGGTGGCGCGCTGGCCGTGGCCGGCGGAAGCGGCGGCCTTCTTGGCATTCGCCGTGGTTCTCGTTCCGATCTGGCGCCGCTACGAGCGCAAAGCCTGATGTTTTTGGGATCAGCGGGCGGGCGCTTCGGCCCTCCAAGCCCGCAATCAACCTCTCGTTAACCATATCCGTTTTAACTCCGTTAACCAGCGGTCTGCCGTCCGGCGGCCCGTGCCGGTCGTCGCGTGGCCGATGCAGCGGGGTGGCGCGGACAGGCCGCTTCGGGGCGAGGAGGTCGCAGGTGGTGCCGCGCCGTTGCCGATCACGAAGCGTCGCCCGCCTGAATTGCTCGCGCTTTGCGTCTTCGCGCTTGGCTGTTGCGGCATTGCTGGCGCTGGCCGCCTTTGCGCCAGCGTCAAGTCGCGCGCAGTCGGCTTCGTCGTCCGCGCTCTACGACGATCTTCTGCTGCAGCCGTCGCTGCCCGGCAATCCCGCCAAGCCGCCGAGCTTTGCGGCGCCGGGCGCCGGGGGAACGCTTCCCGCCGATCAAGCGCCTCCGGCCGGGACATTCACGGCGCCATCGCGCATCGGCGCAACGCCGGTTTACGGCAGCCCGACCGGCTTCGGCGCCGGCGACACCGGGTTTAACTCCAGCAACACGCCGCGCAAACGCGTGGCGCAGGCGCCTGATCGAGGCAGCGCCCTTGCGCCGCCGGGCGAAACCACGTTCCAACCCGTGCCGCCTGAGCCGCCGCAAATTTCGTCGGTGCCGCCGGCCCTGCCGCAGCCGCCGGCGCCTGTCGTCTTTCCCGCCAAGGCCGCGGCGCGGCCCGGCGCGGTACTGCCGCCGCCGCCGACCGAGCTGCCGCTCAGCAATCCGCCGGCAGTCGTCTATCCCCTGACTGCCGCAAGCCGGCCCGGCGCCGTCCTGCCGATCCCGCCGCCGGAGGATTTTCAAGGTTCCGCCAGCACGCCGCCGCCCGGAACGCCGCCGCCGAACTCTCTTCCGCTCGGCACGGTGCCGCACGGCACGTTGCCGATCGGCGCCGGCGATCCCTATGAAGCGCTCGGCATCAAGGCCGGCTCATTTTTGATTCTGCCCGCGGTCGAGTTGTCGGCCGGCTACAATACCAATCCGCAGGCCGCGCCCGGCGGCCCCGGCGCGCTGTACCTTGTCGTCGCCCCGGAACTGCACGTGCGCTCCAACTGGTCGAGCAATTCACTCACCGCCGACATCACCGGCTCTTATACCGACTACCCCAACAGCAATTTCCAGCCGTCTTTGAACGTGCCTTTTCTCAACGCCAAGGTTGACGGCACGCTTGACGTCACGCGCTATACCCAGATCCTGCTCGAAGGCCGCACCAACATATCAACCGACAATCCCGGTAGTCCGAATATTCAGTTCGGGCTTGTCACACTGCCGATCGACACCACGGTCGGCGGCACGCTTGGCGCCGCCGAACAATTCGGCCGCTTCAACCTTTCGCTCAAAGGCACCTTCGATCGCTCGATGTATTCGAACGGCACGCTGTCGGACGGCGAGAGCGCCAACTTCGACTGGCGCGCCTTCGACCAGTATGCCGGAATTTTGCGCCTCGGCTATGAGATCGACCCCGATCTCAGGCCCTTCGTCGAGATCGACGAGGACAGCCGCGTTCACGATTCCCCGGTCGATATTTTCGGAGAAAACCGTAACTCCAACGGTTCGAGCGCAAAGTTCGGCGCCGACCTCAATCTGTTCGGTTCGCTCACCGGCGAGATCGCAGCCGGCTATATGGAGCGTGATTATCACGACCCGACGCTGCCCAACATCAGTGGTCTGACGCTCGACGGCTCGCTGCTCTGGCAGGCCACTGCGCTCACTTCGGCGAAATTCACCGCGCAGTCGAGCGTGGGCGAATCCGCCGTGCAGGACGTGTCTGGCGAATTCAGCCGCAGCTTCAGCCTCGAGGTCGATCACGCGCTGCGCACTTGGCTGATCGCCAACGCCATCGTCGGCTACGAAAACGACGAATATGCCGGCCTCGGCCGCACCGACAACCACTATTTCGCCGCCACCGGCCTGACCTACAAATTAAACCGCGACATGCAGCTCAAGGGCGAGGTGCGCCAAGACTGGCTCAACTCCAACGTCAGCGGTGTTGCCTACACCGCCACGACGTTTCTCCTGACCATGCGGCTGCAGAAGTAAGCGCACCGGCGCACGTTCCCGCGCAAGCGGAAATCCAACTGGCATCGACAATCGAAAGCTTCAGCCGCCGTTGAGGTCGCCCATGATTTTCTTGATCTCGGCGCGGAAGCCAGGCGCGATGTCGGGACGCTCCAGCGCGTAGGAGACGTTGGCGGCGAGAAAGCCGATCTTCGAGCCGCAGTCGAAGCTGCGGCCCTCGAATTGCAGGCCGTAGAACGGCTGCTGGCGCGCCAGCTGGATCATGGCGTCGGTCAACTGGATTTCGCCGCCGGTGCCGCGCTCCTGTGTACCCAGGACTTTCAGGATTTCCGGCTGCAGAATATAGCGCCCGGTCAGGATGAGATTGGACGGCGCCCGGCCGACCGGCGGCTTTTCCACCATGCTGGTGATCGAGAACATTTTGCCGTTGCGTTCGCCGATGCCGACGACGCCGTATTGATCGACGCGCTCGTGCGGCACTTCCTCGACGGCGACGATATTGGCGTCGCCGGGCAGTTCGCGCGCCGCATCGAGCATCTGCGCCAGACAGCCCTGTTTGTGCTGCACCAGCACGTCGGGCAGCAGCAGTGCGAACGGCTCATGGCCGATCAATTCGCGCGCGCACCACACCGCGTGGCCGAGACCGAGCGGCTCCTGCTGGCGGGTGAAGCTCGTCGAGCCGGGCACCGGCAGGTCCTGATTGAGGTAATCGAGGACCTTGTGCTTTTGGCGCTCCAGCAGCGTCATTTCCAGCTCGAACTGCCGGTCGAAGTGGTCCTCGATGACGGCCTTGTTGCGGCCGGTGACGAAGATGAAATGCTCGATGCCGGCCTCGCGGGCTTCGTCGACGACGTGCTGGATGAGCGGCCGGTCGACGACCGGCAGCATTTCCTTGGGCATGGCCTTGGTTGCCGGCAGGAACCGGGTGCCGAGACCGGCGACGGGAAAGACGGCTTTGCGGACGGTGTTCATGCGATGCCGGAAAGGGCGGTGGAGGACAGAACGGGAAGGAGAGGGGTCTTGTGGCGCAAATTATCGTGCGGCAGCGGGTTTTCCAAACTCTCGCCTAATTGCTTGTTCATCTGTAAACGGCTCCGAGGCCTAAAAATCGAGCCTCGACCAAGATTTTAGCCCGGATTATGCACTGCGACCGACCTCACGGAGATGTCGCTTTGCTGCCGGCGGCAAGAACCCGCTGTTAGTGATTCGATGTACATTAGCAGGTGCCTGTGGGGGCGGCCATCGGCGCGGCGGTTAAGTCGGGACCGGAAGTCCATGCGTTCGCTGACCCTTCGTTGTGGCATTGCCATCATGCTTGGCGCCAGCCTGGTCGCGGGACCGACCGGCGCCGCCGACGCGCAACAGCCGGACAACTGGTTGACGCGCCTCTTTCAACCCCCGCCGCCAAGCTCGGTTCCCGCCGCGACCGCGCCAGCGCAATGGAGCGGGCAGTCCGGCGCTTCGGGCAGTCCGCTGATGACGGCGGACGCCATCCGCGCGGCGGCCGGCGATTTCGGCAATTGCATCGCAGGCCTGTGGACGGAGGCAGAGCGGCGCGGCATCACGCGGGCGAATTTCGAGCGCTTCACTGCGACGCTTACGCCGGATTTGAGCATCATGGACAAGCTCGATGCGCAGCCGGAATTCACCAAGGCGCCGTGGGACTATCTCGATCTCCTGGTCAGCGACGATCGTATCGCGCGCGGCCGCGAGCTCTTGGCACACTATGCGCCGACCTTTGCCGCGGTCGAGCGCGCCTATGGCGTCGACCGCTACGTCCTCGCCGCGATCTGGGGTGTCGAATCCGACTACGGCACGCTCGGCGGCGACCGTCCGGTGCTCCGTTCGACCGCGACGCTCGCCTGCGTCGGGCGCCGCCGCGACTTCTTCCGCGGCGAATTTCTGGCGACGCTGGAAATCCTGCAGCGCGGCGACGTGCCGCCGGACCGCCTGGTCGGCTCCTGGGCCGGCGCGTTCGGGCCGACCCAATTCATGCCGACCACGTTCGAGCGCTATGCGGTGGATTTCGACGGCGACGGCCACCGCGACATTGTCGAACTCGGTTCCGGACCTGCTCGCCTCGACCGCGAACAATCTGAAAACGGGTGGCTGGGTCCCCGGTCAGACCTGGGGTTACGAGGTCGCTCTGCCGCGCAACTTCAATTATCTGCTCGCCGGCAGCGCGCGGCCGAGCACCATGCGGCAATGGCAGAGCCTTGGCGTACGCCGCGTCGACGGCCAGGCGTTTCCCCGCCCCGAGGACCGGGCCTTTCTTCTGCTGCCGGCCGGCGCCCGCGGGCCGGCCTTCCTGATGCTGAAAAATTTCAGCGTCATCATGAAATACAATCCCGCGGAGGCTTACGCGCTCGCCATCGGCCATCTCGCCGACCGCATGCGCGGCGGCGCGCCGTTCGTGCAAGGCTGGCCGCGCGACGAACGCGTGCTTACGCTCGACGAGCGCTACCAGATGCAACAGCTTCTGGCGCGCCGCGGCTTTGCCATTGGCGAGCCCGACGGCCTGATCGGCCCGCGCACCCGGGTGGCGATCCGCGATTTCCAGGCCGCGGTCGGCCAGGTTCCTGACGGTTTTGCCTCGAGCGACGTGCTCGATCGGTTGCGGCAGCCGTAAATGGGGCAACTCTTCACCGGTCAATCCTGAGTTTGACACGATCCCTGCCTAAATTCTCGTCCGAGCGGCCCGTGTCCGGCAGTCGGCTTTTATGCCACGATGCGCTAATCTGAACTGGCTGCGGCGTTATTTGGCGAACGGCACATGGCTAGGAATTGGCGACGGCTAATCGGTTCGTTGGCGATTGCGGCAGGTGCTGTGGCCGCGTCCGTGCCTGCGGCCGCCCAGGTCTATTATTGGTCCGATCGGCCATCCGCTCCCGGCTATTATCAGCAATCGCAACCGCAACAGCGGGATTTCTTCTCGTTTCCGTTTTTCGGCGGCCCGCGCAATCGGCCGCCGGTTGCCGACTACTCCAAAGCCCCGGCGCCGCGCAAATTGGAGACGCCGCCGACCTCGACCATCGCCGTGGTCGGCGATTCGATGGCCGACTGGCTCGGCTACGGCCTGGACGAAAACTATTCAGATCAACCGGACACCGGCGTGGTGCGCGAGGTTCGCGCCACCGCCGGCCTGATCCGCTACGACGCCAAGAACGAAGCACTGGACTGGCCGGCGGTAATCAAGGACCAGCTGGCGAACGAAAGGCCGAATGCCGTTATCGTCATGCTTGGGCTGAACGATCGGCTGCCGATCCGCGATGGCGCGCCGCCGGCAAAAGGCGCCGAACCGACGCCGGCGCAGAAGCCTGGCACGCCGCCCGAAGCCGCCGCGGCGGCGCAGCCCGCGGCCGCGGATGCGGCGCAGCATCCCGTTCCCGGCCGCGCTTACGACTTTCACACCGACCTGTGGGCGGAGCTTTACGTCAAACGCATCGATGCCATGATCGCGGCGCTCAAGAGCAAGGGCGTGCCGGTGTTGTGGGTCGGCTTGCCGGCGCTGCGGGGGCCGAAGTCGACCAGCGACATGGCCTATCTCGACGAGCTCTATCGCGAGCGCGCCGAGCGGGCCGGTATCTATTACGTCGACATCTGGGACGGCTTCACCGACGACCAGGGCCGCTATGCGGTGGACGGTCCGGATTTCGAAGGCCAGATCCGGCGGTTGCGCACCGCCGATGGCGTGCATTTCACCAAGGCCGGCGCGGTGAAGCTCGCAAGCTACGTCGATCAGGAATTGCGCCGCATCTTATCGAACCACGCCGCGCCGGTGGCGCTGCCGGAGCAGTCCGCGCCGGTCAAGCCCGGCTCGGCGCGGCCCGATGTCGGTCCAGTCCTGCCGTTGACGGTCAGCAACACCGAAGGCGGCGCTGGCGGTCTGCTCGGCGCCGGCAGCGAGCCTGCGCCACTCACCTCCGATCCGCTGGCGCAAAAAGTCCTGGACCGCGGCGCGCCGATTGCTCCGATGGCCGGCCGCGCCGACGATTTTTCCTGGCCGCGTCCGCAACCGCCAGCCGACGCCGCGCCGCAGCCGGTGTCGCTGTCGCCTACGGCGCCGGCGAAAAAAGGCGCCGCCGCGCATGACGACGCCAAGAAACCGGCCGATGCCAAGAAGGATACAAAGAAGAAATCACAAAAGGATTCAGACGCTCGATAGTGGATATCTGGCGCGCCGAGCAAGATATCGGATCGACGCGGCCATCGGAGTATTCGTCAAGCGTGGTATTGTCGCTCATTCGATATCGACCGGGGGCAGGGGATGGCAAGCGTTTCAGCGATCCAGCGCGGCCGGAATTTGCTGGAAAAATGCTCGCTGTTCAGCTCGCTCGACGACAAGGCGCGTCGTGACATAGCGACCTATGCGCGGCTCCGGAATTTTAACGCCGGCGAGCCGATATGCCGCCTTGGTGACCACGGCGCCAGCATGATGGCAGTTATTGTCGGTACAGTGCGGATTTCGCTGCCCACCGCGCGGGGGAAAGAAATCATCCTTGCCGACCTGCGGTCCGGGGAGTTGTTTGGCGAGATTGCCCTTCTCGATGGCAGGCCGCGTTCCGCGAACGCCACGGCACACACGAATTGCGAGCTCGTGGTCCTCGAGCGCCGGGATGTCATACCGTTTCTCGAACGCAACCCCGCGGCATCCCTGAAACTGATGGAAATGCTGTGCGCGCGGATTCGGCGCTCCGACGAACGGATGGCCGATATCGCATTCTTCAATCTGCCGGTGCGGCTTGCCAAGACGTTGCTGTCCTATCAGCCGCAAGGCCGCGGGGTGATCAAGCTTTCGCTTTCGCAAAGCGAGTTGGCTGAAATGTCCGGCGGCACCCGCGAGAAAGTCAATCGCTGTCTTCGCGACTGGCATCGCCAGGGCATTCTGGAATTGAAGGACCGCTGGACGATCATTCGCAGGCCCGAAGCGCTGCGTGAACTTGTGGATTCGGCCTAAGCCGAATCGACCGCGCCGAACCGGACATCCAGGCAATATTCGGTCCGCTCGGCTGGCGGCAACCGCGTGCTTAGACGGACATTTTTGCTGTGACCCGCGGCACAGACATTGCCGCGCCGGACGGCCATATCCAATGCCGTAGCAAGCCCCGCCGATCCGCCTGAGCACAGTCGCAATCATTGGGCGGATGGCGCCAAAAATGGAGGTATCGATGAGTCCTACTTCGCTGCGGGCCGAGCGCCTGATTCTGGCCAATCCGATGGATGCCCGGCTTCCTCGCAATGTGACCGCATGGAATCGCATCACCGCCGTGCTCGGAAGTCCCGAGTTTCTCGCGGTCGTCATGTTCTGCGCTCTCGGATTGTTGGGAACAGTCGTGTTGAATCTCCTGGTACCCAATTTTGCCGAGATCACCGCATCGCTCCAACCGTTCTTCTAGCCGATCGAAGCTACCGGCACGTTTCCGGGCGGCGAAAATTTGGAGCATGATGCCATGGCCGACTTACTCCGAATGAGAAAAATGAGAGTTCCCGTGAGCGAACGCGATTTTCCCTTCGTCGTCCAAATTGCAGTCCCCGACGGCGGCTTTGAGTGCACGCTCGGCGCCATCAACGCGTGGCACCATCACAATGGAGGCCCGCAGCGTCGCCGACGTCATTATCACGCCGCCGAGCAGGAGTTCTGGGGCTGGTGCTTTGAAGGCTTGGAAATCGCGAAGGCCGTTCGCCAGCGCTTCGGCGGCGAAATACTACCGGTGGCGCTACGAGTGGGCACCGACCGGCGACCGGATCGCATATCGTGGACAACCGAGATTTGGGATAGCGGGCCGTTGACGGATGCCAAGGTCGCCGGTGGATAGATGAAAGAAAGAGCAGCTCAGGTCGCCAGGATTTCGCGGGCACGAAGCAGGTCCGCCGTATCCGCCCCTTCGCTAAACCAACTGTAGATCGGTTCGATCAGGCTTCTTGCTTCGCCAACACGCTCCTGCGTTCTCCATAGGGTTGCCAATGCGTTGGCTGCACGCAATTCCAGTGATTTTGCGCATTGATGCCGTGCTATTGCGATTGCTTTTTTGAGGTCGGACTCTGCGTCGCTTGCCCTCGTGCTGTCGAGCGCCAGCTGGAACTGCGCCCTACGGCAATAAAGCTCGGCTTCCCACGCCCGGCCCGTTACGTCGAGATTACGCAGCGATTGCTCGACAATCGACAGCGCAGCTTCATTCTCGCCAGCCTGGGCATGGACGTCGGCGAGCCAACTTTCCATCATCGGAAGCATAAAGCCAATGCCCGTCTGACGTCCTTCATCGACGCCCCGTTCTATTTCGATCTTCGCCTCATCAAGCCTGCCCAGTTCGCCAAGCGCCCGCCCTCGGGAAATAATGGACAGCACCACATAGAGCGAGAACCGCTGTTCTTTGGACATCTCCAGACTTTGTTCGGCGCTGGCAAGAGCGTGATCGGGATCTCCGCGGAAGAGATGAACAACGGACGTCATGTAGTTCGCAAATGCCACGGTGTAGGGCTGCGAGAGGTCCCTAGCGAGGCTGAGAGCTTCCGATACGCGGCTCAACGCCTGATCCGGATAACCTAGAAACCACAAATTCCAGGATAAGAGCAGCAGCGAAGCTACGCGAGGCTCCACCATGTAAAGGCTGTATAACGCCTGTTGGCCGGCGACATTTGAAAGCGCGATGGTTTTCTCAAAATGCTCCCTTGCCGATTGGAACTCACCGCTGGTGAGCAATGTGCTGCCCATGACCCGATGAGCCACGATTGCGGGAACAGGATCGCTGGATGCCGCCGATCTTGATAGAAACTCATTGGCCATGCTCAGCGCCTCGTCATGCCTGCCGCCCATCCAGGAATGTCCCCACAATCCGTATAGGGCTTGGATGTAATTTGGCGTGTCATTCAGCTTCAGGCTTAGCGCGCGAGCTCGCGCAAACGCTTCACGGGTCTCTGCAGAGGCGTAACCCCGGACGGCGATGAGCGGGATGCCCAGAGCCAATTGAATCTCGCTCTCCTGTTTGTCGCGCTCCGGCGATTCCGGCAGGGCGGCCAGCAGCGCCAGGGCCTTCTGAAAATTGGCGATGGCTTCGACGTTGGCGGAATTCGCAAAGGCGCGCGAACCGGCCGCGCGCCAGTAATTCGCGGCCAATTGGTGGTTTCCGGCTTCACCGTAGTGATGGGCGACGATCTCAGGTTGGCTTTCGACGAGTTCCTTAAAATGACTCTCCAAAATTCGCGCGATTCCGGCATGAATCTCCTGCCGCCTGCTCCTGAGCAGGGAATTATAGATCGCATCACGCAATAGAGCGTGCTTAAAGGCGAAACGCACGGACGGCGAAACATCGACGCGATAGATGATGTCGGCCTGCTCGAGCACGGACAAGGCGGAATCTAGGTCGGTGTCGCCGATTCCCGTCGCGACAAACAATAGATCATAAGAGAACTCCCGTCCGATCGCCGCTGCAATTTGTGCGACTCTGTGGCCCGGCGCAACGCGATCGAGCCGCTCCATGAGTGCATCATAAAGCGTCTCCGGCACCTTGGTCGCCGCCGACTGCGCGGGTTGCCCGGAATCCGCTTTGCCCAGCTCCGGGCGCACCAGTGTTCGCTTGATGCTCCTTGTCAGCTCCTCGATGAACAATGGCATGCCGTCGGCCTTGTCGATGATCTCGTCGATGACCTTCGGGGACATATTCGTGCCGCTTGAAAGGTCCTTGACCATCGAGACCACTTCGCTCCGCGACAACCGCGTGACCGAATGCGTGGTTACGTTCGCGCGGCTGGACCACGCGGTTCGAAACTCGGGCCGGCACGAGATAACGAACAGGATTCGGGCGTGATCGATGCGGCTTATGGCGTGTTCAAGGAACTCAAGCGTGGACGGATCGATCCAATGCACATCCTCGAAGAGGCAGAGGGTCGGACGCCGAGCCGATAAGGCTAATAGCATGTCGACAAGCTTGGCTATCGTCCTGTTCTTTATCTGCTGCGATGTGAGTTGGGATAATTCATGGTTATTTTCCGCGGGAATCGACAACAGCTTTGCTATCAGCAAAGTCAACTCCGTCGAATTATCGGTCGCGGTGGAAAAATAGGCCTTGAGTTTTGCCAGTTTATCCGCGGCAGCGTCGCGGGTCGTTATCCGCGCGGCCTGCGTTATCTGCTCGATGATCGGAAAGAACGCGCTTTGGCTGTGATAGGGCGAGCACTGATGGTTCAATAAAAAATGCGATTCGTCATGGATATTCGATTTCAGCTCGTGGATGAGCCGTGATTTTCCGACCCCGGCAGAACCGGAAAGCAGGATGATTTGCCCGTCGGCTTCCTTTGTTTTCTGCCATCTATCGAGAATCAGACTCAGCTCGATGGAGCGTCCGATGAGCGGGCTGAGGACGCCGCCATGCGCCGCCTCGAACCGGTTTGCGGAGCTCTTCGCGGCGAGCACGCGATAGATGTGAAGAGGCCTGCTTATGCCTTTGATCTCCCGCGAACCGATGTCTTGAAGATCGAAGGCTCCGGATAGCAGGAGCTTGGTCAATTCCGAGATCAGCACCGAATTGGGCGTTGCAAGGGCCTGGAGCCGGGCGGCGATGTTCGGCGTCTCGCCAACGGCCTCGAGCACCCCTGCAGTAGGGCCGGCTCCGATATCGCGGACCACCACCGGGCCCGAGCAGATTCCAACCCGCGAAGCGAGAGTAACGGGACCAGAAATATTCGTCACGGCATGCAGGGTTTCGAGGGCGGTGTGGACTGCACGGGCGGCATCGTCCTCGTGGGCGCGCGGCCAACCGAAAAATGCCATAACGCCGTCGCCGACGTAGCTCGCCACTTCCCCGTCGTAGCGCCTGACGGCCGTGCTGCATGCCTCGCGGTACGCATCGATAAGCCGTCGCAGATCCTCGGGGTCCAGCTTCTCCGATAGCTGCGTAGATCCCACCAGGTCGCAAAACAGCACCGTGATTTGACGCAACTCATCTTCGCGCGGAGGCGCTACACTGACGGGCGCTGCGGTAATTGGTATGTCGGGAGTTTGGGCTGTCGCCGTTAATGCGGCGATCGCCCGTAGCAGCGTCTTGCGGTGACCGAGAGTAACTCCGAGCTTTTCGAGATCGTTTTCCGTCAAATCCGGAAGAATGGAGAATTCGATGTTGTTTTCGGCGAATGCTTGGGCGTAGCGGTCCAGACCGTAACTTGCCAGCCATTCGGCCAGGTCGGTGGTTGCACGCGTCGGAATGGGACTGAGACTCACTACCCGACCGCCTTTGCTACGTTGGCCCAGCTAGTTTGCCGATGGGCCGTTTCCCGCATTAGCTATGCGGGGCCGCTCCATCCAGGATGCCGGCATCACGGTTTCTAGCTTATAGGACGCGCGCCCAACGCGAGCGCATTTCTGCGCCGGGTGCCGGACGGTGAACTATCGCGCCATCGCGCTCATGCCGCGGACCGAGCACCACCGCGCGTTTCGTGCGAAGGAGACGAACCATGAAGATAAGGTAGCGCCTCTCCGAGCGTCCGCTCGAGCTCATCGAGCATCTGCGCGTCGGATTTGAGGAGCTCGTGATTGTATCCTTCGGCCAAGATCAATGCCGATTGATACGTCTCCTGAACGACGCTTATCCGATCGCTTGCCGGAAGGGAGGCGACAAACTCGATCGTCTCTTCGACGTGGCTGGCCTCGCTTCCGAGCGAACTGTGACTTCTGAGGAAGCGAGTGGCGTCGACCCCGCTTGGGCACAGCACCTGCACCTTCTCGATGTCGGAGCTCTGTTTGAGCGCGGCAATGCGCTCCAGGCAGTACGAATAGCCGATGCAGCCGATCGGATAGTCCTCATTGCAAAGGTCATCGAACCGCTTGCACAGCGGACTGATGCCCTCCGGAATAAAATTGGCGACGAGCCGATCGGCGGGCACGCCCAGAGCCTGCAGGTCCTTGAGCGCTAGTCGATCGTGCCCGGTCTCCTCGCGCGCACGCACCTCCAGGTAGGCCGCAACTTCAGGTCTCCCGAGCGCCTCGAAGCGCTTGGCGGCGCACCGAAGGTTTCGCGGCGTGTCGACGGACGTGTGATAGGCGCCCACCAAGGCAACGACATAGGCAACAACTGTCGGTTCCGGGCGAGCCAGGCGTTTTTCAATCGCGGCAAAGCCAAGATTTATCGCGCCGTCGAGAAGCCCGACCGTGCTGCCCAACGCTCCCGCGCCGGTCATTGGCGCTGCAAAGGGGTCGACATCCCCTTTCATCCCGCTCTGGTTGTGAAACCAGACTTCTCCCGATTCGCGAGCAATGATCGATGTATCGTCCCTGACCTTCACCCATTCGGTCACCAGCCGCGTCATTTGAAGCCTCCCGCTCCCGAGCGCTTGCGCGCATCGTTTCTAGGCAATGCGATTTGCTATGTAGCCCGAACTCGTCCGGATCGAGAACCAGACCTCGCTCAAACCAAACCGCGACAGAGCTAGATTCCGTTCGGCGTACAGCCCATCAGTAACTTGGCTGTGTCGAGAAGATTCTTTGGCGAGGGCTTAATTCGATTTCGATTCGGCAGCACGAACACGATTTCATCGTCCGATTGCATGATGTAGTCGCTATCGTGCTCTTCTTCGGTAATGACGACGGCACGCGTCAGATCGAAGCCCGCTGAATTGATCCTTTTGGTGGCCTCCTGCACGGCGCCTTTTGTCGGCAGTTTTGAATGGGAATCCCGGTCCAATAAATGCCCCGGATTGGCCCACGCCTCGACGATGAGCTCCGCGAGGGAATCAGTAGGCAGGTAGGAAAATGCCGGCAAAACCAGGTGTTTCTCTTCTCCCGGGTGCGCGGAATCCTGTACTTTCTTGTGGATGGCCATTGTCAAACCCTCCTTTAATGAAGCGGGTCAAGCATTTCGCCGTCGGCGATTTCTAGCACCCTTTTTGCCAGCAAGCTAGGCTGGGCGGCGGGTGCGCGGCGCAAAAACAATCGTATTTAATTTTGTCCTGCTGCGTTGCAGCCTGCTTTTGTTTGGACGCTTAAGAAATCGTCGCGCGGATCGCGCTGCGGGATGCGTTGGGGCGCTACGGGCAGCGGCGTCGCGCCCATCAGATTTCCATCGACTTTATGCGCGGCCGGGCGGCCATGGCGAATTGCCCTGATCAGGAGCGGCTGTCGGTGGCGCCGCGGGGCATGCGGGCGCCGCTCGTGGCGACACGGAGAAGCCCGCGGACCATCGAAAGGACGCGAAGAGCAAGGCAGAAAAGGATCGTGGCCGCCCGGTCTGATCGCCGGGCGCTATGGATCGGCTATTTCGGCGGTGCGTCGTACAGCGGCTTGCCCTTATCCACCACGTGCACGGTGACAAGTTTCAAAGCCGTATCGCCGACCACCTTGAAGCCGGCGTGCGGAACCTCGCGCAGATTCATCGAGCCCGTTCCCGTCTTCAGCTGTATCTGCTTGCCGTCCGGCGTTTCGACCGTAGCGCCCTGGATCACGTAGAACGCTTCGACGCCGTGATGGATATGCCGGGCGATGACATCGCCGGGCTGATATTCGGTGGTGGAAAGGACGACCTCCATGTTGGTTCCGGTGAGGTCAGTCCGCTTCAGCTCCTTGCGGTTCTTCGGTTCAAGGTCCTGCGCATATGCAAGGCTGATGCAGGCAACCGCGACCGCGGCAGAGACAATCCATCTTGTGATGTTGGCCATGTTAGCGCCCTCCCGTTTGGCCCGGACATGATAGCTCAAATCTGGGGCTGGCAACGGGGGACTTGAGCGCCCCTAACGGGGTAGCAGCGTCGCGCCCACCAGATATTTGTCGACCGCGTGAGCCGCCTGGCGGCCTTCGCGGATCGCCCAAACCACCAAGGACTGGCCGCGGCGCATGTCGCCGGCGGTGAAGACCTTGTCTAGTGAGGTTTTGTAATCGTCGGTCGAGGCGGCGACGTTGCCGCGCTGGTCGAGCTTTACGTCGAGGCTCTTGAGCAGGCCCTCGTGCGCCGGATGCACGAAACCCATCGCCAACAGAACGAGATCGGCGGGAATCTCGAACTCGCTGCCGGGAACGGGTTTCATCTTGGCGTCGACGCGCACGCAATGCAGCGTCTTCACCGCGCCGTTCTCGCCGGTGAATTTTGCCGTCATCACCGCGAAATCGCGCTCGACGCCCTCCTCGTGACTCGACGAGGTGCGCAGCTTGAGCGGCCAGTCGGGCCAGGTCAGCGCCTTGTTCTCGTGCAGCGGCGGCTGCGGCAGGATTTCGAAATTGGTCACCGACAGTGCGCCCTGGCGGAACGAGGTGCCGATGCAGTCCGAGCCGGTATCGCCGCCGCCGATGACGACGACATGCTTGCCGGCGGCAAGAATGGGCTCGCCGTCATCGGCCTTTTCGCCGGAGACGCGGCGGTTCTGCTGCGGCAGAAAATCCATGGCGAAGTGGATGCCCTTGAGCTCGCGGCCGGGCACCGGCAGATCGCGCGGCATTTCTGCGCCGCCGGTCAGCACGACGGCGTCGTAGTCCTTGAGGAGTTTGCCGGCCGGCACGTTGACGCCGACATAGGCGCCATAATGGAAGGTGACGCCTTCGGCCTCCATTTGGGCAACGCGGCGGTCGATGTGAACCTTCTCCATCTTGAAGTCGGGAATGCCGTAGCGCAGAAGGCCGCCGGCCTTGGCCCAGCGCTCAAAGACGTGGACCGCATGCCCGGCGCGCGCGAGCTGCTGTGCGCAAGCCATGCCGGCCGGCCCGGAGCCGACGATCGCGATCCTCTTGCCGGTCCGTGCCGCCGGCGGCTCCGGCTTCAGTCCGGCCGCGATGGCGCGGTCGGCGATCGCGCACTCGATCGATTTGATGGTGACCGGGTTGTCGTCGATGTTGAGCGTGCAGGACGCCTCGCACGGCGCCGGACAGATCCGGCCGGTAACTTCCGGAAAATTGTTGGTCGAATGCAGGTTGCGCGCGGCCTCGTCCCAATTGCCCGTATAGACGAGGTCGTTCCAATCCGGGATCTGATTGTTGACCGGGCAGCCCGGCGCGCCGGGCGCGACCGCGCCGGTGCCCATGCAATAGGGCACGCCGCAATTCATGCAGCGCGCCGCCTGGGTGACGTAGTCCTTTTCCGGCAGCGGCAGGACGAATTCGCGCCAATGATGAATGCGCTCGCCGACCGGCTCGTAGTCGCGGTCTTCGCGTTCGTAGTCCAGAAACCCGGTGATCTTGCCCACTTGACGCTCTATTCCGCCGCGATCGCCGCAGCCTTCAACTCGTTGAGCGCCCGGCGATACTCGACCGGCATCACCTTGCGGAATCTTGGATACCAGGTTTTCCAGTTGTCGAGAATCTCGGTGGCGACGCGCGAATTGGTGAAGCGCGCGTGCCGCGAGATCAGGTGATGCAGCCGGTGGCCGTCGAAGCGGTCCAAGTCCGACATGATGTCGACCATGCCGTGGGCTTCGAGGTCGCGGGCATGATGGAAGACCTTGGCGTTGATGTCTTCCTCGCCGGGCAGCGGCTCGAGCTCGACCATGGCCAGGTTGCAGCGCGAGGCGAAGCTGTCGTTCTCGTCGAGCACATAGGCGATGCCGCCCGACATGCCGGCGGCGAAGTTGCGGCCGGTCGGGCCGAGAACCACCACGACGCCGCCGGTCATGTATTCGCAGCAATGGTCGCCGGCGCCTTCGATGACGGCGATCGCGCCGGAATTGCGCACGGCAAAGCGCTCGCCGGCGACACCGCGGAAATAGCATTCGCCGGCAATCGCGCCATAGAGCACGGTGTTGCCGACGATGATCGATTGCTCCGGCACCACGCCGGAGGCGGCCGGCGGGCGCACCACGATGCGGCCGCCGGACAGGCCCTTGCCGACATAATCGTTGGCGTCGCCGTCAAGCTCGAACGAGACGCCGCGAGCCAGGAACGCGCCGAAGCTCTGGCCCGCAGTGCCGTTAAAGCGCGCCACGATGGTGTCGGCCGGCAGTCCGGCATGCCCGTAACGCTTGGCGATCTCGCCCGAGAGCATGGCGCCGACGGTGCGGTCAACGTTTCTGATCGGGAAGCTCAACTGCACCGGCATGCGGGTTTCGAGCGCCGTTTGCGACTGGGCGATCAGCTTTCGGTCGAGGATGTCGTGGATCTTATGATCCTGCCTCTCACAATTAAATATCTTCACGCCTGCCGGCACGTCCGGCTTCATGAACAGTTTGGAGAGATCGAGCCCGCTCGCTTTGCCGTGCGCCAACAGCTTGCGCTGATCGAACATCTGCATCTGGCCGATCATCTCGTCGAATGTCCGATAGCCCAGCTCGGCCATCAGTTCGCGCACTTCCTCGGCGACGAAGAAGAAATAGTTGATGACGTGCTCCGGCTGGCCGGTGAAGCGCTTGCGCAGCACCGGGTCCTGGGTGGCGACGCCGACCGGGCAGGTGTTGAGATGGCACTTGCGCATCATCACGCAGCCGGCGGCGATCAGCGGCGCGGTGGCGAAGCCGAATTCGTCGGCGCCGAGAAGCGCGCCGACCACGACGTCGCGGCCGGTGCGGATGCCGCCGTCGACCTGCACGGCAATGCGGCCGCGCAGCCGGTTGGCGACCAGCGTCTGGTGGGTTTCGGCAAGCCCGATCTCCCACGGCGAACCGGCATGCTTGACCGAGGTCAGCGGCGCCGCGCCGGTGCCGCCTTCATAGCCGGCGATGGTGACATGGTCGGAGCGCGCCTTCGACACGCCGGCGGCGACGGTACCGACGCCGACCTCGGACACGAGCTTGACCGACACGTCGCCGGCGGGATTGACGTTCTTCAAGTCGAAGATGAGCTGCGCCAGATCCTCAATGGAATAAATGTCATGATGCGGCGGCGGCGAAATCAGCCCAACGCCGGGCGTCGAGTGGCGCACCTTGGCGATGGTCTTGTCGACCTTGTGGCCGGGCAACTGGCCGCCTTCGCCGGGCTTGGCACCCTGTGCGATCTTGATCTGCATCATGTCCGAATTGACGAGATATTCGGCGGTTACGCCGAACCGGCCGGACGCCACCTGCTTGATCGCCGAGCGCATCGAATCGCCGTTCGGCAGCGGCTTGTAACGGTCGGACTCTTCGCCGCCTTCGCCGGTATTCGACTTGCCGCCGATCCGGTTCATGGCAATAGCGAGCGTGGTATGGGCCTCGCGCGAGATCGAGCCATAGGACATGGCGCCGGTCGAGAAGCGGCGCACGATATCCTTGGCCGGCTCGACCTCCTCGATCGGCACCGGCTTGCGGCCGTCCTCCGCCGCCGACTTGATGCGGAACAGGCCGCGAATAGTGAGGAGGTGCTCGGACTGATCGTTGATGACTTGTGCGAACTGCCGGTACTTGTCGTAGGAGTTGCCGCGCACGGCGTGCTGCAGCGCCGAGACCGTCGCCGCATTCCAGACGTGATCCTCGCCGCGCACCCGGAAGGCATATTCGCCGCCGACATCGAGCGCGGAGCGATAGACCGGAGCGTCGGAAAACGCATCGCGATGCCGCTGCACCGCCTCTTCGGCGATCTCGGCTAGCCCGACGCCCTCGATGCGGGTTGCGGTGCCTGTGAAATATTTGGCGACGAAGTCCGACTTGAGCCCGATGGCGTCGAAAATCTGCGCGCCGCAATAGGACTGATAGGTCGAGATGCCCATCTTCGACATCACCTTGAGCAGTCCCTTGTCGATCGACTTGATGTAGCGCTTGATGATTTCCTTGTCGTCGAGCTTCTGCGGCAGCTCGGTCTTCATCGCCACCAGCGTCTCGAAGGCGAGATAGGGATTGATCGCCTCGGCGCCGTAGCCGGCGAGGCAGGCGAAATGGTGCACTTCGCGCGGCTCGGCGGATTCTACGACGATGCCGACCGAAGTGCGCAGACCCTCGCGGATCAGATGATGGTGCACGGCGGCGCAGGCGAGCAGCGACGGAATCGGGACGCTGTCGGCGCCGGCGCGGCGGTCGGACAGGATGATGATGTTGATGCCGTCGCGCACCGCGATCTCGGCGCGGCCGCATAGCGCATCGATCGCCTCGGCGAGCCCTGCGGCGCCGGCTTCCGCCGGCCAGGTGGCGTCGAGCGTGCGCGACTTGAAGTGATCGTGGCCGACGTCCGAGATCGAGCGGATCTTCTCCAGATTGGCGTTGGTCAGGATCGGCTGATGCACTTCGAGACGCTTGGTCTTCGAGGTGCCTTCGAGATCGAACAGGTTCGGCCGCGGCCCGATGATCGAGACCAGGCTCATCACCAGTTCTTCGCGGATCGGGTCGATCGGCGGATTGGTGACCTGGGCGAAGTTCTGCTTGAAATAGGTAAAAAGGAGCTTCGCTTTCTCCGACAGCGCCGAGATCGGCGTATCGTTGCCCATCGAGCCGACCGCTTCCTCGCCGGTCGTCGCCATCGGCGTCATCAGGATCTTGAGGTCTTCCTGGGTGTAGCCGAACATCTGCTGACGATCGAGCAGCGACAGGTTCGAGATCGGGGCGGCTTCCGACGTATCCAACAGCTCTTCGAGCTGGATCTGCGTGCGTTGGAGCCATTTCTTATACGGATGGCTCTGCGCCAATTGCGACTTGAGTTCTTCGTCGGGAATGAGCCGGCCTTGGTCGAGGTCGACCAACAGCATCTTGCCCGGCTGCAGCCGCCACTTGGTGACGATGTCCTCCTCGGGGATCGGCAGCACGCCGACTTCCGAGGCCATGATGATGCGGTCGTCGCGGGTGACGACATAGCGCGCCGGGCGCAAGCCGTTGCGATCGAGCGTGGCGCCGATCTGCCGGCCGTTGGTAAAGGCGATCGCCGCTGGGCCGTCCCACGGCTCCATCAGCGCGGCATTGTATTCGTAGAAGGCGCGGCGCTCCTCGTTCATCGATTGATTGCCGGCCCAGGCTTCCGGAATCATCATCATCATCGCGTGCGCCAGCGGATAGCCGCCCATGGTCAGAAATTCGAGCGCGTTGTCGAAGCACGCGGTGTCGGACTGGCCCTCGTAGGAGATCGGCCACAGCTTCCTGATGTCGTCGCCGAACTTCGGCGACGACACCGAGGCCTGGCGCGCCGCCATCCAGTTGTTGTTGCCGCGCAGCGTGTTGATCTCGCCGTTGTGCGCGACCATCCGGTAGGGATGCGCCAGCGACCAGGTCGGAAACGTGTTGGTGGAAAAGCGCTGGTGAATGAGCGCCAATGCGCTATTGAAATACGGATCGTGCAGGTCGGGATAGTAGGTGCCGAGCTGATCGGCGAGGAACATGCCCTTGTAGATCAGCGTCCGGCACGACAGCGATACCGGATAATAATGCGACGTCTGCCGGCCGCGCTTGCCGTGCATGATGCCGGAAATGGTCTTGCGCAGGATGTAGAGCCGGCGCTCGAACTCGTCCTCCGACCTGGTCTTCGGATTGCGGGCGAGAAACACCTGCATGTGCTTCGGCTCGGTCGGCCTCACCGTCGCGCCCAGCGTCGAATTGTCGGTCGGCACGTCGCGCCAGCCCAGGAGGGTCATGCCTTCGCTGGCGGCCACCGCCGCATAGGTATCCATGATCTCCTGCCGCCAGGTCGGATCGTGCGGCATGAACAGCGCACCAACCGCATACTCGCCCGGCTGCGGCAGCTTGATGCCGAGTTCGGCGGCCTTGTTGGCGAGAAATCTGTGGGGTATTTGCACCAGAATGCCGGCACCGTCGCCGGAGCGCGGATCGGCGCCGACGGCGCCGCGGTGCTCAAGATTGAGCAGGATCGTCAGCGCGTCTTCGACGATCTTGTGCGATTTGCGTCCCTTGATGTCGGCAATAAATCCGACCCCGCAGGAATCTTTTTCCAGCGCCGGATCAAACAGGCCGAAACCAGACGCATCCATCGTCTTACTCGCTCGCGATCCTCCCGGAGCCTCGGCCGCCGCGGCCTTAGGCTTCCGACGCAGTCACCGTGGTGCTTCTTCCGCGCCATCGTCCGCATGCGGCAGATGGGTGGAAAAAAGAGCTTGCGCCCAAGGGCGCGGCATTCGTCTTGGAGGCAACCTTTGTGCCGCTTAGGCGGCCGCTCCGGTTGCTTGTTCTTGCCGCCCGGCGCGCCCTCGCCACCGACGGCCGACCCGGCGTCTGCCCCCTCCCGAACCGAGGCGGCGCGCGATGGGGTCGCCAATTGGGACAGCAATGCTGTCCTATACGGAACATGGCAAATTCCGGAGCCCAATACAAGCACCAGCCCCCTTTCTCGCGCTCTACGCCCGCGCATCGAAAAGAACAGGGGGGAACAAGCGCCGCGTGGGGCCCGGTCACTGCGATTTTGCAAACGTTCCGCACCGCAAGTGGATCATGGGACGGTCTTTCACGCAATGGCCGATGATGGCGCCGGCGTTGGAATCCGCGCTACGTTCGTCACAATGAACTTCGCCAGCGACAACACGGCGGGCATCGATCCCGCCATTCTCGAGGCCATCGCGGCGGCCAACCGCGGTTATGCGCGCGGCTACGGCAACGACGATTGGACGCTAGCCACCGAATGCAAGCTTGCGGAAATCTTCGAGCGCGAGGTCGCGGTGTTCCTGGTGCCGACCGGCACGGCGGCGAATGCGCTGGCTTTGGCGCAGGTTTCGCCGCCCTGGGGCGTCGTGTTCTGTCATGCCGAGTCCCACATCGCCACCGACGAATGCGGCGCGCCGGAGTTCTTCGGCCATGGTCTCAAGCTTGTCGGCTTACCCGGCGACGGCGCCAAGATCGCTCCGCAAACGCTGCAAGCGGCGCTGGCGGGCTACGGCGGCCATGGCCCGCATCAGATGGTACCGGCGGCCCTGTCGATCACCCAGGCCAGCGAAGCCGGCACCATCTATCGCACCGGCGAGATCGCGGCGCTGGCCGAGATCGCGCACGCCCGCGCGCTTGCCGTGCACATGGACGGCGCGCGCTTCGCCAATGCGCTGGTGCGGCTCAATGCCAGCCCGGCGGAGATGACTTGGCGCTCCGGCGTCGACGTGCTGTCGCTCGGCGCCACCAAAGGCGGCGCGTTGGCGGCGGAAGCCGTGGTCGTTTTCGATCCGGCGCGTGCCGCTTTCATGGGCGAGCGGCGCAAGCGCGCCGGACATCTCCTCTCCAAGCATCGCTTCATCGCCGCGCAGATGTCGGCCTATCTTGCCGAGGATCGCTGGCTCACGCTGGCGCGCCACGCCAATGTCATGGCCGACAAGCTTGCGGACAGGTTGACGGCGGCCCGACTGAAACCGGTCTGGCCGGTCGAGGCCAATTTGGTCTTTGTCGCGATCCCCCGCGCGCTAGACGCCAAGCTGAAAGCCGCTGGCGCGACATATTATGTGCGCTCGAGCGCGGGCCTCGACCTTGGAACCGACAACGTCCTGGTGCGTTTGGCCACGTCGTTTGCAACGGAAGAGTCCGATATCGAACGATTCGTCGGTTTGTGCAGAAAATTCTGATTACGCCCAACCTTGCGCCCAAGCGCCGCCCCAATTGGAGATGACGCTCAAGTGTGGGTTGGGGATTGGTTGACGGGGAGGGGCGTCGCTCGTGCGTGTAAGCGTAACCGGCACCTTGGGGCTGACGTTTTTCGTCCTGGCTGTCGCTTCCGGGCAGGCGCAGACCCCGCCGCCGCCGGCAATGCCGCAAGCCGCGTCACAAGCCGTGCCGCCGTCTCCAGCGCCCGGTTTCGTCTCGAGTTATGAAATCGTCCGCACGCTGCGTTCGGCCGGCTTCGATCCACTGGCGCCGCCGTTGCGCGAGGGTACCATCTATGTGGCGCGGGCCACCGACTACCGCGGCATCCTGATGCGCGTCGTGCTCGACGCGCGCACCGGCGCCATCCGCGACGCCAACCGCATCGTGCCCGGCCCGGGCAATTACGCCGGATCCTATGGCGCCGTTTATGGCGCGCGCGCTTACGGACCTTATGGTCCGGAGCCCTACGGATCAGGCCCCTACGATCCCGATCCCGCCGATGCCGACGATGCGGAGCCGTACGGTCCCGGCCCCTACGGCGGCGCTGTCCCGTTGCCTTACGGCCTGCCGCGAAACGCCGATGCTCCGCCACCACCGCCCATCGTGCCGCGTCCAGCCGTGGGCGCCAGCGTGACACCGCTGCCGCGGCCGCGCCCGCCCGAACTCGCGTCGCGCAAAGCCGTTGACGACGCCGAACCATCGGCGGCGACCGACGCCAAGGCTTCCAGCGCGAAGGCTTCCAGCGCGAAGGCTTCCAGCGCGAAGGCTTCCAGCGCCAAGGCTTCCAGCGCGAAGGCTTCCGCGGCGATCGATATCAAGCCTGGCGCCAAGCCGGATCCCAAGCTGGATCAAAAGCCGCCGGTCACAGCCGCGGCGCCCGTAGCGCCATCCGCGCCCGCAGCGCAAGCAGCATCACCGCCGGCTGCCCAGCCGAAACCGGCCAAAGCGCCGTCCACGCTCACCATCAATAATTGATCGCATCGGAAGCACCTGACGATCAGGTGCATGAAACCGTGTCATCGTCCGCCCAGGCGGACGATCCAGTCGTCGCAGGGCATTCGGACAACCGCTCGACCGACACCGATTACGGGATGCTCCGCCTTCGGAGCATGACAATACAGCACGTTGCGGCGTCGGCTAAGCGCACGTAGCATGATGGCGAAATACCGGGAGGGCCGCCGTGAAAGTCTGCATGTTCCATTTGATGCCCTATCGGGGGCTACCGGCGGATTTCGACCAGCGCTACAAATCGGCATACATCGATCCGTTGTGGTTCGACGTCGCCGATGCCGACAAGGTAGGCGAATATTACAATGCGACGCTCGACGAGCTGTTGTTCGCCGCGAAATCCGGCTTTCACGGCCTGTGCACGAACCAGCATCATCAGAACGTCTACGGCTTCATGGCCAATCCGAGCGTCATGGCGGGGGTGCTGGCCAAAGGCACCAACGGCCAGAACGTCGCCATCGTGCAGCTCGGCTCGACGCTGCCGTCGACCACGCCGCCGACCCGCATTGCCGAGGAATATGCGATGCTCGACTGCATCAGTGGCGGACGCCTCGTCGCCGGCTTTCCCACCGGGCTGCCGTCCGACGCCACCATCTCCAACGGCGTCGTGCCGATCGAGCAGCGCGAGCGCTATCGCGAGGCGCTGGCGCTGGTCGTCAAAGCCTGGTCGGCGCGCGAGATTTTCGCCTGGAACGGCAAGCACTATCAGCTCGGCATGGTCAATCTCTGGCCGCGGCCGATCCAGCAACCGCATCCGCCGATCTGGATTCCCGGCTCCGGCATTTCCGGCACTGCCGAATTCGTGGTCGGCGAGGATCACTGCTTCTGTCATCTCAGCTATTACGGCGCCAAGAACGCCAAACAGGTGAACGATCGCTATTGGGACCTGGTGGCGCGCAAAGGGCGCGACGACAATCCCTATCGCTTCAGTTTCCTGCAGCTCATCGGTGTCGCGCCGACCGATGCCGAGGCCGAGGACCTCTACGCCGAGCACGCCGAATACTTCTTCCACAAGCTCCTCTACACGCCGCCTTATTATCAGGCGATCCCCGGCTGTCTTGAATACGACGCGCTGCGCCAGGCGCTGCATCACAATCCGCGCGCCGAGGTGAAGCTGCGCGAGCTCAAGGCCAAGGATTTCTTCGAGCGCGGCTTTGTCGTCGTCGGCAGCCCGAAGACGGTGCGCGAGCAACTGCTCGACGGCATCAAAGACCTGCGCATGGGGCATCTCTTGGCGCTGTTGCATTTCGGCTCGATGCCGACGGAATTGTGCAAGAGCAATATCGATTTGTTCGCCCGCGAAGTGCTGCCATACTTGAAAGATCAGTGGGACGACAAATACGAGGACCGCTGGTGGCCCGAGCGTTTGAAGGCGAAGCGGCCGGCCGCGGCCAAGATCGCCGAACCGGCCGCAGCGTCCTGACGGCGGGAGACAGACATGGCCGCCGTCGACGTGCGCCGGATAAAACTCTGGCAGGATCGGATCGATACCGAAGTCGAGATCGCGGGCGAGGGGCCGCCGCTGGTTTATCTTCACGGCCCGTGGGGTCTGGCGCCGGATCGCGCCTTCGTCGCGCGCCTGGCCGAGCGCCATAAAGTCTTCGCGCCGAAATTTCCCGGCACCAGCGCGGGCGATCCGAATTCCGTGCACGCACTTCACGACTGGCATGATCTCGTCGTCTATAGCGGCGAACTGTTCGATCGGCTCGGACTGTCAGCGCCGGCGCTGGTCGGCCACTCCTTCGGCGCGCTGCTGGCGGCGGAATTCGCCGCCGCCGCGCCGCGCGCGGTCGGCCGGCTGGTGTTGATCGATCCGGTCGGCCTGTGGCGCGACGATCATCCGGTGAAGAATTGGATGATCTTGAGTGAGGAGGCACGCAAAGCCGCGCTGTTCGCCGCGCCCGGCGGCGATGCAGCGCGCCGCTTCTTTGGAGTGCCGGCCGATGCGGAGGCGCGCGTCGACGTTTTGTCGCTATTCATTTGGGCGCAGGCCTGCACCGGCAAATTCGTCTGGCCGGTCGCCGACCGTGGCCTCGAGCGGCGCATCCACCGCATCGCCGCGCCGACGCTGATGATCTGGGGCAAGGCCGACGGCATCGTCGCGCCGGTCTATGCGCAAGAGTTTGCCAAGAAAATTCATGGCGCGCAGGTTGAGCTCATCGACAACGCCGGCCATCTGCCGCAGCTCGAGCAGCCGGAGCGGGTGGTCGCGGCCGTGGCCAAATTCCTTGGCTAGGGAGTAAAGCAAGTCGGCGAGCTAAATTTCTTAAACGGATAATAGCGCTCGCAATTCAATGCGATCATCCCCATATGATGTTGTGACAACTAATAACTCGATTTTTTGACACCGTTGAAGGCGAAGACATTTGCCCCGTGTCACGCCCAAAGAATCAAAAGAGGAAAGACCTGATGGCGCATAAATTCGACGTCGGTCAATTCGTCGACCTGGAGCTGAGCTCGCTTCGATCGGCGGTCCGTGGCCCCTACGAGATTCGCCATCTTATTCCGGCCTCCGACCGGGATCCGGACGATCCGTGCTACCGCCTCAAGAGTGTTGCGGAAAAGTACGAACGAGTCGCGCCTCAAAGCGAGCTCACGCCCGCGGCGGAAGCTTTTGCTTAAATCAAATCACGATGCCTGCGGCTGAAGGAACGCCCGGCCGATGCTCAATTTTCCGAACCGAAGCCGAATTTTCGATCCGACCCGGCGCGCAATTCGGTTCTGGGGCCATGACAGCGCAATGGAGTGGTCGTTCTTTGCCACCGAAGAAGCGCTAAAGCGGCTGCAGCCCGAAATGGAACGCGACGAAGCAAGTCTGCTTCTCGCCTTCGATGCCAATCGCGCGGCGATCCACGCCGCCGCGATCAAGGCGTATAAACGGGGGCGAAAAGGGTCGTACGAGCTCTTGGCTGCGGATTTTTGATGCCGCTCGGCTTCCGACGTTAAATAGCGCCGACGTTGCGCTTGTCGAAAATACCAAGATGCTTTTGCGCCTCAATCGGCATGTTGGGAACGAGAATCATGCGGCCCATGAACGTCGTCCACGGCTTTTCGGCGAGCGGCTGGAGCTGGGCAAAATTCCAAAATTGCAGCTCCTTCATCTCGATCTCGGTCACGGCGTTGTCGAGCACCCAGCTGCGGAGCATGCTGAGTCGGCTTCGCTCGGCGTCTGCGAACATCGTCTCCGGCATGGTTTTTCTCATGGCACCGTTCCTTTGCTGATGTGACGAGACCCGGGGTTTCGCGCGTTTACAGCGCCTGAGAAGGTCTTCGAGCTGCCTGTCCGTGCTCGTTTCCGAGCAAAAAGGTCCGTCGACGGCTAGTATTGCGCCGCCAATCGTAACCTTTCCCTTAGAGATGATGCCCAAACGCGTGCACGACAAGCGCTTAATGCGCGGCGGCAACGCCGACGCCCCGCCTAACGGCGCTTCTTCGATCGCGATTTACGCGCGGCGTAACGGGCATCTCTGGCCGCCTTTTGTTCGGCTTCCAGCGTGCGTTCACGTTCCGCGCGTTCGGCCTTGGCGCGCTCGGCCTCGATCGCTGCGTCGCGCTTCGCCTGTTGCGCGCGTTCGGCCTCAAAGGCTTTGCGCTCCGCCTTTTCGGCCTGGCGGGTGGTCTTGATCGCACCGCGCTCGGCCGCTTGTGCCGTTCGCGCCGTCAGCCGTTGCGCCAGCCCTGGGTCGGCGGCCTTGGCGCGAAACTTTTCCAGCGCGGCCTTCCGTGCCTTGGCCGCTGCCGCTTGGCGCTCGATAAAGTCCGGTTGCTTGAAGCCAGCCATCTATTTCGACCGCGTACCCTTATCTCGATCTTGTTTCAACGCAGGCGCCAGCCGACGACCGTCGCTTCGATTGGGCTGCTGGTCTCTACATTCTGCCAAACACCGTTACTCCATCGGCACAAAAATGGAATGACATAGGTGCCGACGTGGTCCTCGCAAAGAAGCTCCAGCGGCTGATCGGCCGGCGGAACGCCCTGGTGAGTGAAGGCGTCGATTCGCGCCTGCCGGGTCGCCATGTGGTCTTGACTGTCCTCGGTCGTTAGGGATTCGACGCCCCAGCATGACGCCGCAATGGCATTGAGAGTTGCTTATATAACGTCGGTAATTGCGTAATCAACCAGTACCCCGCGCTGACGCCGAGATGAGCAGAATCGCCGGCGAGTTCAATCGCCGCGCCGCATGAGACGAACGTTCCGCGCAAGCGCGTCGGTGGTCCATCGGAGATACTCTCTCTAAACGACGAACCTCCAGAAGCACAGAGGATTGGAATAATCATAATAGATATCCCGAGGATCATCCAATGTTTGAAAGAAAAATGCTTCGCCGGCCAACGCCGGGGTGCTGCTCGCTGCAAAGTATGAAGTTGTCAATCTCCATATACCTGGACCGCCCAGATTCAATAGACTGAAATTGAGGTAAGGATAGGCTCGGGCCGTGTCAGGCGAATCGGGCGTGACGGCCGCCACCCAAGCGATTGCAAGCAGGTTTTCTGGACACACCTGCAGAGCCGGGCTCGCAATAGTCGGACCGGCGCCGCAGCCATTAGTAAAGTTGAAGGGCTCAATGGATGCTTGGAGTGTCCATTGACTGTTCACATTGTATGCGGCCCAAAATAAATAGCCGAGGCCGACGCCGGTCCAAGCCATGAAAAAGTTGCTGCCATCAGCGCGGGCAAGAGCGGGTGTATGAGATGTCTGGAGACCGGTTTTTCCAACGAGGAGAGGACCTTTCACATTAAAATCCAACTGACTGGTTTTGTTGTCATAAAAGGACACCGCCCAACAAATCTTGTTGCACTAAACCGCTCCGCGGTAGGGGAGCGCGGCCGGCGGCAGAGGGTATGGTTGCGCGCCGCAAGGTTGCGGCGGTTGGCCTTAAATGGGAGAATGAAGAAGTGGAGATTGGCCCGGCGGTTGGAACATGCTGCATGTCGACAATGTAGCGGGGCACTGCGAGGGCGAGTGCTGTGCACCACCCCCGTTGATCCTCCCATCAAAGCCGACAGTTGACCGCCGTCCGCTTGTTCGGGAAGCATTTCGGTTGGAATGGGTCACGATCGGCTGGATGGCTATCGAAGCCGTGGTGGCAATCGGTTCGGGCATTGTGTCCGGTAGCCTGGTCCTGCTCGCCTTTGGGCTGGACAGCGTCATCGAGTTGATTTCCGCCGGCGTGCTGATGTGGCGGCTTTCGGTCGAGCTTCGCCACGGTCATGTGTTTTCTGAGGATGCTGAACGGATCGCAGGCCGGATCGGCGGCGCGCTGCTATTTGCGCTGGCAGCCTATGTGATCACAGCCGCGGGCTGGAACCTTTGGACGCAGCACCACGGAGAGTTCTCAGTGCCAGGGTTCATCGTGACGCTCTTGGCAATCCCAATCATGCGGTATCTCGCGACGAAGAAGATCGATCTGGCTAATCGGCTGGGGACCCGTGCGCTGCGAACTGATGCCGTGGAAGCCATTACGTGTGGTTGGTTGTCGGCAGTCGCCGTTGTGAGCCTTGGTGCGCAAGCAGTCTTTGGAGCTTGGTGGATCGACAGTGTCGGCTCGCTCGCGATCCTTTGGTTTCTGATCAAGGAAGGCCGTGAAGCGTGGCAAGGCGGATGCTGCGCGGACTGCAAATAGACGTTCGATAGGGGATCGCTTAGTAGAGTCATTCTTGAAGCATCGCACTCCCCATGATTGAGCAATCCGTTATTACTTGTCCTAGATGCGGCACAGCAAAGACTGAGCGAATGCCGACCGATGCCTGTCAAGTGGTCTACGAGTGCATGGGTTGCGGGGCGCGACTGCGGCCAAAGCCGGGGGATTGCTGCGTGTTTTGTTCTTACGGCTCGGTGCTGTGCCCGCCTATCCGGGCGGAGCGCTCTGGCGAAGCGGGCACCTCATCTCGTCGTTCATGATGCAAGGACATTCTATGCGGTCGTGCGCTTAAAAATGGCGCCGTAGTGATTCGGAGGCAACTCAACAACCGTTAGCAAATTCAGTCCAGCCGACTTGACCGCTGCAATCGTATCTTCGGGGGACATTCGTAGTTCGGTCCGCGGCCCTCGCGGCTCGCCCAGGACAGTCGTTTCCTCGCGTGGCCGGCGGTGCCAGTTGACGATTGCGAAGCGACCACCTGACTTGAGCGCATTGTGAACCGCGCGCGACAAGCGAGACTTGTCAGCGACGCCATGGAACGCGTTCGCCAAGAAGACGAAGTCCGTCGGATGCCTGACCAATTTTTCTAGGTCGTAGGCATTCCCGGCGACGAAGGTGCAGTTGGTAACCTGATTCTCTAGGAGGCGGGTTCGAGCGACTTCGAGCATTTTGGAATCGATATCGATTGCGATGACGTGGTGCGCAAGTCTGGCAATCTGCAAGGTGAACCAGCCATCGCCGGAGCAAAGGTCAACCACCTCCATATCGGCCAAGATTCCGACAGCGGTTAGGACATCGCGTGGAGCTGGCCACAACGCCTCCCACCAACCAGCGCAGGGCATTTCGGTGCCTTCAAAAAATCCGGGTGGATGCTCGGTCATTCGCTTGGGCCTGACCCGCGGGCGGGGAATATGGCTCAACAGAGCCATTCTTGATACGTCACACAACGTAGATTTCGCGAACCTTGTGCGACTGTGAATGGCGGCGAAGTCTCGCCCCGGTCGATCTGGCACCTGTCAGGATTGCACGTTCGTGCATCTCATCGACAGGAGCATTCCATGCCAGAACAGACTTCACCGTTGCGGCAACGCATGATCGACGACATGAGCGTCCGCAACATGGCAGCGTTGACTCAAACCGCTTACGTTCGTGCCGTCAAGAACTTCAGCAAGCATTTCGCCAAGTCGCCAGATAAGCTGACGTTTGAGGACGTGCGGCAGTATCAGCTGAGCCTCGTCGGCCGCGGCCTACAACCGCCGCCGGAATAAGGCTGGTGCCGACGCCTGGAATAAAATCTGGCATAGAATTGACCCATCAAATGGAATGAGTACTTCTTCTCCATGCCAGCAAGTTGTTACCATTTTTTTTCGCGATTTGCCCGAGTGAATCCTTACCCGGCGCGAATATCTCCATTAGCTTTAAGCCGACGCCTACGCCTACGCGCTTGTGCACCGATCCAGGCCAAATAAGCCGCCGATAACCGGCCAATTCCTGGAATCGGTGAATAATCCTCGCAATTCCCCGCGATCGGTCCCATATATGATAACGACATACAATTTTGGAATGTTCTCGCTTATTCCAAAAGCGGAACGCGTCAATTCGCGCTGGGCAAAATCGGAATGAAATCATGCATTGCTCTGATTTTGTGCTTGATGCTGTTTACAGCCTCTGCCGCCCGCGCCGGCAACGCAGCGGACCAATCGTCCGATCAGGTTTTTCTACTTGATCTGCAAAAGGCGGTGCGAACGGGCGACAAGGACTGGCTAGCCGGGCATATGCACTATCCGGCCAGCTATTACGGACCGAAATTCATCATGATTAAAAACAGGGCGTCGTTTGACAGTCATTATCCGGCACTCATTGGACCGAAATTGCGCGCGATCGTGTTGGCGCAGGATCCAGATCGGCTTGTCAAGAACCAGCACGGCATCATGATTGGGGGCAATCCTAACATCTGGTTCTACAATTTTGGCAGCGGACCGGAAGATATCCGCTACGAAATAATCACAATCAACGATGCCGAATGAGCGTTCAGCGAGAGCTAAGATGTACAAAATAAGAGACGACGGATACGCCAATTTCAAAAAGATCATGAATGGCAGAAAGTGGGTTGGTCGCGTCTGCCAGACCGCCGACGGCTTTCTTGGGAAAATCGGAAATTGCGAAGCCGAGGCGCCTACCGAAACAGCGGCGCTTCGTGCAGTTGTAGCGAAGGTCCGTGGCGAGCAAACGGCTGAAGCCGCTCCGGAAAGCCGCGTAAGCTCTAAGCGGCCGTCGACATTGCAAGCTGACACCGAGCGCGTGATAGAGTGGCTGCGCGAGCTCAGCCAAATAAGTGACGGTCATCCGGATTTTAGCAATGCCGATGTGGCGCGCACCCTTGGCAAGAAACGTCCGGGGCAGGAGCTGAGCAATCTCATGTCGCGCCTTGACTTCGCTTGCTATCTCGCAGGGCTGCCCTCGATCGGCTGTACCGCGGAAAAGCCGTTCGCCGATGCATGGCAACAACATCATCGCAGCTGGAAATGGCCGCTCAAGAAGATGCGTGCCGCCGCAAAGGCTCATTCGTGGAGTGCAGCGGACTTCGATCTTATTTTACAGGAAACGCAGCGCCTATCGTACGGACTTGGACGCGTTGCATGGAATGATGAGCTGGCAAAGAACGACAATAAAATAATGGCATGGGCCGGTGCTTGAGTGCGCCGCCGCGGGTCCGTTGACCCGCATCGCAACTTCTCATGCTCGTGAGTCGGGCTCGCTTCGCTCATGGTCCATGCGCTTCGCTCATGTTCAATGGATTGACATCGCGGCGGCAATCGCGCGGTCAAGAAGCTCAATGAGCGATTTCACTGGAAAACGTCGGTGATTGACAGCGGCCGCTCTGGCGCGACGTCGCTGCGATTCCACCAGCCGCCGCCAAGGGCCTGGAACAGCGCGACCGTGTCGCCATAGCGTGCTGCCTTCGCCTGCGCGAGAGACAGCACTGCCTGCTGATAAGTCTGTTGCGCGTTGAGCAGCGCCAGATAATTGACATCGCCCAATTCCAGACGTTTGCGAACGATTGCGAGGCTCTTGCCCGACGCTGCCTCCGAGGCAACCGCCTTTTGCAGTGCGATCGCATCGGTTTGAATCGCCCGCAAACTGTCGGCGACGTTCTGAAACGCCACCCGCACCGCGCTCTTGTATTGCGCAGCGGCTTGCTCGTAGGCCGCTTCGGCGGCGCGTTGTTTGTGCAGCAGCGCGCCGCCATGAAACAGCGGCTGGGTGACACCGGCGGCCGCCGTCCAGAAACCGAAGCCCGGCGTGAACAATTGATCGACCGAAAGCGCAGTCGAGCCGACGTTGCCAGTGAGCGCGATGTTCGGCAGCCGGTTGGCGACGGCGACGCCGATCTGGGCGCTCGCCGATTGCAAATTGGCCGCGGCCGCCCGGATGTCGGGGCGCTGCTCGACGAGCGCGGACGGCAGGCTGACCGGCAGGTCGCGCGGCAAGTGCAATCCGGCGAGGAAAAATTTCTGCGGCATGATCTCGTTCGGGAATCCGCCCGTGAGTGCGGCCAGCAAGTCGCGCTGCTGCAGCAATTGCTTTTGTAACGGCGGCAAGGTCTGCTCGACCTGCGCCAAGGCCGCTTCCTGCGCGACCATGTCGTCCTCGGCAATCTGGCCGAGTTTGAATTGCTTGCGTATCAGCGTCAGCACGTCGGACTCGATCTTGATGATGCTCTGTGTCGCCGCGATCTGGCCGCGTAATGACGCTTCCTGCACTGCGGCGCCGGCGAGATTTGAAATCAGCGTCAGATAGGTCGCCTCGAGCGTAAAGCGCTGTGCGTCCTCCTGGGCCTGAAGCGATTCGACGGCGCGCCGGTTGGCGCCAAATACATCGGGGGTGTAGGAGATGTTCAATTGGCCGGTGAACAGGTTGAAGACCGACGTCGTGCCGACGTCCGACGGCTGGCCGATCTCGAATTTTTGCCGGCTGCCGGCGAAATTGCCGTCGACCGCGGGGAAGTACGCGCCTTCCTGGACGTAGACGTTCTCCCTGGCCACGACGAGAGCGGCCTGCGCCGCCTGGAGGTCGGGATTAGCGGCAAGCGCCTTGTCGATCAGGTCATTGAGCGGTTTGGAATGAAACAGCGTCCACCACTGTCCCGGCAGATCGAGATCATGGACGAAGCGTTGCGCGTTGCCGCCAGGCGTCGCAGAGCCGGCTGCCGTCGGCGCGAGCGGCTCGGACGTATAGCCGTTGACGTCCGGTGCCGGCGGCGGCACGAAATCGGGACCGACCGCGCAGCCGGTAAGCCACACGCCGGCGACAAGCAAATAACCCGCCCGAGCCCACTGGCCCATGATCGTCCAGCCCCTGCCGTTACTCGGCCGCACCCAATGCCGGCTCCGCCGATCGCGCCCGCCGCTCCGCCCAGCGTTCCATGACGCAATAGAACGTTGGGATGATGAACAGCGTCAGCAGTGTAGCGGGAATGAGACCCCCCGCGACCACGGTCGCCAGATTGCGCTGCACGTCGCTGCCGACCCCGGTGGCAAGCGCCGCCGGCAGCATGCCGACCGTTGCCACCGACGCCGTCATCAGCACCGGCCGCAAGCGCTCGCCGGCGCCCGCCAACACCGCCTCGAACACCGGCAGGCCTTGCTCGCGCATGCGATTGAGATTGGCCACCATGATGACGCCGTTCATCACCGCAACGCCGGACAGCGCGATAAAGCCCACGCCCGACGCGACGTTCAGCGTGGTGCCGGTGGCGTGCAGCGCGATCAGCCCGCCGAGCGTGGCGAGCGGCACCACGCCGATGATAAGCAGAACCTGGCGCAACGCGCCGAACTCGGCGTAGAGCAGCACCATCATGATGGCGAGCGCGAGCGCGATGATGAGCTTAAAACGCGTCTCGGCGCGCTGCTCGCCTTCGAGCTGGCCGCCCCATTCGATGTGATATTGCGCGCGATCGAACGAGACTTTTTGATCGATCGCCCTGGTGACATCGGCAACGACGGCGAGCGGGTCGCGGTCGCTATAGTCGAGCTTCACCAGGAGATAGCGGTGGTTCATCTCGCGATTGATCATGCTCTCGCCGGTCTGCAGCCTGACGTCCGCGACCTGCGACAGCGGAATGAGCGCGCCGTCGCTCGACGTCAGCACCAGGTTCTTGATCGCCTCGGGGCTGTCGCGATCCGCCGCTGGGAAACGCACCGTGATATCGTAGTGCCGGTCGCCGAGGAATAGCTGGCTGACGGCGGCGCCGCCAATTCCGGTCGAGATCAGGTTGGCGACGTCGGCGACATTGATGCCGTAGCGTGCGATCGCGGCGCGATCGACCTTGATGGCGATTTGCGGCAGCGGCGCGTAGCCGTCGATCGCGGCGTCGGTGACGCCGGGAACGCCGTTCGCGACGCCGACGATGGCGTTGCCGATGCGGCGTAATTCATTGAAATCGTCGCCGAACACCTTGACGGCCAGCGCGCTATGCGGGTCGAAGACGTAGTCGAGCACGCTGTCGATGATCGGCTGGCTGAATGCGATTTCAAAGCCGGGCAAGCGGTCGAGCGCCGCCGACATGCGCGCGACCAGGTCGCTCTTGGTCTCGCCGGCCGGCCAGGTGCCGTACGGCTTGAGGATGACGGCGGCTTCCATGTGCGATGGCGTCCATGGATCGGTGCCGTCGTCGTTGCGGCCGATGTGGCTGACGACCGTGGACACTTCAGGAAAAGAATCCAGGATGCGCCGCAGGTCGGCGACCATGTCGGTGGACTTCTGCAGGGAAATTCCGGGCGGCATGTCGGCGTGCAGCCAAATCGAGCCTTCGTCGAGGTCGGGCAGGAATTCACGCCATACCGTCAAGCCGAGCACAATAACGGCGATGGCAGCCCCGGCGCTCAACAAATAGGCGACGTTCGGCCGCCGCAGCGAACCGGCCAAGGTGTCCTGATAATTCCGCTCGATCCAGGCCAGCGCGCGATTATGAAAGACCGGGCGCGGCCGGCGATAGGCCGCATAGGCCAGGCCCGGCACCACGAAGAGCGCGAAGGCAAGCGCGCCAAGCTGCGCGAATCCCACCGCATAGACCATCGGATAGAACAGCTTGGCCTCGATGCGGTGGAAGGCGAACAGCGGCAGATACGTGGTGATGATGATGGCGGTGGAAAAAAAGATCGGACGCGCCACTTGGCGGGCGGCGTCGCCGACGTCGGCTTGCGCCAGCGGCTCGTTCGGCATCGCCTCGCGCCGCCGCAGGATCGCTTCCGTCATCACGATAGCGCCGTCGACGATGATGCCGAAATCGATGGCGCCAAGCGAAAGCAGGTTGGCGGAAATGCCGGCGTGGTACATCAGGATGAAAGCGATCACCATGGCGAAAGGCACGGTGACGCCGACGATCAGGGCGCTGCGCGGGCTGCCGAGAAACAGGATCAGCACGATGAGCACCAGGCCGACACCGGTAAACACCGTCTGGCCGACCTTGTCGATGGTGGCGTCGACCAGATTCGTGCGATCGAGATAGGGCACGATCTGCACGTTCTCGGCCTTCAGCCGCGCGTTGAGTTCGGCGATCTTGGCGTCCACCCCCTTGAGGACCAGTGACGGATTTTCGTGGCGCAACAGCAGCACGGTGCCTTCGACGACGTCGTTTTTGTTGTCCTGGCCGACGATGCCGTGGCGTTCCTGGTTGGAGAGCTGGAGCTTGCCCAGTTCGCGAATGAGAATCGGGGCGCCGTTGTGCTGGGCGACGACAATATTGCCGAGATCGTCGAGGGTCCGCACCAGGCCGATACCGCGGATGACGTAGCCGAGTTCGCCGCGGTTGAGCACGCTGCCGCCGGCATTGGCGTTATTCGCGGTGATCGCGTTGGTGACGTCGCTGAGCGAAATGTTAAAGCGCATAAGCTGCTCCGGATCGAGCTCGAGCGCATACTGCGTCGTCAGCCCGCCGAAATTCGAGACATCGGCGACACCCGGCACCTGTTTCAGCGCCGGGATCACCGTCCATTGCTCGATCTCCGACAGTTCGCGCAGATTTTTGGTCGAAGAATTCAGCGTGTAATAGAGGATCTGCCCGGTCGGCGACGACAACGGATCGAGGCCGGGCGACAGGTTCGGCGGCAAGGTTGCGTTCTGGATCCGCTCCTCGATGCGCTGCCGCGCCCAGTAATCGTCGATGCCGTCGCGAAACTGCAGCGTGATCAGCGACAGCCCGAAGGTCGAGCGCGACCGCATCATGGTCATGCCGGGGGTGCCGCTGAGCTCGCGCTCCAGCGGAATGGTGACCTGCTGCTCGACCTCTTCGGCGGCCAAGCCCGGCGCGGTCGTGATCACCTGGGATTCGGTGTCGGCGACGTCCGGATAGGCTTCGACCGGAAGCTGGGTCCAGGAATAATATCCATAGACGGCGGCGAAGATGCAGATCATCGCCACGACCAGGCGCTTGCGCAAAGCGTAGGTGACAAGCCAGTCAATCACCGAGGAACACTCCGCCCCTGACGACGACGCGATCGCCGGCTTTGACGCCGCTGGTCAGCACCACCTGATCGCCCTCCTGGAAGCCGATATCGACGGTGCGCGCCTCGAAGGTCCACGGCGCGGTTTCGACGAACACCTGATTAAGATCGTCTTTGAGCACCAGCGCGCTGGTCGGCACCACCGGCACGTCCTGGGTCGGGGCGTAAAAGCTGACGCTGGCGAACATGCCCGGCCGCAATCGCATGTCCGCATTGTCGAAGGCGATGCGCACTTTGGTGCGGCGGGTGTCGGAATCGACGACGTCGCTGACGAAAAGCACGCGCCCCTTGAACGCTTCGCCTGGATAGGCGGTGAACGCCACGTCGACCGCCTGCCCCTTGGTGACGAACGCGGTGTCGCTTTCCGGGACGTCGGCGGTGACCCAAACCGTATTCAGATCCGCGATCGTCATGATCTCCGCGGTCGGATCGTTGAGGAAGGCGCCCGGTGCGACTTGCAGATCGATGATGCTGCCCGCCATCGGCGCTTTCAGCGAAAGTAGCCGCGACTTATCGGCCTGATCGGGCGATACGCCGAGTGAGCGCAAACGTGTCTCAGCCCGTTCGAATTCCGCCCGCGCCTGGGCATAGTCGCTTTGTGCCTGCTCGCGATCCTTGATTGCCGCGCCGCCGATTTTCTCGAGACCGGTCTGGCGGTCGAGCGCCGCCTTGGTCAGCGTCAGCATGGTGCGGGCTTTTTCGTCGTCGGAAAAAGCCTGCGCCAGATCGCCGGAGTCGAGGACCAGAAGCTCCTGTCCATTCGCGACTCTTTCGCCAAGCTGCACTTTGAGGCTTACGACGCGGCCGGCGACCGGCGGCAGCACCTTTACGGTGCGGCCTGGATCGGCCTCGACGGCCGCGGGCAGTACGAGATCGCGTCTGATGTTCTTGATGGCGACCGGCGCGACGACGAGCGCGCTGCGCACCGGCGAGCCCTCGGGCACCGTCACGCGGTTGCCCGACCGCAATACGGGTGCGGCCTTTTCGACGACCTCGCCGCCACGGTAATGTGATGGCGCAAGAAATATGCGATAGGCGGCAAAGCAGCAGACGGCGGCCAGCAGAACGATGGCGATCGTCTTGGCGTAGCGCGATTTACCGAGGACGGGTTCGGGCGTACCGCCGCCTTGCTTGCCAGGCGCGGCCGCGCCTTCACCGTTTTCAGGTTTGGGCTCGACGAGCATACCAATATATCTGTTCTTGAGTGTCCATGCAGGGCCGCACGCGAATAAAGGCGTTCGGCGCTACCCAGATTGCAAAGTCGGGATGGTGTCGGGGCGGCGTGAAGTGCCGCCGCGAGCCATTCAAATGGACGGTGGCGCGCGGGCTCGAAATGAATACGGCGTCGAAACGATAATAATGTGCCGCGCTTCGGAAGCTTGCAGGATTGTCCCGCCGAGCTTTGCCGGGACCGGCAACGGCGGGGCCAGCGACGGTGGCGACGAGCTCGCCAACTGAATGAGGGCGCAGATCGGGCAATAGCCGTCATCGTCGCCGTTATTCTGCGTTGGGGTTTTCTGCGACGTCTTGGCGATGACGATGTTATGCGACCCGGCTAAGTGGCTCGTGCCGACAATGCCGCCGAGGTCCACGTGACCGAACGAAATGACGATCTGCAGCAAAAGCGCGGCGAGCGCGAGATTTGCGCCAAACCGTCTATGGTTGTGAACCCACCCCATGGCGCGATGCTAGTGTTATGTTGTTACATTAATCAAGGGGGGAGCGGCTCAAACCAAATTCAGCCTTAGTTTCGCCTTTTGGCGCGGCGGGAGTCGCGTCATCCGAAGATGCATCGTAACAGGCCGATGGTCCGGACCTTTTCCTTTGAACGAGAGCGATCCGGCCGAAGCCGGTCCCACGGTCGAGAAACGCGAATGAGCAGGCGCCATCTGGTTCCCCAAATTCTCGCTGCGGCGCTCGCCGCCGCGGCTTTGCCGCCGCACCCCGTTTCGGCCGCCGCGCGCGGTCTGTGCAACCCGGACGAATCCAGCCTCTTTATCTGCCGCAACGGCTTCAGGACCGCCTCGCTTTGCGTCTCCGGCGGCTCGGCGCATTTAAGATATGTGTTCGGTACGCCAGGACGGATCGCGCTGTCCTATCCGGCGGCGACCGTTGGCGCCCAGGATGCGTTTCGTCACGGCCACATCATGTATTCTGGCATCGGCGGCGATTACCTTCAGTTCGACAACGACGGGTTTCGCTATTTCGTCTTCTAAATATTGGGACACGAGACCGACAACCGTGGCGTCGTCGTCGAGCGCGGCGGCAAGAGTGTGATGAATTTCGTCTGCAAGGGCGCCTCGTCGGACGATCTGACGACCGATTTCTTCAAATCCATGGCGTTGCCGGAGATCGACGATTACACGAACTTCGACGTGCCGCAGGTGTTTTTCAACCCCGCGCGGTAGCCGGCGCCATCGTCCATTATGTAATCGCGCTAATGCAGCATCGCCGTTTTTTCAGTGTGACCAACGACACACTCCGAGCGATGCGCGGGCATTAAGGTGGAAAGTGTTAGGCAAAGCTGGGCGGTTTTCCATCGACGGTCCCGAGCCGCCCGGACCAGCGGCCTAATCACGTTGGCCCCCGGCAATTCCCCTGCCGGGGGTCTCTTCATTCGGTCGTCAGTCTGCAACCGGTTCAGTCACTTTCACCAGCTATATTTCAGCGTGCCCGTTCCGGAATAAGTTTGCGCGGTCGGAGCGAACTCGCCGTCGAATTTGGCGATCGCCGTCCAGTTGGCGGCGAGGTGCAGTTCGGCCGCCGCGGTGGTGAGTGCGGAGTTCGTCGGCGGCGCGGTCACAAAAATCGCAACCGTCCCTTGACAATCGTCACCGCTATAGTTACATCCCGGTCAGCTCGCTCATCAGGGACGCCTTCGCGAGGGTACTCTCGGATGCGGAGCGAGTGCGGTGCCCGCGGGCAGGCCATACACCTGCTCCCGGGCGGCTCCGGACACCGCCCGGCCGGTAATAACGACCGGCCTGCGAGGAGCTCGCTGGACTGGGATAGGGGAAGATGCGGGTGACACCCGATGACGCCAAGTCTTCTCTAAAGAGAGCAAGTGCTCTCTAAAGAGAGGTTGCCCAGGAAGCGCGGCTGGAGCTGAGCGGAGGCGTTAATTCGCCGAAGCGAGTCCGCGGTGGAGCGCCGGAAGGCGCGCGCGCGGCGATCCGCGCGCGGCCGCACCCGTACGGTGCGGCGCCAGTATGCGCCTTTCGGCGCTCTGCCTCCCCCTTTATTCGGGAGGTCATTGGGAAGGGCTTTCTTAAAGCGTGCCGCAAAGCTCGGATGCCAAGGCGCATCGCGAGAACGAAATCTTTTTTTCAGAAAGGAGACTTCTTATGCCGATGGTGTCATCGCACGCCAATTTGCATAAGCGTCACACTGCCGCGCAGATCACCGCCCGACGCAATGCCGCCATAGCCGCGTTGTGTCGGATTTATTGCGACGTCGTGGCATTGTGGCGCGGCTGCACCAACAAGCGCTGCAAGCGCCATCGCCGCTGCTGCGGCGAGCCCTGGCCATGCCTGCAGCGCGGCAAGGCCGGCGTGCCGTGGGGCCGCTATCCCAAAATCCTCGCCGAAGTTGGCGCCGGCGGACCGCGGCGCGTGCCGCCGCTCAACAATCTGGAATCGCAGATGCGCCGCGATCCGCCGAAGTGGCTGCGTTGAGCGGGAATCAAAAGCGCCCCGGAGGACCGGGGCGCTTTATCATTCACGAGATCGCGGAAGGTTTACGCAGCCTTCTGGCTCTCGATCACCGTCGGGCCGTTGGCCGTGCCGTTGATCGGGATCGAGCGCGGCTTCTTCGCCTCGGGGATCTCGCGCACGAGGTCGACGTGCAGGAGACCGCTTTCGAGGTTGGCGCCCTTGACCTGGACAAAGTCGGCAAGCTGGAACGCGCGCTCGAAGGTGCGGGCGGCGATGCCTTGATAGAGCATCTCACCGCGCTTCTCCTCGTCCTTGGCGTTTTTCTCGCCGCGGATGGTCAGCGTGTTCTCTTTGGCAACGACCGACAATTCCGGCTCGTTGAAGCCGGCAACCGCGACGGAGACGCGGTACGTATTGTCGCCGGTCCGCTCGATATTATAGGGCGGATAACCCGGCGCGGCGCCCTCGAGGCCCTGATCGAGCAGCGAGAACAACCGGTCGAAGCCGACGGTGGAACGATAAAGTGGAGACAGATCGAAAGTTCGCATGGCATATCCTCCTTGTGAAGCGACATGCGGATGACTCGCCCGTCTGGGCCAAGCCGATGAATGCGCAGCCCGCTTTGGCCCGCGCAAATTTGATATGGGATGGCTTTGCCAGGCTGCAAGATGGCCGATAAAATATTGTTTTTACAGGGATATTTTGACCGCGTCGCATTCGCCCGGAATTGCCGGATTATAAGCCGAAGCAAGATGACGCTGGGCGCGAGGCTGCTATAAGCGGACGCAGAACGGCTTAAGCTTTCCCCCTCATGAAACTCGTCTCAATTCCCGCCAATCCGGTTCCGGAGAATTTCGTCACCGGCATGCTCAAGACGCCCGACGGCGTGAACCTGCGCTTCGCGCGCTGGCTGCCGCCGGCCGGGCGTCGCGGCACGGTGTGTATTTTCCAGGGCCGCGCCGAGTGGATCGAGAAATATTTCGAGACCGTGCGCGATCTGCGTGCGCGCGGCTTTGCCATCGCGGCGCTCGATTGGCGCGGGCAGGGGCTGTCGGATCGCGCGCTCGGCGACCGGCGCAAGAGCTATGTGCGCGACTTTTCCGAATACGACAGCGATCTCGAGACCTTCATGCGCGAGATTGTGCTGCCGGATTGTCCGCCGCCGATCTTCGCGCTCGGCCATTCCACCGGCGCGTCGGTTCTCATTCGCGCCGCGCATCGCGGCCATCGCTGGTTTGATCGCATGGTGCTGACTTCGCCGTTGATAAGGCTCGGCGGCGTCGATTATTCGCTTGGGTTCGGTCCGCTCATCGTCCGCGCACTGCGCATCGCTGGCCTCGGCACCATGTATGTGCCCAAGACCGACACCAGTATCGTCGAGTCGCGGCCGTTCCTCGGCAATATCCTCACCTCCGATCCGGTGCGTTACGCCCGCAATGCCGCCATCGTCGAGGCGGAGCCGGCGCTTTCGGTCGGCGCGCCGACGGTGGCCTGGATGGATTCGGCGTTCCGCTCGATGCGGGCGATGGGTGAGCGCAGCTATCCGGCCCGCATCCGCCAGCCGATGCTGATCGTCGCCGCCGGCAGCGACGCCGTGGTGTCGAATGCGGCGATCGAGGATTTCGCCAGCATGCTGCGCGCCGGCTCGCATCTGGTCATTGTCGGCGCTCAGCATGAGATCCTGATGGAGCAGGACCGCTTCCGCTCGCAGTTCTGGGCGGCGTTCGACGCCTTCGTGCCGGGCACGCCGCTGTATTAGCCGCTATTGAGCACGTCCATCGCCTGCGCATGCACGCGCTTGTCGCCGGCGGCGACGATGCGGCCGCCGTTATGCGGCCGGCCGTTGTCCCACGTGGTGATGATGCCGCCTGAGCCCTCGACGATCGGGATCAGCGCCAGCACGTCGTGCGGCTTGAGCTCGGTCTCGATGACGAGGTCGACGTGGCCGGCGGCGAGCACGCAATAGGCGTAGCAATCGCCGCCATAGCGTGACAGCCGCACCGCATTCTCGACGCGGCCGAAGCATTGCCGGTCGGCGGTGTTCATCAGGAGCGGGCTGGTGGTGGCGAGGATGGCGTCGCCAAGCGAAGCGCAGGCGCGCACGCGCAAGTCGCGATCCCCGGCCGGACCGCGATAGCGGGCGCCGCGGCCGTCGCCGGAAAAATGCTCGCGGATGAACGGCTGGTGCATCATGCCGTAGATCGGCTCGCCGCGGCGGGTGAGCGCGATCAGCGTGCCCCAGACCGGCAAGCCGCAGATGAACGACTTGGTGCCATCGATCGGATCGAGCACCCAGACATATTCGGCGTCGGCATTGTCGGCGCCGAATTCCTCGCCGACCACGCCGTGTTCGGGAAAGGTCCGCTTGATCAGCGCCCGCATCGCCGCTTCGGCGGCGCGGTCGGCGGCGGTCACCGGGTCAAAGCCGCCGGAATGGCTTTTGTTCTCCAGCCCCAGACTTTCGGCGCCGAGCGCGCTGCGAAAAAACGGCCGGATGGTCTCACCCGAAACGGTGGCGAGCTCGTCCACGAATGCCGCAAAGTCGATCGCCGTCATCTGCGCCCTCAGCTGTTGCGGGTTCGAGTAGCGGAGCCTGGCCGATCCGGCAATCAGGGGCGTGAAGGCGCATGACTGGCGCGTGTCCTGCCGTTAATCCGCTATGCAAATTTCGGATGCAAATTTCGGTTAGCCGGCCGGCGTCACTTTGCGAGGCCGCTGGCGCGTTTTTATGCAGGCACGGGCCTCCCGATAAGGCTTTGATGTAAAACAGGTTATATAGACTTTTCCAAGAGCCGCGTAGTCGCGGCTGGTAGGCTGCCAAATTTGCGGCAATTGCCGGGGGAAAACGCTCCGGAAATAGGTCAGCAGCCCTTGTATTTTGTGCGCCGCAGTGTATGTTGCTGCAGTGCGGTAGCGAGAGGTTCCCTCCCGTTACCGTCGCCCTCCTTGGGCGTTTCCTCCCTAGACTTGGGCCGCTCCCGCAAGGCGAGCGGCCCTTTTTCTTTCAACGCCAGATTAGCTATTCCGCCGCCGCGCGATAGGGCCGCAGTTCCTCGATCGGGATAGCCGCAAGCCGTTCGGCCAGCACGTCGAACTCGCCGGCAAGCTTGGCGAACGAAGCCGAGCGTTCGTAGCGCCGCTCGTCCATGTACAGCGCGCGATTGATCTCGAGCTGGATGGCATGCAGGCCGGTGGTCGGATTGCCGTAGTGCTCGGTGATGAAGCCGCCGGCATAGGGCTTGTTGCGGCTGACCGAATAGCCGAAGTCACGCAGGCATTCCTCGACGGTCTCGGCCACCACCGCGACGCAGCTTGTGCCGTAGCGGTCGCCGAGCACGAGGTCGGCGCGCGGCCGCTCGTCGCGCCCGCCGGTACTCGACGGCATGGAATGACAATCGACCAGGATAGCCGCGCCAAAGTCGCGTTGCAGCCGCATGAACACCCGCCGCAGCGTGCGATGATAGGGCTTATAAAGGCCGTCGATCCGCCGCAGCGCTTCGCCGACCGAAATGCGCTGGTCGTAGATTTCCTGGGCGTCGCCGACAACCCGCGCCACGGTGCCGAGCCCGCCGGCGACCCGCATCGAGCGGGTATTGGCAAACGACGGCAGCCGGCCGTCGAACATCCGCGGATCGAGCTCGTAAGGCTCGCGGTTGACGTCGACATAGCAGCGCGGGAAATGCGCCCGCATGATCGGGAAGCCGCGCGCGGCCACGCCTTCGATCAGTTCGCCGACGAAACTGTCCTCGGAGCGGCGCAGCGTCGCCAGATCGAGCCGCGAGGTCTGCAGGAATTCCGGCGGATAGACGCGCCCGCTATGGGGCGAATTGAATAAGAGCGGGCCGCGGCAGGCCGCCGGCTCGACGGTTTCGAACGGGGGATCGAATTCGTCTTGGATTTCCGGCATGACGCCTTGTGGGTTTTCCGTGACTAGCGACCCAGCACCCGATCCCTAGCGTGCGCCCGCGGCCGTTGTCCATAGGCGTTCGGCTTGCCAAGACACCGACAAAGCCACCTCTAAGACCGCTTACGGCCGCCGTTATATGGCCGTCTTTCACCTCATGTTTACCGGCCACCCCGCTTATGGAATGCAGGGGGGCCGGCGTAAGCCGGATTTGAGTGATCATGTCCAAAATTCTGCTTGCCGAAGACGACATCGATATGCGGCGTTTCCTGGTCAAAGCGCTGCAAAATGCCGGCTTTGAGGTCATTTCCTATGACAACGGCCTATCCGCCTACCAGCGGCTGCGCGAGGAGCCGTTCGAACTACTCCTGACCGACATCGTCATGCCGGAGATGGACGGCATTGAACTCGCCCGCCGCGCGGCCGAACTCGATCCCGACATCAAGATCATGTTCATCACCGGTTTTGCCGCCGTCGCGCTCAACTCCGATTCGAGCGCGCCCAAGCACGCCAAGGTGCTGTCCAAACCAATTCATTTGCGCGAACTGGTCAACGAAGTGCAAAAGATGCTGGCAGCCTGATCGCGCCAGCTCCGGGAAAATCGCAGGCCTGTTCGCCTATCACGCGCTTCGCACGTGGCGCAGAAACCGTTCGACGTTGGCCTGCACGCCGCGGGTATGGTCGAACAGCCGCTTGGTGGTATCGAGCATTTCGTTGGAGGCGGCGTAAGTCGCGTCGGCGTGACCGTTCAGGTCGACGATATTGGCGGCGACCGCGCGCGAATTGTCGGCGGCCGACTGCGCGCTGGCGAAAATTCCGGCGGTCTCAGCGGATTGCTGCCCGATCCCCGTTGATATCTCGGTGGCGAAGACGTTGAGATTCTTCACCGCCTCGATGATGCGGCTGATGGTCGACACCACGGCGCTGCAAGTTTCGCGGACCGCCGAAATCTTCTGCGCGATTTCGTCGGTCGCTTTGCCGCTTTGCTGGGCCAGCGATTTCACTTCGGAGGCGACGACGGCAAAGCCCTTGCCGGTGAGTCCGGCCCGCGCCGCCTCGATCGTGGCATTGAGCGCCAGCAGATTGGTCTGCTGGGCGATGCCCTGGATCAGATCGGTAATCGGCAAAATCTGCTCGACCGAGGCGGCGAGCTTGGCCAATTCGGTGCCCGCGCTTTCCGACTGCGCGGCGGTATCGTTGGTAAGCTTGAAGACGTCGTTGGCGCGCCGCGCCAGTTCCTCGATCGTGCGCGACAATTCGCTGGCTGCCAGCGCGACGGATTCGACGTTCTCGCGTGTATTGACGACGGCGTCCACCGTGGAGCCCGATTTTGCGCGGGTGTCTTCGGCGGCTTTGGCCATGCTCTCGGCGTTGCTCTGCACCGCGGTGACGGCCTCGACGAGCTGTCCCGCAATCTGCTTAACGGAGCCCTCGAATTCCTCGGCGAGCGCCGACATTTCGTGGCGGCGTTTGCGCGTGCGCTCTTCGTCGGCATCGCGCCGCGATGCCTGCATCGCCTGAATCTCAAGCGTGTTGCCGCGGAATATCTCGATCGCTTCGATCATCCGGCCGATCTCGTCGCCACGGCCGCGGTAGCCCAGTTTGATCTCGGTATTGCCGGTCGACAGTATCTGCATGACCTTGGTGATCGACGTGATCGGCTTGACGATCGATCGGGCGATAAACGCAATTGCCGCGATGCCGAAGGCGAGGCAAGTGAGCAAGCCGATCGCCAGGGACAGTGTTTCGGTCCTGGCCGCGGCGGACAGGTTCGCGGCAATCCGATCCGACTGCGCGCTGACCGTTGTGAGAATCGCGCGGATATCATTTTCTATGCTGGTAAATTTGTCGTCGGTCTGCCCCAGCATCATCGTCGCCATCGCCGCGTCGGTAGCTCCGACGTCGAGCACGTCCTTGGCCGTACTTTGATATTCCGCCAGCTTGACCTGCAGCGCCGTCAAATCTGTCTTTTCCGCCGCCGTCAGATTCGGCCGTTCCGCCAGTTCATGGAAATCTTTCTGAATCAGCCGGAAATCGGCGTCGATGTCGCCGCGGAGCTTCTGCAGCAGCTTGGCGTTGACGCCATTGCTGGCCCACGAGACGTAGCGAAACACGCGCATATGCGCGGCGACTACGGCGTTATTGACCGCCGACGCCGCCGCCCGGGTCGGCAGATTGGATCGCGACAGCTCGTTCAAGTTGCTCGCGACGTCACGCGAGGTCAGGGCGACAGTGGCGGCCATGCCGACGAGGCATATCAACGCGACCACGCAGGCGGCGAACGTCTTAGTGCGGATCGTCAGGCGCGAAAGAAAATTTAATGGCGAGCCGCGATCAAGTCTTGGCATGTATGCGGCCTGTTGCCGGAGAATCGTGCGTAAATCGTCGCGACCAGTTCATTCCTTGTAGACGCCCACGCCGACGAAATAATCGCCCACCTTTTCCACGTAGCGCGTTTTGTCTTCGACCGACTTGTCGGATACGGCCTTAAACGTCGCTTCGGCGCCGTCTTTCGCAAACATCGCCTCGACCCGTTTGACCATCGCCACGGCTTGGTCTTTCGTGCCGTTGTCGCTGGCCGACGCCGTGCCGGCGAACATCAGCGCCGCAACCGTGGCGATCGCGGCGAACATGCGCACCATGGCGGGTCTCCTTGGAAAGGCCGGTAGGGCTTCCAAAATGACTAATGATGTTTAACGATTATTTAATCTGGGTTAGTCCGCGAGCGCCTTTTGGGGCGGCGGCATTGTCGATGCCGCGCCCGGCAGCACGGGGCATCGGATCGGGGAAGGCGATGGCGTGCGAATTTCGTGACTCATGGCCGCCAAGAATTCCGTCTTGGCGGAATTGGCCGCCTCCGCTTCAGTACCGGCCTGCTCGGCGATCTCGGCCGCGCGCTGCAGCTGGCGCGCTTGCTCGTTGCGAACGGTGACGTCGCGCATGATCCCGGTGAAGCATCGCTGATCATCGATATCGCGCCATTCCGCAACGGAGAGATCGAGTGGGACAGCGGATCCATCCTTGCGGCGCCCGGTCACCTCGCGGCCGATTCCAATGATCTTGCGTTCCCCGGTTCCGCGATAAGCGACCAGACAATTGTCGTGCACACTCCGATCGGGTTCCATCATCAGCGAACGGATGTTCCGTCCGATGGCCTCTTCGGTCGAGTAACCGAAGATCGATTGCGCCGCCCAATCGAAGGACTGGATAATCCCGAATCTGTCGGCGACGATGATCGCATCGACCCCGGTGTCGAAGATCGCAAGATAGCGGTCGGCGCTCTCGCGCAGGACCCGGTCGTGCCGTTGCGTTGCTGCGTCCGGCCCGCTTCGCCAAGAATTTCCGCCCGGCAACCGCGCGGCACGATCCCGAAGCCGACGAACGGCGACCACAAATTGCGACGAGAACCAGTTCATATGGCACCTCCGCTCGTATGTCAGCGCCGCCGCTATCGCCGAAACCTCGGTACATGCGCTGCCGCCAACGAAAGCGTTTGATCAGGTCCTCTCAAAAATGGCATTTTCGAAACGTGACACCGCATCGAACAAACAAAAGCGGCTAAGCTCACAAACCGACAGCGCAGCAGCTCAGGAACTCTTGCTTTGGCGTTTCTATATTTGATTGTTTGTTCCAAATCATACACGTCTTAAACATCGCAGCGGTCTTGTATTTTCGCAAGCAAGCAAGGTAAGTGATAATGCGTATGCGACAATAATGAATACGTAAAAATTACGCTCGCCCCTTGACGTTTCGCGTCATGGAACTCGAACGCAGGCCGCCCGGGTCCGGGATCTAAATGTTGGCTTGTCCCGTCGTCACATCGGCCTGCCGACGCCGCGTTCGGCGGCGCGGCGGCAGATCAGATCCGCGAAGGCGATATCTTCCAGCGCGATGCCGAGCGACTTGAACAGCGTAATGTCGGCGGGTCCGCGGCGGCCGGGGACTTTTCCCGTCACGATATCGCCAAGCTCGACGACATCCTGCCATTTCAGCCGGCCGGTAGCGACGAGATCGCGATATTCGGCGGCTTCCTCTTTCGCCTGCGCGAGGTGATCGGTCGCGCGCACGGTGGCGCGCAACACCGTTTCGGCGTCGACTTCGCGGCGCGTCGCGGCATTGGCGCCGGCGGCATTGACGTGGACGCCGGATTTCAGCCAGTTCGCGCGCAGCACCGGCGCCGCCGATTTGGTGATGACGATGACGACGTCGGCTGCGGCGACAGCGGCCTCGGCCGATGCCGCCGGCAGCGCGGCGACGCCAAACTCGCGCTCAATGCGGTGCGCGAAAGTGTCACGATGCTCGGCGGTGGGGCTGAACACCCGAATGTCGGCAATGTCGCGCACGGCGCAGACCGCGGCGACCTGCGTGAATGCCTGGCGTCCGGTGCCGATGACGCCGAGCGTGCGGGCTTCCGGCTTGGCCAGGAGCTTGGTCGCCAAGCCGCTCGCCGCGCCGGTCCGCATCTGGCCAAGGTGGTCGGATTCGATCATCGCTTGCAATTTGCCGTCGCGCGCCGAGTAGAGCAGCACGTGAAAACGCGCGCCGTTGGCGCCGGCGAAATAAGCCTTCAGTCCGAATAGCGATTTGGCGCCCCAGGCCGCGCCCATCAGGTTGAAGGTGCTGCCGGCCACCGCTGCACGCTGCCGCGGCAGATTGACGGTCGCGGGGTCGGACCAAGTCGCGAACAGATCTTCAAGTGTGGCAATCGCGTCCTTCACCGTGACCAGCCGGCAGACATCGTCTTCCGTCAAGTAGATCGGGGCGTTGATTTTGGGTGTAGCCGCCGTCTTCGCTGCCACTCGTAATTCGACTCTGCCGCTGCTCTTCGACCTTGCCTTTGAAGGCTTGGTTTTCGATTTTTTTGCGGCTCTGGACATGTTCTGCTTTAGGCTCCGTTATGCGACACTATAATGGTTCGAGAACGCGGAGGAACGCACATGAGGGTCGAAAAAATCAAATATCCCATGGGAACGCTGACCGCCGAGGGCGCGCTGATTTATGATGAGACGATTTCCGCCAAGCGCCCGGCCGTGCTGATGGCGCCAAACTGGATGGGCATGACCGATGCGGCCATCGATCGCGGCAAGCTCGTCGCCGGCGACCGCTATGTGGTTTTCGCCGCCGATATGTACGGGCAGGGCACGCGCCCGGCCGATTTCGGCGAGGCGGCGGCCCTTGCCAATCCGCTGCGCGAGAACGCGGCCGAGCAACGTAAACGCATCGGCGCCGCCTACGACGCGATGGTCGCGGAAGCGGGCAAGCGCAACCTTATTGACGGCCGCCGCGCCGCGATCGGTTTCTGCTTCGGCGGCGGCAATGTGCTGGAGCTAGCCCGCGACGGCGCCGATATCGCCGCGGCGGTGTCGATCCATGGCGATCTCAAAACCGCGGCGGCGGCGAAGAAGGGCGCCGTGAAAGCAAAGCTGCTGGTGGCGCATGGCGCGCCCGATCCGGTCGCGCCAAAGACCGACCGCGACGCCTTCGAAAGCGAGATGGATGCGGCCGGCGCGAAATGGCAGATGCTGACCTTCTCCGGCGTCTATCATGCCTATACCGACCAAGGTTCCGACGTTCCCGGTGTGGCGGGCTGGGACGAACCGGCTTGCCGGATGACTTACGCGACGACACATCAGTTCATCGCCGACGCCTTCGCGGGCAAATTGTAACGGGCCTCGCTGCGCGATTTGGCGGGCGAGGCGGATCGGCTTTGGTGCCGGTTTCTTTCTCGGTTCCGTCCCGGTAAGCTGAAGCCGGCATGCCGATGACAACATCATACGCGCCGCAGGAAACGTACCGAACAGCGCGCCAACCGCAAGACTTTACCGGCGGCATTGCCGCACTCGCCGATGACCGGCTCTATGTGCTGCAAAATCCGTTCGCGCTCGACGGCCGGGTCAGCTCCTATCCGGCGAGCGCTCGGGGCTATTCGGTCGTCAACAGCTATCTCCTGACGCAGCCCGACGCGGCCATGCTGATCGACACCGGCTTCGGCAAGGACGAACCGGCGATCCGCGCCCAGATCGAGGCGCTGATCGCGCCGGGGCTGCCGCTGTCGCTGTTTCCGCTCCGCCTCAACGAATTCATGTCGATCAACAATGTCGCGAGCTTCGCCGGACACTTCAATGTCGAGACCTGCTACACCAGCAATATCGACGCGGCGCTGTGGTTCGATTTCGGCGAGGCGGGCGGCCGCGATGTTCTCAAATCGATGAAAGTCACCGCGGTGGGCCGCGCCGATTCCATCGCACTCGGAAAATCGGGCCGCGCGATCGACGTGATGAATGCGCCGATCAGGCTCATCGCCACGCGCTGGCTCTACGACCACGCCACCAAGACGCTGTTCTCCTCCGATCTGTTTACTCATCTGTGGCGCGACATCGCGGCCGGTCCGTGGATCATTACGGAGGCCGACAACGATCCGACGTCGCCGCGCGACGTCCGCTCCTTCATGCTCAACACCCGCTATTGGTGGCTGGAAGGCGCGCCGACCGATTCGATCCGGCGCGGCATCGGCGCTGTGTTCGACAAATACGACATCGAGACCATCGCGCCCGGCTACGGCTGCATCTTGCGCGGCCGAAGCGTGGTGGCGCGGCATTATCAGATGCTCGATGAATTCTTAAAAGCCTGCGACAAGGGCGTGGCGGTGTCGCGCTATGTTACGCGCGACGAGGAACGCTGACGATGCTTGACAAACCGCAAACCAAGACCATGCTCGACCTGCCGGTAGCCGAGCGAATGCCGCGCGAAATTGCGCCGGGCGTGTTCTGGATCGGCGACTGCCTGGCGCAGCGCCACAAGGGCAAGGTCTATCACGGCTACAACGCCGCCTTCCTGGTGGCCGGCGACGACGCCTCGATCCTGGTCGAGACCGGGCACCCCAAGGATTTCCCGGTGATCGAACGGCATCTCAACGCGCTGTTTGCCCGCGGCGTCGCGCCGCTGAAATATCTGTTCGTCACCCACCAGGAAACGCCGCATTGCGGCGGCCTCGGTCGCATCCTGAAGACTTTTCCCGATGCCATCCTGTGCGGCGATGTCAGCGATTACCATCTGGCGTTCCCGCAATATGAACACCGTATGCGCTGGATGAAGGAAGGTGACGAGATCGATCTCGGCGGTCGCAGTCTGACGGCGGTCGAGCCGGTGATCCGCGATCTGCGCACCACCTGGTGGGGCTTCGATACCCGCGAACGCGTGCTGTTCCCCGGCGACGGCTTTGCCTACAGTCATTATCATGAGGACGGCCATTGCGGGCTCATCGCCGAGGAGGCGGTCTCGCTCGATCTGCCGGACGTGTCGTCGACCTTCGCCGACCTCGCGCTGTTCTGGACAAAGTTCGCCGACATGAACGTCTATTGCGACCGGCTCGATCATCTGATCGCACGGCTTGACGTGAAGATCATCGCGCCGACCCACGGTCTTCCGATCACCGACGTGCAGACTACGGTGCCGAAGGTGCAAGCCGGGTTGAAGGCCGCGGCACTGATGCCCGAGACGGGGACCAACGAGAAGGTGGTCGCAGAGGCTGCTCGGTAGCGGCTTAAGCACCCTGCCTTCGCTTTCGCCGCGGAAAGCGGGATCGCATTTCGCGACCCGCATGCAGTCGACGTGGAACTGCCGGACGCCGTCTGCATCGCCATGCCATTGCTATCGCAGGCGCAGTGTGTTCATTTTTCGCTGTCGCCAACCCTCCGGGAGAATCATTCATGCGCAAGGAACTTGCCCTTCTCGCTTCGATTGCCGCGCTGTTCACGTTCATCGCGTTCAGCGCCCAGGCCATGCCGGCCGCTCCGCTCAGCCAGGGCGTGTCGAATTCCAGCCAGGTGACCCATGTCGCCGGCGGCTGCGGCCACGGTTGGCATCGCGGGCCGCACGGCGGCTGCCGCCGCAACTGGTGACCCTCACGCTAGACTTGATCCGGCTTGTCCGGGCCAAGTATTTTTAAGCTAGACTTGGCCCGGTCAGCCCGGGCCAAGTTTTTTTAGGGTAGGCTTTGGCCCGGTCAGTCCGGACCAAGTATTTTTAAGCAAGGGCGTGGACTCATCAACGCGCAGCCACAGCCGGATTGATGCAAGCTGGATGAAGGCGAGGTAGTTCGCGGCGTGCTTGTCGTAGCGCGTCGCGACCCGCCGACACTACTTGATCTTGTTGAAGAACCGCTCGACCAGGTTTCGCGCCTTGTACAAATATGGGCTGAAGCAGATTGCCTCTTTGCGGTTCCGTTTTGGAGGAATATTCGCCCATGCGCCGCGCTCGCTCACAAGTGTCCTGATCCAATCCGCGTCAAACCCACGATCAGCGAGCAGCATTGCTCCCGGTTTCAGGGCAGACAGCAGGGTTAGGACAAGACGGTTATCGTGCGCTTCGCCAGCCGTCAGCGCGAGACGAACAGGCAGCCCACTGGTATCGACAACCGCATGCATGAATCTTGGTCGTCAGTCCGCCGCGCGACCGGCCCATCAGTTGCTTACAGTTGCCAGCGATCCAGGCTCCGTGCTGGTGCACGCGGACGATAGACGCATCAATCATCTGCACCGCCGCATCATGGCCTGCGGTCAGCGCATTCATAAGCTGATCCCACACGCCAGCCCTGCGCCAGCGAACAAAACGATTGTAGCAGGTGGTGCACGGGCCAAGGTTATTCGGCAGATCGCGCCACGCATGATTCGAGGCTCCGGTTTGGGAGCTTGAATCACGCGCCCGGGCGACGCCATCAACCCACAAAGGCCCATCGTAGCAGGTGCCAATACCCTAATTTCACTTCCGCTTTCGGCGGCATAGCGGACATGGCCGGACTTGCCACTGGCTCGACACGGTCGCGAATGACCCGTAGCGTCATTTCGCGGCCGTCAATTGACGGACAGCAAAAGGATTTACTCAATCACCTCGTCGGCGATGGCAAGGAGCGTCGGCGGGATAGTGAGACCGAGCCCTTTGGCGGTCTTGAGGTTGATGACGAGATCGAACTTGGTCGGCTGCTCGACGGGGATCTCGCCGGGCTTCGCTCCGCGCAGAATCTTGTCGACAAAATCGGCGGCGCGCCGAAACAGAGCCGGAAAGTTTGCTCCGTATGACATGAGACCCCCAGCTTTCGCAAAATCGCGGTTACCGAAGGTCGTCGGCAGCCGCGCACCAAGCGCAAGCGTGGTGATTGGCGTTCTGTTGAGGAGGATGAGAGTGTCATCCACGACGTAAAGTGCATCCGCTTGTGACTTAAGAGTGTCGAAGACGGGGGCAATATCCTCCGCGCGCCGGATTTCGTGTGGCGCGACTTCGAGGTCGAGCGTGCGAGCCGTGGCCTGAACCTCGCCCATCTCCAGCACGCTTGCGGGATAGTCGGCATTAAACATGATTGCCAACCGGCGGAGACTAGGGACCACATCACGCAAGAGTTCGAGCCGCTTGCTGGCAATACCGCTCTGTTGGAGCGACATTCCAGTGACGTTGCCGCCCGGGCGCGCTAGGCGCTCGACAAAGCCGCTGCCGACCGGATCGCCCGCGATTGCAAAGACGATGGGGATGATCGCCGTCGCCTGCTTTAATGTGGCGACCGCACCTCCATACGAGACAATGACGTCGACCTTTTGCCGCACGAACTCGGCCGCAAACTCGGTTACGCGCTCGGGATGTCCTTCCGACCAGCGATACTCGATCGTGACGGTGCGACCCTCGATCCAGCCGAGTTGACTCAGACGCTCCGCAAAAGCGGCAGTTTCTGTACTCCAACTCGAAGCGTTAGGGGTCAGGAGCCCGATGGTCGGGAGCTTATCGGGTTGCTGCCCGCGCACCGAGAGCGGCCACGCGAGTGCCGCGCCGCCAAGCGCAGCAATGAATTTCCGCCGTCCGATGACGATTGCCATTTCCCCATCCCTACTGAGTTCACGGCCGGCCGAAGCGGAAGGCAGGATAGCACACCTCAAATTGGATTTCTGTGACCTCCTTCACGGTAGTCCGACGGCGAAAAGACTCGCTACTTTTCTGCATTTGCAAAATGTCGCTAATGGCCCATCGTGTCATTTCGCGGCGACGCAGCAATTCTGTCGCTTTCGGAGCGAAGCGGATATTCAGCGAGCCGCGCTTACAGAACCGGATTTATGAGTACGCGCCCTAGACTTGGCCCGGTTAGTCCGGGCCAAGTATTTTTAAGCTAGACTTGGCCCGGTCAGCCCGGGCCAAGTTTTTTAGGGTAGGCTTTGGCCCGGTTAGCCCGGGCCAAGTTTTTTAGGGTAGGCTTTGGCCCGGCTCGCCCGGGCCAAGTTTTTTGCGGGTGAGGCGAGGGGTCGCTGGAGCGAATGCGTATCGCCGCCTCAGCAAGCCCGGCAACCGGATTGGGGGGAAATATGAAACAGCTCACGATCGGCGACGTCACGATCACTAGTATTGTCGAACGCGATGGGCCGTGGCGAAAGCCGGAGGAAATGTTTCCCGCTTACACTCCCGAGGTCGGCATGCGCCACCTCGCCGAACTCGACCGTGAGGTGTTCGACCCAGTCTCGGGTAAGATGGTCATCACCTATCAGACTTTCATCGTGCGCACGCCCAAGCATACGGTGCTGATCGACACCTGTACCGGCGAGGATAAGGGGTATCCGCCGCCGATGGATTTCCCGAAGCAGCCTTGGCTCGACGGCTTTCGCGCTGCGGGCCTGCGCTTCGACGACATCGACTATGTATTCTGCACCCATCTGCATATCGATCATACCGGCTGGAACACGATGCTGCGCGACGGCAAATGGGTGCCGACATTTCCCAAAGCCAAATACATCTTTCACAAGCGCGAATATGCCGCCTGGGAAGAATCCAACAAACGCGGCGAGAACCGGCCAGGTGGCGGCGGCAATGTGTGGGGCTACAACTGCGAGCCGGTGGTCGCGGCGGGGCAGGCGCTGTTGGTCGACGACGATTATGCGCTCGACGACACGTTCTGGCTCACGCCGACGCCGGGCCATTCGCCATGTCATTGCTGCGTCAATATCCGTTCACGCGGGCAACAGGCGGTCGTTGTCGGCGACCTGATGCATCACGCCTTGCAGGTCCGCGAGCCAAGCTGGTCGACGGTGTTCGACTGGGATGCCGAGCAGGCAGCACGGTCGCGCAAGAAATTCCTCGGCGACACCGCGGGCACCGGAAAATTTGTGCTGCCGATCCATTTCCCACATCCGACCACGGGATTGATCGAGGCCGACGGCGAGCGGTTTCGCTACAAATTCGTGCGATAGGCCGCTGCCTGCTCTGCCGCGGCCGGGTGGGACGCGACGTCCATGAGCCAATCAGAGTCCGCAATCGCTGAAGCGCCGGTGCTGATTGCCGGCGGCGGGTTGATTGGCCTGACGATGGCGATGTTCCTGGCGCAGCACGGCATCCGCTCGATTGCGGTCGAGCGGATGGCAAGTGGCTCGCAGCTGGCGCGGGCGGGGCACTTTCACCTGCGTACCATCGAATTGTTTCGCGCCGCGGGGATCGAGGAAGAGGTCAGGCGACAGTCGAACGAAGACTTCGTCCCCGAAGGCGCACTCATCGCCATGGACAGCCTTTCGGGGCACAAGCTCGCCGACATCATCCCAAGCCTCAATGTCGGCGTCGACGACACGCTGACGCCCTGCCGCCGCTATTTCATCGATCAGCCGGGGCTTGAACGCATCTTGCGCAAGCGCGCGCTGGACGTCGGCGCGGCCGTGCGCACCGGCTGCGAGCTCATTGGCTTTCGCGAAGACGCCGGCGGCGTCACCGCGACGGTACGCGACGTGGACAGCCAGGCGGAGAGCGAGATCCGGTGCCAATATCTGATCGGCGCCGACGGTGCGCACAGCAAGGTGCGCGAGCTTCTCGGTATTCCCTACGAAGGCCGCGGCGTATTCTCCAACAGCATCACGATTTACTTCCACGCCGATCTATGGCCGCAGCTCGGCGACAAGCCGATCAGCCTCATCTACATCAACAATTCGGCGTTGGGCGGCTTCTTGCGGCCGAAAAAGGACTGCCAGTCCGGCTTTTTGGGCGTCAACACCGTCGGCGATTTCAAAGCCGATCCAATCAAGGCCGCGAATGCCGCCGCCGATGTCAGTGAAGCCCGATTGATCGAATTGGTGCGCGCCGCCGCCGGCGTACCGGACCTGCCGGTGAAGATTGACGGCGTTGCGCGCTGGCGCGCGGTGTCCGACGTGGCGCGAAGCTTCCAGCGCGGTCGAACGTTTCTCGTCGGCGACGCGGCGCATTTGATGCCGCCTAACGGCGGGTTCGGCGGCAATACCGGCGTTCACGATGCCCATAATCTCGCCTGGAAGCTCGCCTTCGTGCTCAAGGGCATTGCCGGACCGGGCTTGCTTGACAGTTATGAGCCGGAGCGCAAACCGGTAGCGAAATTCACCGTCGAGCAGGCCTATAGCCGCTATGTGACGCGCACTGCGACTTACCTCGGCGCCAAGGACTACGAGCCGCTGGCGCATGATTTCAATATCGAGCTGGGCTACCTCTATCGCTCGCCTGCAGTCATCTCCGAGAATAGCGATGCCCGGGTGCACGACGATCCACGGCGGACCCATGGCCGGCCAGGATCGCGCGCGCCTCATGTCTTTGTCGAGAATGACGGAAAGAAGATATCATTGCTCGATTTGTTTGGGAGCAAGTTTGTCCTGCTGACCGGCCCCGACGGCGAGGCGTGGCGCGCGGCAGCCCGCGGCCTATCGGGCCGATTCAAAGGGTTCGACCTCGACGCCTATCGCGTGGGGGGTTCCGAACTGGCCGATCCGGATAACCGGTTTTGCGAGGCCTACGATCTAGCGTCCGGTGGGGCTTGCTTGGTCCGCCCCGACGGTTTTGTCGCCTGGCGCGCGCGAAACGCGACGCCGGATGCGCCAGGGGCATTGTCCCGAGTCTTGGCGACTCTGTTATCCGCCGCCTGAATGCGGTTCGTGCGATTGGCAAACTGCCCGGACGCGCGGTCTCGCGCTACTGCGTAGCGATGTGATTGTCGCGGACCACCTGACCCCAACGCTCGATCTCGCGCTTAAGCAAGGCGGCTGAAGCTTCCGGTGTTTCTTCGCTGGCCGGATATTCGTCCATGCCGCCCTCGGCATAGGTTTTTTTCACCTGGGCATCGGCGAGCGCGGTGCGCAACGCGGCGTTCAGCTTGGCAATGATCGGCTTCGGCGTGCCCGCCGGCGCCAGCAGCATGTGCCAGAAATCGATATCGAGATTCTTATAGCCGAGTTCGAGGAAAGTCGGCAGGTCGGGAAGTCCTGAAAAGCGCGTCTTGCCGAAAAGCGCATAGGCCTTCAGCTTGCCGGATTTGACCAGCGGGGTGGCGACCACTGCCGATATCGTGCCGAGGTCGACCTGGCCTGCCAATAGATCGACCAGCGCCGGCCCGGCGCCGCGATAGGGCACCTGCGTAACCTGCACGCCCATCTGTTGAACGGCCAGCACTTCGGCCAGATGACCGAAAGAGCCGACACCGGGATGACCGATCTTGACGTTTCGGCCTTGCGCTTTCATCCAGGCCAACAGCTCCTTGAAATTGTTCGCCTTCAGCGTCGGACGCCCGGCAAAGGTGTTGGCCGTGGTGTTGACCAGCCCGATCGGGGCGAAGTCCTTGACGGCATCGAAGCTGTGATTTGGATAAAGCGTCATGTTGGCGGCCAGCGCGTCCTGAGACAGAAAAATCGTGTAACCGTCGGGTTCGGCGCGTGCGGCCTTGGCGGCGGCAATCATGCTCCCGGCGCCGCCGATATCTTCGATCACGATCGTCTGGCCCAACGCTTTTTGGAACGCGTTCTGGATGATGCGTGCGCTCGCGTCATCGGCACCGCCGGGCGGGAAGCCGACTATCATGGTGATCGGGCGATCGGGATAAGTCTGCGCCGAGGCGGCGCCGACTGTTAAAAGACATGCGGCGCATAACGCCACGAATGGGCGCAAGAAGATCATCGTTCCCTCCCCAAGGCCGCCCTTTGGCTTTTTTTTTATTTGGCGCCGGTCGACTTCATTCCGGCCATCAATCATCGCCGGTTCGACAGCCTGCCGCAAGCCTATGCGGCAACCTGCGTCAATTGGAACCTGCCGGCTGCGGCCCTAGGAACGGAAGGCCGACAATGACATAATTACTTGATTACTTGCGGGCCAAAAACGCCGCCGGGGGACGATATGGCGCAAACCCAGCTCAAAGCGCAGCGACGCGCGGCGCGGGAATGGCCGTTTTCGGTCAAGCCGCTGCATCCCGTTCTCGGCTGTGAGATTATTGGCATCACGCTCGAACAGGCGGTGTCGCCGAAACTGTTCGCCGCCGTCTATGAGGCGTTTCTCGACTATCAGCTCATTCTGTTCCGCGACGTCGATTTGCCGCCCGCGACACAGGTGGCGTTCGCGCGCAATTTCGGCGAGGTGCAGATCCACGTGCTCAGCAGCCATTATGGCACCAAGCAATTCCCGGAGATCTATTTTCTCTCCAATCTCGGCAAGGACGGCAATCCGAGTGGCAAGCATCCGGACAAGGGTACGCTATATTGGCACACCGACGGCTCGTGGCGCGAACGCACCGGGCAAGCAACCATGATGTATTCGGAAGTCGTGCCGGAAGCGGGCGGCGAAACCGAATTTGCCGATATGTATTCGGCCTACGACCTGCTGCCCGCGGCAATGAAGGCGCGCATCCAAGGCCGCCGCGCTTTCCATAACCTTGATTTTTCGCGCACGCGCCGCCATGGCGAAGACTTGTTGACCGCGCAGCAGAAGTCGGAGGTGCCGCCGGTCGCGCACCCGATCGTACGGACCCATCCCGAGACCGGACGCCAGGCGATTTTTCTCGGCGACCATGCCGAGTGGATCGAGGGCATGGATCATGACGAAGGCCGCGCACTGATCGAGGAGCTCAATGCCATGATCACCCCGCAGGCGCGGGTCTACGCCCATCGCTGGACGGCGCACGAATGCATCGTCTGGGACAACCGCTGCACGCTGCATCGCGCGACGCCGTTCGACGAGGCCCGGCTTAAACGGGTCATGCGCCGCTGCACGATCAACGGCGACCGGCCGTATTGAGGTCTGCCATTACGAGGGCGTGGAAAGCCGATGCCAATAGGATCCAGATATCTGTTCGTCGCGTCGATGGACGTCGATGCAGACAAGGAAGCGCTGTTCAACGAGGTTTACGACAACGAGCACGTGCCGAACCTGTTGAAGGTGCCGGGCGTGCGCGCGGTTGCCCGCATGGAAGGCGAGCCGTTCGCGATCTCGATCGGCGGCGAGCAAAAACGCGTCGCCCATGACGGCCCGCGCCACAGCGCGCTCTATGAGATCGACAGCCCCGAAGTTCTGGTGAGCCGCGCATGGGTGCAAGCCGTCGAAGCCGGCCGCTGGCCGGGCCAAGTGAGGCCGTTCACCCGCAACCGGCGCCATGCGCTCTACAAGCTGCGCGATTGATCGGGCGCTTTCGTAATTCTTCGGGCGAGGCCGATCACGATTTAATTTGTTTGAGGGTTGCCTCGCTGCCTCAATGCTTCTTGCGCATCTCGGCCGCGGAGTTGACGGTGGCGTGCAGGTTGCGGGCGAATTCGACGGCGCCATAGACCGCCATGTCGGGCCCGGTTTTCACATATTCCTTGACGCCATAGATCGCCGGCTTCGGCGCTTTGAGGATCGCCGCGCACAGCGTTTCGACCGCTGCGTCGAGCTTGGCCGCCGGCACGACGTCACTGACGATACCGAAGCTCAAGGCGCGCTCCGGTCCGATCTCGGCTTGCGAGTACACCAGGTAGCTCATCGCCTTGCGCGGCACGCGGTCGACGAACGACGACATCACCATGGTCGGCAGGATGTTGTGCGCCATTTCCGGAACCTGAAACACCGCGGCGTCGCTGGCCAGCGTAATGTCGCAGGCCGCAGCGATGGCGCAGCCGAAGCCAAGCGCGCGGCCCTGCACCACGGCGATGATGGGTACCTTGGCGTCGCGCATGGCGCCGTAGCAGTTGAACACCACGTCGCTGAAGCTACGCCGCTCATAGGCGTCCGGCTCGGTCGGCGGCCGCTGTCCCATCGCGGCGCGGCCGACGCAAAAATCTTTGCCGGCGCCGCGCAGCTCGACGAGGCTCGATGTCTTCTCCGCGCCAGCAATGATGGTGGCAAGCTCGGCAACCATGGTATCGGAAACCGCATTGCCACGCTCCGGCTGATTGAGTGTGATGCGCAGGATCGGCCCGTCTTGTTGGGTCAAAATGTCAGGCATTGTCGCTCCTTGATTGAATTTCGTCCGTTCCCGCGAAAGCGGAGACCCAGTTTCTTCAGTCGGCGTACCCCGGGATTCCCGCTTGCGCGGGAATGAATGGAGAATATCGGAAGGGCTTTCTTATCACTTCTTCGCCGTCCTGATCGCCCGCCAGATCTTCTCCGGCGTCACCGGCATTTCGATATGGGTGACGCCGAATTCAGCGAGCGCGTCGACTACGGCATTGACCACGGCGCCGAGCGCGCCGGTGGTGCCGCCTTCGCCGGCGCCGCGCACGCCGAGGCGGTTGGTCGGGGTCAGCACTTCCGAGATGTCGGTGGTGAAGGAGGGCAACAGGTCGGCGCGCGGCATCGCGTAATCCATGAACGATGCGGAGAGGAGTTGGCCCTGCGCATCGTAGGCGCAAAGCTCCCACAGCGCCTGGCCGATGCCTTGCGCCGCGCCGCCGTGGGTCTGCCCGTGCACGACCATCGGATTGATGGCGCGGCCGACGTCGTCGACCGCGGTGTAGCGCACGAGCTCGAGCGCGCCGGTCTGCGGATCGATCTCGACCTCGCAAACATGGGCGCCATAGGGAAAGCCGAGCTGCTTGATGGTCTCGTCGGCGGTGGCGGCGAGCGGCCCGCGCAGATCATCGGGTACCGCCGCATTGCTCTCCGCTGCCGCCGCGGCGACGTCGAAAATGCCGATCGAGCGATCGGTGCCTTTGACGGTGAAGCGGCCGGCGGCAAAGGCGATGTCGTCCTCGGCGGTTTCCAAGAGGTGCGCAGCGATTTTCTTGCCTTTTTCGATGACGGCGTCGGCGGCATTGCCCATGACAATGCCAGCGAGCCGCATGGAACGCGCGGAATGCGAGCCGCCGCCTTCTTTGACGATGTCGGTGTCGCTCTCGATGACATTGACGTCGTCGAACGGCACCCCGAGCCATTCCGCCATGCATTGCGCGAAGGTGGTCTCGTGGCTTTGCCCGCTTGAGAGCGTGCCGACCACGACGTCGACTTTGCCGCGCGGCAGCACGGTGATATCGGCGCGCTCGCGCGGATAGCCGCCGGTGGTTTCAAGGTAACTGCACAGCCCGATGCCGCGCAGCCGCTTGCGCTTCTTCGCGTCGGCGCGGCGCTTCTTGAAACCTTGCCAATCGCCGAGCTCCATGGCGCGATCCATCACCGCGCGATAGGTGCCGTTGTCGTAGGTGATGCCTTGCGCGTTCTTGTAAGGAAAGGCCGACGGCGGAATGAGATTGCGCTTGCGCAATCCCACGCGATCAAAGCCGTGCTCTTGCGCGGCTTTGTCGATCAGCCGCTCGATCACGTAGATCACTTCCGGCCGGCCGGCGCTGCGATAAGGCGTGGTGCACATCGTCGTCGACAGAACGGCGCGCGCCTGCACGTAGGACGTCGGAATGCGATAGCCGGACGTCGCCAGCCCGACACCTTTGACCAGCGGCACGTAGGAGCCGGAATGCGCGCCGACATTGCTGAGATTCGACGAACGCAGCGCCAGAAAGCGCCCCTGCGCGTCGAGTGCGAGCTCAGCCGACACCGTGAGATCGCGGCCCATGTAATCGGTGACGAAAGCCTCGCTGCGATCGGCCGTCCATTTCACGGGCCTGCCGACGCGGCGCGAGCCCCAAACCACCAGCGCGAATTCCGGAAAGAAGCTGTTGCGCGTGCCGAAGTTGCCGCCGATCTCCTGCGCGATGACGCGGACATTGTCGAACGGCACGCCGAGGATGGCGGCGATCTCCTTTTTCTGGCGCACGATGCCACCCGACCCGGCATAGAGCGTGTAGCGGCCGCTCGCTACGTCGTAGATGCCGACGGCGGCGCGCGGCTCCATCGGCACGCCCGTGACGCGATTGATCCAGGTGTCGAGCCGGGTGACATGCGCAGCGCGTGCGAATGCCGCGTCGGTCGCCGCGGCGTCGCCGACCTCGGCATCGATCATGATATTCGGCAAATCGTCGTAGAGACGCGGTGCGTCCTTCCCGACAGCGGCCTTGGCGTCGATCACCGCCGGCAGCGGCTCATAGTCGAGGATGACTTTCTCGGCCGCATCCTTGGCCTGCGCCACGGTCTCGGCGATGACGAAGGCCACCGCGGTGCCGACATGACGCACCCGGTCGGTTGGCAGCACGTAATGCGGCGCCGCCAGCACCGGCGAGCCGTCGCGATTGACGAGCACGATATCGGGCGGCGAGCCGGCGGCGGTGAGATGCGGAATGCGGGTAAGCCCGTCGGCGAGCGCATCGGCGCCGGTGAGGACTGCAAGCACGCCGGGCATGGCGCACGCCGCGTTAACGTCGATGCTGCGGATCAGCGCATGCGCGTGCGGCGAGCGCACCGCCGCGCCATAGGTCTGGTCGGGAAAATTGAAATCGTCGCTGTAACAGCCGCGGCCGGTGACGAGGCGTAAATCCTCCTTGCGGCGGACGGTGGTTCCGATGCCTGATTGCATTGATGGTAGGCTTACGATCGGTTGAGGCGGGACGGCAATAGTCTCACAGCGATGTGGTTGTGGCTAGTCGCCACTGGTGGTGGCCGCCTGGATCACCGCCGCGTGCGAAGCACCGAAGACTCGGTCGCTTGCGTTTTTTGGAGCGCTTATGGCGTATCCGGGTCACTGGGTTGCTTCGTTGCACGCGCCGGCGCATGCCACGTTCCAGTTGCTGCGGCCTCGTTCAACCTCTCTTGACGCCAGAAGAAAGTTCCCTGCTCGAAACCATCGGCGATGAGCCGCGATCCATACCAGTCGAGGTCCTGCTGGCGCACGAGCCCGCGGCACTGCCGCGGCGACCGAGAAAATCGGACATTCCGGTAAGTTGGCCGGCAGGCCGCTGTTCACTTCACAAAACAGCGGCGCCGGGGCGATTTCAGGTGAGGCCGCATGAACCGACGGAACCGGACGCGAGTATTCCCTCGCAGAACGCACTTCGAAAGGCGGCGAAAGAACACATGAAATACGGTGTTAATCCGCCGGAAGAGACCTAACCGCACTGGACCGGATGCGGCCACTGTCCTAAGTTTCGCGGGCAGGTTGCCCCCGCCCCGTGCGGACGGCAATACGGAAGCCAATCACGCTGGCGCCAGCGATTCTCGTTTACCGGCCGGCGAATAACAGGGGAGGATAACGTGCGACTTATCGCATTTCTGATATTTGCGGCACTGTCGATCTTGCCGGTACGCGCCGCCACATCCGAATTCGGCACCAAGGATGAAGCGGTGGCGATGGTCAAACGCGCCCAGGAGATGTTCAAGAAAGACGGCGCCGAAGCCACCTTCAAGGCGATCTCGGACCCCGCCAACAAAGAGTTCCACGATCGCGACCTTTATGCCTACGTCTACACTTTCGCGGGCGTCTGCGTCGCGCACGGGGCCCGCCCGGCGCTGATCGGCAAGAATCTCATCGACATCAAAGATCAAGATGGAAACTATCTCATCCGCGCGCATGTCGAAATTGCGAAGGGGCCGGGTAGCGGCTGGGTCAACTACAAGTGGCCAAACCCGCTGACCAACAAGATCGAAGACAAATCCAGCTATGTCGAAAAGATGGGAGATAATTACTTCGTCGGCGTCGGGGTTTATCGGCAATGACGGCTATCGGCGGGGCCGCTGCACCGCCTGAGAGCGCGCCGCGTGAAAAGGCTTCGGCGGACGCAAGCCCCATTGTGCGCATATTCAATAATCTTTCGATTCAGCTGAAGGCGTCGATCGCGTCGCTGTTGCTGCTCATATGTCTTTTAGGCCTGGGCGCGAACGCCTATCTGACGTCGGTGCGCACGGCGGAGGGACTTCGAGTCCTCACCAACGAGCTCATTCCAAAGCAGCAGGCGTTCGCTAATGCCAGCGGAGCGGTCATTGCCGCACATATGAAGATATTTCGCTACGTGTCCTGGGCCAGCAATGGCGTCAGCGATGTATTGCTCAAGCCGCTCCATACCGAAATCGACGAAGATCTCGGCAAACTGGACGGTCACATCGACGCTCTCGCGCAACGGCCCGATCTGTCGGACTTGGAGCGCACCAGCTTGCAGGCGCTTCTGGTCAAATGGAAAGACTGCCGAGATCACGCCAAGGACACCATCGACGTCGGTCAAACCGACGCGGCGATGGCAACGATGATGCTCGGTCAAACCGACGATACCTTCAAGGCCGTCGACAACGACTTGCAGGACCTGTCCCAGGCAATTTCCTACAATTCCAGCGACATGAGCACGCAACTGTACGCGCGCGCCGAGCGCAACAAAGAGCTCATAATCCTAATCGCCTTGGTCGGTGTTCTGATCAGCACTTTCGTCGCAATAGTCGTTGGGCGATCGATCGTGCGGCCGATCGAGTCCATCACCGGCGTCATGCAAAGCCTTTCCGCCGGCGACATCGATATCGCGATCGGACATCGCGATCGTCGCGACGAGATCGGTCGAATGGCCGGCGCTATCGACGTTTTCAGAAAGAACATCATCGAACGACATGCGATGCAGCAGACTCTTACCGAAGCTATCGAGGCTATATCGGAAGGATTCTCGCTGTATGATTCGGACGACAAGATCGCCATTTGCAATACTCGCTATAAGGAAATGTTTTCGTATGACCGCAATGCGACCATGGCGGGCACGCCCTTCGAGTCGATTGTAACGAACGCCATTCGGAACGATCTGGTCCCGGAGGCCAAAAGCAATCCGCAGCGCTGGTTGGCGGAGCGGCTGGAGCGGCATCGCAATCCGGGAGATCCCCATATCCAGCGCTGGTCGGATGGCCGCTGGGTTCGCATCAGCGAGCGCAAAACCGTGAACGGCGGTGTCGTGGCAACGTATGGGGACATAACCGAACTCAAGCAACGCGAAAGCGAACTGGATGGTCTCGTGCATGAGCTTGAAGTTGCGCGCGATGCAGCCGAAGCGGCGAACCGCACCAAATCGAGCTTCCTCGCCAATATGAGTCACGAGTTGCGCACGCCGCTAAATGCCATCATCGGTTATAGCGAAATCCTTCAGGAAGATGTCGCCGATCTTGGAAAGCAAAGCATCGGCGGCGATCTCAAGAAAATCGAGAGTTCGGGGCGTCATCTGCTCGGTCTCATCAACGACATTCTCGATCTGTCGAAAATCGAGGCCGGCAAGATGGAGATGTTTATCGAAGACGTCGAAATCGCGCCGCTGCTCGATGAAGTGCGCACGATCATCGCGCCGATGGTGGAGAAGAACGGCAATACGCTGGAAGTCCGGCTGTCGGACGACCTCGGCGCGATGCGCACCGACCGCACCAAGCTCAAGCAGAGCCTGCTCAATATCCTGAGCAACGGCAGCAAGTTCACGCAAAACGGCAAGCTGACGCTGGCCGCGAATCTCGTCGGAAACGGCAGCACGATGGTGCGATTTGTCATTTCCGATACCGGCATCGGTATGTCCGAGGATCAACTGAGCCGGCTGTTCCAGGCATTCAGTCAGGCGGATGCATCTACATCGAAGAAATACGGGGGCACCGGCTTGGGCTTGGTGATCACCCGGAGTTTCTGCCAGATGCTGGGCGGTGACGTGACCGTCACCAGCAAGCTTGGTGAAGGTTCGACTTTCACGATTACGTTGCCGGGCAGTCCACCTGCGCCGGCGCAAGTCGGGCTATCGGAAGCGCCGCATTTCACCAAAGATTCCGTGGAGGCCCCGACGGTGCTGATTGTCGATGATGATGCCGCGGCGCGCGATTTATTGTCGGCCAATTTGAAAAGTGCCGGCTATCGGCTTGTGCATGCGACCAGCGGCGATGAAGCCTTAAGTCTGGCGCGCGCGCTACGCCCGGACGCGATTACACTTGATGTCATGATGCCGAAGCCGGACGGTTGGGAGGTCTTGCACACGCTCAAATCCGATGCCGATTTGCGCGATATTCCGGTGGTCATTGTCACAATGCTGTCGGACCGCGGCATCGGCCTGTCGCTCGGCGCGGTCGATGTGCTGACCAAACCGGTCGATCGCGCCCGCTTGGCGACTTTGATTCACAGCCTAATTCGGCGCGACGGTCCGGTTCTGGTCGTCGAGGACGATTCAAGCGCGCGCGACATGATACGGCTCAGTATTGGTAAGCTGGGCTTGCAGGTGGCGGAAGCGCCCAACGGTCGCCAGGCGCTTGATTGGCTGGAGGCGCATCCGGAACCGGCGGTCATCCTGCTCGACCTGATGATGCCCGAGATGGACGGGTTTGAGCTTCTTGATGAACTTGCCGCCAATCCAAAGTGGCGCGAAATTCCGGTGGTTGTCCTCACTGCGAAGCAACTCACTGCAGACGAGCGGGAACGCCTGTCAGGGCACGCGCAGAAGGTGATGGCCAAGGGCAGCGCATCGCGTCTGGATATCGCCGCGGCGATCGGTGCGGCGATGCGGCGGCGGCCGCCGCGCGGCGCAGAGCGTGTCTAAGAGAAAGACTGGGATCATCCGATGACGAAAGTATTGCTGGTCGAAGACAACGAAATGAACCGCGACATGCTGTCCCGGCGCCTCATCCGCCGCGGCTTCGAAGTGATTTTTGCCGTGGACGGACAGCAAGGCGTCGACCTGGCGAGGAGCGAGCACCCCGACATCATTTTGATGGATATGAGCCTGCCTGTCATCGACGGCTGGGAGGCGACCCGGCGCGTCAAAGGGGATGACGCCACCAAGCGCGTGCCGGTGATCGGACTGACCGCGCATGCCATGGCCGGCGACCGGGAAAAAGCCATAGCCGCCGGCTGCGATGAGTACGACACCAAGCCAGTGGAACTCGATCGCCTGATCGGCAAGATGGAAAAGCTTCTCGGCGCCGGAAAGTCCTAGCGCGGGAGCGGGAGGGGGTTTGTCAACGACCGCATCAGAGGAGCGGCTCAGCAGGGCTCTGACGGCTTTCCTGCGCCAGGAGGTGCAGGCGCCGGCGACGGCGGTGACCGAATTCCTCGACATGATTATCGAGGATGCACGGCGGCTGCAGCTTGAACTGATGCTGCCGGACCTCGTCCGGATGCGCAGTGCGAGCGTCCAGCTCAACACGTTCGTCAGGACGATCATCCAGACCTCGGCGACAGACCGCAATGTGGGCGAAGCGCCGGAAGAATTTCATCGTCGCCTGCGGCACGACTTGCGCACGCCGCTCAACGCCATCAAGGGCTATAGCGAGCTTTTGATCGAGGACATGGTGGGCGACGGCGAGCAGCCGCTGCGCTCGGACCTCACGAAGCTCAAGGATTCCGCCGACCAGCTTCTGAGCCAGATCGACGCCATGGTGGCGCTCACGCACCAGGATGGCAGCGCGCGGGGCGACGACGGCCGCATCAGGCAGCTGGAGGCCGTCGCGGACGTACTGCGAACGGTGGCGCCCTTGCGCGTGAGCGATGCGCTCCACGAAGGTCTGCAATCGAGCGGCATCCTCGTCGTCGACGACAATGCCGCCAATCGCGACGTGCTCGAGCGCCGGCTGACGCGGGAGGGCCGCACTGTGGTAACCGCAGCCAGCGGCGCGGCGGCGCTCGATCTGCTCACTACGCAGCAATTCGATCTCATCCTGCTGGATCTCATCATGCCGGAGATGAGCGGCTTCGAGGTGTTACGGCGGCTGAAGGCGTCGGAGCAGACCCGCGACATTCCAGTCATCGTGATTTCTGCGCTCGACGAGCTCGACAGCGTGGTGCGCTGCATCGAGACGGGCGCCGAGGATTACTTGACCAAACCCTTCAACCCGACGCTGTTGCGCGCCCGCGTCGATGCTTCGCTGGAAAAGAAATGGCTGCGCGACCGGGAGAAGAAGTTCATTACCGATCTGGAGCAGGAGAAGCGACGTTCGGAATCACTGTTGTTGAACATCCTGCCGCAAAGCATCGTCAACCGCATGCGTGACGGCGAAACGACGATTGCCGACCAGGTGAGGGACGCCACCATCCTGTTCTGCGATCTGGTCGGGTTCACGACAATCAGCCGGGACTTGTCGGCGGATCGCGTGATCGATTTTCTCGGCAAGATCTTTTCCGCGTTCGACCGGCTGGCGGCTGAGCATGGCGTCGAAAAGATCAAGACGATCGGCGATGCCTATATGGCGGCGGCTGGAATTCCCGAACCGCAAGTGGATCATGCAACTCGCGTCGCTGCGTTCGCGCTGCGGATGCTTGACGCGGTGGACGATATCGCCAGCTCGACCGATTTGAACCTTCGGGCGCGCATCGGCATTCATAGTGGCCCGATCGTGTCCGGCGTCATCGGCACGCACAAGTTCGCCTATGACGTCTGGGGCGACACAGTGAACACGGCGAGCCGCATGGAATCGCATTCGCTGCCCGGCCGGATCCAAATATCGGCGACGACCCGGCTCCTGCTCGGCGAGCGCTTTAATCTCGAAAAGCGTGGCGCCATCGACGTCAAGGGCAAGGGCGTGATGGAGACCTTTTTCTTGAACGAGGAATTGCCGATAATGGGCAAATGACAGCACATCGCTTGGATGCAGGACCGCAGACGGTCCATTGGGGTTTTTTCGACGCCGCGCTGAAGCCTCTGTTCACCGTTGAGCCCGGCGATGAGGTGGTCATCTCGACGGTGTCAGGCCCGCCAGCGGCACTGCCGCCGGCGAATTCGGGCCTGACTGTACCGGACGCCTTGCGCGCCATTCACGCGGCCGTGGCGCCGAAACTGAACGGGCCTCACATCATGACCGGGCCGGTCGCCGTGCGTGGCGCCAAGGCCGGACAGGTGCTTGAGGTCCGCATCAAGACGATCGAGCTGTTCTACGACTGGGGCTACAACGCCATCCGGCCGCTCGCCGGCGCGTTGCCCGACGATTTTGAAAAGGCGCGCCTCATCCATATTCCGCTCGACCGTGCGCGCATGGTGGGACGGCTGCCGTGGGGACTGGAGCTTCCGCTCAAGCCGTTCTTCGGCATCATGGCGACAGCGCCGCCCGTGGCCTGGGGTGCGGTCGCTTCGCCGCCGCCGCGCCGCAACGGCGGCAACATGGACAATAAAGAGTTGGTCGCCGGCACGACGCTCTATCTGCCGATCCATGTCGATGGTGCGCTGTTCTCGGTCGGCGACGGTCACGGCGTACAGGGCGACGGCGAGGTCTGCATTACCGCGATCGAAACCGGTCTGGTCGGCACGTTCGAACTCTATGTGCGCGGCGACATGAGGCTTGAATGGCCGCTCGCCGAGACGCCGACCCATCTCATCACGATGGCGTTCGATCCCGATCTCGACGATGCCGTCGTGATCGCACTGCGCGAGATGATCAAGCTGATTTGCGCGCGCACCGGGATTTCGCGCGAGGACGCCTATACGCTATGCAGCCTGGCGGCCGATCTGCGCATCACCCAGGTGGTGAACGGCGCCAAAGGCGTCCACGTCATGTTGGAGAAAGCGCACCTCGTGCGTTAGTGCGCCGCCTGCTTCTGCTCTTCGACGCGATGGAAGCCGAGGCACTGCATCACCGGCTCGTCGGAGACGCGCAATAGCAGCGCATCCTCGGCGGCCTCATGGTGGTGCGGCCGCCACGCCGGCGCAGCGATGACGTCACCGCGGCGCCATTCGAAGCGTTCGCCGTCGACCGCGGTCGTGCCCGCGCCTTTGACGACGGCGTAGATATTATTTGCCGTCGTGCGATATGGAGCTGTGGCGACGCGGGGGGCGAGCCGCATCATCGACAGTCCGATCGTGTCCATCGCCGGATTGCCAAGCTCCACGTGGGTGCCGAACGGGCCCGCCGGATCGGGCGTGGCGGCGTCGAGGCGTTTCTGCGTTTCGCTCAGCGGAAATACGAACGGCAAATCCTTGGTCGGCGGCGCGTGGGCGAAGGCCTCTTGGGTTTTATCCTCCTCCGCCGGCTCGAAAAACATCGGCTCAAGCAGTTGCACCAGCGGCACGTCGAGGAAGTCGAGCCAATAGGCGCTGGCGCGGCTGTCGTTGCCGTGACCGTGGCTTGACCAGTTGGGCGTGAGCAGCACGTCGCCCGGCTCCATGGCGAGCTTGACGCCATTGACGTCGGTATAGACGCCGGGCTCGGCATCGATGATCAGCCGCAGCGCATTCGGCGTGTGACGATGCGCACGGGCCCATTCGCCCGGCATGATCATCTGGTAGGCAGTGACCATGGTGCGCACCGTGCCGTAGCTTTCGCCGGACGCCGGATTGAATAAGATGAGATTACGCCGCTCGGCAAGCTCGGTATTGATCAAGCGGCCTGCGGCATCCAGCGCGCCGCGCGCCTGCTCGTAGGTCCAGTGCGCCGGGGCGAAATTCTTCTTCGGCGCCGGCCATAGCGAAGCGACTTTCTTGTTCCAGCCCGGCGCGATGCCGACTTGCGTCAGCTTGTCGTAAAGCTCCTCGAGCGTACCGGAGCGGGCGAGGTCTTCTCGGGATGGGGGCTGCATGGGGTTTCCTCTTCGACAATGGCTACAGTCTACTGGAAATATTGGCCGCTTGCACCGCCGGTTTTTCCGCGATGCGGTCCGGGACCGCAGCCGCGCCGCGTACGACATCGACAAGGCGTAGAGCGTCCTCGGGCATGCGGTCGTCGCGCCAAGCCACATGGCCGTCGGGGCGCACCAGCACGAACGTGCGCTGGTAGAGCGCGGCGATGTGCGGTTCGGCTATAACGACAACCGAAATCGGTACCCCACGCCGCTTTGCAGCTTCCACGAGCGGCAGGGCGGCGTTCGCGTTCGCGCCGAAAATGAGCAGCGTGTAAGCGCGGCCGTAGAGATCGAGCGTCGACTGGCCGTCGGCGAGAGCCGCGTGAGGCGCGCGATGGCCGGGCCGCGCCGTCGGAATGTAGTTACCCGGATCATCGGTCGGCGCCGGCGAACCGTCCGACCAGCAGATCGGCGACCCTTCGTAACGATAGCCAAGGTGAACGCCGAGCGTTTGCCATTCGCGGCGCATCGTTTCGCTGAATGTGCGTCCGACCCGCTGGCGGGTCGCCGCGCCTTGCAGCGTTGTGTCGAGCAGTTCATCGTTGCGGCCGATCGAAAGCATCCGGCGCAGGTTACCGCTGGCCTCGGCGACATTGCGGGCGCCGACCGGTTGACGTTCGGCGCTGTAGGAATTGAGGAGACCGTCGCCGCCCCAGCCTTCGATTGTCGCGGCGAGCTTCCAGGACAGATCGACAGCGTCGCCGATCCCGGTGTTCATGCCGAAACCGCCGGTGGGCGACATCACGTGCGCGGCGTCGCCGGCGATGAAACCGCGGCCGCTACGATAGCATTCGGCGACCAGTTCGCGCCGCACCCACGGCAGCACACTCAATATCTCGAAGTCGAAATCGCAACCGACGGCGCGGCGGATCGCGGCCTTGATCTCGTCGGTCGCGTATTCGCGTTGCTCGGCGCCGCCGATCAGCGAGAAGCGCCACTCGTCGGCGCCGTTGATCGCGACGATCGTCGCCCAGGTGCCCTCCGGGCCGATGAAGATGTGGCGGTAGGCTTTGCCCTTGTCGTGCAGCCCAAGCAGATGCGGGCAGCGGAAGATGACGTTCGTGGTGTAGGTCAAGACCGGATTGCCGGACATGCGGATGCCGAGCGTCTCGCGCACCAGACTGCGCGCGCCATCGCAGCCGACGGTGTACTGCGCCTTGATCTCCTCGCGTATGCCGGTTTCGCCATTTTCGACCACGGCCGTCACCAGATCGGCTTTCTGCTCGAACGAAACGAGCCGCGTGCGATAGCGCAACTCCACGCTTGGCTGCGACGCCGCAAACGCGCGCAGGATCGGATCGAACATATTTTGCGGGCAGCGCTCGCGCCGTTGCGGGCTTTCCTTGGGCGGCGGCGCCTGGCCTATTCCGGCGAAGCGCTCGCGGCCCAGTTCGTAGCCGGTCAGGCTCGTCAGATAGACATTGTCCTGGGCGTAGTCACGCGGATAGGGCGAACCCTCGACCGCGGGCACCAAGCCCCAGCGGCGGCAGAATTCCATGGTGCGGACGCCGACGAGGTCCATGCGCGGCTGGTAGATGGAGCCGTCGGACTGCTCAATCAGGACGCAGGAAATGCCCCGCCAGCCGAGATCGCCAGCCAGCGCGAGCCCGACCGGTCCGCCGCCGACGATCAGTACCGGCTCGATGTTCGACTGCACGTACCTACGTCCCGGCGCCTAGCTGACTATAGACTTGATCATACGCGGCCGGCCGCCGCCAAGGAAACTGCGGCTTGCCGGTTCGAGGCCGGTTGGCGGTTGTCGCAATCGCCAAGCCGTGACACCATTTGCCTGCTGGTTCGCTAAGGGTCTCGAAGCGTCATGCGGCGAAGGAAATTTCCCTGGGCATCGTTGTCCGACGATGAGTTGCTCAAGGTCCGGCTCAAGGACCTCAAAGTGACGGTCGAAGGCACCTGGCTGGAGAAGTGCCTGAACAGGCTCTACGCCGAGCTGGCGGATCACGGCATCCTGGTGCGGCCGCATGCCTGGATTTCGAGCGAGTGGTTCTCGCCGGAAAACACGCCCGGGATCGCCATCCCGTTCTACCTGGCGCATCCGCGGCTGATGCGGCTCGAGAAAAAGATGATCCTCGACGTCGAGGGCGGTACGACATCCGAATGCATGCGCATTCTCCGCCACGAATGCGGCCATGTCGTCACTCACGCCTATCAGCTCTATCGCCGCCGCCGCTGGCAACAATTGTTCGGGCCGTCATCGAAGCGCTATCCGCGCTATTACCGGCCCAATCCGGCCAGCCGCAACCACGTGCAGCATCTGCGGTTGTGGTACGCGCAAAGCCATCCCGACGAGGATTTCGCCGAGACTTTCGCGGTCTGGCTGCGGCCGCGCTCGCATTGGCGCACGCGCTATGCCGGCTGGCCGGCGCTCAAAAAGCTCGAATATATCGACGAGCTGATGGCGGAGATCGCCGGTAAGCGGCCGACGCTGACGCATCGGGAAAAAGTCGATCCGCTGAGCAAGCTCAATCAGACGCTCGGCGACTATTACAAGAAAAAGCGCGCGATATACGTCGTCGATACGCCGAGAACCTACGACCGCGATCTGCGGCGATTGTTCTCGGCCGATCCGCGCCATCGTCACGCCGAGGCGGCGTCGTCCTTCATCCGGCGCAATCGCGCCCGGGTGCGCGAGCTGGTCGCGAAATGGACCGGCGAATATCAGCTCACTTTCGACGTCGTGCTTGACGATATGATCCAGCGCTGTCGCGAGCTCAACCTGCGCGCGGTTGGTTCCGAGCGCAAGCTGATGATGGAATTCACCGTGCTGTTGACCGCCAAGACCATGCACACGTTATTTGGTCCGTCGCGGCGAAGATGGATCGCGCTATGAAAAAGCTGCGCGTCCTGCTGCTCGTTCATCCCGACCTGATCCCCCCGGAATCGAGCAAGGGCTACACCGAGCAGGAGATCAACGTCTGGAAGACCGAATACGACGTGGTGACGACGCTGCGCGCCGCCGGTCACGAGGTGCGCCCGCTCGGCGTACACGACGAGCTCAAGCCGATCCGCGACGACATCGAAGCCTGGAAGCCGGACGTGGTGTTCACGCTCTTGGAGCAGTTTCGCGGCGAGGCCATCTACGACCAGAATGTCGTCAGCTATCTCGAACTGATGCACGTGCCCTATACCGGCTGCAATCCGCGCGGCCTGATGCTGGCGCGCGGCAAAGACCTGTCGAAGACGCTGGTACATTACCACCGTATCCCCGTGCCGGACTTCACCGTGTTTCCGAAGGGCCGCAAGGTGAAACGCCCGGCGCGGCTCGCGTTGCCGCTGATCGTCAAGAGCGTCAATGAGGACGCGTCGTACGGCATTTCACAGGCCTCTGTGGTTGACAGCGACGAGAAACTCGTCGAGCGCGTCAACTTCATCCACGAGCGCATCGGCACCAACGCCATTGCCGAGCAATATATCGAGGGACGCGAAATCTATGTCGGCATCGTCGGCAACGAACGGCTGATCGTGCTGCCGGTATGGGAGTTGCGTTTCCAGAACATGGCAGAAGGCGACTGGCTCATCGCGACCGAGAAGGTCAAGCACGATCCCGACTACCAAGAGCGCCGCGGCATCCGGCACGGACCGGCCAAGGATCTGACGCCGGAGCTGGCGGCCGGTATTCAGCGCATGGCCAAACGGATTTACCGGACGCTGGAGCTCGACGGCTACGCACGCATCGATTTCCGGCTTGCCGCCGACGGCACGCCGTATTTTCTCGAAGCTAATCCCAATCCTGAGATCGCGGAAAGCCAGGAATTCGCCACGGCGGCAAAGCACATCGGGATCGACTATGCGGATTTGCTGCAGCGGATTGTGACGCTCGGCATCAAACGCGGTTCGGCATCCACTGTCGTGGATTGAGGGAGCGGTCGCGGCTGCGGCGGCTAAACGCTTCTATGCTTTTCCCGGGCAGCGTGCGGATGTTGCTCGGCTTCGCGCTTGACCGCGTGCCGCTCGTGCGCGCTTCGCGCCTCGCGGCGCTCGTGATCGCCACGCCTGGACTTGTGCTCGGCGGCGCGCCTGCCGTGCGGCTTGCTCCCGGCTTTAGCCGCCGGCTTTTCAACCTTGGCACGCTCCAGTTTGGCTTGTACGGCCTTGGCCTCCTCGATCTTGAGCTGCTCGAGCTTGGCTTGCTGCAACGCCACCTCTTCCGCATGTGCCTGTTCCACGCTGGCGAAGGCGGGAAGACTGCGGCAGGGCAAATGCTGCACGAAGGTGAGTGCATCGTCGTTGACCGCCATGTTACGCCAGGCGTCGACCGAGAGGCCCGTCACGCGCACGACATAGCCGCGCGTTTCGCGCGGCAGGTTGCCGCGATGCTCGAGCCACTCGATGACGCGGCGCGCGCCGGCATTGTAGGCTGCCGCGACGAAGCCGAGATTGCCAAACTCCAGGCGCAGCTCGCGCAGGAAGTGCGCCGAAGCCGGGATCGCTTTGAGCGGGTCGAGCGGATTATCGAGCCCGGTTTCGGCGGCTGTCTCAGGCATGAACTGGGCGATGCCCAAGGCACCCTTCCGGCTCACTGCGTCGTCGCGCAACCGGCTCTCCTGCCAGATCAGGTTGGCAAAGAAGGGCACGGGCAAGTCATTGCTCTGCGCCGACGTGTAGAGCGCGTTGCATAAATCGTTGACTGATAGGTCGCCGGCGGCGGCGGAAGTGTTGTCGGCATCCGGGATGGCGGCGGCATCGGAATCGGCACCCGCGTCGGCGTCGGAACTGGGCGGCTTTAAGGTCTCGACCGAGATGGCGTGCTGCAGCGATGCGAGGGCAAGCCGGTCGGCGCGTCCGGTCGACGACTCGATCTCGATCAGCGACGATGTCGCGCCGGCGGGGGCATGGGGGTCGTCGTTAAAGTAATGGGAATAATCCGGCTCCGGCGCGGTGCGGGGCATCCACAGCAGCAAAATTGCAAACGCCAGTATCGGACGCATCCCCGTCCCTCACAGAACGTTTGCGACAGCGCGCGGCGGCGCGGTCCAGGCTTGGATAAAGGATTTTCCCTCGTCCTCCAGCGGCGCTGATGACGGTCCAAGCGGGCGGCTTTTGGGACGGATTGTGCGTCATTCAAGGCAAATTGCGGCGCCGGCCGCAGTGCTGGAACCTTCGGCCCCAAGGCTGCTTGCGCGGTGACCGCGAAAAGCGGATATTTGTTGCGGAAGCGACCAATTCTTCAAGCAGCAGCGCGCGCGTGAAATGGGCGCTTTGGCAGCGCGTGACGCCGGTCTGGACAGCTTCGTCGCGTTATCGCGTGCGGTACGGCCGGGCGGTTGGGGAGGTTTATGATGAATCAAGAAACGAAGCTCCGCGCGGCGGTGGATAAAAGCGTTCGTGCCGAATTCCACTACCAGCCCGGATTCGGCAATCATTTTGTTTCCGAAGCCGTTCCCGGTGCTCTACCGGTCGGCCGTAACTCGCCGCAGCGTCCGCCGCACGGGCTTTATGCCGAATTGTTATCGGGCACCTCATTCACCACGCCGCGCGCGGAAAACCGCCGCACCTGGACGTATCGTATCCAACCCTCCGTCGTGCACCGGCCCTATGCGCGCATCGACAACGGTTTGATCCGGAGCGCGCCGTTCAACGACGTTGACGCCACGCCAACTCAATTGCGCTGGAGCCCGATCCCGGTTCCGGACAAGCCGACCGACTTCGTCGAAGGCATGGTGACGCTCGGTGGCAACGGCGACGTGGCGACGCAAACCGGCATGGCCGTCCACATCTATGCTGCTAACAGCTCGATGACCGGCCGCTGCTTTTATAATGCCGACGGTGAAATGCTCATCGTTCCGCAGCAAGGCCGCGGGTGCTTCGTGACCGAGCTCGGTATTGTCGAAGCGTCGCCCGGCGAGATTGTTGTTATCCCGCGGGGGCTTCGCTTCCGCGTCGAACTGCCGGACGGGCCGTCGCGCGGCTATATTTGCGAGAACTACGGGGAGGCGCTGCGGCTGCCGGAACTCGGGCCGCTCGGCTCCAATGGGCTCGCCAATCCGCGCGATTTTTTAAGCCCGGTCGCCGCGTACGAGGACACCAAGGCGCCGTGCACTTTGGTGGCGAAATTCCAGGGCAACCTATGGGCTGCGGCGATGGATCATTCCCCGCTCAACGTCGTCGCCTGGCACGGCAATTTCGCGCCTTACAAATACGAGCTGGCGCGCTTCATGGTCGTCGGCACCGTGAGCTTTGATCATCCCGATCCGTCGATCTACAGCGTACTCACCGCGCCGTCGGATGTGGCCGGCACCGCCAATATTGACTTCGTCATCTTCCCGCCGCGCTGGCTGGTCGGCGAGGATACGTTCCGGCCGCCCTGGTATCATCGCAATGTCATGACCGAATTCATGGGGCTTCTGCACGGCGCCTACGACGCCAAGGCCGAAGGCTTCCTGCCCGGCGGCTGCAGTCTGCATAATTGCATGACCGCGCACGGGCCGGATGCTGAGACCTGGCAGCGCGCCACCCGCGCCGACCTCAAGCCGCACAAGATCGAAGACACGATGGCTTTCATGTTCGAGAGCCGTTACGCCATGCGGCTGACACGCTATGCGATCGAGTCATCGGAGTTGCAGCACGACTACTTCGAAGGGTGGCAAGGGCTGGAGAAGCACTTCAGGAATAAGTAGTGTGGATCAGTCGTCAGCCGCCGGCGTTGCGGCCTCTCCAGTGTTGTCCGCCTCTCGAAGGGAATTCCGCAGTGAAAAAGCATGCCAATAAGTTTCTGCTCGGCGCGGCCGTCGCGCTGACCATCCTCGCGCCCGGCAATGCCGCCCGCGCCGAGGACGCGGCGCAGAACTACCCGTCGCGGCCGATCACCGCGATCATTCCCTTCGCCGGCGGCAGCGCCAGCGACGTCGTCAGCCGTGTGCTGTTCGACAAGATGTCGAAGCTGTTGGGTCAGCCGATCGTGGTCGAGAACAAGCCCGGCGCCGGCGGCAATATCGGTACCGCCGATGTCGCCCGCGCCGCGCCCGACGGCTATACGATCCTCGGCGGCGGCTCGGGACCGGTCGCCGCCAATGTCACGATGTACAAGCGGCTCGATTATGACCCGGAGAAAGATTTCGCGACCATCTCGCCGTTCGCCTCGTTCACCATCGTGGTGGCGGCCTCGACCAAGTTGCCAGTCAACACGCTGCAAGACCTGATCGCCTACGGCAAAGCCCATCCGGGGCTCAATTTCGGATCGGTCGGCATCGGCAGTTCGCAGCATCTCGCCGGCGAATATTTCAGCCAGCTCACCGGCGTGAAGCTCACCCATGTGCCTTACCGCAATATCGGGCAATACGCGTCGGACCTGATGTCCGGCCAGGTGCCGCTCGGCTTCCAGTGGTACCCGAATGTCGCCGCGTCGTTACAGGCCAAGGGCGCCAAGGCGCTCGCGGTCGCCGGCTCAAACCGGCTCGACGTGCTGCCCGACACGCCGACCGCCAAGGAGGCCGGCCTGCCGCAGTATCAAGTGTCCGGCTGGTTTGCGCTGCTTGCGCCGAGGGGCACGCCGGCTGCGATCGTGACCAGGCTGAACGACACGCTCAAACAAGCCGTTGCCGATCCGCAAGTTCACGCCGGGTTTGAGCGCCAGGGCGCCGAGACGATGTATCTGCCGCCGGATCAAGCCGCAAAATTCATTACCAACGAAATCAGGAAGTATCACGACATCATCACCAATGCCGGGATACCGCAGATCGAGTAGCCACGCCGCGACAATCATTGCCTGGAGCAAATGGTAAACCGACAATTCTCGATTCGACCGCAAAGCCCCAAACCGGATCAAACCGGTGGATGTGATAAACCGGACATGTCTTCGCGTGAGTGGGATACTCGCCCTTGCGCAATGTCGTTGCGACGCTCGGCATCACCGTCGCCGGGATGCTGCCGACGCAACCGGCGGTGCCGCGGTGAACATGACCACTGATCACAGCCACGACTCGCTTTGAGTGCTGTACCGCCTGGCGCAGTCTCTGCATCATCTCCGGCGTTTCAAAGTTGATGCGCTCGGGCCCTACCGGCACCTCAAACGGCGGATGGTGCGCGAACACCGCAATTGGCTTGGTGACCTCGGCGTCGATCATGGCGGTCAGACGTTCCGCTCGCGCGGCGCAAAAGTCGCCCTTGTTGCTGTGCGTATTCAGCGTATCGACCGCAATCAGCCTGACCGGCAAGTCCTCGATGGCATAGTCGATAAAACCGGAATTGGGATCGAGATAGCCGCCGGCGGCAAAGACCGCGCGCAAATTCGCCCGATCGTCCTTGTTGCCGGCCAGCACGTAAACTGGCCGACGCGCCTTGGCGAGAATTGCCGCAGCTTGGGCGTATTCGTCCAGCCGTCCATTGTGAGCGATGTCGCCGGTATGAACGATGACATCGGGAGCCGGATCGAGCGCGTTGATGTCCGCGATGGTGCGTTCGAAATCGCTTATTCTCCGATCGGCGTCGGACGTATCCAGAGCGATGTGGGTGTCCGAGATCTGCGCAATGATCATGACGCGGAACGTTGGTCCGCCGATCGCAGACCCGCGTAATATTCCCTCAGGATCGCCACCACCTCGGGCCGGCTGAACTCGGGCGGTATGTCCGCACCGGTCGAAAGCATCTCACGCTGTTGCGTGCCGGAAATCGAAATGTGATATTTGGGATCGTGGGGGCAGGTCTTCGCCGTCGCCATCCCGTAGCACTTGCGGCAATAGAACGTGACGTCGATCTTCAGCGGCTTGGTCAGAAGCGCGCCCTCCCACAACTCGTCGAAGATGTGTTGCGAGTCGAAGGGCCCGTAATATTTGCCGACGCCTGCGTGGTCGCGCCCGACGATAAGATGCGAGCAGCCGAAATTCTGGCGAATGAGCGCGTGGAGCAAGGCCTCGCGCGGTCCGGCATAACGCATCTCGATCGGATAGCCGGCCTGAATGACGGTCCCCGGGCGGAAATAGTTGTCGATCATCGCCTGGATCGCACGGGTTCGCACCTCGGCCGGGATGTCGCCTTCTTTCAGTTTGCCGAGCACCTGATGGATGAAGACGCCGTCCGAAACTTCGATCGCGATTTTCACCAGGTATTCGTGGCTGCGATGCATCGGGTTGCGGGTTTGGAAAGCGGCGACCTTCGACCAGCCCCGGTCGAGAAACATCGCCCGCGCTTCTGCGGGGCGGATATAGAGGCCGGGATATTTGACCACGTAGTCGCCTTCGTCGATCACCCGCACCGGCCCGGCGAGATTGACCTCACCCTGGCTTAGCACCTTCGCCACGCCCGGATGCTTGGGATCGGTGGTGCGATAGACGTGCTCGGCCTCGAACAGCTTGTCGATCGAATATTTCTCGCGAACGCTCATAAGCGCGAGACTCTTGCCGCTGTCGGCATCGACCAGGGCGACTTCGTCTTCGGCGCCGATGCGGCCGGCAAGGTCTTTGCTGACCGGGAGCGTGATCGGGATCGGCCAGAACAAGCCGCCGGCAAGCTTCATATCCCGACACGAGCCACGCCAATCGTCGTGCCGCATGAAGCCGTCGAGCGGCGTGTAGGCACCCATCGCCAGCATGAGCACGTCGGAGACCGCACGCGAGTCGAGCGGAATTTTGCGAAGCTTTTCCACCCGCCGGCGCTCGGCCGCGCGTTCCGTTTCGGGCAGCAGCAGAGGTCTGACGGACTGCGAGCCGTGCGGCGGTACGAGCTTCGACATGGGCACTCTACGGCTTCTTTGGGGTCTTGTATTCCACTTCCTTCTGGAACGGCTCCCAGACGGTTTCGTAACCGACAAACCCTTTTTCGTTTGGCTCTTTCTGACGCGTGGTCAAAAAGCGCGCGTGGCCGTCAGGAACTTTGGTGATCGGTTTTTGCTCGCTGCTCATAAGTCACCTTTGCATTGAAACCGGGGTTGTCATTCAAACAAGCCGCATCAGCGACGGGTCGATAGCCGCCTGTGCGCCAATCGCTCCGCCCGTTCTTGCTTCTTCGTCGGTTGGCTCGCGCACAGTCACGATCTCGAGCGTAAAAACGACCTCTCTGCCGCAAAGCGGATTGTTGCCGTCGACCGTCAGCGCCTTGTCGTCGACCCTTGTCACCAGAAAGCTGCGGGTCTGCCCCTTGTTGTTTTCCATGAGGATAGAAGTGCCGACCTTCCGGTATTTCTCGGGAACGTTCTCGATGCGATCCGTAAAAACCAGGGACTCGTCTCTGGCGCCGAAGATCCGATTGCCGTCGATCGGCACCTCGATGACCTCGCCTGCGGATCTGCCCTCGAGTTGCGCGTGTACGAAAGGGGACAAAATTTCATTGTGGCCGTGAACATAGCCCAACGGAAATTCGACCACGGTGAGCACATGACCCGATTTCCTGTCGGTCACCTTGTAGGTGAGTTCGACATATTTGCCATCGTGGATTTGTTCACTCATGTCGGATCCGAACCGCTCAGAAGATGGATGCACCGAAGATCCTGATTTCTCCATCCTCATAGCCGAGGACGAGCCGGCCCAGCCATTCACCGTCCTTTTTGGTGCTACGTTGCCGGTAGAGAACGGTCACATGCTCGCCGCGGCGGATAATGCCAAGATAATCAAAGTGTCCGGACAGATTTCTGGCAAGCTCGCTGTTGGCGAACTGGTGGCCGGCCGTAACTTGATTCATGGCGAGCGCCATGGAGCTGGAGAAATTCTTCACGAATTCGCCGTACTTGCCTTCATTGGAATTCTTGACGAGGTCGTGCCACAGAGGATCGGCTATGGCCCGTATCTCCTCGTCGGTCTTCTCGATAATGTTCACGTGCGGTTCTCTTGGGCCGTGAAAGACCGGATTTGGTGAGTCCATCAAAAGCGACATGCCGGTCTTTCTTTGCAGGCGGAAGTCCGACGCCATCGCCCGCCCGGAACAATTGTTATTCGTCCGCTCCAACGAGGTGATAACAGGGCGCCTTCTCCATGGTGTATTCACCGGTTTTCGGATCGCGGCGCGAAACAGTCAGCACGTGCCAGTTCGCGTCGTCCACCTTCATGGCGTCGCCGCGGTAGTAGTAGCCCGGCCAGCGCGTCTCCTTGCGGAACAGCGTGTGCTGCGTGACGCACTCCGCGGCACGATGCCGGTGCTTCAGCTCCCACGCGCGCAGCAACTCGTGAATATCCTTTGCGGCCAAGCTTTCGAGATCTTCCTCCATGACCTTGAGCTTCTTGAGTCCAATATTCAGAAGCTTGTCGTTGGTCATGTAGCTGACCGTCACCCCGCCGCAATACTCGTCCATGAGCTTTTGCAGACGATCCAAGCCCTGCTTGGGATTGATGTAGTGCGGGTTGACATCGCCCGCCACGATCTCGTTGCGGTAGATCTTGTAGTGCTCCAGCGGCTTGTAGATATCCTTTGCACGGCGGCTGATCTGCTCGTCGGATACGACGATGCCTTCGCCCTTGCCGTCATCGATATATTTACAGGCAGCCTTCGCGGCGAGACGGCCCTCGGTGAACGAGCCGGACGAAAAGGCGTGCGGCGTGCCGCCGACCGCATCACCGGCGCCGAACAGGCCTTCGATCGTCGTCATGCGGTTGTAGCCCCAGAAATACTCGGGCGGAGAAACGTCCTCGGGACCCGAGCACCAAGCGCCCGAGCAGGTCGCATGCGAGCCCATGACGTAGGGCTCGGATGTGGTCAGTTCGGGGTTCTCGTTCTTGGGGTCGACGTCGGTCGAAGCCCACAGCACTGCCTGACCGATCGTCATGCCGAGGAAGTTCTCCCAGCCGACCTCTTCCAGATGAGGATCCTGGAAGGCCTTCATGGTCACCATGTGAATGGGGCCGCGGCCGGCATTCACTTCACTGATGATGCAATGGTTGCGTAGGCAGGTCGGGATCGGCCTGTGGGTCAGGTGCGAAGCTTCCGGATCCAGATATTCCTTTCCGACCATTTTCTGAAGTTCGGGGAACCACTTGGATTCATACTCCTCGCCCAAGCAATTTTGCGTATAGGTCTTCAAGTGCAGGAAATAGGCCCCGACCGGGCCGTAACCGTCCTTGAAACGCGCAAGCACGATGCGGTTTTCCATCTGCGTCATCTTGGCGCCGGCTTCGATCATGAGCCCATAGGCAGACGCGGACGACCAGGGCGCATACCACGTGCGGCCGGAACCTTCGCCGACCGAACGCGGCTTGAAGATATTGGAAGCGCCGCCTGCGCCGCAGATCACGGTCTTGGACTTGAAGACGTGATAGTTGCCGGTGCGCACATTGAAACCGACGGCGCCGGCGACCCGGTTCTCCTTGCCGTCATCCATCAAGAGGTGAGTGACGCAGATCCGATTGAACACCTTGTCCGCGGACTTCTTGGCGGCCTCGGCCACGATGGGCTTGTAGGACTCGCCATGAATCATGATCTGCCATCGCCCCTCACGCAGATAACGCCCGGTTTTCGGGTCCTTCATGATGGGCAGGCCCCACTCTTCGAACTGGTGCACCGTGGAGTCGACGTGGCGGGCCATATCGAACAGCAGGTCTTCGCGCACCAGCCCCATCAGATCGATACGAGCGTAGCGGACATGGTCCTCTGGTTTATTTTCGCCCCACCGGGTCCCCATGTAGCAATTGATGGCGTACAGACCCTGGGCGACCGCGCCGGAGCGATCGATATTGGCCTTCTCGGCAATAACGATTTTCTTGTTCTGACCCCAGAATCTGGCCTCCCAGGCGGCACCGCTGCCGCCGAGGCCGGCGCCGACGACCAGGATATCGATGTTGTCCTCGACGATCGTTTTGTAAGCCATCAGTAGTACACGCCTTTCTTCAGCTTGAGGCCGGCTGACTGAAGGGTATGCAAACCGCCGTCATCCATGCGGATCCACTTCGGCTCATTGTACAAGAGCTGGCCGTCGCGCATGTCCTGGCTGGGCGCGGGAACGTCGGCGAGCTTCGGGATCGCCTGGCCCCAAGGCTTGGTCGTGATCGGCGACAGGAAATTCTTTTCCGTGCCGTTCCGATATTTGATCTTCCAGGCGATTGTGCCTTTGTCTTCGTCGCGGATGACGCGAACGCTGTGACCGAGCGGGGCGAAGTCGGCATATCCGCGAACATCGATCGCATTCTGCGGGCAAGCCTTGACGCAGGAGTAGCACTCCCAGCACATGCTCGGCTCGATGTTGTAAGCGCGACGATAAGTCGGATCGATGTGCATGATGTCCGAGGGACAGATGTCGACGCAATGTCCGCATCCATCGCACCTTGTCATATAGACGAAGGTTGGCATTAGCCGGCTCCCTAGCTGTCCTGTGGAACTTACAGGTTGCTTTCTAATAGTGGCGCGGCGCTTCGCGCTTGATGCCAAGTCCCATTCGCATCGGAGCCTTTTGCAGCAGCTCCATGGAATGTCGTTTCTGTTGTTCGGGATCGTCACGGGTCAACGTCGGCAAGTTCTGGGCCGAACCGTTGGCCTTCGATGCTCGTTTCTCGAGCGCCGCTGCCGGCTTGAAGAACATGTGCGAGAACTTCGACCACGGGATCGATCCGAACAGCACCGTGGTGGCTATCAGATAGAGGGCCAGAGCTATGGTCGACCAGTCCGAGCCTGTCGTCTGCAAATAGGCCCAGATCAGGCCGAGCGTGGCGCTGATGACGAGCGAAAGAATGAACAGATCCGCGCGCATGATGCGCAGCGGCGACTGGCCTTCGGCCGCAACATCGACGCGGATGAAGAACCAGAACCAGTAGCCGCCGACACAGATCATCAGCGCGCCGAGCCACCACAGAAGCGGCCAGTACGAGGGGGTCGGCGTCGCGAGCGTCGGATAGCAGAACACCATCGCGACGGTGGCCACCACATAAAAGACGAAACCGTACATGCCGAGGAGATGCGCTAGCCTCCGCTTCATGTTGCAAAACTCGCCTGAGGTGAGCACGTCGACAACCGCGGACTGCACGGCCAGCGACACCATTTTGCCGCCGCCGACCTGTTGCCGCGCGTTGCTCCTCGAATCTCGCCAGTTGGCGAAGAAATACGTGGCGCTTCTTTTGTGGACGACATCGAAGAGCGTGCCGCCCACGACCAGGACGATCATGACGATCACGTAGGCCTGCATTATGGCTGGCGAGATGGCCGCGGACAGCAACGCGAAAGGATTAGTTGTGAAGAACGAATCTGCTGCGAGCATTTTTTTCCCCGGTGAACCCGCGTCCCGATACCCGCGTACCAGCAGCAACGATATCCGCGCAAAGTCATGCTCCGCAACAAGAATGTTTTGATTTATCTATTGATCTTGTCATTTCAATCGGAATATACGATTGATGTGGAATGACGCTCGATCAGCTCCGGGTCTTCATTGAGGTTGCGAAACGGGGTCACGTGACGCGTGCGGCGGAAGCTCTCGGCATGAGCCAGTCTGCCGCCTCCGCCGCAATCGCCGCGCTGGAATCCTCCTATGAGGTCAAGCTGTTTGACCGAGTCGGCCGCGGCATCCAGCTCACCGAGGACGGCCGCACTTTTCTCCGGGAAGCCCGCGCCGTTCTCGACCGCGCCGCGATGGCGCGATCGGTACTTCAGGATCTCGCCGGCGGCCCCGCTGGACCGGTGAGCATCGCCGCCAGCCTGACGATCGCCACCTATTGGCTGCCGCGCCGGCTTGCCGCCTTCCAGACCGCCAATCCCCGCGTGCGTCTTCATGTCGTGATCCGCAATACCCATGATGTCGAGACTGCCGTTGTCGAGGGCGAAGCCAATGTCGGCCTGGTCGAGGGGCCGACGCAGCATCCGGCCCTGACACGGCAGCAGATCGACCACGACCGGATGGTACTCGTGGTCGCCTCGGATCAACCGCCGTTGCCGGTCGATGCATCGGGTCAACTCAATCTACGCGCCATCACCTGGGTGATCCGCGAAGCCGGCTCAGGCACGCGTCGTGCGCTTGAAGATTTGGCCAGCCGTGAAGGCCTGTCGCTCGACGATCTCAAGATCGCGCTGGTGTTGCCCAGCAACGAGGCGGTACGCGAAGCCATCGAAGCTGGCGCCGGTGCGACCATCGTGTCGCGCCACGTCGTCGCCTCCGCGATGGCCAACGGCACGCTCAAGGCTATCCCGGTGGATTTGCCGCTGCGGGAGTTCGCGTTGGTCCGCCATCGCGACCGCCATGAAACTCTGGCGCAACAGGCTCTCGTGGCGCATCTGACCGCGGCTGTCGATGCGGCATCGTTGAAGCGCGGCTGACCGGTGGTGCGTTCTGGTCCTCAACGACCGACATGACAGCAGGTCAGTCCAGCGGCTAGGGTTGGGCGATATCGGCAGGCGTCGGCCGCCAACAAGAAAATACGGTGCGGGACGAAACGGGAGGCGATCTTGGCAAAGCTTGCGAGCGTATACGCCGCGGTGGCAATGGCTGTGTTTGGCGCGCCCGGCCTCATGGCTGCCGACGATTATCCGACCCGGCCGATTGTTCTCGTCATTCCGCTGCCGCCGGGCGGCACCAATGACATCATGGCCCGGGCGGTCGCCGACAAGATGAGCGCGGTGCTCGGTCAGCGCATCGTGGTCGAAAACCGCAATGCCGGCGGCAGCGGCACGGTCGGCACGCGCGAGGTCGCCCACGCCGCGCCGGACGGCTATACAATTGTTCTCGGCTACACTTCGACGCTTGCCACCGGTCCGCATCTCTTTAGAAACGTCGGCTACGATCCACGCCGGGATTTGGCGCCGATCGGCTTGATCGCGTCGGCGCCGGCGCTGCTCCTGGTGTACAAGGATTTGCCGGTGCACAATGTCGGCGATTTGATCGCGATGATGAAGAGCGCGAAGGAGCCGTTTCAAGTGGCCACGCCCGGCGCCGGCACCGTCAACTTTCTTGCTTCGGTATTGTTCGCAGAGCAGGCCGGCGTGAAGGTCGAGCAAATCATCGAGAAGGGCTCGGGCCCGCTGGTCACGGACATGATGGGCGGCTTCGTCAAGGTCGGTTTCAATCCGATTCCGGCGTCGCGCGCCGGTCTCGACGGCGGTTATATCCGGGCGCTCGCGGTAACTTCCGCCAAGCATTCGACGCTGATGCCGAACCTGCCGACGCTCGCCGAATCCGGCTTGCCTGGTTTCGACGCGACCCTGAGCTACGGCTTGTTGGCGCCGGCCGGTACGCCGCAGCCGATCGTGCAAAAACTCAACAAGCGCGCTCAACGGGGCACTGGCGGACGAGGCGGCGCGAAAGCGCATCATCAATGAGGGCGCCGAGCCGGAGCCGGGAACGCCGGCCGATCAAGCCGCCGTCATCGACCACGAGGAAACCAAGTGGAACGCGGTCATCCAGTCGGCCGGCTTGCAGCCGAAGTGAGTAGCGGCGCTCTATGATCTCACGACGGCAGCCCACAAAGGCGCCGGGCGCGACGACCGAAAGGAACGCGCGATGAATTTCGAGTTCACGGCGGAGCAAAAGCAGTTCGCCGATTCGGTGCAGCGTTTCGCGCGCGAACACCTCGCGGCGGGCGCGCTCAAACGCGCGCACGACCCGCACTTTCCCTTCGACGTGGCGCGGCTCATGGCCAAGCATGGACTGATGGGGGTAACGCTGCCGCAGAGCGAAGGCGGGCAGGGCGGCAGCCTGGTCGACGCCGTGATCGCCATTGAGCAGGTGGCGGCAGCTTGCCCGCGCAGCGCCGACGTAGTGCAGTTCGGTAATTTCGGCCCGATCCGCACCTTTGCCGAATACGGCACGCCCGATCAGAAAGCGCGCTGGCTCGGCGAACTGCTCGCCGGCCGCATGGTGATGTCGCTCGGCATGACCGAGCCCGACGCCGGCTCCGCGCTGACCGATTTGAAGACGAGCGCGCGGCCGGAGGGATCGCACTATGTCGTCAACGGCAGCAAAGTGTTTTCGACGTTCAGTCCCGACGCGCAGATTTTCCTTATCTACGTGCGTTTTGGCCCAGGAGTCTCCGGCATTGGCTCCGTCCTGGTCGAGCGCGGCACGCCGGGATTTTCCATCGGTGCGCCGTCGGCCTTCATGAGCGGCGAGGAATGGTGCGAATTGCATTTTGACGACTGTCGCGTGCCGGCCGAGAACGTTCTGCTCGGGCCCGGCGGCTTCAAGAAGCAAATGTCTGGATTCAACGTCGAGCGGCTGGGCAACACCGCGCGCTCGCTGGCCTATGGCCGCTACGCGTTCAACGCCGCCCGCGACTACGCCGCGACACGCCGGCAGTTCGACCGGCCGCTGTGCGAGTTCCAGGGCCTGCAATGGAAATTCGCCGACATGGCGATCAAGCTCGATAGCGCGCAATTATTGCTCTACCGCGCCGCCGCCAATGCCGACCGCGGCCTGCCGTCGGCCTACGAAACTGCAATCGCCAAGGCGGCATGCAATCAGGCAGGCTTCGACGTGGCGAGCGAAGCGGTGCAGATCATGGGCGCGCTCGGTTACAGCCGCGAAACGCTGGTCGAATACTGCATGCGGCGCACGCGCGGCTGGATGATCGCCGGCGGCTCGATCGAAATGCTAAAGAACCGCATTGCCGAGCACGTCTTCGACCGCCGCTTCGACCAGCGCAAGCGGGCGCCGACCGGAACAGAGTGAGGGATTAAGTAATCCGCCGGCCGATACCTTGCGATTTTTCTTAACAATTCAAATTGGTTGGCATCGTCAAACGGAATTCATTGCGGTTATCCGAATTTTTTCGGGAGGTCTGCGACGCCGGAAACATATTGGTCCATGGCCACGCAACGTCTTTTCCCCGTTTACGGTACGGGGAGCCGCCGGAGCAGAATTAAGAGTTTCCGTGGCCATTACGGGATTTTTCGCGTGCGAAATGTATTCCGTTTCAATTGGAAATCTTACGAATCATCAGTAGCTTAGCCAAAATAGATTTATGGCTAATGCTTCGTTTAACTTTTGAATCAGTGGTCTGTGCTTTGCTGCGAGAATTATGAGCCGGACTTGCACCACGTGCCAGCACCTCAAGCGTCCCGAAATCGACCGCCGGCTTGCTGCCGGCGAGCCGATGACGCGGGTGGCGCGCGACTACGAGCTCAATGTCTCGAGCCTGCACCGGCATAAGACGAATTGTCTCAAGCTGTCCTCGTCCAACGCCATTATGAAAGAGGCCGCTCGCGGTACTGCCGCGGTCGCGCTTCTGCCCTCGAAAGAGACGCTCAGTGGCGCCTATTTCGAGCTGCGGGCGCGGATCGATCAAATCGTGGCCCAGGCTCAAGCCGAGGCCTCGCTGGCTGTTGCCGTGTCCGGGCTCAACTCGTTGCGGCAGACGCTCGATAGCCTCGCCCGACTGGCCGGGCACACGGTAGGCGCGCAGGTCAACGTCGCCGTGCAAACCAATGTCAACGTCGATCTCACCCGGCTCGCCGAACGGCTGATCGCGCAGTTTGACCGGGAACCGGAGCTAAAAGCGCGGATCGCGCAAGCACTGCTGCAGATCGATACGGACCAAACTGCGCAGCGACGGCCTGCTCCCGAGGAGCCTCAACTTCTAGCGGGGGTGACTCATGAGTAATTTGCGGGAAGCTCGCTTATCGTGTCGATCCCGTGCTGTGGGTGCGCGAGGTGCTGGGTGAGAGCCCGACGCCATGGCAAGAAACATTCCTGCGCGCGCCGCGCGGCTGCTCAATCTTGGCCTTGACGGCGCGGCAGGTTGGCAAGACCACCACCGCGGCATGGGCGATTGCTCATAGCATGGTGTTTTATCCAGGCTCGCTATCGGTGATCGGCTGTCCGGCACAACGGCAGAGTGCGGAAGCGGTGCGGCGGGTCCGCGAAGTTTTGCTCAAAACCGGTGCCAAGTTTAAAAGCGATAATGTCTACGGGCTTGAGCTAGAAAACGGATCGCGGGTTCTGGCGCTGCCTAACAGCGATGACTCGATCCGCGGCCTCACGGTCGACGCCTGGATCGTGGCCGACGAAGCAGCGCGGCTGCCCGAAGATCTCATCGCCGCACTGCGTCCGATGCGGGCGCGCCGGCCCCAGGCGCGGTTTGCCATGCTGTCGACGGCGTGGAGCCGTAGCGATCCGTTCTGGACGGCGTGGGCGAGCGACGACCCGACCTGGATTCGATTGCAAGCGACTGTAGACAGCGATCCCGGACTATTCGCGAAAGAATTCCTCGACAGTGAGTGGCGCGCGCTTGGTGAGCATGTCTTCAAGCGTGAGTATCTCGGCATTCCCGGTGGTGCTGAAGCAAGCCCGTTCACCTGGGATCTCTACGAACGCGCCACCTGCATCCATAAACCTTTGGCGCCCCCCGGTCCGGCATTTGGTCCACCGCCTGAGCGGCAGGCAGTGTCTATCAAAAATCCGTTCAAAGAAGTGCAAGCAGCAGGAGGACTACGATGATCTTCAATCACGACGATCCGGCAACTTGGCCATTGAAAATGCCCATCATTGCCCATGACGTCGGTCGCGCCAATGACCGTTCGACCGCGGTCGTCGGCGGCCACTGTCCCCTTGGGCCACGACGACTTGGAATTAAGGACCTCATCGAACTGCCGCAGGGCCTCTATGGCAGTGAACTGGCCAACGCGCTGGCAGCAATCGATTGTAATTACAATCGCGATGCTCTTATTGTGGCCGATCTGAGCAATGATGCGACCTACGCCGAAACGCTGATCAACACCTTTGGTCCACGCGTGATCGGGGTGCACATCGGTCCGCATGGCGACGGCACGACTTTTGAGCGGCGAAATGTCGGAAATAGCGCCATATCGGTCTATGCTGTCGGTCGCTCCTATTTGTTTGAGCTGTTGCTCAGTGAATTGCGATCTAATCAGGTCCGCTTTGTTGATGACCCAATGAGCCGGCGCGCTTTTAAGCAACTCGCCACGCTAGAGTGCGAGCAGAAGGAAACTCGAGTGATCTACAAGTGTCCGGCAGGGCAGCATGACGATCTGGCGATCTCGTGTGCCATGCTGGCCTGGGCGGCAAAACATCCGCATTTGTCCTGGTGGGTCCGCCCCATTGAGGACAAGCATCGGCCGCGCACGCCCCAGCGCGAATACGGGTGGCGCGCCTTTGTTTGATTTGGTCTGTCGGCGACGGGGCGCTTTTCTGCCTCCCGCGGGTTTGGTGTGTCAGTGAGCCGGTCGATGGTCACTTAAGTCTGAAAGCGTCGCTATTGTTGCTACCCCAGCGCCGCCAGCGACATCGGCAATACCAAAGCCTCCGGTGGATGCCGCGCAATAACCAGTCGCTAAGCCTCCTTCACGACGCGCCGAGTTGTGAACGCATGGAGGTTGAAATGTGTGACACAGCTAAAGCGCGCAACGCCGCACACCGCCGCCGCTTCATCGGCGGTTCGGACGCCCGGGTCATCATGGGGGAAGACGAGGGGGCGCTGGTCCGACTGTGGCGGGAGAAACGCGGCGAGGCGGAGCCGGAGGATTTGTCGGGCAATCTCATCGTCCAGCTCGGTCTGGTGACCGAGGACCTGAACCGGCGCTGGTACGAGGCCAATACCGGGCAGGTGATTACGGATGTTCAGAAGCGGGTGTTCCATCCGGCATTCAAATGGATGGCAGCGACTTTGGATGGCCGGGTGGCTGGTAGCGACGCCGTGTTCGAAGCCAAATTCATGCTGCCGTGGTCGTTCTCGGAAGAAGCGGCGGCAATAAAGTACATGCCGCAGCTGCAGCATAATATGTGGGTGGTGGCAGCCCGGACCGCGGTGCTCTCGGTGATTACGGGGGGAGGCAAGTGGGTCGAGATTTTGGCCCATGCCGATCCGCTCTATCAGCACCTCATTGTTACCGCCGAACGGAAGTTCTGGCGCTGTGTCGAGAGCGGCGAGGAACCGAAGCCCTTTGGCATTGAGCCGCCAAAGCCGCGGATCGCGGCCGTGCGTGTCGTCGATATGAGCGCCTCCAACGCCTGGGCGGAGTTTGCCGGCATCTTTGCCCGCACCCGCTCGGCCCATCTCGACCATGAGCAAGCCAAGACCGAGCTGAAGGGACTGATGCCCGAGGATGCCAAGGAAGCAACCGGCCATGGCATTCGGGCCAAGCGCTCGAAGTCAGGCGCCGTCAGTTTCGATCTTTTGGCCAGTAACTCAGGCGAGGAGGCCGGTCATGCAGCGTACTAGTGATTCCATCGCTTCCTTGGCGGCCGCACTCGCCAAGGCGCAGATCAAGCTCGACAACCCGGAGAAGTCGCTGGTGGGGACGATCGAACCGGCCGCCGGGGAGGGCAGTGCGCGGCTGTTCCGCTATGCCTCGCTCTCGAGCGGTCTTGAGATCGTGCGCAAGACCTTGGGCCAGCATGAGATCGCAACGGTACAGACCACGGCCATTGACCAGGCTGCCGGCATCGTTAATCTGACCACCGTGCTGGCTCATGCCTCCGGGGAATGGATCGCCTCGGACTGGCCGGTCTGCGCCATCGCCGACACCGCAACCCCGCATCGGATGGGAGCGGCGCTGACCTATGCCCGGCGCTATGCGCTGTTCACGCTGGTTGGCATTGCCGGCGAGGATGACCTCGATGCACCCGATCTGATCACCCCAGCACAGAAGGCGCCGGGACCGGACCGGCCGCGGCGGGCCAACAGCAATGGCCGGCTGGACAGCAGTCCCCCCAGTCTGGCCGCCCGCACGCCGCTGCCAGGTAGAGCCAATAGTGTCGCCGACCAAGCACGCGCAATGCACAGCGCCGTCCTGCTCAGCTTCGAGGCTTCGAGCCGGCTGCGCGATCAGATGCTGGGCGAACTCAACGCCATCGGCAGTGAGGACGAGGCGGCCAAGTGGGTGCATCGCCGGCTACCCGACAAGGACAAGCTCAATGCAACAGACGCCAAGCATATCGAGGAGACCTTCGGCGCCAAGCTTGAGGCCTTCGCCATTCATCACGCGGAAGGGCGGCCGGTCTCAGAAGACGGTTCGAAAAGCCCAGCCGGAGTTGAGCCCGGCCTCACGTCGGACAAGCAAGAACCAAAGCGGAAGCCACGTGGCAGCTCGGTCGACAAATCGGTTCTCACCCGTCCCGAGCCGCGGCGCATCCGCGATCGCGACCATGTGCGCTTTGTGGCGCAGCAGGCTTGTCTGATCTGCGGTCGTAGACCCTGCGACGCCCATCATTTGCGCTTTGCCCAAAGCCGGGCGCTCGGCCGCAAGGTCAGCGATGAGTTCACCGTGCCGCTGTGCCGCGGCCATCACCGCGAGCTTCATCGCCATGGCGATGAAGCCAGATGGTGGAGCAGGACCGGTATCGATCCCAATGCCGCAGCCCGGGCGTTATGGCTCGAAATGCATCCGCTCGCGAATGCGCCGGACAAGCGACAATTTAGTAACGGAAGTGAGCCATCGAGCACGGCAGTTACGGACGAGTTGGGCTAGAAACCGTCATAACATCCGGGGCGATCATTCGCTCGCAATGCATCGCCGGCGATCCTACAACTTGTGACTTAACACCCTCGTCAAAATGTTTTGCACGACCAAGCCCCAAGCTTGCATGATGACCCAAATAAACGGCCTAAAACGGCGCACCAACTAGCTAGTCCGCACAACTTGCGGCCGATTTTTATGGCCTGTGTGGCTTTCGAGCAACGCTCCTGTGCCGCGTTACCGGGTAGAATGACCCTAAAGAGAGACTCAGGAGAGCACCCATGAAGCGGCTATTTATCACCGCGATGTTTTCGATCGTTGCGGCCGGCGGTGCGGCCGCTGCCGATCTACCACAGCCTGCGCCAATGCCTCAGGCACCGGCTGCCTACATCCCGACCGTCGCCCCGGTCTACAATTGGGGCGGCATTTACGTTGGTATCAACGGCGGATGGGGGTGGGGAAATGGCAAATGGACCATAGCGCCGAACGCCGCATTCCCCTTAGGCGTGTCGAGCAATGCCAACGACAACGGTGGCATCGTCGGCGGCACGGTCGGTGCCAATTTTCAGACTGGAGAATTCGTATTCGGCGTAGAGGGTGATTGGGACTATTCTGGCATCAACACAGGTACTACCAGTAACATCTGTACTTTTAGCGGTACTTGCCAGACCGGAAACAATTGGCTTGCCACGATCCGCGGGCGAGCAGGTTGGGCGGCTGATCGCGTCCTTTTTTATGGCACAGCCGGCGGTGCATTTGCCAATCTGCAAACGACCTTCAACGGCGCCACCGAGAGCAAGACACAGGCTGGCTGGACAGCCGGTGTTGGAGCGGAGTGGGCGTTTGCGGACAACTGGACGGCCAAGGTCGAATATCTCTACGTCAATCTCGGCACTGGGAGCGTTAGTTGCTCGACGGTAGCTTGCGTGGCCGCAAATGGTAGCGCCATTCCCATCAGCGTAGGCCTGACTGAGAATCTCTTGCGCGTAGGTGTCAACTTCAAGTTCAGATAGCAGAGGGCCTGTCGGCGGCAGCATTCGTCACGCCGAAATCTGCCAATGGCGCGCGTAACGGTCCGCAGGGCGCCGACGGGTTCGGCGTCAATTCAAAATGTGGTCCCCGACCGACCCGAGGCGGCGTCGCGCGACAAGAGAGCCATCCAAGCTCTCATGAGGGTACTTAAGCCGCTTGCTGATATACGCGGCACGCGCATGCCGCTTTCATACGTGATTGTGTTCCTGACGGTCGCCCTTGACGAAGGCAAGAGTGTCAGCAGCTATGCCCGTGCGCTTGGTATAAAAAACCGGCTCACGATGTCCCGCTTTCTCAAGCACATAGGCCGCAAGGGTAGCCGCGGTAATCCTGGACTTGATCTTGTGACATCTAAGCCGGACCCCAGCGTATATCAGGGCACCCAGATATTTCTGACTGCCAAGGGACGAACGATCGCGGACCAAATCTCTCGCGAGCTAGGCAGGCTCAGTCGTCGCGCCAACTAATAGCGATTGAGGCCGGTATTGATCCGATGTTAGCGGTCCGCGCGCTTTGGCTCGAAATTCATCCGCTGGCGAATAGGCCGGACCAGCCGCATAGTAGTAACGGAAGTGAACCATCGAGCACGACGGTTACGGACGATACGGGACTGGCTCATTCGAGTGGGCTGGAAACAGGCATAACATAGCGGCGTGATTATTCGTTCGTGATTGCTCGATCGCCAACGCGTGCGGCTTTTTTTGAAAACACATCCGATACCGCGCAAACTATCCATTTCTCGCCTCTAGGTGCAGGTTTTAAAAAATGGCATCTGGATCAGATACACAATGTCGTTCTCGGATGAGAGTGAAGAGAAGCTACCACGTCGGACTCATCCAGGCGCTCAAGCATTCAGCTTATCGAAGACGAAATTCGGAGCGAAACTCGCCGCAAGTTCATAGCCAATTTCAGCCATCATGGCGACGACCTGATCGCGATTCTCAAAGGCCTCGATTTGAACGAGACATCGGTTCTCTCGTAATGTGCGCGTCATTCCTGCCAAAACATGGCACTCATAATGCTCAACGTCGATTTTAATCAAGAGTGCCCTATTCGATAGCGAAAGCGCGTCATCCAACCGGACGATTTTAACTTCATAGCTGCCGTCGTCTAAATGAGCGTCGGCTATTATTTGCGAAAAGCCGCCGTCAATTTTTCCTGGCACAAGGCGACTGGTGCCGGCAACGTCGCCGAGAGCGACCTCATGTATCTCGGCCAAATGCAAGAAGGTTGTTTATCAGTAGATTCGCTCGCAATTGAATTAGATTAAGCCGGTCCGGCTCGAACAGAATAGCTCGGGGCACGCAGCAATTTTTAAGGAGAATGCACGAGTAAAGGCCGATATTGGCGCCGATATCCAGGAATATTTCAGGCCTCAGGTGGGCACAGCAGCGCATAAAATTAGTCAACTCCGGGTGTTCCGCGATTTTGGCGGATATTTCCAAAGTTTCGATCCCTGTGCGCTGCAAGAGGAAGTCGGCGCCATGATAACGGGCGATAAAATAATGCCGACGATGAAAGACCTTATTGAAGGGCTTTCGAAGCCGCCGCCGAATCTTTAACCGCCAAGGTTCTTCCCAAGCCATATGCACACTCCCTATCACTGCTATGCTGTTTAAAGAGAGTGCGTAAGAGCCGTCAAAAGGGTTCGGCGATCCATGACTTCGGCCACTGTGATATCACGCCGTCGCAGGTTGTTTTCGCTGGACAAATTGTTTCCCTTCATTGGCAAACCTCTGGTCATAAAGATTGACGTCGATGGATATGAGCTTCCAGTTTTAGAGGGTGCAAAAAAACTGCCTCGTCAGAATTATGGCTATGCTCAAATTGAATCTAGAGGCCAATCGCGAAGCTTCAGTTATCGACAAGAGTTGGGCGTGACGCTGCATTTCAGGTCCGCCACCCTGCGCTGCACTAGAATTTTCTCGGTCAGCACGGAATCATAGTCACTTCGATAGGCGATAGATCCAATTACACCTCCAGCGGCACTCTCACTGGCTCTTTCGATGAGGTTCCGCAAATCCTTCTCGCGCGTGATCAATTCCTTCCAGCGGAGGCTAAGCGCGCTACAATCGTAAAGGGCATACTTGCCCGGATCGACGAAGACGGCGCCGGGACCGTCGGTGGTCAGACCGCAGTCGGTCATCGTGAGGGGGACGCACAAAAGCACAGTGCAGGAGATCAGGCGTAAGTATGCGGATTGAGCTACTCTAACGAACGCAGTCTGCCGGAGGTGAGAAGGCCGATGACGAGAAGCTGCGCGATTAAAAGTCGGTTTATATTGCTGCCAAATCGTTTGACCACAGGATTGTGTCGAGGCTGCGGAGTAGGAGCTTACCTTGTATTGCGGCCGCGATACAGCGCGCACAGCAGGCCTGCTACAAGGACGGCGCCAAGGGTGAGCGCGGCAATATCGATGATGCGCGATCTTACTATCACGGTCAAGATCGCGAACGCTGCCAGCGCAATATTGACGACGAAAACGCGTATCACCACGTCGATAACGGCAAAGCCACGGTCGGTGGCGCGCTGATAGAAATGCGAGCGATGCGCCCGCCAAACCTTCTCGCCATTGAGCACTCGGCGGACGAGCGTGATGGATGAGTTGGCGAGGTAATAGAGTGGCAGCAGTACCGCCGCCATTGGCGCGCCATTGCCGGCGAGCAGGACAAGAAGCCAGCCAAGAACTAGTCCAATAGGCAGGCTGCCTACATCGCCAAGAAAAAGCTTCGCTATCGGACGGTTGAAATAGGCGAAGCCGAGCATGGCGCCGCACAGCGCCAAGCTCACGACGGCGGCGAGCGGGGGTAGAAAGCCAAATAGACCGATTGCGGCGAGTGCGCCGCTGACTGGAACGACCTCCGCAACGGTCATCCAGTCGAGACCGTCCATGAAATTCACTAGGTTGACGAACCATAAGCCGCAGATAACGAGCCCGAGGCGTTCGACTGCGAACGGCAAAATAGGCAGAACGCGCAGATCGGACGGCAGCGCCACCACCATGGTCGCCACTGCCACAGTTTGCAGCAACAAACGCGACACAAAATTCTCCGGATGGATGTCGGCAATTACTCCGACGCCAGCAATCAGAACGATCGCGCCAGACGTAATGGGAAACCGAAGCGCGGCCGCGGTGTGCGCGGGTAAGAAATAAAGCGCGGCGTAGGATATGATAAGAACTGTGGCTAAGACTGCGATCCCGCCTCCTTGTGGCGTCGGCGTCTTGTGCGACGAGCGGGCGTTTGGCCGCGCCGTCGCATAGCGCTTGAGCAGAGGACTTAAGAGCAAAATCGAAAGCGCGGTGAGCATCGCCGCGCCCGCCAAGATTACCAGGCTGTTCGTGAACCATGAGATGGTGGGTTCGCCGTTCACAGGTCAATCCGAATTCGCCTTTTTGTACTCGAAGGCTCTATCATAAAATCCTTGCCGCGCAGCGCAATTTCCCGGATGTTGCGGCGCTTCGAGGAACGCTCAAGGCTTTCGCCGATGACGGTCTTACCCACGCCGCCGCGCTTTGATCGGACATTTTTCATTGCGGCCGCGGATTGGCTCACCGTCGGCGTTACGGTAGCGCTGCCATGGTCGACCAGCGCGACCGGAATTTTCATTGCGCTGTGGCTCATCGTTGCGCTGGCAACGATGGATCTGGGGACGCTCAAGCGTGAAGTGCTTACCGCCGCAGGCGGCCTGCCAGTCTTGCTGTGGTGTCTCGGGGCCGTCGGTATGTTGTGGGCCGACGTTGATTGGCTCGCGCGTCTCGGCGGGCTGGACGGGTTTATGCGGCTTCTCGTGATTCCCCTTTTGTTGGCGCAGTTCCGCCGTTCGGGGCGCGGCGGCTGGGTGGCTTGCGCCTTGCTGATCTCGTCCATAGGCGTACTGTTGGCATCGTTCATAATGGTGATGATGCCCGGATTATTGAGCGGTCACGTCCGCGGTGTTCCGGTGCACGATGATATTTTTCAAGGCTCGCTTTTTGTCATCTGCGGTTTTGGCGCCCTTGGTTACGCGATCCTCGAAGGTAGAAGGCTCGATCGACGTGTTGCATCGATGCTTTTTGTCATCGGCGCGCTTTTCCTTGCCAATTTCGCGTTTGTCGTCATAAGTCGCGCTGCCATTTCAGTCGTACCGGTACTGGCGCTGCTGCTCGGTTGGCGAGTGCGGCGTTGGACGGGTGTTCTTGGCGTTGGAATTCTCACCCTAGCCATCGCATCTACAGGCCTTCTCCTGTCGCCGAGTTTGCACCATCGCATGAACCAAACGATTGAAGAGTTTCAAGCCTACCGTGCCACAAATGCGGGAACGTCCATCGGAGAGCATATAGCGTTTCTCGAAAGAGTCGCTGGCGATCGTCGCTTCGGCCCCCGTGATCGGTCATGGCACCGGGTCGATACCGGAGGAATTTCGCCTAAGCACCGCCGGAAAGGCCGGCGTATCGGGTGAGGCGACAGTCAACCCTCACAATCAGACTTTTGCCGTTGCCATTCAGCTCGGTGTTGTTGGTGCGCTCGTTCTTTGGGCCATGTGGATTTCCCACTTCATGCTGTTTCGCGAAGACCGCGCTATCGCGTGGTTAGGCACGGTGGTTGTGGTCGAGAATATCGTCTCGTCCCTCTTCCACACACACTTGTTCGATTTCAACAACGGCTGGCTATATGTTTTCGGCGTTGGCGTCTTGGGTGGTGTGGTGCTGCGCCAACGCGATGTGGTTTTGGTGAAGCCCGTGGAGATGATCCCCGGCGCTCCATCGAAATGTTGAAAATCCGCATCGGCGAGCAGGTATTCGATCGTCGTTTCTTGGAAATATGCTGATTCCGTCCGCAAGCGATGGCATCAATTGCGACGCCTCTGGCGCGCCGACCGCGAGCTTGAGGATTGTCAGTATTTTGGAGCGATGTTCTGAGTTGCTCCAAACGATGTGATTGGCCGGAAAATGATCCTGCAGCGCTTCGAATGGCTGCAAATACCGGCGATGCTTCGGGGGTGCCGGGAATTGAGGGCGACAACCATCGGATGCCCATTACCCGGGCTTTGCCCAAACTCGCGCGCTCGGGCGCAAAGTTAGCGACGAATTTACCGTTCCTTTGTGCCGACCCACCACCGTGAAGTCCATAATTTTGCAGACGAGACGGTGTGGTGGCAGTGATCGGGTATAGACGCCGCAGCACAAGCGCGGCGACTTTGGTTGAGGGATCCGGTCTGCTGACCCTTCATGGCAAGCTCGCCAAAATAACGAATCCTTTGTTAATAGCATCGGCCATGAGCAGACTTGAATGCCATTCGAATTCCAGGCTTAATTTAACTCTCGGAGGCAAGGTGGGCTGTGCGTACTGTATTTCAGCAGGAGGACGAGAGTGAGTTGAAGCGCTCGTTCTTGAGTGGCAGTAACCGCGGCTATTTCGTTGAGGTTGGGGCAAATCGACCAAAGGCCTTATCGCAGACTTTCGATCTTGAACAGCGCGGCTGGACCGGCGTCCTCGTCGAGCCGCAACCAGACTTGGCCGACGAACTCAGACGATGGAGATCGGCGAAGGTCTTCGCGAATGCATGCTCTTCTCGAGCCAATTCGGGATCACGTATGACGCTGCATCTTGCGGGTGGTCATTCGTCCTTTGACCGGAAGCTTAATCTCGCTGAGGTGAAATAGGATGACGCCATCGAGGTGACCGTGCGAACTCTGGATGCAATCTTGATCGAAGCTCAAGCGGTACCCCCCGTGGATTTTGTCTCCATCGACGTTGAGGGGCACGAACTGGATGTTCTGGACGTGTTCGATCTGGCGCGATGGAGCCCGCGGCTAATTTTGATCGAGGACTTGCTCCTGCACCTTCGGCTCCATCGCCGCATGACGCGGCGAGGCTATCGATGGCTACGCCGCACTGGCATTAACAACTGGTACGTTCCAGCCAGAGAATTGCCGCACCTCGGGCTTCGATGGACGTTGGCAGTTCTTCAATAAGTTTTATCTCGGAACTTCATTCCGTTGTATTCGGATGGCTTGGCGTAGGCGCACCACCGTT
>CAWGJP010000015.1:380000-705673 GCA_963822935.1 uncultured Alphaproteobacteria bacterium
TTTTTTTTTTTTTTTTTTTTTTTTTTTTTTTTTTTTTTTTTTTTTTTTTTTTTTTTTTTTTTTTTTTTTTTTTTTTTTTTTTTTTTTTTTTTTTTTTTTTTTTTTTTTTTTTTTTTTTTTTTTTTTTTTTTTTTTTTTTTTTTTTTTTTTTTTTTTTTTTTTTTTTTTTTTTTTTTTTTTTTTTTTTTTTTTTTTTTTTTTTTTTTTTTTTTTTTTTTTTTTTTTTTTTTTTTTTTTTTTTTTTTTTTTTTTTTTTTTTTTTTTTTTTTTTTTTTTTTTTTTTTTTTTTTTTTTTTTTTTTTTTTTTTTTTTTTTTTTTTTTTTTTTTTTTTTTTTTTTTTTTTTTTTTTTTTTTTTTTTTTTTTTTTTTTTTTTTTTTTTTTTTTTTTTTTTTTTTTTTTTTTTTTTTTTTTTTTTTTTTTTTTTTTTTTTTTTTTTTTTTTTTTTTTTTTTTTTTTTTTTTTTTTTTTTTTTTTTTTTTTTTTTTTTTTTTTTTTTTTTTTTTTTTTTTTTTTTTTTTTTTTAAAAAGGGGTCGCGACCTAGAACCAGATCACGGTCGAAGATACGGCGAGCGCTGATATCGCGCGAAGCGCTCCGATGAACAATTCCCAAATGCGAGGCGGTGCTGAGAAGAATGCTAGGCTTGGATGAGCGGAAACCGAAAGAACATTGAAGCCGAAGGACAGGACGGACAGTGCGAGCGTAATGGCGATCAGCCGACGCGGAAAATATCGGCACAGCAAGACCAACAAAATTGGGAACACGACATAAAACTGCTCTTCCACTCCCAGCGACCAAGTGTGCAAAAGCGGCCGTGCTTCCGGTTGTGCGGCGAAATAACCGGACTGTAGCCAGAACAGGATGTTGGAGCAGAAAAATACCGTCGCGAATATACTTTCGCCAAGCCGTCTGTAATCGTCCGGCGTAAGCATGAGCCAGCCGATCGCAGCACAAAACGCCATCATCAAAAATAGCGCCGGAAAAATACGCCGGATGCGGCGTAGATAGAAATTAAGGAACGTAAACTCGCCGCGTTGGATCTGCCCGAGGATAAACGACGTTATCAGGTAGCCAGATATAACGAAGAATATGTCCACGCCAACGTAACCACCGCCGAACGGTCGGTGTCCGCGTGGTAGAGGGTGGACCGGTAAAATCGCGACGGCGCGCAGACCGTCGATGTCGGCCCGGTCAGCGATCGCATTGTTGCGATTTTTGTAGTCCATCTTACCTAAAAAAGGTTTTGGCATTACGCCGATTTTTTGTTTAACTGTTGGTTTTTCTTTTCTTTAACCTAGAGGCAGCTCTATCGCGTGCCACGTGCGAAGGTGACAAGCGTCCAACCGACTAATGCTGTGCCGACGAGCAGCGCAGCAATCGCGTAGAGCCGATCCGGAAAAAGGACAGCCGCGACTGCCAATAAACAAAGACCAAGATTGAGGGCGAAAACACGCCCTACCACGTCGAGCACAGAAAAGCCGCGATCGGTGGCGCGCTGATAAAAATGGGAACGATGCGGCCGCCAAACGGTCTCGCCGTTTCGTGCGCGGCGGATGAGCGTGATGGTGGAATCAGCGAGATAATATAACGGCAGCAAGATTGCCGCAGCTCGCCCGCCATTGCCGGCCAGTAAAATCAGGAGCCAGCCAAGCAAAAGCCCGATCGGAAGGCTGCCGACGTCGCCAAGAAAAAACTTTGCAACCGGCCGATTGAAATAGGCAAAGCCGATCATCGCGCCGCATAGCGCCAGACTTACGATGATTGCTGCGGGCGGCAGCAGGCCGAGCAAGCCGATCCCCGCGAGCGCCGCCGTGACCGGAATGACCTCCGCCGCAGTCATCCAATCGAGGCCGTCCATGAAATTCACCAGATTGACGAACCACACACCGCCGATCACGAGCACGATACGCTCGACGGCTAATGGCAGAACCGGCAGCACTCGCAAACCAGGGGGCAGGACGAAAATCACCACCGCGACAGCCAGCGTCTGCAGCAACAGCCGCCATGCCACGTTTTCCGGACGAATGTCGGCAAGAACACCAACGCCAGCGATCAGAACGACCGCGGCAAGAATGATCGGAAGCTGCAGCGCGGCTACCGCGCCGGCCGGTGCGACATATAATGCGATGCCGGAAACGGTGATCGTCGCTGCAATCACAGCAATGCCGCCGCCCTGCGGCGTCGGTGTCCTGTGCGACGAGCGCGCATTGGGTTGCGCTAGCGCGTAACGTTCGAGCAGCGGACGCAGCAGTACGATCAGGAGCGCACTGAGGACGCGCCGCCGCGGCAACAAGTGCGATGGCGCCCGAAGTCCGCAAAATCGTCCACTCAGCGTGCATCGGAAGCCAATTCGGTATTTTGCGTCTCATGCCTGCCGAGCATCCGCCAATAAAGCGCGACGGTTTGCCGGCCTATAATGTCCGCTGCGAATTTTTCGACGACCAAATCTCGCGCCGCCTTCGCATAGCGCGCGCGCAAATCCGGCGTTCGCGCCAGCCGCTCCATCGCATCCGCTAAGGCAGGTGCATCGTCGACCGGAAACAACAGGCCGGTTTGCTCGTGGATGACGATTTCGCGGCAGCCCGGCACATCGCTCGCGATCATCGCTCGTCCGCAGGCTGCCGCTTCCATGAGCGACAATGGCAAACCCTCGCGGCGTGACGGCAAAACGGCTACGTGTGCACGCGTCCACAGCCCGGCAACATCGTCGACGTGACCGAGGCAAGTGATGCCTGGCTCTTTATTCCAGGATGCCACTTCGGCTTGCGAGACGGAGGCCGGATTGGCCGGATCGGGCGTGCCGGCGATCAACAGCCGGGCATCGAGCCCGCGAGCGCGCAACAATCGATGCGCGGCGACGAGCGTGCGGATGCCCTTATCGTCGAGCAGGCGGCCGACGAAGCCGAAAGTCGGCGGGCCTTGCGGCTCCGGCAGCGGCGTGAAGCGCTTAACGTCGACGCCCGATCCGGAAATGAGCGCGATGCGGTTCTTCTGGATGCCGAGCGACATCAACGCCGACATATCGTCGCCATTCTGCACGAGCGCGATACTGCCCTCGCGATCGACCAAAAAGCGCAGCAGGATGCCGATGAGCGCTCCCATGGCGCGCGCTTTGGCGTTCTTCGACGTGAACGCATAGCCGAGACCGATAAAGGCATTAATGCGGGCGCAGCGGAGGCCAAGGTCGCGATACTGCCCAACACGCAGGCCTGCAAAGCCACATGATGGGTGAGCGCCGGTGCGACGTCGCCATGCAGGCGGCGGAGAGCCGCGATCGTCCTAAGCGTTGCAAGCGGCGCCGTGCTGCCGCGCGCGAACGGAATTGGATGCAGGATGAAACCTTCCGCAGCGATGGCCGCCGCGCCCGCGCCGACCCGGGTGGCCACGTGGACCTCGAAGCCGGCATCCCGTGCGGCGCGCGCCATCGGCAACCGGTGCGAAAGAAAAGCCCAATCCTCGGTGACGACGTAGAGGAGCCGCGGCGGCGATCCTGCCGCCGCACTCCCGGCACGACGTGAATTTGCATCAAGGTCAGACAAATACTCGCCTCGCCCTTCTTTGATCAGCCGACTGTTTGCGGCGACAAAATCGGCAGCGTCATCGCATCGGCGATCGATTGGCCGAAGCGGACCTGGAAAGATGATGTCGCGAGGCCGATAACATTCTCGCGTTCGGTTATGCCGTGACCGGTCGCCACCTGCAACGCGCCGGCGAGGCCGGCGCGTTTGGCGGCTTCGACATCGGTGGCCTTGTCGCCGACAAGCCATGATGTTTTGAGATCGATTGCAAGATCGGCCGCCGCTTGCAGCAGCATGCCCGGATTTGGCTTGCGTGCTGGATGATCAGGATGAGCAAAGCCATCACGCCCTTGAGGATGGTGCGCACAGGCATAGACGGCGTCGAACTGCGCACCGTCGCGGGCCAAGGCTGCGACAATCGCCTGTTGCACAGTCTTGAATTCGGCCCAGCCATAATAGCCGCGGCCGATGCCGGCTTGGTTTGTTACCAGCACCACGGCTATGCCTAGCCGATTGGCGGCGGCGATGACGGCGGCGGCGCCCGGGATCATCACAATGTCTTCGGCGCGGCAAAGATATTCGGTGTCTTCGATGACCGCGCCGTCGCGATCCAAAAACAGCGCCGGCCGGCCGGGCGGAGGCCGCATCAAGACTTCGCACCACACGCCCTCGGAATTGAGCGGATAGTTAGGAGCCCGCATCGGTCGGATCTTTCTTCGCCGTCGCGCCGGGGGCCTTTCTTATCGCAATAGAACTATGTTAGGTCCACTGCCGCGTGTGAACGTTCGGACCAATCGCGACAGCAGAGAGCAATGCGCGCCGAGAACGACATGGTGGCCGAGCATTTTCGCCGCTCCTGCGAGACGCTGGCGCGCGCGTCCGAGGACGCGGCCTTGCGCACCGTCATCCATGCGATCGCCGATACGATCACGGCTGCATTCCGCGCCGGGCACAAGCTCCTGATTGCCGGCAACGGCGGCAGCGCCGCGGACGCCCAGCATATCGCCGGCGAGTTTCTGTCGCGCCTGAATTTCGACCGCAATCCGCTGCCGGCGATCGCGTTGACCACCGACTCCTCGGTGCTGACCGCGATCGGCAACGATTACGGCTTTGAGCACGCTTTCGAGCGCCAGGTGCGCGGCCTCGGCCAAAAGGGCGATGTGTTCATCGCGATCTCGACCTCGGGGCGGTCGCCAAACATCGTCGCTGCGCTCAAAGCGGCGCGCGAGGTGGGGCTGACCACGATCGGCTTCACCGGCACGGCCGCCAACGGCACCATGCAGGCGTATTGCGATCATTGCCTGGCGGCGCCGTCAGCCGAGACACCGCAAATCCAGCAGATCCATATTGTCGCGGCCCATGCCATTTGCGGCCTGGTGGAACGGAATTTATTCGGCGGCGCCGGCAGAAAGAAGTAAAATAATTATATTTATCAATAGCTTACTATGTTCATGATTTGAACATAGAGCTTGACGTTCACGCGGTGAACACGGTAATCATGGCGCCGGATGGGAGGGCTGCCGATGCCCCAAGCGGCGAGCACCGAAGAAACCGATAATGCCCGAATCGTGCTCGGGCTCCTCGAATTGGTCGAACGCGACGGCGCGCAGTCGCAGCGCAAGCTCGCCTCCGATCTCGGCATCGCGCTCGGCCTCGTCAACGCTTACCTCAAGCGCTGCGTCAAAAAGGGCCTTCTCAAAATCGGCCAAGCCCCGCCGCGGCGTTATGCCTATTACCTGACGCCGCATGGTTTTGCCGAGAAGTCGCGGCTTACCGTCGAATATCTGTCAAGTTCGTTCTCGTTCTTTCGCCGCGCCCGCGAGGATTGTGCGTCGGTGCTCAAGGCGGCGCATGCGCGCGGCTGGAACCGCATCGCGCTCGTCGGCGTCTCCGACCTCGCGGAGATCGCGACCATCTGCGCCCTTGAACAGGGCATCGCGATTGTCGCGGTGGTGGATCCCAAGTCCGAAAATACCCGCTTCGTCGGCACCCCGGTCGTCAAATCGATCGCGGCGGTGCCGGGTGGCTGTGACGCGCTGGTCGTCACCGACCTCCAAGCGACGCGCGAATCAGTGCAAACCGTGGTCAAGCAACTCGATGCCGATCGCGTCTTGGTGCCCGCTCTCCTTGGCATCCGCCTCGATCGGGCAACGGAGAGCGCCGCATGACACTGCATCCGCGTTGGTACGTCGCCCATACTCACCCGCATGCCGAGGCGAAGGCGACTGCGCATCTCAATCGCCAGGGTTTTGAGATCTATTTTCCGCGCTACCTGAAACGGCGGCGGCATGCCCGCCGCGTCGAGACCGTCGCGGCGCCGTTGTTTCCCCGTTATCTGTTCGTCGCCGTCGATCTTTCGATGCAGCGCTGGCGTTCGATCTATTCGACCTTCGGCGTTATTCGGTTGGTTTGCAACGGCGACGATCCGACTGCGGTGCCCGACGGCATCGTCGAGGCGCTTGAAAAGCCGTGAGGACGCTAACGGCTTCATCAAACTTGATTATCGGCCGCTGTTTAGCGCGGGCGACAAGATTCGCGTGCTAGACGGCGCATTCACGTCTTGCCTCGGCCTGTTCGAAGGCATGGCGGAACGCGAGCGGATCGCAATTCTGCTCGATCTTTTGGGTCGCAAGGTTCGAGTGGTGTTGGACGTGGATTTGGTCGCGGCGGCCTAGCCGCCGGGCGCCCGCGCGAGCGTTGTGTTTGTGTTTTCGGGCGAATTCGTTTCACCCGGAGTGCGGTAGCGTGGCAGTTTCTCGATGCCGAACCGTTAAAATTAAATGTTGCAAGTCTTTCCCCAAAGAGAAAGCGCGGTCAGACCGGAATGGCGCGGAAAAGAAGCGCGGGGCCGGGCCGATTTTGCGTGCTCGTCAGCAGTTCGGATCGCGGACGCGACATCTTCGAAATTGTGTTTCAAAACTCCGAAACACTTGGCGTGATTGCGACTGGCCACGCTATGTGGGCTTCACGAGCAAACATCGCGATATTTATGGTTTTACGGCATTAGCGGCGGAAAGCCCATCTAACTGGCAGGGCGAACTGGGTACTCAACTCGACAGTCTTCCCGACAACATCGATTATGTGCTTCGGATTGACGAGGATGCCCTGTTCATGTCGCCAGTCAACGGCCATCAATTGAATGCCATCGCTGATCTAATTGTCCGCGAAAATCTGTCTTATGTAGGTGGTACCCGTTAGGCGGAACTCCCCGGCCGTATTGTTGAGTATTTTAAAAGATTGCTGAACAATCGTCCGCTGCGTTTGATCTCGTTCTCCGAGCCATATTATTCGTCGCTCGAGTGGCAATCTGGAAACGGGCCTATCTGAGATCGCTATTACGGCGGCCAGGTACTATTTGGGACTTAGAGCATACGGTCACCGACGAACCCCATTATGCCGTGTGGACGGGTTCTTGATCAGGATCAAATCGTCACAAAAGGGAAATGGAGTTCCGGGCCCAACGAAGATTGGCGCGGCAGGGCATTAGCCTTGTCAATTCCAAGCGCGATTTTCAGACGTTCGGATCATGGCTGCGGGGCTTCGCGAAAAGATCTCATTTCAGGTGGCCGGCTTTCTGAGTTTTCGCATTCGCCGCCGCCTTAACAAAATCTAACCAACGAATTACACCGAGAGGCATAAGATTCCGTGATCGAGCAGATTAGTGCGAAGTGCTTCACATAGGCTATCCAAAAGTCGCCTCGACCTTTGTGATCAAATTTTTAAAAGACATCCGGAGGTTACAGTCGATCAATTCCAGCTATCGTCCTTGCTGCGGTCGCATGAACGCAATCCAACTGTGATCGAGAAGCCGTGTCCAGCCAAGATCCACATTAGTAAGGACGAAAATGTTGGAAATTGATTTGTGTCATCGGCGAGTGGAAAAACTGGCAACGCTACCTGTACGTCCCCGGCTCCTGGGATCAAGTGAAACGTGATGTTGTGGTGGATCCTGGCGAAGCTGCGTCGCGCCTGCATAAAGTTCATCCTGACGCCAAGGTTTTTTTGGTGATACGCGAACAGGTAGACTGGTTACAGTCCGCTTATAAATTTGTTATGTCGCAGCTTCCGCCCACGAAGCGCTCTTTTGCTGACTACTGCACTACACCGAGCGGGATTGTCTTTTTAAAGGGAGGTCATTTCGATCAAACCATAAACGCCTACGTCGATGTGTTTGGGAGCCGTCGCGTCGCGCTTCGCTTCGAGGACATCGTGGGTGCGCCAAAAAAGTTTGCAGGCGAACTTTATCTTTCTCGGAATTTCCGAGCGACCCATTCCGCCAAAACGCGAGAGAATCAAAGCCATGCGCAGATCGCGCGCATTCAGAGATTTTTGCCTTTTATCGAGCAATTGCCGAGGGGTGTAAAAATGGCGTTGAAACCACATGCGGAACCCTAATACCCGGAAGGCGACGGGCAATTTTTCCTCCCGCGATATTCGAGTGCTGCGCGGCTTCTACACTGTGAGCAATCAACGAACGGAAAAGCTGATTTCTCAACTTTCGAAGTAGCTCATATGAATTGGCTCGAATGGGAGGCGATAGTCAGCGCCGTCATCGCGACGAACTTAGGCTTTTCGTGCCCCTTTCGACGGAAACATCGGTTTCAGTGACGTGAACACGTACCGCCTGCTTCTTGAAGATTTGATGGAGCGCCTGAGCTGGCGCTTTCCAGTACTCATTGCCTGGACGCCGCTTTTCGGCGTCAGCGAATGCGGGTCGTTCTTCTGCTGCCACTGTTGAGCGCGTCGGGATGCGCCGCTGGCCCGGAAAGCGCTGTTAACAGGCTTGTAGATAAGAGTTGGCGCTGATTGGCGCAAACAGTACGCTTGCCATCCTTGCGTGTTTCGCGGCTGCTGCAGTGCAGGCGATGCTTTCAATTTGGCTCAACTGGTGGACGGTAAGTCTGAGCCGGCATTATCAGGCGCGGCGTCAGTTCGAGATCCTTCGAGCGTTCATGTGTGCAAAGTGGACCTTCATCGCGACAAAAAGGTTGGTGAGATAACGAATGCAATCATCACCGAGTGCGAGCGATTGGGGAGGGCATTTACGCTTGCTCTGACCTTGTTGGGCAGCCTGGTGGTGGCCGTCATCTATGTTGTTTTGTCGATTGCAATCGCGTGGCAAGTCACCTTGAGCCTAATCACTTTTGCACTAGTGGCGGCGCTGGCAATGGGTCGTCTGTACAAGAAGAGCTATGCCGTTGGCGCAAGCTTGGCCTCCCTCAATGCGGGATTGCAGTCCACACTTAATGAGCAATTTGCCGCCGCGAAATTCATCAAAGCAAGCGCCGGAGGTGATCGCGCGGCCGCACTGATCAATCCGTTGCTGTGGAGCTTGAGAGGGCTAATGCAGACGCCAGCGCGTGGCCCGGCACGGTGCGTAACGTCCTTGAATTTATCGGGCTAATCGGGCTGGCGATCATATTAGTGGCGGCAGGCGCGGGGATGGGTGTTGCGGCCGGAAATGTCGTTATCGTGATTGCCTTGTTCGGGCGGCTGTTTCCGCGACTGACCACGGTGCAGTCGCAGCTATATCTAAATGCCAACGTGCATGCGATCGAGGCGATCAAGAATTGCAGTCCGCAGCCGAAGCCGAAGCGGAGAGACAGGACGGTGCAAAGGAGCCATTGTGGATCGATCAGCCTGCGGCCTTGGAGGTGCGAAACCTTCAGGTCGATTGGCGAGCGTGTTGTCCTGGATCAAATCAATCTGACACTTCCGATTCCGGGCATGCTTGCCATTGTCGGTAGGTCTGGAGGGGAAAATCGACCCTTGTGCATGCTTTGCTCGGCTTAGTGGAACCAACAGCGGGATCAATTCAACTGGGAAGCTACGACCTCGCATCGGCACCGCTTGGCGCTTGGCGCCGGACCATCGGCTATGTTCCGCAAGAAACGATGTTTTTCACGCCTCGATCAGGGACAACTTAACTCTAGTCAATCCCACGGCCTCGGAATGCGAGATAAAAACGCGGCGCAGCGCGCCAATGCTCTGGAATTTATCGATTTGCTTCCGAAAGGCTTCGATACCATCATGGGCGATCAGGGCGTCAAGCTTACCGGGGGGCGGCGACAACGCCTCGGCGTTGCGCGGGCGCTGCTAACGAACCCGGCGCTGCTCATCATGGACGAAGCAATGAGTGCTCTGGATGCTGAGTCCGTGACGGAACTGTTGCAGACTTTAGAAGACTTACGCAAGGAGATGGGCATCCTGATCGTCGCCCATCGCATGGCCGCGGTCCGCGCCGCCGATTCGATCTGCGTCATGGATGGCGGACAGATCGTCGAGATGGGCACGTGGAGCGAATTGATGGAACGCCGCGCGCGCCTGTATTCGCTGACCGAGGCGGAATCCCACCGATACCCAAGCCGCCGCAGCCCTCTGAGAATTCCAGCAAATGTCAGCAACGGAAAGGGCATTATCCTCGCCGGCGGCGCTGGCACCCGGTTGTGCCGCTGACATCGTCGGCACCAAGCAACTGCTGCCGATCTACGACAAGCCGATGATCTATTATCCGCTGACGACGTTGATGCTCGCCGGCATTCGCGACATTCTGATCATCACCGCCCCGCCGGAAGTGCCGCGCTTTGAACCGTTGCTCGGTGACGGCAGCCAATGGGGGATCCGTATCTCCTATGCGGTTCAGCCCGAGCCCGATGGCATCGCCAAGGCCTTCCTCATCGGCGAAAAATTCATCGACGGCCGGCCCTGCGCGCTGATCCTCGGCGACAACGTCTATTACGGCGCCGGGCTGGCGAGATGGTGCAGCGCGCCGCGGCCGCGGCGGCGACGGCGCCACGGTGTTCTGTCACTGGGTCAACAATCCGAGCCGTTACGGCGTGCTTGAAATCGACGCGCAGAACGGCCGATGCGCATCGAGGAAAAGCCAGCCAGCCGAAATCTAATTGGGCCGTCACCGGGATTTATTTCTATGAACCATCGATCGTCGAATGGCGCACAAGCTCAAGCCGTCGGCCCGCGGTGAGCTCGAAATTACCGACGCCAATCGGGTCTACTTGAGGCGGACGTCTGGACGTCGAAAGGCTCGGCCGCGGCTTTGCCTGGTTCGATGCCGGCACGCACAGTCGCTGCTGCAAGCTCCGGAGTTCATCTACACGATCGAGGAGCGCCAGGGCCTGAAGATCGGTTGTCCCGAAGAGATGGCCTACCGCATGGGCTATATCGACGCCGCCGGCCTCGAACACCTCGCCGCCTCGATCGCGAACAGCGAATACAGCGGCTATTTGCGCCGCCTACTCACATGACTAATTCTAGATCCGATGACGACGAGAACCACCGCTCCCGGCCACTGCCGCGTGTGCGATACGCCGATTTCCGATTTCATGTCGTTTGGCCGTATGCCGATCGCCAACGGCTTCCTGACCGCGATGAAATCCCGAACGAATATTTTTTCGAACTCGCTCCGGCATTCTGTTCGTCAATGCGGCATGTTCCAGCTCGTCGAACAGCCGCAGGCCCGACGCAATGTTCCACGGCAATATGCCTTCTATTCGAGCACCTCGCGCTACATGCAATGCACTTCGAAGCATTCGCCAAGGCGGTCATGGCGGACATCCTCACCGGGCGCCGCGATCCCTTCGTCGTGGAACTCGGCAGCAATGACGGCATCATGCTGCGGCATTTCCATGAGCGCGGCATCCGTCACCTCGGTGTCGAGCCGTCGATGAATGTCGCAGATGTCGCGCGCAGCCGCGGCATCCACACCATCAGCGAATTCTTCGATCGCCAACTTGCTGACGAGATCGTCGCGAACACGGTCGTGCCGATGTCATGCTCGCGGCCAATGTCATGTGCCACATCCCGGACCTGCCGGGGGTGGCGGCCGGCGCGCGGCGTTGCTGAAACCGGACGGTGTCTTCATCTTCGAAGACCCCTATCTCGGCGACATGATCGCCAAGACGTCCTACGACCAGATCTACGACGAGCATGTCTTCATCTTTTCGGCGACTTCGATCGCGCGCGCCTTTGCGCCGCACGGTCTCGAGCTCGTCGACGTGGCGCCGCAGATCACCCATGGCGGCTCGATGCGCTACACCCTGGCGACCGACGGGAAGCCGACCGGCGATGCGCGCGTCGCCGGGCAACTCGCGAAGGAGCGCGCGCAGGGCCTCGATAAAGCCGAGACCTATTTGCGGTTCAAACGGAATTGCGAGAAGCTCGCGCGCTTCTCTCATGCGGACACTCGAAGTGCTGCGCGGCGAGGGCAAGCGCGTGGTCGGTTACGGCGCGACGTCGAAGAGCACGACGGTGACCAATTATTGCGGAATCACGCCGCAACATGTCGAATTCATCTCCGACACGACGCCGATCAAGCAAGGCAAGCTGTCGCCGGGCGCGCATATTCCGGTGGCGCCAGCGGAATTCACCCGCGCTTATCCCGATTACGCGCTGCTGTTTGCGTGAAACCACGCGGCGGAAATCCGCGAGAAGGAACAGGCCTTCATCGCCGCCGGCGGCCGCTGGATCGTCTATGTGCCGAAGTAAAGATGTGTCTTCGTCGCGATAGCATGCCCCTCCCGTGACGCCGTAGTCGCTCCCATTACACGACTCTGATCACATGATCTCTTGGGCGTCGCCGGTGGCGCAATACCGCGCCCATCGAAAGCCAATCCAGGACGCGATCGCCCGCGTGCTAGGCAGCAACACCTAATCCTCGGCGACGAAGTCGAGGCTTTCGAGCATGCTTTCGCGAATATTGCGGCGTCGCCCAAGGGGTCGGTGTAGCCAGCGGCACCGACGCGCTGACCCTCGCGCTAAGGCGCTCGGCATCGGAGAGGGCGATGACGTCATCACGGTGTCGCATACCGCCGTGGCGACGGTGGCCGCGGTTCTGGCCTGCGGCGCGACGCCGATTCTGGTCGATATCGATACAGCTTATTACACGATCGACCCGCGCGGATCGAGGAAGCGATCACGCCCAAGACTAAAGCAATTATCGCGGTACAATCTATGGACAGCCCGCGGAAATCGGCAGGATTGTCGAGATCGCGCGGCGGCGGGGGCTCTTTGCCGTCGAGGATTGCGCGCAGGCCGCGGGCAGCCGCCATAGGGGCCGCTCCGTCGGCAGTATCGGCGACGTGGGATGTTTCAGCTTCTATCCGACCAAGAATCTCGGCGCTATCGGCGATGGCGGCATCGTGGTCACCAGCAGCGCCGAAGTGGCGGCACGCGTCAGGAGGTTACGCCAATATGGCTGGGATCAGGCGCGCAACACCCACGAAGCAGGTTATAATTCACGCCTCGATCCCCTGCAGGCGGCAATTCTCCAGGTCAAACTCCCTCATCTAGATACGGACAATGCGCGTCGGGTGGCGATTGCGCGACGGTACGACGACGGTCTTGCCGGCCTACCGATAGTTACACCTAAGACGCGTGCGGGGGCCGATCACGCTTATCATCTTTACGTTATCGCTTCCGTGAATCGCGATGGATTGATGAAATACCTTTCCGATCACCAAATCGGGTGCGCCGTTCACTATCCATTGCCGGTCCATCTCCAGCGTGGATATGGGAGCGTGCCGTGTTACCGCGCGACGGCTTGTCTGTGACTGAACGGCTTTGCAAGCAGATTTTGTCACTACCGATGTATCCGGAACTGAGCGATGCGGATGTAGTTCAGGTGATTTCGGTGATTCGCGGCTTTTTCACTAGTCGTCGCTCGGTGATCGGGCAAGAGCATATCGCCGCGCGTAAGTCGTGAAGCGCGACTTGAGTACCGACGGCCAATCCGAAATGTTCGATACTCTTTTATTTACAATATTTACGCCAACCCACAATCGCGCCCATACGATAAAACGCGTATTCGATAGTCTGTGTGCGCAGACGCTGCAAGAGTTCGAATGGCTCGTGGTCGACGATGGGTCAACGGACAACACGGCTGAACTGATCGCAGGCTGGGCCAAATTTGCAGATTTCCCGATACGTTACTTCAGGCAAGACCATTGCGGCAAACATATCGCGCATAACCTCGCTGTGCGGGAAGCACGTGGCAAATTCTTTTGGTCGCTCGATTCGGATGATGCATGTCCACCACGCGCGCTGGAGATAATCGCTGGCCATTGGGATAGTATTCCGCCGACCGAGCAACCGTCATTTGTCGCCGTTAATGGGCTGTGCTGTGATCAGAAGGGAAAAATCATCGGCGATGTGTTTCCATCAAGTCCATTCGACAGCACGCTTCGCGAAAAGCGCTACATTCATCGATTACGAGGCGAGAAATCGGGCGCCATTCTGACCACAGTGGTGCGGAAATATCCATTTCCGGATATTGCAGGAACGCGTTTCATACCAGAGGGTTTAGTTTGGCTGAATATAGCAAAGACCTACAAAATTCGGTATGTGAACGAGGTGCTGCGCGTTTATTATGTGAATGATCATGCCACGGGTGCTACGCTAACCCAACGAAGGACGCTAAGCGAGAATGCGGTAGGACGTCTACACTACAACATTTGGCTTTTGAATAATGACTTGGAGTATTTTCTCTATTCGCCCTTGCCATTTTTGAAAGCTGCAGTCGTACTGCCTATTGCAGCATATTCGTCGAAGGAGTCTCTTTGGACTGTCCTAAGATCCCTAAACGGCGCGCCGGCGAAGGCGCTTGTTCTCACCGCATTTCCGATTTGGGCTCTTTTGGGCATTGCGGGTTTTTTCGGCCGAGTGACCGGTCTCTGTTCGGCGGCTTTTAATGACAATTGAATTGGTCGTCGGCAGCCTGCCCTGGGGAATGCGCAAGCTGGCAACCTTCCTGGCGTTATACAGTCCGCTCGGTTTGCTCTTGAGCAGACCACACTTTAGGGGCGTCTATGCCTCCTTTGACCAGGTTCCGGATACAAGTTTGCTCGACCAGCAGGTCCTGGTGCGGGCGGCGGAAAGGAACGAGGCGCGGCTGAAGCGCGACGGCCCGACTGGCTTGCCCCTACTGGGCCACTCACATTCTCTTTTGCCGCTCGCAGTCGCAATGCTGGCGACGCAAAAACCGATGCGGATCCTCGATTTTGGCGGCGCTGCTGGAGCGGATTTTCGCAATCTCACGAGCGCCATTTCGGACCACGTGAAGCTTGATTACACTGTTGTCGATCTGCCCCAGGTTTGCGCGGCCGGCCGGCGCCTTTGGCAGGACGATGTGCGGATCTCCTTCCGCGAGGAACTGCCGATAGACGACGCGCAATTCGATCTGGTCTACAGCTCCTGGGCCATTCTGTATGTTCGTGAACCTTTGGGCCTCTTGGCGCAGCTTGCAAGGTACAATGCGAGGGCGATCCTGCTCATCAACGCTCCCTTTACTAGGCGCGATGCGTTCGTGCGCGTACAGACGAATTACAAGGTCCCGTCTTGGGTGCTCAGCTTGCCCGACGTCGAGCGCGTGATGCGAGAGCGCGGCTATCGACTGGCCTTTCAAGTTGCCGGTGACGTTGATCACAACGTCGACAATTATCCGCCTGATTTACGTGTCTCCAACATGGCCAGTCTTCTGTTTCTCAAGCCGTGAGAGACCAGTTGTCATGCGGATAATGCTTCTACACCAAAACCTTTCCTTTGGCGGTGCCGAGATGTTGGTCATTGAAGCCGCGGTGGGGTTGAAAAGACGCGGTCATGAGATCCTAGTGGTCACGTTCTATGACAAAATTCCATTGGCACCTCTTCTGCTGGAAAAAGGCGTCGCGCTGGAATGCCTTTACAAACGCGGGCGCTGGGACGTCCTTCGCTTCCTTTGGCGCTTTCTGAGGACCGTGCGGCGCTTTCGGCCCGACGTTCTTTACACGGTGTTGCAGGTTTCCAACCTGGTCGCGCTAGCTGGGCGTTTTGCCGAACCAAATTTGAAGGTGGTGTGGGGCGTGAGTGCTGCATTCCTCGATCTGACGCCCTACGATTTCGTGACGAGGATGTCGTATTGGCTAGAGGCCCGCTTCGCGCGGTTCGCCGATCTCGTCATCTCCAATTCGAGCGCCGGCGCCCAAGACGCGGTCCAACGCGGTTTTCCAAAGGCACTCATGCGCGTGGTGCCGAACGGTGTCGACACCGACCGATATTGTCCCGATCCGGTTGCGCGTGGTCGCATCCGGGTTGAATGGGGAATCGCCGACGGTGATCGGCTCGTCGGTCTGATCGGCCGTCTCGATCCGCAGAAAGACATTCCTTCTTTTCTAAAGGCGGCGGCGAACATAGCCTCGACCAACGATAACGTGCGATTTGTCATTGTCGGCAGCGGTCAACCAGAATATCGAGACTTTCTGGTGCGCGAATGCGAGCAACTCGGAGATCTCGCGGCTGACTTTGTGGATACCAGCGCGCTCCGACATTGAAGCGATCTACAACGCGCTGGATCTGATGGTGATCTCGGCATCGGCAGAAGGAACATCCTATGCGCTGGTGCAGGCGATGGCCTGCGGTACCTCCGCTGTCGTGACCAAGGCTGGGGACAACGGCCTGGCCGTGGGCACCTGGGGCCAAGTCGTACCCCCGCACGACTCCGCCGCGTTGGCGGACGCGATCAAGAGGCAATTGGCTCGACTGGCTCTGGACGCTGAAGAAATCGCTGCGGGATGCCGTCAGCACATTATTCAAAATTTTTCCACCAATTCGCTCGCCTCGAATACCGAGGCACTGATCTATTCGGTGTTGGTGCCGCGTTGATGCCAGAAGCGTCGAAACGCGATCGTCGAACTGCGCCTCACCCTGCTGTGGGTAGGAGCACAAAGTGACAGAAACGGCAATGGCGGATCTGGAGAACGTCGCGTGTAATCTCTGCGGTGGACGCGACTTCAAGCCGCTCTACCGCAAGCCGGACGAGTTCTATCTTCGCGACGATTGGTTTCAGGTGGTCGCCTGCAAGTCGTGCGGCCTGGGTTTCGTCAATCCACGGCCGACGGTGATGGCCATTCAACGCTATTACCCGGGCGACTATTTCACATACCACTTCAAATCCGACTCGGCGCGTTTGTCGGCACGCTACCAACGCCAAGCGACTTACTTGGAAGCGGCGGGCGCCGCGGCTGGTGGGCCGATGCCGCGACTATTGGATATAGGCTGCGCCAACGGCGATTTCCCGCGATTCATGCGGAAGGTTGGTTGGGATGTCGAAGGCGTGGAAACCGCCGACAACTCTGAAAGCGTCAATGATTTCCACTGCTATCGGTCGCTCGATGAGATCCCGGGCGATGCGCGCTACGACGCAATCACGGCGTGGGCGGTCATGGAACATGTGCACGATCCGATGTCCGTGTTCGCTGGAACCGCACGGCTCTTGAAGAAGGGCGGCGTATTCATCGCACTCACCACGAATTTGGACAGCGTCTCGTCACGCTATCTTTTCCGCGAGGACATTCCGCGTCACCTATATTTCTTCAGTCCCCGCACGGTTGCCGCCTACGCGGCCAAGACCTCGTGTCTGACTCTTGAGGGCGTCAAAAGCGGATCAGAAATATACCAAATGGCTCCGCTTCATTGGTTGCGCCATTTTCTGCGCCGCGCCGTAGGTCTGCCGGCCTTACAGTGGAATGATCTGCCAGAAATCCGCTATGCATATTTCGAGCGCACCGGCCGCTCGCCAAACCTGTCAAATACGCTGCGTTACATCGCCACCCATCCATTCACGGTCGTCGATCGTGCTTTGATGCGGCATTACGCCAAGTGGCAGGAATTTGTCGGAACCTACGGCCTAGTTATCTACATCCTGCGCAAGGAGGGGGACGACCCCATGTCGCACCACCCAAGAACGTGAATCGTTAATATTGGCACACCACCACAGGCGAGACGCGATGGGCAGCTGGGCTTCCTCGAATCTCAAGGTCCGGCCAAGTGCACCCGATGTCCTCATTCATTTGCACATTCCCAAGACTGGCGGCACCTCGCTCAATAGCATGGTGCAGCACGCATTTGAGGGTACGGAAGTCTCCGATACGATGGTCATCGGCAGCGAGCGCTATAACTGTCTGGGGCTTGCTCCCTTCGAACTATGCCGCGAACGCTTTGCCTCCTATGGTGGCGACGATCTGCGGCGCATCCGCTACGTCACTGGTCACCTGCCGATGGGTTTGCACCAGGCCTTCGACCGGACGGTTAAGTATTTCACAGTCATTCGTCATCCCGTCGATCGGGTCATATCGGATTTTTTCTTCCGGATTCAGGACAACGAACCGTTTCTGAAAAACGGCAAGCTCTTGTCGTTTGAGGAATATGTCGAGAGCCGCTACGACGTTTATCTACGCGATTATCAGGTGCGCGTCATCAGCGGCAGCCCCGAATTTGAGGCGCCTCGACCGCAACTCGGCATGCAAACTTCCGGCCCTGAGGTCCAACGCCGACACCTCGAACAGGCCAAGCGCAATATCGAAGACCACTTCCTAGCGGCCGCGCCACTCGAGAAAATGACCGACCTCGCGCTGATGATACGCCGGGTCTACGGCTGGCCGATGCGCCGCCTGCTGACGGAGTACAAGGCGCGAACGCGACGGCGTCCGCGTGCGGATAGCGTCTCGGCCCGGCTGTTGAGGATCATCGAAGACTGCAATGCCCATGATCTGGAACTGTACGAATGGGTTTCCAAGAGCTTTGCAGAGCAAAGCGAGCTCTTTGAACCGGACCTGTCGCGGGACGAACAGATCTTCAATACCATGAGCCGGGTCTTGAACGGCGTGGGGAAGGTCCTGCCGTGGACGGTGCGAAAGCGGCTCGCCCAATTGCTCTTCTACGCTTGAAATCCGTCTCAATTCCGCGCTGACCGTAACATTTGATCAATGCACGTCGAGCAAACCGACCTTGCGGGCCTGCTGCTGATCGAGCCGAAATGCCTTCGCGACGCGCGCGGATTTTTCTCGAGACGTTTCAACGGTCACGTTACAGCACCGTGGGTATCGACGAAGACTTTGTGCAGGACAATCACTCGCGCTCCGTAAAAAATGTTCTGCGAGGCTTGCATTTTCAGATCAAGAATCCGCAGGCGCAGATCGTAACGGTGATCCGTGGGAGGATTTTCGACGTTGCCGTCGATCTGCGGCCTGGTTCGCCGACCTTCGGCCGCTGGTACGGCGCCGAATTGAGCGATGAGAGGCCCCGACAGCTTTACATGGCGCCGGGGTTCGGTCATGGCTTTTGCGTCCTGAGCGATTTTGCCGACTTGCACTACAAGGTGAGCCGGCTTTACGATCACTACGACGAGGGTGGCATTATGTGGAACGATCCACAGATCGACATCCACTGGCCGATTGCAAATCCCATCGTATCGGCGCGCGATTTCGGACTATCCGACCTTGCGACAGCTCGATCGCGCGGCATTGCCGCGTATTGGCGCACTATCATGAGCACGATCGTCATCACCGGCGCTCGCGGTTATATTGGTAGCGCACTTGTTGGAAAACTTGCCGGTGAGGGCCACGCGCTGCGGCTCGTGTCGCGCTCGTTTGAGGCAGCGAGTTTACCGCCAATGCGCGCCAGGAATGTTGAATATTGTACGGCCGATTTGCGTAAGTCACAGGAGTGGTCGCGATTGCTCGGCGGCGTCGACGCAGTGGTGCATCTTTCATCTCGGACTGACTTGCTCGCTGCCGAGTCCGATCCTGGAGGCGACCGCGCTATCAATATTGAACCGGTTTACTCATTAGTTCGTGCAGCAGAGCATCTCAACAATCCCGTCTCTTTGATTTTTGCAAGTAGCACCTCGATCGTCGGCGATCCGCATCTAAATCCGGTCAACGAGGATACCCCGGATCGCCCATCGTCAGTATACGATCGTCACAAGCTGGAATGCGAAATCATCCTTCGAGACGCTGCTCGTCGCGGCGTAGTTCGAGCGTGCAATTTGCGGCTTTCGACTGTCTACGGATACGGTGTCCAATCGATCAATTCTAGTCGCGGCGTTCTTAATGGGATGATGCGGCGAGCCATTCGCGGCGAGCCCCTGACGCTCTATGGTGACGGATCATATGTCCGCGATTTTATGTATATAGATGACGTCTGCGGTGCCTTTCGTCTGGCGATAGCTTCGCCGGAGGTCTGTAACGGCCAGCATTATGTGATAGCGACCGGCCGTGGCTATACCCTCGCCGAAGCGTTTAGATGCGTGGCGCAACAAGCGTATCGCTTAAACGGGCGTGTGATCGAAATTCAGCATATTCCTGAACCGCTTGGCCTGCACCCAATTGAACGGACTAACTTTATCGGCGACGCAAGTCTCTTTAGGAAACTGACGGGGTGGCGCCCGCGAGTAGATCTAGACTTCGGAATCCGCGATTGTCTTAAACGCCTTGCTGCTCACTCACCGGTTGCCGGCATTGCATGATGATTCGCGCGCTGGGAACTGTGAATCGGTCGACCAAGCGGTCGCAAGCGCCTCTTATTCGAAACAATTATTGCGCCCGTCAGGCACAAATAGAGCGAGGAAACAGGCCGAATACGAGCAGTGTCGCTCCCAACAACTCTTTGCATCGTTCGATTCTACTAATCGATCGATGAGTGAGATAACGCGCCATGAAAATAGTGTCGACTGAGCTATTATCGAAACAGCCCGAGAAGCCGATGGGTGAGTTTCCCGTGATGGAAGACATGCCCGGCAATGTCGTCCTGTTCCATCCGCACGTATCGGCGAATGCAACCGAGGCGGTTGTCAGGGTACTGAACTCGCGCTGGATCGGCCAAGGCCCGTTGGTTGACGAGTTCGAACGGAAGTTCACTTCCCGTTTTGCAGGTGATTTTTCAGCAGTCGCTGTAAATGCCGGAACCAATGCACTGCATTTAGCATATATTCTGGCGGAATTGCGGCCTGGAGACGAGGTGATAACGCCAATCTTCACTTGCTCCGCGACAAACCTCCCCCTCCTCTACATGGGAGTCAAAATCATTTTTGCCGATATTCAGCCAGGCACGTTAAATATTGATCCAGTGGATGTCCGACGCCGGATTACGAAAAAAACAAAAGCGCTTGTTTGCATCCATCATGGCGGTTTACCCAGCGACATGGCGGAGTTGCAATCAATCGCCAATGAATATGAGCTCAAATTAATAGAAGATGCCGCCCACGGATTGGGCGCTACCTACCGAAACAAAAGCATTGGTCGACTCTCTGATTTTACGATGTTTTCGTTTGCCGCCGTTAAGAATATTACGACAGGCGACGGCGGGATGCTGATAGTGAGGGACACGTCATTACTCGGCAAAGCCCGGCGTCTGCGAAACGCTGGCATCGATCGCAAGGCAAAACAGGCCGGAACTTGGGAAAACGACATCTTCGACATTGGATACAGATATCAAATGTCAGACATTGCTGCAGCGATGGGATTAACTGCACTCGACGAGTTCGATCAGATTTTAGCCTGCAGGCGCAGTCTGTTCGAACAATACCAACGTGGACTGGCCGATGTCCCGGGCTTAACCGTCGTTGGTACAGGATATCAAGACCGAACGCACGCAGCTTGGATGTGCACTGTTTTAGCCGAGAGACGCGAGGCGCTGCAACGAAAATTGCGCGAGCAAAATATTGAATCTAGCCAAGTACATTATCGAAACGATCGATATTCTATATTTGGCGGACGCAGAAATGACTATCCGAATATGGATGCCGTCGAAGATAAATATCTCCACTTGCCTCTCCACACGCGGATGACCCAGGCCGATGTTCGGAAAATCTGCGCGCTAATTCGCGCTGGATGGTAAGTCGTTTGTCGCAACTTTGCTCGTTTCATTGAGCGTGAACGATCGGTCATGAATCATATCAGCGATTTGCGTGCCATTGAACTCGAAACCCATCCAGCGGCTGACGCTGCAGTAGTCGTGGCGGAGAGCGTCAAGCAAGTTCCGTTCGCGATCGCTCGTATATTTACGATAACGGCCCACTCTGGAGCGGTGCGCGGACGGCACGCGCATCGGCGCTGTGCGCAGCTTATGGTCTGCGTCCACGGCGCGATGGATGTCGTCTGTACGGACGGAGAGGTGGAGCGCTCTTTTTTCGCTCAACCGCGGCAATCTCGCGTTGTTGGTGCCTCCGACGATTTGGAACGCCGTGACCGTTCGCAGCGAAGCCTCAGTTCTGGTCGTGCTTTGCGATCGGCCTTACGAAGCAGATGATTACATTCGGGATTATCGCGAGTTTCTCAAGTTTCGCGGGGGCGAACACGCATGAAAATTGTCGTCACCGGCGCGCTCGGGCATATCGGCTCGGCGTTGATCCGCCAACTGCCGCTGCATTTTCCCGGCGCTGAAATCGTCATGCTGGATAACATGATGACCCAGCGCTATGCTTCGTTGTTCAATCTTCCCGCGGTCGGGCGCTATCGATTCGTTGAAGCTGATGTCCGCACCGCTGATCTGCGCTCTTTGCTTGAAGGTGCGCATACGGTTGTTCACTTCGCGGCCATCACCGATGCGGCTGGGACTTTCGACCGGGCGGCTGAGCTCGAAGCCAATAATTTTGAAGCCACGTCCAAAATCGCTGCGGCTTGCCGGGAGGCCGGAGCGCGTCTGATTCACTTCTCGTCGACAAGCGTTTACGGGACGCAGAGTACCGTGGTTTCTGAAGACTGTACGCGCGAAGAGCTGAAGCCACAAAGTCCCTATGCGACGACGAAGCTTAAGGAGGAAGAGCTGGTGCAATCGCTCGCCGCTAACGTCGGCCTGCAGGCGGTCGTGTTCCGTTTCGGCACGATCTTTGGCGCGTCGGTTGGCATGCGCTATCATACCGCGATAAATAAGTTCTGCTGGCAGGCGGTGATGGGGCAGCCGCTGGGCATCTGGCGCACCGCTTACGAGCAAAAGCGGCCATATCTCGACCTGGCCGACGCCATCCGCGCGATCGCATTTGTCATCAAGCAAGACCTGTTCGATGGTCGCGTTTACAATGTGCTCACGCTCAATGCGGCCGTGCGCGACATCGTCGAATGCATTCGCGAATTCGTGCCGCACGTACAATTGTCGTTCGTCAACAGCCCGATCATGAACCAGCTCTCCTACGAAGTCTCTTGCCAGCGTTTCCTGCGACCGCGGGTTCAGCTTCGCCGGCGATATCCGCCGCGGCATCGGCGAAACAATCGCGCTGCTCGCCGGCGCCAATCGGCAATAGGCAATTCATGTCCACCCTCCTCGTCACCGGCGGCGCGGGTTTCATCGGCGCCAACTTCGTCGCCTATTGGCGGCGGTCGCGGCCGGCCGATCGGATCGTCATCCTCGACGCTCTGACCTATGCCGGAAATTTCGACAGCGTGGCGCCGCTTTGCGATGAACAATCGTGCAAATTCGTCCGCGGCGATATTTGCGATGCTCGCGGCGGTGCAGGCGCTATTTAAGAAATACGACTTCGACGCGGTGGTGCATTTCGCCGCGGAAAGCCACGTCGACCGCTCGATTCACGCTTCCCAAGTCTTCACGCGCACCAATGTGCAGGGCACTCACGTTCTGCTCGACGCCGCTTTGGCGGCCTGGAAATCGTCGTTCGACGGGCGGCGGTTCCATCATATCTCGACCGACGAAGTGTTCGGCTCGCTCGGCGCGGACGAGGCGCCGTGGACCGAGCTGTCGCGCTACGATCCGAAATCGCCCTATGCCGCCAGCAAGGCGGCAAGCGATTTCCTGGTTCGCTCCTATGCGCACACCCACGGCCTGCCGGTGACGATCACCAATTGCTCCAACAATTATGGTCCCTACCAGTTTCCCGAGAAGCTCATCCCGCTGATGATCGTCAACGCGCTGACCGGTGAGAAACTGCCGATCTACGGCGACGGCGGCAATATCCGCGACTGGCTTTTTGTCGAGGACCATTGCGCCGCGATTGCGTTGGTATTGCAGCAGGGCCGCTTGGGCGAGACCTACAATGTCGGCGGCGGCCGGCAGATGCAAGAACATCGAGCTGGTCGGTCTGTTGTGCGACGCGATCGATCGCCGGTTTGCCGAGGATAAAGGTCTTGCAACACGATTTCCCGATTGCCCGGCGGCCCACGGCAAAAGCACGCGCGCACTTTTGACCTTCGTCAAGGATCGGCCGGGGCACGATCGCCGTTACGCGATCTGCGCCGACAAGCTTGCCGAGGAACTCGGCTTCCACGCGACAACAAGTCTGGCGGACGGCCTTATTCGGACGATCGACTGGTACTTGGCCAACGAAGCCTGGTGGCAGCGGATCCGGAACGGCGCCTATCGCGATTGGATGGAACTGCATTACGGCGCTGAGTTGAAGGGATCGCTCGCTTGACCATGACGCCTGTACCTGATCTGCGCCGGTTGGACGCGCAAGCAATCCGCGTGTTCCGTCAAGCCACGGCGGATTTTCCCTTTTTCGTCTCCGCGGCAAAGGAAAAGAGTTATTACGACCATGACGGTATATCAACGTCCGAAACTGCACCGCGACGTTGACCGATGCCGTTGCTTTGTCGCCTGGCGTTAGTTCGACAGAAAAGCCGCGCCAGCGCGCCGATGCGTTCGCCGCGCATATCGTTTGGCTGTCGGAAGCGTCGCTGCTTCCCGGCCGCGGCTATATGCTTAAAGTCGGTGCGCAGACCGCCGGCGCCACGGTGACGGAACTCAAATATCGCATCAGTAACGACAACTTCGACCATTTGGCTGCGAAGGAATTGCATTGCAACGAAATCGCCTTCGTCAATATCGCGACGGCCGAGCCGATCAGCTTCGATCCCTACGAAGAGAATGAGCGCACCGGCGGCTTCGTCCTGATCGACCGGCACACCGACGCGACGGTGGCCGCCGGCCTGATCCGCTTCGGCTTGCGCCGCGCCGCCAACACCTATTTCCAATCCTTCGAAGTGACGAAAACGGCACGGGCGCAGCTCAACGCGCAGAAGCCGGCGCTGCTGTGGTTCACCGGCCTGTCAGGCGCCGGCAAGTCGACCATCGCCGATCAGCTGGAGGGGAAGCTTCATGCGCTGGGCAAGCACACCTTCGTGCTCGACGGCGATAACGTGCGTCACGGGCTCAACCGCGATCTCGGCTTCACCGAAGCCGACCGTGTCGAGAATATCCGCCGCGTCTCCGAAGTGGCGAAACTGTTCGTCGAAGCCGGGTTGATCACGCTGGTCTCCTTCATCTCGCCGTTCCGGGCCGAGCGCGAGATGGCGCGTGACCTCGTCGCCCCTGGCGAATTCATTGAAATCTTCGTCAACACGCCGCTCGAAACCTGCGAACAGCGCGATCCGAAAGGGTTGTATAAAAAGGCGAGGCGAGGCGAGTTGCAGAATTTCACCGGTCTGGATTCGCCCTATGAGCCGCCAGAAAATCCCGAATTGACGCTCAATGCGCGCAGTGAAAGCGCCAGCGACCTTGCCGACTGCATCATCGATTTCATGCAGCAGCGCGGGATGCTGTCGTAGGCTGCCCGGCGCCGTTCAATAGCGCTGCCCTGCATTTACTGATCCCTTTGACCATGGACAGGCAAGAGCATGAGCAAAGATACTCGGAAGATTTACCTAATCGCCATGTTTGATCTGCCGTCAGAGTGACACATGAGAATGCTGTCAATGAATGGTGGCTCTCCCGCGATGACAAAGCCGCATAGACGTAGTTCCGCCGACCGTTTTGCGGTGCTTGTTACGAGTTCCGATCGCGCGCAGGACGTCTTCGAGATTGTCTTCAAAAAGGCGGAGGAGATTTGGCGCGATTGTGACTGGCCGCGCTTTGTCGGTTTTACCAGTCAGCGGCCGGGGCTTTACGGCTTCACGGCATTGGCAGCACGCAAGCCGTCGGAATGGCGTCGAGAAGTCTGCGACTATCTCGATGCGCTGCCCGACGAGATCGAATATGTTTTACGTCTCGACGAAGACGCCTTGTTCCTGTCACCGGTCGATGGCCAGGCGCTGAACGCAATAGCCGATTTGATGGTTTCAAAAGACCTGTCCTATGTTAGCCTCGTTCCCGTTAGACGAAATATTCCAGGGCTAGTCATTGAATTTCTCAGGAGCAAGCTTAGCAAAGAGCCGTTGCGTCGGCTTTCGTTCTCCGAGCCCTATTATTCGTCGGTGTGCGCGGCCATCTGGAAGCGCAGCTATCTCAGATCGCTGCTGGTGCAACCCGGCTCAATCTGGGAATTCGAACACACCGTTACAAATGAGCCGCACTATGCAGTTTGGAAGCCGGTTCTCGATCAAGACCAGATCGTCAGGAAGGGGAAATGGCACTGGCGCGCGCCAAGACTACTCGCGCGTCAAGGCTTAAGCCTCGCGAATTCCAGACGTGGGTTTCAGATGCGCACATCGTGGCTGCGCGATCTCCGCGAAAAGATCACCTTTGCAACGGTCGGCTTTCTGTCCTTCCGGATTCGGCGTCGCCTTAAAAAGATCTCGTGGCATTAAGAACGCAGCCCTTGTCGGAATTGTACGCATTCACGATTTTCACGCCGACTTATAATCGTGCGCATACGATTTATCGGGTGTTCGAAAGCTTGCGCGCGCAGACGCTGCGAGACTTCGAGTGGATCGTTGTCGACGACGGCTCGATCGACAATACAGCGCAATTGATCGAAGAATGGGCGAAAACGGCGGATTTTCCGATCCGATATTTCAGGAAGTCCCATGCTGGCAAGCATGTCGCGCATAACCTCGCGGCTCGCGAGGCACGGGGGACGTTTTTCCTGCCGCTCGATTCCGACGATGGCTGCCCGCCACAGGCGCTGGAAAGAATGCTCTTTCACTGGAACGCCATTCCCGAGAACGAGCGGCGAGGGTTTTCTGGCGTCAGTGGATTATGCTTCGATCAGCATGGCGATCTCATCGGCGAAAAATATCCAGCGGACCCGTTCGATTCGACCCTCCGCGAGCGGCACTATGTTAATCGTCTGCGCGGCGAGAAGTGGGGATCGACTTTTACCTGTCTTGTCCGGCGGTTTCCGTTTCCCGAAATCGCGGGAACCAATTTCACGCCGGAGGGCGTAGTGTGGCTAGAGATATCCAAGACGTATAAAGATCGCTGCGTGAACGAAGTGTTCAGGATCTACTACGTCGATGATGACGCAACCGGCGCGACGCTGACCGGACAGCGCGCTCTCCGCGAAACCGCCCGCGGACGCCTCTACTACTATATCTGGCTTCTCAATAATGACCTGGATTATTTTTTCCGCGCGCCGCGCCCGTTCCTAAAGGCCGCCGTGATGCTGCCCATCGCCGCGCGCTTCGCCGGAGAGCCGATTATCGGCGTGATAAAGTCGCTTCATAGTATCCGCGCCAAAGCGCTCGTGCTGTTCACTTTGCCGATGTCTGAAATGCTGCGGATCTTCGGGGGGAAACGCTCATCCGATGAATTCGCCCCTGACGATCGTCATGCCGCTCAAGGGGCGGCCGCTCTTTACGTTGCGCTTCCTTTGGCACGCCAACAAGGCGAGATTGCCGTATAGCTTCATCATTGCCGATGGGGAGGTTCATCCCGAGCTTGCAGCGCTAATCGAGAATTCAGCGGAAACGTTTCCCAACCTCGATATCGACTATCACCGCTATCCCGACGATCATAACTTCCTACAGTATTACGCCAAGATGGCCGATGTGATGCAGCGCGTGCGCACGCCCTATGTCAAAATCGCGGATAATGACGATCTCCTCGCGCCGGTAGGCCTCGCGCATTGCGTCGATTTCCTCGACGCCTGTCCGGATTATGTCTGCTGCAGCGGCGGAATCAGCGGGTTCTCGGTGCACCCGCAGCCGTGCGACTCGTTCGGCATGGTGGTCGGCCCACTCAACAAGCTGACCGATTGCCATGCGCCGCGAGATCGGGCCCTTGATCTCAAGTCGCCTTCGACAACGGAACGTCTGCTTGCCGGCCTGCGCAATACTTGGAGCTTTTATGCGGTGTTTCGCGCGCCCGCTTTGGCACAGATGTGGCAAGAGGTGCAAGAAATCGCTCCGACAAACTTCGCGCTCAAGGAGCGGTTCCTGGCCATGCGCGCGCTCACGATGGGTAAGGCGCAATCGCAAGGCGGCATCGTCACCTATTGGAGGCAATATTGGACGTCCCTGCAGCTTCACTGGACGTCTTCGGATTCGGCCGTAAGACGGGATTTTATTTATTATCTATTGCGCAGCCGGTTCACCGACGATTTTGCGAATATCCTAAATCGCATCTCGCAGCTTGCCGCGGACAACGATTGCGGCGATGCCGCTGAGATCGCCGAGCGTTTGCGCGGGCCGCTTGGGGAGTGGGTCCGCGATGTGATCGGGCTGGACTTCGGTCCTTATGCGGCACTGCGGCGTCATTTGCGCACGTACGCACCGCGGATAGTGCGATGGCTGAAGACCCGACGCCGGTTGTCGGTCGTCCTCGAGCGAAGACATATCCTCCAGAAGCTCACCGCCCACGGCGCGACGCCCGAATATCTCGCCAAATTCAAAAGCGAGCTCGCCCAGATCGAGGATGTCTTGACTGGAGATGAATTCAGGCAGTTCCTCAAACTGCATATACCCAAGCTTGAATTGCCGAGCTGACAGATCGCAAGAAGAATATGCTGAGCGGCTAAACCCTTCATGGAAGAGTCCAAAGAAATCTGGGTTGTCGGAGGAGAGCAGCGCGGCGTGCCGCACTGGACGCGAGAGTGGCGGCTTTACAAGAAAGCGGCGGTGGTGAAAGTCGCCGGAGGCCAAGTCAAGTCCGTCCTAGAGTATGAATCGCCACCTGAGCACTGCTGCGACAATTCGCCGTCGATCGTTTTCAAGGCAGCGTCTATCGTGGGGAATCGCGTGTACCTTTGCACGCAAACAGAGGTCTTGATATGCGATTTTCCTTCTTTCGCTATCCGGAAGATCATTTCACTCCCGATCTTCAACGATCTCCACCATGTCGCGGTCGCCCTGGATGGGCGGCTGTTCGTGGCGGTCACAGGTCTCGACGCTGTGGCGGAGCTTGAACCAGACGGGACATTGTTGCGCCTGCAAAGCGTAGCTGAAGATTCCGTATGGAACCGCTTTTCCAAAACGACGGACTATCGCAAGGTGGCGACGACAAAGCCGCATCTGTCGCATCCGAACTTCGTATTTTTCCTCGACGGCGAGCCTTGGGTCACGCGCTTCCAGCAACGCGATGCCGTGCCGCTTTATCGAACGACGAACAGCAAAACGTCCATCTTGCTTGGAAGCGAAGGTGCTCATGACGGCCGTGTCAGCACAGGCTACGTCTATTTCACTGCGGTGAACGGATTTGTTTTGCGGTTCGATTTAACGACGCAGAAAATGCAAACTTTCGATCTCAATGCCTTCCGTAACCCCTATCCCGGTCACCCGCTCGGCTGGTGCCGTGGCATACATCCGGTCGACGTCAGGACGGCGTGGGTCGGGTTTTCGCGAATTCGCTACACTCCGCTACGGCAAAATCTCGATTGGGCGCGCCGCGGTTTTCGCCACGCCGATCGCCATCCGCCCGCTCCGACGCGCATCGCATGTTATGACCTTCTCGCCGGCACGTTGCTGGAAGAGATCGGCCTCGAAGGAGCGGGAATGAACACGGTTTTCAGCGTCCATGTCGTCGAGAATAGCGCGAAAACGTCGAGGATAGTGAATTGAGCGGCCGCCGCCGTCAACACTCAAAGCATGGCGGCACTGATAAACAAGTGTAGGCCCGATATCGATGCCCTCCGCGCGATCGCTATCGGCTTGGTCATGGCGTTCCACGCTTTTTTTAAGGGCTGGTTGGTTGGCGTGGTTTTTTCTCATAATCATTCCAAGCAGTGTCATCGCCAGCCGGATCATCGATTTCATGCAGCAGCGCGGCATGCTGTCCTGAGCCTCTGACCCGCAAACGCCGCGTGTCGCGATCCCCGCGTGTCACTGTTGTCACTTCTCGCCTTGATGTTGGGGGCACTGAGCGTCATCTGGCTCGCGTTCTGCCTGCCTTGCGGCGTCGCGGCATCGATATCGCACTCTACGCTATGCAGCGTGGCGGGCCGCTGGAAGCCGAGCTAGCGGCACAAGGTGTTCGCCTCGACGGTCCGGCCTCGGCGAGCTTCCTGCATTGGCCCAGGGCGACGCTGCAATTGGCGCGATTCCTGCGGCGCGAGCAACCGGACGTGGTGCATTTCTTTCTGCCCCGGCCCTACGTTTACGGCTCGCTGGCCGCCGAGCTTGCCGGGCAGCGGCGACGAATCATGAGCCGGCGCTCGCTCACTCATTATCAGGCCGCCTATCCGCTGCTCGGCAATCTGGAGCGGGTGCTGCACCGGCGGACGCTCGGTTTGATCGGTAATTCGCAGGCCGTCGTCGACCAGCTCGTTTTAGAGACGGGCGACGCGCGCAAAGTCGCACTGATTCACAATGGCATCGAATTGCCGAAGCCTATAGTGGCGGCCGAGCGCCAACATATCCGGCAGGCTTTGCGGGTCCCGAACGAGATGCTGGTGATCGCGATCGTCGCCAATCTGGTCGCCTACAAGGGTCATCAGGATTTGCTTGAGGCGTTGGCGCTGGCGCGAAGCGAGTTGCCGCAGCCTTGGCGCGTTCTCGCCATCGGCCGCGACGACGGGATCGGCGCCGAACTCCGACGGCAGGCGCAGGCGCTAAATATTTCCGGCAATATTTCCTGGCTCGGCGAGCGATCCGACGTCGGGCCGTTGCTCGCGGCCAGTGACGTATTCGTTTTGCCCTCGCATCAGGAGGGCTTTTCCAACGCGCTCTTGGAAGCCATGGCTGCAAACCTTCCGGCGATCGCAACCGCGGTCGGCGGCAATATCGATGCAATGCGCGATAACGACACCGGTCTTTTGGTGCGCGTCAAGGATCCCCAAGGATTTGGCCGCCGCGATTGTGCGGCTGGCGAAAGATCCCGCGTTGCGTCGCCGCCTTGGCGGTGCCGCTCGGTTGCGGGTCGAACACCGCTTTTCGCTCGATGCCTGCGTCGAGCGATATGACAGGTTGTACCGCGCGCTGATCGAGCCCGCACCGGCGCCGGTCAGCGAAGTCTTGGCTGATGACGACGACAGTCCTCGTCGCGAGCGCCTGGCCGGCGAGATCGAGCGTGCAAATTAGCGCGCACAACAATGTCGATCCACAGGTTGCGCGCGGTTTCGGCCGAGAGTGGTCGACGTTCCGGCAGGATACCGACCACCTGTCGAGCGAGCAACGCCAGGACATATTCGACGATTATTTCCGGATCTTTCCGTGGCCTCTGTTACCGCCGGGAGGCGGCGTCGGCATCGATGTCGGCTGCGGCACCGGCCGCTGGTCGATGTTGGTGGCGCCGCGCGTTGCGCATCTGCATTTACTCGACGCCAGCGCCGAGGCCCTCGCCGTCGCCAGGCAGAACCTGAAGGCCGTGCCCAATGCCAGCTTCCACGCCGCCAGCGTCGCCGAAATTCCGTTGCCGCCGCAATCGCTGGATTTCGCCTATTCGCTCGGCGTCCTGCACCACGTGCCAGATACGCAGGCCGCAATCGCGGCCATTGCCGCCAAGCTCAAACCGGGCGCGCCGTTTCTGGTCTATCTGTATTACGCGCTCGACAATCGCCCCGCCTGGTATCGCGTGCTGTGGCGGATCAGCAATCTTGGGCGGCTTTTCATCTCGCGGCTACCGCATCCGCTTCGGCTCGTTCTCAGCCAGACGATTGCGGCACTGGTCTATTGGCCGCTGGCGCGCGGCGCCCGGCTGTTGTCGCGGCTCGAAATTTCGGCGCGCGCATTGCCTTTATCCTATTACGCCGATAAATCCTTTTACGTGATGCGGACCGACGCTTACGATCGTTTTTGCACGCGTCTGGAAAAGCGTTTCACCCGTGGCGAAATTGAGCGCATGCTCCGGAATGCCGGCTTTGTCGATGTGCAGTTTTCGGATGACGTGCCGTTCTGGTGCGCCGTCGGCATCAAGGCGGCGACGGCGTAAATTTCAAGCCCAACGTTGGCGCCATGCCTCCAGCATCAGCACGTCCCAGATAAGGTATTGCCAATTGCGCCGGCCATCGATGTGCTCTTGCCAATAGCGGTGGACCATGGCTGCATCGAGCAGACCCGCCTCACGCAGCCGTCGTTGATCGAGCAGCGTTTCGGCCCAATCGCGCAACGGCCCGCGCAGCCATTCGCCGAGCGGAATGCCGAATCCCATCTTCGGCCGCTCCACCAGCGCCGGCGGCACGTGGCGGTAAAGCACCTGACGCAATAGCCACTTGCTGGTGTTGCCGCGGATCTTGGCGTGACGCGGCAGCCGCCAGCAGAATTCCACGACCCGATGATCGAGCAGTGGCACGCGCGCTTCCAGCGCCACCGCCATGCTGGCACGATCCACCTTGGTCAAAATGTCGTCGGGCAGGTAGGTCACAAGATCCAGAAATTGCATCCGCGCCGTCAGGTCGGGAAACTCCTTCGCCAATGTCGGATCATCGAGCAAGCTTTTCGGCTCGCGCACCTGCGGCATGATCTCGGCCGGTTCCCAATGGCTGATCAGGCGGCGGTAGATAGCATCCGGTCCGTCGAGGCGCAGCACGCCTGCGACTTTGTGCACTTTGTCGCCGGCTTGTGGCGGCCGCAGGCGCGCCGGCAGCGCCGCGAGCAGCGAGGTCCAGCGATCCGGGCTCACCGCGGTGAGTGCGGCGGCGGCGCCTTGGCGTAGCCCGCGCGGCAAAAGCGACAGTGCACGCCAAAACCGTTGTGTCAGCTGATAGCGGTTATATCCGGCAAACAGTTCGTCGCCGCCATCGCCCGACAGCGCCACGGTGACGTGCCGTCGTGTCATCGCCGAGACCAGATAGGTCGGGATTTGCGACGAATCGGCGAACGGCTCGTCGTACCATTCGGGTAGCTTCGGGATCACGTCGAGCGCTTGGCTCGACGTCACGGTCAATTCGGTATGCTCAGTCTGTAGATGCCGCGCCACCGCGGCCGCCTGTGGCGCCTCGTTGTAGCCGGGAATGTCGAAGCCGATCGAAAAAGTCCGTACTTTGCCCGAGCGTGCGGCCTGCATCAGTGCGACGACGGTCGAAGAATCGATGCCGCCCGAAAGGAATGCGCCGAGCGGCACGTCGGCGATCATGCGGCGACCGACGGCGTCTTGCAGCAGCGCTTCCAACTGTTGGGTCAATTCGGCGTCGCTGCCTTCGAGCGGCCGCAGCATGCCGCCGCGCGCCACTGCGCGGGCATCCCAAAAGCGCGAAATTTTTGGCTCGCCTTGCCAGGGCAAAGTGAGGACCGCGCCGGGCTCGAGCTTGTGGACGCCTTCGTAAACAGAATGCGGTGCCGGAATGTAGTTGTGCCGCATGAAGGCCGCGACGGCGTTGCGGTCGATGCGCGGCGTCCAGCCCGGATGCGCGCGCAGCGCTTTGAGCTCCGAGCCGAACAGAAACAAATTGCCGAATTTCGCCCAATACAACGGCTTGATGCCGAGCCGATCGCGGATGAGCGTGAGCGTGCGTTCGCGGCGGTCCCAAAGCGCGATCGCGAACATGCCGATCAACCGCTTCAGCGTCGGCTCGATGCCGTTGACGGCGAAGGACTCCAGCATGACCTCGGTATCGGAGTGGCCACGAAATTTATGCCCGCTTGCCGCAAGCTCGCTCGCGATCGGCTGATAATTATAGATCTCGCCGTTATAAGTGACGATGAAGCGCCCGTCGGCGGAGACCATCGGTTGATGACCCGCGGGCGAAAGATCGATGATCGAAAGCCGGCGATGCACCAGCACCGCTCCGGCTTCGTCATCGCGCCAGATGCCCTGGTCGTCCGGACCGCGATGCGACAGGCTTGCAGCCATTCGTTCGGCGATGGTTTCGCTGTCGCCGCCGGCGATAGGAGATGCAGCGACGAAGCCTGCAATGCCGCACATCGATAGCGTTCCGCGCCAATGACCGACAGGAACTGCATATAGACTCGACTCGGAACAAACAATGAAGTTTTTCGACTGCGCGTGGTCGCTTGACGACGATGCGAGCCTGTTCGTGCAGGCGACCGCCGCCGCTGTTGCAGCGCGTCACCATCGCGGCTAAGGAAAGCGCGCCGCGGCGGGCATTTGATCGAGGGTTAGGCTTTTGGGGCACCAACGCAAGATTGCCGTGATCGGGCTCGGCTATGTCGGCCTGCCGGTGGCCGTCGCGTTCGCGCGCTCCGGCGCCGCCGTGATCGGATTCGACGTCGATCGGAACAGGATCGATGAATTGCGTGCAGGCGTCGATCGCACGCGTGAAGTCGACAAATCTGACCTGGCGCATCCGGCGCTTCTCTATAGCGGCGACTCCGGCAGCGTTGGCCGCGGCCGATTTCTACATCATCACCGTGCCGACTCCCATCGATGCCGCGCGCCGTCCGGATCTGGGCGCGGTGTTTGCGGCCTCCGACACCGTCGGCCGCTTCCTCAAGCGCGGCGACATCGTGGTTTACGAATCAACCGTCTATCCCGGCGCGGTCGAAGAGGATTGCGCTCCGCGCCTCGAACGCGCCTCGGGGCTGCGCTGCGGCGCCGATTTCACTGTCGGCTATTCGCCGGAGCGCATCAATCCAGGCGACAAGAAGCACCGCTTCGAGACCATTACCAAAGTGGTGTCCGGCCAGGACGAGAAAACCTTGCGCACCGTTGCCGACGTCTACAGTTCGGTGGTCACCGCTGGCGTCCATTGCGCGCCGTCCATCAAAGTGGCCGAGGCCGCCAAGGTGATCGAAAATACCCAACGTGACCTCAACATCGCGTTCATGAACGAGCTGTCGGCGCTGTTCGAGCGTTTGGGTATCGATACCGGCGACGTGCTCGCCGCCGCGGCGACCAAATGGAATTTCCAGAAATTCTATCCCGGACTGGTCGGCGGCCACTGCATCGGCGTCGATCCCTATTATCTGACTTACCGTGCCGAAAAGGCCGGCTACGATCCGCAGGTGATCCTGGCCGGCCGCAAAATCAATGACGCTGTCGGCCAACGCGTCGCCCGCGAATGCGTGCGCCGGCTGCTCAGGCGCCGCAAGGGCGCGGCGGTGGTCACGGTGTTGGGCATGACGTTTAAGGAAAACGTCCCCGATGCGCGCAACTCGAAAGTTGCCGATATCGTCAGTGAGCTGCAATCGTTCGGGCTCACGGTGCAGGTGCACGATCCGCTCGCCGATCCGCGCGAGGTCAAGCACGAATACGGCATTGAGCTTGTGGCGATGGAGGCGTTGCGGCCCGCCGACGCCGTGATATTCGCGGTCGCGCATGACAGCTTTGTGCATGGCGGCTGGACGCTGTTGACAAAACTCCTTGGCGCCGAGGGCGGCGTCGTGCTCGACGTGAAGTCGCAGCTCGATCGCCGGCAACGGCCCGAACGCGTTGAACTGTGGCGGCTCTAACCATGGAGAACTCGCAAGCTCCAGTCCAAGTTCCAGTCCTGGTCACCGGCGCGGCGGGCTTTATCGGCTTTGCGCTGGCGCGTCGACTCCTCGAGGGCGGCCGCGCCGTCGTCGGCATCGACAGCGTCAACGACTATTACGACCCGGCGCTCAAGGAAGCGCGGCTCGCGGTCTTGCGGCAGTTCAACAGCTTTACCTTTCATAGGCTCGATCTTGCCGATCGCGCCGGCACCGAGGCGATCTTCCGCGATGGCGAGTTCGGTCCGGTGGTGCATCTCGCGGCGCAGGCGGGCGTTCGCTACTCGCTGCAGCATCCCCATGCCTATCTCGACGCCAATCTTGCCGGCTTTCTCAACGTGCTCGAAGGCTGCCGCCATCGCCGCACCCCGCACCTTGTTTTCGCCTCGTCGAGCTCGGTCTACGGCGCCAATACCCGCCTGCCGTTCTCGGTGCATGACAACGTCGATCATCCGATAAGCCTGTATGCCGCGACCAAAAAGGCAAACGAGCTGATGGCCCATGCCTACAGCCATCTTTACGGGCTGCCGACCACCGGACTGCGGTTCTTCACCGTTTATGGTCCGTGGGGCCGCCCCGACATGGCGATGTTTATCTTTGCCAAGGCGATAGCCGAAGGCCAGCCGATCCGTTTGTTCAATTTCGGCCGCATGCGGCGGGATTTCACTTATGTCGATGACGTCATCGAGGCGGTGGAGCGCCTCATTGCGCACGTGCCGGCGAAATCCGACGCGCCGCCGGGCCGCGAGCTCGATCCGGCGAGCAGCACCGCGCCGTGGCGAATCTATAATATCGGCAACAATCGCACCGTCGAAATCTCCCGCGTCGTCGAGCTCTTGGAGCAGGAGCTCGGCCAAAAGGCGAAAATCGAGCTGGTGCCGATGCAGCCGGGCGACGTCGCCGAAACTTGTGCCGATGTCGATGACCTGATGCGCGACGTCGATTTTCGTCCAGCGACGCCGATCGAGCTTGGGGTCCGAAATTTCATCGCCTGGTACCGCGACTTCCACCGGCGATGAGCTTGACTGAACGCTAATGACGGTTCGTCTTATCCTGGGGCCTGGACTATAATGACGCTATGATGGGCTTTTTGGGCAGTCCTCGCCGAGTTCTGATCGTCATCCACGACCTAGTCGTCACGGCACTGGCGCTGCAGGTGACGCTCTACATTCGCTTCGCCGACGGAGAAAACGGCGGGCTTCCTCCTCGCTATTCTTGGCTCGTTGTCATACTTCCTTGCTTTGTCGTTTATGCCGGCACCGTCTATTGGATCTTCAATCTCTATATCGGCAAGTGGCGCTTCGCGTCGCTTCCGGATCTGTGGAACATCCTGCGCGCGGTCACCGTGCTCGCGGTCTCACTGCTGGTCCTCGATTACATCCTTCTCTATCCGACGCTCTACGGCACCTATTTTTTCGGTAAGATTACCATTGCGCTCTACTGGTTGCTGCAGGTGGCGTTCCTTGGCGGCCCGCGACTTGGTTACCGTCTGTTCCGCCATTCGCGTACCCAGCAGCACGCGCGGCGCTCCGACGCGGTGCCAACGCTCGTGGTGGGCGTAGCGGCTGACGCAGAGGTCTTGATTCGCGCGGTCGAGAGCGGAGCGGTCAAAAAAATACGATTGATCGGCATTTTGTCGCCATCTCCGGCGGATCAAGGTCAATCAGTACGCGGTGTTCGCGTCCGCGGCCGGCCGGAAGATCTTGAAGGAATCGTCACCAATCTGACGGCACAGGATATCGGCGTCGGCCGCCTCGTTTTGACGCCGAGCGCGCTGGCGCCAGAGCTACATCCTGAGACGATGCTGATGCTGGCGCACCGTCTCGGTCTCACGACGAGCCGTCTGCCGCCGCTCGATTCCGGCGAAGAGGCGCTGCGGCTTGCTCCGGTCGCGGTCGAGGATTTATTGCTGCGGCCGAGCGTGAAGATCGATTACGGGCGGCTGGAGAACTTTATCCGGGACAAGACCGTCGTGGTTACCGGCGGCGGCGGCTCGATCGGGGCCGAAATCTGCGAGCGGGTGGTCAATTTCCACGCCGGCCGGCTTCTCGTCATCGAAAACTCCGAGCCGGCCTTGCATGCGGTGCTCGAACAGCTCGCGGTGAAGTCGAGCACGACCGCAGTCGAGGGCCGGATTGCCGATGTCCGCGACCGTGACCGGATGTTCCGGCTGATGGCCGATTTCAAGCCGAACCTCGTTTTCCACGCTGCCGCGCTCAAGCACGTGCCGCTGCTCGAGCGCGATTGGGACGAAGGCATCAAGACCAACGTCTTCGGCTCGCTCAACGTCGCCGATGCCGCAGTCAATGCCGGCGCCGACGCCATGGTCATGATCTCGACCGACAAGGCGATCGATCCGGTTTCGGTGCTCGGCGCGACCAAGCGGCTCGCCGAAATGTACTGCCAGGCGCTGGACGCTGCCGGGAACTCCGGCAGCCGCAATGGCGGCAAGCCGCCGCTGCGCATGATCGCGGTGCGCTTCGGCAACGTGCTCGCCTCCAACGGATCGGTGGTGCCGAAATTCAAGGCGCAGATCGAAGCCGGCGGGCCCGTCACCGTGACCCATCCGGACATGGTGCGCTATTTCATGACCATCCGCGAAGCCTGCGATCTCGTCATCACGGCAGCGAGCCACGCGCTCGGTCCGGTGCGTTCCGATACGGCGGTCTATGTGCTCAACATGGGCCAGCCCATCAAAATCGTCGATCTCGCCGAACGCATGATCCGGTTGAGCGGTCTGGAGCCGGGACGCGACGTCGACATCGTGTTCACCGGCATCCGTCCCGGTGAGCGGCTCAATGAAATCCTGTTCGCGGCCGAGGAGGGCAGTTCCGAGATCGGCATCGAGGGCGTCGTCGCGGCGAAGCCGGTCTGCCCGTCGATCGCGGCGGTGCGAGGCTGGATCGCGAGACTCGAGCGCGACCTCGACGCCGGCGAACGCGCGGCGATCTATGGCGTGCTGCGCGAGGCGGTGCCGAATTTCGCCGGCGCCGCGCAACCGACTGGGAAACAATAGATCCGAAGGAAAGAGGCTGCGTCCTGCGGCCGGGCGCGGCAGTCCGTCACATAGCGCTATTCGGGGCGCGACCTTTGTTGAATTGTTGTATCCTTGCCGTCCGGCATGGGGAAGTTCGACGCCGCCTTGACGCGGCGCGGGCGTTGCCGACAGGGAGGGCAATATGAACGTCATCAAACTGGGACGTATTGCGTGTTCGATCGCCGCCGTGGGCGCGTTCGGCGCGGCGTTGGCGCTGCAGCTCGGCGTCGCACAAGCGCAAGAAAAAACCTACGTCATGAAAATCTCAGCGCCGACCGTTCACGACGTGCCGGATACATTCGGCGCCATGTTCGGGGCGGCGGTTGAAAAGGACTCCGGCGGACGCATCAAGGCCGAAGTCTATCCGGCGAGCCAGCTCGGCTCCATCCCGCGACAGATCGAAGGCACGCAATTCGGCTCCATCCAATGTTCGGTTATCCCGCCTGAATTCTTTGTCGGCGTCGACGAACGCTTCGAGGTCATGGCCGCTCCGGGGCTCGTCGATTCGATGGCGCACGGCCAGAGGGTGGCGGCCGATCCCGCTGTGATCAAGCTCATGCTGTCGCTTGGCGCCAACAAAGGGCTGCATGGCGTCGCGCTGATGATGGCCGAACCGTCCGACGTGATTTCAAAGACTCCCATCCGCCGTCTTGCGGATTTCAAGGGCAAGAAGCTTCGGACCTTCGCGTCGAAATTCCAAAGCGAGGCGTGGAACCGTCTCGGCGTGGCGCCGATCGCCATGACGCTCGGCGATGTCTTGCCGGCATTTCAGCAAGGTACGATCGATGGCGCGGTCGCCGGCGTCGGACCGTTTGTCCATTTGCACTTCATAGACGTGTCCAAATACATCACCATGATCGGTCAGCCGGCAATTTTCCTCGTCGCTGAAGTCAATAAGAAGTGGTACGATTCGCTGCCGCCGGATCTGCAGAAGATCATCGACAAGGACGCCGCCGAGCAATCGATTGCAATTCGGTCCGTTGCCACGGATCTGCACAATAAATCAGAAGCCGCTTGGCTTGCCGCCGGAGGCGAACAGATCAATCTGCCACCCGACGAGCAGGCTGCGATGATGAAAACGCTTTCCAGCGTCGGCGCGGATGTGTCGAAAACGGACCCGGAGCTTGCCGCAGCCTATAAAATCGTAGCGGACGCCGCGGCGCGGACGCGGCAGAAGCCGAGCCAATGATTGGAAGTCGCCCCTGACGCGGTTCCGGTCCTTTGTGGCAGTGGCGGCCGGAGGCACCTAATGCTTATCAGCGCCCGTGAAGTCGTCGCGCGCATTTGCGCCGGTGCAACCCTTTTCTCTCTTGCAATGTCCTCCGCCGCGCCGGCGGCGGGCGATAAGACCTACGTAATGAAAATTGCGCTGGCGACCGTCGACGATCCCTTGCACGAATTCGCCAAGAATTACGCGGCGGCACTCGAGAAGGATTCAAACGGGCGAATCAAGGTCGAGATCTACCCTTCGAGCCAATTGGGTGCGACACAGCGGGAAGCCGAGGGCGTGCAATTTGGCGAAATCCAATGCCTGGTTGTTCCGCCGGAATTTCTCGCCGGCATTGATGAACGTTTCGAAGTCCTGGCGGCGCCCGGCCTTGTCAAATTCATGGCCGATGGCCGACGGCTCGCCGCTGATCCGGCGGTGCGCGCGCTAATGCTCGGTCTGGGCGCCAACAAGGGCCTGCACGGCGGTGCGCTGTTCATGGTGGCGCAATCTTCCATTATTGCCACCACGCCGATCCGCCGTCTGGCGGATCTCAAGGGCAAGAAGATTCGCGTTTTCGCCTCGCAATTTCAAGCCGAGGCAATACAGCGACTGGGCGCGACGCCGAAGCCAATGACCCTGGGCGACGTGCTGCCGGCGCTGCACGATAATGCGATCGACGGCGCCGTCTCCAGCGTTGCCGTCTTCACCACCATGCACTACTGGGATGCCGCGAAATACGTGACCGAAACGGGCCAGCCTGCCATCTTCGGAATCGTCGAGTTCAGCAAAAAGTGGTACGATTCACTGCCGTCGGAACTGCAACAGATTGTCGAACGAGACGCCCAATCGCAAGCGGCCGTCACCGATCCGTGGATGATCGATTTCAATGCCAAGGCGCGCCAAGTCTGGACAGACCATGGCGGCGAGCTGATCAACCTGTCGGCGGCTGATCAATCCGCAATGCTTGACGCGCTGGCGAGCGTCGGCGGCGACATCTCGAAGTCGAACCCTCAACTGAGCGCTGCCTATCAAATAGTCACGGAGGCAGCACGCCATATTCACTAGGAAGACGAATTGGGCGCCGAACGAAATTCTCGTTGTTCGGCACTTCGCCATCATCTAACGTCGCCAGCGGAACAATATATGGTTGCACTCATCCGCCGCAGCCGACCGCCAAGCGATAAAAGCGACAGCGCTTAAAGCGATGCCTGAGCTGCTGGTTCTCAAGCAGAAGCGGGTACCGACCGGGAGATTGAAATGCCTTTGCGAAAGGGACAAGAGTGATCGACGGCATAATCAAAGGCGTACACGGGCTGCTTGCGATCACCCGCACCGTGGCGGCGGTCTGTCTGATTTCAAGCGTGGCAATTAATTTCGCCAACATTATCGGCCGCTACTTTTTCAGCATTTCGATTCCGTGGGCCGAGGAGATCATGCTTTTCCTCATGGTCGGCTGCGTGTTCACCGGCTGCTGCGCCGTGGCCTGGGAAGGGCGGCAGATTCGCATGGACGTCGTTGTCAACATGCTGCCGCCGAAGCTGCGCGAGCTCGTCAACGTATTTTCCGAGCTGGTATTGATCGCGACGGCAATCGCGGTGACCGTGTTCGCCTGGCCGGTGATTACCGAGCTTGCAGCATTCGACGAACGCAGCCAGGCGGCGAATTTTCCGCTGGTCATTCCGCAGGCGATGGTGCCGATTGGCTACACGCTTGATGGGGCTGCTGGTCGCGATCCGGCTTATCGTGCGGTGGCGGCGCGGCGCAAGTAACACCGGCGCCGCCGGCACTTTGCACTGAGGGGCGGGGGCAATGGGCTATCTCGTCTTTTTCGGCGTGCCCGTGCTTGGGCTCATCCTCGGCATTCCCATCTTTCTCATTTTGCTCGTGACCTCGATCGTCGCAGTGATGACCGTTTCCCGCGATATTCCGACCGACGCCATCCAGACTTACATGTTCGGCAGTCTGGATAATTTTCCGCTATTGGCGGTGCCGTTCTTTGTGCTGGCCGGAGAGATCATGGCGCAGGGCGGCATCGCGCGGCGCATCATCAACATGGTCATGGCAATCGTCGGCGGCGTCCGCGGCTCGCTTGCGGTGACCACCGTTGCCGCTTCTGAATTGTTCGGCGCGATGTCGCATACCGCCGTAGGCACCGTCGTCGCCATGGGCCGGATGATCTACCCGTCCTTGAAGGAGGGTGGTTACAACGAGCGCTTTGCCGTCGGCCTGATCGCCTCGTCGGGAGCGATCGCTGTCGTCATCCCGCCCTCGATTGCCATGATCCTCTACGCCGTGTCGGCCGAGCAGTCCGCGGTGCAGTTGTTTACCGCGGGCATCCTGCCGAGCATTCTCATCGGTGTCATCGACGCTGCTTTTGTCATGACCTATGCGCGGCTGAAGGGCGTTCCGCTCGGCGTCAAGGCGCGATGGGACACCATCTGGAAGACCAGCAAGGATGCAAGCTGGTCGATCGGCTCGCTGGTCGTGATCTTCGGCGGTATCTATGGCGGCGTGTTCACGCCGACCGAGGCCGCCGGCGTCGCCGTTGTCTATTCGCTGTTCGTCACCATGGTCATCTATCGCGAAGTCGACCTGTGGCGTTGCTGGCAGATTCTGATGAGCTCGGCGTTTCTTATTTCGCAGATCCTGCTCATTGTCACCTCGGCCGGCATCTATTCCTGGCTGCTCACGACGAGCGGCATTCCGCAGCAGATCGTCGCCTCGATCGACGCACTGCACATGTCGAAGTGGGAGCTGCTTCTGATTCTCAATGTCGGCCTGTTGATCGCCGGTAGCTTCCTCGAGCCGCCGGCCGCGATCCTGATCCTGACACCGCTGTTGCTGCCGATCGTTCGCGCGGTCGGTGTCGACCCCATCCACTTCGGCATCATCGTCGCCGTCAATCTCAGCCTCGGGATGTATACACCACCGTTCGGCTTGAATCTGTTTTCCTCGCAGGCGATCTTCAACGCGCCGTTGAGCCGCATCTATCTCGGCGTGCTGCCGTTCCTGTTGCTCAATTTTGCCGCCTTGCTGATCATCACTTATATTCCCGAGATCTCGATGGTGCTGCTGCATCATTGATTTGATTGTCTGCGAGGAAGGCGATTGCTCATGACCAAGGCGGTGCTCGGCATCATCGGCGGCTCAGGCATTTACGAGCTTCCCGGCCTGGAAAAAGTACGGTCGAAGACCGTCAAGAGCCCATGGGGCGCGCCGTCGGGGCCGCTGCGCATCGGTGAGATCGCCGGCCTGCCGGTGGTGTTTCTGTCGCGCCACAGTCCCGGCCATCGGTTGTCGCCGTCCGATATCAACTATCGCGCCAATATCGACGTGCTCAAGCGCGCCGGCGTCACCGATCTCGTCTCACTGTCGGCTTGCGGTTCCTTCAAGGAGGAGCTGCCGCCCGGCACCTTTGTCCTGGTCGATCAGTTCGTCGATCGCACCTACAAGCGCGAAAGCTCATTCTTCGGCAAGGGCTGCGTCGCGCACGTGTCGATGGCGCATCCGGTGTCGCCGCGGTTGCGCATCCACCTCGCGGAAGCCGCGATGGCCGAGGGCATCGCCGTGGTTCGCGACGGCACCTATGTCTGCATGGAGGGGCCGCAATTCTCGACGCTCGCCGAGAGTCTGACTTATAAGAATCTCGGCTATTCGGTGATCGGCATGACCAACATGCCGGAAGCGAAGCTCGCGCGCGAAGCCGAGCTCTGCTATGCGACCGTCGCCATGGTGACCGACTTCGATTGCTGGCATCCCGACCATGATGCCGTCACCGTGCAGGACATCATCAAGGTATTGATGGCCAATGCCGCGAAGGCCGCGCAGTTGGTGGCGCGCCTGGCCAAGGATTTTCCGCGTCAGCACGAACCGTGTCCCATCGGCTCCGATCGCGCACTCGACAACGCGTTGATCACCGCGCCGAAGGCGCGTGATCCGAAGCTCGTCAAGAAGCTTGACGCGGTGGCGGGACGCGTGCTGCGCAAGAAATAAAGCGGGCCGGCACGCCGTTTTCGATCCGCTCGGTCCATCGCCGGACCGAAATCGCTTAAGGGTTCTTAACTTGCCTGTGGCACACTGCCGTCCCTTGAAAGACACGTTCCAGCGCAATCTGTGAAGGGCATACTTTGGCTCAATCGATCATCCCGCTGATCATGTGCGGCGGCGCCGGCACCCGGCTCTGGCCGGCTTCGCGCGAGGGCCGTCCCAAGCAGTTTTTGCCGCTGTTTGGTCCGCATTCGACGTTTCAGGAGACCATTCGCCGGGTTTCCGATCCGGCCTTGTTCGGCCGGCCTATCGTCGTCACCAACAATCAATACCGCTTTGTCGTCGCCGAGCAGCTTGGGGCGATCGGCGTCGAGGCCGATATCATGCTGGAGCCGATGCGGCGCGATTCCGGCCCGGCGATCGCCGCCGGCGCGGCGTTCGCAGTCAAGCGCGACGGCGATCCGCTGATCGTGGCGCTGGCCGCCGATCACGTCGTCACCGATCCTGCGGCTTTCGCCAAGGTCTGCGGCCTGGCGGCGGCTGCGGCGACCGCCGATCGTATCGTGACCTTCGGCGTGCGGCCGACACGGCCGGCGACCGAATACGGCTATATCCGCGCCGGCGGCGCGATCGGCACTGACATTTTTGCCATCGATCAGTTCGTCGAAAAGCCGGACGCCAAGACCGCGGAGCGCTATGTCAAGGAAGGCTATTTGTGGAATTCCGGCAACTTCATGTTTCGCGCCGGTCTGCTGCTCGACGAATATAACGGTTTCGAGCCGGACAGCGTTGCCGCGGTGAGGGCTGCGGTGGAGAGCGCGGGCGCCGATCTCGGCTTCGTTACGCTCGACAAGCCGTCGTTTGCCCGCGCCACCGCGAAATCGATCGACTATGCGGTGATGGAGCGCACCAAGCGCGCCGCCGTGATGCCGGTCTCCTACGGTTGGTCGGATGTCGGCTCGTGGCAGGCGGTGTGGGAGCTGTCAGAACGCGACGGCCTCGGCAACAGTGGCCACGGTCCCGGCTCGGTCGTCTTTGTCGATTCGCGCGGCTCCTATGTCGCGAGCGACAAGCAGCTCGTGGCGCTGTTCGGCGTCGAGAATCTGGTCGTGGTCACCACCGACGACGCGGTGCTGGTGGCCAAGCGCGAAGATGGCGACGGCCTGCGGCGTATCGTGCAGAAGCTCAAGGACGTGGCACCGGCGGTCACCGAGGAACATTTGAAGGTGCATCGACCCTGGGGCTCGTATCACGCGATCGATCAGGGATCGCGGTTCCAGGTCAAGCGGATCGTGGTAAAGCCGGGCGGCCGGCTGTCGCTGCAGCTGCATCATCATCGCGCCGAGCATTGGGTGGTGGTGCGCGGCACGGCGCGCGTCACCATCGGCGACGAGACCAAGATCCTGCACGAAAACGAATTCAACCTATATTCCAAGCGGTGCCAAGCATCGTTTGGAAAATCCGGGCAAGATCGAGCTCGAACTGATCGAGGTGCAGACCGGCAGTTATCTCGGCGAGGACGATATCGTCCGCATCGAGGACGATTATCGCCGGTCGTGAACGTAAGTTCGCTTGAAGTTAGCGCAGCCAATTCTCGAGCATGAGGCCTTTGACTCGCGTAAAATCCCGATCGTCGCTGACCAATATATAGTTGAGAGCGACGGCCTGAGCGGCGAGCAAGAGATCGTTTCCGCCTATTGGCTTGGCGACCTCCTCAAGCTGATTGCGGATCGAGCCATAGATACGGTCGGCAGGTGCATCGAAGGGAACGATGTGAAGTGCGCCGAGCACGATCTCAAGCTGCGCCGCCAGCCTTGCGGAGCGCTTTTTAGCGACGCCATACCGGAGCTCCGCTGTGACAATTATGCTCGTGCAAATCTGGTCCTCACCGACGGCCCTTATCTTTTCGACCACTCGTCCGTGAGGATGGCGAACAATGTCAGAGAGGACGTTGGTGTCGAGGAGGTACGGCATCAAACGTCAATCGGATCGGGAATCGGATCGGTAATGGGGGGCAATTCTTCCTCAATCGGAGAAAGGGTCGCCAGCAGCGCTAGCAAAGATTGGGGTAGCGCGGCCTCAATAATCAGTTTCTCGCCGTCCTTGCGGACAATGGCGTCGTCGCCGGGGAGCTCGAATTCGCGCGGAATCCGCACGGCCTGGTTTCGCCCGTTTCTAAATAGCTTGACGCGCCGTTCCGACATACCAACCTCCAGCATATGCCATAGCATAGGCCAAAGATAAGACGGCGTCCATCGCACATGGCAAGCACTTCTTCGCGTTGGCGATTTCGGTTGAGCGATAAGATTCCAGCATCGTAAGCCTCTGAATCAATTCGTGTACGAATTTCCCCGGATGTCTGGTCGCCAGTTGGCATGGGGCGTGCTACGGGAAAACAGTGGGGTTTGGCTCCAGGTAGCGAGGGGGCTCATGGGTGATGCAGAAAGACTAGGCGCAGATACGCTGCGCATCGGCGTTGCCGGCGTCGGCGTGATGGGCAGCAACCATGCCCGCGTCTTGTCCGAATTGCGGGGGGTAAAGCTGGTCGGCGTTGCCGATCCCGACCGCAAGCGCCGCGAGACGGTCGCCCGCAATCTCGGATGCGCCGCATTCGACGATACCGAAGCGCTGCTGCGCGAGGGCGTCGATGCCGTCACCATCGCGGCGCCGACGCATCTGCATCGCGACATCGCCATCGCCTGCGCCGGGCGCGGCGTCCATGTGATGGTGGAGAAGCCGATCGCCCCGACGGTCGAGGAAAGCCGCGCCATTGTCGCCGCGGCGCGGCGCGCCGGCGTCACGCTGATGGTCGGTCATGTCGAGCGCTTCAATCCGGCGGTCCAATCGATCAAGCGCGCGATTCAGGATCAGGATATTCTCTCGATCGCCATCACCCGGGTCGGACCGTTTCCGCCGCGCATGTCCAACGTCGGCGTTGTCATCGATCTCGCCGTGCACGACATCGATCTGATCCGCTGGTTCACCGAATCGGAAATCGTCGAGATTCAGCCGCAGACCTCGAGCGCGGTCGCCGAGCGCGAAGATATCGCGCTCTTGCAGTTCCGCACCGCCTCCGGCGTATTGGCGCACATCAACACCAACTGGCTCACCCCGTTCAAGGCGCGCACTATCCATATCGCTACGCGCGACAAATATCTCATCGGCGATCTATTGACGCTGCAAGTCACCGAATGTTTCGGCTTCCAACCCGACGGCAGCTATTCGATGCGGCATTTGTCGATCGGCTATGCGGAGCCGCTGCGCTCGGAACTGGCTGCCTTCGTCAATGCGATCCGTACCGGCCAATCGCCTCCTGTGACCGGCGACGAGGCCGTCGCCAGCCTCGAAATCGCCATCCGCTGCCTCGACACGCGCTCCGCCTCGTCTTCGGTGCCGCAGCGGAAAGGCCCACGGCGCGTCGTCGGCTGACGCGTCACTGTCGTCCCCACCGGGATCGCAACAAAAAGTAGCCAACTCCGACCATGAATCAGCATATTCGTGTGGACGACAAGCCGATCCCGTTCATCGACGTCGCGGCCCAGCGCCGTCGGCTTGGCCGTGCGATTGATGACGCGGTGGCGCGCGTTCTGACGCACTGCCAGTTTGTCCAGGGTCCGGAGGTGCGCGAATTCGAAGCCGGGCTTGCCGCCTTTGCCGGCGTCCGTCATGCGATCGGCTGCGCCAGCGGCACCGACGCGCTCCTGCTCGTGCTTATGGCGTGGGAGATCGGGCGCGGCGATGCGGTGATTTGCCCGTCCTTCACCTATCACGCCACCGCCGAGATGGTGGCGCTGTTGGGTGCCACGCCGATCATCGCCGATGTCGCGCCAGAGACCTTCAACCTCGATCCGGCAAGCTGTGAGCGCGCGATCGCCACGGCCAGCAAGCGCGGGCTTAAGCCGCGCGCGATCATTCCGGTCGACCTGTTCGGGCTGCCGGCCGATCACGACGCCATCGGCGCGATCGCCGCGGCGCACGGGCTTTTGGTGCTCGACGATGCGGCGCAGGGTTTCGGCGCGAGCTATCGCGGCAAAAAGCTCGGCGCGGTGGCGACGGCGACCGCAACCAGCTTTTTTCCGGCGAAGCCGCTTGGCTGCTATGGCGATGGCGGCGCCGTGTTCACCGATGACGATGCCTTGGCGGCGCGGGTGAAGAGCCTGCGCCTGCATGGCGAGGGCGTCGACCGCTCCGAGGCCGCGCGCATCGGCATCACCGGCCGGCTCGACACCATCCAGGCCGCGGTGCTGATCGAGAAGCTGAAGATTTTTCCCGACGAGATCCTGGCCCGTAATCGGGTGGCGGCGCGCTATTCCGGCGCGCTTGCAGACATAGCGACGGTTCCGCGGGTGGGCAACGAATCGAGCTCGGTGTGGGCGCAGTACACGCTGCGCGTCGACCCGGCACGCCGCGATGTGTTCGCCGCCGCGCTGAAAGCGGAAGGCATTCCGACCGCGATCTATTACACCAAGCCGCTGCATCGCCAGCCGGCCTATCGCGACTTTCCGGTGGCCGACGGCGGCGTTCCAGTCAGCGAGCAATTGTCGAAGGAAGTCATCAGCCTGCCGATGCACGCCTATCTCGAGCCACCGGTGCAGGACCGCATTATCGATGCCGTCCGCCGGGCGCTGGCGGGCTAGGGCTCGGCCCCGCTTATTCCCGCGCAGGCGGGCTTCAGACCTACATTTCGGTCTCCTGGGTCTCCGCTTTCGCGGGGCCGAGCGGATCGTGGTACCTAATCGACGATGCTCAAGAAGATTCTCACCGTCGGCGGCTACACGCTTCTGTCGCGTCTGACCGGCTTCATGCGCGACATCATGCTCGCCGCCATCCTTGGCGCCGGGCCGACCGCCGACGCGTTTTTCGTCGCGTTCCGGCTGCCGAATCATTTCCGCGCCATCTTCGCCGAGGGCGCGTTCAATGCCGCCTTCATTCCGGCCTATGCGCGAATCCGCACCCAGGAAGGGGAGCGGGCGGCGGGCGCGTTCGGCGACCGCATTTTTACGCTTTTGCTCGCGTCGCAGGTCGTGCTCCTCGCGCTGGCGCTGCTGTTCACCCCGCAAGTGATCGAGCTCTTGGCACCGGGCTTTTCGCGCGAGCCGCACCAATTCGCGCTGGCGGTGTCGCTGACGCGCATCACATTTCCCTATCTGCTGCTGATCACGCTGGTGACATTGTGGAGCGGCATCCTCAATGCTTTGCACCGCTTCGCCACCGCGGCCGCAGCGCCGATCCTGCTCAATATCACCATGATGGCGACGTTGGCCTGCGCCGCATTCTTCCCTGGTGCCGGCTATGCCGCGGCCTGGGGTGTGCTGATATCGGGCGTCCTCCAAGCGACGCTCGTCGGCGGCGATACGTTTTACGCCGGCGCCACGACCGTCTTCCGCACGCTGCGGCTCGATAGCGACGTGAGACGTTTCTTCACCGCGCTCATCCCGGCGACCGTCGGCTCGGCCGGTACCCAACTCGCACTGTTTGCCGACACCATCATCGCCAGCTTTCTGTCGGCTGGCGCCATCTCGGCGCTGTATTACGCCGACCGGATCGACCAGCTCCCCATCGGCGTGATCGGCATCGCGGTAGGCACGGTGCTGGTGCCGGAAATGACGCATCGGCTGGCTGCGGGCGACGAGGTGGGCGCACGTTCGGCCCAAAATCGCGCCATCGAATTTGCCCTCCTCCTTGCGATCCCGTGCGTCGTCGGCTTTCTGGTAGTTCCGGAGCTGATCATGCGCGCCTTGTTCATGCGCGGTGCGTTTACCGCGGCCGATGCGCATGCCGCGGCGATGACGCTGATGGCTTACACCATCGGCTTAGTCCCATTCGTGCTGATCCGCAGCGTGGTCGCGCCGTTCTACGCCCGCGGCGACACCGCGACACCGGTCAAGGCGGCGCTGATCGGCACCGCCGTCAACATCGTCTTCAAGATCGCGCTGATGACGCCGCTGGCCCAGGTTGGCCTGGCGCTCGCCACCTCGATCGGCGCCTGGATCAATTTCATCCTGGTGCTGATTTTCGCGCATCGCGCACGCGTCATCGCCACCGACGCCTCGCTGAAATCCTCGCTCATGAAGCTTGCCGCCGCCGGCGTCGCGCTGGCCCTCGTTTTGTTGATCGCCGACCCGTTCGTCACGCGACTGTTATCGTCATGGTCCAGGTTCCAAAACGAATCGGAACTGGCGCTGCTGGCATTGCTTGGTGGCATGGTCTACGGGGGGCTGGTGCTGGCATTGTTTGGCCGGCGCTGGGTCTTGCTGATGAAACGCAGCGCCAAGGTCGCCGAAATCGCGCCGATTTCATCCGCGCCGCCGATCGAGGGGGCTGAGGCGGGGCTGGACCAGGGGCTGGATTGAGGGTGATGAAGGGAAAGAAGGAGACGCCATGCGCGTGACCATGATCGGTGCCGGCTATGTCGGCCTCGTCTCAAGCGCCTGCTTTGCCGACTTCGGTCACCAGGTGGCCTGCATCGACAAGGATGCCGCCAAGGTAGCCGCGCTCAATCGCGGCGAAATTCCGATCTTCGAGCCGGGGCTCGCCGATCTGATCAAAGCCAATATGCGCCAGGGCCGTCTCGGATTCGCCCTCGACAGTTCGCGCATCGGCGACGCCGAGGCGGTGTTCATCGCGGTGGGCACGCCGTCGCGCCGCGGCGACGGCCACGCCGATCTGAGCTTCGTTTACGACGCGGTGCGTGAAATCGCGCCGCAGCTTAGCGCCGATGCGGTCGTCGTCACCAAATCCACGGTGCCGGTTGGCACCGGCGACGAAATCGAGCACATCCTGCGCCAGAAACGTCCAGACGCCGAGATCCAGGTCGTCTCCAATCCGGAATTCCTGCGCGAGGGCGCCGCGATCCAGGATTTCAAGCATCCCGACCGCATCGTGGTCGGCACCGAAGACACCCGCGCGCGTGCCGTGCTCGCGGAGATCTACCGGCCGCTGTATCTGAATACGCCGCCGATCATCTATGTCAGCCGGCGCACCGCCGAGCTGATCAAATACGCCTCCAATGCCTTCCTCGCCACCAAGATCACCTTCATCAACGAGATCGCCGACCTGTGCGAAGCGGTTGACGCCGACGTGCAGGAAGTCGCGCGCGGCATGGGACTCGACAATCGGATCGGCGGGAAATTTCTGCATGCCGGTCCGGGTTTCGGCGGCTCGTGCTTTCCCAAGGACACCAGCGCCCTATTGAAGACCGCGCAGGACCGCGGCGTGGCGCTGCGCATCGTCGAGACCGTGTTCGCCGTCAACGAGCAGCGCAAGCGCGCCATGGCGCGCAAGGTTATGGCGGCGCTCGACGGATCGGTGCGCGGCAAGACCGTCGCCGTCCTCGGCCTCACCTTCAAGCCGAATACCGACGACACGCGCGATTCGCCGGCGATCCCGCTGATCACCGCGCTGCACGACCTCGGCGCCACGGTGCGCGGCTACGATCCGGCCGGCATGGAACAGGCCAAGCGGCTGTTGCCGGACATCGACTATTGCAACAGCGCTTATGACGCCGCTGAAGGCGCCAATGCCGTGGTCATCGCTACCGAATGGGAGCAGTTCCGAGCGTTGGATCTAGTCCGGCTCAAGGGCGTGATGGCGCAACCGGTGATCGTCGATCTGCGCAACATCTATCGCCCGGAGGAAATGTCGCGGGCTCAGTTCCGCTATGTCGCGATCGGACGCGCGGGGGTGGAGTAGGGCGCCGTGCGGCGGCGTCAGGCCACAAGCCGCGCCGGTGAGGCGGCAGCGAGCAATTGCAGAACCTCGCTCGCCGGGACGGCCTGGCCGTACAGGAAGCCCTGCGCCTGCTGCGCGCCGTGCGCAAGCACGGCCGCCGCCTGCGCCTCGGTTTCGACGCCCTCGGCGGTGACCAGCAGATTGAGGCCTTTGCACAGGCCGATAATGGCGCGCATGAAGACTTCGCTCTCGCTGCTGGTGGCGAGCTCTTGGACGAAGCGCCGATCGATCTTGAGCTTGTCGAAGCGCAGTTCATATAAGTGATACAAACTCGAATAGCCGGTGCCGAAATCATCGATCACGATGCGGACGCCGGAATTGTGCAGCGTCTGGATGGCGTGGCGCGTTGCCTCCAAATCCTCGACCAGCGCGCTTTCGGTAATTTCCGCTTCCAGGCGATGTGGCGGCAACCCGGCGTCATGGAGGACGGTCAGGACGGCGTCGGCGAACCTGCGATCGGCAAGCTGCGATGGCGAGAAGTTGAACGACAGTGACACGTCCTCCGGCCATTTGACGGCGTCGCGGCAGGCATCACCGAACAGCTGGCCCGATATCATGTCCATCAAACCGAGCTCATCGGCCAGCGGAATGAACTTGTCCGGCATGATCATGCCGCTGACCGGATGTTGCCAGCGGCCCAAGCTCTCGAAGCCGACGATCCGCGTCGTCTTCAGATCGATGATGGGCTGATAATAGGGTCGGATTTCGTAGCCGCCGATCGCGGCGCGCAAGTCCTTTTCCAGCAGCGATCGCTCGCGGACATGCGCATCCATTTTCGGGTCGAAGAAGCAGTATTCGGTGTGGGTATTCCGGGCGCGCGACAGCGCGACGTGGGCGCAGCGCAACAGCTCGTCGACCGTCATGTGGCCGCGGCCGGCTTGCGCAATGCCGACGCTGGCGCCGATGGTGTGCTGCTCGATGCCGATCTGCACCGGCTTCTTGACGATCTCGACCAGCGAACAGGCGATCCGCCGCGCGGTTTCCGGGTCGCTTCCCGCCAGACACAAGGCAAACTCGTCGTCGCCGATCCGGGCAAAGATGTCGCCCGGCGCGGCGCGATCGCGGATTCGCGAGCCGACCTGCACCAGGGCCTCGTCGCAGCCGACATGGCCGTACACTTCGTTGAGTTTCTTGAATTGATCGAGCCCCAGCAGCAGCACGCTCATTTTGTTGTCGGACTTCTTCAGCGCGGCACTGACGTCGGTTTGAAATTGCCGCCGGTTCGGCAGCTGCGTCAATGGATCGCGCATCGACGCCGTTTGGGCGCGGCGCTCCGCCGCCAGGCGCTTGGTTCGCTCGCTGCGCTGATCGCCGATTTCGGCGAGTGCTAAACAGCACCAGCGCCATGCCGAAGAAGTACAAAAATGACGGTCTTACCGGCTCGATGCCGAGAACATTGTGCAGGATCGTGAGCCCGCCCCAGTCGGCGATCGCCTTGTAGGCGATAATCGCCATGGAGAAGATCACCAGAGCATCGATCGCTTCGCGTGCAGTCGCTGAAGAAGAGTCAAAGGCCAAGAACCGCTTCAATGACTTGGTCATGAACAACTCGATCGTGGATACGCCGTTGGCTGCAGATGTTATTGCAGAAAGGCTTCACTTTTTCATGAATCCAAAGTCCTCCAATCGCGCGCATTTAGGATTTCTTCACTTAAAGATGTGCCGGGCGATGTGCGTTTCGGATCAGCGACGGGCATCCCGCGAGGTTCGTGTCACCTTCGCTTAACCTTGCGACGGAATCGGGTGACAAGACCGGCGACGCGATGTCGAAAAAAGTGGGCCGCCCGGTGACCGGGCGGCCCTTTTTTGTTGTGGAATAAATCGACGCGACTGGGCTCAGCCCCAGCGGATGGCGATGGCGCCTGCGATCGAGCGCGGCCGGGTGCGCAGGGCGTGGCCGTCATTACCCGATTCGATCACCCACGCTCCATTTTCCTGGCCCACGATCTTGCCGACATGATGCGGCCAGACCACGATGGCGCCGACGCCCGCTGGTCCGGAGCGCCCCCAATGCGCCCAATTGCGCGCGAGATTATAGGCCGGACCAGGGTCGCCGCTGACAAGGCGCCGCATCTCCCAGCCGCACCATTCTGCGGGGCGCCGATCATCGCGTCCGCTATCGGCGGTGCGCTGCGGATAGGTCTCAAATGCCGGTGCTGTCGGCGCGAATGCGGCCGGCGCCGCATAGGGTTGCGGCTGCCACGCGAATTCACCTCCCGGCACCCATCCCGAGCGCGGTTGCGCAGAATTGCGGCTGATGAACCGGTGATGATGATGCCGGTAGTGATGTTCGTGGGCCTGCGCGGATTGCGCGAACACTATGATGGCCGCCGCAGCGATCACGAAGGTCGTCGATTTCATGCGATTAGACTCCTACTCGTTACACGTTTGTTGTTGCCGCCCGGAAACAAAAGCCCCGCCAAACATCAAGCTTGGCGAGGCTAAGCGGACGGATGCAGCTCGTTGACGTCAACGAGGCGCGGGGGCGTCATAGCATCATCGGGGATTTACACGCTGCCCATTTTTGCATGCCAAGCATCTGTTGAGCGGGCAGACGCGCCAAATTCTCGCCGTGTTGTCCGCCGCCAAATGCGGCTATTGTTTGTTTGTTATTTGTTTCTTGCGCTAGAGACGCTCATAACACAGCGATTATCGTTCTGAACCGAGAATCGGCTGCGCCGGTCCGGCTGGCCTCCGATCGAGGCCGTCCGCCCCGGTGCTGCCGCTTTGATTAATTCGCGGCAGCGACAAAGGGCCATCCGATTGGTCGCGCCGGTGCGGGAGAGGGTCATTCTGTCCGCTTGATCCGTCAAGCCGTCGGCGATAGCGTTGATACAAAACAGGCCCGGGAGGCAGCCTCCATGACGTCCTTCACCATAGCGCCGCTAGGCGGCCATACCGGCGCCGAGGTGGTGGGTATCGATTTCACCGAGCCAGTCGACGCCGAAACCCGCGCCGTGCTCAATCGCGCCTTTGCCGAGCATCACGTGCTGGTCATGCGCGAGCAGGATTTTGATCCGGACGAGTTCAAGGCCGCTGCGCAAGTGTTCGGCGAACTGCAGATTCACGATCGGAAGGAGCAGCATGTCCCCGGCCATCCCGACGTCTATTACGTCTCCAACGACATCTTCGTAAACGGCAAGCGGATGATACCGGGCGAGACCTTCCACACCGACCATTCCAATCATCCTGCCCCGCCCAAGGCGACGACATTGTTCGCGGTCGAGCTGCCGTCGCGCGGCGGTGACACCCAATACGTCAATATGCATGAGGCCTATGACGATCTGCCGGACGCCACCAAACGGCGTCTCGACCGGCTCAAGGCCGTGCATGTCTATCAGAGCAAATACAGCCCCCGCGCGCTGTCAGGCCTCAACGATGAGAGCCGGGCCAAGCTGCCGCCGCCGGGCGTTCACCCGGTGGTGCGCACCCATCCCGACAACGGCCGCAAGGCGCTGTTTCTCAATCCGGTGCGCATGGAGTCCATCGTTGGCATGGACGATGACGATGCGCTCAAGCTGATCGACGAATTGATGCAGCACGCGACGCAGAAGAAATTCGAGTACCGCCACCGGTGGCGCGACGGCGACTGGGTGATCTGGGACAACCGTAGCGTCATGCACCAGGCCAATCCCGACTACGACATGAACGAGCGCCGTTATTTGTATCGCCTGATGCTCAGGGGCGAAGTGCCGGTGTGAGAGTTAGGCCGTCATCGTCGCGATCTCGCAACTAGGTCATTGGCCGACAGGGCAGGGCCTTCGACCGTGCGCCGCTCGGCGGCGCAACCGTTCACTGCGACAAGATTGCCACACCGCCCAAAAATCCCGTACTTCTACGTACTAAGCTTAGTCTCGTTGAACTCCCCTCGCGATATACGGCCGAATCGGGGGAGCCAGAATGATTTGTTTTCCGGTCACGCTGATCGTTGCCATCTTCATCACAAGCGCATTCATCGGGACTGCCGCAAGCCGCACGGTTCAACCGCAACCACCGCCTCCAACATTTGCGGCGCGAACTCCTCGGCGCCCCATGCCTGCGGCGCCGATATGCAGTCGTTTGGTACTTTACGCGGGCGGATCGGTTACGCCGTCGGATCGAACGGCGGCTGGCTGCCTTATGTGACGGGCGGCCTCGCGGTCGGCGACATCAAGTCTTGGGACGCATTCTGGCCCGCTTCGAGCAGCGATTTCCGCGCCGGCTGGACTATCGGCGGCGGCATCGAGACGATCCTCGCGGCGAATTTGACCTTCAAGCTTGAATATTTATACGCTGACTTCGGCCATTGGCAGGCCTTCGACGTTGTGCCCGGCACTCCCGAAACGGTCAACTTTCGCACCAACATTTTTCGCGGCGGCATCGACTACGCATTTCACTGATTGCTGAACTCGAAGTCATTTCCTCGCCTGGCCGTTATCGGCTAACCTTGAACAATGGCACTCACGATCCTGATTGCGCTGGCCGGTCTGATGGGCGCGGGCGGCATCATGCTCGCCGCGGCCGGCGCGCATGTTGCGCCGGGCGCCGGCCTCGACAGCGCCGCCTCTATGCTTCTGTTTCATGCCGCGGCCGTCGTCGGCGGCGCCGCGCTCATTCAGCAAGGGACGCTATGGCGGCCGCTGGCGATCGCCGTGCTGGCCGCGTGGGTCTTGGGTGCGGCTCTGTTTTCCGGCGACATCGCGCTTCGCGCCTTCACGGCCCACCGCCTGTTCCCGTTTGCCGCGCCGACCGGCGGCTTTATCTTGATCGGCGCTTGGCTGGCGCTGGCAGGTGCAGCTTTGCTGCGGAGTTGATGCTGCTCCTGCCGTCCGATCACGACTTGGCCACCTTTGCGGGCTTAGTCGCCCAGGACGGCGCGAGCCGAAGCAGGCGCGGTCCAGCTCGGTAGGTAGTTTCCTGCAATATCAATAGCTTAAAGCCATAAAGGCGGCGGCGCCCACACGGGGTCCGCCACAGGGTTGATGGCGGCTCACGATCCGCGCGGCGACCATGCGCCTCGTGTGATTGACAGCAGTCGCCGCCTATGATGCCGAGACGCCTGAGGGAAGCACGATGAAATCCGTTAATGTGGCGCGTCTCGCCATCCTGCCGGCCACCGCCATGCTGCTCGCCACCTTGGCCGGCTGCGATCGCGGTCAGCAGCAGCATGCGGCCTTTCCACCGCCGGCGGTGACGGTGGCCAAGCCGGTGCAGCGCACGGTGGTCGACTATGACGAATATGTCGGCCGCTTTGTCGCGGTGGATTCGGTCGACATCCGGTCTCGGCTGTCCGGCTATCTTTCGGCGATCCATTTTACCGACGGCCAGATGGTGAAGAAGGGCGACCTCCTCTTCACCGTCGACCGCCGGCCGTTCGAAATCGCGCTGGAGCAAATGAAGGCCAATCTCGCGCAAGCGCGCGCCAACCTCTCCTTCGCCCAGGGCGACCTGCAGCGCGGCCAGGCGCTGCTGGCGAACAAGACGATCACCGATCAGACTTACGATCAACGTCTGCAAGCCAAGAACGTGGCCGAAGCCTCCGTCGCCGCGCAGGCGGCGATGGTGAATTCCGCCGAGCTCGATCTCGACCAATATAGCGAGCTGCGCGCGCCGATCGACGGCCGGATCGGCGACCGCCGCGTCTCCGTCGGCAATCTCATCACCGGCGGCGCCGGCGGCAACACCACGCTCTTGGCCACCATCGTTTCGGTCGATCCGATCCGCTTCGAATTCACCTTCGACGAAGCCTCCTACCTGCGTTACGAGCGGTTCGCTACCACTAGGAAATCCGATCAAGCGGCGGATCCGCCGCCGGATCGGCAGATCGCCAAGATATCCAATCAACAATCGGATCGGAAAGCGGATCAACAAACCGGCCCGCAAGCCGGGCAACAGTCCGACCCGCCGTCGGATCCGCAAGCGGCGCATCTGCGCCAGGACGGCGTCGACACCGGCGTTGCGGTCTCGCTCAAGCTGATCGACGAAAAGGATTTCGACCACAGCGGCAAGATCGATTTCGTCGACAACGCCATCAGCACGTCATCGGGTACGATCCGCGGTCGCGCGATCTTCGACAATCCCAACGGCCTGCTCGTGCCCGGCATGTTCGGCCGCATCCGCGTGCCCGGTTCGCCGCCGCATCCGGCGCTGCTTATCCCCGATGCCGCGATCGGCTCCGAACAAGCGCGCAAATACGTCCTCGTCGTCGACGATCACAATACGGCGCGGCAGAAATACGTGACGCTCGGTCAGCTCGACGGCGGCCTGCGCGTTGTCCGCGACGGCTTGCTCCCCACCGATCGCGTGATCGTCAACGGTCTGATGCACGCCCAGCCCGGCGTCACAGTGAAGCCGGAAGAGCAAGGCACTCCCGCGGCGCCGGCGAAGGCCGGCGGCCAGGCCAACGCCGGTTGATGCTGTAAAATGCGCATTTCGCACTTCTTCATCGATCGGCCGATTTTCGCTGCCGTGGTCTCGATCGTCTTCGTGATCCTCGGCGGCGTGGCATTCTCGCGGCTGCCGATCGCGCAATATCCCGAAATCGCACCGCCGATCATCAACATCACCGGGCAGTATCCCGGCGCCAGCGCCGAGGTTGTCGCTTCCACGGTGGTCACGCCGATGGAGGAGCAGATCAACGGCGTTGAGAACATGCTCTATATGTCGTCGAATTCGACGGCCGACGGACGGTTCTCGATCCAGGTGACGTTCGACCTCGGCACCAATCTCGATATCGCCCAGGTCCAGGTGCAGAACCGCGTCGCCATCGCGCAGCCGCGGCTGCCGGCCGACGTCCGCAATATCGGCGTTACGGTGACAAAAGCCTCGCCCGACCTGATGATGGTCGTGCACCTCTATTCGCCCGACAAGTCGCGCGACGCCTTGTTCATATCGAACTACGCCACCCTCGAAGTGACCGATCCGCTCACCCGCGTCGACGGCGTCGGCTCGATCACGGTGTTCGGCAGCCGCGATTATTCGATGCGCATCTGGCTCGAGCCGGACCGCTTGCAGTCGCTCGGCCTCACCGCAACCGACGTGACCAATGCCTTGCAGGCGCAGAACATCCAGGTAGCCTCCGGCGTGCTCGATCAGCCGCCGGTGGCGCATCCGGGCGCGTTTCAGATCGCAGTGCAGACGCTCGGCCGGCTCGACACGCCACAGGAGTTCGGCAACGTCGTCGTGAAAGAGACACCCGGCGCGGTAGTGCGGCTGCGCGACGTCGCCGATATTCAGCTCGCCGCCCTCGACTATTCGTCGAATTCCTATCTGGATCACGATCCCGCGGTCGCGCTCGCCATCTTTCAGCGGCCGGGCTCCAATGCGCTTTCCACCGCCCAGGGCGTCACCGACCTAATGGCCAAACTCGCGCAGCGGTTCCCGCCCGGGGTCAAATACGCCATCGTCTACAATCCGACGCAGTTCATCCAGCAATCCGTCGACGCGGTGATCGACACCATCGGCGAAGCTATCGTGCTGGTCGTACTGGTGGTGGTGCTGTTCCTGCAGACTTGGCGTGCCGCCATCATTCCGCTTATCGCCATCCCAGTCTCGCTAATCGGCAGCTTTTTCTTTATGGCGGCGTTCGGCTTCACGCTGAACAATCTGTCGTTGTTCGGACTGGTGCTGGCGATCGGCATCGTGGTCGACGACGCCATCGTCGTGGTCGAAAACGTCGAGCGCAATATTGCTTCCGGACTTGCACCGCGCGAAGCGGCGCGCAAGAGCATGGACGAAGTCGGCTCGGCGCTGATCGCGATTGCGCTGGTGCTCTGCGCCGTGTTCGTACCGTCGGTGTTTATCACCGGCATCTCCGGCCAGTTCTACCGGCAATTTGCCCTGACCATCACCGGCGCTACCATTATTTCGTTGGTCGTCTCGCTGACTTTGTCGCCGGCGATGTGCGCGCTCCTGCTCAAGCCGCACCGGAGCGGCCATCGCGACCGCTGGTGGGAGCGGCCGATCCATCAATTCTTCGGCTATTTCAATCGCGGCTTCGACAAGGTCGGACTCGGTATTTCCTGGGTGGCGACAAGGACCGTGCGGCGCGTGGTGATTATGGCCGGCATCTACCTCGTCGTCATTGCGCTCGGCTTGAACGCCTTTCGCACTGCGCCGGTCGGCTTCATCCCCCAAGTCGACCGCGGCTACATCATCGTCATCGTCCAGTTGCCACCGGGAGCCTCGCTGGCCCGCACCGACGAGGTGCAGCAGCGCGCGCTCGACATCGCGATGGGCGTGCCGGGCGTAGTCCACGCCGTGAACATCGTCGGCTTTTCCGGGGCGACATTCACCAACGCGCCCAATGCCGGCGCGCTGTTTCTGGTGCTGGACGATTACACCAAGCGGGGTCTCGATCCGCGTGAATCGGCGGCCGCCATCCAGGCACAACTCAATCGTCGTCTGTCGGTCATCCAGGACGCCTTCATCATCTCGGTGCTGCCGCCGCCGGTGACCGGTATCGGCACCGCCGGCGGTTTTCGCATGATGGTCGAGGACCGATCCGGACAAGGATCGGAAGCGCTGCGCAAGGCGACCGAGTCGCTGGTGCTGGCCGCCGTCAAGACGCCCGGTGTCGCGCAAGCGTTCTCGCTGTTCGAAACCTCGACGCCGCAGGTCTATCTCAATATCGACCGCATCAAAGCGCAGCTCCTCGGCGTCAACGTTCAGGACGTGTTCAACGCGCTGCAGGTCTATATCGGCTCATCCTACGTCAACGACTTCAATCTGTTCGGCCGCACCTTCCGCGTGATGGCGCAGGCCCGCGACGAGGATCGCCAGCACATCGCCGACGTGCTCAAGATCAGGGTGCGCAACTCCGGCGGCGACACCGTGCCGCTCGGCTCCTTCACTACCGTCGACAATATTGCCGGCCCCTATCGCGTGCCGCGCTACAATCTCTATCCGGCCGCCGAAATCGACGGCGCTGCCGCGCCCGGCTATTCGCAGGGCCAGGCGATCGCGATCATGGACAAGCTCGCCGATGCGACCTTGCCGCAGGGCTTCGCCACCGAATGGACGACACTCGCTTATCAGCAGATCAGGGCCGGCAATACCGCCATGTTCGCCTTCGTGCTGGCGGTGGTTTTCGTCTTCCTGGTTTTGGCGGCGCAATACGAGAGTTCTCACGCTGCCGCTCGCCGTGATCATGATCGTGCCGATGTGTCTCGTCGCCGCCATCACCGGCGTCGTCCTGCGCGGTCTCGACAACAACATCCTCACCCAGGTCGGCTTTGTGGTGCTGATCGGCTTGGCGGCGAAGAACGCGATCCTGATTGTCGAGTTTGCCCGGCAATTGGAGGATCAGGGCCGCACGCGCTGGGAGGCAGCCGTCGAGGCAACGCGGCTGCGGTTGCGGCCGATCCTGATGACCTCGTTCGCCTTCATCCTCGGCGTGACGCCGCTCGTCTGGGCGATCGGCGCCGGTGCGGAATTGCGCCAGGCGCTCGGCACCGCAGTGTTTTTCGGCATGATCGGAGTGACGGCCTTCGGGCTGATCTTCACGCCCGTGTTCTATGTCATTGCCCGCTATATCGCCCAGCTCGGACATCGCCGGAGCAAGGAGAGCCAAGGTTCGGCGCAGCCGGTCGAATAGCGCCGGCAGATTTCACGCAGCGCCGGACTGGAGTACAATCTGTCATTGCCGGAATAACGCGGCGGCTACGGTGTTTACTCGCAATGTCAGCCGCAATACGAGGCAAAAAGGGGGAGTAGGCATATGACCCGTACGGTGTTCGCCATCGTTATACTTGCGTTGGGCCTGAGCGTCGCGATTGCTCAGGAAAATCCGATCAAAGTGCGCAAGGACCTGATGAAGGGCAACGGCGACGCGGCCAAGACCGCCGCCGCGATGATGAAGGGCGAGAAGCCGTTCGATCTGGCCGAGGCTCACAAGATCTTCGCAACCTTCGAAAACGCGGCAGCGAAGATGCCGAATCTTTTTCCGGACAGCTCCAAGTCCGAGGCCGGTTCTCCCGATGCCGACGATTTCAGTCCCAGCCCCAAGGTCTGGGAAGATATGGCCGACTTCAAAGCGCGATTCGTCAAATTCGGCGAAAACGCCAAGGCGGCCAGTGCGAGTGTGAAGGACCTCGACAGCTTTAAGGCGGCAATCGGCAACATCGGCAAGAACGATTGCGGCGGCTGCCATCAGACCTACCGTCTCAAGAAGAGCTGAACCGTAACCCTTCGGTGACAAGGGCGGCCGTCCGCGCGGATGCGCCGCCCTTTCGATTTTGGGCTAAGCTATGATCCGATCCAGTTGAATCGAGGCCATGGCATGCCGGCATTGCGAACGATGGCGCTGCTCGCTGCTATCGTCGCCATGTTGGCTCTTGCCGCTTTCTGGCTATTGACACTGCCGGCGGCCGTGCCCGCCTCGGCCTTGCCGCCCTACACGCCCAACCTCGCCAACGGCGAAATCATGTTCAACGTCGGCGGCTGTGCGTCCTGCCACGCCGTTCCCGACAAGGATCCCGAAAAGGTCGACCGCACGCGGCTCGGCGGCGGCTTGGCGCTCAATTCACCGTTCGGCACCTTCTATGCGCCGAACATCTCCCCTGACCCCAAGGACGGCATCGGCCGCTGGAGCGAGGCGAACTTCGTCACCGCGCTGTGGAAGGGCACATCCCCCGGCGGCGCCAACCTCTATCCGGCGTTTCCCTATACCTCCTACCAGCACATGCAGCTTAACGATGTCCGCGATTTATTTGCCTATCTCAAAACCCTGCCGCCGGTCCCCGGCAAAGTGCGCCGGCATGATCTGAAATTTCCGTTCAACGAGCGCTGGCTCCTGGGCGGCTGGAAACTGCTGTTCCTGCATGGCGGCCCCTTCGTTCCCAACCCGGCCCGTTCGGGGCAATGGAATCGCGGCGCCTATCTTGTCAATGGTCCGGGCCATTGCGCCGAATGTCACTCGCCGCGCAACGCGCTCGGCGGCATCATCGACAGTGAGCGCTTCGCCGGCGGCCCGACGCCGGACGGCAGCGGCTGGGTGCCGAATATCACCCCGCAGGGGCTGCAACACGGCGACGACAAATGGACCGAAAAAGACATCGCGAGCTTCCTCGGCGACGGCATGATGCCGTCCGGCGATTTCGCCGGCGGCACGATGACGGACGTCATCCGCAACACCTCGCTGCTCGGCGCCGAGGATCGCGCCGCGATCGCCGATTACATTTTTACGCTATCGCCGGTGCGAGGCCCGACGCCGCCGCCGAAGAAGAACGATTGAAATAAAGGATGCGAACGCATTGGCCGGCGCGGTCGGCCGCCGCTCGTTGGCGCTGGATGCGTTACGATTCGGCTCCGAACGCCTTGAACGTGATGATGGTGCGGGTGTCGGCTATGCCCGGGATCGGTTGTACCTTCTCGGCGATGAAATGGCCGATATCGGTCGACGGGTCGACGTAGAATTTCACCAGCAGGTCGAAATCGCCGGCAGTCGAGTATATCTCCGAGGCGATCTCGGCGTCGGCGAGCTTATTGGCGACCTCGTAGGATTTGCCGAGCTGGCATTTGATCTGCACGAAAAAGGGAATCATACGCGCCTCCGGGAGCCTCGGAGCAAGCTTATACCAAACCGCAAGGACTGCACGAGCCGGGGCGGACGGTATAACGTGCGCCGGATGATAGGGGTTTTATGATGCCGGTCGATCTTCGCCTCAATGCCATCGTCGATCCGGAGCGCGCCGGCGGCCGCGATCTCGCCGATCTGGCGCGGCTTTGCGCCGAGGGCGGCGCCACGCTCGTCCAGTTGCGCGACAAGGTGAGCGAGACGCGCGCCATGGTCGCGGAGGCGAGGGCGATCAAGCAGGCGCTGGCGCCGTTTGGCGTCCTGTTCGTCGTCAACGATCGCATCGACGTGGCGCTCGCCGCCAAGGCCGACGGCGTGCACCTCGGGCCCGACGACATGGCGATCGAGGACGCCCGCGTGCTCCTTGGCCGCGACGCCATCATCGGCCTCTCGGTCAAATCGGTCGCGGAGGCCGACGCCGCGCCGCTCGAGCTGATCGACTATGTCGGCTCCGGCGGCGTCTATGCCACGCTGTCGAAAGTGCAGAAGAACCCGCCGATCGGCCCCCAGGGTCTGGCGCGCATCATCGCCGCGCTGCATCACCGCGTACCGGACCTGCCGGTGGTTGGCATCGCCGGCATCGACGCCGGCAACGCCGCCGAGGTGATCGGCGCCGGCGCCGACGGCGTCGCCGTCATCTCGGCGCTGTCGCAATCGCCCGATCCGACAAGCGCGGCGCGAGGTTTGCGCGACGTTGTCGATGCCATGCTGGCGAAGCGAGGCGCATGATGGGCGTGCCCGTCGCCCTGACCATCGCCGGCTCGGATTCCGGGGGCGGCGCCGGCATCCAGGCGGATTTGAAGACCTTTGCCGCGTTCGGCGTTTATGGCGCGTCCGTCATCACTGCGCTGACCGCGCAAAACACCAAGGGCGTGTTTGCTGTTCACGAGGTGCCGGCGGAATTCATCACGGCGCAGATCGACGCGGTGTTCTCCGATCTGGATATTGCTGCGGTGAAAATCGGCATGCTGGGCAACGCCGCGGCGATCGAGGCTGTTGCAGCGGGTCTTGTCCGCCATGGTGCGCGCAACGTGGTGCTCGATCCGGTGATGGCGGCGACGTCGGGCGAGAGGCTCTTAAGCGCTGACGCGCTTGACGCTCTGCGCAAATTGATTGCCCGCGCGAATGTCGTCACGCCCAATCTGCCGGAAGCAGCGGCCCTGCTCGGTGTGCCCGTGGCGCGCGACGAGAACGAAATGCTGGCTCAGGCGCAGAAGCTTCTGGAGTTCGGCGCCGATGCCGTGCTGATCAAAGGCGGCCATGGCGGCGGCCCGGACAGTGTCGATCTGTTGGTCGAAACCGCTGGGTTCACGCGCTTTAGCGCGCCGCGTGTCCGCACGGAGAACAGCCACGGCACCGGCTGCACGCTGGCGTCGGCGATTGCCGCGGGCCTCGCCAAGGGCCTTTTGCTCGGCGAAGCCGTTGGCGAGGCTAAGACCTACATCGGCATGGCCATCGCCGCGGCGGACCGGCTCGGCGTCGGCTCAGGCTCGGGCCCGGTGCACCATTTTTACAAATGGTGGTAGGCGCAACTACGCCGCCGGCGCGCCGGGCTGCTTCGTTGGATGCGCGCGAGCGAAGGCATCGATTTTCGACAGTTCGTCGACGATGCGGGTAAAATTCGGAAACGGCGCGGTGTCGACGTTGAAAAACTTCGCCCCGGCTGCCTGGCTGGCGAGGCAGATGTCGGCCATCGTGATCGCGTCGCCGTGGCAATAGCGGCCGGTGGCCTTGTCTTTGAGATGGGTTTCCAGCGCGGTGATCGCGGCGGTGTGCCAATGCCGGCACCATTTGGCGACCGCGGCGTCATCGAATTTGAATTCGTGCGCCAGATATTCGCGCACCCGGGGCACGATCAGAGGATGCGAATCGCAGGCGACGAGCTGGCTTAAACCGCGCACGCGGGCGCGGCCATGGGGATCGCGCGGCAACAGCGGCGGATTGGGATGGGTCTCGTCGAGATATTCGACGATGGCGAGCGATTCGAACAAGGCCGGTCCGTCACCGTCGATCAGTGCCGGGATCGACATCATCGGATTGACCGTGCGGTAGGCGGCTTCGCGCTGCTCGCCCTTCATCAGGTTCACTTGGATCACTTCGTCGGGCGTAACGCCCTTGAGATTGAGCGCGATGCGCACGCGATAGGTCGCGAGCGAGCGCCAAAAAGAAAATAATTTCACCGTACCCTCCCTTGTTCCGCCGTGCGCCGCCCTTTGCCAGGCGCTATTTCTTCGTCCCGCCCGGATCGGCCTTCAGTCCCGCCGCCGCGATGCCGGCAACCGCGATGATCTCGTCATTGTCGCCGGTATCGCCGGAAATGCCGACCGCGCCGGCAATCTGACCGTCCGCGTCGCGGATCAGCACGCCGCCCGGGTTCGGCACCATGCGCCCGCCGCTCGCCGCGACAATGGCGGTGAGGAAATTCGGATTTTGCGCCGCCCGTTCCATCATCGTGCGCGAGCCCCAGCCCATGCCGAGCGCGCCATAGGCTTTGCCGACCGCGATTTCGTAGCGAATGATGCCCGAGCCGTCCTCGCGCTTGGCGCATACGACATGGCCGCCCGGATCGAGCACGACAATGGTCTGCGGCATTTGTTTGAGTTCGCGCGCCTTGTTCAGCGCGGTATCGACGATGCTGGAAGCTTGCGCGAGCGTAACGGCTGACATGACGGCTCCGATTTGTTTGTTGAAGATCTACCGCTTACCGCGGCTCGCCCAATAGGCTGAGACCGTGGAGATTTCGGCAGCGCCCGAGCGGTTGTGCTTTGTTTCCTCGTAACAGGCGAGAGTTTCTTCGAGAACCGGCAGCTCGATACCGCGCGATTGGGCCTCGGCCAGCATGGCTCTCATGTCCTTGATGCCGCCGTCCACATTGAACGTTACCGGACCGGGGTCGCCGCCCTTGAGCATCGCAGCAACGCCTGGCGCGCGCACTTTGGCGATGGTGGCGGCGCCGGATGTGTCGCTGAGCAAGTCCATCAGCCGCTCCGGAGTCACCGGCAGAGCATGTGCCAGGGCCAGCGCTTCGCCGAGAGCCTGCCAATAGACCATCAGCGGCAAATTGACCGCGAATTTGAGCACTGCGCCCGAGCCGACCGGGCCGGCATGTTCGAGGCGGCGGCACAGCTGCTCGAGAATAGGCCGGGCCCGCGCGACGTCGGCGGCCTCGCCGCCGGCCAAGCCGATGAGCTTGCCTTGCCGCGCCGGTCCGGTTGAGCCGCCGACCGGACACTCGACGAAGGCGGCGCCCTTGCCGCGCACCGCTGCGGCCAGCGCGACTTCGCTCGTCGGTAATACCGTGCTCATGTCGATGAACAGCTTGCCGGCAACATTGCCGCTGAGCAGTCCCGACGGTCCTTTGTAGACGGCATCGAGCGCCGCCGCGTCGGTCAAGCTTGAGATGACAATATCCGCGTGTTGCGATAATTCCGCGGGCGTCGCGGCAGCGGTCGCGCCGGTAATCGCCTTGGCCTTGTCGGGTGTGCGATTCCAAACCGCGACCTCGTGTCCGACCTCGATCAGCCGCGCCGCGATGGCCGCGCCCATTTTGCCGACCCCGGCAACTCCGATACGCATCAATGATCTCCTTCCGGCTTCCGTCCCGCGCGGACGATAGGCGATCGGGGCGCGGCGAGAAAGCGGCTTGCGCAGGCCTGGAGCGGGTGTCATAGCGTCGCGTCGTTTGGGAACAGGGAGCGGGTAAGGGATGGCTTCGGGAAACAAAGGTGTCGTCGGCATCATCGGCCTCGGCATCATGGGCGGCGCATTCGCGGAAAATCTGGTCGCTGCCGGCTGGCGTGTCATCGGCTATGACATTTCACCGGCGCGGCGGAAGGCGCTGGTGCGTGCCGGCGTCGAGATCGCCGCCGATACCGTCGACGTCGCACGCCAGGCAACGACCGTCATCACCAGCCTGCCCAAGCCGGAAGCGCTTGCGGCGACCGCGGTCGCGATCGCCAAGGCCCGTCTGCCGCGCCGCGTGATTGTCGAGGCCTCGACGTTTAAAATCGACGATAAGACCCGGGCGCAAACGGTGCTGCACAAGGCCGGTCACGTGCTGCTCGATTGTCCGGTAAGCGGCACCGGCGCCCAGGCCAAGGTCAAGGACCTCGTCGTCTATGCCTCGGGCGGCGCCGCCGAGATCAAGCGGCTGCGTCCGATGTTCGCCGCCTTCGGCCGCGGCGTGTTCGACCTCGGCGAATTCGGCAACGGCAGCCGCATGAAATACGTCGCCAATCTTCTAGTCGCCATCCACAACGTGGCGAGCGCCGAGGCCATGGTGCTGGGCATCAAGGCCGGCCTGCCGCCGCAGCTTATCTTCGATCTGATCAAGACCGGCGCCGGCAATTCGCGCATTTTCGAGCTACGCGCGCCGATGATGGTGAAGGATCGTTACGACAATCCGACAATGAAGATCTCGGTGTGGCAGAAGGACATGGACGTGATCGGCAGCTACGCGCGCAAGATTAAGGTGCCGACGCCGATGTTCGATGCCTCGAGCAAGATTTATGCGAAGGCGCTCAAAGCCGGGCACGGCGCCGAAGACACCGCCGCGGTCTGTGCCGTGCTGGAAAAGATGGCCGGGGTGAAACGAAAGACAAAGAAGAAACGTTGATTGCTGTCATCATCGGCGAAAGCCGATGAATCAGAATCCCCCAGCGGTTCTCAATTTCGCAATAACAGGGGGCTGAATGCCCTGCTTTCGTAGGGTATGACAAAAAGAGGGAGGATGCTGATGTCATCGCTGGAAGGCGAAGCCCGCATGGCGGCGGTCGCAGGCGAGCGCAAGACGCTCGAGCAGCGCAGCGAAACGCGCGATGGCATGCGCATCGACTGGAACGTGCCGATCGTGATGGATGATGGTCATATCCTGCGCGCCGACGTGTTTCGTCCTGTCGCCGAAGGCCGCTATCCGGTGATCTTAAGTTACGGGCCTTACGCCAAAGGACTTGCCTTCCAGGACGGCTATCCGAGCGCCTGGGAGCGCATGGCGGAACAGCACCCGGACGTCGCCGCCGGCTCCAGCAATCTCTACCAGAGCTGGGAAGTCGCCGATCCGGAGAAATGGGTGCCGCACAATTACGCCTGCGTGCGCGTGGATTCGCGCGGCGCCGGCTGCTCGCCGGGCTTTATCGATCCGTTCTCGCCGCGGGAGACCAAGGACTATTACGACTGCATCGAATGGGCAGGCTTACAGCCGTGGTCCAACGGCAAGGTCGGGCTCAACGGCATCTCTTATTACGGCATCAACCAGTGGCATGTGGCATCGCGCGAGCCGCCGCATCTTGCCGCCATGTGCATCTGGGAGGGCGCGGCCGACTGGTATCGCGACATGACGCACCACGGCGGCGTTCTCTCCACGTTCTGGGAGAATTGGTACGACATGCAGGTCAAGACCGTGCAGTACGGCGCCGGCGAGCGCGGCAAGCGAAGCCGCGTCCATGGCGAGTTGGTGTGCGGACCGGAGGTTCTCTCCGAGGAAGAGCTTGCCAACAACCGCAGCAATTTCGGCGCCGAAATTGCCGCGCATCCGTTCGATGACGATTATCATCATGCCAGATCGCCGGTGTGGCCGAAGGTGAAAGTGCCATTCCTGACGGCCGCCAATTGGGGCGGGCAGGGGCTTCATACGCGCGGCAATTTCGAGGGCTTCGTGCGCGCGGCATCCAAGAAAAAATGGCTCGAAGTCCACGGCATCGAGCACTGGACGCATTTCTACACCGACTACGGCCGTCATCTGCAGTTGCGCTTCTTCGATTATTTCCTGCACGGCAAGAAGAACGGCTGGGACAAGCAGCCGCCGGTGCAGCTCCAGGTCCGCCATGTCGATCGCTTCGTCGAGCGCGCGGAGAAGGAATGGCCGCTCAAGCGCGCCAAATGGACCAAGTTCCATCTCGACCCGGCGAGCGGTTCGCTTGCCGGCAAGGCGGTCGAGAAGAAGATCGCGCTCCGCTTCGACGCGATGGGCGACGGCGTCACCTTTCTCACCCCGCCGCTGACGCGGGAGACCGAAATTACCGGGCCGTCCGCCGTAAAATTGTTCGTCTCGTCTTCGACCAGCGATGCCGACATCTTTGTCGTGCTGCGCGTGTTTTCGCCGGACTTTAAGGAGGTGGTGTTCCAGGGCGCCATCGATCCGCACACGCCGGTCGGCCAGGGCTGGCTGCGCGCCTCGCATCGCGGGCTCGACAAGAAATTGTCAAAGCCATACCGGCCCTACCATACGCATACGAAGAAAGAGCCGCTCAAGCCGGGTGAAGTTGTCGCGCTTGATATCGAAATATGGCCGACCTCAATCGTGGTGCCGGCGGGCCATCGCGTCGCGCTCACCATCCGCGGCAAGGACTACGTCTATCCGGGGCCAAGTGGCGGACGGCTGTCGAACTTCAAGAATGAGCTGACCGGCTGCGGTCCGTTCCTGCACGACGATCCGCGCGACCGTGCGCCGCAGATATTCGGCGGCGTCACCGGTCTGCATTTCGGCGGTGCGGCGCGGCCCTATCTGCTGCTGCCCGTCATTTCGCCGAAGAAAAAATAATCGTATCATTGATAGGTTGGGGAACGCAGCTCCGGTCGAAGCTTACGATCGATATGTCCGGCGGGGGCGGGGGAGGATTTGACGGGAGCAGGATTTTCTCGCCCATCCGGTCTATTCGCGCGACTATCCGCCGCTGCGGAAGCGTTGAAAAAGGCACGACAATAGCGGACTTTACCGGCCGGACGGGCTTCGCGCAGCAGCTGTGAAATGATAACGTGAACGCTAAGGCCTAACGGTTAACGTGCAGGGGATGCACTGCATCGCAGGCGTCTCGGACAAGCTAAGGCGCCAAAGGGAGGATACCAATGTCTCGGAAGCTTGGATCTCGAAAAGTCAGCCGCCGTGCAGTTTTGGCCGGCACCGCCGTGGGGGCGGCCGCCGCGCTGGCCCGCTTTCCGGCGCCCGCCATCGCCCAGGCCAAACCATTCAAGCTCGGCCTGCTCACCGTGAAGACCGGACCGCTCGCGCAGGGCGGCATCCAGATGGAACAGGGCGTCATCACTTACCTGAAGGAGACGAACTACACGATCGGCGGCCGCAAGGTCGATTTCGTCTCCGCCGACACCGGCGGCAATCCGGCGGGCGCCAAGACCAAGGCCCAGGAACTGGTCGAGCGCGACAATGTCGATGTCATCCTCGGGCCGCTCGCGGCTTTCGAGCTCTATGCCATCAATGAATATGTCCAGCAGCAGAAAATGCCGGTGCTCAGCCTGGCGGCAGCGGACAATCTTACCCAGCGCACGCCGAACCCCTTTCTGCTGCGCGCGTCGGCGACCTCCTCGCAAGCGATGCACCCGATGGGTCACTACGCGGCCACCGAGCTCAAGCTCAAGCGCGCGTTTTGCATCGTCGAGGATTTTGCCTTCGGCTACGAGCAAATGGGCGGCTTCCAGGCCTCGTTCCAGAAGGACGGCGGCTGCGTCGTCAACAAGCTGTGGCCGCCGCTGGTGACGCCCGATTACACGCCCTATGTGGCGCAGATCAGCGATTGCGATGGCGTCTGCCAAGGCTTTGCCGGATCGAATCCGCTGCGTTTCATGAAGGCCTACGCCAGCGCCGGCTTGAAGTATCCGGTGGTGACGGGCGAGACCGGCGCTGACGACGCGTTGCTCAAGAGCTACGGCGACGAGGCGATCGGCCTCGTCAGCTGCTGTCCCTACACGCTCGAGGTTGAGACCGACGCCAACAAACGCTTCATCGACGGCATGCTGAAAAATTACAACGCGGTTCCCGGCCAATATGCCGCGCTGCTCTATGTCAACTGCCAAGTGGTCGACGCGGCGCTGAAGGCAAATGGCGGCGACTCCAGCAACAGGGAAAAGTTCATGGCGGCGCTCAAGGCGGTCACTCTGACCGACACGCCGCGCGGCCCGCTCAAGTTCGATCACTTCGGCAACGTGGTCGGTACCTTCTATATCCGCCGTATCGATACCGAGGGCGCCAAATACGGTCTCAAGCTCTGGAACAAGGTCATCAAGACCTATGAGAACGTCAGTCAGTTCTGGACTTGGCCCGAGGCGGAATACCTCGCGCACCCGGTCTATTCGCGGGATTATCCGCCACTAACCAAGTGCTGATTATCCATCCGTGACCGTGCCCGGATGGAGCGCCGCTCCTACGCTTGCTCCGCAAGCTTCGGAGGGCTCTAAGTCCGCCGAAGCGCGGAGCGCGTAGGCCGGAAGCGAATTCCGGAAAGGGTGTGTGATAGAGTCCCCGGATTGCGCCTGGCGCAATCCGGGCTGCGAAATTGTGGGGCGGGGAGTATGACATTCTGGCTGCTGCTCACCGTCAACAGTGTGACGTTCGGTGGCCTGTTGTTTTTGTTGTCGGCCGGATTCTCCCTGATCTTTGGGCTGATGCGCATCCCCAATCTGACGCACGGCTCGATGTTCATGGTCGGCGCCTATCTCGGCACCTCGCTATTGTCCGGTGATCTGGGATTCATATCGAATTTCTGGGTGGCCGCAATCATCGCTGCGATGGAGGTTGCGGTCTTGGGCGCGCTGATGGAGCGCCTGTTGCTGCGCCGGCTTGCCGGTCAGCCATTGGCGCAAGTGCTGGTGACGCTCGGCGTTTCCTTCATGGTGGCCGATCTGTGCCTGATGGGCTGGGGCGGCGATCCGATCTCGGTGACGACACCGCCGCATCTGTCGGGCTTCGTCCGCGTTGCCGGCGCGGCTTTCCCGCTGTACCGCATGGCGGTGATCCTGATCGCTGCGGTATTCGCCATCGCGCTGTGGCTGATGCTGGAGCGCACCCGGCTCGGCGCCATGATCCGCGCCGGCGTCGACGATCCGCAGATGGCGCGGGTGGTCGGCATCCGCGTCTCGCAGCTCTTCACCATCGTCTTCGGGCTCGGCGCAGGCTTGGCCGGTTTCGCCGGCATCATCAGCGGCCCGATCTTGTCGGTCTATCCGGGTCTCGATCAGGACATGCTGCCGCTTGCGCTGGTCGTGGTCATCCTCGGCGGCACCGGCAGCCTGCTCGGCTCCTTCGTCGGTAGTATCGTCGTCGGCTTCATCTACAATTTCGGCCAGGCGCTATTGCCGGAACTCGCCTATTTCGTGCTGTTTCTGCCGATGGTGCTGGTCCTGGTGTTGCGGCCGCAGGGTCTGTTCGGAGGGCAGATCCTGTGAACAGTCCCGCCGCAGGTCCGGCGACGAGTCAGTCGATGAGCGGCGTCGTTGCGCGCCGCGTCGCCATCGCCGTCGTCGTTCTGGCGCTATTCGCCGTGCCCTACGCGATCCAGCAGGTTTATTACGTCAATATCGCGAGCCAGATCCTGCTCTACGCCGTGTTTGCGCTGGGGCTCGACGTGCTGGTCGGTTACGCCGGCTTGGTGTCGCTCGGCCACGCCGGCCTGTTCGGTGTCGCCGCTTATGTCGTCGCTTACGTGCTTGCCGCGGGCCACGGCCATGCCGTCGCCATCCTGGCCGGACTCGCGGCCGGTCTTGTCACCACCGCGGGCTTTGCCGCGCTGTCGCTACGCGTGGCCGGCATCACCTTCATCATGATCACGCTGGCGCTCGGCGAAATCATCTGGGGGCTCGCCTATCGCTGGATCAGCATCACCGGCGGCGACAACGGCCTCAGCGTGTCGACACGGCCGGCGCCGTTCGGCCTGTCGCTCGACTCCCCGCGCGCGTTTTATATCGCGACGCTGATCGTGTTTTTGCTCGCGGTCACCGCCGTGCGGATTTTCGTGCGCTCGCCGTTCGGCGCGGCATTGTGCGGCACCCGCGATCAGCCGCGCCGCATGAACGCGCTCGGCTATCACGTCTGGATGATCCGGTTCTGGGCATTCATGTTTTCCGGCCTGTTGACCTCCGTCGCCGGCATTCTGTTCGTCTACTACACCGAATTCATCAGCCCGCAGGCGCTGGCGCTGACCGCCTCGGCGGAGGGCTTGCTGATGGTGATCTCGGGCGGCGCCGGCACGCTGCTCGGGCCGGTCGTCGGCGCGGCGCTGGTGGTCATCGTCAAGAACGTTGTCAGCGCCTATATCACGCGCTGGAATTTCATGCTTGGCGCGATTTTCGTCGCCATCGTCGTGTTCATGCCGGAAGGCCTGGTGCCCGGCGCGGTGCGGCTGACGCGCTTGGCTTGGCGTTCGAGCCGAGGCAACGGGACGCGGCGAAAAGCAGGTGCATCGGCCGCGAGGCCGCCGTCATGACTGCGCTTGTCGTCAGTAATCTATGCAAGTCGTTCGGCGGGTTGCGCGTCACCACCGATGTCAATCTCAATGTTGCTGCCGGCGAACGCCGGCTGATCATCGGTCCGAACGGCGCCGGCAAGACTACCTTGTTCAATCTTATTACCGGCGAGATCACGCCCAACTCGGGCGCGGTGGCGCTGTTTGGCCGCGACGTCACCCGAACGCCGAGCCGCAAGCGCAGCCATCTCGGCATGGCGCGGACCTATCAGATCATCACGCTGTTTGCGCAGGACACCATCGAGCGTAACGTGATGCTGGCTTTGCTCGGGCTGTCGCCGTTGCGCTGGAACCCGCTGCTGCGGTTTGACCGGCAGCGACATCTGATCGATCAGGCGCGCGCCGCGCTGTTGCGCGTCGGCCTCGAGCACATTGCCGCGCGGCCCTTGGCGCAAACGTCATACGGCGAACGCCGCCGGGTCGAGATCGCCATGGCGCTGGCGCAGAATCCGAAGCTTCTGCTGCTCGATGAGCCGTTCGCCGGTCTCTCCATCGACGAACGCCAGGACGTGCGCAAGCTTCTCGCCGCCATTCCGCGCGACGTCACCATCGTCATGATCGAGCACGATATGGACATCGCGCTCGATCTGGTCGACCGCATCACGCTGTTGCATTTCGGTGAGGTCATCGTCGAAGGCACCCGCGCCGAGGTGGTGGCCGATCCGCGCACGCGGGAGGTCTATCTTGGCGAATAGCGCGCTCAAGCTTTCTGGCATCGAAGCCTATTACGGCGACAGCCACGTGCTGCAGCAGGTGTCGTTCCAGCTCGGCGAGGGTCGCCTGCTCGGGCTCCTTGGCCGCAACGGCGCCGGCAAGTCGACGTGCATGAATGTCAGCGTCGGGCTCCTCCCGCCGCGCGGCGGCAGTGTCGAAGTGTTCGGCGCCGCGGTAACGCGGCTGCCGCCGGAATCCATCGCGGCGCGCGGCGTTGCGCTGGTACCGCAAGGCCGCCGCATCTTCAAAAGCCTCACGGTGCGCGAGAACCTCATGGTCGCCGCGCATGCCGGCTTCGCCACCCGCCACGCGCCGTGGACCGAGGACACAGTGTTCGCCATGTTCCCGCGGCTCGCCGAACGCCGCAGCCAGCTCGCAGGCTATCTGTCGGGCGGCGAGCAGCAGATGCTCGCCATCGGTCGCGCGCTGATGGCCAATCCGCGCGTGTTGCTGATGGACGAGCCATCCGAGGGGCTGGCCCCGCAGATCGTCGCCGAAGTCATGGCGACCATCCGCAAGCTGAAGGAAAGCGGCTTGTCCATCGTCCTGGTCGAGCAGAGCCCGAAGCTCGTTTTCGACATTGCCGACGACATTGTCATTCTCAATTCCGGCCGCGTCGCAGTGGTTTCGACGGCCGAAAAGCTCAAGGGCGACGGCATCGATCTGCGCCAGCATCTCGGGGTGTTTTAGGATTATCACCTATGCCGGCATGGGGTTATTTGTTCATTCTTTAGACCCGACGATGACCGCCGCCAGCAGCGCCATGCCGGGCAGGATTGGGCGGTTAGCACGCGATCACATCGGCAGAAACCGTATTGCAAATTACCCAACTCGCCGTCACGATGACGGCTCAGGGTTACGGAAGGGGCATTACTTGATTACCGTTCCCGAATTGGCGGCCGAGGCCCTAGGGGCCTATCTCGGCCAGCATTTGAGCCGCAGGTTTGCCTCGACGCATGGCGACCTGACCGAGCTCATCCCCTCGATCGCCAGACTGTCGCTCGAGTGCATCGGCAACAGCGACGCGCTCTACCACAATGTCGAGCACACCATGCTGGTGACGCTGGTCGGCTACGACATCATGAAGGGCCGTTCGCTGATGAAGCCGACCTATCCGAGCGATTACGCGCATCTCTTGGTCGCTTGTCTCTTGCACGATATCGGCTACGTGCGCGGCATCGTCGCGGGCGACGGCGCCGACGGCTATGTCATCGACGCCAAAGGCAACAAGGCCAAATTGCCGCGCGGCGCATCGGATGCCGCACTGTTGCCGTATCACGTCGACCGCTCCAAGCTGTTCGTAATGGACCGCATGGCCAAGATCGAGCTGCTCGACGCCGAACGGATCGCGGCGGCCATCGAATATACCCGCTTTCCATCGTCGCATGGGCCGCACGAAACCGACAGCGAAGAGGGTCTCTTGGTGCGCGCCGCCGATCTCATCGGCCAGCTCGGCGATCCGCATTATCTGCGCAAGGCTAATGCGCTGTATTACGAATTCGAAGAGGTCGGCATGAACAAGCAGCTTGGCTACACTTCGCCGGCCGATCTCACCGATCTTTATCCGCAATTCTATTGGAACAGCGTGTCGGCGCACGTCCAGACCGCCATCCGCTATCTCAACGTCACCTCGAGCGGCCGGCAGTGGATCGCCAACCTCTACAGCAACGTGTTCCGCGCCGAGCGCGACCTGAGCCTGTGCGGGCCGCAGCGCTAGACTTCCGCCTGTCTTCGTGCTGACTCAATCGCTTCCCCGAATGCGGGGCGAGCCGAATTGAGGAAATCCCGATGCCCGAACTCTGGAATAAGTACGGCCCGACCGCCGCGCGCAAGCCCGACAGGCCCGGCCGCGAAGTGCGGCCCAAAAGCGTCACCATCGACATTCACGCCCATGTCGACGTGCCCGAAGCGGCGAAATTCGTCGCCCCGCATCTCGATATGACAACCGTGCCGCTTGCCCATTTCGCAACGCCAGAGTCCAAGGCGCTTACGCAGAAGCAGTCAGCGGACATTAGCGCCCGGCGCGGCCACGAACACCGGCTCGCCGATCTCGATGCCATGGCCATCGACGTGCAGATGATCGCGCCACCGCCGCTGCAATGCTATTACACGGTGCCGATCGACATCGCGGTGAAGGCGGCGCAGATCGTCAACGACGGCATCGCCGAATTCTGCGGCAAATATCCCGACCGCCTGAAGGGTTTTGGCACGGTGCCGATGCCGGACGGCCAGGAAGCGGCCAAGGAGCTCGAGCGCTGCGTCAAAAAGCTCGGCTTCAAAGGCGTCGAGGTTTTGACCAATGTCGCCCGCAAGGAATTGTCCGATCCGGCCTTCGCGCCGTTCTGGAAGAAGGCCGAAGAGCTCGGCGTGTTGGTGATGATCCATCCCAACGGCTTCACCGAGGCGTCGCGCTTCCAGCGCTTCTATTTCAACAACGTCATCGGCAATCCGCTGGAGACGTCGATCGCGCTGCATTATCTGATCTTCGACGGCGTGCTGGAGCGGCATCCCAAGCTGAAGCTCCTCGCGGTCCACGGCGGCGGCTATCTCGGCGCCTATTCGGGCCGCATCGATCACGCCTGGGGCGCGCGCTCGGACTCGCACGGCGACCTGCCGCAGCCGCCGACCAGCTACCTCAAGCGCGTCTATGTCGACACCGTGGTGTTCACGCCGTACCAGCTCGCCGAATTGGTGCGCGTGTTCGGTGCCGATCACGTCGTGATGGGCACCGACTATCCGTTCGATATGCTGGAATACGATCCGGTCGGCCACATCGCCGGCGTTGAGGGGTTCGACGCTGCCACGATCGCGGCCCTCGCCGGCGGCAACAGCAAGCGGCTTCTCGGGCTGTAGCGGCGCGCACTGTCTCGCGCGCCGCTCCCTTCTTAGAAAGCCATCATTTCGCGGCGGGCGCTGCCGGTGGAGGGCTCGCGGCCGGCGGCGGCGGCGGAGCCATTTGCATTGACCCCGGTGGCGGCGAAGCGGGAGGCGGCGGACCTCCGAGCTTGGCATAAACCGCGCCCGGTATCACTGCCATCACGAAGGTGGTGGGTGTCTCGTTTGGCCCGAACGGTCCCGCGACCTTATGCGAAACCGCCGGCAAGCTTTTGAGATAAGCCGCGATCGCCAGTGCGTCGGACTTGGTCAGGTTGGCGTAGCCGTGCCACGGCATGACCGGCGCGAGCGTGCGGCCCTCCGGGGTTTGCCCCTTCGTGATCGCATTGACGATTTGCGCCTCGGTCCAATTGCCCAAGCCGGTCGTCTTATCGGGCGTGAGATTGGGACCGACGAAGACGCCGAGATGCGGGATGGCAAATCCGACGTCGGAGCCGCCGAGGAATTTGCTCATGTCCGGCTTGCCGAAGAAACTGCCCGGCGTGTGGCAGTCGGTGCAGCTGCCGACAGTCACCAGGTATTTGCCGCGGGCAATCGCGTGACTATCCGCGGCATGCGCGCCAAACGGCATTGCCAGACTGGCAGTGGCCAGCAGCACGGCAGACGACAGAACGATCATCCATCGCCGGTCCCCTGACTTACCGCGGCGGCCTATTGTCGGATGAGATGCAGCACTTCGCATTCCGTTTCCCCTAAGCTGGTTGATTCGCAAAATTTCGCAGGCCGAGGGACTGTCGCGGCCAATCCGGCGACCTGTCAACACCCGTCTATTCACGTTGCGCCGGTGCGTTTTTATTCTTGTCGCGCGTCAGTCGGGTTCCCTACTTCCGCCTTGGTCTCGGCGAGCGCCGCCACCAGCGCGAGGACGGCCGGCACGATCATCGGATAAGCGATCAAATGCAGGGCGGCTGCGCCGGCCGCCGCACCCAAGGCGTAGGCGACCCATGCGATCGCCAGCACCGCAATCGTCGCCCGCCGCTGCGGTTCGGGGGCCGCCGGCACCGCCGCGCCCAATTGAACGAGGTTGCCGGTGATGAAGACCGTATTGATCGTCACGCCGGCGATGGTGCGCACGGCGGCATTCTGCATACCGAGCGCGCCGGCGCAGATGATGGCGCTCCAGGCGCTGGCGATGAATTCGGAGCCACCCAGCATGAGTGCGGTGAGCAGGAGCGGCAGGCTCGGCGGAATTCTCGCCTTAAGCGCGGTCTGCGTGACGATGACCGCCGCAAGGAATACGGCGACAATGCCGAGATGAAAGCCGGCGCGGTCGAGCTTGCCTTCGGCGAGGTCGATACCGAGCAGCACGGTATTGCCGGTCATAGCCCCAACGAAGGTGCCATAGCGCAGGAAGGCGATGGCATCGGCCGAGCCGCCGATCACGCAGAGCACTACCGTTCGTCCGAGATCGCGCGGTTGCATCGTCGTCAGCCCCGCCCAGTCAGGGACTCATATTTGTTAGCGCCGTTTCTTCTTGCCCGGCTTCAAGCGGTGCACGGTGGCGGAGACGCCGGCGCTGCGGCGCAACGCCTCTTTGAGGTCGACCGGCCGGCCGTGCTTCTTCAACAGATCGCGGAACGCCTCGTCGGCAAGCTCCTGGAAGTCTTTCATTTGATCGCGGCCGAGCAGATCGAGCGCGCGCCAGGTCTCGTCGTCGAGCTGGACGCGCTTGCCCGGCATCAGCTCGCTTTCTTATGCCGCCCGTTGCCGCGCGCCGGCGAGCGCGCCGCTTTCTTTGCCGCCGGCTTGGAGGAGCGCGCGCTCGATCGCGGCGCAGTACGCTGCGCGCTGCCACCGCCGGATGCTTTGCCGCCGCCTTTCACGCTCTGCCGCAGCGCGTCCATCAGGTTGATGACGTTCGACGGCTCGCGTTCTTTCGGCCGCTCGATCTTCTCGCCCTTCTGCTTTTTGCGAAGCAGATCCTTGAGCGCATCCTCGTAGTCGTCCTTGAACTGGGCCGGCTTGAAGTGCCCGGTCTTGCTCTCGACGATGTGCACGGCGAGATCGAGCATGTCCTTCGGAATTTTTTCGTCCTCGACGCCGTCGAAATATTCGTCCTCGTTGCGCACTTCGTAAGGATAGCGCAGCGTCATGCCGACCATGCCCTTGCCGCGGGCTTCCAGCGCGATGATGTGCTCGCGCGAGGTAAAGACGATCTTGCCGAGCGCGACCATGCCTTCCTTGCGGATCGCCTCACGAATCACCGCAAAAGCCTGTTGGCCGACTTCGCCGTCTGGCACGATGAAATACGGATCGCGCATGTAGAGCTCGTCGATCTCGCTGCGCGGCACGAATTCGTCGATCTCGATGGCGTGCTTGGATTCGATCGCGACCGCGTCGAGCTCTTCCGGATCGAGCTCGATATATTCGCCTTTGGCGATCTCGTAGCCCTTGACGATGTCCGCGTTCTCGACCTCGTCGCCGGTTTCGGCGTCGATCTTCTTGTAGCGGATGCGGTTGCCGGTCTCTTTGTTGATCTGATGGAAGCTGATTTTTTCCCGCTCCGATGTCGCCGGAAACAGCGCGATGGGGCAGGAGACCAGCGACAGCTTCAAATAGCCTTTCCAATACGCGCGCGGGGCCACGATGCTACTCCGTTACTCTTTGGGGACCTTGGTTCAACGATATCAGGGAACCGCCGTTCCACAAGGGAACTCCGCGGCGACAGTTATCAACCGTTTCGCCTTTGTTCTTCCCGGCATTAGGCCTAGACTCTTTCGGCGATTCGCCGATTCGAGAGCGCGCAATCATGCCGGCCAGCAGCGCATTGAGAAAACAGCCACCGCCGCCAGCGGAAACCGCTAAGCCGCGACTGTTTCATGCCCGGATGGTGGTAACGCGGGTCGAGGAATGGTGCGTCGAGGCCGAGACCGCAGCGGAGGCCGAAGCGTTGCTGGTATCCGGCGCCGGCCATCGCTGCACGCCGGGCGAGAGCATCCAGGTCGAGCTCGAGCGGCTGATCGACGAGTAGAGCAGGCCGGAGTCGCGGGTAGCGACTTACCGCCATTTTTGCTGGGCCAAGGACGAACGCTCGGCATCTCTTTATAATGGGCGAGGCGGTGTCGCCGTCGCAAATCCGACATTCCACGGTGTAAGCTTGCGCCTGCGATAAGCGGGGTAGCGGCGCATTTGAGCGGCATTTCTCTTGAGTCATAAGTCCGGGATGTCATGACGACGGCTGATGCCTTGATGGCCCCGCCGGCGGGCGTGGTCGATTTCCTCGGCAGGGAAGCGGCCTATTGGCGGCTGCGCGTCAAGGGCGCGGCACTCCTCGTGCTCACGCTCGGCATCTATCGCTTCTGGTTCGCCACCGACGTGCGCCGTTATCTGTGGTCCAATACCGAGATCGGCGGCGAGACGCTGGAATATACCGGGCTTGCCACCGAGCTGCTGTACGGTTTTCTGATCGCCGTCACCATCGTCGGTCCGCTCTATAGCGCGATCGCTTTTGCGGCGCTGGCGCTCGATGCCGCCACGTTCGCGATCGCCGCCGTCGCGCTGTTGCTGCTGGTGCTGCTCAGCCAGTTCGCGCTGTACCGGGCGCGCCGCTACCGGCTGACGCGCACGGTGTTCCGCGGCGTGCGTTTCGAGCAGTATGGCTCGGCTTGGCGCTATGCGGTCTTTGCGCTGGCGTGGTGGACGCTTGCGGTGCTGACGCTCGGGCTTGCTTATCCGTGGGCGCAAGCGAGCCTGCAGCGCTACAAGATGCGCTACACCGGCTATGGCGACCTGCACGGCGCGTTTGCCGGCTCGGGATCGGCGCTGTTCCTGCGCGGCTTGCCGATCTGGCTCCTCGTCGTCGGCCCGGTGGTCTTGGCCTTTGTCGTACTCAGCCGCATGGTCGATTGGAACGCGCTCAATGCGATGATGGCCCAGGGCGACACCAAACCGCTGGCCCTGCTTGTCGGCAATACCGGGGTCGACGTGTTCGTCTTGGTCACGGCGGCCATTGGCGCCAGCCTCGCCATGGCGCTCACGCTTTATCCGTTGTTCGCCGCCATCATGATGCGCTGGTGGATTTCCGGCCTGCGTTTCGGCGCCATGACGGTGCGATCGCATTTGTCCACCACCAAGGTCTATCGGGTTTACCTGCGCTTTCTGCTCTATCTCGTGCCTTATTTGCTCGTGGTCATGGCGATCGGCGGCGTCTTCGTTTTCCTGGGCGATGAACTGCTCGGGTCGACTGGCGATTCCATGGCGGCGGAGCTTCTCGTCAGCGCGACCACACTCGGCGTCTAGGTCACGATGATGCTTGGCGCCTCGACGATCTATCAGGTCGTGGTTACCTTCGCGATGTGGCGGCTCGGCGTGCAATCGGCGGAGCTCATGGGAGCCGGCGCACTCGACGGCGTGCGCGCCGGCGGTGGCCCCGAACTCGGCGCTCGGCGAAGGCCTGGTCGACGCGCTTGGCGTCGGAGGCATCTGATGCAGTTTCGGCGAAGCCTGCAAAATGACTGACGCGCCCGCAACCCCTGCGCCGCCGCGCGGACCGGCCGTCTATTTCGACGGTACGTCGAGCGCGCGCAATGGGGTCGTCGTGGAGCTCGGCGCCAAGGCGTTGCGCATTCTGGCTTGCCGCAGTAGCGGCCCGGATCGGCTGCTCGACGAATGGCCCTACGCCGAATTGCGCAGGATGTCGGCGCCGGACGACGTCCTTCGCCTCGGCCGGCACGGCGAAACGCTGCTGGCGCGGCTGGAAATCCGCGCGCCGGAGCTCGCCGCGGCGGTGGAAGATCGCGCCGAGGCGCTCGATCGTGGCGGCGCCGCCGAGCGGCGGCTGCGCCGCAAGATTGTGGCGCTGAGTTTCGCCGCCGCGGCGTCGCTTGTCGTCACCGCGGTGTTAGGGCTGCCGGCGCTGGCGAGCCGAATCATTCCGCTGGTGCCGCTTGCGGTCGAACACAGGCTCGGCGACGCCATCGACCGCAACATCCACGGCAGGCTCGACAGCCAGCATCTCGGCGCGGCTTTCGCCTGCGGCACGGCGCCGAGTGAAGCGGCCGGCCGCGCCGCGCTCGACAAGCTCGTCGGCAAGCTCGAAGCGGTGGCCGCGCTGCCGTTTCCCCTGCATGTCGAGGTGGTGCGGCGCGCCGAGCCCAACGCCATGGCACTGCCGGGCGGCCACGTTTATGTCGATGACGGACTGATCGCAAAGGCGCAGACGCCGGACGAATTAGCCGGCGTGCTGGCGCACGAGATGGGACATGTCGCCCATCGCGACGGCACCCGCACCGTTGTGCAGACGGCGGGCCTGTCGTTCCTGTTCGGCATGATGCTTGGCGATTTTGTCGGCGGCGGCGCCGTCGTCATCGCCGCCCGCACGGTGCTGAAATCGTCCTATTCGCGCCGGGTCGAGGCGGCGGCCGACGCTTATAGCGTCAATCTGATGGCGAAGGCCGGCGGCGACACGCATGCACTTGCCGCTATCCTCAAGCGCATCGTCGGCGACAAGAACGAGGGGGTGAAGCTCTTGCTCGATCATCCCGAGACCAAGGACCGGATCGCCGCGATCGACGCCGTCGCCGTTGCCGGCACCCCGGTGCCGCTTCTTGACGCGGCGGACTGGAGCGCGCTCAAACAGATTTGTGCCCCGCTGCCGGCCAGTGCCACCGGCAACGCCACCGCCCATTAGCCGGACCGATCATGCGCCGCCGCATCCTCCACGATCAGCCGATCTCGCGGCTCGCCGTCTGGGCGCGGCGCATCGCTTTGTTTTCGCTCGCCGCTACCTTCGTCGCCATTATCATCGTGCGTTCGGGCGCGCTCGACATCGTGCCGGCGCTGTCGACTCTGGGCGGCGCGCTGGTGCTGGCCGCCGTCGCGATCCTGCTCGCGCTCGGCTCCGGCATCGTCATCTGGCGCGACGGCATCGGCGGCGGCCGGCACGCGGCGGCCGCGCTATTGATCGGGTTCGCGCTGATCGCCTATCCGCTTTATCTCGGCGTCAAGGCTCATCGCCTGCCGGCGATCTACGACATCACCACCGATCCGATCGATCCGCCACAGTTCGACGCCATCGCCCGCTTGCGGCCGCGTGACGCCAACCCGATCGCTTATGCCGGTCTCTACGCCGCCGAGCAGCAGAACGCCGCCTATCCCGACATCGCCCCCGACGACACCACGGCGACGCCGCAGGAGGCCTATAACGCCGCGATGAAGGTCATCACCAAGCGGCGCTGGCGCGTCGTCGATGCGCGGGCCCCGCAAGCGGCTCTGCCGCGCGCCGTCGGTGCGCGGCAGCCGCAAGACACTTCGGTGCGCGATGGCATCATCGAGGCGGTGGCACGCACGCCGATCCTCGGTTTCCGCGATGACGTCGTGGTGCGGGTGCGGGCCACCACCGACGGCGCCCGCATCGACGTGCGCTCGGCCTCGCGCTACGGCCGCAACGATCTTGGCGCCAATGCCACGCGGGTGCGCAATCTGATCGACAATATCGACAATGTGCTGTCGGCGCCGGTGCCGGAAAAGAAACCGGCGCCGCCGCCGCGTCAGCCTCCGGGCAAGGCGGCGGCCAAGCGATAGGTGCCCTCGATCGACGGCGGACCTTCGGTCGCGACCACGCCGCGCGCCGCCAGATCTTCCATGTGCGCCAGCACCGACAACGCGGCGGCGCCATTGAGCCGCGGGTCGAGCCCGATATAGACCGCCTTGACGATGGTCGGGATATCGGCCGCCCCCTTGCCGAGACGGTGCAGGATCGACGCCTCGCGGCCTTGGCGATGGCGGATCAGAAATTGCACGTAGCGCGGCGCGTCGGGCACCGGCGCGCCGTGGCCGGAGAGGTAGCGCAGCTCGCCGCGCCGCGCGAGCTTGTGCAGCGATGCCATGTAGTCGCTCATGGCGCCGTCGGGCGGCGCCACGATGGTGGTTGACCACCCCATCACATGATCGCCGGCGAACAGCAGGTCGGCCTCCTTGAAGGCGAAGGCCATGTGATTGGCGGTGTGGCCCGGCGTCGTCACCGCTTCGAGCGTCCAGCCGTCGCCGCTGACGGTCTCGCCGTCGGCGAGCGCCACATCCGGGCGGAAATCCATATCCGCGGAGGCGTCGAGCCGGCGCGTCTCGCCGATATGGAGCGGCCGCGCCAACCGGTGCGGGCCTTGTGCGTAAACCTTGGCGCCGGTCGCCGCTTTGAGTTTCGGCGTCGCCGGCGAATGGTCGCGATGGGTGTGGGTGACGAAAATATGCGTGACGGTTTCGCCGCGCACGGCGTCAAGGAGCGCGGCGATATGGGCGTCGTCGTCGGGGCCGGGATCGAGGATGGCGACTTTGCCGCGGCCGACGATGTAGCTCATCGTGCCCTTGAAGGTGAACGGCCCGGGATTATTGGCGACGATCGCGCGGACGCCCGGCGCAATCTCGCGCACCCGGTCGGGCTCAAGGTCGAATGTCTTATTGAAGGGAACGTCGTCGTTCATCCGGCGCTGCATATCATTTGCGCAATCGGAGTTCGAATCCGATCGGCTGTGCTCCTTAATCTGCCGCCTCCACCATGTGCGGAGGCGGCGGCGTGAGCGCAAGCGCGGAACAAGCAGCCAGATATGCGGGCGAGGGGTACCCCAAAAATAGTAGAGCCCCGGTGCCGGGAATGCCGGGGCTCTAGCAACCTCAATTCGCCACGGTAAGTGAGACCGAGATCGCCGATCTGGACTATGCAAGTGGCGGGCCAAGTCGCGCCAGCGCAAAAGCCCGGTGATTCCGCTCGGAGTTATTGGGCAAGCGAGCCCTCTGACCGTGCAGCGGGCGTCCGCTGGTTATTTTGCAGGCAGCGCCATCAAAACGGCGTCCGGCTGCGGATCGCGGCGGCCAGCGTGCCTTCGTCGAGATAGTCGAGCTCGCCGCCGACCGGCACGCCGTGGGCAAGCCGCGTCACCTTCACATTGGCCTCGTGCAAAAGATCGGTGACGTAATGCGCGGTGCTCTGGCCGTCGACGGTGGCGGAGAGCGCCAGGATAATCTCGTTCACCGCCGGATCGCTCGCCCGCTTGACCAGCGCGTCGATCGTCAGATCGTCTGGACCGATGCCGTCGAGCGGCGACAGCGTGCCGCCGAGCACGTGGTAGCGCGCATTGATGGCATGCGCGCGCTCCAGCGCCCACAAGTCGGCGACGTCTGCCACCACCACGATGGCCGTAGCGTCGCGCCTGCCGTCGGTGCACACAGTGCAGGGATTTTGGGTGTCGATATTGCCGCAAATCCGGCACACCTCGATCTTCTCCATCGCGGTCTGTAGCGCGGCAGCAAGCGGCGCCATCAGCAATTCGCGCTTCTTGATGAGAAACAAGGCGGCGCGCCTGGCCGAGCGCGGCCCGAGCCCCGGCAGCCGCGCCAGGAGCTGGATCAGGCGTTCGATTTCGGGACCGGCGGAAACGACGGGCATGCGGGCGCTGGTAATCTCAATGGCGGTCGGACGAAAGCCGGGGTAGCCTATCCGCATTAGCCGGGGAGGGCGACATGCTGGCGCGGCAGATTGCGATCGGTTTCGGCATAGCAGTGATATTTCCTCTGCTGGTCTATTACGGAGTCGCGTCGATCTATCCGCCGCCGGAAATGCAGTATGTCGCGTCGGCCATTATCGTTCCCGGTCCAAATGCGACGCCCGAAGAGCGACAAAAATACCAGGACGAGCAGCGCCAATGGCAGAAGGAGCAGCACGAAAGGTCGGAAACATACAAGGCCGCGGCCAAGGATTTCGCCAGACACCTCATTATTGTCGCGGCGCCGCTGGGCGTTGCCGCCATCTTGATCGGGGCTTACCTGCCACTTTACGCGATCGGTACGGGATTAATATTCGGCGGCATTTTCGCGGCCGGGTCGGGCTACTGGAGTTATTGGGGGTATCTTGAAAATTGGGTCCGCTTTGCCTCCTTGCTTGCAGGATTCCTGATCTTGTTGTTCGTCGGCTATTACCGCGTCGCAGGCTCCAACACGCGAGCCGGCGCGCCATGACTAGGCGCAACGCAAGTTAAAACCATCAGAACAGCTTGAGCCCCGGCGGCAGCGGCAGGCCGCCGGTGAGCGCCTGCATCTTTTCGGCGAGCTGCGTCTCGAGCTTGCGCTTGGCATCGGCATGCGCGGCGACGAGAAGGTCTTCGACGATTTCCTTCTGGTCGGGCTTGCAGAGCGAATCGTCGATACGCACGCCGCGCAAGTCGCCCTTGCCGGACATCGTCACTGTCACCATGCCGCCGCCGGCCGTGCCCTCGATCTCGATCCGGTCGAGTTCGGCCTGCATGGCTTCCATTTTCGATTTCAGCTCGGTGGCCTGTTTCATCAGGCCGAGAAAATCAGGCATCGGAATCGCTCTCGTTCGCAGGCGTTTCTGGCGGCAGGTCTTCGGCATCGCCCGCTGGCGGGCGCACGTCGACAATCTCCGCGCCGGGAAAGCGTTGCAGCACTGCCTGCACCAGCGGATCCTCGCGCACCACGTCTTTGAGCTCCGCTTTGCGGGCGTCGGCCTGCGCGCGCAGGCTCGGCTGACCGGCCTCGGCGGAGACCGCGACCATCCAACGCCGACCGGTCCAGTCGGCGAGCTTCTTGGACAGCTCCTGCACCAGGGTCTTGCGTGCGCTCGGCTCCAGCGCGAGTTCCAGCGTGCCGTCTTCGAAGCGCACCAGCCGGACGTCGCGCTCCAGCGCGCTTTTCATCGTCAGGTCGCGCTTTTCGGCGGCAAGTGCGAGGAGGTCCGCAAAACTTTTCACCGCGCGAACTTCATTATCGCGCGCCACCGGCTCGTCGAACGGCGCCGGGTTTTCGGATTGCCGCGGCGCCGCCATGGGTGCCGATTTGGGCGCGGCGGAAGCGAGCGGCCCGCGGCCACCGCGTGGCGCTTCGCTGCGCAATTCCGCGCGCTGCGCTGTGCCCCCTGTCATCGCTCCACCGCCTGCGGGGGAGGCTAGGGGGGGGAAGCGCCATTGCCGCTTCGCGTATCGCCGAGCGAGCGGATCACCTCGTCGAGCGTCGGCAGATCGGCGGCATAGGCGATGCGCACCAGAACCATGTCGGCGGCATCGATTGGCCGGCCGGCGGCGTCCACTTCGGCGATGCCCTTGAGCAGCATCTGCCAAGTGCGCGCCAACACCCGCATCGAAAGCTTGGTGGCGAAGGCGCGGCCGCGCGTGCGCTCGGCTTCTGTGAGCGACACGTCGTCGGCGAGAGCCGGCACGATTTTCACCCGGGTGACGAAATGGGTGAATTCGGCGAGATCGCCGAGCACCATCGCCGGATCGGCGCCGGAATCGTATTGGTCGCGCAATTCCTTGAGCGCCGAGGCGATATCGGCGCGCATCAGCGCCTCGAACAGATCGATGACGCGGGTGCGGTCGGCAAGCCCTAGCATCTGCCGCACGTCCTCGGCGCGCACCGGCCCCGCCGCATGAGCGATGGCCTGGTCGAACAGCGAGAGCGAATCGCGCACCGAGCCTTCCGCGGCGCGCGCGATCAGCGCCAGCGCTTCCGTCTCCGCTTCGATTTTTTCCTTCCCGGCGATGCCTTGCAAATGCTTGACCAGCAGCGCGGCATCGACCCGGCGTAGATCGAAACGCTGGCAGCGCGACAGCACCGTGATCGGCACTTTGCGGATTTCGGTGGTGGCGAAGACGAATTTGGCGTGCGGCGGAGGCTCTTCCAGCGTCTTGAGCAGCGCGTTGAAGGCGGCGCCGGAGAGCATGTGCACTTCGTCGAGGATATAAACCTTGTAGCGCGCCGAGACCGGCGCGTAGCGGATGGCGTCGTTGATCTGGCGCACGTCGTCGACGCTGTTATGCGAGGCGGCGTCCATCTCGATGACGTCGAGATGCCGGCTTTCCATGATTGCTTCGCAATGGATGCCGAGCGCCGGCATGGTGACGGTCGGCGCCGTGATCGAATCGTCGGGCAATTCGTAATTGAGCGCGCGCGCCAGGACGCGCGCCGTCGTGGTCTTGCCGACGCCGCGCACGCCGGTGAGGATCCAAGCCTGCGGAATGCGCCCGGATTCGAAGCCATTGCCGATGGTGCGCACCATCGCGTCCTGGCCGATCAGGTCGTCGAAGGTCGCCGGCCGGTACTTGCGCGCCAGCACGCGGTAGGCGGCGGAGGGTGTCGTTGCGTCGGTCATTGCAAAGAATGTAGCCTGGGTTGAGCGGAGCGGAACCCGGGGAGGGCGCAGCAGCTTGCCGATCGTTCCCGGGTTCCGCTCCGCTCAATCCGGGCTACATCCGTGATGAGAAAAGGTGGGAGGCTGACGAGCGACCCGAACCGCGCTCGTTAGGGCTGCTTCCTTCCGGACCTGACCCGGTTGGCGAGTGGCTCGTCCACCGCCAACCTCCCGGCCTTTATATCGGCCGGCGAGGCGGCGAAAGCAAGCTTGCGGGTGCGCGTCACCCCGCCTCCTTGGCGACGTCGTAGCCGTAGAGCCAGCCGACCTGGAACGTGGTGGTGTCGCCGCGGCGGCCGCTGCCGAAGCGGTCGCGCAGCTTAAATTTCACGTCGCGCTGCAATCGCGCCCAGGGCGAGGCGAGGTGGTTCTCCTTGGCGCGCGCGCGCGAGCCGAGCACCGCCGCGGTCGCGCGCGGTGTCCGCATTTGCTCATAGGCGGCGAGCGCCGCTGTAAGATCGTCGGGCTGCCGCGCTACCATCGCCGCCAGCACGCAGCCGTCCTCGATCGCCATGCCGGCGCCCTGCGCCAGATAGGGCAGCATGGCATGCGCGGAATCGCCAAGCAGCGTGGCGCGGCCCTTGCTCCAGCGCTGCAGCGGATCGCGGTCGTAGAGCGCCCATTTGTACCAGCGCGTGCTGCACGGATAGAGGCGGGTGAGATCGCGATGCCAGCGCGCATAGGTCGCGGTGACTTCCGCGACGTCGCATTCATGCGTCCAGGATTCCTCGGTCCAGGCGTCGCTGTCGATGTGCGCGACGATGTTGAGGAGCTCGCCGCGGCGCACGCGATAGTGCACGACATGGCCGTGCGGCCCCATCCACATCGTGCCGTCCTTGGTGTTGATGTCGGCCGGCACCGCTTCGATCGGCGCCATGCCGCGCCAGCAGATGCAGCCGGTGAAGCGCGGCGCATCGGCGCCGAACAAGCTCCTGCGCACCGCCGAATGAATGCCGTCGGCGCCGACCACGAGATCGGCCTCAATCGCGCTGCCGTCGGCGAATTGCACGGCGGCGGCCCGCTTGCCGGCATCGCCCGGATCGACGCCGATGCAGCGTTTGCCGAGACGGATGGCGGTGCTCGCCACCGCGCTCCGCAACACGTCGAGCAGGTCGGCGCGATGCAGCGTGAGGTTCGGCGCGCCGAATTTCTCGCGGAAATCGCTGCGGCGGATGCGCGAGATGGTGCGCCCGCTTTTCCACGAGCGGATGAGCTGGAATTCGGACGCCCAGCCGATGTCCTCGACCTCGCGGTCGATGCCGAGCGCCCGGAACGCCTTCACCGCGTTCGGCGTCAGATTGATGCCGGCGCCGATTTCGCTGTGCACCGGCGACTGCTCGCAAACGATGACCTCGGCGCCGCGGCGCTCGAACGCCAGCGCCGCGGTCAGTCCGCCAATGCCGCCTCCGACGATGACGACGCGTGGCATGCGTGGCATTTGCGTTGGTCTCCTCGCTAAGTTGCGCAACACGGTAGCGTCAGCATCGTAGGGTGGGCACCGCCACGTGAGCGCGCTTCCGCGTGGGCAAAATCGTCGAACCGCGGTGCCCACGTGGTCTCGCCTGAGCCGACGATTTTACCCCACCGGCCCATGCCGCGACACTGTAGCGTCACGGCGCCCAGCGGGGGAGAGGCCGCGGTCTTTGCTTTCGCCGCGCATTGGGGCGGGTGTCGCTTCTTCCCTTACGGAACCTCCCTTATGGAGAATTCCCGAATTTCGCACCCGCTTTGCCTGTCGCAACCTGCCGTCAACATCGCCCTAGGCGAGACACAGGGAGCGTTCCGATGCCGATAGGAGCCACTCAAACCGAAGACCAAGCCGTGAGCTTTTACGCCGACGCCGACCGGTTCTTCCGGCTCGGCCTGATGCATTCCATCGGCGAAGCGGTGCCGGCGAACATGGTTGTCGCCCATAAATGGTTCAACATCGCCGCCATGCGCGGCTCGCGCGAAGCGATCGACCACCGCTGCGAGATCGCCCGCGAAATGTCGTCCGCCGATATCGCCGCCGCGCAGCGCGCCGCGCGCACTTGGCTTACGCGGCATTGATTGGCTCACGCGGCATTGATCGGCTCGCGCGGCAACGCGGCATACTTCGCCGCTGCAAGCTGCTAAGCTCGGCGCGGACCCTCACGAATCACGTGAAAAAGGAACGCCATGCGCCGTAGTTATGTTTTTGCCGCGATATTCGCTCTTGTGCTGCCGGCCTTGGCCGTCGCTCAGGAGCACAAGGATGTGCACAAAGGCCCGGCGCCCGGGCATCCCGGCGGTCCGCCCCATCCTCCTCCACACCCCGGTCCCGGCCCCGGTGGTCCGCATCCGCAGTTCAAGCAGGTCGGCCCGCAGCACGGACCGGCCGGTGGCCCAAATCCGCAGTTCAAGCAGGTGAACCCGCAGCACGGACCGATGGGCGGCCCGAATCCGGCCTTCGTCCATCCCGGCCCCGGCGGCCCGGCGCCGGCCTTTGCCCATGGCCCGCATTTCCCGCCGCCCGGCAGTCCGCACTTCTCGTTCCACGGTCATGACTTCAACCGGGTCCACGTTCATCCGTTCATTTATCCGAACGGCTGGGCCTATCGGGAATGGGCGGTCGGGGCGATCCTGCCGCCGCTGTTCCTGGCACCGGATTACTATTATCCGGAATGGGCCGCGCTTGGCCTGGAGCCGCCGCCGCCCGGCGCCCAGTGGGTGCGCTACGGGCCCGATTTGCTCCTGGTCGATGTCAACACCGGCCAAGTGCTCGATGTCGCCTACGGGGTGTTCTACGAGGATTGACCTGGCCGCCATCTGGATGCGCTGCGTTTAGTGCGGCGCATCTAAAGTGCTATCGCATTATGGCCGGGACTTTTGTCCCGGCCATTTTTTATGTGCTCATGTTTCCCGGATGCGGTGCAGCACGCAGTGATGCACCGCTGATCCGGAATCGTCGTAAACTCCGAGCCACAACGACCAATTCAATGCGGATATCTTTGGCGGAGCTATAAGTGGATGCTCACGATGCCGACTAGTAGAGGGAGGAAAACCAAAACCCAAACCCAAATGCATCAGCCTCAACATCAAACTGAAACCCAATGGCGACCGGTGGCAGCCGATCGATGGGGTGGGTGCGGTTCCCGGATGGGGCTTGTAACCTTATCCGGGCGGCTTTGGGCATCGACGTCCGGCGCGTGACCGGACTGCCAGGTGCTGGCTGCACTGGTGCCGGAGAGGGTCCTCCCGTTTGGATCCGGTGATTCCAGGAAGCGCGGCCCGGAGACGAGTTGGGGGATAAAACCCTCGGCGCACGGCCGCGGTGGGGCGCCGAAAGGCGAGGGCGCCGCCGTTTTGATCCCGCACCGTTTGCGGAAGAGAAGCGATGGTGCTCGCCGCATACGCTGGCAGGCTTTTCTTTCCGCGGCGGGGCGGAACCCGTGGTGCGCCTGTCGGCGTTCCGCCTCCCTTCCTTAAAGGGAGGCACGCAGGGCTTTCTTGCAGTGGCGTGGCAAAACTCGGATGCAGAGGCGCATCGCGAGAACGGGGAAGCCCCACCCCTACCCTCTCCCGCGCGCGGGGAGAGGGAGCGCGCCTTGACCTGCCGGAGCGGCGCGGCTTCAATCCGATGCAAATCAAGCGCGCACGCTATGCGCCCTACGCGGCCAAAGGAGCATGAGCATGGCCTTTCGCATCGCCGTTGTGCAGCCGATCACGCACCGCCCGCCGGAGGACGAAGGCAACGTCGCCGACGCGGTGCGCACGATCGGGCGCGCGGCGGGCGAGGGCGCCGACTTCGTCTGCTTTCCGGAAAGCTATCCGGGGCCGTGGCGCATGCCGGCGAGCTACGATCCGACACCGGCCCTGGCGGAAGCTGCGGCCAAGCACGGCGTGCATGTGGTGTTCGGCACGCTCGAGCCGATCGATGCCAAGGCCGGCACCGCCTATAACCTCACCGCGATGGCTTTTCCCGACGGCCGCGCGCCGGTGCGCTACCGCCGCAGCCATCCGAACGGGCCGTGGATCTATGCCGGCGGCACCGCCTGGGATTTCAACTATGTCTCCGGCGGCGACTATCCGGTGTTCGACACCGTCCACGGCAAAGTCGGGCTGGCGATGTGCAGCGAGGTCTATATGCCCGAAGTGACGCGGGCGCTCGCCTTGCGCGGCGCTGAATTGATTTTCATGCCGGCCGGGGTCGATAAGCGGCGGCTGTGGCCGACCTGGCGCACGCTGATCTTCGCACGCGCCATCGAGAATCTGGCGATCGTGGTGACCACGCAGAATCTGTTCGATCACGGGGAGCGTGGGCTCGCCATGGTGGCGGCGCCGGAGGAGATTTTGTTCGAGAGCACGGCTGCCGGAATGACTGTCGTCGAGCTCAGCCTCGAGCGCGTTCGCTATCTGCGCTCGACGCGCGACGACATCGGCTCATCGGTGAACTGCGGCGCCAAGCAGGGCCTGCTCGGTCCGCAATGGCAGCGGCCCGAGCTCTACGACAGTTTCCATCCGCGGCCGCTGCGCGAAGCGGCCGAGTGATGACGTGCAATCGCTGTTGACCGTGCCCCCGCGCCCCGATCTCGGTCCGCCGCCGCAGCTCGGCTATGTCGCGAGCCGCATCGATCGCGCGGCCGGATTGCGCGCCGATGCCGCGGCGCTGCAAAAATTCAGCGGGCATCCGCGTGCCGCCGTCTATGTTGTCGGCGGCGAAATGGTGGTGCTCAAGGCATCATCGCCGGCGTGCGATCCGTTGTTCACGCCGGCCGAGGCGCGCGCGCTCGGCCGCGTGCATGAAAATGTCTTTCTCGGCTTGGCGAACGACGCGCCGCGGTTCGGCATGCGGCTCGATCCGCAATCAATCGAGCCGCTCAAGACGCGCAATGATCTGAAAATCACCGATCTGCGCTCGATCGCGGTGCATGGCCTGGTCGAGCCGGAGCATTTGCCGCCGCTCGCCGAAGCCAAGGCCCTGCTCGCTTGGCATGCGCGGCATTCCCACTGTCCGAATTGCGGCGCCGCAACCGATGTCGTTGAGGCCGGCTGGCGGCGCGATTGCCCGGCCTGCAAAGCGCAGCATTTCCCCCGCACCGATCCGGTCGTCATCATGCTGGCGATTGCCGGCGAACGCTGCGTGCTCGGCCGCTCGCCGCGCTTCGCGCCGACCATGTGGTCGTGTCTCGCCGGCTTTGCCGAGCCCGGCGAATTGATCGAGGAAGCGGTGCGCCGCGAAGTGCTGGAGGAAGTCGGCATCGCCGTCGGGCGCGTTAAGTATTTTGCATCGCAGCCGTGGCCGTTTCCATCCTCGATCATGATCGGCTGCCACGCCGAGGCGTTGTCCGACACGATCGTGGTCGATCGCGAGGAACTGGAGGATGCCCGTTGGTTCGAGCGCGACGAACTGGTGGCGATGCTCAAGCGGCACCACCCGGCGGGCCTGACCACGCCGCCGCCGGTCGCCATTGCCCACCACATCATCCGCAATTTTGTCGAGGACGGTTGCGATGTCTTACGCTGAAAGAGCCGCACGCCGCCACGCGCCGCGCATCTTGTGCGCCGGCATCATCGTGCTCGACGAGGTGTTTCGCGTCGACGAATTCCCGCAGCCCGACGGCAAGGTGCAAGCGAACGGATTTTTCGTCGTCAACGGCGGTTGCGCGGCCAATGCGGCGGTGGCGATCGCGCGGCTCGGCGGCCGCGCCGCGCTTGCCGGCCCGATGGGCGGTCCCGCCGGCGAAGACGACAACGGCGACCGCGTGCTCAAGGCGCTCGCGCGCGAAGAAATCGACTGCGGCTTCTGCCAGCGCATCGGCGGGCTATCGACGGCGCTGTCGGCGATCTTCATGAACGCGCGCGGCGACCGCACCATCGTGACCTATCGCGACGAACGCATCGCTACGACCGCGCCGGCGGACCCGCACGCCATCGTGGCAACAGCCGACGCGGTGCTGGCCGACAACCGTTATCCGGATTTCGTGCTGCCGATCTGTGTAGCGGCGCGGGCGCGCGGAATTCCCGTGGTGGTCGACGGCGACCGGCCGACGGTCGAGGATGATCCGCTGTTCCGGGCGGCCACCCATATCATTTTTTCCTCCGAATGCCTGCGCACGACAACCGGCCTCGCCGATCTCGGCGAGGGTTTGCAACGCATCGCGCGCCATACCGGCGCCTTTCTCGCAGTGAGCAACGGCCCCGACGACATTCTCTATCGCGATGGCAAGGCGCTGCGCCGCGTGCCGGTGTTCAAGATCGCGGCCGTCGATACGCTCGGCGCCGGCGACGCCTTGCACGGCGGTTTCGCGTTGGCGCTGGCCGAAGGCCAAGGCGAGATCGACGCCATGCGGTTCGGCGCCGCCGTTGCCGGTATCAAATGCACGCGGCTTGGCGGCTCGACCGGCGCGCCGACGCGGCGTGAAGTCGAGGCGTTCTTGGCGGATAACCCGCTGCGACCGGATTGCGCGGAGCGCAGGGACGAAGCATTACAGTCTTAGGCGGTTGCTTGGGCTCTTGGCCGAGCGGATGTCGAAAAGGGGGACCTATGCAGCAGATATTGTCGAAATGTGTCGCGGCGGCCCTCGCCATCGGCGTAGTCATCGCGGCTTCGAGCGCGGCCCAGGCGCATCATCATGCCAGAAAGTGGCGCGACGGCTGGCAGCGCGCCGACATTTTACCCTACGATTACAGTTACTTCCCGGTGATGGGATATTCACTCTACGGCAACTGCTACCTGGTCGAGCAGTTTGCGCCCCACCGCCCCTACCTCGTCCGCGTCTGCCCGCCACGCTGATATTTCCGGCTTTCCCGCCTAAGCGAGACCTGGGCTGCTCCCGGCCGGGCGCGTTCCCCTTGAATTAGAATATTTTTCTCTATATGGTGCTTTATCGCTGAATTATTGAAAGATGCGTCTCATGGACGCCACAGATAGAAAAATCCTTGCTGTTCTGCAGGATAACGCCGCGCTGTCGGTGGCCGATATCGGCCAGCGCGTCGGGCTGTCGTCGACGCCGTGCTGGAAGCGCATCCAGCGGCTCGAAGCCGACGGTATCATCGTCAAGCGCGTGGCGTTGATCGACCAGGACCGCATCGGGCTCGGCATCAGCGTCTTCGTCTCGATCGAGACCGGCGATCACTCGCAGGACTGGCTCGACCGCTTCGCCAAAACCGTCACCGCGATGCCGGAAGTGATGGAGTTCTATCGCATGGCCGGCGACGTCGATTACATGCTGCGCGTGGTGGTGCCGGACATTGCCGGCTATGACGCCTTCTACAAGCGCCTGATCGCCACGGTGCCGCTGAAGAACGTCACCTCACGCTTCGCCATGGAAAAGATCAAGTCGACGACGGCGCTGCCGATTCCAGAGATCAAATAACAGGCGGCTGAGACCTCAGGATGCCGTGCGCGCGATCGAGTTCGATTCCCGCGGCCGCATGTAGGCTTGATCGCTCAAGCTCAAAGTCCCGGTCAACACGTAGCCGTAGGCCGGATTATAGCCGAACTGGACCTGGGCCAGGATCAGATAGCTATTCGGCGTCGCCAGCGAGGACGGCACAGTGACGGTCTGGCCGACGGTGAGGACACTGCCGTTGAGCGTATCGCTCCACACCACGGTGGCATTGCCGTTTGCGTCGATCGCAATCTCCGACACCACTTCCTTGAGATCGGCGGCCGGGTAGGGCGCGATGATCGCGGAGCCGGCATTGAGGATGTTGCTCATGTCGGCATTGGTGATGGCGGTATATTGGCTGGCAAGGTCGGCCAGCGCGTGCGCGGTCAGTTCGACTTTGCGGTCCGCAGCGATGCCTTGCGAGGCTTCGACGCTGCCGAGGAAGAGTGTCAATATCACCGGCATCAGCAAAGCGAATTCGACGGCGGAAATACCGCGGCAATCGGCGGCCAGGCGGGCGCGGTACTGCGCAATGGCGGCAAACAGCTTCATGACGCGCCCCTCAAGACGATGCTGCGTAAGGTTCGTTTTTGAAGACCGCGGTGGCGGCGAAGAGGTTGTAGCCGCCGGTCACGTTGCTCAAGTTGAAGCCGAGCAAATTCATGAACACCGGATACTGGTAATAAAGCCGCAACATGACGATGTCGCCGGGGCCGCCCGGATTGTAGCCGAGCGCCGAAGCATTAAATTGGCCGTTCGATATCGGCATTCCGGTATTGATTGCAGAAAATGACGGGTAAGTCTCGACGTCGACATAGACGCCGTTGTTGCAGTTGAAGATGCCCTGGATCTGATTGCAGACCTGCGATTTGAATTGTGCCGCGGTCCAGCCGGCGGTTTGCGCCTGGCCGGTCAAGATCAACCGCGCGGACTGGGCCGCCGCCGTCTCGAGCGTCTGGCCGGCAAAGAAGATGATCGCCGTTTGCAGAATGGCGAGCAGCCCGGCGAGGAACGGCGCAGCAAGCATGGCGAATTCGATGGTGGTCCCGGCCTCGCTTTGCCTGACAAAGCGGCGCAGCAGCGGCGGCGCGAAGGAGCGCGCACTCAATGCTTTGCCGAACCGCGCCAGCTCGGCCCGAACGGAAAGAATGCGATCGGACGTAACGCGACCGAATTTGGCTCGTTTCATCACGGCTCGTCTGGTCATGGCGCCCTCACGCGAAGAAGGTCGCAACAATGCGAAGCCTCACCGTCAAGCGATAGCAGCGGTGCGTTGGCGATTTATTGCGGCAACCGCCGACAATGGCGGGGCTCGTCTTAAGCCGCCGCTAACCGTGCGCCGGGCCGCTGGTCTAATGACCGGAGCCTGCGGCAATGGCCTGGTTGGCGCGGGTGATGCTTTGGTTGAGTGTCTTGCCGAAGTAGTCGGCCGGGAGGCCGGAGTCTTTGTCAAAGTCATCCTTGCCGGTGTCGCCGAGCGTCATTCGCGGCGAGCAGTCGGGCGTGCAGCTATAAGTCTGGCGTGTCATGCCGCGATAGACCACGACGAGCGGCTCCACGGGGCCTTTGACTTCGATCGTTTTTTCCAAGAGCACGGCGCTGCTTTTGTCGAGGACCACGACGTTGGTGGCGCCGTAAGCCTTGCCGGTGACGACGGCGAGGCCCCCCGGTTGGATCGAAAGATCGGCAATCAGCGGATCGCCGATCACCACGGTGGCGGCACGGTCCGGAAGCTTGAGGATTTTGGCCTGGTCGAGGTGCACCGCGATCGGCTCTTCGGCGGCGGACGCGGTGGCGCCGGCGGCAAGAACGACAGCCGCAAAGAGCCAAACCAGCGCGGTTTGGGCCGGCTTGGCGCGCAGGCAAAACGCCGTCATCGATACGCTCCGAAACGCTACACGGACTCGACAGTTACCAGGCCGTCCACCGACCCATCCACTTGACTGCAAATTCGTGAACGAAGTGCAAATCGTCGCGGCCGGTGACCGTTTCGTTAACGATGAGCGCGAAAGCGGAATTCGGGCGCCAACCGCGACGCGCGCCGTTACTGGGTGAACGGATGCACCAGCTGGGCCGGAAAGCTCGCCGGATATTCGCGTTCGCCGATGCCGTAATTATCGGGCAGTTGTCCGGCCGGCATGTAAAACGTGCCGAAAATCACGTCCAAGATGGGAAATGTGGCGGAGAAGTTCTTCTCGCCGCCGCGGTCGGCCGCGGTGTGGTGCCAGCGATGGAACACCGGTCCGGCGATCACGTATTTGAACGGCCCGAGCGTCCAGTGGAGATTGGCGTGGACGAAGGCCGAATGGGCGATGGTCAGTGGCCCGAGCACGACAAAGACGTTCGGCGAGATACCGAGCAGCAGCATGACCACGTCGGCGGCGACGCTGCCGAGAAACAGATTGACCGGATGGAAACGCGCCGCCGAGATCCATTCCAGTTCTTCGGAGGAATGATGGACCGCGTGATAGCGCCACATGCGCTGGCCGTGGAACAGGCGGTGCGTCCAGTATAGGACGATATCTTCGCCGATCAGGAACACGACCATCTGCGCCGCGAGCGGCAGTGCCGCGAGCGGGCCGTGACCGTTCTCGTAGAACGCGATCAGCCCGTCGCTCGTCGTGATTCCGAACAGGACCGCGGCGCCGACGATAAGCATACCGATCCGCAGATAGCGGGTGATGACGGGGATGAAGAACCAGTAGCACAGGTCGGTTATGAGATCGCGCTTGTGCCACCACGGCCGGCCGGGATTGCAAGCCCAGAACCAGGTCAGAATGGTGAACACCCCGGCGATCGCCAGCGAGACTGGAACGGCTTTCAAAAACGTCTGACCGAAACCGATAACGAAGGACAGCAGTTCCCGGGTCATGTCATGAGTCATGTCGTTGAAATCGTATTGTTGTCTTTGTATCACGTCTTGCCGCTGTGGCTTAAACGTGGCTGTCGGCGTCGATTGATAACGCGCCTGCGCTTAAGACGCCGTGAATGGCGGACGACGCAGTGTTGCGCGAAATGACAAGCTGATCTGTATTTGATGCAACCTATTCGTTTGCGCTAACGCGCTGGCGACGATTGTCTGTTATGCCGTTCGTGTTTGCGGGCCGGCCGGCGCGATTTTGGTATATCGATAGTAAAGAAATGATCGCCGTTTTTCGCGGCGCGTGCATACGATGTTAACTACGACGCCGAAAGCCCGACTAGTTGGTGGTTTCGGCGAACGATTTAACCCCCTCGAAATTTATCCCCGATACCGTCCGGTACGATCCAAACGGCAGCCAAAAAGCCGTTGGTTCAGCTCAGACAGCCACGTGTGGACCCTTAAGGAGCCAACTCATGAAGACCCTTTTCTCGCGTTTCGTGAAAAACGAGTCCGGCGCCACGGCCATTGAATACGGTCTCATCGCCGCCGGCATCTCGGTTGCGATCATCGCCGTTGTGCAAGGCCTCGGCACCAAGCTGAATACTACCTTCAGCAGCGTTTCTGGCGCCCTCAAGTAAGCGTCGAACTTCAGGCTACGAGAGGGCTCCGGATAAATACCGGGGCCTTTTCGCTTTGCAGCGGCGGCCGTTGCCGGCGGAGACGAACGCGCTCGCAGCCAACGGTTTCGCAACCAGACGACATTGAGCGGCCATGGTGTCATGCTGATTGAAGCGGTCAGGCTGACGTTGTTTCCGGCTATGATGGCCTTCGCCGCGTCGAGCGATCTGTTGACGATGACGATCGCCAACCGCGTCTCGCTTCTTCTCATCGTCGGCTTTGTCATGCTGGCGCTGTTGAGCGGGTTGGGCGCCACCGCGGTGCTTTCGCATGTCGAGGCCGCGGCCGCCGTGCTCGCGGTCGCCTTCGTCTGCTTTGCCCGCGGTTGGATCGGCGGCGGCGACGCCAAGCTCGCGGCGGCCACGGCGCTGTGGCTCGGCTTCGCCAATCTCTTCACCTATCTCGTTTACGCGTCGCTGCTCGGCGGGGCGCTAACTTTGTTGATCGTGCAATTTCGCACCCTGCCGCTGCCGCGACTGCTCGCGGGGCGGGAATGGGCGGAGCGACTCCACAGCCAGGGCGCGGGCGTGCCCTATGGCGTGGCGCTCGCGGCGGCTGCGCTCTTGGTCTATCCGCAGACCGTATGGATGACGGCCGTCGGCCTGTAAGTTCAGCGAGATCCGAGACGTTAATAGCGCGGCCTGCGCATGCCACGGCGCGCGTCAACGCAACATTAACGCGATTTGGATACGCCTCATTAACCATGCCTTGACGTTTAACTGCTGAAATCCGACCCAGATGGCGATTTTTGGCCGCGCCGTCCCGTGGAAAGTGAAGCGTAATGAAAGCCGCGCGTCTCGTCGTACTCGGTGTCGCTGTCGCCGCCGGCGGCATCGCCGCGTATTTGGCCGCCGGCAGCAAGACACCACCGCCGCCGCCGCCGGTAGCGGCCGCGCCGCCGCTCGAAACGGTCGAAGTGCTGGTCGCCAAAGCGGATCTGAACCGAGGGCAAGTGATCCAAAGCCAGGATATCGGTTGGCAGACTTGGCCAAAGGATGCGGCCAATGCGAGCTTCATCAAAAAGTCCGATCGGCCGGACGCGACCAAAGATTTCGTCGGCGCGATCGTGCGCGTGGCGATGGTGGCGGGCGATCCCATTCGCGGACCCTATGTGGTGATGGCGAAGGGCGCGGGCTTCATGGCCGCGATCCTGCCAAAAGGCATGCGCGCGGTCGCGGTCGACATTTCGGCGGTCACCAGCGCCGGCGGCTTCATCCTGCCTGACGATCGCGTCGACGTCGTGCTCACGCGGCGCGACAAGGCGGCGGAAAAATCGACCGGCGTCGAGAAATTCGTCAGCGACACGATCTTGCACAATGTGCGCGTTCTGGCGGTGGATCAGACCATCGACACCAAGGCCGATGCCAAGGTCGCGATCGGCAAGACCGCAACGCTCGAGCTGACCGAGTCACAGGCCGAGACGCTCGAACTGTCGCATCAGCTCGGCACGATTTCGCTGACCTTGCGCAGCATCCGCGATTCCGGTCCGTCGGCGCCCCAGGATGACGAAGAGGCCGACAACCACGAACCATCGATCAATACCATACGCTTCGGCGTGAGCACGACGGGAACCGGCCATTGAGGGCGCGGAGGAAATTGACATGACGCGAGCGGGATCGATCCGAGCGGCGGCGGCGCTCGCGGCGCTTCTCGTCGCCGCATGCCTCGTGCCGCGGGCGCTGGCGGGCAATGTCGTGTTCAACACGCCGGCCACCGAGACGATCCACGTCGCCGCCAGCGACTATCAATCCCAGCCGATGATGCTTGGGATCGGTAAATCGGTGGTGGTCGATCTGCCACGCGACGTCAAGGACGTGCTGGTTGCCGATCCGAAGATCGCCAACGCGGTGGTGCGGTCGTCGCGCCGCGTTTTCATCATCGGCAGCTCGGTGGGGCAGACCAATCTGTATTTCTTCGATGCGGAGGGCAAGCAAATCGCCGGCTTCGATGTCGCGGTCACGCGCGACCTCGACGGCATCCGCCAAGCTATCCATCAGGTGTTGCCGGATGCCGACGTCACCGTGCAGGGCATCGGCGAGGGCATCATCCTGTCCGGCAGCGTATCGAGCCCGCAGGAGGCGGAGCAGGCCCAGGATATTGCCGGCGGACTGCTCGGCCCCGGCAGCAAGGACGTGCCGTCGGGCAAGATCGTCAACGCCATCGTCGTGCGTGGCCGCGACCAGATCATGCTCAAGGTTGTCGTTGCCGAAGTCGAGCGCGACGTCATCAAGCAGCTCGGCATCAATCTTTCCGGGTCGCTGAACTACGGCACCGCCGTCGTCAACTTCAACAACACCAATCCCTTTTCCGTCACCGGTCAGTCGCTCAGCGGCTCGTCCATTACCGGCAACTTCAGCTCGGTCAGCGCGACTTTGCAGGCCATGGAGCAGGCCGGCGTCATTCACACGCTGGCGGAGCCGAACCTGACGGCAATTTCCGGGGAATCCGCGACGTTCGTCGCCGGCGGTGAGTTTCCCGTCCTTAACGGCTACAGCTGCTCAACCGCGGGCGCCGGCGGCAGCGTGGCGACCTGTCAGCCGGCGATCGACTTCAAGAAATTCGGCGTCAGTCTTGATTTCACGCCGGTCGTGCTGAGCGAAGGCCGCATCAGCCTCAAGGTCATGACCGAGGTGTCGGACTTGTCGTCGCAGAACTCGCTGACTATCGCCCAGCCCGGCAGCAACCTTACCGCGACCATTCCCTCGATCCGCACCCGCCGTGCCCAAACGACGGTTGAAATTCCGTCCGGCGGTTCGCTGGCGATGGCCGGTATGATCCAGAACCAGACCAAGCAGGCCATTAACGGACTGCCCGGCCTGGCGGAGCTTCCTGTTCTCGGACCGCTGTTCAGGAGCCGCGATTATGTCAACCAGCAAACCGAGCTGATGGTGCTGGTGACGCCCTATGTGGTGCGAGCGGTGGCGCAGAAGGATTTGTCGCGCCCCGACGATGGCTTCGCCGACCCGAGCGATCCCGAGACGATCTTGCTCGGCCGGCTCAACCGCATCTATGGCGTCGGCGGCAATCCGGCCCCGCCGGACAACTATCACGGCAAATACGGCTTCATCCTCGATTGATGCGGCCGCGGGAGACCACGATGCAGACTGTCAAAGCGATGATCGCAGGCCGACGCTCCGTCGCGAGCCTCGCGGTGCGCACCGCCGCCGTGGCGGCGTGCGCGATCATGGTCTGCGGCTGCAATACCGACCAGCAAGTCACGGCTGTTCCGGAAGCCCCAGTTGATTATCGCTTGCGGCACCCGATCACGCTGCACGAAGCCAATCGCACGCTGGAGCTGTTCCTCGGATCCAACCGCGGTGAGCTCAATCCGACGCAGCGCGCGCAGGTGCTGGCATTCGGCCTGGGCTGGAAGCGTGCCGCGACCGGCGGCCTTGTGGTTGAGCGTCCGCTCGGCAGCAGCAACGAGCGCGCCGCCGCCGACGCGATGCATGAGATCGTCTCGATCCTGGCCGCGAGCGGTCTGCCGCCGCAAAGCATCGTCCTGCAAACCTACGAAGCGGCGACCGGACCGAGCCCGGCTCCGGTCCGTATCAGCTATCCGAGAATTCACGCCCAGGTCGGCCCATGCGGTCAATGGCCTGAGGACATCGGCCCGAGCCTCAATCGCGACTATTTCGAAAACCAGCCGCCGTGGAACTACGGTTGCGCCACGCAGAACGCTCTTGCCGCGGAAGTCGCCAACCCGTCGGACCTGGTCCAGCCGCGCGCCGAGACCGCGGCTTCCACCATGCGCCGCGCCACGGTGCTGCAGAAATACACCGCCGGTCAAAACACATCGACCGAAGAGTCGAGTTCCACCAGTGCCGCCAAGATCAGCGACGTCGGCAAATAGCATGCACGTTCACACGTAATGTCGGAATAGGATGAAACAGATCAACCAACCCGCCCGTGAAGAGCCGAACCTGCCCAATTCCGCGCGCGACGAACACATCGCGCCGGCGCCGCGCGTCTCGGTGCAAGCCTTCTGCGAGAACGTCGACACCGCTGCCGCCATTCAGGCGGCCGGCGAAGATCGGCGTCTGGCCAAAGCGCATTTGCGCATCCAGATGGGCGGGCTCACGGCGGCGGTCGAAGCCTATCAAAGCTCGCCGACGCCGAACGTCATCATTCTCGAATCGGAGAACCGCAGCGAAGATATTCTCGTCAGCCTCGATCAGCTTGCCAATTATTGCGACGCCGGCACGCGCGTCGTCGTCATTGGCCGCATGAACGACGTCACGCTCTATCGCGAGCTGGTGCGTCGCGGCGTGAGCGATTATTTGATTGCGCCGGTCGACGTGCTGCAGATCGTGCGCGCGATCTGCGGGTTGTTTTCGGCGCCCGACGCCAAGCCGGTCGGCCGCATCATCGCGGTGGTCGGCGCCAAGGGCGGCGTCGGCGCCTCCACGGTCGCCCACAATATCGGCTTTTCGATCGCGCACGATCTCAAGCTCGATGCGGTCGTGACCGATCTCGATCTTGCGTTTGGCACGGCCGGTCTCGACTTCAATCAGGATCCACCTCAAGGCATCGCCGAAGCCGTGTTCTCGCCCGACCGTATCGACACCGCGTTCGTCGATCGGTTGCTCGCCAAATGCACCGACCATTTGAACCTGCTGGCGGCGCCGGCGACGCTCGATCGCGTCTATGATTTTGGTGCCGACGCTTTCGAATCGATCTTCAATTCGTTGCGCGCCACGGTGCCCTGCGTGGTGCTCGACGTGCCGCACCAATGGACCGGATGGACCAAGCAAACTCTGGTCGGCGCCGACGATGTGGTGATCGTCGCCGCTCCGGATCTCGCCAACCTGCGCAACACGAAAAACATCTACGATTTCCTCAAAACCGCGCGGCCGAATGACCGCCTGCCGCGGTACTGCCTCAATCAGGTCGGGGTGCCCAAGCGGCCCGAGATCAAGGCGGCCGACTTCGCCAAGGCGCTCGAGGAAGAACCGATGACGATCATTCCGTTCGAACCGCAGATATTCGGCGCCGCGGCCAACAACGGGCAGATGATCGCCGAGATATCTTCGGGCCATCGCACCGCTGAATTGTTCCGGCAGATGGCCCAGCACCTGACTGGCAAATCGGATCTCAAGAAGCAGCGGTCCGGCCTGCTGTCGCCGCTGCTCGAAAAGCTGCTTGGGTAAGACCAGTCTGGAGTCGCGTTGGTGTTTGGCAAGCGTCCCACGTCCGGTAGTTCTAACGTCGCGGAGCAGCGCCATCCGGTGACCGCTCCGGCGGTCGCCGCGCCGCCGCCGCCGGCCGCCGGGCCGACCGAGCCCGGCCGTACGCCATTTCCGTCGGCGGGTCTCGGCGCCCCGATCATCGAGGCGCCGACCAGCAAGCCGAATGTCGGCGGTCCGCCCAGTACCCCGCCGCCACAAATGCCCACGGCGGTCGATACGCGCCGCTCGGAATCCTATTACGAAGTCAAAGGCACGATCTTCGGCGCCCTGATCGAGGCGATCGACCTCGCTCAGCTCGCCAAGCTCGACGCCAATTCCGCGCGCGAGGAAATTCGCGACATCGTCAACGAGATCATCGCGATCAAGAACATCGTGATGTCGATCTCCGAGCAGGAAGACCTGCTCGACGATATCTGCAATGACGTGCTCGGCTATGGGCCGCTCGAACCGCTGTTGGCGCGCGACGAGATCGCCGACATCATGGTGAACGGCTCGGGCACGGTTTACATCGAAGTCGCTGGCAAGATTCAGAAGACCGGCATCCGGTTTCGCGACAACCAGCAGCTTCTCAACATCTGCCAGCGGATCGTCAGTCAGGTCGGCCGCCGCGTCGACAAATCTTCGCCGATCTGCGACGCGCGCCTGCCCGACGGTTCGCGCGTCAACGCCATCGTGCCGCCGCTGGCGATCGACGGCCCGGCACTCACCATCCGCAAGTTCAAGAAGGATAAGCTGACGCTGGAGCAGCTCGTCCGCTACGGTACGATTTCGCCGGAAGGCGCGGAAATCCTGAAGATCATCGGCCGATCACGGGTCAACACCTTGATCTCCGGCGGCACCGGCTCGGGCAAGACCACGCTGCTCAATTGCATAACCCGTTATATCGACGACACCGAGCGCATCGTCACCTGCGAAGACGCCGCCGAACTGCAATTGCAGCAGCCGCACGTCGTGCGGCTGGAAACGCGTCCGCCGAATCTCGAAGGCGAAGGCCAGATCACGATGCGCGACCTGGTGAAGAACTGCCTGCGCATGCGCCCGGAACGCATCATCGTTGGCGAAGTGCGCGGACCGGAGGCATTCGACCTGTTGCAGGCGATGAATACCGGCCATGACGGCTCGATGGGGACGCTGCACGCCAACACGCCGCGCGAAGCGCTGTCGCGGCTGGAATCGATGATCACCATGGGTGGCTACGCGCTGCCGTCGCGCACCATCCGCGAGATGATCTGCGCGTCGGTCGATGTCGTCGTTCAGGCGGCGCGGCTGCGCGACGGCTCGCGCCGCATCACTCACATCACCGAAGTCGTCGGCCTGGAAGGCGACGTCATCATCACTCAGGACGTCTTCCTGTACGACCTGCTCGGCGAGGACGCCAACGGCAATCTCATCGGCCGGCATCGCTCGACCGGCATCGGCCGGCCGAAGTTCTGGGAGCGTGCGCGCTATTACGGCGAGGAGGCGCGGCTGGCGGCTGCGCTCGACGCCGCGGAGGCCGCCAACGAGCCGGCGCGCGGGTAGCGAGGGGTCAAGACAGCGGGTTTAAGTTATGGGTTCATATGGTCTGTTCTTCCTGGTAGCGATCGCGATCGGCGGCGTCGCCTGGGTCTTCGTCTATCCCTACCTGTCCGGCGAGAAAAAAGCCGAACGGCGCGTGGCGAGCGTCGCACGCGCCCAGCCAATCTCGCGGCCGGCGCGCGCCGCCGGGAGAAGCCGCCGCGAGCAGGTCGAAGGCACGCTGAAAGACATCGAGGAACGGCGCAAAAAAGCCAGTCGTCCACCGCTCTCGGTGCGGATCACGCAGGCGGGGCTCGACTGGTCGAAGCGGCGGTTCATGATCACGGCGGGCGCGCTTGGCTTCGGCGGTTTCGCCATCATGATGATTGTGCATGGCGGCCTGATTCCGGCGCTCGGCGTCGGTTTCGCGGCCGGCTGCGGTTTACCGTTCTGGGCGCTGTCGTTTTTGAAAAAGCGCCGCGAGTCGAAATTCCTCGCGGCGTTTCCCGACGCCGTGGACGTCATCGTTCGCGGCATAAAGGCCGGGTTGCCGCTGATCGACAGCCTCAAGCTGATCGCCACCGACGCCGAGGAGCCGGTGCGCGGCGAATTCCGCTCCATCATCGAGACGCAGACCATCGGCATGCCGATCGGCGAGGCCGTTCTCAAGCTTTACGACAGCGTTTCGGTCCCGGAAGCCAATTTCTTCGCCATCGTCATCTCCATCCAGCAGCGCGCCGGCGGCAATCTCTCGGAGGCGCTGGGCAATTTGTCGCGGGTGCTGCGCGACCGTAAGAAGATGAAGGCGAAAATAAAGTCGATGTCGCAGGAAGCCAAGGCGTCCGCCTCGATCATCGGCGCCTTGCCGCTCGCGGTGATGACGCTCGTCTGGATCACGAGCCCCGACTATATCGACCTTTTATGGACTGATCCGTTCGGCCGCGTGATGCTGGCCTGCTCCGCCGCCTGGATGTTGTGCGGGGTGCTGGTGATGCGCAAAATGATCAATTTCGATTTTTAGGGTGGTGCGTTATGAGCTCGCTTATCGGCCATCTCGACATTCAAGTCCTCACCATGATGTTCGCCGCCGTCGCGGCGGGTGCCACCGTGCTGACGCTAGCGATGCCGTTCTTTTCCCCCGATACGCTCGGCAAGCGCATGAAGGCGGTGGCGCTGGAACGCGATAAAATCCGGCAGCGCGAGCGCGAACGGTTGGTGCAGAGCAGCAAAGTGTCGCTCCGGCAATCACCGCGAGTCTATATGAAGCGGGCGGTCGACAACTTTAATCTGTCGAAGTGGGTCGGCCAGGAGGAAGCGCACCTGCTGCTGGTGCAAGCCGGCTATCGCGGCCAGGCGCCGTACGTCACTTATCTGTTCTTCCGCATGACGATGCCGGTGGTCATGCTGTTGGCGTCGTTGTTCTACATTTTCGTCGTTCTCAACCTCGACTATCCGCCGATGGTCAAAATCGCGATGTGCATCGGCTGCGCCTATTTAGGCATGCACAGCCCAAATCTGTTCCTGAAGAACAAAATCTCGCGCCGGCAACTGTCGATTCGGCGCGCCTTCCCGGACGCGCTCGATCTGTTGTTGATCTGCGTCGAATCCGGCATGTCGGTCGAAGCGGCGTTCCGCAAGGTCAGCGAGGAGGTTGGCACGCAATCCATCCCGCTGGCCGAGGAATTCACGCTGACCACCGCGGAATTGTCCTATTTGCCGGATCGCCGCCAGGCTTACGAGAATCTGGCGCAGCGCACCGGGCTCGAAGGCGTCAAAGCGGTGTGCCTTGCCTTGCAGCAGTCGGAACGCTACGGCACGCCGCTTGCCACGACGCTGCGGGTCCTGGCCCAGGAAAACCGCGACATGCGCATGGCCGAGGCCGAGAAGAAAGCCGCCGGCCTGCCGCCGAAGCTGACGGTGCCGATGATCGTGTTTTTCCTGCCGGTTCTGTTCGTCGTCATTCTCGGCCCGGCCGCGATCCGCGTCATGGCGCTACGGTAGAGTCCCCGCCGCGGGTAGAGTCTTGCCATGGCGCTGCCGCGCTTCTTCTTCCAGCAGATACGTCGCTGAGCACGGCCGGCCCTTCCCATTACCGGGGTCGTTGATCGTCCGGCGGCTGCAGGATTGCCTCGGCGAAAAGGTATTAAGCCTCAGTTCCCGAATGGGATCGTCAGTTCCGTGTCATTCGTGTCCACCACGAACACCGCTAGGAGCTTGGCCGGCTCCGTCTTGCTGGCATTGGCGCTGACGCCGTGGCGGTCGCCCGGTTGTTCCGAGAAGCTCTGTCCGGCCTTGTAGGTCGTCACCGGTCCGTCGTTGACCTGACTGAGGATCTTCCCCTCAAGCACGGTCGCGTAGATGAAAGCGGATTTAGGATGCATGTGACCAGGCGAGTAGCCGCCCGAGCCGTATTCGACAAGCACGCCTTTGATGCTCTTGCCGGGAACGTTCGGCAGCTCAGTGCTGGTAGACGAGGGTCACCTTGGCGCTCTTCGACTTCGATGCATCCGCGAGGACGCTTCCGAACGGCAGAGCGGCGACAAGTACTAAACAGAGCATGCCTTTCATGGAGTCCTATCCTCCTAGCTCGCGCCCTGCGCAAAATGCGCGGCTTGATTGGTCAGGCCGGCGTTGCCCTTGCGCGCCAGCATCTGCCGCAGATAGGCGACATTGGCGGCTGCCTGATCGGGCGGCAGGTCGGCGCGCGCGATTTGTTCCGCTTCGGCGAAGCGGCCTTCCAAACCGATCACCAGCGCCAGATTCTGCCGCACCCGCGGATCGGCCGAATGCTGCGCCACCGCGAGCCGCAAGGTCGCTTCGGCGTCCTTGAGATCCTTCGACAGCGCGTAGGAAAGGCCGAGATTGGACAGCACCGACGGTTCGTTGGGAACGATCTTGAGCGCGGTGAGATAGTGGCGCTGCGCCTCCTGGTGACGACCCAATTGATCGAGCACGGCGCCCTGCGCCGACAGGATGTGCCAGTCGGGCAATTCGGGCGTGTGCGCGCGGTCAAGCACCGTGAGTGCCTGCTCGTATTGGCCGGCGTCGGCAAGCGCGCGCCCATATTCGCCGAGCGCGACTTTGTTGTTCGGATTCTGCATCGACAATTCTTCGAGCACGGCGACCGCCTGCGCGCTCTGTCCGGTTACGCGCAGCGCCTGGCCGTAACGCAGCGCAGCCTCGACGTTGGACGGATCGGCGCGATATTTCGCGCCGTAGACCGCAAGGTCGTGCTGCCAGTCGGCGTCGGAGCGGTCGGCCGGCGCCAGCGTGAGCGCGCCGGTCGTGGCGGTCGTTTGCATGGTCTGGCATCCCGCCGTGGCCGCGGCGACGGCGGCGACGATCGCGGCCGAAGCGAACAGGCGTGCAAAACGGGATCGGGTTGAACGCATCTCGATCGCTTCCGGTAAAGCTGCCGGATCGCTGCAACGGGCAGGCGCGCCGCTGCCGCAGGGTCGATCAGCAATAAAACGTTAACCCTAACGAGCGGTTAACGGCGTGTGGCGAGCGGCCGCGAAACTTGTTACCGTTTGCGCCTAATCTTGCAGGGAATTCCGATAGATGGACGCCAAATCGTCACGCACCGCGTCGTCCCACCGTGCTCCGGCATCGCGCCGGCTCGATGCCGGGCTGGTCGATGACCTGGTCGCCGCCAACCGCACGCTGGCACGGCTCGGCGTGCTCGATGCCTTCGGCCATGTCAGCGTGCGCGACCCGCGCGATCCGCGCCGCTATTTGATCTCGCGCTCGATTGCGCCGGAATCGGTCGCCGCAGCCGACATTCTGGTGCTCGATCTCGACAGCCGGACCCTCGATCCCAAGGACAATGGCGTACTGCTCTACCGGGAGCGTTTCATTCACGGCGAGATCTACAAGGCGCGGCCCGACGTCAATGCGGTGGTGCACAGCCATTCGCCGACGGTGGTGCCGTTCACGGTGACGCGCGCCAAATTGCGCCCGCTCTTGCACAATGCCGGCTTCCTCGGTCTCGGCACGCCGCTGTTTGAGATTCGCAAAAGCATGGGCGACGGTACCGATCTGATGATCCTCACCCCGGACCTCGGCAAGGATTTGGCGAAAAAGCTCGGCAAGGATGCCGCAGTGGTGCTGATGCGCGGCCACGGCGATTCCGTCGTCGGCCCGTCACTGCCAAATGCGGTGTTCCGCGCCTATTATACCGAGATCAACGCGCGCCAGCAGCTCGCCGCCATTACCATCGGCGGCCCGATCAATTTTATGACGCGGGCCGAGGCGCGGACGTCAAATGAGGCGATGCTGCGTGCCTCGTCACGGCCCTGGGCGCTGTGGCGCAAGCGGGCGCTGGCGGAGCACTGACATTCCACTGGAGTGCCTTGGATGTTCCGGCTTGCCGTCGCTGACCTCGATTCGCCGTCGTATTTCGTCGCCACTGCGGCGGTCGAGCTTGGCTTCTTCAGGGACGAAGGAATCGATATCGCGCTTGAGCGCACCTATGGCGCGCTCAACGGACCGGAGCGGTTGCGCAGCGGCGACGTGCATTTCCTGGGCGGTCCGGCCTATATGGCGACCCGCGCCTTTCCCGGGTGGAAGGGCGCAAGATTGCTGTGCGCGCTGGCGCAATATTCCTACTGGTTTCTGGCGGTGCGCGCCGATCTCGACGTCAAACGCGGCGACTTTGCCGCGCTGAAGGGCTTGCGGATTTCATCGTCGACGGCTTTTCCCGAAGTCGGTCTGCGTCATCTCTTGCGGCAGGCCAGCATCGATGTGGCGCGCGACCGGATTTCAATCGTGCCGCTTCCCGACACCAAGGACGAGCATCTCAAATTTCGCGTCGGCGTCGAGGCGATCGAGAAAAACCTTGCGGATGCTTACTGGGGCAACGGAATGCGGCTCGCGCTCGGCGAAAAGCTCGGCGCCGCCAAGCTCCATCTCGATCTACGCCGTGGCGACGGGCCGCCAGGCGCGCGATTTTATAACTTCGCGGCGTTGACCACGACCGAGCGGTTGGTGCGGGAGCGGCCAGAGATCGCCGCCGGTGCGGTGCGGGCCATCGTCAAGGCGCAAAAAGCGCTCAAGGCCGATCCGTCGCTCGCTACAGCGATCGGCGAACGTCTGTTCGCCCCGGAAGCGGCTTCGCTGATCGCTTCCCTCATCGCGCGCGATGCGCCGTTCTACGACGCCGTGATAACCGCTAAGGCCGTCGATGGCATCAACACCTTCGCCATGGCCAATGGCCTCTTGACCGAGCCGCTGCCCTACGACCGCTTAGTGGCGACGCAGTTCCGTGAATTTTGGTCCGCATAGCGCGCCTACTTAGATCACGAGGCTCATGTGGACCAAATGACGGCCGTCGCGTGTGACCTCTTCCCGGTCGATCGCATAACCAAGGCGCTGATAGAGAGCGATGTTCTCGGCCATAAGTCGGTTCGTATAAAGCCGCAGGCGTTTACGGCCTTGTGACCGTGCAACCTCGACGGCGTGAACCATCAAAAATCGACCATGGCCTCTGCCGGCCCGCTCGGGTCGAACCGCGACATTTTCGATCAAGACACATTCCGGCTCAACGACCAGCTCAATCACTGCCGTAAGCTCGTCATCCGTGAGTAGGAGGTCAACGATGTGATGGCGGACCGCCAAATCGTAATCGGCCAGCATCGGCTGGGCTCCCGCCCCATGATCGGCACCCACTTGGCATAGGCGGCGCGTACGAGGACCCGAATGGCCGCCGCATCGTCAGGCGTTGCGCGGCGCAAATGATTGGTCATGACCGTTAGAACACAGCTCGCTCACACCGAGGCGTGGGCGACGCCGGTCTTCGCTTTCAGCGCGTCGCCGGCGGCTTCGTAAAAACTTTGCGCTTCCGGCAGCACGATCGCTGCCGAGCGCACCGCGTGGCTGGCCGGATCGAGGCCGTCGGGCTCTTTGCCTTGCGCCACCGCAAGCGCCGCCTTGCGCAGCCGCTGCCGCGCCATGATCACGCCGTTGTCGGTCGACACCAGGTTTTCTTTGCTGCGGTCCTGGATCGGGCCGCAGCTTTCCTGGATCGCGGCGTCCTGCATGGCGATGCCTTTGACGCCGCAGTACGATTTATGGTGCTTCTGCGCCGTGCGGTCGATCATGTAATCGTTGTCTTTATTGACCACCGGGCGGAACGAGCCGGGAATGAGATTGACGTGGATGCCACCGCCATTGCGCATCACCTCGAGCTCATGCGCGGAGAGCGGCCGCGCCGGGTGGTGCGTAAAACACCATGACATGCAGTTTTCGTCATCGATCGGCACGAAGGCGTGGCCGTTGAGCGCGTTGTCGCCGTAGGGCGGGATCATGGTGTGGAACGGCATGATCCATTGCGTGATGCGCCAATAAAGTTTGCCCGGCGTCGCCGGCCGGCGCACGCCGATGACCATGCCGCCCTTGGTCTCGATCACTTCGAAGCGCGCGTCGGTCTCGCGGGTGAATTCGGCGCCTTGGCCGACATGGAGCGGATCGCTGCGCAGGTCGTGGCGGTGCAAAAACGATACGTGCACGGAATCGATGCCGCCTTCGAGCGCCTGCAGCCAGTTGCATTCCTGCGTGCGCTTTGAGACGAACCGCGACGCCGCGGGCACCGTCGCCCATTCGAAATTCGGCGCAGGCGGCTTCTGCGCGGCCGGGCCCATGTAAATCCAGATCACGTCGCCCAGTTCCACGCAGGGATAAGATGTGAGCTTGATCTTGTTGCAGAAGCCGCTTTCGACCGGCTCCGAGGGAACCTCGATGCATTGGCCGGAGGTGTCGTATTTCCAGCCGTGATAGGGGCAGCGCAGCCCGTGTTGCTCGTTGCGGCCGAACCACAGCGATACGCCGCGATGGGCGCAGAACTCGTCCATCACGCCGACCCGGCCGGCGGTGTCGCGGAACGCGATCAAGCGCTCGCCGAGGAGTTTGACTCGCACCGGTGGGCAATCCGGCTCCGGGATTTCCGACGACAGCAGCGCCGGGATCCAATAGCGCCGCATCAAATCGCCCATCGGCGTCGCCGGACCGGTGAGCGTGAGGTAGTTGTTCTGCTCGTGCGTCGTCATGAGTACAGCATAGCAGATTACGTCATCACCCGCACCGGCTTGCCGTCGAGAAAGCCGCGGATGTCCTCGACCACGCCGGCGAAATAGCCGCGGTAGTTCTGCTCGGAGACGTAGCCGAGATGCGGGGTGATGACGACATTGCCCATTTTGCGGAACGGATGATCGAGCGGCAGCGGCTCGACGTCGAACACGTCGAGGCCGGCGCCGCCGATCTTCTTGTCGCGCAGCGCCGCGATCAGGGCTGGCTCGTCGATAATCGGCCCGCGCGAGGTGTTGATGAGGAAAGCCGAGGGTTTCATCAGGCCGATTTCGCTCTTGCCGACCAGGCCGCGCGAGCGGGCCGACAGCACGATATGGATGGTGATGAAGTCGGACTGGCGGAACAGGTCGTCCTTGCTGACATAGCCGACGCCGGCGGCCTCGCACTTCTCGGCCGTCAGATTCTGGCTCCAGGCGATGACCTTCATGCCGAAGGCCTTGGCGATCTGCGCGGTGCGGGTGCCGAGCTTGCCGAGGCCGAGGACGCCAAGCGTCATGCCTTCGAGGTCCGGGCCAATGGTGATCTGCCACTTGTCGCCGGCATGCAGCCGCGCGTTCTCGTAGCCGATGTGGCGGGTCAGTTCGAGCATCAGTCCGATGGCGATGCCGGAGGTCGGGCTGCCGAACGAGCCGGTACCGCAGATCGTGACGCCGCGCGTCTTCGCCGCCTCGGTATCGATCGAGGCGTTGCGCATGCCGGTGGTGATCAAAAGCTTCAGGTCGGGCAGCGCGTCGATCACCGCCTTCGGAAAGCCGGTGCGCTCGCGCATGGCGACGACGATCTGGAAGCCTTGCAGGGCCTTGATGACCTGGTCCGGTCCGCCGAGATGCTCGTTGAAGACCTTGAGCTCGACGTCAGCCTTGACCTTGGACCAGTCGGCGACCGTGAGCACAACATTCTGGTAGTCGTCGAGAACAGCGCAGCGAACCGCCATGTTTTCCACCCCGATATACGCGTGTTGGTGGATGCTTTTAGAGCATAGGCGGCTGGAAAAGAAGGTTGGTCCCTCATCCTGCGGCGCGAGCCGGAGCGAGCCTCGAAGGATGCACGGCCCGGGTCGTCACCCATCGAGGGTCGCTTTCGCGGCCGCCTCTGGGTGAAGAGACAGCAGCGCTAAGCGCGGTGCTCGGCGACGTCAGTGGCAATGGGGCGGGACGGCGAAGCCGACTGCGACGTCTTATTGATCAGGCTGCCGTACTTGGCGTGCCACTTCGGGCCGGGACCACGCATATAGTGCTTGTCGGGCCGGTACGAACCCGAACTATAACCGGGGATTTCCAATAACTCGCGAAGCGCCTTCGAGATGCCACGCCACATATTACGCTCCCTTCGCCCTTCACGGGGCCGTTCTTGGGATTTCGCCGCCTGACCTCCTATGAGGCCAACGTGCGTCGTCAAACGCAGGTTCCATTTTCAAACGTGTGTTTGACATTTATTATCGCGAGAAATCATTAAAATTTGTTGCGACTTTGGCGGAGCTTGGACGTAAATGCGATCAGGCTTAGCGAAGCTTTAGCGCGGTTGGTAAAAGTGGAACAAAGTTCCCGGGGACGGTGGTCTGCTACCGCGGCGTGACGTGGAGCGGCATGCCGCCCTCCGGCCGCAGCGTCACCCGCGCCAGCGGCTTCGGCTTGTGTCCACTGACCGGATGAAATCGGAACGCCCGGATCAGCGTCGCCAGCACCGCGGTCGCTTCGATCATCGCGAAACCCGCGCCAATGCAGATTCTGGGGCCGCCGCCGAACGGCAGATAGGCATAGCGCGACCGTGCCTTTGCTCGATCGGGCGCAAAGCGGTCGGGATCGAAGGCGTTCGGCGCGTCCCATAGCTGGGCATTGCGGTGCAGGGCGTAGATCGGCACGTGGACCCGTGTCCGGGGGCCGAGCGTTATGCCGCCGAATACGACCGCGGCTTTGGGGTGGCGCGAAACCGCGGGGGCCGGTGGAAACAGCCGCATCGCTTCCTGGATCACTTGGCGGCTGAAATTCAGTCCTTCGGTCTCGCCCGGTCCGATGGCTTTGCCGCCGGTGACGGCCGCGACCTCATCGGCAACGCGCTGCTGCGTGGCCTGGTCCTTGGCCAGAAGCCATAGCGTCCATGTCAACGCGACCGCCGTCGTTTCATGGCCGGCGATGATGAAGGTGAGAAGGTTCATCATCGCTTCGGTGTCGGTCATGGTTCGCCCGCCTTCCGGATCGCGGGCGGCAAGGAGCAGGTCGAGGAGGTCCGGACGCGGCGAAGCGCCCTTGGCGCGCCGGGCGGCGACGATGCGGCTGATGTCGGCATGCAGGAAATCGCGGGCCTGCATCGCCTCTCGGCGGTGCGGAAAGGGCATCCATTCCGGCAAGGAAAACATCGCGTAAATGAGGTGCCAGGGGATGGTCTCGAAACTCGCCGTCAAAGCGCGGCTGTAGCGGTCGGCGTCAAGTGTCGCGGAGCCGCCGAGCATGGTCTCGACGATGACGTCGAACGTCGTCCGCGTCATGGCCGCGGCCACGTCCGTCGGCGCGCCGTCGCCAAGGCTGCGCCAACGCTCGGCTTGCCGCTCGGCCGTGGCGGCGATGACGGGCACGAATGACAGCAGCGTCTCGTGCCGGAATATCGGGGCGACCGCACGCCGCTGCCAACGCCACTCGGCGCCATCGGCAAGGAACAGCGAGCTGTCGCCGATCACCGGCGCAAACGATCTGCGGGTGACTTCGTCCCGCCTGAACGCCTCGGCTTTGTCGACCAGAAGCTCGCCAATCAATTCCGGCTCGCAAACCAGAATGACCTCGGAGCCGCGGCGCCTGACGCGAATGACGCCTTGCTGCTCATAAGCCGCACGCGGAATCGTTTCGATGTAATTGCGCCACATCGTCGGCAGGCCGCGCAGCCCCAGCGGTTGCGGCGGCGGCTCAAATGGAATGAGATCGGGGTGTTCTAACACGTGTCTCGGCGGTTTCGGTCGCGGACTGACGCTTGCCCTTTAGCCAGGCAATCGCTAAATCAGCGGCAACTTCCACACACATTGCGTCAAATGAGAGGGCAGGGCCCTTAGGCCCGCAACCAAAATGGCCCGTCAATTCGTCTATCATATGCAAGGTCTGACCAAGGTTTATCCGGGGAACCGGAAGGTCTTGGAGGACGTCAATTTATCCTTCTATCCCGATGCCAAGATTGGCGTTCTCGGCGTCAACGGCGCCGGCAAATCGACGCTGCTGCGCATCATGGCCGGGCTCGACACCGAATATTCCGGGGAGGCCTGGGCGGCTCAGGGCGCTCGCGTCGGCTACTTGGCGCAGGAACCTCAACTCGATCCGCAGAAGTCGGTCCGGGAAAATGTCATGGAGGGCGTGGCGCCGCAGAAGGCGATCGTCGACCGTTACAACGAGCTCGCCGTCAACTATTCCGACGAGACCGCCGACGAGATGACCAAGCTCCAGGACGAGATCGAGGCCAAGGGGCTGTGGGATCTCGATTCCAAGGTCGATCTGGCGATGGACGCGCTACGCTGCCCGTTCGACGAGGCCGACGTCGGCAAGCTCTCGGGCGGCGAGCGCCGCCGCGTCGCGCTGTGCCGGCTGCTGCTTGAACAGCCCGAGCTCCTCTTGCTCGACGAGCCGACCAACCACCTCGACGCCGAATCGGTGGCCTGGCTGGAAAACCATTTGCACAATTACCCGGGCGCCATCCTCATCGTCACCCACGACCGCTACTTCCTCGACAATGTGACCGGATGGATCCTTGAGCTCGATCGCGGCCACGGCATCCCCTATGAGGGCAATTATTCGTCCTGGCTGGGGCAGAAGCAAAAACGGCTGGAGCAAGAAGGCCGCGAAGAGGAAGCGCGCCAGCGCACACTCGCCCGCGAGCAGGAATGGATTTCGGCCTCGCCGCGCGCACGGCAGGCTAAATCCAAGGCGCGCTACGAGCGTTACGAGGATCTCCTCAAGAAGGCCGGCGAGAAGCAGACCCAGACTGCGCAGATTGTCATTCCGGTCGCCGAGCGGCTCGGCCAGAACGTCATCGACTTCGAGAATCTGCGCAAAGGCTACGGCAACAACCTTCTGATCGACGATCTGACCTTCAAGTTGCCGCCCGGCGGCATCGTCGGCATCATCGGGCCGAACGGCGCCGGCAAGACCACTTTGTTCCGCATGATCACCGGGCAGGAGCAGCCCGACGGCGGCACCATCAAGATCGGCGAGTCGGTACAACTCGGCTACGTCGATCAGTCGCGGGACTCGCTCGACGGCAAAAAGAGCGTCTGGGAGGAAATCTCCGGCGGCGCCGACGTGCTGCAGCTCGGCAAGCGCGAGGTCAATTCGCGCGCCTATTGCTCGGCCTTCAACTTCAAGGGCGCCGACCAGCAGAAGAAGGTCGGCTCGCTCTCCGGCGGGGAGCGCAACCGCGTGCATCTCGCCAAGATGCTCAAGTCCGGCGCCAACGTGCTGCTGCTCGACGAGCCGACCAACGATCTCGACGTCGACACGCTGCGGGCGCTCGAAGAGGCGCTGGAGGATTTCGCCGGCTGCGCCGTGATTATCAGTCACGACCGCTGGTTCCTCGACCGCATCGCCACCCACATGCTGGCCTTCGAAGGCGACAGCCATGTCGAGTGGTTCGAGGGCAATTTCCAGGACTACGAGAAGGATAAAATGCGGCGGCTGGGCACCGATACGGTGATCCCGCACCGGATCAAGTACAAGAAATTCTCCAGGTAATCCGGCCTATTAACGACATTTGCGAGCATGGCGCTTCGCGGCCGCGACTCATATATAAGGTACAGACCGCCCCCGAGGGCTTTTTACCAGGTATTGCCGGGGGTTGGATTGCGCGTTTCCCGCGCAGAAGGAGAAGACATTGGCGACGCGAGCGAGTGAAGCCCGGGCAACTGAGACCAAGACCCGTGCCGAAGCAAGTTTCAAGAAGGAAGAGCGCGCCAAAGAAGGCGCCAAGGCAATGTTGGAATATCAGGCCAGCGGCAAGGCCGTTCGCGAGCAAATGGCGCGGTTGAAGGCGCTGCGGCTGGCCAAAGAGGCCGCCGAGGCAGCCGTCGTGGTGCCGCCGCCGCCGCCAAAAAAGGCGCGTCGCGCCAAGAGTTAATGCCGGCAGAAACGGCACCCGCATGCCGGGGGACGAATGCAATGCCTTGAATCCGACACACCGATAGTCCATATCTGATCTGCGGCCTTATAGGCCTGCTGCGAGCCGCGTGTACGGGATCCCGACGGACTAAACCCCGTTAATTGGCTTCTGGCTCGCTCTTTTCCACTTCACCGACAGCCCAGATCGCGCGGGATGTCTTTTATCTCCCGCACAGCGGGCCGTGGCGCAAAGCGCGGCGGCCGTGTCGACGTGCATAATGAAAGCTCATTTCTTTGACCGACTTTAACCACTTCAAACTTAACGACGCCATTACCCGTGCCCTTGCCGAAGAGAAATACGTAACCCCGACGCCGATCCAGACGCAGACCATCCCGACCGTGATGGCCGGGCGCGACGTCATCGGCATTGCCCAGACCGGGACCGGCAAAACTGCGGCCTTCGCGCTGCCGATCCTGCATCGTCTTGCCGCCAACCCGCGCCCGCTCGAACACAAATCCTGCCGCGTCCTGGTGCTAAGCCCGACGCGCGAATTGTCGGGCCAGATTCTCGACAGCTTCCGTGCTTACGGCCGGCATCTGCGGCTGCGATCGGCGCTTGCGATCGGCGGCGTCTCGATGGGCGCCCAGGTGCGCAGCCTCATGCACGGCATCGATATTCTTGTCGCCACGCCGGGCCGGCTGCTCGATCTCGTGCAAAGCAATGCACTTCGGCTTAACGGCGTCGAATGCTTCGTGCTCGACGAAGCCGACCGCATGCTCGACATGGGTTTCATCAACGACATCCGCAAAATTGTCGCCAAGCTGCCGGCGAACCGGCAGACGCTGATGTTCTCCGCCACCATGCCCGGCGCCATTGCCGATCTCGCCGCGCATATGCTGCGCGATCCGGTCAAGGTCGCGGTCACGCCGGCCGCTTCGACGGTGGAGCGCATCGAACAGCGCGTCATCCGCGTCGACCGCGCCGCCAAACCGGCGATCCTGGTCGATGTGCTGCGAAGCGAAGCCGTAGACCGCGCGCTGATCTTCACGCGCACCAAGCACGGCGCCGACAAAGTCGTGCGGCGGCTGGTGCAGGCCGGCATTGCCGCCGAAGCCATTCACGGCAACAAGTCGCAGGGTCAGCGCGAGCGTGTGCTCGCGGCGTTCCGCACCGGCAAGGTCAAGACGCTGGTCGCCACCGATATCGCCGCGCGCGGCATCGACGTCGACGGCATCAGCCATGTGGTGAATTTCGATTTGCCGAATGTGCCGGAAACCTACGTGCATCGCATCGGCCGCACCGCCCGCGCCGGCGCTGACGGCATCGCCATTTCGCTGTGCGACGCCGAAGAGATGGCGTTTCTGCGTGACATCGAAAAGCTCATCCGCATGTCGCTGCCGATGACCGATCGCCGCGCGCATCCGGAGCGCGCCGAACCGGCGCCCGCCAAGACCGCCCACGGCCGTCACAACGGCGGTGGACATCGCGAGCAGCAGCGCCGGCGTGATGGCCATGGCGCGAGCAAGCAAGCGCATCACGGACAGACCCGTCGCGAGCAGTCGCATCGCGGAAAGCCGCATCGGGCGCAGCCGCAAAACGGCCAGCCGCGCAATGCGCAACCGCATAACGATCAATCGGAAGACGCGGGTATCGGCACTGTCGCCTTCCTGCGCCGCGATGGTGCGACGGATCGCCAACAACGCGCGCCGCGCTGGAGCGGTGAATCGAGAGGTTCATGATATGACCAAAGAAGAGCTGCTGGAGTTCGAAGGCCTGGTGATCGAGATCCTGCCCGACGCACGCTATCGCGTGCAGCTCGACAATGGCCACGCGCTGATCGCCTACACCGCCGGCCGGATGAAAAAGAACCGGATCAAGACGCTGGCCGGCGACCGGGTCACGGTCGAAGTCTCGCCCTACGACTTGGAAAAAGGCCGGATGATCTTCCGCCACAAGGACGAGCGCGCCAGCACCGGTCCGCGCGCGCCGCAACGCAATCAATATCGCCGGCGCTGATCGCCGCTAGAGCATGATCCCGAAAAGCGGATACCGGCTTTCGGAAAAGATCATCCTCAGTCAAAAACTCACGGTCAGCACCACGGCTTGATCGGCTTGACGTCGCCCGGCGCGATGCCGCCGAGGTGCTGCTTGACCTCGTCATATTGCGGATCGTCGGGCGCATAAGTCAGTTCGCCCTCGGCAATCGGGTCCGGCCACAGCGAGCGCAAATGCAGCGTGATGGTGCCGTCATTGGCCATCTCCGCCGTGCCGATGCTGTCGATTGCCGAGCAAGGGATCGTGTTGCTCGGTTTGTCCTGCGCCGCGGCCATGCCGGCGAAACTTGCGGCGACCAGAACAACGACCGCCACACGGGAGGACATCGGCAAAAACTCCTGCTAGTACGGCGCCAGCATAGTCGAATCGACCGCTAAAGTCGCAACATCTGGACGCCGACCGCCATGGAAGACTGGAGCGCCCGCCAATATCTCAAATTCGAGGATGAACGCACCCGGCCGCCGCGCGATCTCTTGGCGCAAGTGCCGCTGCAGCGCCCGCGGCTTGCCGTCGATCTCGGCTGTGGGCCGGGCAATTCGACCGAGCTGATCGTCGAGCGCTTTCCGCAATCCGAAATCGTCGGCCTCGACTCCTCGCCGGACATGTTGCGCAAGGCGCGCGAGCGGCTGCCGCAATGCAAATTCATCGAGGGCGACATCGCCACCTGGATGCCCGATCCCGCGACCGAACTGATTTTTGGCAATGCGGTGATGCAATGGCTGCCGGATCATCCGGCGATCATGCGGCGATTGCTGGAGGCGATGCCGCAAGGCGGCGTTCTGGCGATCCAGATGCCGGACAATACCCGCGAGCCGGCCTTGCGCTTTCAGAAGGAAGTCGGCGAGGGCGGCCCGTGGCAGGATCATCCCGAGATCAAGGCGGCGCCGCGCGACGATCTGCCGTCGATCGAGGAGTACTACAACCTCCTCAAGCCCGCCTGTTCGCGTCTCGACATGTGGCACACCGTCTATAATCACGTCATGGCATCACCGGCGGCGATCACCGAATGGTTCAAGGGCTCCTCGCTGCAGCCGTTCCTCTCTCCGCTTAACGCCGCCGATCGCGAGATATTCCTCGCTGCTTATACGGCGAAGTGCGTCGAAGCGTACAAGCCGCGCTACGACGGCAAAGTGCTGTTGCGCTTTCCGCGCCTATTCATTGTGGCGGTGCGATGAAGCTCACGCACCCGTCATGGCCGAACTTGTCCCGGCCATTCACGTCTTATTTGTTCGACGCGATGAAGACGTGGATGCCTGGCATAAAGCCGGGCATGACGATGAAAGTGATCGCGGTCTTTCTGACATTCGCATTTTCGACAGCGCCCGCTTATGCCGACGCTGCATTCACCGCGTTCCTGCAAACGCTGTGGCCGCAAGCCGCATCGCTCGGCGTCTCGCGCGCGACCTTCGATGCCGCAACGCGCGGGCTCGAGCCCGATCTCACGCTGCCCGATCTCGTTCTGCCGGGCCGGCCGCAAAAACCGCCGCCTGGCCAGCCGGAATTCGTCGAGACGCCGGCGGATTATCTGAAACAGCCGGCGATCGAGCGGCTCGCGGTGGAGGGCCGCAAGCTTTATGCGCAATATCGCGACCCGCTCGCCGCGATCGAGCGGGAATTCGGCGTGCCGCCCGGCATCGTGCTTGCCATTTTCGGCCGTGAGACCGACTACGGCCACGTCGCCGATACCCACGACGCCATCCAGGTGCTGGCGACGCAGGCTTATTACGGCAAGCGCAAAGACAAATTCGCGCAAGAATTCCTGCTGGCGCTGAAAATCCTAGACGAGGGCAAGATCGCGCGCCCGGCCATGAAAAGCTCCTGGGCCGGCGCCATGGGGCTGACGCAATTTCTGCCGTCGGATTATCTAAAATACGCCGTCGATTTCGAGCACACCGGCCGCGCCGATATCTGGACCTCGGTGCCCGATGCGCTTGCCTCGGCGGCGAAGCAGCTCGTCGGCGACGGTTGGCAGCGCGGCATGCGCTGGGCCTATGAGGTGCACCCGCCGGCCGGTGTCGACTGCACGATCGGGGTGCCCGACTACACCTTGCCCATTACACAATGGCTCAAGCGCGGCTTCGTGCCAGCCTATGGCCGCATCATCTCGCCGGCGGAGCAGGCCGAGATGGCGTCGCTCCTCCAACCGGCCGGGCTTTACGGCCCGTCATTCCTCGCGATGGCGAACTATTTCGCGATCAAGCAATATAATTTCTCCGACCTTTACGTACTGTTCGTCGGCCATTTGAGCGACGGCATTGCCGACCCGCGGCCGCAGACCGCCACGTTCGAGACGCCGTGGAGCAAAGTGGCGCAATTGCCGACCGCGGCTCTCGACCGCATGCAGCAGATTCTCACCGCGCGCGGCTATTACCACGACAAAGTCGATGGCAAGGCCGGCATGCTGACCCGCGCCGCGCTTGGCGATTATCAGAAGAAAAACGGCTTGAAAGTCGATTGCTGGCCGACGGCCGCGGTGCTGCGGCAGATGGAAGCGAACGACCGATGATTAATTGGACAGCGCACGTTCGCGGCGATATCCATGCGGCAACCCCTCAAGCGACACACGAGATCCCGACATGACCGACACCCCTGACTATACGCCACCGGACGTTTGGGTCTGGGAGAAGGGCGACAGTCCCAATTGGCGCTACGGCCATCTCAATCGCCCGATCGCGGGCGCGACGCATGACAAGGCGCTGCCGCGCGGCAAGCATGCGCTGCAGCTTTATTCCTTGGCGACGCCCAATGGCGTCAAGGTGACGGTTATGCTGGAGGAATTGCTGGCCTCCGGTCACAGCGGAGCCGAATACGACGCTTGGCTGATCCGGATCAATGAGGGCGACCAGTTCGGTAGCGGATTTGTCGGGGTGAACCCGAACTCCAAAATACCGGCGCTCATGGACTACTCCGAACGGACGCCGCAACGCGTTTTCGAGTCCGGCGCGATCCTGCTCTATCTGGCGGATAAATTCGGTGCCTTCCTGCCGAAAGATCATGCCAAGCGCACCGAGGCACTGAACTGGCTGTTCTGGCAGATGGGCTCGACGCCCTATCTCGGCGGCGGCTTCGGTCATTTCTATGCCTATGCTCCGGTGAAGATCAAATACGCCATCGATCGCTTTGCAATGGAGGTGAAGCGCCAGCTCGACGTGCTCGATCGGCAGCTTGCGGACAATCGGTTCATCGCCGGGGACGAATACACGATCGCCGACATGGCGATCTGGCCGTGGTACGGCAACGGCATGTTGAACGGCGCCTCATACAACGACCCGCGCAAGTTTCTGCAGACGCACGACTATAAAAACCTGACGCGCTGGACGAGAGAAATCGGCGAGCGCCCGGCCGTCAAGCGCGGGCGGATGGTCAACCGCGCTACCGGACCGCTTGAAGGACAATTGCGCGAACGCCATGCCGCCCGCGATTTCGAAACGAAGACCCAGGACAAGATCGACGAACACGGGTAACGAGATCGACGGGCCGCATTGACACATTGACGCCGCGCCAAGCGGTTCTCAGAATGCGGCCCATGCAAATCACGGCCGCCGTCGTCAGCAAAAAGTCAGCCCCGTTTGTCATCGATACGCTGGAGCTCTGTGCGCCGCGCGCCGACGAGCTGATCGTTCGCGTGCTGGCGAGCGGCATGTGCCAGACCGACCTGCACGGCCGCGACGGCTATTTCGCCAGTCCTTATCCGGCCGTTTACGGCCACGAAGGCGCCGGCGTGGTGCATGCGGTCGGCGCCGCGGTGCGCGATTTTGCGCCGGGCGACCATGTGGTGATGTCCTATCCATGGTGTGGCGATTGCGCCAATTGCCGCGACGGCCGGACCAATCATTGCCTCCAGGGCCGCAAGCTCAAAATGTTCGGCACCCGGCTCGACGACACTACGCTCCTGTCGAGGAACGGCGCGCCGGTCTATAGCGCGTTCTTCCAGCAATCCTCGTTCGGCACGTTCGCGCTGACGCAAGCGCGCTGGGCGGTGAAGGTGCGTAACGATGCGCCGCTCGAGCAGCTTGGCCCGCTCGCCTGCTCGGGCCAGACCGGCGCCGGCGCCGTGCTCAATGTCATGCAGCCCAAATCGGGCGACGCCATCGCGATCTTCGGCGTCGGCGCGGTCGGCCTCTCTGCGCTGATGGCGGCGAAGATCGCCGGCTGCGACCCGATCGTCGCGGTGGACGTCCACGCGCATCGTCTGGCGCTGGCGCGCGAGCTCGGCGCCACCCATGCGATCGACTACACCGCTTGTGCCGACGTGGTCGGCGAAATCCGCAAAATCACCGGTAGTGGCGTGCGCTATGCGGCGGAAACCTCGGCGCTGCCGGCCGTGCTGCGCCAGGCCATCGAAGCGCTGATGCCCGGCGGCCTATGCACGCTGCTTGGCAGCGCACCGAAAGGCACCGACGCGTCGTTCGAAATGCCGTTCCTGCAGCAGGGCCGTTCTGTTCGCGGCGTGGTGCAGGGCGACAGCGTGCCCAGGGAGTTCATCCCCAAGCTGGTCGAGTACCTCATGGACGGTAACTTCCCGATCGAAAAAATGATCACGTTCTACGAACTGTCCGACATCAATCGCGCGGCGGCGGAATCATCGAGCGGCAAGACTATCAAGCCGGTGCTGCGGATGCCGCGTTGATTGTCATGCTCCGCGAAGGCGGAGCATCCAGTAAGCGCCGGATTGTCGACCTCCAGGTTCCGACGGCGAATGATTGTGATTACTGGATCGTGCGCCTTCGCGGACGATGACGGGCGTTCAGTCGTCGCCCGGCACCGCGTCCGGCAGCGTGTCGTCGTCTTCGCCGGAATGCCGTTCGCGTTCGCGCACGCCGGTCTTGATCGAGCCGGTGGTGCGCGGATCGCCGTAGTGCCGGGCGGCGAATTGCGAGCGTGCCCGCGCCGCGGCGACTTCGCCCGGAATGGCCGACGGCTCGCAGATGTGGCGGCCGTTGTAATGCCGCATCAGATCGACGTGGATGTGATTGTAGTGATAGACGTTGGCGCCCGGCGCCAGCACGGTGGTGAACTGATCGCAGGCTGCGGCCTGCACGTCGTGCAGAAAACCCTGCTCCTCGGGCGTGCCGTGCCAGCCGTATTGCACGCTGATCTTATGGCCGTCGGCGAGATCGAATTCGGCGACGTCGAGCGCGTTGCCGAAGGCATGCTCGGAAATATGCGCGTTGGGATTGCCGTTCATGCCGCGGCATGAATAGGCCGAGATTTGTTTGATCTCGACGACGGGTTGGCGGAACCAATGCGCCGCAGCGGGTTGCACCGCGCCGGCGATCCATTGATCGAGCGCCGACATGATCGGGCAGGCCAGCGTCGCTGGCGGCTGCACTTGCACCGGTAGGGCCGCAGCAGAGGCGATGGGCGCGGGCGGCCCGAGCGGCGGCACCGGTTCGCTCGCGGGCGGTTCTTCGGCCTGCGACGGCGAAACTTGCTGATAAGGGCTTCGCGAATAATTTGGCGCGTAGGGCGGGGCGCTCGGCTCGCCGTAATAAGGATGCGGCGGGCCGCCCGGAATGCCGACGTCGCCGTCCGCCAATGCCGGCGGCCCGAGCGACAGCGGTTCGCCGATTGGCGCGGCCGGCTGCGGCCTGGGATAGGACTGTCGCACCGGATAGGATTGCGGCGGCGGGTAAACTTGCGTCGCCGGATAGCTTTGCGGCGCTGGATAAGATTGCGGCGCGCCGGCTTGTACCGGCGGCAATGGACTCGACTGAACGGCACGCGCCGCACCCGGCCAGTTCGGCGGCATCGACGCATTGGGAATCGATCCCGGCGGCACCGGTTCGTCGTCGTAGGACAGCGGCCCGCTTTCGCCGAGCGCCGAAACCCGCAGCGGATAGTCGATGCCGCAGGCGCCCGGTCCTTCGATCGCGGCGATGCGCACGCGTCCCGCGGTGGCGTTGACCGCGCCGGAGTTCAGACACGTTTGCTCCGCCTCGTGCCGCCACGGCTCGCGCTCGGCCAGCATGTAGTGACTGCAGCCGGCGACGGCGACCAGAGCGACGAGGACGAGGGAGCTGACGAGATACCAACGAACTCCGCGCGTCATGCGCGGACAATGCGAGGAATTCCGTTAAGGACAGTTCAACGGTAAGCGGCGGCGCCGGAAGCAGTTCGTTAACCATGACCCCTTGATCCGCGGGAGTTTTTCGGGCCACATCGCGGCAACGCAAGAGGGGACGGAAATGCTATCAGCGCTGGACTTGGCCCGCCGCATCGAGGCCGGCGAACTGAAACCCCGCGATGCTGTCGAGCTCTGCGCCGATGCCATCGCCGCGCGCGAGAAGGAGGTCGGCGCCTTCGTCGCGCTCGATCTCGACGCCGCGCGCCGTGCGGCCGACGCCCCCGGATTGGCGGCCTTACCGCTGCGCGGCCTGCCGGTGGCATTTAAGGACATTTTCGCCACCGCCGATCTGCCGACGCAATACGGCTCGCCGATCTATGCCGGCTATCGGCCGCCGGCCGACGCCGCCGCGGTGGCGCTGACGCGCCGGGCCGGCGGCGTCATGATCGGCAAGACGGTGACGACGCAGTTCGCGTCGCTCGTTCCCTCCGTGACCCGCAATCCACACAATCCCGCGCACACCCCGGGCGGCTCCTCGGCCGGCTCCGCCGCCGCGGTCGCTGCCGGCATGGTGCCGATCACCTTCGGCACGCAGACGGCGGGTTCGGTGATCCGGCCCGCCGCGTTTTGCGGCGTCGCCGGCTTCAAGCCGTCTTACCGGCTGATCCCGACGGTCGGCGTCAAAGACGTGTCTTGGCATCTCGACACCGCCGGCGTGTTCGGTTCTGGCGTCGCCGATGTCGCTTTCGCCGCGGCCGGGGTGCTGGATCGCGATCTGCGCGTCGATCGCACTCCGCCCGCGGCACCGCGCATCGCGCTCGCCCGTACTCATCTGTGGCAAGAGGCGAGCGCGGCAATGCAACAAGCGGTCGAGACCGCGGGACGCATCGCGGCGGCGGCCGGCGCCCAAGCGACCGAGTTGACGCTGCCGCCGATCCTGGAAGACGCCTATGAGGCGCAATACACCATCCAGGATTATGAGAACGTTCGCGCGCTCGCTTTCGAATACGACCGCGCCCGCGACCGCATCGACCCGCTGCTGCGCGATCACTTGACCGCCGCGCTCGCCATCACCGCCGACCAGTACGACGCCGCACGCCGCACGGCGAGCCGCGGCCGGCAGGCGCTGGCCGACGCCATGGCGGATTTCGACGTGATCCTCACGCCGTCGGCACCCGGCGCCGCGCCGGCGGGTTTAGGCGCCACCGGCAATCCGATGTTCAACCGGCTGTGGACGCTGATGGGCGCACCGTGCGTCAACGTGCCGGGCTTGAGCGACAACCGCCTGCCGCTCGGCATCCAAATCGTCGGCCGCTTCGGCCGCGACCGCTTAGCGCTCGAAGCGGCGCTGTTCGTCGAGCAGGCGATCAAGCGAAAGGTGTGATAGTCCGTGGCCCGGATGAGCGAAGCGAAATCCGGGATCGGCAGCTCGACGCACTTGCAAACGTCACCGCTGCACAATGACCGTCGCGCCGATCTTGGCGCGATTGTATAGGTCGACGATGTCGTCGTTGGACATGCGAATGCAGCCCGACGACACGCCGCCGCCGAGCTTCCAAGGCTCGTTTGTGCCGTGGATGCGGTAGAGCGTGTCGCCCAGATAAAGGGCGCGGGCGCCCAACGGATTAGTCGGGCCCCCCGCCATGTGAACGGGCAGCTCTGGGAACCGCTTGCGTTCGCCAGGCGTCGGCGTCCAGTCCGGCCATTCGCGCTTGGCGGTGATTGTGCTGACGCCCGACCAGGCATAGCCCTCCATGCCTACGGCGATGGCGTAGCGAACGGCCTTGCCGCCGCCGAGCACGTAGTAGAGCCGGCGTTGACCGGTGCTGACGACGATCGTGCCTGCGGCGCGCCCGGTGGGGTAATCCACAACTTCGCGCCCGATAATGCCGTAGATGATGCCAAAAGGTGTCTGAAGCGACCACACTTGGCCGGATGTCTGTTCGGCGGGCGCACTCTTCGCGCCGCAGACGCCGAGCAAAGTGCCGGCGATACACACAAAAACCAGACCAATCGTTCGCAGCACAATTCAACTCCGCGGATAACGGGCAAAAGCTTCGGGGACTTGCCAAGGATCATAACAGGCGAGCTTTGTCCACGCTGTCATCGCTGTGCCACGGTGCAGGAGAAGTCGGGACGGGTGAACTTGCATCACCCGCGCAGAAGCTTGGGGGAGGAGACGGACGCGCCGCCTGCCCGATGCGTCTTAGGCGTCCGCGTGCTCAAACATGAAAATATCGGCGCCGCCGGTCGCAAAACTCTGGACATCGGCGACTGCCGCCTGACCTTCGGGACTGCCGAAGGCCTTCTGGATCGCCGCCATGTCGTCGAAATGCAGGATAGCGATCAGATGATAGGGTGCTGGTCCGGCGGGGGTCGCGACGCCGCCTTTGCTGATTTCGTATTTGCGGACGCCCGGAATCTTCTTAGCGAGCGGAATGTGTTTTTCCTTGTAATGCTTGTCGAACGCCGCCGCATCGCGCGGCGTTTTGTACATCACCAAGAGCCTAGCCATTGTGTTTCTCCCTGAAACGCCTCCGCCGCAGCGGTACCACGCTCCATCGCCGGCGACTGCCCCGCCGCTATAAACCGCGTCGCGGCCGGACTTGTTCCGGCCATCCACGTATGTAGCCTGGGTTGAACGAAATGAAACCCAGGGGCGGGCATTGAGGCTGATAATTCGTACCCGGATTTTGCTCCGCTCAATCCGGGCTACAGTCGGTGGCTGTTTGACATGATGAGCATGCAACTCGCGCGCGAGTGCGCGGCGAGAACGGATCACTTTAATCCGCCCCCGCGAAAGTGGAGGGGGTCTCTGACTCGACGCTTCTTGTTGGAGCAGAAAGAGCGTCAACTCCGGCGCCGGTGATCAGAGCTCCCGACCCAACAACCGATCGACCGAATAGCGTCCGCCGCCGCGAAAGAAGATCGCGAGGCACAAGAGCCACCATAGCAGGGCGTATTCCAGTCCCTTGTTGGTCCAGAAGTAGCCGTACTGCCATTGAAAGAAGACGATAATGACTCCCATCTCGATCCATATGATCAAGGCGGCAAGGCGCGTGAAGAGTCCGATCGCAAGGCAGATGGCTGCCGCCAATTCAGCGAAGACGGCGAGGTAAGCCCACAACAATGGAAACGGCACACCCGTTTGCTTGGCGATATAAGGCGCCAGCGTAACGGCGCTGCCAAGCATGATCTTCTGAATGCCGTGCGGTACCAGGACGGCGCCGGTGGCGAACCGCATGAAGGAATAGCTCGCGGGTGCGAGAGCGTCGTAGAACCCTGCTAGACCCGGAAATATCAGCCGATTTTTATCGATCATGCCTGTGGCCATGGCGTCCCCCTGTGCAGTGCTGTTGGGATAACACCGCGACATCACCCGTATTCCGGACGTTCTGCGGTCGATTGCAGGCAATCAGTGGGCCGAGAGGTCGGTCTTAATTTTCGTTATCACGAAGGACAAAATGCCAGGACCGGTTCCGGCGTTCTTCATTACTCCGCCGCGGTCTGCGCCCCCGCCAACGGGTCGTAGTTGAGGACCGGCGCCAGCCAGCGTTCGGCCTCGGTGAGCGACAAGCCCTTACGCTGCGCGTAATCGGCGACCTGGTCGCGCTCGATCTTGCCGACGCCGAAATAATAGCTGTCGGGATGACTGAAATAGAGCCCGCACACGGAAGCGCCCGGCCACATGGCGAAGCTTTCGGTGAGCTTGACGCCAATGGAGCGTTCGCCGTCGAGGAGCTTGAACAGCGTTTCTTTCTCGGTGTGGTCGGGCTGTGCCGGATAGCCCGGGGCCGGGCGGATGCCCCGATATTTTTCGCCGATCAATTCGCTGCTGCCGAGCGTTTCGTCGGGCGCATAGGCCCAGAATTCGCGGCGCACGCGCTGATGCATGCGCTCGGCGAGCGCTTCCGCGAGGCGATCGGCCAGCGCCTTGGCCAGGATCGCCGAATAATCGTCGTTGGCGTGCTTGAAGCGGTCGACCACCGCGTCCTCGCCCAGGCCGGCGGTTACCGCGAAGGCGCCGATATAGTCGGCAAGCGCGCTGGCGCGCGGCGCCACAAAGTCGGCCAGTGCGACATTGGCGCGGCCTTCGCGGCGCGCCAGTTGCTGGCGCAGCGTGTGGAGCGTCGCGGTCGGCTTGCTGCGTGCTTCGTCGGCGAACACCAGCACGTCGTCACCGTCGCCATTGGCGGGCCAAAAGCCGACGATCGCGCTGGCGCGGAACCATTGCTCGCCGGCCATCTTGCGGAGCATATCTTGCGCATCGGCAAACAGGCCGCGTGCCGCTTCACCGACTTTCTCATCGTCAAGAATCGCGGGATATTTGCCGGGAAGCTCCCAGGTGGCGAAGAACGGCGACCAGTCGATGTAGTCAACGAGCTCGGCGAGCGGAATGTCGGCGAATTTACGCGTACCTAGAAACTGCGGCACTGGCGGCACGTAGCGGCCGGACCAGTCGAGCTTGAGCGCATTGGCGCGCGCATCGGAGAGCGACAGCCGCTGCTTATTCTCTTCGCCGCGCGCGTGCGCCGCCGCGATCCGGACATATTCGGCCCGCACCTCGCCGACATAGCGCGGGCGCAACTCGCGCGACAGCAGCGCCGACACCACGCCGACGGCGCGGCTGGCGTCGTTAACATAGACCGCCTGGCCGCGCCGATAGTGCGGATGAATCTTCACCGCGGTGTGCACGCGGCTCGTGGTGGCGCCGCCGATGAGGAGCGGCACGTCGAATCCCTGCCGCTCCATCTCGGCGGCAACGTGGCACATTTCGTCGAGCGAGGGCGTGATCAAGCCGGACAGCCCAATAATATCCGCCCGCTCTTCCTTCGCGGCCTGCAGAATCTTCTCCGCCGGCACCATGACGCCGAGATCGACGACGTCGTAATTGTTGCACTGGAGGACGACGCCGACGATGTTCTTGCCGATGTCGTGGACGTCGCCCTTGACGGTGGCCATCACGATCTTGCCGTTTGCCGAGACATGGGCGCGGCCGTCCTTGTCCTGCTCCATGTAGGGCAGGAGATGGGCGACGGCCTGCTTCATCACCCGCGCCGACTTCACGACCTGCGGCAAGAACATACGCCCCGAGCCGAACAGATCGCCGACGATATTCATGCCATCCATCAGCGGGCCTTCAATCACCGCGAGCGGCCGCGGCGCCTTGAGCCGGGCTTCCTCGACGTCGGTTTCGATGAAATCGGTGATGCCGTGCACGAGAGCGTGTGACAGCCGCTTTTCGACCGGCCAGTCGCGCCAGGCAAGATCGGCTTCTTTCTTTTCCATGCCGTGACCGCGATGGCGCTCGGCCAGCGCCAGCAGCCGCTCGGCGGCGTCGGCGCGGCGATTGAGCACGACGTCTTCGCAGGCCTCGCGCAATTCGGCATCGAGATCGTCATAGACCGCCATCTGTCCGGCATTGACGATGCCCATATCCATGCCGGCCTTGATGGCGTGATAGAGGAACACCGAATGCATTGCCTCGCGCACTGCTTCGTTGCCGCGGAACGAGAACGACAGGTTCGACACGCCACCGGAGATATGCGTGTGCGGCAGGTTTTGCCGGATCCAGCGCGCCGCCTCGATGAAGGCTATGCCGTAGCCGTTGTGCTCTTCCATGCCGGTGGCGATGGCAAAGATATTCGGATCAAAGATGATGTCTTGCGGCGGGAAGCCGACGCGGTTGACCAGGATGTCGTAGGCGCGCGCGGCGATCTTCTGCTTCTTTTCCAGCGTGTCGGCCTGGCCGGCTTCGTCGAAGGCCATGACCACGACCGCGGCGCCATAACGGCGCACCAGCTCGGCGTGGTGGATGAAGGCGCCTTCGCCTTCCTTGAGCGAGATCGAATTGACCACGGCCTTGCCCTGTACGCATTTAAGTCCGGCCTCGATCACCGAGAATTTCGAAGAATCGATCATGACCGGGACGCGGGCGATGTCGGGCTCGGCGGCGATCAAATTGAGGAAGGTGATCATCGCCTTTTCGGAATCGAGCAAGCCCTCGTCCATATTGATGTCGATGATTTGCGCGCCGTTCTCGACCTGATCGCGCGCCACCGCGAGCGCGGCCGGATAATCGCCGGCGGTGACGAGCTTGCGGAAGCGGGCCGAGCCGGTGACATTGGTGCGCTCGCCGACATTGACGAAGGGAATCTCCGGCGTCAGCGTAAAAGCCTCGAGCCCGGAGAGCCGCAGCCGCGGCGCGATTTCGGGGATGACGCGCGGCGCCTTGCCGGCGACGGCGCGAGCGATGGCGCGGATGTGCTCCGGCGTCGTGCCGCAGCAGCCGCCGACGATATTGACCAGGCCGGCCGCGGCAAATTCGCCGATCAGCTCCGCCATTACGTCCGGCCCTTCGTCGTAGCCGCCGAATTCGTTGGGCAAGCCGGCATTGGGATAGGCGCAGATCAAGGTGTCGGCGACGCGGGCGAGCTCGGCGATATGCGCGCGCATTTCCTTAGCGCCAAGCGCGCAATTGAGCCCGAGCGAAAGCGGCGCGGCATGGGCGATCGAGTTCCAGAACGCTTCCGGCGTCTGGCCGGACAGCAAGCGGCCGGAGCGGTCGGTGATGGTGCCGGAAATCATCACCGGCACGGCGATGCCGCGCGATTTGAGCTCGTCGGCGATGGCGAAAATCGCCGCCTTGGCGTTGAGCGTATCGAAGATGGTTTCAATCAGCAGCGCGTCGACGCCGCCGGCCAAAAGCCCGCGCACCTGCTCCGCGTAAGCAAGCCGCAGCTCGTCGAAGGTGATGGCGCGAAAGCCGGGATTGGAAACGTCGGGCGAGATCGAAGCGGTGCGGTTGGTCGGACCGAGCGCGCCGGCAACGAACCGCTCGCGGCCGTCCTCGTCCTGAGCGAGCCGCGCCGCCTCGCGGGCGAGCCGCGCACCTTCGGCGTTCAATTCATAGGCGATCTCCGCCATGCCGTAATCGGCCTGCGCAATGCGGGTCGAGGAAAAAGTATTGGTCGAGACGATGTCGGCGCCGGCGCGAAAATATTCGAGATGGATGGCGCGCACCGCTTCGGGGCGACTGAGATTGAGAAGATCGTTGTTGCCGCGCACTTCGCGGTTCCAGGCGTCGAACCGCGCGCCGCGAAAGCCTTCCTCGTCGAGTCCCAGCGCCTGGATCATCGTACCCATGGCGCCGTCGAGCACGAGAATGCGTTCGGCGGCGAACCGGCGCAGCGCGGCTTCGGCCTTGGAGTGCGGTACGGAGCTGCCCATCTACACCCGCTCCTTTTCTGTCTGCGATTGCTGATCTGCTGAATCGAGAGCATCCGGCCGTAAGCCGAGCAAATGACAGATCGCATAAACCAGATCGGCGCGGTTCATGGTGTAGAAGTGGAAGTCCGTAACGCCATGATCGACGAGGTCGATCACCTGTTCGGCGGCGACAGCGGCGGCGATCAGCTTCCGCGTCGCCGGATCGTCGTCGAGGCCGTCGAAGCGCGCGGCGAGCCAAGCTGGAATCGACGCCCCCGCGCGCGCCGCGAAATTCTTCGTTTGCTTGAAATTCTGCACCGGAACGATGCCGGGCACGATCGGAATATCGATGCCCGCCGCGCGCACACGGTCGAGATAGCGGAAATAAAGGCTATTTTCGAAAAAGAACTGCGTCATCGCCCGCGTGGCGCCGGCATCGACCTTGGCCTTGAGCATGTCGATATCGGCGGCAATCGAGGGGCTGTCGGGATGCTTTTCCGGATAGGCGGACACCGACACTTCGATGTCGGCAATACGCTTGATGCCGGCGACGAGATCGGCGGCATTGCGGTAGCCGCCGGGATGCGGCGCGTAGCGCTCGCCGATGCCACCCACCGGATCGCCGCGCAGCGCCACGATATGGCGCACGCCGGCCCGCGCATAAGCCTCGATCACCGCGTCGATATCGGCGCGCGCGGCGGCGACGCAGGTCAAGTGCGCGGCCGGCGTGAGCGGCGTCTCGGCTAGAATGCGCTTAACCGTCGCGTGGGTGCGCTCGCGCGTCGAACCGCCGGCGCCATAGGTAACCGAGACGAAATTCGGTTTCAGCGGAGCAAGCCGCCGAATCGATTCCCACAGCGACTGCTCCATCTCAGCCGTCTTCGGCGGGAAGAATTCGAACGAGACGCGCAGCCGGCGGTCGCCGCCGGCCTCCATGCGGCTCAGGCGCGGCACATTCATCACGCCACCTCCCGCGCGGCCGGTTGTGCCAGCATGATGCGCGGATCGCGCGCCAACCATAGCGATACCGCGATCTTGCCTTCCGGGCCGGGCGGCAAAGTCTGCAGCCGCAACACATCGAGACCGGCGCCCTCCAGCCATTGCGTCATTGTATCCACGGCAAAACCGAGGCGGCGATGAGCGTGCTCCTCGCGCAGGAACTCAAGATCGTGCGGGGCGAAATCAACGACCAGAAGCCGGCCGCCCGGACCGAGCACGCGCGCCGCTTCGCGGATGGCGTGCGCGCTATCGTCGAGAAAATGCAGGACCTGATGAACGATGACGACGTCGAACGAATCGCGCGGCAAAGCGAGATCGTAGATATCGCCTTGGCGCACGCTGCAATGCTTGAGGCCGGCGCGGTCGAGCCGCGCGCGGGCGAACGCCAGCATATCCAGCGACAGATCGAGGCCGAGGCCGCGCTCGATATCGGGCGCAAACAGTTCGAGCATGCGCCCGGTGCCGGTGCCGAGATCAAGCAGTGCGCGGATTGGCTTGTCGGCGAGCGCGGCGCGGATGGCGTCTTCCACGGCGGCGTCGGCGACGTGGAGCTTGCGGATGCGATCCCATTCCGCGGCGTGGCGCCGGAAGTAATTTTGCGCCGCAGCGGCGCGGGCGGCACGCACCGCCGTCAATCGTTCGCGGTCGCGGACGATGGTGGGATCGCCGGCATCAAGCCGCGCAATCAGGACACGCGCGATGTCGGCGCCGCCACCGTGTTCGGCCAGGCGAAAAAAGGCCCATGAGCCCTCGCGGAAACGCTCGACCAGGCCGGCTTCGGCCAACAGCCGCAAATGCCGGGACAGCCGCGGCTGCGACTGGCGCAAGATGTCGGTGAGGTCGGAGACGGTCAATTCGGCCTCCGCAAGCAGTGCCAGAATGCGCAAGCGAGTCGCTTCGCCAGCGGCTTTGAGCGTTCCGGTCAGCGCGGCGAAGCTCAGTTGCTCATTAGTCATCGCGCAATCCCCGGTGCCATCCGTGTCTCAGCTTATCGCATGACATATAAAGATATCTTTATATCAATAAAGGAAACGGGGCAAGTGCCCATTGATGGACAAATTGTGCCCCGTGGGAGTGGGCCGGACGTATCTGGCGGCTTGCCGGAGCCCATGGCACTTTGTGGTCATGGCAGACAAAGCCGAAGCCGACGATCCGGCACGGACTCCGGCGTCGTCCAACGACTGGTACGGGCTGCGCGAAGGCGAAGTCGCGGCCACGCTACCCGAGGCCTTCGATGCCTCGCTCTATTATATCGGACGCATTCACACGCCGTGGAAGCGGCGCGAGGACTGCCCGAAAAATGCACGCGAATCCGACGCGGTCTGCACGGTCGAAGTCGACTCGCGCTGGGCCGCAGGCCTTTCCGGCCTGGAGACCGTCAGCCACGTGCTGTTGCTCTATTGGATGGACAAGGCGCGGCGCGATCTCTTGGTGCAATCGCCGCGGCATTACACTGAACGCCGCGGCACCTTCGCGCTACGCTCGCCGGCGCGGCCCAACCCGATTGCGGCTTCGGTGGCGCGGCTGCTGCGCATTGACGGCAGCACGCTTTCGGTCGTTGGTCTCGACTGCCTCGACAACACGCCGCTCGTCGACATCAAGCCGTATTTTGCCTCGACGGACGCGGTGCCCGACGCGGAGGTCGGTTGGCACAAGGGGCGAAAGCGCTGAAGTAGCGTCATTGCGAGCGAAGCGAAGCACTCCAGCTCGACGCGCGGGAGCTGGATTGCTTCGTCGCTCTGCTCCTCGCAATGACGGGACCGGCTCGGGTAGCAAAGCGGAAAGCTATTCCCCCCATGTCTGCCCCAGCACGCGCAGCCAATTGCGAAAGCACAATTTCTCGACCAGCCGGTTGCCATAGCCGCGCTGGCGCAGCGCCTGCACCAGAATTTGCAAGCCCGCCGCATCGCCGAGCTCCGCCGGGATCATTGCGCCATCGAAATCGGAGCCAAAACCGACGCCATCCTCGCCCAAATGTTCGAGAAGGTGATCGATATGCCGGATGATCAGTTCGATCGGCGTGTCCTTGTCGTGCCGCCCGTCCGGACGAAGGAACACCGTCGCGAAGTTGACGCCCACCAGACCGCCGGATTTCCGCACCGCGGCGAGTTGCGGATCGGTCAAATTGCGCGAATGCGGGCTGATGGCATGAGCATTGGAATGGGTGGCGACCAGCGGTGCAGTGCTGAGTTCGGCTACGTCCCAGAAGCCGCGCTCGTTGAGATGCGATAGATCGATCAGTATCCCCAATCGGTTACAGGCGCCGATCAGCGTCTTGCCGAGATCGGTCAGGCCGGGGCCGATGTCCGGCGACGACGGACAGCGGAACGGCACGCCGTAGCCGAATGCATTCGGCCGGCTCCAGACCGGGCCGAGCGAGCGCAAGCCCGCCGCGTAGAGAAGATCCAGGAGCTCGAAATTCGCCTCGATCGCCTCGGCGCCCTCGATATGCAGCACCGCCGCCAGCACCTTGTCGGCGAGGCAGCTTTTTATATCGCCAACATCGCGGCAGACGCGAACGCGCCCCCGCGATTCACGTTCGATCCGATAGAGCAGCGACGCCATGGCGAAGACGACGCGCTGCGCCTCCCCCGCACCGACCGCGGGGGGCGACGGATCGTTGCCGATGACGCCGCCGGCGTCCTGTGACGGCGTCTTGTTGGCCGAGCTGTTCTCGCGTTTCGGCGAGGGCACGAAGATAGCAAACAAGCCGCCGGAGAAACCGCCCTTGCGCGCTTTGGGCAGATCCAAATGACCCTTGTCCTCACCCTGCAGGAAGGTCTCGACAGCCTCGGCGCCGGCGCGCAAATGCAGCCGCAGCAGTACGTCGTTATGGCCGTCGAAAATGGGAATGGGCTTAGGAGCGGGCACCTACGATCCTTTGCCGTTAAATAACTTCCGCCAATCGAAAGTTTTGACGAGCAAGCTCTACCTCAAAACAGTGCCGGCACCACACCGACCGGGATAATGCCGAGATAGATTATGCCGTCGGCCACGCGCAGTGGCAGCGCGATGGCAGGCTTTTTGTCGATCTCGGTCGGTTCGCCCATTTTTTTTATGTTGTTGACCAGGTTCGAATTGGTCTGGTCGCGCACGACGCCGCTCAGCCCCGGCACCAGGCGATCGAGCGCATTGAGCCCTTGATCCGGCGAGCCGCTGCCGCCGGTGAGCTTGTCGATGCCTTGGCCGATCAACTGGTCGATGCCCAAGAGCGGCACGATATTTTCGATGCCGGCGACGGCGACGTTGAGAACACCATCGAGGCGGCCTTGCTCGTTGACGGTCAGCGTTCCGGTGCCGACCACAATGGCGTCGCTGCGCGCGATGCGAAAGGATTTGATCGCGATGCCGCCGCCCGAAGCCTGCATTTCCCGGAACAGCACGGGCCAGGGTTTTGGCGAAAAATCCTTAAACCCGCGCATCACCGCGTCGATATCGCCTAGTAACGGTGCGGCGAGCAACGGATGAAAGCTCGGCGCCAGCGCCGCCGTGAAGTGTCCGGTTGCCTCGATCACCGGGTTGCTGCGGGCCGAGCCGTGGATGATGCGACCGTCGACGTCGGCACTGTCGGCCTTAAAGATCATGCCGCTGCCGGGACCGGCCACACGATCGAGACGCGGCTGTGTGAGGCTGACAGATATGCCTTCCGGGTCGGACGGCAGGCCGAGCAGGTTCAATTGCGCGCGCGACCAATTGGCAACGAAATTCGGCGGCTGGCCTGGATTGGCCAGCGTCACCGGGCCGGTAATCTCGCCATGCAACACGGTCGGGCGATAAAGCGCGGCCGAGAAGGTGACATCCGTCGCCGTGAGGTCGAACGGCGGAGTGTTGCTGTTGAAGGTCGCCGCGGCCTTGTCACACTGGGTGACGATGCGGAAGGGGAAGCCGCCGATGCTCTGCGAACCGCAAGCGTAAACCCGGCCGAGCCGGGCTTCTCGCTCTACCCACCCGGCCAACGTGCGGTCGGCGATCGAAGCCGCGAGGTACCAGCCCCAGCTCAAGCCGATGGCCATGACAATGAGGACAGCGACCAGCGCCACGGTCAGCCACAGCCGCGAGCGGCGCGCCTTGGCCGGCCGTTTGCGCAGGCGCGGCGGCGCCGATTGCATCATGCTGAGCGGGGATTCGCCGGACATGCGCTGTTATGGCCTATGAAAGAGGGCGCCATTGTGCCGCCGTTCTCATCCTGTTAGGCGAGCGAAACAAGGCCTAAGTCAATAACGAGGCCCGATGCACACGGCAGCAGAGCACGAAAGCGGCGATCTTTGGGTATTCGGCTATGGCTCGCTGATGTGGCGTCCGGGCTTTGCTTTTGTCGAGCGGGTTCCGGCGCGGCTCATTGGTCTGCACCGGGCGCTTTGCGTCTACTCTTTCGTCCATCGCGGGACGCCGGAGCGGCCGGGCCTGGTGCTCGGGCTCGATCGCGGCGGCATGTGCCGCGGCATCGCCTATCGGGTCGCCGCCGCGAGGCATACGGAAACGATCGCCTATTTGCGGGGTCGCGAGCAGGTCACGACGGTCTATTTGGAAATGATGCGGCAGATCGCGCTTGAGGATGCGGCGCGGCGGCGGGTGCGGGCGCTGTGCTACATTGTCGATCGCAGCCATGTTCAATACGCTGGCCGGCTGACGCTTGCCGAGAGCCTGCATCACGTCCGGCAGGGCAATGGCAAGTCGGGGCCCAATCGCGATTACGTGCTTGAGACGGTGCAGGCACTGGAAGGGCTCGGCTATCGCGAGAGCGACTTGCATTTGCTTGCCGAGCATTTGCAATCCGGCATCGGTCAGCCGGGCATCGGCGATCAGGAATCGGCCCGCTGATCTTTCGCGCAGTCCCCCGCTTCCTCGATAAGTCGCGTACTCGCGGTCTCGATGGAGGCCTGGAGCCGGCTGAAGAACGTATCCTTGTCGAGGCCGGGCGGGATTGGATTTAAGACTTCGACGACAATCGTGCCGGGCAAGCGGCGCAGCGATCGGCGCGGCCAGAACAGACCCGAATTGAGCGCCAGCGGCATGCAGGGCACACCGGCCTTGTTGTAGAGATAGACAATGCCGGGCTTGTAGGCGGGGTCGGCCCCGGGCGAGCGCCGCGTGCCCTCGGGAAAAATAACGAGTTGGCGCGGGCGAGTGCCGGTAAGCGCCTGCCGTGCCCGCGCCGTCATGCGTGCCAGAGCTGCCATGCCGGCGCTGCGGTCAATCGGAATGAGCCCGGCTTTGCGCATGTACCAGCCGAACAGCGGCAGCCACATCAATTCGCGCTTGAGCACGTAAACCGGATCGTCGAGCACTGCGTACAGCGAGAACGTCTCCCATAGCGATTGGTGCTTGCAAGCGACGATGCATGACCCTTTCGGAATTTTTTCGGCGCCACGCCATTCGACCCTGGTGCCGCAGATGACGCGCAGCAGCCACAGGCTCGTGCGCGCATAGGAACGGATGAAGACGCGCAGGCAGGGATAGGGCAGCGCCAATGTCGGCAGCGCCACAATCATATGCGCGGTCAAGTTCATATAGAACAGCGCATTGAAGGCAAGCGACCGGGTGTAAATCGCAACTGATCGGGCCACGGAAAACCTGCCGGAGGCGGCGTTCACGCTCGACGGACTGTGGATGTCGTCAATTCGCTGATGCTGAAGGAATCGAACCTCATGCGCACTTTGGCGGCAAGGTATTTGAGATACTCCGACAACACCAGCCTGGTGGTGTCGCCGCTCGACCACCACGGCTCGATGCGCAAACGGTCGGTCACGACGGGGAAAGGAACCATCCTGACATCAGGCAACTGATGCGCCAGTTCGGCGAGCGCGCGCGGCATATGGTAGCCCGAGGTGACGACGATCAGCGAATGAAAGTCGTGCGCCAATGCCCAGCGCCGCGCCTGCACCGCATTTCCGTAGGTATTGAGGGCGGAATAATCGAGATCGACGCAGCAGGAAAGCAAGGTGTTATAGTTGACCATTTCGCGCGCGATATCGCCGGTCGTGGTGCCGGGATTGACGCCGGTGATCAAGAGCCGTTTGCCGCGGCCGGAGGCGAGCAACTCCAGTGCGTCGCTGATCCGCGAGGTGCCGCCGGTCAGCACCACGATCCCGTCGGCGTTGCTGTCGAGCACAATCTGGCGGCTGGGCAGGAGCCAGATGAATCCGGCAAAGCCAAAGGCCAGAATGACGAGGCACAATAGAACAAACTTCAGGCCGATCGACCTGAAACGCCGTGTTCTTACCGCACCTTTGAGACTAATCATCCGCGCGCGTCCCTCGCGCCAAAAAAGCATCGCCAGAATCGAGAGTCCTACAGCGAAATATACCCGTAATTCTGGCACGAGTGCGAACTTCGCCAATGGCCGGACGCCGCAATGGTTGCGGCTTGCTCAATCGATGGATCCCAGCGTCTGGTTGACGGTACGGCGCGACGTCAGAGCGGTCACCATGGCCATCAATACGATCAGGACGACGATGGCCAAATAGCCGGCGACCCCTATGGAAAATGTGCCGAACAAAGCCGTCACTTCTTCACCTCCAGCGCTGCCGGACAGCAAGCCGCTCGCCGCGCCCAGGATGCCAAACAGCAACAAAGCGATGCCGCCGCCTATGGCGCCGCCCTTGAAGCCGAGCAACAGAAAATGGCGCTGAAATTGGCTGGCGACGAAACCATCGGTGGCGCCGACGTAATGCAGGACCTCAACGATCGGCCGGTTGGTTGCCATGGCGCCGCGGGTCGCGAAGGTGACCGACAGTACCGTCACGATGACAACCAGCGTCAGAACGGCGATGCCGACGACGACCACGGCGTCAGCCATGTCGCGCATGCGATCCATCCAGCCGCGGTGATCGTCGAGGCTGGCGCTGGGCACCCGTGCGGCAAGTGCCGTGCGCAAGCCGGAAAAATCAGGCGTTGGCCCTGACGCGAGCTTGACGACGATCATGCGGGGTATCGGCAACTCGTCGAGCCGCAAACCGGAGCCGAGCCACGGTTCGACGAGCCGTTCCGATTCCTCTTTGCTGTAGGCGCGCACGTCGGCGATGCCGGCGGTGGCGCGCGCCACTGCGACGGCGGTGCGCACATCCGCTTGGATGTCACGGCCGGACACCGGCCGAACCTGGATGGTGACCTCGCGCCCGACCGCCGACTGCCAATCGCTTGCCGAAGTCACCACCATCATCACCGCTCCCGTCATTACCGCGGCGAGGAAGGTCATGATGGCGACGACGGCGGTCAGCGAGCGTCCGGCAATCGAGCCGCGCGGCACGATCGGCGTCGGAGTTCGCTGCGGCGAGATACGAGACGGTTCCCGGACGTCCACGTCCCATGGCTCCGCCATCGTTTTGATCGGCTCAATCGTAGACATGCAGGCGTCCGTCGTGGAGGACGAGGCGCCGGGCGTCGTACTCGTCCATCAGCGCAATGTCGTGCGTGGCGATGACCACGGAGGTGCCGGATTTGTTGAGCTCGATGAACAGCCGCAGCAGGCGCTGGCCGAGATTGGGATCGACATTGCCGGTCGGTTCGTCGGCGAGCAAAAGCTGCGGGCGCGCGATCACGGCGCGAGCGATGGCGGCGCGCTGCTTTTCGCCGCCCGACAGCACCGGCGGCAACGCCGACATGCGTTCGCCGAGACCCACCCATTGCAGCAGTTCGACGACTTCGGCGCGATAGCTCGCTTCCTCCTGGCCGAGCATGCGTAACGGCAGGGCCACGTTCTCGTAGGTGGTCATGTGGTCGAGCAGGCGGAAATCCTGGAACACGATGCCGATGCGGCGGCGCAGTGTCGCGCGGTCATCCTTGCTCAGCGTCGCGGTGTCGCAATCGAACATCGAAATCAGCCCGCGCGTCGGCTTGAGCGACAGAAACATCATGCGCAGCAGTGAGGTTTTGCCGGCGCCGGACGGCCCGGTGAGGAATTGGAACGAACGGCTGTCGATGCGAAAGCTGAGATCGCGCAGGATTTCCGTGCCGAGCCCATAGCGCAAGCCGACATTTTCGAACCGGATCACGCGATTCTCCGATCAAACCTCACGCGTGGACCCCCGCGCCAATGGGGTCCGCGGCCTGATTCGCAGTCCCCGCCCCAACTTAGCACCCCCCGCGAACCCCCGGAGCGGGGTTGGTTTCCAATCCGTTAACGGATGGCCTGATAGGGTGACCCCCCAGAGGTGCCGCGCCCCCGAATCGAGCGATGCTGATCGTCTGCCCCAACTGCGCTACATCCTACGGTGTCGAGGTGGCAAGCCTGCGGCCGGACGGGCGCCGGGTGCGTTGCGTGCGCTGCCGTACCGTCTGGCACGCCGAGCTGCCCCACGATGAGAAGCTTATGGCCGCTGCCGAAGCCCTGGCACCGGGGCTTGGGACGGCCGCGGCCGTTGCGGAAGCCGCCGCCGCGGAAGCTGCGTTCCCCGCGGGTCCACCCGCCGATCAGGTTGATGCCACGGCCAGCGGCGATGCCGAATCATCGACCGAGCCCCCGGATCCATTCGTCGTTCCGCCGCCATCGGATGCGGCCGACGCCGCGGCACCGCCCGCTGCGGCCGGGGAATCCGCGGTCGAAGTGGAGTCACCGCCGATCGTACCCGGCGAAGCCGAGGTCGATCATCCGCCCATCGACGCCGGCCCCGAGTTCGCACGCTGCGCCAGGCCCCGAACTGCTCGAAGACATCGAGACCATCGCCGCGCGCCGCTATCCGGACAAGCGCAAACGGCTGCAATGGCCGCTGTCGCAACTGCAGTCCGGCATCCTCGCGCTGATCGTCGCCAATGCGATTGTCATCGGCTGGCGCGGCGATTTCGTGCGCGCCATGCCGCAGACCGCCTCGTTTTATGCATGGCTCGGCATGCCGGTGAATATTCGCGGGCTCGAATTTGAAAATCTCGACACCGCAACGGAGCAGCATGAGGGCGTGCCGATCCTGGTGATCGGCGGCAATATCGTCAATGTCACCGGCAAGGCCGTAACCGTGCCGCATCTGCGTTTCGCGGTCCGCAATGCCGCGCGGCAGGAGATCTATTCTTGGACGACGGTTCCGACGCGCGCTTTGCTGCCGCCGGGCCAAGGGATCGGCTTCCACAGCCGTCTCGCCTCGCCGCCACCGGACGCCCACGACGTTGTCGTGCGCTTCCTCAATCGCAACGATATTCTGGTGGGGGCACGTTGATCATGGCTCGCATCCTGATCGCCGAAGACGAAGAGGCTTTATGCGCGATGTGTGCGCGCGCGCTTTCGAGCGCCGGCCACGACGTCAAGACCGCAGGTGACGGCGGCGACGCGCTCGATCTGCTCAAGCGTGAAGACGGTCGTTTCGACCTTCTCCTGACCGACATCCGCATGCCGATCATGGACGGCATTGCCTTGGCGCTTGCCGCGGCGCGCGACTATCCCGACCTGACCATTCTCTTGATGACGGGTTACGCCGATCAGCGCGAACGCGCGCACGGGCTCGACGCCATTATTCACGATGTGATCACCAAGCCGTTCACCCTCGCGAGCTTGCGCGGCGCGGTCGAGGAAGCCCTGACGGTCAAGGCGCGCTGATCGGGTCAGTCGTCGCTCGAATAGGGGCGCGGCAAGGGATCGGCCTTGGGCTTGGCATCCGCATGCTGAAAGTCCGGCGCGGCGGTGCCAAGCTCGAACTGGATCATGCCGCGACGGATGGCGCGCCGCTCGGCGAATACGTGATACAGGCTCTCGCCGTCGCCCTGACGGACCGCGCGCGTCAAAGTCGCAAGATCCTCGTTGAAGCGCCCAAGGACCTCGAGCACGGCCTCCTTGTTGTGGAGGAAAATATCGCGCCACATCGTAGGGTCCGACGCCGCTATGCGCGTGAAGTCGCGAAACCCGCTGGCGGAGTATTTGAGGATTTCAGACTCGGTAACGAGGCGCAGATCGAACGCCGTGCCGACGATGGTGTATGCGATCAAGTGGGGGACATGGCTGGTGACGGCCAGGACCAAGTCGTGATGCTCCGCCGACATGATCTCGACGTTGGCGCCAAACGCCGTCCAAAACCGCGCCAGGCGTTCGACCGCAGACGGCTCGACATTCTTCGGCGGTGTGAGGATGCACCAGCGGTTGACGAAAAGCTCGGCGAAGCCCGCATCGGGTCCGGAATGTTCGGTGCCGGCGACCGGATGTCCGGGAATGAGATGAACACCGGCCGGTACGTGCGGCGCCAGCTCGCGAAGCACGGCTTCTTTGACGGAGCCGACGTCCGACAGGGTGGCGCCCGGTTTGAGGTGGGGGCCGATCTCGCGGGCCACAGCGCCGAATGCACCGATCGGGACGCAGAGAATAACCAGGTCGGCGTCGGCAACCGCGGCGGCGGCGGTATCGACGACCTTATCAACAATGCCCAACTGCTCGATGCGTTGCCGTGTCGGCGCCGCCCGCGACGTCGCCACGATAGTCTCGACGATGCCGAGTGCGCGTGCCGCCCGCGCGATCGACGAGCCGATCAGGCCGACGCCAATCAGCGCCAGGCGGTTGAACAGTGGTGCGGGTTTGCTCACAGCATCACGCCGGCTTTGCCAAGAATTCCCGGAGCGCCGCGACGACAAGCCGGTTCGCTTCTTCGGTGCCCACCGTCAGGCGCAGCGCGTTCGGCAGCTTGTAGGCGGTAGTCTGCCGCAAAATCAGCCCGCGCGTCGTGAGAAAGGCGTCCGCATCCTTGGCGGTACGGCCCTTGGTTTCCGGGAAATGGATCAGCACGAAATTGGCGACGCTCGGCGTCACTTTTAGACCGAGCTTGCCGATCTCTTCGGTCAACCAAGTGAGCCAGCGCGTGTTGTGCTCACGTGAGCGCTCCTGGTGCTCGATATCCTCGATCGCCGCGATGCCGGCAGCGATCGCCGGCCCCGTGACATTGAACGGACCGCGAATGCGGTTGATGGCATCGACGATCGGAGCTGGCCCGAACATCCAGCCGAGGCGGAGCGCCGCCAAACCGTGGATTTTCGAGAACGTGCGGCACATCACGACATTGTCGGAGGTGGCGACAAGCTCGATGCCGGCTTCGTAGTCGTTGCGCCGGACATAATCGGCGTAAGCGGCGTCGAGCACCAAGAGCACGTTGCCGGGCAAGCCGCGATGCAACCGCTTGACCTCGTCGAACGATAGACACGTGCCGGTCGGATTGTTCGGATTGGCGAGAAAGACGATTCTGGTCTTCTCCGTCACCGCGGCAAGGATCGCGTCGACGTCGGCGGTGTAATTTTTCTCCGGCGCCACCACCGGTTTGGCGCCGGCGCCGAGCGTCACGATCGGATAGATCAGGAAGCCGTGCGTGGTGTAGATCGCCTCGTCGCCGTCGACGAGATAGGCGTGCGCCAGCAAATGCAGCAGATCGTCGGAGCCCGCGCCGCAGACGATGCGGTCGGGATCGAGGCCGAAGGCGTCCCCGATCGCTTCGCGCAAATCGCTTGCCGAGCCGTCCGGATAGTCTTCCAGATGATCGGCCCATGATCGATAGGCGGAAATCGCGCGGGGGCTCGGCCCGAGCGGCGTCTCGTTTGACGACAGCTTGAATACTTTGGCTACTCCCGGCGCTTTGCTCTTGCCGGGCACATAGGCCTCGATATCGAGCACGCCGGGTCGCGGCTGGGGACGCGTGGCAGTCATTACTCTCTTCCTTCATCCGCACCCGTGAGCGGGGGCCGAATTTAGCTTTTGGCGGGGACCGTATAGCGGGTCGCGTGGCTGCCGACGAGGGCCGAGGAACGGATCGTGGCGCCGATTTTGACGAGAGCGTCCCTGACCGGGTGGATGCCGCCGCGCTCGACGGAGACCAACAATGCGGCGCCGTCGAAGGCGCGGTCGGGCAGGGCGATGATGTCGGCAAGCGCTGCAACGGCGTTGACTGCCGCGGTACTCCAGCCGGATACCCGCAAACTCCAGACCTCGGTCTCGGTCACCATGGCGTCGGCGGCGGCGCGCGAGACGACAAAGACCGGCATGGCTGCCGGATGATCGGCACGTTCGAGAAACGGCAACCGGGCAATGATTTTCGGTGCAGCCGCGAACTCCAGCGCCGTCCACCACGGACCGGCGCCCGTGGTGGCGAAGCCGGGAATAAGGCCAAGGTCGCCCTTGGATTCGGTGACGGCGGCGACCACGCTCGAAGCGCCCATATGCGGCACGAACGGCACCGTAAAGCCGAAATGGAAACGCGCGGAATCGCGCATCAGTGCATCGCCGGCGGAGAGGTCGGCATGGACCGAGAACGGCGCCTGCACATAGGTGAAGGTCGCAATGATCACCCGCCAAATGCTCTCGGCGGTATCGAGCGGCAGGTTGCCGTGATGGCGCTTGACCAGGCGGCGCATCATGTCGGCTTCGCGCGCTGGGCGAAAAGCGGAGCCGGTCTCCTCGGTCTTCTTGACCGCGATCAGGTGGTCGATGATCTCGCCGCGCTTGATCAGGAGCTCGTGCATCTGTTCGTCGATGCTGTCGATCTCCTGCCGCAGATCGGTGAGCGTTTGGTTGCTGTGGCGCGGCGATTTTGGCATGGCTAGACCCGCTAACGGGCTCGATTGATAGGTGTCGTTAAGGCCGAAAGCAAAGAAAACGTTGACTCCCGGCGGAAGCGGCCTATTTACGCGGTTTTGGCCGCCAAGTCTCGACTGAGACCGCTTGAATGGGACTGCGGCAAAGCCACGCCGGGATGCGCGGCGCCCAAGGAAACATCGATGGCCGACACCAGTGCCACGCTCGATCTTGCCGACCGCACCCGCGAGGCGGACGAGCCGCATTCGCCTGTCGTGCGATTTGTGGCCGATAATCCGTTGCACCTCGACGCCGGCGTCGACTTCGCGCCGCTGCAGATCGCCTATCAAACCTATGGCGCGCTCAACGTCGCGCGCAGCAATGCGGTGCTGGTCTGTCATGCGCTGACCGGCGATCAGCACGTCGTCAACGATCATCCGGTGACCGGCAAGCCGGGCTGGTGGGAAACCATGGTCGGCCCCGGTAAGCCGATCGATACCGAGCGCTATTTCGTGATCTGTCCCAATGTCGTCGGGGGCTGCATGGGCAGTTCGGGCCCGGCTTCGACCAATCCGGCAACCGGCCTGCCGTGGGGTCTCGATTTCCCGGTCATCACCGTGCGCGACATGGTTCGGGCGCAGGCGATGCTGCTTGATCATCTCGGCATCGAGTCGCTTTTCGCGGTGGCGGGCGGCTCCATGGGCGGCATGCAGGTGCTGCAATGGGCGGCGAGCTATCCGCACCGGGTGTTCGCGGCGCTGCCGATCGCGGCGGCGACCCGGCACTCGGCGCAAAACATCGCCTTCCACGAAGTCGGCCGCCAGGCGGTGATGGCCGACCCGGACTGGCGCGGCGGACGCTATTTCGCCGACAGCGTTTATCCGCGCCGCGGGCTCGCGGTCGCACGCATGGGCGCGCATATTACTTATTTGTCCGATGCGGCGCTGCATCGCAAATTCGGCCGCCGCTTCCAGAACCGCGACAATCCGACGTTTTCGTTTGATGCCGATTTTCAGGTGGAATCTTATCTGCGCCACCAGGGCATCACGTTCGTCGAACGTTTCGACGCCAATTCGTACCTGTATCTGACCCGCGCCATGGACTATTTCGATCTTGCAGGCGACTATGACGGCGTGGTGGCGAGTGCGTTCCGCGGTACACCAACCCGTTTTTGCGTGATCTCGTTCACCAGCGACTGGCTGTTCCCGACCTCGGAATCCCGCGCTATCGTGCATGCGCTCAATGCCGCGGGCGCGCGCGTCTCGTTCGCGGAGATCACGACCGACAAGGGGCACGACGCGTTCCTGCTCGACGAGCCGGAGCTGTTTGCGATCGTGCGGGGCTTTCTGGAAGGCGCTGCTAAGGCGCGCGGGCTGCCGGCGAGGTGAGTATGCTGACGCGTCTGAAATACGATCTGACCATGGCGGAAGCCGCCCGCGGCCCGGGCGGCTCGCGCGTCGACTTGCTGGTCGTCGCCGACATGGTGCAGCCGGGCGCGCGCGTGCTCGACGTCGGCTGCGGCGACGGTGAATTGTTGCGGCTTTTGGAAAGCAGCGGCGTCGACGGCCGCGGCATCGAGCTGTCACGCGAAGGCGTGAACGAATGCGTCGCCAAGGGGCTTGCCGTGGTCCAGGGCGACGCCGACACCGATCTCGAGGACTATCCCGACGACGCCTTCGATTTCGTCATCCTGTCGCAGACCTTGCAAGCGACGCGCCGGCCGCGCGTCGTGCTCGAGCACATGCTGCGCATCGGCCACCACGCCATCGTGTCGTTTCCGAATTTCGGCCACTGGCGAATCCGCCTGCAGCTGTTCTTCGGCGGCCACATGCCGCATACCGATAATCTGCCCTATGCCTGGTACGAAACGCCGAACATCCACTTCTGCAGCATCAAGGACTTTCGCGAGCTCTGCCACACCGCCGGCGCCCGAATGGAGCAGGCGGTCGCGCTCAATGCCTGGGGCCGGCGGATGCGTCTGAAAATGCCGTGGTGGTTCTGGAATCTGTTCGGCGAGCAGGCGGTGTTCCTGCTCAGCCGGCAAGACTAGGATAATTCCCGCGGCGGCTTCTGCTATATAATGTCGCTTGGCGTTGCCATCGCTCGCGCCGGTATCGCGCGGGCCCGTAGCTCAATGGTCAGAGCTAGCGGCTCATAACCGCTTGGTTGGAGGTTCGAGTCCTCCCGGGCCCACCACGCGGCGCATATTGCGCGACCCCCGTTCTCCTATGGCTCCTTGGCTCTTGGTCCCTGCACCTTCCAGGGCAATAAAACCATGGCGTTTATTTAAAATATATAATACTTTAAGTTGTTAATGACGGGTGCGGGACGGGCAGCCCGTCGAAGACTTTGATCCGCACCGCAACAGATCGCCGCCAGGGATGGGAGCGTCCAATGAGTGAGGAAATCGCCTATTGCAAGATTTTCCCGCCGATCGGCATTGCTCGCGTCGGCAACAGCCGGCACTACCATGGCTTCTTCATCGGCCCTGAGGGATCGCGCCGCCGCGACCGGGTAATGAACGGCGCTTCACCGACGCGGCTGGGGCGGTGCTGCGCCAAGCGGCGCGATTTCGCGTCTATGCTTTCGACGCCAAGGATGCCGTGGTCGGCGAGCTGACGGCGCAGGACGCCGAGCTCACCTGGAGCGTATCGCTCGCAAACAAGAAGCCGGAGTGGTTTGAGTTCAACGGCGGCGCCGAGGCGCTGGCGCAATTCGAATCGCCGGAGCACGACTCATGGGACCGGCGCAATGCCGCGATCAAAGGCGCCGAGCGAAAGCGCAGACTTGTTATCGATCCGGGTGCCCCGGTCACGATCACCGGCAAAGGAATCTGTGGTTCCGCAGCGGCCGAATACGCCTTTATCGGAAAGTTCCAGGACGCTAAGGACGTCTATCTCGGCGAGCTGCGCACCGACGAGGAAGGACGGTTGTTGGTGCTCGGCGGACGCGGACATTCAGCGGCCGTCGATGAGACCGGAGCGGAGATTTCCGGGGCGAAGTGGATTACCGACTACGCCAACAACGATTTCTGGCACGACGATACCAGCGACGGACCGATAGAATGTAAGGTCAAACTCGGCGGCCGCGATATCCCGGTCAAGGGCCGCGCCTGGGTGCTGGTGACGCCGCCCGACTTTGCCCCCGATATCGCGAGCGTCGTCACGCTCTACGACGTCATGGAGGAAGTCGCACTCAACCACGGCCTTGCTTATCCGGGTTTGCCGGCTCCGATCGGCGCCGATGATGTCGAATTTTGGCGCGACATTTATCCCATTCTCTTCCGCGCGTCGGCGATCAGCTGGGTCAGCGATCTGTCCTTGCGCGGGCACGCCAAAGGTAAAGCCGGTGACTTTACCGACGAAACAACTCTGGCGCTCTTGAGCGATCCTCATCACGAAAGCGGCCGTCTATCGCGCGAAGCCATATTCAAACGCATTCGCAAACCCCGCGAACTTGCCACCAAGGAAGAACAGGCCGCGCAGGCGAACGGCTATTACATGCCGGCGCTGTCGGGCAACGAAGGCGACGCGACAACGGGCGATCCGACGACATGGCTCACGGTCACGGCTCTTCAATACAAGCGGCTCGAGGCCTGGGCGCAGCACCGATTTAAATCGGGCTCGCGCCACAGCGCCGTTCGATCCGATCCAGCGCACCAACCGGGGATTTTGACCCGAACAGCTCTGGATGCTTGCACCGGTGGACCGTTCTATCCCGGAATTGAAATGACGGCGATTACCCATTCGCCGCTCGCTTATTCCGAGGCCTATCGGCTGGCCGACCATCTCCAGGCCGGCGATATCACCAAGTTCATGGCTGTGCCGTGGCAAGCCGACTTCTTCGAATGCAACACGCATTGGTGGCCGGCGCAGCGTCCGGATAGCGTCATTACCGACCGGTCGGCCGAAGAGCTGCAGAAGTCCTTTCCCTATGAGGGCACGCATGGCGTCTTAAGCCGGCTCATGCTGGTCCGCCAACCTTGGGCGCGCGGCGTCGAATTCCGGCGGCCCGATACCGCAAGCATCGAGGCGTTCCTGTTCCCGCCGCCGGAAGACACCGACGCTCAGTCCGACTATATCGACACGCTGTGCGACAACCTCAGAACAGTCTTTTCCGAGCTCGTGGACGATGTGCAGCCGAGAGCGCAGACGCCTGCCGAGCGACTGCCCAGTCTCGATCGCATTCAGTTTCTCGTCCAGGAGCAGTTCGATTGCTTCGGCGGACGATACTTTCATTTTGTCGTTCCTTCGCCGGCTGAATTCCAGCGCAGCGAAAACCGGGCGGAGCATCCGCCGCGCAAGCCCGCCCCCAAAAACCCGGGCCGACGCCAACGCGCCGCGGCGGCTCAGGAGAAGCGAGCCGACGCGCTGCCGTCGCGGCGTGCGGATACCGATTACGTCGAGTTCATAAAGAATCGCTGCACGGATTATTGCCGGACAATTCTCGAAGCAATCTCAGTCTCGGGAGAATCCGCGGCGCAATATCATCATTGCATCTCGGCGCTTTCAAACTCGGTCGGCGGCTTCACCAGCGGTGTCGGCGATTACGAGAGCCTGGTCCATGAAGATTTCGATGCCAACAGCAGCCATTATCACAACTTGCGAATGATCGAGCTCGGTCAGTGCGCCGGCGACATTGTCTATCTCGACTGGTCCAACTGCAGTGGTGACAACGGGATGGTCAGACACTGGTCGGATCTGGGCTTTGTCGTTCGACGCACGTTCGTTTCGTCCGACCAGCCGGGCGCCAAGTCTTCGGAGGCCTACGTCGAAACCGAGCGCAACGGGTTGGAGGGCCTGGAATACCGCGATTTCTACTACATGCTGTGCAATATCGACCAGTTTCCGGAAATGTATGAGTTCAGTTCCAAGATCGTGAATCAATTCCTCGGCGTCGCGGGTCATGCGATCGAGCATCAGACTTATGCCGATTCCGGCGCCGTTATTCTCGAGAAGTACTTCGACTACGACAAGAACACCTTTGAAGCGAAACTGGAGGAGATCTACGATTTTTACCGTGACCAAGCCGCGCGCATGAAGCCCTGGGAGCTCGACGAGGCGCGGGCCGATATCGTCAACGATCGGGTCCATTCCGGCCCGTATAATCAAAATGACGGAGCGTGGCTGCGCTTCATCGCCAATACCGGAACGCTCGACGACGTGCGCGGATTCCTGTTCGACGTGTGGAGCGACGAATTCGGCAACGGTGATCCGGCATTGCACCACGGCAATCTTTTCACGACGTTCCTGCGCGGTCTCAATATCACGCTGCCCGGGGTGGCTACGCGGGCTTATGCCGATCATCCGAAATTCAACGATGCCGACTTCTGTAGCCCGGTCTTCCAGATGGCGATATCGCAGAATTCCGATCGGTATTTTCCCGAAATTATCGGCATGACGCTGTTCCTGGAATGGGAGGTCCTGGAACTCGCCCAGACGATCAAGAAGCTCGATTATCACGGCATCGATTCCCAATTCTGGCGCATGCATGTCGGCATCGACAACGCCGTCGACGGCCACGGCGCCAAAGCGCGCAACGCAGTCAACGTCTACCTCGACAATATCTTGAAGGAGAGCGGACGCGCAGCAATGCAGCGCGAATGGAAACGCATCTGGACCGGCTTTGTCGCTTTCGCGACCGCCGGCATGAATTACCTCGGCATTGACGGCGTGGTCGCGCATCGCCGTCCGCCGGCGATGACGGACAAAATCAAAAGCCTGATGGCGCGCAAGCAGCATTACGGCAGTCTCAATCACGCCAACAGAAAGATGGGCGTCAACCGGATCAACGATTGGTTCGACGATCCGGACGGTTTCGTCGACGAGCTTGCACACTCGGCTTTTGTCGTTCCCGGCAATCCGCAGGCCAGCCGCTTGCTGAATTATCTGACGACTTTCGACGGACCGATGTACGAGGTCTTTGACGCCGACGATGTTGCCCTGTGGCGCGCCTGGATCCTGTGGCTGGGCCGGACCGGCGATACCGAGGTCGTCAAGCAGTACCAGACCAAGGCGGAATCGATGCTGCTTCTGCTGCGCGAACTGCGTAGCTCCGTGGTCGGAACGGAAGGGCACCTCCGCTACAAGCTTGAGGGCAAACCGCTGCATGAGTGGTTTGCCGGCGACCTCCTCGAACTTATGCGAGCCCTGGGCAGCCCCGGTAATCCATGGGTCGTGCCGTGGGATGCCGAGAGCAGTCCGCTGGTGCGCGATTTCGCCGCCGGCGGCAATCGCATGGCCCAGGCCTTGGACACGCGCTTCCCGGCGCTGGGCAATCAAGTGGGTCGGCTGGTCATCGTGCGTTGGATCAATGCCGGCTGTCCGCTGCCCGACGAACCCGCGCCGGTTTCGAGAATTCGCTCCGAGCCGCTGTTGCCGCGTCGCCGGGTTCGCAGTTTGGTGCAGGAATTCGGCATCGGCTACGTCCACTGACGCGATGGCCGGGCGCGGCGGCAAAATCCGCTTCGATGTTTGCGTCGTGGGCGGTGGGCCGGCCGGAGCCGTTGCGGCTCATGTCTTGGCAGGGGCGGGCGCCCGCGTTGCGCTGATCGTGCGCGATCGGCCCCACGCGGCCTTCGCCGCAGGCGAAACCGTGCCGGCGGAGACGCGACTGCTGCTCGACAGACTAGGGCTCGAATGTCTCGGCGCCGATCTGCATTTTCCGAGTGCCGGTACCATGGCGCGATGGGGCTCGGATGCTGTTTACTGCCGCGAAGCGATTCTGAATCCTTTCGGCTGCGGCTGGCATCTCGATCGCCCGCTGTTTGAGCGGCAGTTACTTGCCGCTGCCGCTAAAACCGGCGCGGTCCTGATCGAGCGCTGCGCCAAGATCGAAACGAAATCGGGACCCGCCGGCTGGGAATTCGGGCTCGAGTGCGCCGGGCGGCAAATTGGCGTAATCTCGAATTTCGCGGTCGACTGCACCGGACGTGCGGCGCGGTTGGCAATTGAAGCCGGCGCGCGGCGAGAAATTCACGACAAGCTCATCGCGATCTGGTGCATTGCCGAGGAGACGGGCGACCGGCCGGATCCCGACCGGCGCATTTACCTGGAATCGGCGCCGGATGGCTGGTTCTATAGCGTGCAAATACCGCAGCGGCGGCGGGTCCTGGCCTATTTTACCGATGGCGACCTGCGCGGTGCGTCACGCTTGCGATCAGCAGCCAATTTTGTCGCTTACGTCGCCAAAGCCTTCCATCTGGACACGGTTGTTGAGGGTCTGCGCTACCGCATCACGGCCGGCCCCTACCGCGTCAATGCGGCCAGCATGAAATTGGTCCGCGCCTATGGCGAGCGGTGGATCGCCGCCGGCGATGCCGCGCAAGCGTTCGACCCATTGTCCTCGCAAGGCATCGTCACCGCAATTGTCGGCGGTAATAACGCGGCCGCCGCACTGATCGCCACCCACTCATCGGACGCATATGCGCTGGAAAAATTTCAGGCCGATCTCAATTCCAGTTACGCCGCATACCTGGCCGAACGGCAAATACACTATCGTGCCGAGCAACGTTGGGTAGAGCGTCCCTTCTGGCAGCGCCGTTGTCATGATTTTACGCCGATCGGCAACGCCCTCGCTAACGCGCGATCGATCTAGCGGGAATGCTTTAAGCCTTCAAATGCAGATGATATGGTGGGTCCAACAAGCCCACAAAAAATCCGTATCGGGAGGCGCGATCATGTTGAATATGACCATCGACCAGATCTTGCCGGGTACCGCCAAGCGCCTGCCCAATAAGACTGCGTTGATCTTCGGCGCACGGATGCTCACTTACAGCGAACTTGAGCGTCTGACCAATCAGGCGGCCAATGGGCTAAAGGCGCTCGGCGTCAGCAAGGGCGATCGGGTCACGCTGTTCGCGCCGAACAGCGTCGAGTGGGTGGTAAGTTATATCGGTATCGCCAAGGCCGGCGGCATCATCAATCCCGTCAACGCGATGTTGACGGCCGAGGAGTTGGCCTATGTGGTCAAGGATTGCAGCGCCAAAGTGCTGATCACGACGACCGAACGCGCCAGTGCAGCAACCCATCTCAAGAACGACGGCGATTTGAAGGAAATCGTCGTGCTTGGCGGCGCGGCTATCGCGGGCGCGATTACTTTCGACGATCTGCTGTCAGGGCAAGCCGAGACGATCGAGTCTCCCGGCAACCTCCCCCAGGAACTGTCGACCATCTGCTACACCTCCGGCACCACCGGATTTCCCAAAGGCGCGATGCTCGATCATCGCAGCGTTGTGCTTAACGCGGCGATGACCGCGGCCATGAATGTGCGCACCGAACGCGATGTGCAGTTCACCGGGTTGCCGCTGCCCCATGTCTACGGCACGGTCGTGATGAATCTGAGTTTTCTGCTCGGGCTCACCTTCGTCATGCTGGAGAAATTCGATACCCAGCAAGCGCTGCAATCGATCGCGCGCCATAAGGTCAGCGTCATCGACGGCGTGCCGACGATGTACCTTTATATGCTGGCGCATCCCGACTTCGACAGTTTCGATTTGTCGTCGTTGCGCGTCGCCGTGGTCGGCGGGCAATCCATGCCGGCGCCAAAATCGGTGGAGTGGCAGGAACGCAGCGGCGCGCCCATCCTCGAATTGTGGGGCATGACCGAACTGGCCGGTCCCGGCATCATGCAGCATTCCTATTGTGAAAACCGTTTGGGCTCGGTCGGCATCATGATGCCGTTCATGCAAGGCCGCATCGCCGATCCGCTGGATGCGTCGAAGACACTGCCGGATGGCGAAGTCGGCGAATTGATGGTCAAGGGCCCCCTCAACATGCTCGGCTACTACGGCAACGAATCGGCGACCAAAGAAACCATCGAGCCGGACGGCTGGCTGCACTCAGGCGATCTCTGCAAAATGGATGCCGACGGATATTTCTACATCGTCGATCGCAAGAAGGACATGATCCTGACCGCCGGCTACAATATTTATCCGGCTGAGATCGAGCGCGTCATTGCCGGGCATTCGTCGGTCGCCATGGTTGGCGTCGGCGCCAAGCCCGACGCGACCAAGGGCGAGATTGCCAAGGCCTATATCGTGCTCAAGCAGGGCGCGCGTGCGGATACCACAGGTATCCTCGATCATTGCCGCCAACATCTTGCCGCGTACAAAATGCCGCGCGAAGTGCAGTTCGTTCCCGCGCTGCCAACAACCTCGTCGGGCAAGATCATGCGGCGCCAACTGAAAACGCTGGACCAAGACACGCCTGTCGAAGCCAATTCCGCCCGTCGGCGCGTCGGAGCCGCTTAGACGCCGAGCGGCCGCTGATTGCTCAGGCGCCGACTTCGGGCGCGGCGTCGGCTTGTTTGCGCGCCGCGTCGGCGCGGTCGGTCTCGCCAAGCGCGGTCAGCACCTCGGCATATGATTGCCAATTCGCCTTTCGGCTGCCGCGACTGATCACACGCTCGGAAAGGAGGCTGCGCGCTACCGGCAAGTTGCGCGCCCGCACGGCGGCATCGCAGACGATTTGCGCGAACAGGTCGCGCTGCGCGTGGCTACCGCCGATCGAAACAATCTCGTGGCGCACGGTCCATAACAGGTCGCAAGCCGTGTCGTAATGGCCCTGCTCGTAGGCGAGGATGCCCTCGCACAGCGGGACCACGACGTCTCTGGTCGCATCTGCGCGCCAACCCTCGCTCTGCGCAGCGAAATCGACCATCGACTTGATATGGTCGCGGGCCACGTCGAAGTCGCCGTGCGCCGCCAGCGCAAGGCAGAAATGCGCGTCGCGAAACGGCAGCATGTGGTCGTGGATGCGCAGCCGCGAATGTTCGGCTAGCGCTTTCCAGCGATCGCCGATGTCGACGCCCCTGAGCTGCAGCCGCTTGAGCAGCGCCGCCTGATTAGACACGTCGACATAGGTCTCGGAATTCACCGAACACAGCGCCTGGTCGTAGAGCTCGAGCGCGCGGTCATAAGCGCCCTGCGCCAGGAGGAACAAAGCGGCATGCCACCAGACATGAGCCTTGAACGGGTTCTTATCGACCCATTGCCGTGGCGTGTAGGAAAGCCACTTAACGCCCTCGGCCGAGCGACCCCGCATTTCCAGAACATGGGCCACGGAATGAATGGCCCAGAGGTCTCCGGGGTTTCGTTCGACGGCGTGGCGTCCCCAGCGTTCGGCATCGGCATACGCACCGCATTCTTCGAGTGCGTAGGCATACATGCCCTGCACGCAGCCGTAGCCGGGCACCTTGTCGTCCCATTCGCCCAGCACGCCGGCGATGACGGCGCGCATCACCTGGCTGCGCCCGGCGTAGAAGCTCATGGTGTGATGCAGCTTGAGCGCCATGAGATCGAGTGGGCATTCCGCGAGTATTTCCTCCCAATGCGCGCAGGCCAGCATGATGTCGCCCACGGCCCATGCTTCCAGCGCGCGGACGTGCCAGCGCTCACGCGACGTCGCCGCGGCGAGGTTGGGGCGGATTTCATCGAGCGTCTGCCGAACTTTCGGCAAAATCGCTTTGTTCTCCAGCATCAGCAGGAAATAGCCGCGAAAGCACAGCGCCAGTACAAAAGCGGGATCTTGTTCCAGTGCCGAACGAACGTGGCCGAAAGCGGTCGTGCGGTAATCGAGGTAATCGGTGATGGCTTGATCGAGATGAATCGCCGCGCCTTCGCTCACCGTCGTCAGCATCAATCCCCGGCAATCCGCGTACATGCGTGTCGTTCCGTCAGCTCACGCTTCGCTCGGCAGCGCGCCTAAACCCCTCAGCACCCGCTCCGGCGTTGCCGGGAAATCGTGAATGTCGCCGCCGCGGCGGCTAAGCGCATCCGCGACCGCGCAAGTCACGGCGCCGAGCGCGCCGATGATCGATCCCTCGCCGCAGCCCTTGAAGCCGCCCAGAGCCGCCGACGGCGTGTTGGCATGATGCAGCTCGATGCGCGGAATTTCCAGCGCCGACGGCACCAGATAGTCGGCCAACGTCACGGTGCGAGGCTGACCGGCCTCGTCATAAACGATTTCCTCCAGCAGCGCCTCGCCGATGCCCTGCGCGATGCCGCCGATGATTTGGCCTTCGACCACGGCGGGATTGATGATGGTGCCGACGTCTTCAGCGGCAACATAGCGCACGATGTTGACCTCGCCGGTCTGGGCATCGACGTCGACCACCGCGATGTGGGCGCCGCCGGCAAAACTGCCGAATTTGGGGTCGTAGAACGAAGTAACCTCGAAACCCGGATTAAGCTCGGGCGGAATGGTCTTGGCGGAAAAATAGCTTTTCTCCGCCATGTCGCGGATCGGCAGCGTTTTGGCTCGGTCGATTGTTTGGATCACGCTGTTGACGATGGTGAGTTCGTCCACCGGCACCTCTAGAAGATGCGCGCCTAAAGCCAGGATGCGCCGGCGCAGCTCCTTGGCGGCTTGTATGACAGCGCCGCTGCCGAACACCGCCGTGCGCGACGCGAAGGTGCCGAAACCATAAGGCGCCATGGCGGTGTCGTTGTTGACGCATGTGATGTCGTCGAGCGCGATGCCAAGCTCGTCGCACGCCACCTGACGCATCGCCGTCATGATGCGCTGGCCCTGGGACGGCAGTGCCGCGGCGATGGAGAGAACGCCCGTTGTCTCCAGGCGCAACGTTACCGCATCGCGTCCGGGCTGCAGCAGCGTGCCGGGACCGACCGCCGTGCTGGTGCCGAGCCCGGTCAATTCGGCATAGCAGGCGACGCCGATGCCGCGCAATTTTCCGGTCGCGCCGCGTTCGCGCTGCTCGGCGCGCAGCCGCTCATACTGTGCTTTGGCCGCGGCGAGTTTCAGACAGGGCAGATAGTTGACGTTGTCGTGCACGAGATTGTTGGCGTTGCGGTAGGGCATCGCCTCGATTGGGATCAGATTGCGTGCCCGCAACTCCACGGAGTCAATTTTAAGCCGCCGCGCAACTTCGTCCAACAGCAGTTCAAGCGATGCCGAGGCCGATGGACGACCGACGGCACGGTAGGGACCGACCGGCGTCTTGTTGGTGGCGACGCCGCGGGTCCGGTACCGCATCGCCGGAACCTTATAAGGACCCGGCATCAATCCGGCGGTCTGCAGCGGCTCCATGCCGGCCGACCACAGATAGGTCGAGTAGGCGCCGACATCGACACAGACGTCGGAACTCAGCGCCATGATATGGCCGTCGCGGTCCACCGCCATCGCCACCTCGATCGACTGATCGCGGGCATGCGTCGAGGCGACCATGTTTTCGAGTCGATCCTCGACCCATTTCACCGCGCGCCGCAGCCTTAGCGCGAGATAGGCGCAGACAAATTCCTCCGGATAGATCGAGGCCTTTTGGCCGAAGCCGCCGCCGGTATGCGGCACCACGACGCGAACATCGTTCTCGGCAAGCCGCAGATGATTGGCGAGGTAATGACGCACGACATAGGGCAGCTGGTGGCTGATCCATAGCGTCAGCCCGAACGTACTCTCCCGGTAGCCGGCGACGCAGCCGCGGCCTTCCAGGCACAGCGCCTGCTTGCGGCCGATTTTGAACTTCCGGCTGACCACGAGGTGGGCGTCGCGAAACGCAGCGTCGACTTTGCCCCGCTCGAATTCGCGCTTGATCAGGCAATTGTTCGGGCAGGTATCATGGACCAGCGCCGCGCCGTCTTGCTCGCCAAGCCAAGGATCGGTCACCACCGGCAACGGTTCGTAATCGACCTCGATCAGTTCTGCCGCGTCTTCCGCGGTGGCGCGATCCTCCGCCACCACGGTGCAGACCGCCTCGCCGCAGAACCGGACTTTGTCGAAGGCGAGCCAATGCTGCACCGACTCGCCGCCGGAGAAGCGGTTGGGCATGCTGCGGAACGGCTCGACTTTTCCCAACAGCTCCTTGCCGGTCAGCACCATAATTACGCCGGGCAACGCGCAGGCTTTCGCGGTATCGACCGAGCGAATCCGCGCGTGGGCGTGCTGGCTGCGCAGAAAAGCCACATGGTACATACCAGGCAGATAGATGTCGTTGAGGAAGCGGCCGTCGCCTTCGACCAGCGGGATCGCCTCGTCGGGCAACACCGGCGAACCGACCGCTTTCTGATTGACGAAGCGCGCGTCCGCCATTACGCGATCCCTTGCTTTTTCGAAGCTTGCACTTCGCGCGAGACCGCCAGCACCGAATCGACAATGGCTTGATAGCCGGTGCAGCGGCAGATATTGCCCGACAGGGCTTCGCGCACGTCTTGCTCGGATGGTTGCGGATTTTCTTGCAACAGCTCGATTGCGGTGATCAGCATTCCCGGGGTGCAATAGCCGCATTGCAGTCCGAAATTCTCGAGAAAAGCCTGCTGCATGGGATGCCGGGTGCCGTCTGCCGCGCGCAGTCCTTCGATCGTAAGGATCGCGGCGCCGTCTGCTTGCACCGCCAGCGTCAGGCACGAGCGCGCGCTGCGCCCGTTCATTGAGATCGTGCAGGCGCCACAGACACCGTGCTCGCAACCAAGATGCGTGCCGGTGAGATGCAAATGATCGCGCAGGAAATCCGCCAAGGACAAGCGCACCGGCACGGTTCGTTCATAGACTCTGCCATTCACGGTCAGCCGAATGGTTTGCTCGCGCGCCACGGCTAATGCGCTCCCACCCGCGCCAGCGCCGCTTCAAGCGCGCGCTTGGCCATGACACCCGCCAGATGCCGGCGGTAGGGCGCGGATGCGTGAACGTCGTCCGCCGGCTCGACTGCGGTCCTGACTTTTTCTGCTACCGCCGCGAAAGCCTCCTCGCATTCGTCGGCACCAAAACGACACGCCGTGAGCATGTCTTCCGCGGCGTGCGCACGGAACGGACCTTCACCCATGCCGACAATGGTGAGCCGGGCGTGCTCGCAGGTGCCGTCGCGCAGCGTCAGCGTCGCGGCCGCTCCAGCCATCGCGAAATCGCCGAGGCGACGGGCAAATTCCGCAAAGCCCGCACCGGTGCCCGCGGGCGGACGCGGATAGCGCACCGCAACCACCATCTCGCCGGGCTGCAGCGCGGTCGACAGAATGCCGGTAAAGAACTGTTCGGCTGGAAGCTCGCGGCGGCCAGCGGCGCTCGCAATCACCACGGTGCCGCCCAATGTGACCAGCACGCTCGGATGTTCGGCTGCCGGATCGTTATGGGCGACACTGCCGCACACCGTGCCGCGATTCCTGATGGCGGGGTGCGCGACTTGTTTGGTCGCCTCGAACAGCAAGGGCCAGCCGTTCCGCACCCGGTTGTCGTGTAACAGATCGGCGTGACGGACCAGCGCGCCGACTGTCAGGGCGCCTTCCGTGACATCCAGGCGGTTGAGCGTCTCGATGCGATTAATGTCGACCAGAATGTCAGGGTTGAGCAGACGGCAATTGAGCATCGGCATCAGGCTCTGGCCGCCCGCTAGAACCCGGGCGTCAGGCCCGGCGTCGGCCAGGATACGCAACGCCTCGTCCAAGCTGCGCGGCGCGTAATAGTCGAACCATGCCGGCTTCACGAGTGTCGCAGCCTCTCATTGCGGGAGCCAATTGCGGACGCGGCACGGCTCCGCATAGATCAGGATTTTCATAGGTAAGTCCTTTACTATATGAGGCCGCCGCCGCTAGGGTGTCAACGCAAGGGGAGGGCCATAAGGCACAGCTATGGATATGCAGCTAAAAGGACGTGTGGCGCTCGTCACCGGCGGCACCCGCGATGTGGGCCGGGAAATCGCGCTCATGCTTGCCGCGGAAGGCGCCGCCGTCGCGGTCAGTTACCGTGACGGCGCCGACGAAGCGGCCGCAGTCGTTGCCGAGATTCATGCGCAAGGCGGCAAGGCAAAGCCCTATCGGGCCGACCTTTCCGACTACGCCTCCGTGCAGGCGACGGTCCAGCAAATCGTCGCCGACTTTAGCAGTCTTAACATCCTCGTGAACAATGCCGGTCTTGCGATCCGCAAGCCGTTCAAGGACACCACGCCGGCGGAATGGCGCAGCCAGCTCGACGTCAATCTTCTCGGCGCGATACAGCTCTGCCACGCCGCGGGACCGCATCTGGAAAAGGGCGGCGACGGACGGATCATAGCCATCGTCGGCGACTCATCGCGTGTCGGCGAATCGGGGCTATCCATCGTCGGCGCCGCGCGCGCTGGCGTCATCGTTCTGATGAAATCGCTGGCGCGCGAAATGGGCCGCGCCGGTGTCACCGCCAACACCGTCTCGCTCGGTCTCGTCGAAACTGGCCATGACCCGGAATGGCTCGCAGCCAACCGCGAAAAGCTGGTCCGGCTCTATCCGGTACGCCGGCTCGGTCGTCCCGCCGACATCGCACCGACCGTCGCGCTACTGGCCTCGCCGCGCAGCGGCTGGATCACCGGTCAGGTGATCAGCGTCAGCGGCGGCTATTGCATGGTGTGAGCGCCAGTCATGGCTAGCTGCTCGGGAACGCCGTTGGCGCGGGGCTTAAGGTACGAAGCATGAAGATGCACCTTCTGCCCTGCGGCCGATTGCGCATGCGCAAGAGCATCTTCCTCCCCGCGGCCGACCGCGGCGAGACCATCGAGCTTCCTGTTTCGAGCGCGCTGTTGCGGCACGCCCGGGGTAACGTGTTGTTCGATACCGGCTGCCATCCGACACTGCCGGAAAATCCGGAAGGCCATTGGGGCGGGCTTGCCAAGCTCATGGTCCCGATCATGCAACCCGGCCAGCACGTGTTAACGGGTCTTGCCGCGCTCGAGCTCGGCCCCGACGATATCGATGTGGTGATCAATTCGCATCTGCACCCCGACCATTGCGGCTGCAACGCGTTTTTCCGCAAGGCGACTTTTCTCATCCATGCCGACGAGCTTGCCGCCGCCCGCGCGCCCAACAGCGAGGCGGCCGGCTATCTCGCTGCCGAGTGGGATCAGCCAACGCCAATCGATGAGCTCACAGCCCAGCGCGACCTCTTTGCCGACGGGCGCATCGTGCTCTTGCCGCTGCCCGGCCATACGCCCGGCTCGCTCGGCGCTTTGGCGCAGCTCGATCGCAGCGGCTCGTTTTTGCTGGCCGGCGATACCGTGAGCCTGCGCGAGACTCTCGATACCGGCATCATCCCGCGCAATACCTGGAACGGCGAGGCGCTGGCAAAATCACTGGCTGAAGTGCGTCATATCGAATCGTCGGGCGCGACCATCCTGTGCAGCCACGATGCGCGGCAATGGGATAGCTTGCGCAAAGGAGCCGACGCCTATGATTAGGCGACGCGCTATGACGCGACCGGAGCGCTCCTGATATGTCGCTTCGCTTCGCGCTTCTCGGCTTGCTCGCGGTCGAGCCGGCGTCAGGCTACGACCTCAAGCGTGCGATTAATCGCTCGACCTATTTCATCTGGAACGCCACCGGTCCGCAAATCTACAACACCCTGCACAAGCTGCGGGAAGAAGGCTGCATCACCAGTCGTTCCCTGGCGCAGAACGGCAAGCCGGACAAGCAAATTCACACCATCACGGCCCGAGGTCGGACCCGGCTCGAAGAGTTCATGAGTGAACCGATCCAAGCTTCGGTGACGCGCGACGAAGTTTTGCTGCGCATTTTCTTTGGAAACTTTGCCGGTAAGAACGTCATTCGGCGCGAGCTCGGATCTTATCTGCAGCGGATACGTCACGAGTGCGCTTACCTGGAGGCGACCGAAGCCCGCGTAAACGCTCATCCGGGTCGCAAGCACGAGGCGCGGCGCTTCCAGCTCCTCTCGCTTCGCATCAAGGTCGCGCAGTATCGCGCTATGGAGCAAGAACTAGTCCGATTTCTTGGCGGCAGCATCGCCGCGCCGCAACCGGCGAAACAGCTCTCGCGCCGCCGCGCAAATTAGGGCCGGATGTAGCTCCAGCCCTGTTCCTCGAGTTCGCTCAGCCGCACCACGCCGGCCGGCACCATCTTGGCCTGTGGAATGATGGTGATGGCGTGGCCTTCGCGCTTTTCCATGCCTTGGAGGGTGTTGTTGCAGGCGGAGAATGCCAGCTTGGCCGGGAAGGTTGCATCACTGCTTGCCATTTGAGCGATGCGGTCCTTCACTGGGGAAGTGTCGGCCCGCAGCATGTTCAAGCCCGGCCCGTAGGCCACGATCTCGATATCCACGTCCTCGCCCTTGCCGCGGTAGTATTCGATGATGTTCTCGGCATTGTTCAGCGCCAGGTTCATCACCGCGGGATCGTTCTGATCGACCTGGATCGCGATGCGGTGCGGTTTTCCGCCTTGCGCGTGCGCGCCGCCTAGCGTGATGAGGCCGACGGCAAGAGCAATGAAGAAGCTTCGCGTAATCGCAATCATAATTGTCTCGCTGGTTTACGGACGGACGAGCATGTAGCCCTTTTCAGTGAGGGCGAGAATTTGGGCGACGCCGGCTTCGACCGGCTTGGCATTCGGATTGAGCGGCACGTGGTGACCGGTTTCCCGCTCGACGGTCTCGACCGTGTTCATGCAAACGTCGAATTTAACGCCCTGCGCGACCAGGCTGTCGACCAGCTTGCGGTTCGGGTTGTCCGAACGCAGCAGAACGATGCCCGGCCCGAAGGTCACGACCTCGATCGCGATTCGGTCTGGACCGTAGAATTTGAGCAGGTTGTAAGCCACGCTGATGACCAAGCCTTGCTTCTTCGCATCGTCGTCAGAAAGCTGCAAGACGAGCCGGTGATCGGCAAAAGGCTTGTCGGCAAGCGCATTGTTTTCCGCCGCTGCGGCGTGGCGCGGCTCAATCATCGCTAATGTCGAGAGCGCGTAAACGGCGGCTAATGCGCCAGCGATCGGCGTCCCAGCGCGCAGGCAAAGGCGAGCCATTGTTCAGCCTCCCTGGTCAAGCCCCGGATTGCCGGCCACGCCCTTGAGTAGCACGCGGTTGGGGCGTTTGATTTTCACGATTTTTTCCTTCCGAAGATAACCGGCGACCACTTCGCGGACGGGCTTGCCGGCCCGCGGATTGACCGAGGCCCAGCCGGCGACGCGATAGCTCTTATTGGCGGCCAGCGCCGTACCGTCGTCGAGCATCATGTCCGAGATGCGCTTGCCCGCCGTTTCATTCGGCGCGCAAGCGTAATCCATGCCGCCGATCCGCACCATGTCGCCGCCTTGCTGATAATAGGGATCGGCGTTGAAAAGATTGTCGGCGATATCCTCCATCGCGGCCTTGATCTGGCTTCCGGTCATATCTGTTACATAGACCTCCGGATAGGTGATCGCGGTTTCCGCCAGCACATCCTCCATGGTGATCGGCCGACCGGCCAACAGGGTCGCGCCCCAGCGAAAGCCAGGCGACAACGCGATTTGCGCGCCAAGGTCGTGGCGGAGCGCATCGCAAATCACCTGGTCCATCGAGCCGGTAAAGTTTCCGCGCCGATACAATAGCTCGTCGGCGACAGCGAGTTTCTCGCCGAATTGTGCCTTATACGGGGCGCGCAAGCGATCGATCAGCGCCTGCATGTCACGGTCGGGCTTGATCAGGTTTGCGTAGATCGGCAGCAAATGATATCGCGCGTCCTTCACGCCGCCCTTGCTGATATTAAGATCGAGCACGGCGAGGAATTTTCCGCTCGATCCGGCATTGGTGACCAGTGTCTTTCCCGCGGCATTGGCGACCACGGTGGGTTGCGGCACGGCGTCGTGGGTATGGCCGCCGAGAATGACATCGATGCCGGTGACGCGGCCGGCAAGCTTGAGATCGACATCCATGCCGTTATGCGACAGCAGAATGACGGCATCGACCTTATCTTGCCGGCGCAGGCCATCAACGACTTTCTGCAAGTCGGCATCGCGGATACCGAAGGTCCAATCGGGCGTGAAGCGCTTGGGATGAGCGATCGGCACATAGGGCATGGCCTGGCCGATGATGCCGATGCGATGGCCGTTTACTTCCTTGATCGTCGCCGGCTTGAAGACGCGGCCGGATGCGGAATCGAAAGCGGGCGCATTGTTGAAGGCGGCCTCTTCGGTCAAAAACACGTTCTGCGCCAAAAATTCCCCTTTGAACCGGTCGAGATTCTGTCGCAAGATTTTTTCGCCATAGGTGAATTCCCAATGGCCGGTCATCGCGTCGATGCCGAGCAGATTGCCGACTTCGACCATGTCTGCGCCTCGCATGGCGTCGGCCAAGCCGCTGCCTTGCCAGAGATCGCCACCGTCCAACAAAACAGAATTGCCGGCGCCTTCGCTGCGCAGCCGATCGATCAGAGTCTTGAGATGAGCGAAGCCGCCCATGTGACCATAGCGATGGGCGGCCTCGTCATAATCGAGATACGTCAAAGCGTATGATGCGCGGCTGCCCGGCTCGATGCCGAAATGTTCGAGGAATGCGTGGCCGACCAGATGCGGCGGTCGCCCGGCCATCCCGCCGACGCCGATATTGACGCTGGGCTCGCGGAAATAGACCGGCAAAAGCTGCGCATGGCTGTCGGTCATATGCAGCACGCGGGCATTGCCGAAGCGCCCGATGTCGTAAGGATCGTCGGCGGCCGCGAGGCCGATACGCGGCACGGCTCCCGCGAGCGACGCCGCCGCGAGACCTCTCAATACGTCGCGGCGACGCATCGCAACACTCCCTGGTGCCTTTCAGGTCAGCGGATGACGGCGTTCTTCCAGGCCGTCGCCTGTTCCCTGGCCTGGGCGATGGATGCATTCGCCAGCGCCTCGGCCTCTTGGGCGTGCTTGACCGCCTCGTCGAAATTCCCGGTATCGGCGGCCTTTGTCGCCGCCTTAAGCTCGGCGTCAGTCGTGGTCCATTGGTTCTTGAGCGCGCCTGCTTGGGTTTCGGCGGCTTCCGCCTTGGCGTAGGCCGCCTTGAAGTCGTCCGCCGAGGCCGCCAACGCTGCCGTCGCCAGCCCGGTGGTCATGAGGACGACAGCGAGCCTGATCAAAGCAGACAAATGCGTATGAACGATCATGGGCGTGCACCCGGTCCGGAGATCGGCAGGCCGTTACTCATGTACGACAGATAATATTCGACGTCGCGATAGAGCTCATCTTCGGCCTTGAGCGGCACGCCGCGCACTTGAATGTTGCAAGTGATCAAACGGCGGCTTGTCGTGCCCATGCCGCCCCATTCCGAGCGATAGATCGGCAGCGCCGCGACAATTCCGAGCGCCGGCGCCAGAACCTCGGTGCGGATGTGATCTCCCGGGCTCTGGACGTGGCAGCTGGCGCAGGAGAAGTTCAATTGGCCGCGGCGCGTGTAGAAATATTCTTCGCCCTTCTGATAGGCGGCGAGCGCCCGCGGATCGTTCGGAATCTTGATGTCGAACGGTTTGCCGCGCGACGTGTAAGCCATATAGGCCGTCAGCGCCGCCATATCGTCTTTGGTGTAGTCGAGCGGCTTTTCACCATTGGCCTGGCGACATTGATTAAGCGCTACGTCGAGCGTGATCACCTCACCGGATTTGGCCTCAAAATAGGGATAGTTCTGGCGGACGCCGATGCCCTTGTTCGGGAAGCAGTCGGCGTAGGTCTTGCCGTTTTGAAACGGTGTCTCGAACATCTGCTTGCCCTTATCGAGCGCGAATTGATAGGGCGGAAAGGCATCGATCTCCACCCACTGCTTGCGCAGATCGGCATCCATCGAATAGGGCCCGTTGACGAAATCGTTCAACGGCACGTTGGGGAAGCGCTTGGTGAAGTAATCGCGGAATGCCTTGAAGTCGGCCTTCGGATTGATCGAATCTGCCGCGGACGCCTGCGGTGCAGCCACACAGAACAGCGCAAGTGCCAGCAAGATTGCGCGACGCATAGACGTCCTCCTTCCGTTCAACGACGCGATGCCGCGCTATTGAATTTTGCCGACCAGTGAATCGGTCGCGCCCTTGTTATCGACCCAGCTGACCGTCAGGTCGTCGCCTTTCTGCGCGCCTTTGAAGCTGAACTTGATATAGGGGTCCTTGGACACTGCGGGGCCCCAATAGGCGGTGAAAACCGGCTTGCCGGCATGCTCGAATTCCACCACTTCGATGTAATGCGGCGGAACGAGATTACCCTGCGCATCCTTGACGAAACCGGAGTCCATCGGGTGCTGCACCAGCGCCTGCACCTCCGTGGTGTCGCCGCTTGCGACGGCGCGTATGCGAATTGTCGATGCCATCGATTTTTGCCTTTTGTCGCTTTCTCCGCTCAGCCGCCGCAGCCGCCGACCGTGACTTTGACCTCTTTGGTCGCGCTGAACACTTTATCCCCGGACGTGACAAGCGCGATCACCTTACTGGTCTTGGCCATTTTGAGCCGGTTGGCCACCATCGGCGAGGTGCCCGCCGGTATCGGGTAATAGGCGGCCAGCGGGAACGGATTTTCGGAAACCACGAGGGCGATCGAGGTGACGTCGGGGAGCGTCGTGGAGACGGAGATCGGCACCACGGCCCCATTCTCGGCGATTTCCGGCGCGTCGAGATTGATTTTGTCGGAGGCTTCCGGGGTCTTGCCGGTATAAAGCGCCTTGAACGCGTCGACCTGGGTCTTCTGGCTAAAGGCGTCTTTCGGCCATTTCGACGCGTCGGCGGCGGCTCGCGCCCGGCTCAGCGGTGCAACGCCGGCCAAGCCCAACCCGGCCAGACCAATCGCGCCTTGCACGATCACGCGCCGCGTCGGCCCTGACCGCGCGCTCCTCTCTTTGTTTGAACGATTGTTGTCCATTTCGCCGCGACGCTCCTATCGTGTGTAGAGAAAGTCGATGACCTGCTCGATTTCCTGCTTGGTCAGAATGAGATTTTGCCCGAACGGCGGCATGACCGTAAGCGGATTACGCTTAGTCTCGTCGAAGATGATCGCGGCGAGCTGCTTGCGGTCGGAATATCGGCTCTTCATATCGGCCAGGGGCGGCCCGACATTGCCAGGCGCATCGCCGCCTTTGATGTCGTGGCAGGTCAGGCAATTGCCCTTGCTGCGGTTGAAGGCCAGCGTCTCGCCCGGCATTGGCGACGGCGCCGCCACGGGTTGTGCGGGCTGAGCAATAACCGCGCGTGCAAAGATAGGCAGAGCGCTCAGCAGAATGCCGGCCAGGATCGCCGTCATTCGCGCAGACTTTATCGTCCGATGCAGACTTTATACGTGCAGACTTTATACGTGCAGACTTTATACGTGCAGACTTGCGTCCGCCTTGCATCGCACCCTCCTGCGCGGCTGTTACCGTCATTGGACTATTTCCCGGTCATCGTGTCGAGCGGACGCGTGGTTTAGGCGTCAGTCCTTACCCTCAGCGGATGAGATGATTTTCACAGCTTTGGCACCGGTGCAATCTTTCATGCACCCCTTGGCTGCGGTGTCGGGACCCGGATATAGGCCACTACGGCCTAGACGTCGACGGCGGGGCAAGCTGTGCGGGGGTCACTCCGGCGTATCGGCCGGCGAAGTATTAGAAACTGTCGTTTGCGGCGTCGTGGTTTGCATGACAGGCTTTCGCGCCGGCTGGACCCGCCTAATGATGCGTCGCCGCACCGGTTGCGGTGATGGCGATGCGGCGAGCGGCGCCCATTGGAACGGTTGCGCAGTGGTGAAATCCTGCACGGGTATGGCGGGTCGTGTTCGCTGTAAACGCCGCACGATAATCGGCCCGTGACGCAGTGTGGTTCGCCGATGCTTTTCAGGGGGCACCGTCCCCGCGCTTGCCGGCACAATTACGGCGTTCGGTGCCGCTGTCCCGACCGGCGAGGCTGCCGGCGTCTTTGCCGCGAGCTCGTTGTCTGCCGGAGGTTTGATATTTTGCCGGCTGTCCGGTGAAGTTTTCTGCGGCGCGTTCTGATCGGCAATCGTTCCGGTCGCCGTTGGGTTCGGCGCCTCGGCCGCGCGATCGGATGGGCTCGGCACCGCGGCAGGCTCGGTGGCCGAGGTAACGTCCGACGCCGTCGCAGGGGTGCTCGTGGCGGCGGCGGATGCGGCCGGGATATCAGGCAACGGCGAGGGCTGTTGGACAGGCTGCGGCGTTGCAGCGACCGCAGCGTGTTCAGGCGTTTCTGCTCCTTCGATCGCTGCAGGTGAGGGCGGTGCCGGCGCCTGAAAGCGGAATTCGAATGGCGCCGCGGTATTCATGAGCCGCCCCGAGGCGGCATCGCTGGAGCCGAGCTGCAACGGTGTACTGGCGTTGGATTCCCGCAAAAAGGAATCGTGGCTGACGCGAAATTCAGCGAAAAGGCCCAATGCGCAACTGATACCGAGGATCGAGGCCAGAACTGCCACGATCATCAGGCGCAAATTTGGAAACATTCGACCTCGCGAACGCCCCGCGCGATCCGCCAATCGCCGCGGCCTATGTCGGCCTAAGCGCCATGACCTGTTGAGTCATGGCCGCGAGATCGTCGTCAGAGTAGGCCGGACGGTCCCATAGCCCGGCGCTTGCGAGACTAGCTGAGTCGGCGAAAGTGCAAAATTAAATAAGTCCAAAAAAGAAGCTCGAAAATAAGGCTGGCAGACCCGGACGTGCGCCACCGCAGGTGGAGAAGAACGCGCGTCTTTAACCGTTAATTATCGATGCGGCGGGTGCCTGCCAGGGCGGCGTTTGGCAAGCCTTGGACTCTTGCGCTGCCGGCGCTTGCCATAATTTAACGAGATCATCGCGTGTTTTTGGACAAGCGCGCCGCAATGGTGCGCGCACGCCTTGGAATCATCCAGGCAAGATCATACCGCCGCCCAAATGCCTGCAGACGATCAGCCTGACCGCGTAGGAACGCGCATCGCAATAAAGCGCGTCTGGTTTTCAAGCGCGGCGCTTGGTGGGTGTCAGACGTTGCGGATCTGCAGCGCAAATGTGTGTGTGGCGCACGCGTAGATCCGCCGCTCGGGGGGTAGCTATGGGGGCGCTGCGGCGGCCCGATCGGCCAATTCCGGTAACTTGCGTATTGGCCGTGGTCTTGTTGCCGGCAGCAATTTCCCAACGATTCGGTCCCAGTGAGTGCGCCGGTCCGCGATCTGTGCCGGCACAAACTAATCTTGTTGCGCTCGGCGAACGTCTGAACGCCAACTCTATTCTGTCGGCAATCTCACACCACCGTTTATGGCCACGTTTGGCGCGTCGAAAGATCGGTCGGCGTCTGCGTTCCACGGCGCGCCAACATCAAACGACTGCAGGAGACGAACACTCGTTTTGTAACATCGGAGCTTGAAAGCATGGGAGGCGATCATGAGTTCTCCGATCCATCAAGTTGAAGATTTGGATCCGGCATTGCGATATGCGCCACGGTGGGCGCGAGATCGGACTTCACCGCTGCCCGGCCGGCCTCTGGCGCCTGCGGCAAGACCGGTCCGACAGCCAAGGCCCGAATTCAGCGGCGATCGCGCCATGGTGGAGCTGCAACGCCAGCTTATTCTCGATCCCGACGCCATTCCGGAGCCGCCCACCGACGACGCGGGCGCTTTGCGTCCAATTGTGATGCGCTTTTCGGCGGTGATGGGGCTTGCGGCGCTTATCGCCTGGGGCGTCGTATCGATCCCCGGCATGAAGAAAGTCGGCGACATCATGCCGTCGGATGCAAAAGCCACGGCAATGAGCGTAAATCCAGCTAAGTCCGCCGATCGTGTTCAAGCGCAATCGACGGATGCTCCGCCGACGGTGAACCGGGGATTGGTGACGATGAACGATCCGCCGCCGCCGTCTGCTTCGCTGGGCCCGGTGGTCGCCTCGATCGCGCCGGTGCCCGCAATCGTGGGTTCGCAGCCGGCGGCCGTTCCTTCGCAGCCAATAGCGATGCCGTCTCAGCCCGCGGCCGCATCATCCGCGCCGGCATCGACCACGCCGGCGCCGCCCAACACTGCGAGCGCGCCGCACATCGACAATGCGGAGGTCGCAGCGATGATCAAGCGTGGCAAGGACATGCTTATGAGCGGCGACATCATTTCCGCGCGCCTTCTGCTGCGTCGCGCGGCAGATGTCGGCAGTGCCGACGCCGCACTGGCGCTCGGCGCCACCTTCGACCCGGTCGTCATCCGGCGGCTTGGCGTCATCGGGATGACGCCCGACATTGTGCAGGCGCGGCAATGGTACCAGCGGGCCTCGGATCTCGGCTCGGCAGCAGCCACGGGGCAACTCGCAAAACTGGAGCAGGCGCAATAGATGCGTAGCATTCTCTGAGAATTGAGTTTTTGTCAGGCGGCGAGATTGTGCGTTTGCCGGCTACGGGTGATATTGTCAGCCGCTGCCGGCGAGATTCTCACGGCAGCGGCCGCTTGACTGATTCTAGCTTGCCTGGGTCGCGATACTTCAGCCTTGGAGGGTCGGGTGACACGCTATGTCCTCGCCATCGACCAGGGCACCACCTCGACGCGGGCTATGCTGTTTCGCGCCGACACGTCGGTTGCAGCCGTCGCGCAGCAGGAATTCCCGCAGTATTTTCCCGCCGACGGCGAGGTCGAGCACGAGCCCGAGGATCTGTGGCGGACGACGCTCGAGACCTGCCGCGGCGCGATGCGCCAAGCCGGCGCAGCCGCCCGGGATATCGTTGCCATCGGCATTACCAATCAGCGCGAGACGACATTGTTGTGGGAGCGCGCGACCGGCCGCGCAGTGCACCGGGCCATCGTTTGGCAGGATCGGCGAACCGCCGATTTATGCGGGCGGCTTAAGGTCGCCGGCCATGAGAAATTGTTCGCGGCCAAGACCGGGCTTCTGCTCGATCCGTATTTTTCCGGCACCAAACTCGCCTGGCTCTTGACCAACGCTCCCGGCGCCGCCGAGCAAGCCGCGCGCGGCGAACTCGCCTTCGGCACGGTCGATACGTATCTGTTGTGGCGACTTACCGGCGGCAAAGTCCACGCCACCGATGCGACCAATGCCTCGCGCACGCTGCTGTTCGATATTCATGATGGCTGCTGGGACGGCCAGCTCCTGCAAATCTTGAACGTGCCCAAATCGGTGCTGCCGGAGGTTCTCAATTCGTCGGCGGCCTTCGGCGTCAGCGACCCCGATTTATTCGGCGCCGCGATTCCGATTTGCAGCATTGCCGGCGACCAGCAGGCGGCGCTGGTCGGGCAGGCCTGTTTCGCGCCGGGCATGCTCAAATCCACTTACGGCACCGGCTGCTTCGCTCTTCTCAATACCGGAGACAAGCCGGTTCGATCGCACAACAAGCTCTTGACGACGATAGCCTATCAGCTCGGTGGCAAGCGCAGCTATGCGCTCGAGGGGTCGATATTCATCGCCGGCGCCGCGGTGCAGTGGCTGCGCGATGGCTTGCGCGTCGTGCAGAGCGCTGCCGAGACCGGCACGCTCGCGCAAGCCGCGGATCCGACGCAGGAGGTCATTCTCGTGCCGGCTTTCGTCGGCCTCGGTGCGCCCTATTGGCGGCCGGAGGTGCGCGGTGCGCTGTTTGGGCTGACGCGGGCGAGTGGTCCGCGCGAATTGGCCCAAGCCACGCTCGAAAGCGTTTGCTTTCAGACCGCCGATCTGCTCGCTGCGATGCAGGCCGATTGTCGCGATATAGGCACCGCGCTGAAAACCTTGCGCATCGACGGCGGCATGGCGAATTCGGATTGGTTCACGCAGCGCCTCGCCGACATCATCGGCAGCATTGTCGACCGCCCGCAGATCAAGGAAACCACGGCGCTCGGCGCTGCCTATCTCGCCGGGCTGCACGCGGGATTTTTTCCCGAGCCGGATCGATTCTCGGAGCACTGGCGCTTAGAGCGGCAGTTTAAGCCGCAGATGGAAGCGGGGCTCCGCGAACGAAAATTGGCGGCCTGGAGCACGGCGGTTCGCCGTTTGCTCACCTGAACTGCGAACTGCATCAAGTCGTCGCGGCAAGCCTTTGTAATAGCTCAATTACTCCGATCGCCTAAATCTTCGCCAGGAACTCGACTCGCCCCGAGAGCGTTGTTGCGGGCCGGTGGGGCAGCACGGTGCTCTGGACAAAGTAATACTATGTGCGGGATTTGCGGTGAGGTGACTTTTAATGTTGACGCGGCCGGCGGTTTGCTCGCCGCGATGATGCCGCGAATGTGGTCGCGCGGACCGGACGCCGGCGGCACATTCTCGCAAGGTCGCGTCGCGTTCGGTCATCGACGGCTCAGCATTATCGATCTCGCGCCGACGTCGCAGCAGCCGATGATCGATCCGGAACTGGGCCTTGCCGTCGTCTTCAACGGCTGCGTCTATAATTTTCGCGAGCTGCGCCGCGATCTTTCGGCCAAAGGCTATCGGTTCTTCTCCCGGGGCGACACCGAAGTCATCCTCAAAGCCTACAAGGAATGGGGACCACGCTGCGTTGAGCGTTTTTACGGGATGTTCGCCTTCGCGATCTGGGAGCGCAATTCCGGGCGCGTCGTGCTGGCGCGCGACCGGCTCGGCATCAAGCCGCTGTACTACGCCGAAGGGCCGGGCCATTTCCGCTTTGCGTCGACGCTGCCCGCTTTGCTGGCCGTGGGCGACGTCGATACCGCGATCGATCCGGCTGCACTGCATCACTATTTAAGCTGGCACGCCGTGGTGCCGGCGCCGCTAACGATCATCAAGGGCGTGCGCAAGCTTGCCCCCGCCACGATCTGCACCATCGAGCCCGATGGCCGCCGCCGCGAGGAGACCTACTGGCAGCTCGAAGTCGGTTCGCGCGCTGCGGATCGCGCGGTTACCGAAATGGAATGGCGCGGGGCGGTGCGCGATGCGCTGGGCAAAGCCGTCGATCGTCGCCGTGTCGCCGACGTGCCGGTCGGCGTGCTGCTGTCGGGAGGGCTGGACTCTTCGCTTCTGGTCGCCCTCCTGGCCGAGCTTGGACAGAAAGACCTCAAGACGTTCTCGGTCGGCTTCGATACGGTCGGCGACGTCGAAGGCGACGAGTTCCGCTATTCCGATTTGATCGCCAGCCGTTTTGCCACCGATCATCATCGCATCCGCGTCGACGGCTCGCGGGCCATCGAATCCTTGCCCGGCATGGTGGCGGCAATGTCGGAGCCGATGATGAGTCATGACGCCATTGGCTTTTATTTGCTGTCGCAAGAAGTATCCAAATACGTCAAGGTGGCGCAGAGCGGGCAGGGCGCCGACGAGATCTTCGGCGGCTACCACTGGTATCCAAAGCTGCTGCGGTCCAACGACGCCACGGAGGATTATGCCCGCGTTTATTTCGATCGCGATCACGCCGAGATGGCCGAGTTGGTTGCGCCCGCGCTGATGAACGGCGACTACAGTCGCGACTTCGTCGATGCCTATTTCCGTAACTGCCGCGGCACGAGCCCGATCGACCAGACTCTGCAGCTCGATGCCGAGATCATGATGGTCGACGATCCGGTCAAGCGCGTCGACAACATGGCGATGGCATGGGGCCTTGAGACGCGGGTGCCCTTCCTCGACCATGAGGTGGTCGAGCTTGCCGCGCGTATCCCTGCGGAGCTCAAAGTGCGCGGCGGCGGCAAACACATTCTCAAGGAAGCCTGCCGCGGGCTCGTTCCCGATGCGGTGATCGACCGGCCGAAAGGCTATTTCCCGGTGCCCGCGCTCAAATATATCCGCGGCGCGTTTCTCGATTTCGTTCGTGACGTGCTCAACGCGCCGCAAGCGCGCCAGCGCGGCCTATTCAACCGACCTTATATCGAGCGCTTGCTCGCCGACCCGGAAGGCGAGCTGACGCCCAAGGGCCATTCGAAGCTTTGGCAAGTTGCGTTGTTGGAGTGCTGGTTGCAGACGCAAGGCATCTGAGAAGCACACATCGAATCCATCGCCCAAGCAACGGACCAAATCATGGAATTCCGCTTCGACCCGAACGAGCGACGGCTTCATATTCGCACGCTGGTGCCTCCGGGCCAGGAGGCGCGCGTTTTTGCGGCCGACGACCATTTTCGGTTTGGCATCGAGGAGGAATACTTCCTTGCCGACGCCGAAAGCGGCGAAGTTCCCGCGCAAACGCCGGACTCGCTGTTTCAAGCCGCCGCATTTGGGGCGCCGGGAAATATCGGCCGGGAGTTTTTACAGGCGCAGATCGAGGTGGCGACCGAGCCCCATCGCAGCGCCGATGACGCGCGTATCGAGCTGCGCCAGCTGCGGCTCAATGCGGCTGCGGCCGCCGCCGAGCACGGGCTTGCGATCCTGGCTTGCGGCACGCATCCGTTGGCATCCTGGCGCGAGTCGGTGCAATCACCGAAGGACCGCTATGACAAGGTCATGGACGATCTGCAAATGATCGGTCAGCGCAACATGCTGTGCGGGATGCACGTGCATGTGGAGTTTCCCGATCCGGCAAGGCGGATCGACGTGATGATGCGCATGCTGCCCTATGTGCCGCTGTTCATCGCGCTGTCGACCTCGTCGCCGTTCTGGCAGCGCCGCGCCACCGGCCTCAAGGGCTATCGACTCGCCGCTTATGACGAGTTGCCGCGCACTGGTTTGCCGGAATTATTCCGCAACGCGGCGGATTACGACGCCTATGTCGATGCCATGGTGGGGTCCGGGGCGATGGCGGACGCCAGCCATCTATGGTGGTCGATCCGTCCCTCGGTCAAATATCCGACCCTGGAGCTGCGCGCGCCGGACTGCTGCACGCGGCTCGACGACACAGTCGCGATCGCGGCGCTGTACCGGTCCTTGGCCCGCTTCCTCTATGGCCATTCCGACCATAATGCCGGGCTCGATGTCGTGGACCGCGCCATTGCGGTGGAGAACAAGTGGCGCGCCCAACGCTACGGGGTCCAGGGTACGTTCGTGACGCGCTCAGGCGCCGTCGACGTTGCGGCCATGCTCGACCGCATCCTCGACCTTGTCGTGGCGGATGCCGAGGCGCTGGGCTGCGCCGAGCAGGTGGAAAATTGCCGCGCCATCGTCGTCGAGGGAACCTCGGCCGATGCGCAGCTCTGTATCTTTACAGAAAATAAACACGAAGGTGCCGAAATTGCCTTGCATGAGGTGACACGGTGGATTCGCGACGCCACATTGGTGGCGTGAACTTTCGAGACAAAGGCTGAATTATGTGCCGGTGGATCGCCTATCGCGGAGTAACCACGGCGCTCGAACATTACGTGACCGAGCCGTCGCATTCCCTGATTTCGCAGAGCATTCAAGCCCTTGAATCAACTGCCGGCACCAACGGTGACGGCTTCGGGCTCGGCTGGTACGGCAACCATCCGGAGCCCGGGCTCTACCGCGAGGTCCGCCCGGCCTGGTCGGACGAGAATCTCCGCTATCTGTGCCGGCATCTGCAGTCGCACCTGTATTTCGCTCACGTCCGGGCGGCGACCGGCACACCCATCACCAGGCCGAATTGCCATCCCTTCGCCTGCGGCAAATGGATGTTCATGCACAACGGCTTCATCGGCGGCTGGAGCCGGCTGCGCCGTCAGGTCGAGGGCTTGATCCCCGACGAACTCTATCCGGCGCGCATCGGCACGACCGATTCCGAGGCGGTGTTCCTGGCCATACTTGGCGCCGGCATCGACGATCCGGTCGCTGCGGCTGAAACGGTATTGGCCCGGCTGACGGCGATGGTGAACGACACGTCGCCGCCGGACCGGTTGCGCTTTACCGCGGCGCTGTCGAACGGCCGCGATCTCTACGCTTTCCGCTATGCGGTGAACGATCGCGCCAACACACTTTATTACCGGGAATCGGACGCCGGCATCGTCATTGTCTCCGAGCCACTCGACCGCGATCACAAGAATTGGATTGTGGTGCCGGAGAATAGCGTCGTCGTGGCTTGCGCCGGCGAGCGGGCGCGCATCGTGCCGCTGTTGCACCGTCACCAGGAAGCAGCGGAATAGCCGCGCGCCGCCGCCTTACGGCTTCCAGCCCTTCCCCCAGGCCGGCGGCGTCTTGCCGTCGATGAGGATGAAGGCGATGCGGCACGGCTTGGTGCCGTTATTGACCCAGGCGTGATTGGTGGCCTGCTGCACCAACACGTCACCCGCTTTGACGCGGACCTCGGTGTCGTCGAGCAGCATGTCGATCTCGCCGTCGAGCACGATGGCGTAGTCGACCGTCCTGGTACGGTGCGTGTTGGCGTGCCGCGCATGGCCTTGCGTTGCCGGGTCGATGCCCATCGATATGAGAATTTGATGGTGATCGACCGGCGCCGCGTTCGGCGGCAGCGGCGCGAAATCGACGATGCGAAAAACGGTGCCGTTGGCGGGCGGCGGTACGCCGACTTGGGTTTGCGCGCGGTCGGTCGAGCCGGTGACGTCTGCGGGGGCCTCGCCCGTCACCCATAACAACGTCATGCCGTTGCCGCCGGCGCTGCGCTGCTTGGCTGGCAGGGCGTCGTCGAACAGCACCACCGCTTTGCCGCGTGCGTCATGGCCAGTGACGATGCGGCGCGTCGATTTGAGCTCCATTGTCAATTCCTCCCGTGCATTTCAAATCGATACGTACTCTCACTTATATGCAAATTTACGGGATCGAAGACAAGGCGGGTTTATCGGTCACCGTCTCCACCAAATTCGACTTCGCCATCGGCGACGAGCAAGACGGCGTCGTCCAAGGCGATGGACGACCGCGTCTCCTTCTTCCGTTTCGGCGAGAGCGCGGCAGCGAGCGACAGCGCGGTGGCGTCCGCCGAGGTCACCGCGCCAAAGTCGAAGATTGCGGCTAACTCCGCAAGGCCATCGTCCTCCAATTTTCCGCGTGTCCGGATGCCCTGCGGCTTGCTTGCCAAGCCGCAGGGCATTGACGACGATGCGTGCGCTCATCGATAACAATACGAGTGGCTGCCATCGAGCTGCGCGAGTGTCCGCGGCGGGGAGGACTTTGAGTGAGCACCGAGACGCTGCCTACCGGGTCGTCACCGCAAATCGTGCAGCCCGCTGAAAATCCCGGCCCGCATTACGACCGTCCGCCGGCCTTTTCTGCGATTGCCCGCGACATGGACGTCATGGTGCCGATGCGCGACGGCGTCAAAATCTGCGTCGACGTCTTTCGGCCGGAGGCAAGCGGAAAATTTCCCGCTCTATTGGCCTTCGCCATTTACAACAAAGACTTTCAGGGTCCCGACATGGCGGCGGCGCTGCCGCCGCAACCGGCCTGGGCGCCGCTGTGGACCGGACCCTTGGAGGCCGGCGACACCAAATTCCTGGTCACGCGCGGTTACGTCCACGTCATCGGCTCGCCGCGCGGCGTCGGCAAGTCCGAGGACGGCGGCTCGCGCGAGTGGGATTGCTACGATCTCATCGAGTGGATCGCAGCCCAGGACTGGTGCGACGGCAATGTCGGCATGGTCGGCATCTCCGGTTTCGGCGCCGAACAGCTTGCGGTTGCCAAGAAGCAACCGCCGCATCTCAAAGCGATCTTCCCGTTCAATTCGCGCGGCGCCTATGGCGAGCTCGGCGGCTTTCGCGACGAATATCCGGGCGGCGTCATCCATCTGTTCCGTTATCTGGTCGGTCACTTCTCGGCGATGCATCAGCACAAGGGGCCGCCCGGCGCCTTGCCTGCGGAACGCGAGAAGCTTTGGCGCGATGCCATGAACAATCCCGACTACAAAATGTATCCGCACGTCTACAATCTGATCGCGCAAAAAGGCCAGCACATGCCGCCCTATTATAGTGTGTTGGTCGATCCGTTCGATTCCGAAGCGGCGGTGCAAAAAAGCGAAGCGGAGTTCGAGCAGATAAAAGTACCGACCTATACCGGTTCCGGCTGGTACGGCTACAGCTACAAGACCCATCTCAACGGCTGCCAGCATTGGTATCGCAATATCAAGGCGCCGAAAAAGCTGTTGCTCGCCGGGCCGGCGCATCTGGAACGGCCGTACCACACCTTCCACAGTGAGGTGCTGCGCTGGCACGATCATTGGCTCAAAGGCATCGATACCGGCATCATGGACGAAGCGCCGGTACGATTTTGGGTCATGGGCGCCAACGAGTGGCGCAGCGCCAGCGACTGGCCGTTGCCGGAAACGCAATGGACCAAGCTTTATCTGAAGAGCTGGGAGCGGCTGACGACCGACACCATCGCGCCATCGAGCGCCACCGAGACGCAGCCGCCCGACGCTTTTGCCCAAATGCCGCCGTCGCAGACCAGTGTCATTCAGCGTCTGCGCTACATGACCGATCCGCTGCCGCATGACGTGCTGGTGGCCGGGCCGATGGCGCTGACGCTCTATGCTTCGATTGATCAGGACGACACCAATTGGATCGTCGTTCTCAAAGACGTCGGTCCCGACGTTTCGGTCTTGAGCGTGCGCGAGGGCGAGCGCGAAGTGCCGAAACATCTGCCCGAGCGTGAAGTGACTCGCGGCTGGCTCAAAGCCTCGCACCGGGCCACCGATGCCAAGCGCTCGAAGCCATGGTGGCCGTGGCATCCGCTGACGAGAGCAGCCGCGAAACCGGTCACGCCTGGGGCCATCGAGGAATATCAGATCGAAATCATGGCGACGGCGAATTTGTTCCGCCAAGGCCACCGCATCTGCCTCGACATCACCAGTCTCGATTTGCCGACCGGCGTCGCCGGCGCCACCAACGCGGAATACGTGCCGTACCACATCTGCTCGAGCAAAACGGTGCTGCACAAGGTCTATCACGACCGCGAGCATCCGTCGCACTTGCTGTTGCCGATTATCGCGGATTGAAGCTTTTTCTGCTAGATTCGCTGGTAGTCGAAATGGACGGCAAGATGCAGTGGTGTTGAGCGAGATTCCCATCGTCGATCTGCGTGACGGCGGCCCACCGCGCCATGCGCAAGAAAGCGCGCCGCGCGCGCGCGCGCTGCGTGACGCCTGCCTCGGCTTTCTGCCGCGCGCGACCTTGCCGTTGGTCCCGGCGCTCGATTGGGCGTCGCGGCGCTGGCTGGGGCGCTCGCGTTCGCCCTATGTCGATGAAATCGGCGAAATTGCCACCGCGCTCGATTTCTCCGGGGTTTGGCTCCTCAACGCCTCCTATCAATGGGCCTGTACTTCGCTCGCGGTCGAGCACGATGGCGCGCCGTGGATTCTCCGCACGCTCGATTGGCCGTTTCTCGGCCTCGGCCGTTATGCCGAGGTGGCGCACATGCGCGGCGGCTGCGGCGATTTCTATAGCGTTACTTGGCCGGGCTATGTCGGGGCGCTGACTGCCATGGCGCCGTTGCGTTTCGCCGCTTGCGTCAACCAGGCACCAATGCGCCGGCGCACCGCGCATCGCTGGCTGCGGCCATTCGATTTCGCCGCCAATGCGCACGCGATCTGGCGATCGGCCGATCTGATGCCGCCGGACCAGTTGCTGCGGCGGACGTTCGAGCTTTGCCGGGATTTCGCCGCGGCGCGGCACATGCTGGAGAAGACGCCGGTGGCGCGGCCGGTCATTTACGTGCTGGCCGGCTGCGCGGCGAACGAGCGCTGCGTGATCGAGCGCACCGAGACCGATTTCGTCACGCGCGAGGAAGAGACCAGCGCCGCCAACGACTGGGTGCCGTCGCGCGACGGCTGGGAAGGTCGCATCGGCACGCGCCGTTTCCTCACCAGTTCCTTCGCCGATGCGGCGAGCTATAGCCGCGCGCGGCGCGAGGCGCTCAAGGCATGGGACGGCGCGGCATCGGCGCCGAGTTTCGGCTGGGTGCGCGAGCCGGTTCTCAATCCCTATACGCGGCTAGCCGTTGCCATGTGTCCCGCCGCGGGCATCTTGCGCGTCCTCGGCTATGACCGGACCGAGACGTTGCTTCCGGAAGCGGTGACGCAGATTTGCGAAATAGCACCGCCGTCAGCGCCGATGGCTGCCTGAAGCCGGTGAAAAGCACCGCAGCGACCGCCATTTTGCGCATAACAATCATTATATATCAATATGTTATATGGAATGCGCCAAACTGTGTTTGTCATCACATTTCGCACTGCAAACTCCGCCTAGAGTGCAATTACGTTGAAGCTGCCGGATATGGAGAACGCCATGACAACGACCACGATGACCGGTTTCCGGGCGCAAGGCATCTTCAGTTGGGAGCAGGTTATGCGCCGCATCGGCGAGTGGCAGCGCCGGTCACGCTCGCGCCAAGAGCTGGAAGGTTTGAGCGACGCAACATTGCGCGACATCGGCATCACGCGTTGCGACGCGCATCGCGAGATCCATAAGCCGTTTTGGATGGCGTGATCCTTGAGGTATTTGGCGTAGCTCCATCCGGCATTTCAAAGGCCGCCCCGATTGGGGGCGGCCTTTTGCTCGCGCGAACTTGCCGTCGCATACGTGCGCGCACCGATTTAACATGAGGTAGGGTACTGCACGCTTTAATCGTCGTGAGCGGTGGCCTGGATCGAAGTTTTCAGCCGCTTGTTCGCAGGACGGGTACGCGCGCGGAGCGCACTTTCCAAATCGTGCAACTGACGCTTAGCTGCGCCCGCCGCTTGCGTTTCGATCGAGCGATATTTCCGGATCAATTCGCAGCCGAATTGCGTTAGCGCGGCGCCTCCGCCGCGGCTGCCGCCGGGCTGCGTGGTGACGACTGGCTCGCGGAAGCAACGGTTCATATCGTCGACCAGGAGCCAGGCCCGGCGATAGGACATGCGCAGCGAACGCCCGGCTTGCGAGATAGATCCAGTCCTTTGGATGGCCTCCAAAAGCCGGATCTTGCCGGGCCCGATCGCGCCGGCCGAACCAAAGTCGATCCGCAGCGTCAGCCGCACGTCGCTCATCGATGCCTCACTCAGCGGTCGTTCCGCCGGACGGTAGCGCTTTCGGCGCGTCGAATCGACTTCTGTACCCGCGCCGGGCGCTGTGGCAGTCTTCAACGCTGACCGCGACGCGCCGCGTTGGCACCACGTTGAAGGGGTTGGGGAGGAATTCATGAGTGCAATGAAACGCAAAGACCACGCTACTGTCGCGACATTCTTTGCCGCGGCGCTGTCGACGATGATCGGCCTGGCGTCGCCCGCGGCGGCGCAGACCGCCGGTCCGATTGTCATGAAGCTGAGCACCGCTACGATCAATGATACGCAGCACGAGTGGCTCAAGCGATTTGCCGCTGCGGTAGAAAAGGACTCGGGCGGCCGGATCAAGGGCGAGGTGTATCCGGCAAGTCAGCTCGGCGCCATTCCCCGGCAGATCGAAGGCACGCAATTCGGGGCGATCCAGGGCTGGGTTGGACCGCCGGAATTCCTGGTCGGCGTCGACGAACGTTACGAGGCGCTCAGCGCTCCGGGTTTGTTTTCGAGCCGCGACCAATATCTGCATACCATCAACGATCCTGCGGTGCGCGATCTGATATTGGGATTGGGCGCCAACAAGGGGCTGCTCGGCGTCGGCATATTCCCAATCGGGCCATCCTCGATCGACACCAAAAAACCGATCCACCGCCTTGCTGATTTCTCCGGTTTGAAGATTCGCGTGTTGGCCTCACCGTTCCAGCTTGAGCTGATCAAGCGCATGGGCGGCTCGCCGGTCGCCATGACACTGGCCGATGTCCTGCCGGCGCTGCAACAGGGCGCGCTCGACGGCTCGCTCACCACCATGACCCAATACACGACGCTGCATTATATCGACGCGGCCAAATATGTGACCGAAACCGACCAGCCTTATGTCTCGTCGATTGCCGTGCTCAGCAAAAAATGGTTCGACGGCTTGCCGCCGGATCTTCAGAAAATAGTCCACGACGATGCGGCCAAGGTATCGACCGATATCGTGCCATCCATCATTGAATTCTTCGATGCACAGCGCAAGATTTGGCTGGATTCCGGCGGCCAGGTGAACAGGCTGCCGCCGGCGGATCAGGCTGAATTGATCGCCAAAGTGTCGAGCATCGGCGTCGATCTGTCGGCGTCGAAGCCCGATCTCAATGCGGCCGTCAAAACCGCCTTCGCAACTGCGGCGAAATACAAATAGCGCCGTTGCCTATTGCGACGGGTTGCGCGGCTGCAGAATGCGGCGCAGCCGCTGTGGCGTGACCGGTAGCTCGGTCACCGCGCCGGGCCGGCCGAGCGCGTCGTCGATAGCGGCGGCGATGGCGGCGCCGACGGCATTGGCGCCGCCTTCGCCCGCGCCTTTGAGGCCGAGCGAATTGAGCGGGCTCGGCGCGTCCTCGGTGATCATGACTTCGACCGGCGGAATTTCGCGCGCCGTCGGCATGGCGTAATCGGCAAAGCTGACGCAGAGCGGCTCGCCGCGCGGATCGTAAAGAAACTCCTCGAACAGCGCGCCGCCGATGCCCTGGGCGACGCCGCCCGCAATCTGGCCGTCGATCAGCATCGGGTTGAGCGCCTTGCCGATGTCATAGGCGACAAAAAAGCGCTCGACCGCGATCGCACCGGTACCGCGCTCGATGTGCACAACGGCGATATGGACTCCATAGGGGTAATTCATGTGCTGCTGCTCGAACAAACCTTCGGCAGACAGCCCGGGCGTCGCCTCGCCGACAAGCTTCGAGCCGGGATTGAGCGCACGCGCGACGTCGCCGAGCGAGATTGACGGTCCTTGAGTAGCGCTCTTCCGCACCACCATGCCGTCGATTACGTCGAGTGTTGCGGCGGGGGTTTGCAACAGGCCGGCCGCGGCGGCGAGCGCCTTGGCGCGCAGCTTCGTCGCGGCGATACGCGTGGCCTCGCCGGTCATCACCGTGACCCGCGAGGCGAATGTGCCCATGCCATGGGCGATGCGGTCGGTCTGGCCGTGCACGACGCGCACGCGCCGATAATCGACGCCGAGCGCATCGGCGCAGATCTGCGCGAGGACGGTCTCCATGCCCTGGCCGACCGAAGTCGCGCCGGTGACGATTTCGACGGTCCCGGTGGTATCGATCGAGGCGCGCACGGTGTCGTAGGGTCCAAGCCCGCTTTTTTCGACGAACATTGCGAGCCCCGCGCCCACCGCTTCGCCGGCGTCGCGCCGGCGCTTGAGAGTGATTTGCAGCTTTTGCCAGTCGACAGCGAACAGCGCCTTGTCGAGAAGCGCGGCGTAATCGCCGGAATCGTAGGTCATTTCCGTGCCCAGCGTGTCGAGAGGGCGGGCATAGGGCATTTCGCTCGCGCTGATGAGATTGCGGCGGCGGATCTCGATCGGATCGATGCGCAGACGCGCCGCCACCGCATCCAACAATCGCTCGCGCACAAACGTGCTCTCGTAGCGTCCCGGCGCGCGATAAGTGCCGCAGGGCGTCTTGTTAGTGAGGCGGATGCGTCCGACCATGCGGTAGGCGGCGACACGATAGGGACCGAGCATCATGGTGGCGGCGAGGTCGGGAACGGTCGCGGCGTGGGTGCGCACGTAAGCGCCCTGATCGTGGAAGAATTCACCGTCGATGGCGAGCAGCCGGCCGGCATGGTCGACGGCGGTGCGGACGCGGTAATGCTGCTGGCGCGAGTGATTGGCGGCGATCAGATGCTCGCGGCGGTCCTCGATCCATTTCACCGGCCTATTGAGCCGCAGAGCGCCGAGGCAGACGAGCACGTCTTCGGGATAAAGCTCGCCGCGCACGCCGAAGCCGCCGCCGGTATGACCTTCATGCAGATGCACGGAGGAGGGCGGCAGCTTCAGCATGCGCGCCAGGCTGTCTCTGTTCCAGTGTGGCACTTTCGCTGCGCCAAAAAGCTCGAGCACGTTACGCGCCGCGTCGTAGCGGGCGATGGCGCCGCGCGTCTCCAGGGGCACGCCGCTGTGGCGGCCGATCTTGAGCTCAAGCGCGATGACCTCGTGCGCCGCAGCGAAGGCCGCTGCGACGTCGCCGTAACTCTTCAGTACGACCGCGGCTTCGGTCGAGTGCCCGGGCGCAAATTCGCCCGGCGGCGCATCGGCGTCGAGCAGCTCGGGCAGTGTTTCGATCTCGACCACGACCGCGTCGGCGGCGTCCTCGGCCGTGTATGGATCGGCTGCGAAAACGACCGCGACCGGCTCGCCGACATAGCGCACATGGTCGCGGGCGAGGATCGGCTGGCGATAGGGCTCAAGCCCCTCGATGCGGGTGAGGCGAAAATCGATTGGCGGAATTGCGGCGACGTCCGCCGCCGTCCAAATTGCAATGACGCCCGGCATCGTGCCTGCCATGGCCGTATTGATTGCGACGATGCGGCCATGGGCATGAGCGGACCGGACAATGCGCATGTGCAATTGATGCGCAAACGAGACGTCGGCGGCGAAGCGTCCTTGTCCGGTGACGAGCGGCCGATCCTCAAGGCGCGGCAGCGAACGGCCGACATAGGACGGGCGATTTTGGGGCGGGCGATTTTGCGCCATCGGACTCAAGCCAATCGGCGTGGCCGCGTCATTGCGCATCGTATTCTCTGGCGACGGCATCGAGGTGCTGCGTTGCGTTGATGCCCCTTACACAGACGCGTCCGCCGCCGATGACGATCTCGTTGATGCAGCACGGTTCCTGCGCGATGCGCCAATAGGCCGACAGCGGCAGATCGAGAAAGCCAAGCAGCAGCACGCGATTGACGCTGTCATGGCCGACCAGCACGATCGTCTCTTCGGCATGGCGCGCCAGCACCATGCGCACCACCTCGGCAACGCGCGCCGAGACGTCCTGCAGCGCTTCGCCGTTGGGGAAGCGGACGAGATCGGGAGTTGCGAACCAGGCGGCGAACAGCGCGGGATCGAGCGTCCTGGCCTCGACAAATGTCTTGAACTGCCAGGCACCGTAATCAATGTCGTTGAGAGCGTCGCAGGTTTTGGCGGCAATCCCACAGGCCTTCGCAATGGCGGTTGCGGTTTCGACGCAGCGGCCCAGTGGGCTCGTATAGATCCGGCTGGGCTGCCAAGCGCCGGCGATGCGTTGCGCCACCGCCGTGGCCTGGGCGCGGCCGCGCGCGGTCAGTTCGAGCGGTTGGCGGCCGCGGAACCGCTCAGGCTTGATACCCTCGACGTGGCCGTGCCGGGTCAGCAGAATTTTGGTCATGCAAGACGGCTATTTCCATCCAAACCGCTCTAGACTTGCGGCCTCTCTGGGCTTTGAAGCCCCTTCCGAAGTCTGCCGCTTAGGGCGCCGCGCCGCAATGCCACGACCTCGAACGGTTAAAGACGGCGCAGCGGCAGCGACCAGGCCAGCACGGCGCCGCATCCGGTAAAAGCCGCAATGGTGAGGAAGGCGGCGTGGAAGGCGTCGCCAATCTGGGCATGCACCATCGCCTGCCGCGCTGGATCGAGCGCCGCGATCGCCTCCGGCCCTTGCTCGATGATGGTGCCGAACGACGTGGCCGTCGTGCGGTCGGTTGCGGTGAGAATCGAAAACAGGATTGCGGCGACCGCGGCGGTGCCGAAAGCGGCACCGACCGAGCGGGAGAACTGCACCATGGCCGCGCCAGTGCCGAGCAGGCGCGGCCCGGAAACGGCTTGCACCGTCACCTGAACCACGCCCATCACCGTGCCCATGAAGAGCGCGATGGTGCAGAAGGCCCAAGCCATTTCTGCGGTCGATAGATGCGGTATCCAAAAAGCAATAAAGAGCAAGCCCACGGTCGCGCCGATCAATCCACATGTGGGAAACACCGCGGTGTAGCCTGTTCTGGTCACCATCTGTCCGGTCAGCATCGAGCCGATGCCGATCCCGGCGGTGAGCGGCAGGAGGATCAAGCCAGTCTCGCCGGGAGAAGCGCCGCGAACGGCCCGCAGATAAATCGGCAGGAACGTGATCAGCGAAACGAGAGCCGCGCCATGAAGCGCGGCCATCGCGTCGGCTCGCCAGATCGAGGGCTGGCGGAACAGTTTCGGCGGGATGAGCGGCGCCGGAGTCAGCCGTTCCTGCCATGTCAGAAGACCGAGCGAGACCAGGCCGACGGCGAGCATGGCGAGCGCCATCGGCATCGCGCTCAGCTGCATGCGCTGCACCTGTTCGAGCGCCAAAATCACCGGCCCGACAAAAAAGATGAACAGCACGAGGCCTGGAGAATCGAAGGTGGTACGGCGGCGGTCGCCCTGGCGCGGTGGAATGCGAAACACAAACAACGTTGCGAGGAGTCCCAATGGAATGTTGATCCAGAAGATCGACTGCCAGCCGAACGCCTGAGTGAGATACCCGCCGGCGACCGGGCCGAATGTGTTGGAACTGACCGCGATGCCGGCCAGGTAGCCCTGGTAGCGGCCGCGTTCGCGTGGCGGAATAAACTCACCGATCAGGGCTTGCGACAGCGTCATGAGACCGCCGCCGCCAAACCCTTGCAGCACCCGGAATGCGGTGAGGAGCTCGATGTTGGGAGCCAGCGCACACAAAACGGAACCCACCATGAACAATGTCAGCGCCAGCACCATCATGAAGCGGCGGCCGAAGGTGTCGCCGAGCCGGCCGTAAACCGGCGCCGCGATGGTATTGGCGATCAGGTAGGAGACCACGATCCAAGAAGCGCGCTCGATTTCGCCCAGGCTTGATGCAATGGCCGGCAGCGCGGTGGCGACGATGGTCTGATCCGCGACCGCCATAAACATCGGCAGCATGATCGGCGGAAAGACGGTGAGGAATTGTGCGGCGGTCGACGGCTCTGTGACCACCGCTCGTGCAGCATCCGATTGCGCATCCGAAGTGGCCGGCGTGCGGAGAGGCTCGACGGTTGATCGATCGGAGGCCGCCGGTTGGTCGAGCGATTCATTCATTGCGTTGTGGGCGGACGCCTGTGGCAATGCGCATCATGGCGGCTGACCGCGACAGCGGTCGGCCAATGGACGACTCAGGGACCGGCAATTTTCCACTGTTCCGGCTGCGAGTCACGACGAAATCCGGGCGGATGGGGCACCCGTCCGGATCATACGTCATTGTCGTGAAACGCTAGCGCACGGTCTGCGTTCCGGAAAACGCTTCGTGGTGTCACGGAATGGGCGGCAGCCTGACGGCTAAGAAATCGCCGTCCGGATGCCTCATATGGGGAATGGCGCTCGCCCCTTCTTCATCCAAAAGCACCGGCCGCCTTGAAGGCGGCCGGCTTGATTTTCGAGAGCCGCTCTCAGCCGACGTAACTGACGCGCTCCTGCTCGCGCGCCTCTTCCTCGGTTTTCGGCTGCGCCGGCAATTGCAGGACCGTCGCTTCCTGACCTTCGCACAGGAGGGTCAGCAGCACGATGCGTCCGTCAGGAAATTCGAGCGCGTCGTGGTGTGCAGCCATCTTGTCCCTGTTGACTTGCCGGAAGATGGCCGTTTGGTAGTTGATCGTCTTCGTTTTCCAGCCGAGTAGACCGGCCGGTAGGCAGGCGACCTCGCCGGCAAAGGCCAGCTCCGTGCCTGGCAGAATGCAGACCGCCATTCCGGGGTCATCGGAAGCAGAGAACCCGCGGGTTCCGGTTCCGAAGTCACGCGTCACGAGCTTGTCACCGACCTTGGCGGGTCTCGATCGCACGCTTTGAAGGCTAAAGTCACACATTGGCGACTCCTTTCTTCCCAGATCTTGCTAGTCAGCCCCACAACGCCTGCGAGTCTAAGCAAATTTGGTGCCGCACTGAGGCAGGCTCAGGACATTTCCACGCACACACGTAATCGTGTAGCGGCGAGCTTGGATATCGGTCTTTTCGGCCTGTCCGGCCGGCCGGTGTCAGCCACGTAAATTTAGTGCTGCCGGGCGCGGTCATACTGCTGATCGAGTCAATGCGCCTTACGCGGCGACTTTTTTAGCAGCCTGCCTGTGACAAAGGCGGCTGACTGGCAAGACAACGGATCTATGGTCTGCCGTTGCTGCGGCGCTATTCGACGGTGATGCCCCCGACCATGCCGTTCCAATCGTGATCGGCACAGCGCAGATCGTAGGTGCCCGGCTTACCTGGGGTCAAGAACAGGTCTTTGACGTCGCCGGGCTGCATCACCACTTCGCTGCGTTCGCGATTGAGCACATCCGGATTGTCGATTTTGGCGGTGGCGAAGAACAGCGGCGCCGTAAGTTCGTGCGTCTCCTTGCCATGATTTTCCAGATGCAGCCGATAGTGCACGCCATGCTGTAATGTCAGATGATCGGGTTCGAATTTGTAGTCGATCATCGTCATGTTCACTGTCACCGTCACCGGCTCCGGTGCGGCGGCGCCGAGACAGAGTGCGAATATGGTCAAAAGACATAGCTGCGCGACAGCGCGAACCATGACTGCCGTCCCGGGCAAGGCCATCGACGTTCCCTCGTTATTCACCCGCGCCTGATGTGAAAAACTCCCGCGCGGCTCGCATCGGTGAAGTAACCCGGTTGCGGCAGTAAAATTCCCGCCGGCCGGACACGAATGCCTCAGCTCAGTGCCCGGCCACCATCTGCCCCTGACTTTGGACCCGCCGGACCATGATAAGAACCAGCGGTATCATGACCGCCGCGGTAATGGCGCAGACGTAGAATACGTCAATATAGGCCAAAATTGTCGCCTGCGTTTGAATGAGCTGGCCGATCTGTCCCAGCGCCTCGCCGCGCGCGGCGCCGGGCGCGGCGCCGTGGTGGACGAAATAGTTCGTCAGCGCTTTCAAGGCCGATTGGAAGATCGGCGAGGCCGGCGTGGTGTTCTCGGCGAGCCGCGACTGATGGAACTGCGTGCGCTGGGTCAGCACAACATTGGCGAGCGAGATTCCGATACTGCCACCGAGATTGCGGGCGACATTCATCAGCGCCGAGGCCTGATTGGTCTTGTTCGCCGGCAGCCCGTCATAGGCGACGGTGTTGATGGGAATGAACAGAAACGGCAGCCCGACCGTCTGGTAGACGCGCACCCAGGCGAAATAGTCGAAGCTGGCGTCGGGCGTGAGCGAGGTCGAATACCACATCGACAGCGCGATACCGGAGAGCCCCAGCACTATCAGATACTTGGGCTGAAATCGGCCGGTGACCTGACCCGCGATCGGCATGACGATCAGCATGGCGAGGCCGCCCGGCATCATGGCCAGTCCCGACAGCATCGCGGTATATGGGAACGTCGTTTGCAGCAGCTGCGGCATGATCTGGTTCGAACCGAACAGGATCGCGCCGATCATCAGCATGGTGAAGAAGGCCATCCCGAATTGGCGGTGAAACAGCAACCGGATTTCGATGATGGGATCGTCCTGGCTGAGTTCCCATGGAATGAAGGCGAGAAACGAGACCGCGGCGAGTATCGAGAACGTAACGATGGTGCCGGAGCGGAACCAATCGTCGATCTGGCCGCGGTCGAGCACGACTTCGAGGCAAGCCAGCGTCGCCGCGATCAGCGCAAAGCCAATCCAATCGACCTTCAGTCCGCCGGCCAGCCGCTCTTCCCGTTCGCGTTCGAGGACTTCGGGTTCGTCGACGAACCAATGCACCAGCGCCAGCGAAGCGAGTCCGATCGGCACGTTGATGAAGAAGATCCAATGCCAGGAGAAATTGTCAGTGATCCAGCCGCCGATCGTCGGGCCGACCGTCGGCGCAACGATCACGGCGACGCCGTAGAGTGCGAAGGCCTGACCGCGCCGTTGCGGCGGAAAGGTATCGGCGAGGATGGCTTGTTCGCTGGTCGGCATGCCGCCGCCGCCAAGACCCTGCAGGATGCGAAAAAAGATCAGCGTCGGCAGGTTCGGCGCCAATCCGCAGAACAGCGAGCTGACCGTAAACAGCGCCACGCAGATCATGTAGAAGCGCTTGCGGCCGACGACATTCGACAGCCAGCCGCTCGCCGGCAGTACGACCGCGTTGGCGATGAGATAGGTCGTCACCACCCAGGTGCTTTCGTCGACGCTGGCGGCGAGACTGCCGGCAATGTAGCGGAGCGACACGTTGGCGATCGCGGTGTCGAGCACCACCATGAAAGTGGCGATCGAGACGACAACCGCGACAAGCCAGGGGTTGCGATCGCCGGCCGCCGAACGGCTTGAATCCCAGCCCCTCGACTGCGACTGATCGCTCATCGCACCTTGACCGTCGGGACGACCGACATGCCGGGACCGAGCAGTACGTCGGGCGGCTTGTTGAAGACGATTTTCACCGGTACGCGCTGCACGATCTTGACGTAGTTGCCGGTCGCGTTCTGCGCCGGCAACAGGCTGAACGCGGTGCCGCTGCCGGCCTGTACGCTGTCGACGCGTCCCTCGAAGGTCCGGTCCGGATAGGCGTCGATCGCGATACTGACGGGCTGCCCCGGCCGCATGAGATCGAGCTGGGTCTCCTTGAAGTTGGCGGTGATCCAGACGTCGCGCGGCACGAACATCATCAGCACCTGACCGACCGCGGCGTAACCGCCCTTCGCGGCGGTGAGTTGGGTCACGCGTCCGGCGTCCGGCGCGGTAATGATGGTGCGCGACAGATTGGCCTCAGCCTGTGTCAGCTGCGCTCTGGCGGATTCCAGCTGCGCCTTGAGCACGGCATCCTGCTTCGCGGTGGCAACGGCATTGGCCTGCGCCGCCGCCAATGAGGCCTTCGATTGCAACAGGTTCGAGGCATATTGCTGCGCCTGTTCAACGGGGGCGGCGTCCTGTTTCGCCAGCCGCTCATAGCGATCGGCTTCCTGTTGCGCGAAGGCTAGTGTCGCTTGCGCCTGTGCAACCTGCTTGTCGGCCTGGTCGATCTTGGCCTGCTGCGCGGCAATTTGCGCAATGAGATTGTCGACGCTCGCCTTGGCCTGGTCGCGCTGCGCGATATAGTCGCGGTCGTCCAGCCGGACCAATTCGGCGCCGGTTTGGACCATCTGGTTGTCGGTGACCGGTACGTCGACGATGGCGGCCGCGACCTGCGGGCTGATCTGCACCGTGCGGGTGTCGATAAACGCGTCGTCGGTCAATTCATAGTTCCTGGCATGCAGCCACCACAGGACAATTGCCAGGAGGACGATGGCTGAACCGAGAACGATGACGATGGCCAAGCCACGCCGCTGGCGAAGTTTGGCAAGCAGCGAAGGCTTCTTCTTCGCCCCGCCGGAAACCGATTTCGTTTCCTGGCCGGACGCCGATTCGGCGCGGCGTTCGTTATCGACCCGTTGATCCATGACCGAGGCTTAAACGTTTGCCATGCCAGATGGGTTGCCGGTTACGCTTTTTCAAACGCCCGTATGCCGTTTCGCTTTTACCCGGTAATGGCGACGTAAGCCAGTCAGGACGGATTGCCGCGGATTGCCGCGGCGATTTTATGCATGAACTCGTCGAGTTCGGCCGGATCGAGATCGCTGATGGCCCAGAAATCGAGGCCTCCCGCCGACCAGTGGCGCACATTGTAACCCTGGACGGTCCGGTCGGTCACATTGCCGTGCGCGCTGCCCAATCGTTGGGCGACGAACAGATTGATGACGTGCTTGCGACGTTTATAAACGACCGAGGCGACTGGCTCGCCGTCGATGTAGTCGAGGCGACCGCCGAGCAAGGTAAAGCCCTCGGCGGTGAGGTCGATCACCGGTGGTGCGACATCGACCTTGCCGTCGAACCACGGCTTGACCGTGTGCTGGTCGCTGGTTTCGACGTCCATCAGGTGGCCGGGCTGCAGCGAGCGGATGTGCGCGGAGACCATCTCGTCGGCGACCGTCTGTTCGCGATCGCCGGTGAAGACGGTGAACACAAGCGTGGCGGCAACCGCGGCGGACAGCGCCGTGCCGACGGCAAAACCGCCGAAGAAGGACCGTCGTGACGGCTGCAAGAATTGCTTCGGCCGGATGATTTCCGCCGATGCTTGCGCGGGGGGCACACGCAGCATCGCCTCGATACGGCCGCGCAAATGCGCCGGCGCTTTCTCTTTCAGACCGGCTTGGGCCATTGCTGCATGCATGGCGCGAAACGCCTTGAGCTTCTCAGCGCAGGCCGCGCAACTTGCCACGTGGCTCTCGACTTCGCGCGCATGCCCGGCGTCAAGCTCGCCGTCGATCAGCGCATGCAGCAGGATCTCGCATTCGGCGCAGTTCATGATGCCGCTCCCGGGATCGAACCTTCGGTGCTATTCCAGGCCGACCGCAGCATCGAACGCGCGCGCGCAAGCCGCGACATCACCGTTCCCACCGGCACGCCGGCAACCTCGGCGATCTCCTGGTACGATAATTCGTTGATCTCGCGCAGCACGATGGCTTCACGGAACGGCCGCGGCAGCGCGGCGACCAGGCGCCGGATGGTGTCGTCATCTTGGCGGCGCAGCAGCGCGGCTTCCGGCGACGCCGGCGGCTCCTGCCACGGCGCCGGCTGTTCCGACGCCGGCTCGTCGTCGGGCTCGTCGATCGGCACGTCTTGCTTGCCGCGCCGCGCGAACTCGGCGTTGCAGACGTTCCTTAATATTGCCAAGAGCCACGGTTTCATCGTCGGGCCACGATAGCTGTCAAAATGGCGTAACGCGCGCAGATAGCATTCCTGCACCGCATCCTCGGCGTCTGCGGCGTTGCGCATCAGATAGCGCGCCAGCGCGAAGACGTCGTCGAGATATGGCAACGCGGCGTCGCGAAAACGCCGCGCTTTTTCTTGTTCGGCATTCGCGTCGGCAATCATCGTGTCGCGCACTACCTTCGGCGTCTGGCTCTGCAACTGGTGGAGCATCGCCGCGCCGCATCGCTAGCCGTTATTGGATTCTACCACGATCGTGCCGGTCATGTGAGGATGAACGTAGCAGAAGTACTTGTAGGTGCCGGGCGTCGTGAAGGTGAACGAATAGCTGTCGTCGGTGTCCAGCGCCTTCGATTTGGCGAAGGTGTTGTTGTCGGAGGCGAGGCCGTGCGGGATGTCGTCCTTATTCGTCCAGGTGATAGTGGTCCCGGCCTTCACCGTCAGCGTTTGCGGCGTGAATGTGAAATTGTCGATCGATATGGCGCCGGCCGCCGGTTGCGGCGCAGTTTGCGCCCAGCCCGGCAACACGACCGCGGCCAGTATGGTCGCGGTCGCGGCGCCGAGCCCGGCAGCGACCAGTGCGCTGCGCAGAGTATTCGAAAGGGATTCAGCGACGGACATTGGCGCGATCCTCCGTCAGCTTTTCAGCGGGCTGTCGATGATGGCGAGCCGTTGTTCGTTCTGCTTGAACGTGACATTGGCGATGCCGAGCATCTTGCGCAGTTGGTCGTCCGGCACTTTCATCGGTCCGGGCGAGGGTCCTTGCCCCGGCGCCGGCTGCGGAAACGCGGTCGAGCGCGCGGTGTGGAAGGTGACGTTGCCTTCCACTTTTTGCATGACCTGGTGGATATGGCCGTTGAGCACGGTCACCGAACCGAAGCGCTTCAGATAAGTCAGCGCTTGGGCCGAATCGTCGGTGCCCCAGCCCCAGTCCGGATAGACCGTCCACAGCGGGATGTGGGCGAATACGATGATCGGGGTCGAGGCGGAACGGCCCTTCAGATCGTTTTCGAGCCATTCAAGCTGCTCGGCGCCGAGATCGCCCATGCCGCCACCTTTGAGGTCGAAGACGTTGACCAGGCCGACGAAGTGCACGCCGTTGGCGTCGAATGAGTACCAGCCGGCGCCCTTGGAGCCGCGGCCATAGCGTTGCAGATAAAGCTTGCGGTCGGCGTCGAGAAAATCGTGCTCGCCGGGAACGTAATGCACATCGAGCCGCGCCTGCGAAATGATGCGATCGGCGTCGTCGAATTGCGATTCGAGCGACAGGTGGCTGATGTCGCCGGTATGAATCATGAAAGCCGGCTTTTGCGGCTGCGCATTGACCTTGGCGATGGCCTCTACGAGCGTGCCGAGCGCATTCGGATTGGCCGGCTTGTCGAAGCCGACATGGCTGTCGCTGATCTGCAGGAAAGTGAGGCCCTTGGCTTCGGCCGCCGCGGCTTCACCCATGATACCCAACGAATGGGGCACGCCGCCGGATACGGTCCATAGCACCCCGGTGCCGACCCAGGTCATGCATTCCAGCACTTTACGGCGGCTAGGGCCGGCGTCGCGATCGGATTCGCTCATTATGCTCTCCTCTGAAAGGCCGATGGCCACGAAACCGCGGTAGCGGTGTCGGCATTTGCGGCTTCCGAGGGGTGATTGGGGAGGTCCGCGCTTTATTCCCGGGTGACGTGCGAATTTCGATGGGCGGCAAAATCGGCCGGCTGCTATACCCACCCGGCCAACGCCTGCGCCGGGCGCGCCAGCAACGCGGATTTTATGCTGCAATCGACAGTGTCATCGGTCGAGACACGGGCCTCTTGGCTCGTCGCCAGCATGATCCTCGTGGTCATGGCGATCGCCTTCGGCGCGCCGTGGATCACCGTCGTGGCGCTCAAGGACATCGCCGCCGAGGTCGACGGCGCACGCTCGGTTCCAGCCTTTGCCAGCGCGCTGATGTGGATCGGCTCCGGCGTCGGCGGCATCCTGATGGGCCGGATCGCCGAGCGGATCGGCGTGCGCTGGACGGTGATGTTCGGCGCGGCGATGATCGCGGTTGGGTTGGCGCTGTCGACTTTAGGTCCGTCCTGGCCGCTTTATATCGGCCACGGTCTGTTCATTGGCCTGATCGGCATCGGCGGCATCAATGCGCCATCTTATGTCTATGTCAGCCGCTGGTTCGACCGCCGCCGCGGTTCGGCGCTGGCCTTGATTTCGAGCGGTGCCTATCTCGCCGGCGCAATCTGGCCGCCGATTTTCGCCCGCGCCATCGCTTATGCCGGCTGGCGGCACACGATGCTGTATTACGCCGCGTTCGAGCTTCTCATCATCGCGCCGGCTGCCGCGATATTCCTGGAGCAGCCGCCGGCAGTGCCGCATCACGCCTTGCACGCAGCCGCGGCGCACAAGCAAAGATCGGTCATGGGTTGGCCGCCGAATTTGGTTTTCGGGCTGCAGATGTGCGCGATCTTCACCTGCTGCATTCCGATGTCGATGCCGCAAGGCCATCTCGTGGCGTTTTGCACGGATCATGGCATCAGCGCCGCGCATGGCGCGGCCATGGTGTCGGTTCTCCTTGGCGCGGCATTTTTCAGCCGGCAGGTTTGGGGCGTGATCTCCGACCGGATCGGTGGACTTTACACCATGCTGGCGGGCTCGGCCTGTCAGGCGCTGGGCATGCTGGCGTTTCTCTTGACGCAAAACGAGGTCGGCTTGTTCACGGTCGCTGCGCTGTTCGGCATGGGTTTTTCCGGCCTGGTGCCCGCCAACATTCTGGCTTCGCGTGAAATGTTTCCGGTCAACGATGCCTATTGGCGCATGCCGACGCTGTTATTGTGCAGCGGCTTCGGCATGGCTGCGGGCGGCTGGGTCGCTGGCGTGATCTACGACTATTTCGGTTTTTATGCGCCGGCTTTCGCCACCGGGCTCGGCATCAATATTCTCAATTTCATGATCATCAGCGCGCTGGCGCTCCGGCAGAGCCAGACCGCGCCGGCGTAGGCGACGATCGCGGCTGCGGGCTCGAATTGACGCGCTTGAGCGGCGAGGCGGCTTTTGCCTCGACCGGCTTGGCACGCGCCGCGCAAAAATCCTCCACCGCCGCGACGATGGCCGCGCTGGTGAGTGTACGGCGCTCGGGACTCGCCAGCTCCAATTCCTCTTGGCGATTGACGATCGATCCGGCTTCGAGCAGCACCGCCGGCATGTGCGTTGCGCGCAGTACGATCAACTGGTCATAGCGATAAACGCCGGCCTTGGCGTCAACGAGCTCGCGACGGCGATGTCCCATCAGCGGCAGTGTGTAATGCGGCGTGTACTGCAAGCCGCGCGACTGGAGTTCCTGGCCCAAAAATCTGCCGAACAGCAGGCTGCCGATGCGTTGCGGATTATCGTTGGAGATGAAAATGGCGTAGCCGGGATAGTCGTCATTGTAACGCTCGTCCTGACCGCCGTACTGCCAGGTCCGCAACAGATTGTCCGGAACGGAATCGTGATGAATGGCGATGAACAGGTCGGCACGCATGGCATTGGCGCGCGCCGCCCGTTCGAACAATCCCCGCCACGGCGGCGTCGCGGTGATGAGCAGGACCGCCTCGCCAAAGCCGGCGTCGGCGAGCGCTTGTTTAATCTGCTGGGCGAGCTGAAGATTGAACGCGTATTCGGAGGTCCCGCGCGCGCTCATCGCACCCGGCACGTCGACGGTATGACCGACATCGATAACGACACGGAATTTCGCCCGCTGGCACAGGTCCGGCTTGGTCGCGACGGGCGCCGGAGCTTCGCCGTAGGCGGCGGGCGGCGCGGTAACCAGCACGCCCGTCGCGAGCAGCGCGCAGAGCGTTAGTCCAGCATGCCGCAAGCCGATCATGAGGCGCGACTCCCTTCCTTCGTTACCACCACGGCGAATCGCTGACCTAATCGTCGCAGCCAGTGTAGACCCAAGCTTGCGCTTGTGCGAGGCGCGCTGCTGTCGTACCAAGCCACACCACATTTGTTGGGCGGGGCCGGGTATTTTGATGGCGAGATTTGTCGGAATTTGCACAGTTCTGTTTGTGCTTGCAGTCGGTCTCATCGTCGTGAACCAGCCGCAGGACATGGCGGCATTGTTCGGCGCCTTTCGTTCCGAGCCATTGGTGCAGAAGCTTGCCTGGTTCCTGATCGTCCTCATCGCGCTGGCATTGATCCCCTCGGCACTTTGGCTCACCGACGCGCTGCTGCGTCAGCGCGGCGCCAACGAGGCGCTTGAATTGCGGCTCGGTGCCGTGCGCCGAGGCGTGCGCGAACTGACCAAGGCGCAGGTCGACACCGACGCGTCGGTGCATCACCTCGCTCGCACCGATCCGGAAGCCGCCATCGGCGCGGTCACCGAACGCCTCGTCGAGGCGGAACGCGTGACGCAGGTGCAGGAAAGCCGTAGCGAGATCGGCGGCGACTTGCAGTCCCGCGTCGATGAGTTGCGTGCGCGCCAGCAGGCGCTGCGCGACCGGCTTGTTCCCGTGCTGGAGAAAAGACGATCGATCGAAGTCCTGTTCGCCGCGCTCGATAGCCGCGAAAACGATATCGGGCGATCGCTTGCGGAGATCGTCAGCGGCGACGACGCGACCGCGATCGAAGTGCATCTCAATGATTTGATGGAATTTGTCCGCCGCAGCCACGAGCGCTGCGACGACATCGAGCAGGCGGCAAAAACGATCGGCGGCCTGAAGGAGGAATTTGCCGGTTTGCAGACGCGGCTCGAGCCGCAGGCGGCGGCGCAAGACGGCATCAGGCGGCGGGTCAAGGATCTCGACGAAGCCCGCGACCGGTTGGCGGCGGAAATCGCGGCTTTGCAGCAGACGCCGCAAGGCAGCCTCGCCGAGCGCGTGCAGGCCTTTGCCGAAGACAAGAGGAAGCTCGAAGACGGCGTGGCCAATCTGGAAATGCAACTGTCCCGGCTGGCGTCGCTGCGCGAGGACGTCGACGGCGTGTCGGCGAATTTCGATCGCGCGCTTGACCTTGTGTCCGCTTCCGCCGCCGGCGACGCCGAAAGCCGCGTTGCCGAGCTTTCGCAGTTCGTCAAAGCGACGCAAACGCGGCTCGACGAGATCGAGCGCAGCATGGCCACCGTTGGCCAGTTGCAAGCGAGGCTCGGCGATCTGCAGACCCGCCTGGCGCCCCTCGAAGCCAGCGATGGCGGCGTAGCGGATCTGGTCGCGAGGGTCGCGGCGATCCGCGACCGCCTGGTCGCCAAGATCGAAAGCATCGAAGCCGACGAGAATGGCGATCTCGCTACGCGGGTGAACATGTTCATCGAGACCAGGAAAGAGCTCGAAAGCCGCGTCGCGACCGTCACCGAACAATTCTCCAAGCTGGCGGCAGTTCGCAGCGACATCGCCGGTCTGTTCGACAAATTATCAAACGCCGCGGACACGTCCTCGAACTGATCGCGTCAGGCGAGGCCTGCATGCCTTTGCCGCAGGTCAGGTTCCCATCCGGCGGCTTTCCGCTTGCGGGCAGACACGCGCTGGGGCAAATTCTCCGTCAATAAAATCAGAGGACGGGCCGGCCTTGTCGCCGAGACCCGCCAGCAACGGGAGGATTCGCATGAAGCGCCTGTGCAGCGTCGCGGCGGTCGCTATTGCCGCATTCCTGGCGGCATCGCCTGGACGGCTCAACGCTCAAAATGCCGTCAGCGTCAAAGCCGATGATATCGGCGGCGTGGTCAGCGGGCCGCACGGTCCCGAAGCCGGCGTTTGGGTCATCGCCGAGACCCATGATTTACCCACCCGTTACGCCAAGATCGTCGTCACCGACGATCAGGGCCGCTATGTCGTGCCCGACCTGCCCAAGGCCAAATATCAGGTGTGGGTGCGCGGCTACGGGCTTGTCGATTCCGCCAAAGTCGAGGCCGAGCCCGGAAAGCACGTCAACCTGACCGCGGTGCCGGCGCCGAACGACGCGACGGCGGCGAAGTATTATCCCGCGATTTATTGGTTCGCGATGCTGAAAATCCCGGGGCAGGACCAGTTTGGCGGCAAGAGCGACATTCCGGACAAGGTCACGCAAATCGACTGGCTGACCGCGATCAAGAACCAGGCCTGCGTCGGCTGCCATCAGCTTGGACAATTATCGACGAGGACCGTTCCGGCGGCACTCGGCGAGTTCAAGAACGGCGAGGAGGCCTGGGAGCGGCGCGTGCAGGCCGGTCAGGCATCTCCGCTGATGGTCAACGTGCTGGCCGGCAAATTCGGCGGCGTGCCGTTTAAATACTTCGGCGAGTGGACGGACAGCATCGCCAATGGCGCGCTGCCCTTTGCCAAGCCGCCGCGGCCGCAAGGCGTCGAACGCAACATCGTAATCACGGAGTGGGACTGGAGCGCTCCCGACAAATATCTCCACGATCTGATTTCAAGTGACAAGCGCAATCCGACCGTCAACGCCTACGGTCCGCTCTACGGCTCGACCGAATACGCGACCGACCACGAGCCGGTGCTCGATCCGAAGGCCAACACGGTCAGCTACGTCACGCCGCCCGAAGCCGCCGATGTACCGGAAGCCTTCGGTCCGGGCCACGCGGCCATTGAAAAGCCGCTCGCGGCATCGGCCTATTGGGGCATGCAGCAGATCTGGGACACCAAGTTCGACAATCACAACGACATGATCGACAGCAAGGGCAATGTCTGGATGACCGGGACCGATCACGCGCCCGGCACCCCGGCGTTCTGCCGCAAGGGCTCGGATAATCCCTACGCCAAGGCGTTTCCGCTCGATAGCAACGAGCGCCAATTGGCGATGTACGACCCGAAGGCGAAGAAGTTCACCTTCGTCGACACCTGCTTCGGCACTCATCATCTGCAATTCGGTTTCGACAAGGACAACACGCTTTGGACCAGCGGCGCGGGCGTCGCCGGCTGGGTCGACACCAAGGTGTTCGCAGAAACCGGGAGTGCCGAGAAGGCGCAGGGCTGGGCGCCGTTCGTGCTCGACACCAACGGCAATGGCAAGCTCGACGACTACACCAAACCGGGCCAGCCGGCAGATCCCACCAAGGACACGCAAGTCGGCGGCTCCGGCACCTATGCGGTGATGCCGAATCCGGTCGACGGCTCGATCTGGTACACCTGGGACGTGTTCGCCGGGAAAAGCGGCATCATCCGCTTCGATCCGAAGACCAAGCTGGCGGAGGTGTACAATATTCCGATGCCGGGGTTCGGCCCGCGTGGCGGCGATATCAACTCCAAGGGCGTGGTCTGGGTGTCGCTCGCCAGCGGTCACCTCGGCAGCTTCGATCGCTCGAAGTGCAAGGGTCCGCTCAACGGCCCCAAGGCGACCGGCGATCAATGCCCGGAAGGCTGGAGCTTCTACAAATATCCCGGGCCCGGCTTCCAGGGCCTCGGCGACAACAGCGCCGAGGCGAGCTATTACACCTGGGTCGATCAGCATAATGCTGTCGGGCTCGGCAAGGACGTGCCGATTTCGACGGCGGACGAGAACGACGGCTATGCGGCTCTGGTCGACGGCAAAATGGTGATGCTGCGGGTGCCTTATCCGCTCAGCTATTACACCAAGGGTCTTGACGCCCGCATCGACGATCCGAAAGCCGGCTGGAAGGGCAGGGGCCTGTGGGGCTCCGAGGGCGACCGCACGCCTTGGCTCAAGGAGGGCGGCAAAGGCATGCTGCCGATGGCCGTGCATATCCAGATCCGACCCAATCCCCTCGCCGATTGACGTTCGAAATCGTCAGCCAAATACCGCCCGGCGCCGCGCAGCGCCGGGCGGCTTGCTTTTGCCGCGCGCCTCTGCCGGTATTGCCGCTCGTGCCATTTGTTTGAGGAGCGGAAAATGGTTCGCGAACCTATCCTGACGACGATCAACGTTTCCGATCTGCGTCCGACCCAAATCACCGTCGGCATGCGCGAGGTTCTGGCGAAGCGCAAACGCTGGCGCGAAACACCGATCAAAAAAGGCGAAAAGTTTCTTGGCCGGCACTTGATGCCGGTGATCCTCGGGCCGAAACAGCGTCATTACGTTATCGATCATCATCACCTTGCCCGCGCGTTGCATGACGAAGGGATCAAAGATGTGCCGGTAACCGTCATTGCCAACTTGGCCAAGCTCGGTGCCGACGAGTTCTGGAACGTCATGGACAATCATTCGTGGATGCATCCGTTCGATGCCAAGGGCGAGCGCTGCCACTACCGCGACCTTCCCAAATCGGTGGCCGGGCTGGTCGACGATCCGTTCCGTTCGCTGGCCGGCGAATTGCGTCGGCAAGGCGGGTTTGCCAAGGACACTGCGCCGTTTTCCGAATTTCTCTGGGCCGATTTCCTGCGCCGGCGCGTCAAACGCAAACTGGTCGAGAGCGACTTTCAGCGCGCGCTGGAAAAGGCCATGCAATTGGCAAAGAACGAAAATGCCGGCTATCTGCCGGGCTGGTGCGGCCCGTTGCCGGAGGAATGATCGCCGAGGCTGCCCGGCGCATGACGCTGCCTGCGCTGAACTGCGCGTGAACCGGCAAAATGTCTCTGCTATATTGTCCCGGACGATGACGGGTGAGTGGACGTAAGTCTTTATGAATAAGATACAATTTCATACCGGCGTGGTGATGGTGCTGATCGCGGCAGCGTTGGCCGGCTGCAGCGGCTTTGGCGGACCGAAGAAGGACGCCGCGCCGATTGACCCCAACGCCTATCCGGCGACCTATCGTAGCCAGATCGCTACGTTCCTGCGGCAATCGTTGACAAGCCGGGCGGATTTCCGGGGCGCCATGATCTCGGCGCCAGTGCTGATGCCGATTGCCGACAGTCAGCGCTACATGGTCTGCGTGCAATTCCACGGTAACGGCCAGGTCAAGAATAAGGTCGCGATTTACTTTGGCGGCATGATCTCCCAGTTCATCGATTCGACGCCCGAGCAGTGCGGTGCCGTGGCCTATACGCCATTCACCGAGCTTGCCGCCTCGCTGCCGCCGGGGTAATCGCTGCCTCGATGCCCCAATTGGACAGCGATGTTCTCATCGTCGGCGCCGGCCCGACCGGCCTCACGCTCGCCATCGATCTCGGCCGGCGCGGCGTGCGCTGCACGCTGATCGAGCAGAAGGAGCGGCCGGCGTTTTTGCCGAAGATGGAGCGCATCAATGCGCGGTCCATGGAAATCTACCGTCGCATGGGGCTCGCCGATAAAATCCGCGACGCCGGCTTGCGCTCCGATTGCCCAATGGACGTCTACATCATTCTCAAGCTGACCAAGCCGCCGCTGTTGCATCTGTCTTATCCCTCGGTCGACGAAGCCCGGGTGAAGACGCGCGCCAGCAATGACGGCACGCTGCCGCTCGAACCCTATCAGCTGATCTCGCAATATACGCTCGAGCCGTTTCTCAAATCAGTCGCCGAGACGCTGCCGAGCGTAACGGTGCGCTACGGCTGCGAATTTCTGTCGCTGCGTCAGGATGGCGCCGGCGTCATCGCACGCGTGCAGACGCCCGAAGGCACGCAAGACGTCCGCGCCGCGTATCTCGTCGGCTGCGACGGCGGCGCGAGCCCGGTGCGCGGCGAGCTTGGCATCTCGCTTTCCGGCGAAGGCAATCTGCTGGGGCTGCGCCAGGCGCTGTTCCGCTGCGACGAGTTGTTTGACCGCCTGCCGATCGGCAACGGTCCGGGGCACGGACGGCACTATCACGTCGCCGACGCCAAATCGACGTTCCTGATCATGCAGGATTCGACCAAGCACTGGACGCTGCATTCCGTCGTCGACACCGACGCGGAAATGAAACTCGCCTTCGAGCGAGTCGTCGGCATTCCGGTGAAGTACGAAATGCTGTCCTGCGCGCCGTGGCGGCAGAATCTGCTGCTTGCCGACCACTATGGCAAGGATCGGGTGTTTCTTGCTGGCGATGCCGTGCATCTCGTCATCCCGACCGGCGGACTCGGCATGAATTCCGGCGTCGGCGATGCCATCGATCTGTCATGGAAACTCGCCGCGACGCTTAGCGGCTGGGGCGGGCCGAATTTACTCAAGTCCTACGAGGCCGAGCGCCGGCAGATCGGCGACCGCAATGTCGGCGCCTCGCGCTACGCCACCATCGGCCGGCGTAAATGGCGCTCGATGTGGCGGCCGGACATCGGCGATGATTCGCCGGCCGGTGCCTTAACGCGTCAGAATCTCAGCGCCGTTGCCGACGTCGAGCAGCGTAAGAGCAACGAGATGATCGGTGCCGAGCTCGGTTACCGCTATGTTGACTCGCCCGTTATCTGCAGCATACCGGGCGGCCCCGAGCACCTGTTCCGCGAATACCAGCCGACCACCTGGCCCGGCGCGCGGCTGCCGCACGTTTGGCTCGGCGACGGCACGGCGATGCAGGACCGCGTCGGCGACGGCTACGCGATCCTCAAACTCGGCGGCACCGCGGCCGATGTGAGCGGACTCGAAGGTGCGCTGCGTTCGTACGGCGCGCCGGTCGTGGTGCTTGACGTTCCGGACCGCATCGCGCGCGCCATCTACGGCTATGATCTCATTTTAGTGCGCCCCGACCTGCACGTGGTCTGGCGCGGCAATGCCGCGCCGGAGGAGCCGGCGTATGTCGCAGCGGTCGCTACGGGACACTTCTCGCCGGCGTTCTGATGATTGTCTTTAGGCCTGTGCTTCAGAGCTTGGCGATTGCCAGCGCGATGCCGCCGAGCGCGCCGGCAATGACGACCAACAGCGGCGGTGCACGCCAGACGGTCAGCAGCACGAAGCCAACCAGCGCGACGCCGAAGTCTCCCGGCGTCTTGACCGAACTCGTCCAGACCGGATTGTACAGCGCCGCGCCGAGGAGGCCGACGACGGCAGCATTGATGCCGCGCATGATCGCCTGCGCGCCCGCGCGCTTTCGAAACGTCTCCCAGAACGGCAACGTCCCGAGCAAAATCAGCATGCCGGGGAGAAAAATACCGAACAGTCCCAGTGCCGCGCCGGCGACGCCGTGCGGCGACAGATTCACCACGGTGCCGAGATAGGCCGCGAACGTGAACAACGGGCCGGGAATGGCTTGGGCGGCGCCATAACCGGCAAGAAACGCGTCGTCGCCGATCCAGCCGGGGCCGACGAAGGCTTGGCGAAGGAGCGGCAGCACGACGTGGCCGCCACCGAAGACCAGCGCGCCCGACCGATAGAAAGCATCGAACAGCGCGATGCCCGGGGTGCTTGTGATGCTCTGCAGGATCGGCAGCCCCAGGAGCAGAAGGAAGAAAAGCATCAACGCCGTCAGTCCCGTGGCTCGGCCGACTGGGATCGGCATTTGCGCTCCCACGACCGGTTGCGCGCCTCGGCAGAGCCACAGCCCGGCGGCTCCCCCGAGTACGATCGCCAGGATCTGCGCAACGGAAGAGGCGCTGAACAGAATGACGAGTGCCGCCACCACTGCGATCGAGGCGCGCTCCTTGTCCGGACACAGCGTGCGCGCCATGCCCAATACCGCTTGCGCCACGATGGCGACGGCAACAAGCTTCAGCCCATGAAGCAAGCCGGCACCCACCGGGCCGATCAGCGCGCCCGCGCCATAGGCAAAGAGAACCATCGCGATCGCCGAAGGCAACGTAAAGCCGCTCCACGCGGCCAATGCGCCGCCATAGCCGGCGCGCATGAGCCCGATGGAAAAGCCGACTTGGCTGGATGCTGGGCCGGGCAGAAACTGGCACAGCGCCACGAGGTCAACATAGGCCTGCTCGTCGAGCCATTTGCGACGGACGACGAATTCCTCGCGAAAATAGCCGAGATGCGCGATCGGACCGCCGAAGCTCGTCAGCCCCAGCCGCAGAAAAGCGAGCAGGACTTCGGCCGCGTTGCCGCTATGCTCTGGCGTGCCGTCCATTGGCCCTCGCGCGCGTTCGGCGGCATTGTCGAGACGTTCGATGATGCCCGCAAGATTGGCGCTGGGCTGCCGCAGCTCTCCCGCGGATCGTTGACAATTTTCCATGCGCAGGCAACAGTTTAAGAGAACAGCGCGCACGTCGTGTCGACGCTCAAAATCAAAAATGCGCGCTGGTTCGGGGAGGGTCGCATGACCGTCACGATCCCGCAGCGACTTGCGGGCGATACCACCGTGGCCGCCGCCACGCGGGTGCGCTGGACCTATATCGCGCCGACGCTCTTGGTGTTTTGGATCGTGTCCATGTTCGACAAGAGCAATATCGCCCTTGTCATCGCCAATCCGAAATTTCTCGATGAGCTGCAGCTTGCCGGCCAGACCAAATTGCTCGGCTGGCTGGTCGGCAGCCTGTTCATCTCCTACAGCCTCGCCGCGCCGGCCTGGGGCTGGGCGGTGACAAAATACGGCCCGCGTCGCGCCATTATCGCAAGCCTCGTGATCTGGGCGCTGACCTGTTTCTGGTCGGGGCTTTCGAACAGCTACGGCATGTTGCTCGCCTCGCGCATCGGCTTGGGCATTGGCGAGGCGGCCTGCTATCCGGTGACGCTGGCACTGGTCGCCAACTGGTTTGCGCTGCGCGAGCGCGGCACGGCGACTTCTTATTGGTGGATCGGCACCATGATCGGACCGATGCTCACCGGTCTCGTCGTCACCAGCCTGATCGTGGCTGTCGGATGGCGCGGGCAATTTTACGCGCTCGGCATCCTGGCACTGATCCTGCCGCTGCCGATGGTGTGGGTTCTCATGCGCGACAAACCGGAGCAGCATGCCGCGGTCAATGCGGCGGAGGCCGATCTGATCCGCGCCGGAGCCATCGAAAAGAACGACGACGCGCCGGGACGGATCTTGAAAGACGTGAGCAGCGTGTGGAGCAACCAGCGCTTCTGGCTGATGACGATCGCCATCTCCGCCAATGCGATCTTCTTCTGGGGCTGGTCCGGCTGGCTGCCGACCTATTTGCGCAACGAGCGGCATTTTGCCTTCAGCACGTCGGGCTATCTGACTTTCGTGATCTATGGCTTTGCAGTCGTGACTATCCTGACTGTCGGCCGAGTGTCGGATCGGGTGTTTCGGCGCGCTCCGTTTGCCGGACTGGGCTGGGCGGCGGCGGCGGTGTTTCTGATGGCGGCGGCGCTGGCGCCGAGCCCGACCTGGAGCGTGGTGTTGATGATCTGCGCCTTGTGCGCGCAGCAGGTGGGAATTTCCTGCGCCGAAATGCTGATGCACAGCGTCGTCGGCACCGCCGACATGGGCAAATCGCAGGGCGTGCGCGCTCTGGTGACGCAAATGTTCGGCGCATTTTCGCCGGTGATGATCGGCTATATCCTGGCGCTGTCCGGCGGCGCCTTCATCGGCGCCTTTGCGGTTCTCTCCATCGCCGTGGTGATTGCCGCCGGCTGCATGATCGCGCTCTCACGGGAAGGATTTTGAGATGACCATGTTGGATATGAAGCTGCCGAGCATGACGGTCGGCGGCGTCGAAGTCATGGGCTTGAGCGACGGCACGCTGCCGACGTCGGTCGACAAGGTCGTCGATATGGACGCGGGAGAGGTCGAGCGTCTGGTCGGCGGCACCGACAACGGCACGTTTCATATCCCGGTGAACAATTTCGTCATCCGCCGGGGCGGCAAGGTCATCATGATCGACGCCGGCGCCGGCAACACCATGTATCCGACACTCGGCCGGCTGCCGGGAAACTTGCGCGCCGCCGGCATCGATCCCAAAGCCGTGACGCATATCGTGATTACGCATCTGCACGGCGATCATGCCAACGGCTTGGTCGACGACGCCGGCAATGCGCATTATCCGAATGCCGAGATCGTCGTGCACGAGATCGAAGCCGAGTTCTGGATGGCGCCCGACGGCGCCAACGATCCCGACAAGGTCAAGGGCAATCGCGCGCGCACCAAGATCAACCTGAAGCCCTATCTCGATCGCATCCACCGCGTGCGCGGCACCGACGACTATCTGGGTTTCGTGCCGGTGATCGCGCCCGGGCATACGCCGGGGCACACCTGCTGGCTACTCGCGGCGCCGGGCGGCGGCGGCTTCATGGCGCTGGGTGACGTCGTGCACGTCTCGGCCATTCAGGTTTCACATCCCGATGCCGGCATGATCTACGATCTCGACAAGGATTTGGCCGTCAAATCGCGAAAGCGCATCCTCGACATGGCGGCCTCCGAGCGGCTCGCCATCGCCGGCGCCCACGTCAATGCGCCCGGCTTCGGCCATATCGTGCGCAACGGCGCAGGCTTCGCCTTCGAGCCGGCGTGAAAAGAGGCGCGTTGCCCGGCGAGGGGGCGTAGAATCGCCGGCGCGCGAACTGCTATTGTCCTCCGGTCACTGCCATCGAGGACATTATGACCCCTGTGATCGCGATCATCGCGCCCGGCGCCATGGGCGCCGCCGTCGGCAAGCGTCTCACCGATAGCGGGCTTAGGGTCCTGACTTCGCTTGCCGGACGCAGCGCGGAAACCGTTGCGCGGGCCAAGTCCGCCGGAATGGCCGACGCCAGCGACGAGGAAATCGCCGCCGCCGATTTTATCCTGTCCATCTTGCCGCCCGGCGACGCGCTGGCGCTGGCCGAGCGCTTCGCGCCGGCGCTGCAAGCCAGCAACGCCAAGCCGGTCTATGCCGACTGCAACGCGATCAATCCGGCGACGGTCGAGCGCGTGGCGGCCGCGATCGCGCCGACCGGATGCCCCTTCGTCGACGCCGGGATCATCGGCTCGCCGCCGAGCCCCCTCGCTAACCTTCCCCCGCTTGCGGGGGAGGGAAGGGTGGGGGGCAGCCCGCGGTTTTACGCTTCGGGGCCCGCGGCGTCGCGCTTTGCAACGTTGCGCGATTACGGGCTCGACGTGCGCGTACTGGGCGGCGCGATGAGCGCGGCGTCGGCGCTGAAAATGTCCTACGCCGGCATCACCAAGGGCACGCAGGCGATCGGCGCTGCGATGATGCTCGCCGCGATGCGCTCGGGCTCCGCCGACGATCTGTTGGCGGAGCTAGAGTCGAGCCAGAAACAATTATTCCCTTGGCTTAAGCGCAGCCTGTCGCAGATGCCGCCCAAAGCCTACCGCTGGGTCGCGGAGATGCAGGAGATCGCCGGCTTTGTCGCCGACGATCCGGGCGCGCGCGACCTCTACGAAGGCGCCGCGCAGTTTTATGAGCGCTTCGCCGAGGATTTCGAGCGCGGCGACAAGAAAGCCGCCGCGGCTCTTGAGGCGTTTTTAGCGAAGAGTTCGTCCTGACGCGGCGCCCGTTAACCGAGGGCGCGTTCAAAAGACGAATTTGCCTAGACCGTAGTCCGGTGCAGCCGGCCAATTGGGGCTGTCGAGCGGACCGGGGAACACCTCGTCACTGTCGGTGAAGGCGTATTTCGTCCGGCTGGCGTAGGTCACTTCCAACACTTCCGGAAACAATACATTGCCGATCGCGAGCAGCGGCCGGTAATTGTTGGCATGAATATGAACCACGGCGAATTTACCGTTAAGCTTGGTGAGTACGGCCAAAGCCTGCTCAAACCAATCGTCGTCGAGGACGTTGTTGAAGCCGTGGAGTTCGGCCAGCACTTGCTGGAACATGTCAAGCGTCGCTTTGGATGTAGCGGCGAAAGCCGGCCATTCATCGTCGTCGATGTCGATTTTCAGGATCGCTGAATGGGGTCGCGTCAGATGCGCTTTCGTGAGCGCGGACTGGATGCTCTCGCTGTCATGGCTGGCGTGCGCGCCGATCTTGCGCCGCTGAAAGCGAAAGTTGGCGTGGGAGTAGGGCGGTCCTTGGACGGTGTGGTCGTATTGGTGAATGATCAGCCCGCGATCGGCCATTTCGGCGTCCCAGGAGACTTCGGCGGCGATGCCGAGCGAAAGCGCGGCCTCCACGCCGCTAAAATCGTCGAGGCAGACGTAGCCGCAGTCGTTGGAAGCGCCGAGCCGCACTTTTTTCACGCCGCGCGCCTGCTGCGGTCGCAGCAGGCGGCCAAGCTTGGCGATGCGTTCGATTGCCAGCGACGAGTTTGCCAACGGTCGCATTTGTCCGGCGGACTGGGCCAGCAGATTTTCGTGCTCCTTGACGCGCACGACACGCAGTCCGAGCCAGTTTGTCAGCTGATAATTGATAGCATGCGAGAGCATCGCCAGCGCTCCTGTTAAAAACAAAACAGAACATTTGCCACGAGCAGAGCGCCGGACCCGCACACGATCTCCGGCGATCACAGGCGGTCTCGATATCACGAGTTTGCGTTGCGCTAAATTCACAACGCGGGCCGTGGTTAAAGTAAGGAATGCCGGGCGTGGTTAAAGCGCGCGATGCAGCGTGTGGTTAAAACAAGAAACGGAGAAGCCATTCCTCTTTGGACGTCATGATTCAAAATTGTTGCTCCAAGACCGAGAGCGGGTTTGAGGCGCCGCTGCCGCTTGCCGGCCAAGCTACCCCGGCGCTAGCCCGACACACTTTCATTTGACGGGGCCGAGCCTCCGTTGCCTTGTCCCTGCACAGAAGGGTCTTGAGCGGGATTGTCGGGCCGGTCTTGCTCTGCAATCTGAACTTGCTAGAATTGATGACAGTGACCTATGCGCGCGCCGGCGCGTTCAACAAAGGGGCTCCCATGGGCAGGGCAAAGTATGTCTCCGCATGTGTGGTTTTGGCCGGGGCGCTCTTTGCCATATCGGCCGATGGCGCACCTTCGTATCAGCCGAGTGCGGTGTTCTGCGCCAATCCGAGCATCAAGACCCTATGTCCGGTCATTCCCTCGAATATCGGTAACGACCCGCCGCTCCACTTGGGCGACTACTCCGGCGTCTTTCCGAAGCAGCCAAATGCCCGGAACGACGTGCAGTCGCCGTTCGACAATTATTCCTGGCAGCTGTTCGTCGCCCTCAATTGGCCTGCCGGCACGCCGCCTAAGTCGGCGCGGCAAGCGCTCGCCGGCGACCTCGGGACACGGGTCTGGGAGACCTGGAATCGGGTCTCGCAGGTGTTCGGCCCGGCGCCTGGACTTGCCGATTGCGGTGCAACGCCGGCGGGGCTGGAGCGCTTCGACATTGGCTCCGACACTTACGGCAGGCCGGTCGGCGAAAACGAAGAATACATTCAGGCCGCGACCGGCGATCCGGTGATCGACGTCTCCGGCAACTGGACGATCTTCGAGCGTCGTGTCGGCAACGTCGAGGTCTCGTTCCTGAAAGCGCCTTACGGCAACAAGGAATGGACGCTGACGACGCGGCAGGGCCAGGCCAATCTGGTCAAGAACTATAACAAGAATCCTACGTCTTTTTTCCGGTCTCTAGCGACCAGACCGATGGGGCCAATGGCGCCATGGAGATCAAGGCAGCTTGGCGCATTCTCGATCCCGCCAAGCATGCCGAAAATATCCGCCGCTTTTACGTCAGGCGAGCCTTCCTGACGGTGGCGCCCGATCTGGTACGCGATGCCAAGGGACAGCCCGGCGGCAAGGTTTGCGCGCAGGTCGATCTCGGCTTGGTCGCCATGCACATCTTGCAAAAAAATGCGCGGATTGGCGGCCTGCAGCCGCAATGGATCTGGTCGACATTCGAACACGTCGACAATGCCCCGCTGGCCAAGGCGGCTTGCGATCCGGTCAATCCCGATCAATGCAACATGGACGGAAAGTACGACTGTCCCGCGGCCATCCCTCAGGCCGGCGCCAATTATTCTTATTTCAACGTGAACTGTCCGGAGTGTTCGACGAACCAGCCGCCGAAAAAGTCTACCGACAAACCGCACTTCCCCTGGAGTCCGGCGCCGCCCTATGCGCGGGCTTATCTAAGCCCCACTCCGGACGGACGGCGCTTCGGCACGCAGGTCTCGCGCTGCTGGTCGATTTACGAGCTGACGGCCTCGCTGAACGAGCAGTGGCGGATGGAGCTCGGCCGCGTCGGTTCGGTCTTTGCCAATTACATGCTGGTCGGTTCGCAATGGGGATTTATCACCGTCGGAATCCATCCCGTGCAAGGCTTCCTGCCGAAATACCTGGCGAACACGCTGATTGAGACCTATCTGCAGCGCGCCGCCGCCAACTCGGGAACTTCGTCGTGCATGGCGTGCCACATTCAGGCGACGCTGCCCCAGCAAACGGGCGTCACCAACGTGTCTTCGGATTTCAGCTTCCTGCCGGGGCTCGCTCCACTGCTGGGCCATCCGCTGGTCCGGCGCGAGCCGCTGCAGTAATTCATCTGTTCAGCCACCGCCGCGCAAAGCCGAGAATGCCTTGCGGCAGGAATATGATAATGGCGATGAAGATGACGCCGAGCGGGATCAGATAGGGGAATTGGTCGCCGAACCATTGCGCCAGAAGCTGGCGAATCAATTGGAAGAAACCAGCGCCGACGATCGGCCCGACCAGCGTACCGATGCCGCCCATGACGTTATACATCACCGCGTCGCCGGAGGTGAGGAAGAACACGAAATCCGGCGCGGCGAACTCGTTCTGGACCGCGTAGAGTACGCCGGCGAGCCCGGCGAACAGTCCCGACAGCATCACCGACATCATCTTATAGCGCTCGACCGCGTAGCCGATGGCGCGGGTGCGCGGCTCGTTCTCGCGGATCGATTGCAGCACCATGCCGAACGGCGATTGGGTGATGCGGCGCAGGATCAGATACGATCCCGTCACCACCGCCAGCACGAACCAGTGCAGCGTGGTCGTGGTAAAACGCGCATTGTAAAGAAACGGGATGGTCAGATGCGGGCGGGTGAAGATCAGGCCGTTCTCGCCGCCGGTCACCGCCGTCCAGGTGAAGATGATAACGTAGAAGATCTGGCTGAAGATCAGCGTGGTGATGGCGAAATAAATGTCGCGCAGCCGCGTGGAGAAGAAGGCCACGAACAGCGCGGCGCCGGCCGCGCCGGCGAGCCCGAACACGATGGCAAGCCAGAGGTTCGGCGGCGACACGATCAACAGCGCACCGGCGGCGCCATACATGCCGAGCCCGAAAAAAGCCGAATGGCCGAAGGAGACGATGCCGGTATAGCCGATCAGAAGATCGGACGACATCGCGAGCAGGCCCCAGATCAGGACTTCGGTGAGAAAACGGCGCCAGAATTCCGGCAGCACGAGCGGCGCCACGATCAGCACCGCCATCACCGCGCAAAAGCCGATCCAGAAAATGGTGGTATGGCTCAGCCCGACCTTGCCGAGCGGCCGCGAGCTTGATTTTTCGAGCGGCGCGGCGGTCATCGTGTCGCCGATGCGAATAGGCCGGTGGGCCGGAACAGCAAAGTGAGGATCAGGACGACGAAGGACAGGATCACGGCTTGCGACGGGTCGAGCCAGATCGCGGCATAGGATTCAAGTAGGCTGATGAAGATGGCTGCAACGATCGAGCCTCCGAGATTGCCCATGCCGCCGACCACCACGACGATGAAGGCCTTGAGCACCCAATCGAGGCCCATGGTGTGGCTGACCCCGACCAGCGGTGCAAACAGCACGCCGCTGGCGGCGGCCATCGCGGCGCCGATGGCGAACACGCCGGTGTAAACCCACGGCACTGGAATGCCCATCGCCTCCGCCATGACGCGGTCTTGCGCGGTTGCTCTGATCCAGACGCCGAATTTTCCATATTTGAGGAATGCCCAGAAGGCGCCGATGATCGCGGCCGAAAGTCCGGCGATCAGGATGCGGTACCAGGGATATTGCAGATAAAACAGCGTGAACTGCTGGGTCACCGGTTGCGGCACGCGGCGCACCGTCGAGCCGAATTCCCACAGCGCGAAATTCTGCAGGATGAGCGAAATGCCGAAGGTGACCAGGATGGTGTTGAGCGGATCGCGGCCGATCAGCGGCCGCAACGTCACGATCTGGATTGCGGCGCCGAGGATGGCGACGATCAGCGACGAGCCGATGAGCGCGAGCCAGAAATTTCCGGTGGCGACAAACAGGAGGAAGCCGATATAGGCGCCGAGCATGAACAGCTCGCCGTGCGCGAAATTCACCACGTCCAAGATGCCGAAGATCAGCGTCAAGCCGGACGAGATCAAAGCGAGGATCATGCCAGTGACGAGGCCATTGATCGTCTGGATGATGATGAGGTCCAGCGGAATGGCATGAAAGAACTGGCCGAGCGCGCCCATCGCTCACACTCCGAGATATTGCTTGATGACGGGGTGGTGGATGTTGATTTCGGCAGCCGCGCAGTGGTGCCGGACGGTGCCTTTTTCCATGATGTAGATGCGCTGGCTCGCCGCCAGCGTCAGCGGCACGTTCTGCTCGACCAGGAGGATGGCGACGCCCTCGCCATGCAAAAGCGCGATGATATTGCGGATCTGCGACACCATCCGCGGCATCAGGCCTTCGGTCGGTTCGTCGAGCAGGATGATCTTCGGCTCCAGCATCATGGCCCGTGCGATTGCCAGCATCTGCTGCTCGCCGCCCGAGAGCGTGCCGCCGGCCTGGCTGCGCCGCTCCGCCAGCACCGGAAAAAACGCAAACACCTTGTCGAGTAGCGCCTGCTTCTTGGCCTCGGTCACGCCTCGGCGGTCAAGGCCGGTCCGCAGGTTCTCCATGACGGTGAGAATACGGAAGATGCGCCGGTCCTCCGGCACGTAGCCGATGCCGCGCCGCGCCAGCTTATGCGGCGCCACGCCGGCGATGGCGTCGCCTTCGAACAGGATCGCGCCCTGTCGCGGCCGCACCAGGCCCATGATGGTTTTCAACGTCGTCGATTTGCCGACGCCGTTGCGGCCGAGCAAGCCGACGACCTCACCGGGCGCTACCGTCAGCGAGACGCCGTGCAAAATGTGGCTCTTGCCGTAATAGGTATGGATGTCGTCGACACGGACGAGCGGCTCGGTGGTGGTAGCGGTTGCGGGCACGGTCGCTGTTGCAGCGGCGGAGGCGCTCATGTTTTGAGATAGACCTCCAGCACTCTGGGATTGTCCTGGATTTCCGCCGGCGTGCCTTCGGCGAGAATCTCGCCGTAGTTCAAGACGGTGATGCGGTCGGCGAGCTCCATCACCACCTGCATGTCGTGTTCGACGATGAGGATGGTGAGATTATCGGCGATGCGGCGGATCAGCTCCTTGGTCTCGTCGGTCTCGCCCTGGCTCATGCCCGCGGTCGGTTCGTCGAGGCACAGCAGTTTTGGCTCGGTGGCGAGCGCGATGCCGATCTCCAGGTTGCGCTGCTCGCCATGCGATAAATTCGAGGCCAGCTCCCGCGCCTTGGCGAGCAAGCCGACGGCGTCGAGCGCGGCCTCGGCTTTCTCGTTGATGTCGGCCAAGCCGCCATGGTGCGCGAACATGTTCCAGCCATGCCGGCGCGACTGCGCGGCGATACGCACGTTTTCCAGCGCACTGACGTTGGGCAGGATGTTGGTGATCTGATAGGAGCGCGCGATGCCCTTTTGCGAAATCGCGTTTGACGGCAGCCCGGTGATCACCTCGCCATCGAAAATGATGCGACCGCTGCTCGGCCGCATCACGCCGGTCAGGCAATTGAAGAACGTGCTCTTGCCGGCGCCATTCGGCCCGATGATGGCGCGCACTTCGTCGCGCGCGACCTCGAAATTGACCGACGAAAGCGCGGCAAGTCCGCCGAAACGGACGGACAGCAATTCGGTCTTAAGGATAGGGGCCGACTGCACTCCCCGGTCTGTTCCCGGGGAGCGCATGTCGGTGGATGCTTCCGCGCTCACTAGGCGGAGAAGTTGCAGGCCGGCGGCACGACGGTCTTGGCGCCCGGCACTGTCTCTTTGAGATGATAGGTGCCGCCGGAGACTTCGAAGATGAACTCCTGCGGGAACGCTTGGTGGTCTTCCTTGCGGATTGTCTTGTCGCCCTGCGGGAAGTCGGGCCCGGCCTTGAGCTGCAGCCCTTCGAGCGCCGCGATCAGTTTCATGGTGTCGGAGCGTCCTTGGAACTTCGACATTTCCATGCCGATCTTGAGCGCGTTGAGGGCCTCGAAGTTCGACTGCACGTATTTATCCGGCAGCGGACCGGATGGATCGATCTTCGCCAGCCGCGCCTTTGCCTCGTCGAACCAGGCATGATGGTACGGCGTGTCGAGCGGTCCCTGGAACACCGGGATGTAGCGGTTGATCGCGATGAAGCCGTCGATCTTGTCGCCGATGGCGATCAGATTGGTCGATTCCGAGATCGAGCCGTCGCCGGCCCATTTGTATTTCTTGGTCAGTCCGAGGTCGTAGGCCTGGGTGGCGACGGTGACGCCGTCCTTGCCGAAGAAGATGCCGAACAGGCCTTCGATGTCGCCGGAAATCTTCGACAGGAACGGCGTCATGTCGGGGGTGTTCAGCGGGATGCCGGTAGTCCCCGTCACTTCGCCGCCGCTATTTTTGATCTGCGCGATATAGGCATCGCGCGTCGACTGGCCCCAGGAATAATCGAGGTAGGCGATGTGCCACTTCTTGGCCATCTTGGTCAGCGTCGGGGCGAAGGCCACGGCTTGCGCCGGCGCGTAATCGTAGGTCCGGAAGCTGTAGCGGTTGCAGTGAGTGGTGGTCAGCGTGGTGTCGAGGCAGACGCTGATCATGTTGATGATCTTGGCGTCTTCCCACACCGGCATGCAGGCGAGGCAGATGTTGGAGAGAAAGCCGCCGACATGGGCGTCGACATTGTCCTCTTGCACCAGCTTTTCGCTTTTTTGCCGTGCCACCGCCGGCGAGCTTTCGTCGTCAACGATATCGAGTTCGACCGGCCGCCCATTGATGCCGCCGCTCTTGTTGATGCGATCGGCGGCCATTTGCAGGCCGACCACCGCGGTCTTGCCGCCGGCGGCGCCGGCGCCGGACAGCGGCTGCTCGGAACCGATCTTGTAGGCCTTTTCGGCGCCGAAAGCGGCGCGCCACGGCGCGGGGACCAGCATCATGGCGCCGATCGCGCCGCCGCCCCAGCCGACGATACGGCGGCGGGTGACTTTGCCGCTGTACCAGATGTCCTCAGCCCACTTCTCTTGTTTCCACTTCTCGGTCATCGATTGTTCCTCCTGCTGGATTTAGCCAAAAGCCCCATGCTGCCGGCCCTTGAACGGGCTTTCTTTTGCGCGGTTAGCTTAGCAAACGCGATATTGCGACCATTTTCAACCCGAATTCGCATTGTCGCAATCGACGCCCCGCACGCGCCACGCGTAACATCGTCGCGGTAAGGGACGGCTTCTTCCCGGCTGGCATGATGATAAACTAGGCAAGAGCTTCTGAAGAGCTTCGCGAAATGGGAATGGAGAGTACGCAATGGCAACGGCGGCGATGCGGCGGGAAAACGCCGAGGTGCTTGTCAGCGGCCGCGCCGCCCGGCTCGCCATTCGGCGCAATGCGCATTCCGGCCCGACCTCGGGCTTGGCGCCCGGTTTTGTGCAAGCCAACCTCGCGATCCTGCCGCACGCCTTGGCGGAGGATTTCCTGCAGTTCTGCCGGCGCAATCCCAAGTCGTGCCCGCTGATCGGCGTCTCCGCGCCGGGCGATCCTCACATTCCGGAATTGGCCGACGACCTCGACATCCGCACCGATCTGCCGCGCTATCGGGTCTGGCGCGACGGCGCGCTCGCCGACGAGCCGAGCGATATCATCAAAGATTGGCGCGACGATCTGGTCACCTTCGCCATCGGCTGCTCGTTCTCCTTCGAGCAGGCGCTGCTCGACGGCGGCATCGAGCTACGCCACATGACCTGCGATTGCACGGTGCCGATGTACCGCACCGCGGTGGAGACGATCCCGGCGGGGCCGTTCCATGGTCCGCTGGTGGTCTCGATGCGGCCTATGAAGCCGGCCGACGCCATCCGTGCCGTGCAAATCACCACGCGGTTTCCGTCGGTGCACGGCGCGCCGGTGCATCTCGGCAAGCCGGAATCGATCGGCATCAAAGACATCGCCAAGCCCGACTGGGGCGACGCGGTGCCGATCCACGACGACGAGATTCCCGTGTTCTGGGCCTGCGGAGTGACGCCGCAATCGGTGATCATGGCGGTCAAGCCGGAATTCTGTATAACGCATTACCCCGGCGCCATGCTGGTGACCGACCGCCGCAACACCGAATTCGCCATCATGTAAAAGTGCGTAGCCTGGGTTGAGCGACAGCGAAACCCGGGAGCGGCCTACAAGCCTACCGATCGTTCCCGGATTTCGCTGTCGCTCAATCCAGGCTACATGACCCCCATGCTCATCGACTTCCAGCAACACTACACGCCGCCGGAATTGCTTAAGGGCGATCCGAGCAAGGTCACGGTCGATCTCGATCGCGACGGCAATCCAAATTATCTGCTCAATCCGCTGCTCGCGGATCTGGGTGCGCATGTCCGCATGATGGACGCCGCCGGCATCGACGCCGGCGTGCTCACCTGCGGCTCGGGCTTCGACCAGCCCGATGTCGCGATCTGCCGTCAAATCAACGATCGCATGCGCGAAGCGGAGAAGGCGCATCCCGGGCGTTTCATCGGGCTGGCGCACGTGCCGGCGCTGAAACCTGCGGAAGCCGCGGCCGAGCTGAAACGCTGTGCCGTCGAGCTTGGCTTTCCCGGCGTCGTCGTCGGCTCGGAATTGCAGGATCAGCCGCTCGACGCGGAAGGCTTGCGGCCGTTCTGGAAAGCCTGCGCCGATCTCAATCTTTATGTGTTCATCCACCCGCTGCCGCGCGTCATCACCTGGGCGCGCATGGATGCCGACGATCTCGGCCGCATGCTCGGCTGGGAATTCTCGCTGATGACGGCGGCGGTGCGGCTGATCAATTGCGGCCTGCTCGATGAGCTGCCGACTTTGCGGATTCAGTTCTCGCATTTTGCCGGCGGCATCGGCCGCTATCTCGGCCGCATCCGCGGCTTTCAGCAGCGCGCCAAGTGGGGCACGGCCACCGTGCCGCGTCACGGCCGGCAGCCGCGCCAGCCGTTCGATCATTATCTCGATCATCGGCTTTATTACGACATCGCGGGTTGGGCCGGCCCCGATCATGCCGCGGAATGGGGTGCCGACTGGGTCCGCTTCGGTCTCGACGAGCTGTCCTTCTCGCAGCTCGTGTTCGCGTCGGATTATCCGCAAGCCGTGCGCGAGCCGAGCGAGGTCGCCGGTTATGTCGCGGCGGTGCGCGCGCTCGGCGGCAACGGCCGCGCGCTGGTCGCGGGCGTCAATGCCGAAAAGCTCATTCCCGATATCGGCCGGCGGCTCGCCGCGAGGCAGAAAACCAAGGTGCCGGCATGAACGACAAGGTGGCGACGACGGAAGCGGCGTTTGATCCAGCCGCCCAGGGGTGGGAACGTGTTAAGGCGCATAATTTCGGCGAACTGATCGGGCCGATCTGGCGCAAGGGCGACGGGCTGTTCGGCCTCGTGACCGCGGACAAGCACAGGAACCATCGCAGCATGCTGCACGGCGGCGTGCTGATGAGCTTGGCCGATCAGGCTATGGGCATGACCGGCCGCCGCCTCACCGGCGACAAGCCCCACGCCACGATCGCGATGAACATGCAGTTCATCGCCGGGGTGAAGATCGGCGATTTCGTCGAAGCGCATTGCGATGTTGTGCGCGAAACGCGCTCGGTGCTGTTCATCGAAGGCAAGCTGAAAGTCGGCGCCCGCATCGTCGCCTCGGCGAGCGGGATCTGGAAGATTTTGGGGGAGAAGTAATTGTCATGCCCGCGAAGGCGGGCATCCAGTAATCGCAGGTTAATGTGTACTGGATTATCCGCCTGCGCGGATGATGACAGAAAATTAGCTCCTAAACCTCTTCAGCGTCCCGCCCTTCATCACCGCGCCAGGCAGCGGATGCCCGACGATATCTTCCGCAAGCTTGGCGCATGCGATCAGCGCGTCAAGATCGATGCCGGTCTTGATGCCCACTTCCTCGCAGAGGAAAACCATATCCTCGGTGCAAACATTGCCGGCGGCGCCGGCGTGGCCGGCGAACGGGCAGCCGCCGAGCCCCGCGACCGCGGCGTCGAACCGCGTCACGCCCATTTCGAGTCCGGCGTAGGCGTTGGCGATTGCCATGCCGCGGGTGTCGTGCAGATGCAGCGCCACGTCGAGATCGGGCCAGCGCTCGCGCAAAGCGCCAACCGTGCGCTTGATGGCGAGCGGCGTCGCCCAAGCCATGGTGTCGGCAAGCGTGATGTATTGCAGCGTCACACCATGCTCCGCCGCCACGTCGATGATTTGTTGCGTCAGCGCCACCACGCGGGAGACTGGAATATCGCCTTCGAAATTGCAGCCGAACGCCGCCATGATGCTGCCGCGCTCGACCGGAATTCCGGCCGCCTTGTACATGTCGACGAGGGCGTGTTGGCCGGCGAGCTGTTGGGCTGCGGTGCGGTTCTGATTGCGGATGGAAAATTTCTCCGAGGCGCAGAGCTGAATGGTGCCGGTATTGGTCAGCCGGTCGGAAAATCCTAGTGCGCGCTGAAATCCTTTCTCGTTGAGCCACAGCGCGGTGTAGGCGACGCCGGGTTTCAGCGCGATGCCGCGCACCACGTCTTCGGCGTCGACCATGCCGGGCACGTTCTTCGGATTGACGAAAGACGCGACCTGGATGCGGTCAAGTCCGGTCTGCGCCAGCGCGTCGATCAGCTCGATTTTGCGCGCGGTCGGGATCGGGCCCTTCTCGATCTGAAAGCCCTCGCGCGGCCCTTCTTCGGTAATGTGCACCGCCGCCGGCAAATCGCTCATGAGGCTTCTCCGGCGGCGACGACACCGTGCTTGATCAATCCACCGATCTCCTCTTCGTCAAGCCCGAGCTCGACAAGAATCTCACGGGAATTCTCGCCGATGCGCGGCGCTTGCCGGCGCAGGCCGAAATCGTGCTCGCTCATCTCGATCGGCAGCCGCGGAAGTTTTGCGCGCTTGCCGTTCTGAAACGCGACATCGAGCATGCGGCCGCCGGCGTTGAGCTGCGGATCGTCGAACAGGTCGCCCGGCTTGGCGACCGGGGCAAACGGAATATCGATACGGTCGAACACGTCGGCAAGCGCGGCGAGCTTGTGTCGGGCGACGATCTCGGCGACCAGCGGGCGCAGCACGGGCCGGGCGCGCACGCGATCCTCGTTGGTCTGGTAGGCCGGGTCGGCCAACAGATCCTGCCGCGCAAAATGCTCGCAGAAGCGCCGCCATTGGCCGTCGCTGGTGATGCCGACGAAAATCTGCTCGCCGTCGGCGGTGGTGAAGGGTTCGTAGATGGCCCACGCGCCTTCGCGCGAAGGCATCGGCGGCATCGGCTTGCCGGTCACCACTTCGCCGGCCATGTGCGACATCATCAGAAAGGCGGTGGATTCGAACAGCGCGGATTTGATCATTTGCCCGCAGCCGGTGCGCTCGCGCTCGCGCAGCGCGGCCTGGATGCCGATCACCGCGAACATGCCGCCCATGATGTCGACCACCGAGGCGCCGGCGCGCAGCGGCTGGCCCGGCGGGCCGGTCATATAGGCCAAGCCCGCCATGAACTGCACCACCTCGTCGAGCGCCGGGCGATGCTCGTAAGGGCCGCTCAAGAATCCCTTCAGCGCGCAGTAGATGGTGCGCGGATTTTTCGCCGCCAGATCGGCATAGCCGGCGCCAAGCCGCTCCATGGTGCCGGGTGCGTAGTTTTCCAGGACGACGTCGGCGGTTCCCGCCAGGCGATAGAGCAGCGCGCGTCCCTCCTCGGACTTCAGGTCGAGCGCGAGGCTGCGCTTATTGCGGTTGAAGGTCGGGAAGAATCCGGCGGCAAAACCGTAAAGCCGGCGGGTGTGGTCGCCGGCGACGGGCTCGATCTTGATCACATCGGCGCCAAGATCGGCGAGAATGAGCCCCGCCGTCGGCCCCATGATGGTGTGGCAGAATTCGAGCACGCGAATGCCGGCAAGGGGGAGGGTGGCGGTCGAATGGGGGTGATTATCGGTGTCCGGCATGGGCGTAATCTAGGCCGTCATGCCCGCGCTTGTCGCGGGCATCCACGTCTTTACGATATCGCGGCGCAGCATAGACGTGGGAGTCCGGAACAAGTCCGGCCATGACGAAAGTGAGGGAGGCAACCGTGCAAAAATCATTCATTCGCGGGCCGCGGGCGCAGACGCGGGCTTATTCGACGGCCGTCATCACCGAGGGCGGCAAAACCATCTGGCTTGCCGGCCATACCGGCGCGGTGGACGATGCCGGAAAATCGCTGGCCGGCGATTTCGACGCGCAGTGCCGGCAGACGTTCCGCAATATCGAAAAGACGCTGGCCGAGGCCGGCGCCAAACTCGCCGATCTCGTCACCATGACGGTGTTTCTCATCGACGCGCGCTATACCACGCGCATGACCGAGCTGCGCTTGGAGATTTTCGGCAAGGACTTTCCGGCCAGCGCCGCCATCACGGTCGCCGGCTTCGCCCAGCCGCAGATGATGATCGAGATTCAGGCTGTGGCCGTGATCTGATCTTCCCGCAATTGAACCCGGGGTCGCGGCCGGCGAACCGCCAGCGCCACAGTTCCCGATAGGCATGGATTCCCCCGAACGTTGAAAGGCCCCGTTAAGAGGAATTTGATAGATTGACCGGTCATTTGGCGGGAAGCGCGTTCCGTCGCAGTAACAGCCGGTTTTCGGATTTCGCCGCGATGCGCGCCACGCCGGGCCCATTTGGAAAACAGCAAATCGTCCTCTCCGAGTTGCTGGGAGCGCTCAGCCACGCCTTGGATATGGTCGAGGGTCAGCCGGCCGGACACTGCGTGCGCTGTTGCTGGATCGGGATCCATGTCGGCCGCGAGATCGCTCTGAGCGAACCCGAAATATGGGAGCTCTATTACACGCTGCTGTTGAAGGACCTCGGCTGCAGCAGCAACGCGGCGCGCATCTGCCAGCTTTATATGACCGACGACCTGAGTTTCAAACACGACGCCAAATTGATTGACGGCAGCTTGCCGCAGGCGCTTCGTTTCGTTCTGTCGCACACCGGATTGAAAGCCGGGCTCGCGGAACGCATCCGCGCGCTGATCGCCGCGTTCCAGACCGCGGGGACGGCTCCCAAAGAGCTGGTCGAAACGCGCTGTCACCGCGGCGCGGAGATCGCGCGAAAAATGCGGTTTTCCGAGGCTGTCGCGCAAGGCATACAAAATCTGGATGAGCATTGGGACGGTAGCGGTCTGCCGACTGCCGCCGCCGCGCAAGACATTCCGGTCTATTCGCGGATCGCCCTGTTGGCGCAGGTCGTCGACGTGTTTCAGGTCGGCGCCGGCATCGAGGCCGCGTGCAAGGAAGTGCGGCATCGATCGGGAAGCTGGTTCGATCCGCAACTGGCCGACGCCTTCGAACGGGTCGCCGGGCGTGCGGGATTCTGGGACACTTTGCGTTCGGACAATTTACAGCAGGCGCTTTACGCTTTGGAACCGGCGCAAGATCGCATCGCCGTCGACGAAGACTATCTCGACGATATTGCCGCCGCCTTCGCGCAAGTCATCGATTCGAAGAGTCCTTTCACCAGCGGACACAGCGAACGCGTCACGCTGTTCACCGATCTGATCGCCGAGCAAATGGGTTTGTCGAACGAGCGGCGGCGCTGGCTCAAGCGCGCGGCCTTGCTACACGACATCGGCAAGCTCGGCGTCAGCAACTCCATTCTTGATAAGCCGGGCAAGCTCGACGCGGACGAATGGGCTGCGATGCAGATGCACGCCGCTTATAGCGAGACGATATTGTCGCGTATCGCCGCGTTTGGCGATCTTGCCGCCATTGCCGGCGCCCATCACGAGCGGCTTGACGGCAAAGGCTATCCGCGCGGGCTCAGCGGCGATCAGATCGTCCGCGAAGCCCGGATCATTACGACGGCCGATATTTTCGATGCCCTGACCGCCGACCGGCCTTATCGTTCCGCCATGCCGGTCACCAAAGCCCTGGCGCTGATGGCAGAGATGGTCGGCACGGCGATCGACCCCGATTGTTTTGCCGCTCTGCGAAGCGCCATGGGACGTATCGATCACTCGCTGGCGGCCTGAAGCCGCGCGTCGCGGCGCCGCGCGATTATTTCATCGCGTGGCCGCCGAACCCTTCGAGCGTCTTGGCCAGAGTGAGCACTTTGGCGTTACCGCCGCCACGCCGGCCGCGATCACCTCAAATGGTGACAACATCCTCGCCCAATTGGAACTTTCCGGAGATAGCCTTGACCAACTCGGACGGCGGCTTGCCGATGCCGTGGGCTGTTGAGGCCTTCAACACGGAAGCGAGCAGGACCTTCTCGTTATCGTTCAGGCCCTTCTGCAACTGATCGAGCTTGGCGCCAAGCGACTCAACGGTCTTCTTGTCTACGGTGTATTCCATCGCTCTATCTCCCTGTCGAATGCGGCTAACGGCTGACGAGAATGTGAAAATTATACTAGCCCTGCGTGTAAGCTACAAGACAAAGCGCGGCGGACGGCGCGCGCCGGGAACTATCGGACTGCGCAGGGGCGGGGCTAACTGCCGCGCGCTTCGTGGATCGCCCGCCACAACACTTCCGGCGTGGCCGGCATGGCGACGTGCTTGATGCCGAGGACTGAGAGCGCATCGACCAGCGCATTGGCGACCGCCGGCATGGCGCCGACGCAGCCGGCTTCGCCGGCGCCTTTGACGCCGAGCGGATTGGTCTTGGTCGGCACCGGATTTGAATCGACGTGAAAACCGCCCATGTCGCCGGCGCGCGGCATGGCATAGTCCATGAACGAGCCGGTGAGGATCTGCCCCTCGGCGTCGAACTTGATGTCTTCCATCAAAATTTGGCCGATGCCCATGGCGATGCCGCCGTCAATCTGGCCGTGCAGCAACAGTGGATTGATCACGGTGCCGACGTCGTCGACCACGTTGTAGTGCAGGATTTCCACCTCGCCGGTGTCCGGGTCGATCTCGAGCTCGCAGACGTGGACGCCGTTCGGATAGCTCGCCACCTTGCCGCTGTAGATCGCCTTCTCGATCAATCCGCATTCCATGCCTTGCGGCAGGTTCTTCGGATCGAGCGAGGCCTTGGCGACTTCCTTGATGGTCAGCGTCTGGTTGGTCTTCTGGCTCGAGAGCACGCCGTCGGCGAATTTGATGTCGGCCAAATCGACCTTGAACATATTGGCGGCGATCGCCTTGGCCTTAGTTTCGATCTTCTCCGCGGCCATGGTGAAGGCCGATCCCGAATAGGCCGCCGAGCGCGAGCCGCCGGTGCCTTCGGCAAAAAACACCTGGTCGGTGTCGCCCTGGATATAAGTCACCTCGTTGGGATCGAGCCCGAGCCGGTCGCAGACGACCTGCTTGAACGCGGTCTCATGACCCTGGCCCTGATTGATGCTGCCGGAAAAAATCGCCACCGAGCCGGTGCGGTCGAAACGGATTTCGGCGCCTTCGAGTCCTGGCGCGGCGGAGCGCTCGATGGTGTTGGAAAAACCGAAGCCGCGCAGCTTGCCGTTCTTTTTCGACTTGGCGCGCCGCGCCTCAAAACCTTTCTTGTCGGCGGCGTTAAGCGCCAGTTCCAGATTCTTGCCGAATTCGCCGCAGTCGTAGGTGAAGGTGACGCTGGTCTTGAACGGCATCGCGCTCGACGGAATGCTGTTGCGCTGGCGGATCTCGGCCGGATCGATGCCGAGCTGGTCGGCGGCAAGGTCGACCATGCGCTCGATCACATAGCCGGCTTCGGGGCGGCCGTTGCCGCGATAGGGCCGCACCGGCTGGGTGTGGGTGAACACCGCGGTAACGTCGATATGCGAGGCCGGCGTTTTGTAGACGCCGGCCAGCGTGCCGAGATTGCCGGTGAAGGCCGGCATGCCGACCTGCATATAGGCGCCGATGGCGGCGATGATCTTGGCGCGGAAGCCCAGGAAATGGCCGTCCTTGTCGAGCGCCATCTCGGCTTCCGTGACGTTGTCGCGCGCCTGCGCGTCGCACAGGAACGATTCCGAGCGGGTCGCCACCCATTTCACCGGCCGGCCGATCAGCTTGGCGCCGAGCAGCACTAGCGCGACTTCGTTATAGACCGCCGACTTCATGCCGAAGCTGCCGCCGATGTCGCCGCACACCACGCGGATCTTGTTGTCGGGCACTTTCAGCACGAATTGCGACAGCTCGGTCTGGAACACATTGGTCCGCTGCAATGTCGTGTAGATGGTGTAGCGGCCGTCGGCCGGCTCGTAGAGGCCGATGCAGCCGCGCGGCTCCATGGTCGCCGCGGTGACGCGGCTGATGACGAATTTTTGTTTGACCACATGCGCCGCGCGCGCAAACGCCGCGTCGGCCGCCTCCTTGTTGCCCTCGACCTGGACGAAACCGATATTGTTCGGGCAATCCTCCCACACCAGCGGCACGCCGGAATTGACCGCGTCGCCGGTCGAGACCACGGCCGGCAGCGGTTCGTAATCGACCTCGATCAATTCGGCGGCGTCGGCCGCCTGGAAATAGGTCTCGGCGATGACGAAGGCGACATAGTCGCCGATCATGCGCACGCGGTCCTCGACCAGCGCCGGATAGCGCGGCCGGTAGCCGGGCGCATCGTTGCGGCGCTTCAAGCCGCCGGGCACCGGCAAGTCGCCGAAGCCCGCGGCCTTGTAGTCGGCGCCGGTGAACACCCCGAGCACGCCCGGCGCCGCTTTGGCTTTCGCGGTGTCGATGGAGCGGATGCGGGCATGGGCACGCGGCGAGCGCAGCACGGCGCCGAACGCCATGCCGGGAAACGTCATGTCGGCGATATAGCGGCCCTGACCCTGGACCAGGCGCGGATCCTCGAATCGCGGAACCGGCTGGCCAATCGCGTATTCACCCATCGCAATCCTCACATTTCGCCGGCGCGGTCGGGGTCGGGGTCCATCGATCCAAACCGCTGCAATGGCAGGTCTTCATAAGCCGCTATTTCAAAGATTTGCCCGGCAGACGGCCGGGCATTGGATGCGGGTGCTGCGCTTTTACAACGCCCTTCCGGGGCCTTCAATCGGGCCTCGGTCGGGAGTACATTATGTGTCATGCCGGAAACATTTGAGTTTGCCCTGCAATCCCGCGTCGACACCATGATCGACGCCTGCACCCGCTGCGGCAAATGCGTCACGGCCTGTCCCACGACCGTGGCGGCTGGTCTCACCGCCGAGGAGCGCGCCAACCCGGTCGGCGTCATCGAGGGCGTCATCAATATCCTCCGCCACGGCGAAGGCAGCGACGCGGCGCGCAAATGGGCGAGCGGCTGCATCCGGTCCGGCGACTGCATCGAGGCGTGCGACTACGGCGTCAATCCGCGCTTTCTGCTCGGCATGGCGCGCGCGGCCATGGCGCGCTCCAAGAACGACGCGGCGGTGATGCGGAAGAAGGGCGTCGACGGCTTCCGCCATGTCGCGCGCGACGTCAACGCCATGTCGAAAATCCAGCTCGACGACGCGCTGTTGGCGCGGCTCGGGCAAGGGACCAAGCCGGCCGGCGCCTCCGCAGCGCAAGCCGACTTCATCTTCTACACCGGCTGCAACGTGCTCAAGACGCCGCACATCGCGCTGCTCGCGCTCGACGTCATGGACGCGCTCGGTATCTCTTACGAAGTCATGGGCGGCCCGACCCATTGCTGCGGCATTCAGCAACTGCGCGCCGGCGATCTCGCGACCTTCGGCCGGGTCGCCGAGAGTGCGCTCGACAAGCTGTCGCAGAGCAAGACCAAACAGGTGATCTCGTGGTGCCCGTCGTGCCACGTCCAGTTCACCGAAATGACGCTGCCGGCGGCGGAGAAGACGCGCGGCGCAAAACCGTTCGACATGACGCCGTTCACGATGTTCGTGCACCGGCATCTCGACCGGCTGCGGCCGCTACTGCGCAATCCGGTGCCGATGCGGATCGCGCTGCACAAGCACCCCGGCGTCCGCGGCGTGGTCGCCGCCGCCGAGGATATTTTGCGCAGCATTCCGGGCGTCCAACTGGTCGATCTGCAGCAGCCGGCGGTCGGCCTGCAGGCCAACGACCTCAAACCGCTGCCGGCGCACCGCCGCGTGCTGCAGGAAGCCGAGCTCAAGGCCGCCGAAGCGGCCGGCATCGACGCGCTGGTCGCGCTCTACCACTCCGACCACCGCGAACTGTGCGCCCACGAGCGCGACTTTCCATTCCAGATTTTGAATTTGTACGAAATCGTAGGCTTAAGCATGGGCCTGCACCACGACGACACTTTCAAGCGGCTGAAACTGATGCAGGACGCCGATGCGATCCTGGCCGATTGCGCGGACCTCGTGGAGCGCCACGGCCTCGACCGCGACACGACGCGCGCTGCGATCCAGACGATGCTCGATGAGCAACCGGCGCCGTTACGGCGAGCTTGGCCAAATGACGAAGCAAGTCGGCCTTGAGCGGTCGATTGCCGTGAATGGGAACGGACAGGCGGACGACGCTGCCGGGCTTGCCGTAGATGTGATGGCTGCCGCTGATTCGCAGCAATTGCCAGCCGCGACGCTCGATCATCCGCGTGAATTCGCGGCCGGCGATCGTCCTCATATGGCGATTTCGAGGATGCGCTCCTTGCCGCCGGGCTGAGGCGCCGCGACGTCGACCGCAAGACAGCCTTCGGTCGCTTCGTGCAGGTTGCGCATCAACTCGTCCATGGTCTCACCTTGGGTGGCGCAGCCGGGAATGGCGGGCACCTCGGCCCAAAAGCCGCCTTCCTCCGCCTCATGCACGACGACTTTGATCTTCATGCCGGTGCTCTGCCGATCGCGGTTTCCAATGTCTTGACCATGGCGAACTCTACCATATTGCTTCGGCCACATCCGAATTAATTGTTCGCTGCTGCGTGCTTCCCCTCGCGCTCCCAACGGACAAGCGTCCAATAGGCGTTGAAATGCGCGCTGTTGGCGTGTTCCTTCTCCTGGATCTCGCGCAGGATGGGAATGACGCGCTCTGGCATCGATTTCATCATATAAGCGCCGGCAAATACTTGCACCCTCGGGTCGCTGCCGTCGAGCAGCGTGGCAAGCGCGGCCCGGCAGGGTCGATGGCGTCCAGCGCTTCGACGATCGTGTACATCAGATTCACCACTATAATTTCTGTTTTCGTATCGCGGAATTCGCCATGCAGGGTCGACGCCAGCTTGGCACCGAATGCGAAGCCTTGGAGAAGAGACGCGACGCGCTCTGCATGGGTGCCGTCATCCGCGCCCTGACAATTGAGCAAGGCCGTGATAGCCGCCAATCCTTCAGCTTTGAGGCGATCGAATTCCTTGGCGATCTCGAATCCTCGAAGCAATGCGTTGCCCTGCGCGGTGCGGTCCTCGGAATAGAGTATCGCGGAAAACTTGGCCCACCACGCGTCCAGCTTTGCTCCCAGCTGCGTAATCGAATCGTCTATTTCCATTGCAGCCTTCAGACGCCTCCTGCCGGGCGCCTATTTCGAGATATGTGAGTCCCGCAAAATTTGCGGCCCGAGGAGCGGAGCGACGAAGCAATCCGGAACCTCTCCGCTGCACTGGATTGCTTCGCTTCGCTCGCAATGACGGTTCGAAACATCGCTCTTTGACAGCACTCGCGGGCTGATCGCGCCGCGGGAACGGGAATGCTTGCATCCGCCCCGCGATCGCGGGGCGGGAAGTTCAATCCGCCTGGATGTTGGCGTCCTTGACCATCTTGCCCCATTCGACGAGCTGGGCCTTGATGTAGTCGCCGAGCTCCGCCGGCGTCGAGGAGAAGCCTTCGAAGCCGACATTCTTGAACTTGGTCTGGGTGTCGGGGTCGTCGATGATCTTGCGCAGCGCGGTGTTGAGCTTGGCGACAACGTCCGGCGGCGTGCCGGCCGGCGCGACGATGCCAGCCCAGGCATCGAGGTTAAATCCCTTCAATCCGTCTTCGTCGAGCGTCGGCAGGCTGGGGTAGAGCGCGCTGCGCTTGATGCGCGAAATCGCCAGCGCCCGCAGCGCGCCGGAATTGACGTGCGGCATGGCGGTGGTGAAATCGGCGAACATCATGGAGACGCGTCCGGCGATGATGTCTTCGAGCGCCGGCGGCGTGCTCTTGTAGGGCACCTGCAGAACGTCGATGCCGGCCCAATGCGCCAACGTCTTGCCGCCGACGATGCCGGCGGTGTTGCCGCTGGCGAACGATAGCTTGCCGGGATTGGCCTTGGCGTAAGCCACCAGCTCCTTGACCGAGTGAATCGGCAATTTCGGATTGACCACCAGCATCAGCGTGAAGCTGCCGACGCGGGTGATCGGCACGAAATCCTTCACCGCGTCGTACTCGACGTCCTTGTGCAGGAAAGGATCGGCGGAGAGCGGCGAATTGGTCGCCATCAACAGCGAGTAACCGTCCGCCGGCTGATGATGGACGTAAAGCGCGGACAGCGCGCCATCGGCGCCCGGGCGATCGTCGGTGATGACGGGCTGGCCGAGCGCGGCGCCGAGCTTGTCGCCGAGGATGCGGCAGAGCGTATCGCTGGCGCTGCCGGCGCCGAACGGATTGATGAAGGTGATCGGCCGCGACGGGTAATTGTCGGCGCGGACCACGGCGCTGATCGAAACGGCCGCCGCGGCGGCCACAACAATGGCAAAGAGCTTTCTCATGTGTCCCCTCCCTGATGGCGCAACTTTTTGCTTGCTGGCGTGTCGGCCTTGCGGTGGCGCGCGCTTTCCGGCGAGGGAAGGATAGCAGATTTATGGGATGGGAGTTGCGGCGATTTGCGGCATCGCCTTGTAGGGGCGGGTTTGAAACCCGCCCCCACGGGCACAGGGGCAGAATGTTACCTGATGAACGTGCCGCCGCGCAGCTCGGCAAAGGCCTGCTGCAGCTCGGCCTGCGTGTTCATCACGATCGGGCCGTGCCAGGCGACCGGCTCCTCGATCGGCTTGCCGGAAACGAGGAGAAAACGGATGCCTTGCTCGCCGGCCTGGACGGTAACTTCGTCGCCGCGGTCGAACAAAACCAGCGATCGGTTGCCGGTCTGCTCGCGCACAAGGATTTCGTTGCCGCCGCCGGTCTCTTCCGTCAGCACGCCGAACGGCGCCGAGGCGCCGCGGAAATCGCCAGAGCCTTCGAACACATAGGCGAAGGCATGCCGCTCGACTTCCACCGGCAGCGTCTTTCGCTTGCCCGGCGGCACGGCGATATCGAGATAGCGCGGATCGGCGGCGACGCCTTCGATCGGGCCGCGCCGGCCCCAAAAATCGCCGCACACCACGCGCACGCGGGTGCCGTCGTCGTCGACGATCTCGGGAATTTCGGCGCCTTTGACGTCCTGATAGCGCGGCGCCGTCATTTTCAGCGACGACGGCAGATTGGCCCAGAGCTGAAAGCCGTGCATGCGGCCTTGGGCGTCGCCCTGCGGCATTTCCTGATGCAGAATGCCGCGGCCGGCCGTCATCCATTGCACGTCGCCGGCTTCGAGATTGCCGCGGTTGCCGAGGCTGTCGCCGTGCTCGACAGTGCCCGCCAGCACATAAGTAATGGTCTCAATGCCGCGATGCGGATGCCACGGAAAGCCCGCGCGATAATCGTCGGGCCGATCGTTGCGGAAATCATCGAGCAGGAGGAACGGATCGAATTCGGAGGTGTTGCCGAAGCCGAATGCGCGGTTGAGCTTGACGCCGGCGCCTTCGATGATCGGCTTCGAAGTGACGATGCTTTTCACGGGCCGGATGGACATGACGTTATGACCTTAGCCTGAAGGATTTATGATCCGTAAAATGGGAGACTGGCCGAGCGGAACAAGAAGGCACATGATTGATACCGCTGGCAATTATCCCAGCGTAACCATGCCGCTCCAAAATTGCTGGGCGCTGCCGACCTCGACGTCGTATTTGCGCATGAAGGTAAGTTTGCCGTCAACGCCAATGCGCATCACGGTAATGCCGGCCGGCAGCGTGCCGTCCTCGGCCGCCATGATGCCGGCGACGACCAGAAGCCGGCCGCTCGGATCGATGCCGAAGGTACGCAATTGCAGGCCGCGGCCGTCGAGGTTTTGCAGCAGCGTCGGCTCGCCCGTCGTTGGGTCGACGGCGAAGGCGGCGACGCTGTTCTCGCCGCCGGGCGCGATCTTGCGCGCGCCGGGGCCGGATGCCGGAAAGGTGCGATTGGTCAGATAGACGAATTTGCCGTTGGGATGCACGTGAATCGGTCCGGTGCCTTGCGGTACGGCCGAATTCGGATCGGACAACGTCTCCTTGATGAACAAGGGAGCGCGGGCAAGGCTGGTCGCGCCGTCGAGGGCATAAACATAGAGCTTGTTCTGCCGCTCGACCGAGACGAACGCCCAGGGCTTGGTTGGATGAAAATCGAGATGTCGTGGTCCGAAGCCCAGTCCGTTGCCGGGCGCGATCGAAGCGAGATTGCCCAGCACGCCGTTGCTGAAGCGGAATGTCTTGATCGCGCCCGGATCCTCGGGCTTGCCCTCGCCGGCATTATTGCCGCGTGTGACCAAAATCACGGTGCGATTGTCCGGCGCGACGCGGATTTGATGCGCGTAGATTCCGGTGTCGAGACTGCCGGGCTGCGCCACCGGCGCGCCGATCGTGCAGTCGGCGTTGAGGCGATGAACGGTGACGCTGCTCGGCGTATTATGAGCCGTCAACAAATAGCGGCCGCTGCCGTCGACGCAAGCGTGGATCGGACGCGACGGCAGCGCAGCCGGTTCGCCGTGCGGCCGCAATGCTCCGGTCGCCGGATCGATCGCAAGCGCGCTGGCATAATGTTTGTCGCCGGCAATGCCAGGTCCGCCGCTGCTCGACACCACATACAAAAAGCGCCGCGACGGATGCGGCCAGGCATATTGAATATTGGCCGGCAGCGTGACTGCACTGCGCGCGCTCAAAGCTGCGCCGTCGACGTCGATATCGTAAGGCGTCAGCGCAGGTCCGACGCCGGCGTAATACACTGTCTTGGGCATGGGCTGATTTTAGTTTGTAGATTTGAATGCGGACAAGCACGGTAGGATGAGTGGCGGAACGATACTGCGCCAAAGGACGTCGAGCAATCAGCCCCGCGTGCCAAAAGGTTCCGCGCCGGTCTGCCGTTTATTTACCCAATATTTGGAACGCTGCCGCTGCAAAGGCGTTTTCACCGGTATGTCGCGCCTACGGGTGAAGTTCCCGCATGAAGCGTGGCAAGAAGGAGTATTAGATGAAAACGACAATCAAAATGGCGATTGCAGCGGCGTTATTGGCCGGCGCCTCGTCCATGGCGATGGCGCAAATGAGCGGCTCGACCACCGGCAACGCTGCGGCGTCCGGCGGTCTCGGCACGCATCAAGTTGGCGGGCCGAAGACCGGCTCTGCCTCCAACACGCAAAAGGTCATGAAAAATCAGAACGGCTATCAAGGCCGCCAGTAAATAAAACCGTCAGTAGCTAGTCTTGCGTTGCAAGACCGGGATTGGGGAGCTCATCCCAATCCCGGCTTTTTCTTTTGGCCAAATGATCGAGGAATTGGGGTCGGTGTTATGACGCCGGTGCGGAGGCGCAAGCTTGCAGCAAGCGGCCGACCAGCCCGTCGATCCGGACAACGCTGCGAAAATGAGCCGGCGTCATGTCGCGGTCCGGAATTTTCACCCCGAATTCAGTCTCGACCGCCAGCATCAGATTGACTGTGTCGAGCGACGATAGGCCGGCCTCGCTCAAATCCGCATGATAATCCACAGCGCGGTCGAGACCGCGCTTGGCGAGGATTTGCCGCACCAGCTCGGCTATGCGATCGGCTGTCGACGACGTCATGCGATCCAGCACGGTGAATTTTTCCCAAATGTAAACGCGAAAAATCGCTGTTTTGCGAAACCATCATCGCACGCGGCGCTCGCCGAACCGTTAGCACGGCAGGGGTTTTCGATTGGTAACCTTTACGTCAAAGAAGCGCGCTAATTCCCGATAAAAGCCGCGATGATTTGTGAGTTTTGCGCTAGCTGTGACGCAACGATATCGCGTCGAATGCGACAGGCAGCACTTCCAGCGCGAGCTCATCATGAATGTACGAACCGCGACGGTTCTAGAGGTCGACCAAGACGTTCAGACGGCACGCACCGCCGCACGCGGCATTCTCGCCGCGGCGAGCAATCTGCGCGCCGACGCAGCCGGCGATCTGCCGGCGCGCGCCAAGCGGGTCGCCGCGATTGCCGCCGAACACGCCGCGGCGGTCGATCGCGACTCGCGGTTTCCCGAGGAAGCCATGGCCGCCATACGCGCCGAGCGCCTGCTTGGCATTGCGGTGCCGCGCGAGCTTGGCGGCGAGGGCGCGAGTATCACTGAAATTATCGACATCTGCTACGCGCTCGGCCGCGCTTGCGCGTCGACCGCCATGATCTATGCGATGCATCAGACCAAGGTCGCTTGCCTGGTCCGTCATGGCCGCGGCAGTCCGTGGTATCAGCTTTTGCTGCGCCGGCTCGGCAGCGAGCAGCTCTTGTTCGCGTCGTCGACGACGGAGGGGCAGAGCGGCGGTGACGTGCGCAATAGCGCGGCGGCTATTACCCGCAATGGCTCGCGCATCCGGCTAGAGCGGCAAGCCACCGTGATCTCCTATGGCAAAGCCGCCGACGCCATCGTGACCACCGCACGCCGTGGCGCCGACAGCGCCAGCTCCGATCAGGTCCTGGTGACCTTTCTCAAGCAAGATTACACGCTGGAGCCGCTGGTCGGCTGGGACGCGTTCGGCATGCGCGGGACCTGCAGCGAAGGTTTCAAGCTCGTCGCCTCCGGTTCGGGCGAGCAGATCGTGCCGGTGAGCTACGACAAGATTCACGCCCAGACCATGATGCCGGTCGCGCATCTGCTTTGGAGCGCGGCCTGGACCGGCATCGCCACCGCCGCGGTCGACCGCGCGCGCGGCTTTGTACGCGCCGCCGCGCAACGCGCCGGCGGAACATTGCCGCCCGCCGCCGCGCATCTGACGCGCGCCAACGCGTCGCTGCGAACGCTGCGCGGCCTGATCGCCAGTGCGCGGCAGCGCTTCGAAACGGCCGATCCGGCCATGCTTGAAACCATCGACTTTCAAACCGGCATGAACCTGCTCAAGGTCAACGCCTCCGAGCTTGCCGTCGCCACGGTCACGAGCGCGATGCAGACTTGTGGCCTGTCGGGTTACCGCAACGACGGCGAGTTCAGCGTCGGACGGCACCTGCGTGACATCCTGTCCTCGCCGATCATGATCAGCAACGACCGCATCTTGGCCAATATCGGCGCGGCTTCGCTTTTGAGCGGCGTACCGGATTCGATCGGCGGTTGAACGCTTCGCCGCTCCAAAACCAATAAAGAGGCAGAAAACGAAATGAATGTTGCATTCAAGCAACCGACAAAGCCCAGGCATTCGCTCGATTCCATCGCCGAGGCGCTGTTGCTGCCGAGCGGAATCGACGGCGTTTATGCCCGCACCGCCGTGTTCGAGCAGGTGGTCGACGGGCTTACGACGCTGATCTCGTACTACCGCAAAGCGGACACCGAAGTTTTACGCTTTCCGCCGGTGATGAGCCGCCGGCAATTGGAAAAATCCGGCTACCTCAAGAGCTTTCCGCACTTTCTCGGCTGCGTGAGCTGCCTGACCGGTGATGATTCGCATATTGGCGCAAGCGTCGCGCGCTACGATGCGGGTGAGGATTGGACCGGCGGACTGGCGGCCGCCGACCTCGTCTTGAGCCCGGCCGCCTGCTATCCGGTCTATCCGCTGGTCGCGAGCCGCGGCTCCGTTCCCGCCGGCGGACTTGTGTTCGACGTCGCCTGTGATTGCTTCCGCCGCGAGCCGTCAAAAATGCTCGACCGGCTGCAATCGTTCCGCATGCGCGAATATGTCTGCATTGGCGGGCCCGAGCAGATCCACGATTTCCGCGCACGATGGATGAAGCGCGCCGAGGGCTTTGCCGGGCAATTGGCGCTGCCCTACCGCATCGAGCAGGCAAGCGATCCGTTCTTCGGCCGCGGCGCCAAGATGATGGCGATGAGCCAGGTCGAGCAGGAATTGAAATTCGAATTGCTCGTTCCGGTGCATTCGGATGAACAGCCGACCGCGTGCATGAGTTTCAACTATCATCGCGATCATTTCGGCACGACGTGGAATTTGCGCACCGCTGTCGGCGCGCCGGCGCATACCGGCTGCGTCGCCTTTGGCATCGATCGTCTGGCGCTGGCCCTGTTCGCCACCCACGGCCTCGAGCTGGCGCAATGGCCGACGCGGGCGCGCCAAGCACTGATGGTGTGAGGACTAAACGCCCATAATCGCGTATTCGGTATAAGCAAGATCGCCGAGCCGCGGGCGCTGCGGACCCTTGAAATATTTCGGTTTGCTGCCGCGGCGGAAAATTCCAATCAGGCCGGGGATCGGCCCGTCGGCATCGACGATGGCGACGCCGCGGCCGCGCCGCAACAGAGAGCGCCCGATCGGGCCGGCAAATCGGGTGAAGTCGGCCATGTCGCGGCAATAGATCAGTTGCGCGCAGGGTATGAAGCCTTTGACCAGGCGCGGCCGGAAAACGAACGGATAGGCGCGCCCGCCGCTCACCACCCACAGGCTGATGCAGCCGTGCTCGGCATGCTGCAGCAGAATGTCCCGCTCGAAGGCATCGACGGCAATCGCCGGCGCCGCCTCCGCGGCGACCACGTGCGCCTCGTCGCCGCCGGCTGTCCGCTGCAAGGCCGGCAGACAAACAAAGATGCCCTCGCTGTAGCGCGAAAAGCCCTGCGCCTCGATGATCGGCCAAGTGTGCGGCGCGGCTGAGACGTTCGTGTAGGTGACCTCCTTGTGGCGCAGCGCCTGCGACACCAAAAGCGGCGCATAGGTTCGAAACGCCGGCTCGACATACCAGCTCGACAGATTGCAGCGCGGCGCGAGCGCGTCGCCGGCGCGCATCGCCGAGCAAATCATCAGGATTGCGCCGACCGGGGCGCCGCCCAATTCCAAGAGGTAACCATATTTCGGCAAGCCGGGCGGCGGCTCACGCCGCGCCAGTTCGCTGAGCGCGCGTTGCCAGAACCGGCGATTGCGGTTCGGAAATCCGCGCCGTAGCAGTTCGGCAACGGCGGGAACATCGCCCTTGTCGATCTGGCGGCAGCGGATTGCCGGCAAAGTGGAAACCATTCGTGTTGACCACGTCCCGTTCGTGAACTTGATCGTAATCGTTCTTGGAATATATCGGCTCGAAATGAACAAAGCGTAGGCTCGATGTTATGTCGGTAAAATTAACCATAATGGGCCAGATGGAAGAGATCGCGCGCGAGCACGGCAAAATCTTGGCGCCGTTGCGCGACGATCTGGTGCTGTTGGATTCCGGCCTCGATTCGCTCGGCTTCGCCGTGCTGGTGGCGCGCCTCGAGGATAAGCTCGGCATCGATCCCTTCACGGCGTCGGAGGACGCGCTGTTTCCCGTGACTTTCGGCGATTTCGTGAAAGTCTACGAAAATGGCGCACACTGAGGCGCGATCGCTGCGCGCCCATGTTGGTCCGGGCGAGCGATTTTTCTTTGATCGTCACGCGCGCGCGCGTATCGCCGGCCTCGCGGGCGGCACGTGCCTCGGCGGACGGCTCGAAGAACTGGACGGCAAGTCCGTTCTCCTCGCCACCGGCAGCCAGCTGACGACGGCGCTCGCCTTGATCGAGCTTGACGGCATCGCGCGCCGTCTCACCATCCTGCCGCCCGACGCAGAACCCGAGCATTTCGCGGCGATCGTTGCCGGAGCGGGTATCGATGCCGTGGTCCGCGACAAGACTTCGGCGACGAGCGCGGCATTCGATCTGCCGATCCGCGTCGACTGCACCGCAGAAATCGCAGCCGCGAGACAATTTCCAGCACCGACGCACGAAACAGAATGGGTCATGCTCACATCGGGCACGACCGGCGTGCCGAAAATGGTGGTGCACGCGCTTGCCGGCTTGACCGCGGCGTTTCGCGGCCGGCCGGTCGAGGGCGACGCCGTCTGGGGCACGTTCTACGACATCCGCCGCTATGGCGGCCTGCAGATCTTCCTGCGTGCGGCGCTGGGCGGCGTCTCGCTCATTCTTTCCAGCGCCGGCGAGCCGATCAGCGAGCATCTCGATCGCCTCGGCCGTCACGGCGTCACGCATCTGTTGGGAACGCCGACGCATTGGCGCCGCGCGCTGATGTCGCCGGCGATACGCAATATTTCGCCGCGCTACGTCCGGCTGTCGGGTGAAATCGCCGACCAGGCGATCCTTGACAGCTTGCACAACGCCTTTCCGCAAGCAGTCGTCAGCCACGCTTATGCCTCGACCGAAGCCGGCGTGGCATTCGAGGTCCGCGATGGACTTGCCGGATTTCCCGCCGAATTCGTCGAACGCGCTCGCGAGGGCGTTGAGATGAAGGTGCTTCAGGATTCGCTGCGCATCTGCTCACCGCGCGCCGCGTCGCGCTATCTGGGCTCCGATGCGCCGCTTGCCGACCAGGACGGTTTCGTCGATACCGGCGACATGGTGGAGTTGCACGACGACCGTTATCTCTTCGCCGGCCGCCGTGGCGGCATCATCAATATCGGCGGCTTGAAAGTTCATCCCGAGGAAGTCGAGGCGGTGATCAACCGGCACCCGCAGGTGCGCATGTCGCTGGTACGAAGCAAGCGTAGCCCGATCACCGGTTCGGTCGTCATAGCGGACGTGGTGCTCAAAGACGCGGTTCTGAAATCGTCGGCCGACGCCGCAATAAACGAACTCGGCCGGGTCAAGGGCGACATCTTGAAGCTGTGCCGCGACGCGCTGCCGCGCCACAAGGTGCCGGCGGCAATCAGCATCGTCGCCGCGCTCGATGTTGCGGCGACCGGCAAATTGGCGCGGCGTTATGGCTAAAAAGGCGATCAAAAACACGCGCACGGTGCTGGTTACCGGCGGCAGCCGCGGCCTCGGTCTCGGCATTGCCCGTAAGCTGGCCACAGCCGGCTTTCGCGTCATCGCCGTGGCGCGCAAGCCTACCAAGGAATTGACCGCGGCCATCGCTCAAGCCAAGCGCGGCAAAACCGGCTCGCTGCATTTTGCCGCCTTCGACCTCGGCAGGATCGAGGAGATTCCCGGCTTGGTGCGTAACCTCCGCGATGAATTCGGGCCGCTGTTCGGCCTCGTTAACAACGCCGCGCTCGGGCTCGATGGCGCGCTGTCACTGATGCACAATTCGCAGATCGAGGACCTCGTTCGGCTCAATACGCTGTCTCCGATCGTGCTGACAAAATATGTGGTGCGCGGCATGATGTCGGACGGAGCCGGCCGCATCGTCAACGTCGCCTCGATCATCGGCTTCACCGGCTATAGCGGGCTGTCGGTCTATGCCGCGACCAAGGCCTCGATGCTGGGCTTCACCCGCTCGCTCGCCCGCGAAGTCGGCCGCCTCGGCATCACCATGAACGCCGTCGCGCCGGGCTTCCTCGACACCGACATGACCCATGGCCTCGCCGGCGCGCAGCGTGAGCAAGTGGTCCGCCGCAGCGCGCTCCGCCGCCTTGCCGGCGTCGGCGACGTCGCCGACGCCGTCGAATATCTGCTCAGCGATAAAGCGCAAAGCATCACCGGCACGGTGCTTACGATCGACGCCGGCGCCACGGCCTGAATACCTGCAATTCGCGGCCGTAGCCTCGCGCCGCAATAACGGCTAATGAATCCTCCAACCAGGGCAACAGGGCGACGACACCCAGCGTGTGGCGCGTCCGCAAGGGGAGGATCGTTATGCAACTGTCTCGCCGTCATCTCATCGCCGCGGGCGCTACCACGCTGCTCGGCGGTGCCGTAGCCGCGCCATCGGTGTCGCGCGCCGACCAGGCGAAGTTCACCTACAAATACGCCAACAATCTGCCCGACACGCACCCGATGAACACTCGGGCGCGTGAAATGGCGGCGGCGATCAAGCAGGAAACGAACGGTGCCTTCGACTTGCAGATCTTTCCATCGAGCCAGCTCGGCTCCGATACCGATACGCTCTCGCAGATCCGCTCCGGCGGGGTGGAGTTTTTCACGCTGTCGGGCCTGATTCTGGCGACGCTGGTGCCGGCGGCCTCGATCAACGGCATGGGCTTCGCGTTTTCAAATTACGATACGGTGTGGAAAGCGATGGATGGCGATCTCGGCGCCTATGTCCGCGCGCAGATCGCTAAGACCAACCAGATTCTGGCCATGGAGAAGATCTGGGACAATGGCTTCCGCCAGACCACGACCTCGACCAAGCCGATCAAGACGCCGGACGATTTTCGCGGCATGAAGTTGCGGGTGCCGCCGTCGCCGCTATGGACCTCGATGTTCAAGGCCTTCGACGCGGCGCCGGCCTCGATCAATTTCAACGAAGTGTATTCGGCGCTACAGACCAAAATCGTCGACGGTCAAGAGAACCCACTGGCGATCATTTCCACCGCTAAACTGTACGAGGTGCAGAAATACTGTTCGCTGACCAATCACATGTGGGACGGGTTCTGGTTCCTGGCCAATAAGAATGCCTGGGAACGTCTGCCGGCCGATATGCGCGGCATCGTCGCCAAGCACGTCAACGATGCCGGCGTGCAGGAGCGTGCCGACGTCGCCAAGCTCAACGCCAATCTGCAGCAGGACCTTGCCGGCAAGGGCCTCATCTTCAATGCGCTTGATCCGGCGCCGTTCCGCGACAAGCTGCGTTCCGCCGGATTCTACACCGAGTGGAAGGGCAAATACGGCGAGGAGGCGTGGGCCATACTCGAAAAGTCGGTCGGCAAGCTGGCGTGACGTTGTGGCGGAGTTTCAGACCCTGTCGCTCGCCGGTTCAAGCGGGACGGGGCCACGCCGCGGCGTAGTCGGCTTCATCGACGCCTGGCTTGGGGCTGCCGTTGAGCTCATCGCCGCGGCTTTGGTCGCGGCCGAGATTGCGATCCTGTTCAGCGGCGTGGTGGCGCGCTACGTATTCGACGCGCCGCTGGTGTGGTCGGACGAGCTAGCCTCGATGCTGTTCTTGTGGCTGGCGATGCTCGGCGCGGTCATCGCTTTTCGCCGCGACGAGCATATGCGGATGACCGCCGCCGTCGGCATGCTGTCCGCGCCGTCCCGCGCGTTGCTCGATACGTTCGCCACCGGCGCGGCGCTCGCCTTCTTCATTCTCATTGCCTGGCCTGCCTACGAATACGCGCTGGAACAGGCGCCGATCCTCACGCCGGCGCTGCAATTTACCGATGCGGTGCGCGCCGCCGCGCTGCCTGCCGGCATTATGTTGATGGCAATCTTCGCCGTGTTGCGGCTCGCCAGCACCGGATCGTCGGGTAATCTCGTGGTCGCGCTCGGCGCCGTCACCGTCTGCGTCTTGCTGTTTTGGTTCGGCGAGCCGCTATTTCACCGGCTTGGCAATCTTAACCTTTTGGTCTTTTTCGTCGGAGTGGTTGCCGCCACGGTGTTCGCTGGTGTGCCGATCGCCTTTGCGTTTGGCCTGGCGATCTTCGGCTATCTGGCGTTGACCACACAAACGCCGGTGATGATTCTGGTCGGGCGCATGGACGAGGGCATGAGCCATCTCATTTTGCTCGCCGTGCCGCTTTTCATCTTCCTCGGCCTGCTTATTGAAATGACCGGAATGGCGCGCGCCATGGTCGCCTTTCTGGCGAGCCTGTTGGGCCATGTGCGCGGCGGCCTGCAATATGTGCTCGTGGCCGGAATGTATCTGGTCTCCGGTATTTCCGGCTCGAAGGCCGCCGACATGGCGGCGATCGCGCCGGTATTGTTTCCGGAAATGAAGGAGCGCGGGGCCAACGGCGGCGAACTGGTCGCATTGTTGGCAGCGACCGGCGCCCAGACCGAGACCATTCCGCCCAGCCTTGTCCTCATCACCATCGGTTCGGTCACCGGCGTATCGATCGCGGCATTGTTCACCGGCGGCCTACTGCCCGCCATCGTTTGCGCAATCCTGCTTTGCGTCGTCGTTCGCCGGCGTTATCGCGGCGAGCAGGTCGGTCATGCGGAACGAGCCAGCCGCGGCGAGATCGGCCGCACTTTCCTCATTGCATTACCGGCCCTGGTGCTGCCGTTTCTTATTCGCGCGGCCGTCGTCGAAGGCGTCGCCACGGCGACCGAGGTCTCGACCATCGGCATCGCTTATGCGACGCTGGCTGGGCTCTTGATTTACCGCCGTTTCGACTGGTCGGCGTTAAAGCCGATGCTGGTTTACACGGCGAGCCTGTCAGGCGCGATCTTGCTGATCATCGGCACGGCGACCGGCATGGCTTGGGGGCTTACCCAATCGGGCTTCTCGCGCTCGCTCGCCGCGGCGATGACCGGGCTGCCGGGCGGCGCGGTGACTTTCATGGCGGTCTCGATCGCCGCCTTCATCGTGCTCGGCTCGGTGCTCGAAGGCATTCCGGCGATCGTCTTGTTTGGCCCGTTGTTGTTCCCGATCGCGCGGCAAGTCGGCATTCACGAGGTGCACTACGCGATGGTGGTTATCCTTGCCATGGGCATCGGACTGTTCGCGCCACCGTTCGGTGTCGGCTATTACGCCGCCTGCGCGATCGGCCGCGTCGATCCCGCCGCGGGCATGCGGCCGATCTGGGCCTACATGTTGGCGCTATTGATCGGCACCATCGTCGTTGCCGCCGTGCCGTGGCTGTCGATCGGCTTTTTGCGGTGAAAACGGTCGCCGGGCGCGCTTAAAGCCGAATTTTCCCGGCGACGATCCGCTGATACAGCGCAGCGTCGAGTTGAACGTAGGCCTGCCGTTCTGGATCGTCGAAATAGACTTCGTCGCGCCCCGCGGAAACGTTGAAGCCTTCGTGCACCAGCTGATTTTTGTTGTGTTTGAACGTAGATGTTGCGGCGATGCCGGTGGTGAGCCGCAGGAACAGCGGGCGGGCGTAGCCCGGCAGCCGCTCCGCCAGATGCCGGCGCAATTTTGCGAAATCCAGCGAGCGATCGGCGACCAGCGCCGCCATGCCGGCTTTGCCGTCGGTTCCCGGGACCGGCACGCCATAGACGGTCGCCTCGCCAATGCCGGGAAATTCCAGGACTGCGGCTGCGACTTCCGACGTCGCCACATTCTCGCCCTTCCAGCGAAAGGTGTCGCCGATCCGGTCGACGAAATAGTAGAAGCCATGTTCGTCCCTACGCATCAGATCGCCGGTCCGGAACCAGGCGTCGCCGGCTTCGAACACGTCGCGCAGAATCTTCCGCTGGGTATCGGCGGCGCTGCTGTAGCCCTCGAACGCGCCGCTCCCGGCATCTGCCGTAGCGTCCCCGATCCGGCCGATCGCTTCGCCGACTTCGTTTGTCGCGCAGCGGACGGCGCGGCCCTGTGCATCGCGGGCTGGCACGCCGGAGATGGCGTCAAACTTCACCAAGACCAACGGGAAACGGTGCGAGAGAAACGGCGGCACGCGGCCGATGGCGCCGATTTTGCCTTCAACGTTGTAGAGCGAAACATTGCCTTCGGTCGCCGCATAAAATTCCAGGATTCGCGGAATGGCAAAGCGCGACTGGAATTTCTGCCAGGTCTCGGCGCGCAGCCCGTTGCCGCAAGCCAACCGCAAGCGATGCTCCCGCTCGCGCGGATGTTCCGGTGCATTGACAAGGTAGCGGCAGAGTTCGCCGATAAATTGAAATAGCGTGCAATCCCAATCGGCGACGTCGTCCCAGAATTGGCTTGACGAGAATTTCTCGCGCAGTACCACCGAACCCCCGCGGACTAACAGCGCGCCGGTCGCCGCCACGCCGCCGACCGAGTGATACATCGGCAGGCAGTCGTACATGCGGTCGGCCGCTCCGGCATTCATCAGGCCGGCGAACCAGAGGCTCCATTGCAGCAAACGCCGGTGGCTGACATTGGCTGCTTTGGGCAGGCCGGTGGTGCCGGACGTGTAGATCGTCAGCGCGCGGTCGGCGATTGTGGTGGCGCGGCGTTCCACCTTGGTCAGCGGCGCCGGCGAAAATTGATCGAGCGCGCGATCAATAGGCAGATAGTCGCTATCGCCGTACGACCAGACTTTCGGCACGCTGGACAACTGCGCGGAACGGAACAACTCGACGCACTCGGCGGCGACGATTGCGTGAGCCGGCGCGACGATGTCGATGCAATGCGCCAGCGCCGGCCCGCGCAATTGGGTGTTGACGAGCGACACCACGCCGCCAACCGCGGTGATGCCGAGCCAGACCGCCATATACTCCGGCCGGTTTGGCATCATCAGGCAAACCGTCTGCTCCTCGTCGAGCTTTTGCGCCAGCGCCCAGCGCCCAAAACGTCGGCTGCGCTCGATCAATGCGCCATAAGTTAGTGTGCCGCGCTCGGAGATTAGCGCTGGAGCGTCGCCGCGGCCTTGCGCCGCCTCCTCGATGGCGTCGAGCAGGAGGCGCTGCGGCCGGCGCGCAATCGGCGCGGTGGCCTCGAGCGCGCGCACCCAGTCGCGCAGCGCACCGTTCTTGCCGCGGCCGTCGCGCGCCGGGCGATCCATCTCGACGAGGGTCATGCTTTCAGCGTAGCCCAACAGAGTGAATCTTTCGCTTCAACAACGCATAAAATTTGAATGAAATCCGAGCCTCCATGGCAAACAATTAACGTTATTCCTTCGAATTCACCGAGCTGACGTTGTTTGCCTTTTCAGGCACCGATAAGAAACCCAATCGACCTATAACAGGGCGTGAAGAGGGGTATGTCTTCTGGCAGGCGGCGGGACGCATGAAGAACGAGACGCTGGCCGTTCACGGCGGTTACGAATCCGACCCGACGACCAAAGCGGTCGCGGTGCCGATCTATCAGACCGTCGCCTACGAATTCGACAGCGCCGATCACGGCGCCGCTTTGTTCAATCTTGAGGTCGAGGGCCATCGCTACAGCCGCATCAGCAATCCGACGGTGGCGGTGCTGGAACGCCGTCTCGCGCTGCTCGAAGGCGGCGTCGATGCATTGTGCGCCAGCACCGGTCAGGCCGCGCTGAACTACGCGGTGCTTAATCTCACCGCGATGGGCACAAATATCGTCTCGGTGCCGCAGCTCTACGGCACGACCTATACGTTGTTCGGGCATATTCTGCCGAGCCAGGGCATCGCCGTGCGCTTTGCCGAATCCGACCGGCCCGACGCCATCGAAAAACTGATCGACGACAACACGCGCGGTATCTTCTGCGAAAGCGTCGGCAACCCGGCGGGCAATATCTGCGACATCGAGGCATTGGCAAAGGTTGGGGCGCGGCACGGCGTTCCGCTTGTTGTCGACAACACCGTCGCCACGCCGATCCTGCTCCGCCCGATCGATTATGGCGCCAACATCGTGGTGCATTCGCTGACGAAGTTTCTCGGCGGCCACGGCACCACTCTGGGCGGCGCCGTCGTCGACAGCGGAAAATTTCCCTGGAAGCAGCACGCCAAGCGCTTTCCGCAATTCAACGAACCCGATGCGTCCTATCACGGGCTGGTCTATGCCGATCACTTCGGCGAGGCCGCCTATATCGCGCGCTGCCGCAGCGTCTATCAGCGCACCACCGGCGCTGTGCTGTCGCCGCTCTCCGCTTTCCTGTTGCTGCAGGGCATCGAAACGGTCGCACTACGGGTCGAGCGCCACGTCGAGAACGCGCGCCGCGTCGCCGAATATCTGCGCGGGCATCCGCAGGTCGAGTGGGTCAATTACACCGGCTTCGGCGACAATCCCTATCACGCGCTGGCGGAGAAATATTTCGGCGGCCGCGCCTGTTCGCTGCTGACCTTTGGCATTGTCGGCGGGCTCGAAGCCGGCAAGGCGTTTTACGACGCGCTGCGCCTGTTCAAGCGGCTGGTGAACATGGGCGACGCCAAATCGCTCGCCTGCCATCCGGCCTCGACCACGCACCGGCAGATGTCGGCGGAAGAGCATCGCATGGCCGGCGTGCGGCCGGAAATGATCCGGCTCTCGGTCGGCATCGAGCACATCGACGACATCCTTGCCGACCTCGATCAGGCGCTCGCGGCGTCGCAGTCGCCCCGCTCGGCCTTGATTGCGGCCGAGTAGGCGGTCGCGGAGAACAGCGCCAATGCCGCTTTTCTTGGACTCCGGCCAATCGGAATCGCAAGCCGAGTTCAAGGCGGCAAACTGCATTACCATCGGCCTCATCAACAACATGCCGGATGCGGCGCTTGAGGCGACGGAGCGGCAGTTCACCGATCTAATCCGCGCGGCGACGCCGGACGTCGTTGTGCTGCTGAAATTGTTCGCGTTGCCGGGCCTGCCGCGCAGCGAAGCCGGGCGCGCCGCGCTCGCCGGGCGTTATCGCGGCATTGCCGAGCTTTGGCAGACGCCGCTCGACGGGTTGATCGTGACCGGCGCCGAGCCGCGCGCCAAGAATCTGACGGAGGAGCCGTACTGGGACTCCTTGAGCGAGATTATCGACTGGGCGAAAGATCATACCGGCTCGACGATCTGGTCGTGCCTTGCCGCGCATGCCGCAGTGCTGCACCGCGACGGCATCGAGCGGCGCGCGCTCGCGCAAAAGCAGTGCGGCGTCTTCGATTGCCGGCTCGCCGCCGATCATCCGATGACGGAGCACTTTCCGCAGCCGCTCTGGGTGCCGCATTCGCGCTACAACGACCTGCCGGAAGCGGCGCTGGCGGCATGCGGCTATAAGATCCTCACCCGTTCGAATGCCGCCGGCGTCGATGCATTCGCCAAGCAGGACGGTAGCTTCTTTTTGTTCTTCCAGGGCCATCCGGAATATGAGGCGGACACGCTGCTGCGCGAATACCGCCGCGACATTGCGCGCTTCCTCGCCGGCGAGCGTGAGCGCTATCCGGCGGTCCCGCTCGGCTATTTCAATGACGGCGCAGCGGCCGTGGCGGAAACTTTCCGCACCCGCGCGCTGCGAGAGCGCCACGGCGAATTGATCGCCGAGTTTCCCAAATCCACGCTCGAAGCCGGGTTGCAATGGCCCTGGCGCGCGGCGGCACTCGGTACTTACGAAAAGTGGTGCGCTTATCTGAGCGCTCGGAAGGCGGAGCGGCGCACCATCCCCGCGCCATCGTCCGGCGTGCGGCTGCGCCGGACCTGGCGTGATTGGCCGCTCGGCGCCCGCCAGCCAGTCGGCAATTCAGCGCAGTAAGCGCCGTCAAAACCCCGGAATTTACGCTTTCTTCGCCAGTGACGCCGTCTAATGGCCCGCGAAAATATCCCGGAGACCGCCGTGCCTCAACCTGTTGTCTTTGCCGCTCCCGCCGATGCCGAGCTTCTTCCGGCGCCCATTCCCGCGCACTGGGTCACCGAAGGCAATCCCCAGGCGCGGTCGAAGCGTCTGGGCGCCAGCGCCGACGGCACCGCCTCGATCATGGCCTGGATGTGCACGCCGGGCCGTTTCACCTGGCGCTACAGCGTCGACGAATTCATTCACATCATCTCGGGCGAGATTTTCGTCACCGACGAAAACGGCCAGCGCCACCGGCTCGGTCCGGGTGACATGGTGTTCTTTCCTGCCGGCAGCGTCAGCGACTGGCACGTGACCCAAGAGGTGCGGAAGCTCGCGGTCTGCCGGCACAGCATGCCGCGCCCGCTCGGCTTTGCGCTACGCGCCTGGAACAAGCTCGTCGCCATGCTCGCCAATCCGGGGGAGGCGTCCGACCCGTTGGCAAGCCAGCCCAGCGCTACTGTCGAGCGCGAACGCGTCACCGCCGCATAGGCAGAAAGCGCAATCCCGATCATGGCCCGTACGCCGATCCGCCGTGTCGTTACCGGTCACGGCGCAAAAACCAATAGCGCCAAGGTTATCCTCGACGGTCCGGCGAGCAACACCAAGACCCCGCGCGACGGCGTCGCCTCGACGCTGATGTGGTGCACCGATCGGATGCCGGCTGATATTTCGATCGGCGAAGATACCGAGGATATGGGCGCGCGCATCCTCGGCACGGCGCCGCCGGAAAACGGTTCGCGCTTCATCGTCATGGAATTCGCCGCCGGCGTCGTTTCCGAAATGCATCGCACCGAGACGATCGACTATATCGTGGTGCTGTCGGGTGAGATCGACATGGACATGGACGAAGGCAGCGTGAAATTGCGCGCCGGCGATATCATGGTCCAGCGCGGCACCAATCACGCCTGGGTCAACCGCGGCACCGCGCCCGCGCGGCTCGCCATCGTGCTGATGGATGCCAACCCGCTCGGCATCGGCCATCCGCGGCTGCGCGGCCAGCAGGCGCGCTGATCAAAACGTTACAATCTCATCCATCGTCACGCGCGCCGGATTGAGCGCGGCGGCAAGCCCCGGAAGCTTGGCGCGGTCGCAGAAGGCGGGGATCACCGTTTTGGCCCGCGTTGCGCGCACCAGCGTAACGGTATCAGACAGCAACGGATGCACATTCCAGCGCATGGCTTGCGCGCGTCCGCTTTTGGTGAGCCGCTCCGCCGGTGTAGTTGGATTGACGTAGCCGGTGAACAGGATCGTCACGCCCGGCAAGTTCGCGAATTGCGGAATGAGCCGCGCGGTGGCGCCGGACGTGCCGTCGGCGGACGCCGCGAGCATGACCCCGCGCGGGCCGTCGATCGGTTTGACGGTCTCGGCGAGCCGTCTGATGTCGTCGCCGACGCCCGCGCGCAGCGAAATCGCGGCGCTGTCGCCAAGCTGGTGCAGCGCCGTTCGCATCGCCTCGTCCACAAAAATCTCATCGATGCCATGGCGCATCAGTTCGAGTGCAATCTCTGGACCGCGGCCGTTGGCCGGCACCGGCAGCAGCAGCGGGCCGCGTTCTGCAAATTGGGCAAGATCGCACCAGCATTCCGCGAGCGGTTTCTGGTAGTCCGCATAAGAGCAATCGATCAGCGCCGTCGCGGCTTGCTCTGTCGGCGGGTCGTAGGCATAGAGCACCAATTCCGTCGAATAGTCTCCGGTGTAGAGGAAGCCGTTCTCGATCCCGAAATGCAGCCAGACGCCGCCCGGCGCATGGCCGTTGCGGCCGGTCTCGATCGGAATGCCGAGCACGTCGGCCGTACCGCCGACCGGCAGCGACCGCGCAGCGATAGTCTTTGGCAGACCGCCGGCGACGATCTCGGTTGCATACACCGGTGGATTGCCGACCTCGGGCAAGAACGACAGGCCGCCGACGTGGTCTCTATGCCCATGGCTCAAAATCAGCGCGTCGACACGACCGATCCCGGCCACATCCGGCAGGAGCCCCGGCGGCGGCCCCTCGCCGAGGTCGAGCATGAGCCGCTTGCCGCCGGCTTCGACGAGGAAGCAGGCCGGTCCCTTTTTTCCCACGCCTGATATAAGCCGCAGAGCGGCCGAGCCTTTATTCATTGTATTTCAATCCCATATTCGGAGGCGGCCGAGCGGAAAGATTGACAATGGCCTAGGCCAACTTTAAGCAACGGCCAACCTCGAGGGATAGCTGCCATGAAAGTGCGTAATTCATTGAAATCCTTGCGCGGCCGCCACCGCGACAATCGGCTCGTGCGCCGCAAGGGTCGCGTCTACGTCATCAACAAGACGCAGCGCCGTTTCAAGGCGCGGCAGGGCTGACCGGCCTAAATCCGTCTGCCCATTTCCGCCGCATTCATCCCGCCTGATTGAGCAGTTTTACGGCTTGCCCGGTCGCGGCGGGCGAATAGACTCGTTTCTCATGAAGTTGCGATTCTCGCTTCTTATCTGCGTCGCCGTTCTAGCGGTACCGGCGTTGTCACCGGCATCTGCCCAAACCGCGCGGGATATGCTGTCGCCGCCGAGCGATTTGACGCGCCCCGAGCACGGTGAGACTGACTACAGTCTCGATACGCTGTTCAGCGCGTTGAAGATCGCGCCGGACGCGGCGAGCGCCAAGGCCATCGAAAATCGGATCTGGGAGGCCTGGATCGAATCCGGCAGCGACACCTGCGATCTCTTGATGACGCGGGTGAAGGATGCGATCGAAGAAAAGGATTACGATCTCGCCATTCGGCTGCTCAATTCCATCATCGCCATCCGGCCCGGCTATGTCGAAGCCTGGAACCAGCGTGCCACGGTCTATTACCTGAAGGACGATTTTCCCCGCGCCATTGCCGACATCGCCGAGGTGCTGTCGCGCGAGCCGCGCCAATTCGGCGCGCTGGCCGGGCTTGGCATGATGCTCCAAGACATCGGCGACGACAAGGACGCGCTCGAAGCCTACCGCAAGGCGATCGCCATCGATCCTCACTTGGAAAACATCCCCGACGCCGTCAAGACGCTGACCGACAAGGTCGAGGGCCGCAATATCTGAGCCGGCTGTGCTCTTCGTCATTGCGGGGAGCGTTCGCGGCGAACCAATCCAGGCTCTTCACGGCACTGGATTGCTTCGCTACGCTCGCAATCACGGGAGCAAGCGATGACAAATCTGGACGACGACAAACGTACGATCCGCGAACTCGTGGAAAACTGGGCGGTGTGGCGCGACGCACGGTTGTGGGATCGTTTTCGCACCGTCTGGCATGACGACGGCCGCATGTGGGCGACCTGGTTCCAGGGCAGCTTCGAGGAGTTCATCAAGGTCAATGACGAAGGCTGGAAGCGTGGCGTGCGCATCGTGCATTTTCTCGGCGGCGGTTCGATCGATGTTGCCGGCAACCGCGCCATTGCACAGACCAAGATGACGATCTCACAGCGCGCGCCGGTCGATGGCGTCGTCTGCGACGTGGTCTGCACCGGGCGCTTCTACGATTTCTTCGAGAAGCGCGCCGGGCGCTGGGGGCTGGTCTTGAAACGGCTTGCCTATGAGAAGGACCGGCTCGACCCGATCGATCCGGCGGCCAAGCTCGTCCTCGATCAGGATTTGCTCAACCAATTTCCGGAAGGCTATCGTCACCTCGCTTATCTGCAGACCAAGATCGGCTACAAGGTGAAAATGGATATGCCCGGGCTCGAAGGCCCCGACCTCGACGCCCTTTATGAGCAAGGCGCGCGTTGGCTTAAGGGCGACACCATCCGGACCTGAATGCACACGTTAGACGCCGCCGTCGAAATCCTTGCCGCCGGCGCGGTCATCACCTTCATCGGCGCGCGGCTGATTGAGCGCGTGCATTCGCCGCGCGGCCGCTTCGTGGAAGCCGGCGGCTTGCGCCAGCATGTGCTCGAGCTCGGCACCGATGCCGGCACTCCGATCGTGCTTCTGCACGGCGCCGGCTGTAATCTCGAAGACATGCGGCTGGCGCTCGGCGAGCGGCTTGCCGCACGGCACCGCGTCATTCTTGTCGACCGCGCCGGACTGGGCTGGAGCCAACGCAAAGGCCGGCGCGGCAGTTCGCCGGCCTATCAGGCTGCGGTGTTACGCGATGTGCTGGACCGTCTGGGCGTTGAGCGCGCCGTTGTTGTCGGTCATTCCTGGGGTGGGGCGCTGGCAACGACTTTTGCGCTCGATTACCCCGCGCGCGTCGCCGGCTTGGCGCTGCTGGCGCCGCCGCTTTATCCGTTCCCGCGCAGCATGACCTGGCTCTACGCGCTGTTCGCCAGGCCGATGTTCGGCTGGCTTTATGCGCGCACGCTGGCGCTGCCACTCGGCTTGCCGTTCATCGGCATCGGGCTGGGCTCGGCATTCCTGCCGCAATTGCCGCCACGCCGTTACATCAAGCACACCGGCGCGCTGCTGTTGCTCCGCCCATCGACGTTTCTCGCCAATGCGCGCGACGTCGGCGACCTGCGCGCCTTCCAGGCCAACGAGGCCGGACGCTATGCCACGCTCGCCGTGCCGACCGTGATCGTCACTGGTGACCGCGACATGGTCGTCGCGCCGCGGCGTCATGCATTCGCCTTTGCCGCCGCCGTGCCGGCAGCCAAGCTGGTCGTGCTGCCTGGCATCGGCCACATGCTGCATCACGTCGCGGCGGAGCGGGTCGTCGACGAGATCGAAGCGTTGATTGCCGGCAGCGCTTAGCTATTCGTTTGTCTCGCCGTCGCCGACATAGGCAATGCGCATGAAATTTGTGGCGCCGGGCGTGCCGAGCGGGACGCCGGCGACGATGATGACGCGCTCGCCGGCCTTGGCGAAGCGCTCCTTGAACGCGATGCGGCAGGCGCGCTGCACCATGTCGTCCTGATCCTTTGCGTCTTCCTCGACGACGCAGTGGATACCCCAGACCACCGATAGTTTTCGCCCCGCGCCTTCCATCGGCGAGATCGCGACGATCGGGCATTTCGGCCGCTCGCGCGAAACCCGCAATCCGGTCGAGCCGGACACCGTCCAGCAGACGATGGCCGAGAGGTCGAGCGTCTCGCCCACCTGCCGCGCCGCCGTGGCGATGGCGTCAGCGCCGGTGCGTTCCGGCGGCGTCTGGAGCATATGGACCGACGGCAGATACATCGAGTCGTCTTCGACTTCCTCGGCAATGCGGTTCATGGTCGCCACCGCTTCGACCGGATATTGGCCCGATGCCGAATTCAGCCGACAGCATGACCGCATCGGCGCCGTCGAAAATCGCGGTGGCGACGTCGGACACTTCGGCGCGTGTCGGCACCGGGCTTGCGATCATCGATTCCAGCATCTGGGTGGCAACCACGACCGGCTTGCCGGCGCGGCGGCACGCGCGCGTCATTTCCTTTTGCACGCCGGGCACCTTTTCCAACGGCATTTCGACGCCAAGATCGCCGCGCGCCACCATCAGCGCGTCCGCCAATTCGAGAATGTCGGACAGCCGCGCCACGGCTTGCGGCTTCTCGATCTTGGCCATCACCGCGGCGCGCCCGCGGGTGATCTTCTTGGCCTCGGCGATGTCCTCGGGGCGCTGAATGAACGACAGCGCGATCCAATCGACGCCGGCATCGAGGGCGGCTTCAAGATCGGCGATATCCTTCGGCGCCAGCGCCGCCAGCGGCACGACAGTGTCGGGCAGGCTGACGCCCTTGCGGTTCGATACTTTGCCGCCGACCTCGACCTGCGCCACGATGCGCTGCGCGGCAACCTCGGTCGCGACCAGGCGCAGCTTGCCGTCGTCGATGAGCAAAGCATCGCCCGGTTTGATGGCGACAAAGATTTCAGGATGCGGCAGCTGCACGCGCGTGGCGTCGCCGGGCGCCGGGTCGGTGTCGAGAATGAAGTCCTGGCCTTTGTCGATCTCCGCCGCGCCGTCCTTGAAGGTGCCGAGCCGCAATTTGGGGCCTTGCAGATCGACCAGGATGCCGATCGGCCGGCTATGTTCCGCTTCCACGTCGCGGATGTTCGCTACCAATTCGCGCATCCGCTCATGGTTGGTATGGCTCATATTGATGCGGAACACGTCGGCGCCGGCCCGAAACAGCTGGCCGATAACAGCGCGATCGCCCGACGCCGGACCGAGCGTCGCGACGACTTTGGTGCGCCGCTGCCGTCTCATCGCGCGCTCAGGGCATTGCCACGGTATGGCGAGTTCATGGGGTCTTACTTCCGCTCGGCGCCGGACGCATGACGCCCGGAGGAATCCGCGGCGCCGCCGGAGTAGACGTGGAAGCTGGTGCCGGGCTCGACGATGCGCCGATCGTGGTTCCGGGCGAAGGGGTTCCGCTCACGGCAGGCGGCTTTTGCACCGGTTGCTCGCCCGATTCGGTCAGTTGCACGGTCCAGGCCCGCTGCTCGCCGGTATCGACTTCGAAAAAGCCGGTGCGGTCGTAACCGCGCGCCAGGCAATCGCCGATGCCGCGGATCGTAAATTCCTTATCGCGGGTGCACATATAGGCTTGGCCCATCCATTCGCCGCCGCGATCATAATCGATGGCGTAGACATAATAATAACGGGCGACAAGGTTGCCTTTGAGCACTGTCTCGCAGCTGCGTGCCGGCAGGTTCCACCAGCCTTCCGTGGTCCAGCCTTGCCCGTCTTTGTAGCCGACGGCGAGGCCGACCCGGCCCGAGGTGTTATTGCAGAGCCGGAAATCGGCCGCGGCCGGTCCCGCGGAGCCCATGAGCAGGATAAATCCGAAAACCAGCGCGCATACGCCGCCCATTCCCGCGAAACCGGGAATCCGGTGCCGGGTCGCTTTTTGCGCGCGCGCAAGAAAGAGCGGCAAACGCAATAGTTTCGGAGAAATCAGCTGACCCATAACCCGTTCAGAATCCGGTCAATAATCACGGCGTGTCAACGACGATGGCACGGAAGTCGGTGACGTTGGTGAACGTCGGACCAGGCGTGAATAAATCGCCGATGCCGTTGAAAAACCCCGTGGAATCGTTGTCGGCGAGAAAGGCGGCGGGATCGAGGCCGGCAGCCGCTGCCCGCGCCAGGGTGGTGTCGTCGATAAAGGCGCCGGCGGGGTCGTCCGGCCGGCCGCGGCCGCCGTCAGTGCCGTCGGTATCCGCCGCCAGCGCCGCAATTCCCTTGGCGCCGGCAAGATGGATGGCGAGCGCCAGCGCATATTCCTGGTTTGGGCCGCCGCGGCCGCCGCCTTTGAGCGTCACCGTGAGCTCGCCGCCGGACAGGATCGCGGTGCGGCGCTGCGTCGCGGCGAAGCCGCGGGCGAGCCGCGCATGCGCGGCGGCGACCTCGCGGGCCTCGCCCTGCAGGCGGTCGCCCAGCACCACGCAATCGTAACCCGCTTCCCGAGCCCGGGCCTGCGCTGCGGCCAGCGCATCGGCGGGCCGGGCGACGATCCGGTAGCTGGTTTCGGCAAAAATCCGGTCTCCGGGCTTGGGGGATTCGTTGCCGGGATCGCTCAGCGCGCGAATGACCGCGGCGGGCAGGTCGAGGCGGTATTTGGCCGCGATGGCGCGGGCGTCGGATAGCGTCGTTGGGTCCGGAACCGTCGGTCCCGAGCCGATCACTGCGGGATCGTCGCCAGGCACGTCGGAGATGGCGAGCGTCACGACGCGGGCGGGAAAAGCGTGGCGGGCAAGCCGTCCGCCTTTGATACGGGAGAGGTGCTTTCGGACGCAGTTGATCTCGCCGATATTGGCGCCGCTGCGCAACAGCGCCCGGGTCGTGGCCTGCTTGTCGGCGAAACTGATGCCGGGTGCCGGCGCGATCCAGTTCGCCGAGGCTCCGCCGGACAGGAGCACTAATACGAGATCGTCCGCCCCCGCCGCATCGGCGAAGGCGAGCGCGCGTTCGGTGCCCCGGAGCCCGGCTTCATCAGGGACTGGGTGTCCAGCCTCGACCATGGCGATGCGCCGGGTCGGCCGGCCATAGCCGTGGCGCGTCACCGCAAGGCCGTCGAGCCGATCCTCGGGGAGACGCGCGAGATAGTGCTGTTCGGCCACTTCGGTGAGCGATCCAGCGCCTTTGCCGGCGGCCAAGACGATAAGCCGCCCCTGCGGCGGCCCTTCCGGCAGATTCTGCGCCAGGCAGCCTGACGGGTGCGTGGCGCCGACTGCGGCGCGAAACAGGCCTTCCAGCAATTCGCGCGATTGCGTTGCCAAATCGAACCTTCACCATTCGTGCCGGCAATGGACGAGGGAACTATGGAAAGTGCCGGGCTGCAGCTTTATCTTTCCCTAGCTAACCCGCGGAGAAGATCATGGCTACCGACCCGAATACGCGCACGGAACTCGAAGCCGCCGTCTACCGCCGCCTGGTCGAGCACCTGCGCTCACGCACCGATGTGCAGAACATCGACATGATGAATTTGGCCGGCTTCTGCCGCAACTGCTTGTCGAACTGGATGAAAGACGCCGCCGACGCCAAGGGCGTGCCGATGTCGAAGGACGAGAGTCGCGAACTGGTCTACGGCATGCCCTTCGATCAATGGCGCGCCAAGTACCAGAAGGACGCCTCGCCCGAGCAAAAGGCGGCATTCGAAAAAGCAAGCCAAAAGCACTGACGCGCCGCCGCTCGGCTCGCCGTCCTGTGCAGAGCGTGGATGAATGCGAGAGCGCCTTGACCAGAGGCGCCGCACCTCCGAATTGTGCGGACTCATCGTAAGGAGTCTCCCCACAATGGCCACCGCCGCCGCCGCCACAGACGACCAGCCCGCTCGCCGTTTCGCCAAGGATCAGCTCAAGGCTTTCGTCGAGCGCGTCGAACGGCTCGAGGAGGAGAAAAAAGCGCTCTCCGACGACATCCGCGATGTTTATGCCGAAGCCAAGGGCAACGGCTTCGACGTCAAGACGCTGCGCGTCGTGGTGCGCCTGCGCAAGCAGGACGTCAACGAGCGCAAGGAGCACGAGGCGATCCTGGAGACCTACCTGCACGCGCTGGGGATGCTGTAGTCATCGCAAGCCGCTCCGCTCGTCCCCGCGAAAGCGGGGAGCCATGAAGCGGGGACCGATGTGAAATGCGATAAAGGCTGGATTCCCGTTTTCGCGGGAATGAACGGCGCGGAAAGTTACTGCAGCGACGCCGTATGCGTCACTGCCGCGTAATTCACCGTCGGCACGAAGGCGATCGCCGCGCCGCTGAAGCGGTCCTGCGACAGGCCGGGAGTGGGATCGGCCGAGAACGTCATCTTCACCGCGCTGCGCGGCTTGATCATCAACGCCGCCAGCGCGCGGAAGTCGCGGTCGCCCAATGCCGCCGTGGTCAGGAAGCGCTTAACGCTCGGAGAGAGCACGATCGCGCGCAGCCACGGATCGGCGACATGGGCGCCGCTTTTGATCACCACCATCGAAGAGGCGCTGGCTGTCATGATCGCAGACGCGGCCTGATCTGCGGCGCGCTTAACGGCAATCGTGGTTTTGGCGGGGATGTCCTGCCGCGCCGCGAGCGCCGCGGCACGCAGCGCGGCGATGCCTGCGGTCGCGCTGCCAATCGCGCCGTCGCGGGAATCGGCGTAAGCGAGCGCGAGTCCGCTGCCATGATCGATCGCGCCAGTGTTCTCTTGGCCGGCTTCGGCCGTCTCGCTGCGGCGATAAGTAACTTCAGCCAGCGGATTGGCGACCGCCATGCCATCGGGCGGGCCTTCCCAATAGCCGCGGGCGGCGATGATCTGGTTCGGGGTTGGCGCGGTCGCGGTCGGGATCGGGCGAACGATCGGTGCCGGCGGCCGGGTGTCGGCGGCTTCGCTTTGCGTCTGCGTACGGAGAACTGGGGCGATATGCACGAGCTTCAATTTATCGATCGCGCGCTCGACCTTGGCCGTGACGTTGTGGATCAAGGTCGGCTTCTTTGCCGCCGTCACATCGAGCCCGGCGAGCAGCACCGGCTTCGACCGATAGCTCACCGGAGTTAGCGTCGCATCGGCTTCGTCTTCCTCGTCATCCCGCGCCAAGCCTAGGAGTTTGGCGAAGGGATTTGTCCCAGCCGGGCGTTCATTGCTCGCCAGCAGCGTGTCGACATTGATGCCGGCATTGCGCGCCGCTTCGAGCGAATTCGCCGACGGCATGGCGCCGCGCTTGCTGACTTCGGCCAGCGCCACTGCGTAGCCAGGAAGCGGCTTGCCGTCGGTCGGGATTTGAACCGTGCGGCCGTCGGGGAATACACCGATGAGCTGCTCGCGGCTCATGCGCGGCCACATCCGAATGCCGCCGACGTCCATGTGCACGAAGGGCGAGCTGGACTCGGGATAGAAGCCGACCCCGCCGCGCGCCAGTCGCAGCCCGATTTCACGAACCTGTTCGAGCGAGACGCCGGGAACGTAGAAGTCCATGGCGCGGCCGAGAATATGCTGGCTGTAGCGCGCCACGCCCTCGCTGCGGCGGCGCAGCATGGCGTTGGTGGCCGGCGAGCGATAGCCGCACACCACCTGGATCGGCTCTTTCGACCCGGATTCGCGTTGCACTTCCCAAACCAGATCGATCAGCCGCGGGTCCATGTCGGTGGCTTCGCCGCGCCGCCAGTCGCGCAGGAACCAGTCGAGCTTTTTGACCGCGGCTTCGTCGTAGCGGCCGTCGCGCTTGTAGGTGATGGTGATGTCTTCGCCGGTATGGATATGGTGCAGGGAAATGGTGCGGGTATCGCCCTCGGCGACCGCGTTTTGCAGCGCCCGCGAACCGAATAGGAAGAGGAGAAGTGCAAGACCGCACGAATAGCCGGCGCGCGCCGCAAACAATCGACCAGCCTTCAGGCGCACTTTGGCAACGTGCACTGGCAGTCTCGCGTTGACGCGTTGACGGCGCTGCCGCCGCGGCTTTAACCGCGCGGTAACGCTAACGCATTGCTAATTTGGGAAGGGTTAACGCGAACCCACCGTCACCCCATCCCCGACACCGGCTATAGGGCTAACGGCGCAGTGTGGCAAAATATGGCCGTTCCGCCATAACCGTGGCGATGGCCGCCGGAAGTGGGGAAAACTGGTTAATTAAGGCCGGTTCGGGTGCGGCCGGCCGAGCATTTAGCGCTCGACCGTCTGCTTGGTGTCCTTGGCCCGGCTCAGCTTCTTGGTATGGGCGACGGCGTGGTAGGCCGGCGCCGGCGGCGGTGGCGCGCTGTTGAAGCCGCCGAATAGCCGCGAGAAGAAATTGTCGCCGCCACCACCGCCGGTGGCGCTCCGGCCATTCGGATAGTAGTTCGCACCGCCGAACAGGCCGCCATGGCCGAACAACGACGGCTGGTCCGGCATCGCCAGAACTTCGCGGTGGCTGATGTCCTCTTTGTGCTCGACCGGGATGTCCGCGTCCTTGCGGTTGCCCTTGAGGATGGCGATGAGCGCTTTGTCCCGGCCGTAGATGTCGTCGCGGAATTCGAGCCTGCCCTCGCTGTCGACGAACGCGGTTTGATAAGTGAGATTGACCGGCACGAATTTCGGGAAGTCGATATTGACTTCGCTCGGACCGAACATCTTTTTGATGCGCTCTTCGGTGTAGCCGTCGTTCGGGCGCACCAGCGACAGCAGCACTTCGGCGTAGTGCGCCGGATCCTGCACCCGCATGCAGCCGTGGCTGTAGGCGCGCTTGGCATTGGCGAACAGATATTTGTCCGGCGTGTCGTGCTGGTAGACCAGGAATTTGTTGGGGAAATTAAAGCGGATGCGGCCGAGCGCATTGCCGTCGCCGGGCGGCTGGTAGATGTGCACACTGCCGTCGGGATTGTGGGTGACCTTCAGGCCCATGCGATCGAGCACGGTCGGGTCCTGCTGCAGCGCCGGCAGGTATTCGTGATTGACGATTGAAGGCGGCACGTTCCAGGTCGGGTTGACCGTGATGAATTTCATGTCGGCAGTCATGATTGGCGTCGGCATGTCCGGCTTGCCGATTACGATCTTGGTTTTCCAGAGCTGCTGACCGTCATGCATGACCCGCAGCGTGTAGTCGGGCAGGTTGACGATGACGTAGGTGTCCGGGAACTCGTGCGGCGCCCAGCGCCAGCGTTCCATATTGGCGATGATGACGTCCTCGACGTGATCGGGTCGCGGGCCGTCGATGGCATCGACAGTAGCGGCGGTCAGCGTTCCGCTCACCGCGATCTGGTGCTCCTTCTGGAATTTCTTTACCGCCTCGGCGAGCGCCTTGTCATAGGTGGTGCCGCCGTCGCCGAGCACGCCGAGCCGCTCGCGCAATTCTGGTACGCGATCGTCCTGCATGCCGATCTTAAGCACCGGTCCGTTGGCGATCGCCGGCTTGCCGTTGTCGACCTTGCCGGCGCGGATTTCCGCAAGTTTGGCTTTGAGCGCCAGATAGCCCGGCGTGTGCGGCTCGTAGGCATCGAGCGCCGATGCCACGTCCTTGGCGTCGGCAATGCTGGCGAGCACGTCGGCCGGTTCCGGCGCCGGGCGGTCATATTCGATGTCGGCCGACACGCGCGAGAATGCGACGCGGCCGATGCTGGCATGATGCGCATAAACAATGACCGACATGGTCAGCTCAAGCTCAGCATTGGCGAGATCGGCGGGCGTCGAGAGCGATGCGAAATTCGGCATCGGATAATCGGACGGAAACAGCCCGTCGGCACCGACATGGCCGAGATAGCCGATCGCCGCCTTGGCGCTGTCATTGGCCTTGCCGTCGGTGACCCACAGCGGCTTATAATTGCGGCCGGAATAGAACGCGTCGATCTGCATCCGGTCTTTCTTGTTGCTGATCACGTGGTCGAACTTGCCGTTGGCGAGTTCGCGCAACTGATCGGCTATGGCGGCGTCGGGGCCGGGCGGCGCGGCGGGCGGTGCCGCAGCCGTCTGCGCGCTGGAGGTTGCCGGCGTGCTGACCGTGGCCGCTGAGGGGATGGCCGGTGTCGGATTTGCCTGAGCGGCAGGCGGCGTCGCCGCATTGCCGGAAGCATCAGCCTTTGGCGTTGCCGTTACCGGCGCGGCAGTCTGCGTCGCTTCGGGCGTGGTCGGCGCAACGGCTGCCGGAGCTGCACTGACGGGAGCGGCGCTCGCCGGCGCGGCGCTGACCGGCTTATCGCCCGCGGTGTTTGACGGATCGGCCGAGGCGGCGCCGCTGGAAGCGGCGAGCAGGAGAGCGATGGCGGTCGAGGCTAGCAACCGATCGACACGAATCCCGGGCATTACGTATTCTCCCTCACGGCCGACCTGGCCGGAAAACGCATACACATTGGGATAAGCGCCCCCAATCATGGCATCTGCCGCTTTGACTGCGTCGCGGCCGCGGCACATTACGTGAGCCGCCCGACTTTGTCCTGGGATCTGCGGGAATAAATCAGGCGAATTTCGGTGGCTGTCGCTCCGCGGCCACGGCTCCGCTATCCCCTTCGCAGCCTGCACCTTTTCCTCCCCCGCTTGCGGGGGAGGGGAGGGCGGGGGAAAGGCCGAGCGCATCAAGCTTGCGGTAGAGCGTGGAGCGGCCGATTTGCAGCCGCCGCGCCACTTCCGACATTTGTCCCCGGTAATGGGTAATGGCGTACCTGATCAGCTCCGCTTCGACTTCTTCCAACGGCCGCACCTCACCGTCGGCATCGAGCAAGGGCAGCGCGTCGCCTGGCGTTGCGACGACTGCCGACGCAGCGGGGGCCGCCTCGCTGTAGGGCATCGGCGCGAGCACAGGTAAATCGTCGTCCGGTGCCACGGAAGGCGCCAGCGCCGCCGCCGGTCCCGCTCCCTCATCAAGAATCGCGGTTTTCATGCCGACTTGCGCGGCGATTTGCGGAAACTCATCGAGCCCGAGAGCATCGGTCTCGGTGAGCACCACGGCGCGGAACACGGCATTTTCCAGTTGCCGGATATTGCCCGGCCAATGATAGGCGGACAGCACGCGGAGCGCCTCCGGCGTCACGGCGCGGATGCGTTTGCCTTCCTCGGCGGCAAAGCGCGCCAGAAAATGCCGGACCAGCGCCGGGATATCCGCTGGCCGTTCGCGCAGCGGCGGCACTGTGACCGGGAAAACATGCAAACGATAGAACAGGTCCTCGCGGAACCGGCCGGCTTTGACGTCGGCGATCAGATCGCGATTGGTGGCGGAAACGAGCCGCACGTCGACTTTCACGGGCTTGCGCGCGCCGACCGGCTCGACTTCGCCCTCCTGGATGGCGCGCAGAAGCTTGACCTGCGCCGGCGCCGGTAGCTCGCCGACCTCGTCGAGAAACAAGGTGCCGCCGGAAGCTTCGACGAATTTGCCGACATGGCGTTCGGTGGCGCCGGTGAACGAACCCTTCTCGTGGCCGAACAAAATCGACTCGACGAGATGTTCCGGCATCGCGCCGCAATTGACGGCGACAAACGGTTTTGCGCGCCGCTCGCCGGAGCCATGGATGGCGCGGGCGATCAATTCCTTGCCGACGCCGGATTCGCCGGAGATCAAGACCGGGATGGTCGATACCGCCGCCTTCTCCGCGATGCGGATGACGCCGTGCATATTCGCGCTTTTGGTGATGAGGTCGGTAAAGCCGAGCGTGCCGGATTGGCTCTTCTTGATCCGGGCCAGCTCGCCTTCGAGCGCGCTGGCATTGAGCGCGTTGCGCAAGCTCACATGCAGCCGCTCGGCGCCGACCGGCTTGACCACAAAATCGACGGCGCCGGCGCGCATCGCCGAGACCACATTGTCGATGCCGCCATGCGCGGTCTGCACGATCACCGGTACGTTGATCGCCGACTGACGCATTTTCGCCAGCACGCCCATGCCGTCGAGATTGGGCATCACCAGGTCGAGGATCACGCAATCGATGCGCGCGCCGTCGGGTCCGGCAAGCAGCGACAGCGCGGCGTCGCCGGAATTGCGCACGATGGTCTCGTATTCGAACTTGTGCAGCGTGGCTTCAAGGAGCCGGCACTGCACCGGATCGTCATCGACAATAAGAATGGTCATGAAATGCCCCGGCGGCCACAATGGCGCACGCTGTGCCGTTTCGGGGCACTTTGCGGCAGGAGGCTTAAGGGGGTGTTAAACGAAAGCACCTCGCTCCGCGTGCGGGGAGGTGGGAGGAGTATAGGCGGCAGCGGCCGGCAAGTTCGCGAACTGCCGGTCTAATCGCGTCTTGATTCAAATCGGCCGGCACCCTTGAATGCGGCCGTCTCGAACATTGAGCCTGCCAAAATGCCCGCTTCCGATGCCAATGACGTGCTTGCCGGCCTCTGGCGCGGCGCCGGTCACGATGATGCGGCGCTTCGCCAAATTCAGTTTACCGGTTCCGAGCCGGTGCTGCCGTCGTCGTTCGCGGTGGGAACCGCGGCGCAGGCGACGATCGGCGCGGCGGCGCTTGCCGCGGCGGAGCTGTGGCGGCTGCGCAGCGGACGCCGCCAAAACGTCGGCGTCGATATGCGCCACGCCGGAATCGAATTCCGCAGCGAGCGTTATCTGCGTGTCGACGGTAAACGACCGGACGAATATCACGACGACCTCGCCGGACTTTATCGCTGCGGTGACGGCCGCTGGGCGCGGCTACACACCAACTTGCCGCATCATTGCAGCGGGCTGCTCAAGCTGCTTGGCGTGCCGCACGACAAAGAAGCCGTGCAGCGCGCGCTCGACGGCATGACGGCCGAGGCGCTCGAGAGTGCGGCCGCCGAAGCCGGTCTCGTGGTCACCGCGTGCCGTTCGTTCGCGGAGTGGGACCGACATCCGCAAGGTCAAGCTGTGGCGAAGCTGCCGCTGTTCACAATCGAGAAAATCGGCGAAGCGCCGCCGAGGAAGCTTGCGGCGGCGGAGCGACCGCTGTCGGGCGTAAAAGTGCTCGACCTCACGCGCATCATTGCCGGCCCGGTCTGTGGCCGGACGCTTGCGGCGCATGGTGCCGATGTGCTGCTGATCACGGCTAAGCATTTGGCGGCGATGCTGCCGCTAGTGATGGATACGGGCCGCGGCAAATTATCGGCGTCGATCGATCTGCGCGAAGCGGGCGGGCGCGAGACGCTGGCGGCGCTGGTGCCCGGTGCCGACGTCTTCGTGCAAGGCTATCGGCCCGGCGCCATCGCTGCGCATGGGTTCTCGCCGCAAGACGTCGCCCGGCTCCGCCCCGGCATCGTCTATGCCTCGCTCTGCGCTTATGGGCACGCGGGTCCGTGGGCCAATCGTCGCGGGTTCGATTCGCTGGTGCAGACCGCGAGCGGCTTCAACGCTGCCGAAGCCGAAGCGTTCGGTTCGCCAAAACCGAAAGAACTGCCGACGCAAGAGCTCGACCATGCCACCGGTTATCTCTTGGCCTTCGCGGTGATGACGGCGCTCAAGAGTCAGGCCGAGGAGGGCGGCTCCTGGCACGTGCGGTTGTCGCTGGCGCAGACCGGCTATTGGCTGCGCCAGCTCGGCCGCATCGACGGCATGAACTGTCCGGACCCCAAATTCGACGACGTGCGCGATTGCCTTGAGGAGACCGCAAGCGGCTTCGGCCGGTTGACCGCCGTCCGCCATGCCGCCGTGATGTCCGAAACGCCGTCGCATTGGACGCGGCCGAGCGTCCCGCTCGGCACCGACGCACCGGCTTGGCCGCGGTAGCGGTGATTTGCAACGCCGTTGCCTTGCGGGAGCCTTATCGCTGCGCCACATGAACAGCCGGTGAGGTCAGGTGAGCATATGCCAAAGTCTTCGAGGAAAACTGCCGCCAAACGCTCGGGCGGTCATGCCCCGGCTGCTCGCAAATCCGCGCTGGGCAAGCTCCCGGAGTGGAATCTCAACGACCTTTATTCCGGTCTCGACGATCCGGCGATCAAGCGCGATCTCGACCGCATCGACGTCGAATGCGTCGCGTTCGAAGCCGCCTATAAGGGCAAGCTCGCCACGATGGCGTCAGGCAAGGACAGCGGCTCGGCATTGGCCGCGATCGTGCGCCGCTACGAGGCCATCGACGATCTAATGGGGCGGCTTGGATCCTACGCCGGGCTCGTCCATGCCGGCGACACGGTCGATCCGGCGCGCACTAAATTCTACGGTGACATGCAGGAACGCATGACGGCCGCCTCCACCCATCTTCTCTTCTTCACGTTGGAGCTCAACCGCGTCGATGACGCTGTTCTCGATGCGGCGATGGCCGATCCGGCGCTCGGCCATTACCGGCCCTGGCTCGAGGACGTGCGGCGCTACCGGCCCTATCAGCTCGAAGATCGCGTCGAGCAGCTGTTTCACGAAAAGTCCGTGACCGGTTATTCGGCATGGAACCGGCAGTTCGACGCCAGTATCGCCAAGCTGCGCTTCAAGGTGGCGGGCAAATCGCTCGCCATCGAGCCGACGCTCAATCTGATGCAGGATCGTTCGGGGGCGAAGCGCAAGGCCGCGGCGCAGGCCTTGGCCAAGACGTTCGGCGAAAGCATTGACGGTTTTGCACTGATCACCAACACGCTCGCCAAGGACAAGGAAATCTCCGACCGCTGGCGCGGCTTTGCCGACATCGCCGATGCGCGGCACCTCGACAATCGCGTCGAGCGCGAGGTGGTCGACGCTTTGGTCGCCGCGGTGCGCGCCGCCTATCCGCGGCTGTCGCACCGCTACTACGCGCTCAAAGCCAAATGGTTCGGCAAAAAGAAATTGCCGCACTGGGATCGCAACGCGCCGCTGCCGACGGTCGCCCAGCGCACCGTCGGCTGGACCGAAGCGATGGACACGGTGCTCACCGCTTACGGCGCGTTCTCGCCGAAAATGGCGGCGATCGCCGAAGAGTTTTTTGCCAAGCGCTGGATCGATGCGCCGGTGCGGCCGGGGAAGGCGCCGGGCGCTTTCGCCCATCCGACCACGCCGTCGGCGCATCCCTATGTGCTGCTCAATTATCAGGGCAAGCCGCGCGACGTGATGACGCTCGCGCACGAATTGGGCCACGGTGTGCACCAGGTGCTAGCCGCGCCGAACGGCGCCTTGATGGCGCCGACGCCTTTGACGCTTGCCGAAACCGCAAGCGTGTTCGGCGAAATGCTGACGTTCCGCAAATTGCTGGCCAACACCCGCGACAACAAAGAGCGCAAGGCCATGCTCGCCGCCAAGGTCGAGGACATGATCAACACCGTGGTGCGGCAGATCGCGTTCTACACCTTCGAACGCGCCGTCCATACCGAGCGCCGCGGCGGCGAGCTTACCGCGGCGCGTATCGGCGAATTATGGCTCGATGTGCAGCGCGAAAGCCTCGGCCCCGCGATCGAGCTCAAGCCCGGCTACGAGACGTTCTGGGCTTACATCCCGCATTTCGTCCATTCGCCGTTCTACGTCTATGCCTATGCCTTCGGCGACTGCCTGGTGAACTCGCTTTACGCCGTCTACGAGCACGCCTCCGACGGCTTCGCCGAACGCTACCTCGCCATGCTCTCGGCTGGCGGTACCAAACATTACTCGGAACTCCTCGCCCCCTTCGGCCTCGACGCCCGCGATCCCGGCTTCTGGCAGGGCGGGCTGGGGGTGATTGAGCGGCTGATCGATGAGCTGGAGAATTTGGGGTGAGCTTGGCTTATTTCGCGTTGTACAAAACGTATAATTATGTTATACGGATCGTATAACTAGGATTATAAGTGATGACCGAACAACGAAAAATTGTGGCGGACCCTCAATCGGTAGGGTCAGTGAAATTGAAGAAAATCGGCAATTCGACCGGGTTTCTTTTGCCCAAGGAGATGATGGCGCGTCTCAACATCGCCACCGGAGATACTTTCTACGCAACTCTGACTCCGGAAGGCGGAATCCGCCTCACGCCATACGATCCGAAATTCGAAGAAGCCATGGAGATCGCGCGCCGGGGGATGAAAGTCTACCGTAATGCGCTCGCCGAGTTGGCTAAGTGAAGAGATTCGAATGGCTGACAATGCAGATTGTCCTGGCCATCCACGATGAGCAACTAACAGTTCACGGTGGCTCGGCCGGTCTGCGCGACGTTGCTCTTCTCGAGTTTGCTCTCAACCGCCCACTGAACAAGTGGAACTATGAACAGGCTGAACTGCCGGAGCTCGCTGCCGCCCTCGGGTACGGCATAGCGCGCAATCACCCCTTTATTGACGGCAACAAAAGGACGGCACTCCTGGCCATCTACACATTTCTGGGCGTGAACGGTGTCGATTTCATCGTCCCTGAGGCGGATGCGGCAGCCATGATACTTTCTCTCGCCGCCGGCGAGGTGAGCGAAGAAAGTCTCGCGCGCTGGATTCGCGACAACTGGACGAAGGCATAATGGCGAACCGCGAAAAGCCCGACCGCGAAAAAAACCGCTTCTCGGCCCGCGCGGCGCGTTACGCTCGCGTCGGCGCCAATGTCAGCGGCGTCGCGGCACGCTATGCCGGGCGGCGCATGCTTACTGGCGCGGGCAACCGCGCCAGCGAGGCGACCGCGGTCGCTTCCGCGCTCGGCCGGCTGAAGGGCCCGCTGATGAAGGTCGCGCAATTGATGGCGACCATCCCGGATCTCTTGCCGCCGGAATATGCCACCGAATTGCAGAAGCTGCAGAGCGAAGCGCCGCCGATGGGCTGGGCCTTCGTCAAACGCCGCATGATGGCGGAGCTCGGCGCCGACTGGGAGAAGAAGTTCGCAAGCTTCGAGCATCAACCCGCCGCCGCCGCTTCGCTCGGCCAAGTGCATCGCGCCCAAGCGCTCGACGGCGCGGCGCTCGCTTGCAAGCTGCAATATCCCGACATGCAGTCCGCGGTCGAGGCTGACCTATCGCAGCTCGAATGGCTCTTGGCGATCCGCCGGCGCTTTGACTCCGCCATCGACACCACCGAGATCGGCAAGGAGATCGGCGCCCGCGTGCGCGAAGAGCTCGACTACCGGCGCGAAGCCAAGCACGTCGCGCTCTACCGCGAAATGCTCGACGACATCGACATCGTGCGCGTGCCGCGCGCCTGGCCGGAGTTGTCGACCGGCAGGCTGCTTACGCTCGATTGGCTCGACGGCACCAAGATGCTGGCGCACAAGAGCGATCCGCTCGCCGTGCGCAACCGGCTCGCGACCGCGATGTTCACCGCCTGGTGGTTTCCGTTCAGCCGCTTCGGCGTCATCCACGGCGATCCGCATCTTGGCAATTACAGCGTCTTCGCCGATCGCGGCAAACCTGCCGGCATCAATCTTCTCGACTACGGCTGCATTCGCATTTTCGCGCCGAAATTCGTCGGCGGCGTGGTCGACCTCTATCACGGGCTCTTGCACGGCAAGGACGATCTCATCGTCAATGCCTACGAGACCTGGGGTTTCCGCAAGCTGTCCCGCGACGTCATCGAAACGCTCAACATCTGGGCGCGCTTCATCTACGCGCCGCTTTTGGACGACCGGGTGCGGACCGTCGCCGACGGGGTCGCGCCCGGCGAATACGGCCGCCGCGAGGCCTTCCGCGTGCATCAGGCGCTCAAGAAGAAAGGTCCCGTCAAAGTGCCGCGCGAATTCGTCTTCATGGACCGCGCCGCGATCGGGCTCGGCGCGGTGTTTTTGCATCTCGGCGCGGAGTTGAATTTTTATCGGCTGTTCAACGAGGCGATCGAAAAATTCTCGCTCGATCGCGTCGACAAGCGCCAGGCGGCGGCACTCCAGCGGGCGGGCTTAGACTAACAACAATCGCAGTCGATGCCTTCGAGCGCTACCAGCGCGGTTTTCATGAACGTCGGCGGAACGTCCTCTTCGTTAACATCGACGAGCGGTTTGAAAACCTTGAAATGATGCCGCCCGGCCTCGCTCCAGAACACGACGTGCGTCTCGATCGGGGGACAGCCGGGCACCCCGCAGGCGATTTCCGAGACCATGACCGTGTCGTCCTCGGCGAGCGCGAAGCGGATACGCGTCCAGTGCCGCACGCGGTCGAGTGCGGCATCCTGGACGGGGTTTTTCTTGGCAAAGCCAAGCATGGCAATGAGCGCCGTCATGCCCGGCCTTGTGCCGGGCATCCACGTCTTTATACACCTTAGCCGGCAAAGACGTGGATGGCCGGAGCAAGTGTGGCCATGACGACAAAGTGGGAGTGAACGTGGCCGAAACAGTACTGGCGGCGGTGCGCACCGGGCCGAGCAAGACCGAGATCCGCGATTATCCGATGCCGGACATCCCGGAGGATGCCGCGCTGATGAAGATGGAGGTCGGCGGCATCTGCGGCACCGACGTCAAGCTCTATAAGCATCCGCCGACCGCCGCACCAGTGATCATGGGGCACGAGAATATCGGCACCATCGCCAAGGCCGGCCGCGAATTCACCCGGCGCAAGGGTTTTAAGGAAGGCGATCTCGTCTTCGTCGAGCATTACGTCTCTTGCGGCAAATGCGAGTGGTGCCATGCCGGCCAATACCGGCATTGCGAGAACACCAATTGGCGCACCAATCCCGACGCCATCCGCTACGGCTATACGTCATCGGAAAAGGCGCCGCATTTGTGGGGCGGTTTTGCCCAATACGTCTATCTGCCGTGGAACGCCGTGGTGCATCACGTGCCGAAAGGCGTCTCCGCCGAGCTTGCCGGCCTGGTGACGCCGATGGCCAATGGCGTCGAGTGGTCGCTGTTCGACGGCGGCGTCGGCTACAATTCGACGGTGCTCATCCAGGGCCCCGGCCAGCAGGGCCTCTCCCAGACCGTGATCTGCAAGCAGGCCGGCGCCGCGTTGATCATCGTCACCGGCACCTCGAAGGACAAAGCCCGCCTGGATGTCGCCAAGAAACTCGGCGCCGACCACGTCATCGACGTGCAGCAGGAAGACCCGCTGGCGCGCATCATGGAGATCACCGGCGGCAAGGGTATCGACGTTTCGCTCGACTGCACCGCCGGCGCCGGCACCATCCCGATGTTGCTCGGCATCGAGGCGCTCAAAAGAAAGGGCGGCGTGATCGTGGCGCAAGGCGAGATGGCGCAGTTTCCGAATTTCCCGCTGGAAAAATTCACGGTGAAATTCATCACCATGAAAAGCGCTCGCGGCCACAGCTACAAGGCCTGCGAGCTCGCTCTGGTGCAACTCGCCTCAAAGCGCTTCCCGCTGGAACTCGTCACCACCCATCGCTTTGGACTCAACGACGTCGATCTCGCCATTCGCTCGGTCGGCAACGAGGGTTTGCCAGATGTCATCCACGCTTCGCTGATGCCGTGGACGTAAGGGCATACCGAACGATGATTCTGGCTTGTCATGCTCCGCGAAAGCGGAACATCCAGTAAACGTCATCGGGTATGGCGATTACTGGGTCATCCGCCGAAGCTTCATCGGGGCGGCCACTTCGGGCGGGACCCGTGGCGGATGATGACAGCTTTCGCGCAACCGCGAGGCGCCTTGATCGTTGTTATTTGTTCTTAAGGGACTGCCCCATTGCGACGCCTTTTTATCCGCAAATCGATTGCCGCATTACAGGCCGAAGTGGCCGATCCGGAAATTCAGGCGTTGACTCGCCATGACGGTGTGCCGCTCAAAAGGAGCCTGTCCGCAACGTCTCTGGTGGCGCTCGGCATCGGCGTGATTATCGGCGCTGGCATTTTTGTTCTCACCGGCCATGCCGCTGCGGCCAATGCGGGACCGGCGATCACGCTGTCCTTCGCGTTTGGCGCCGTCGTCTGCGGCTGCGCCGGTCTTTGTTATGCCGAAATGGCCTCCACCGTTCCGGTCGCCGGCAGCGCCTATACTTATGCTTATGCGACGCTCGGCGAGATCATTGCCTGGATCATCGGCTGGGATCTGGTGTTGGAATATGCGCTCGGCACGACTACGGTGGCGATCGGCTGGTCCGGTTACGTTGTGAGCTTCCTCAAGGATTTCGGCATTATCGTTCCCGCCGGATTTGCCGGCTCACCGCTTGCCTATGACGGCGCCCGCCACACTTGGCATTTCACGGGCGCGATTATCAATGCGCCGGCCATGGGGATTGTTGCCGGGTTGGCCATATTGCTGATCGTCGGCGTCTATGAATCGTCGCGGGTTAACAACGTCATTGTTGCCATCAAGCTCGTGATAATCGTCCTCTTCATCGGTGCAGCCGCACCCTTCGTGACGACCGCGCATTGGGTCACCCCGCACAATCCGGCCGGCGATTTCATTCCACCTAATCTCGGCTCGGGCGAGTTCGGCTGGAGTGGCGTCGTGCGCGGCGCCGCCGTCGTATTCTTCGCTTATCTCGGCTTTGACGCGGTCTCGACGGCGGCGCAGGAAGCCAACAATCCGCAGCGTGATATGCCGATCGGCATTCTCGGCTCGCTTGCGATCTGTACCGTGCTCTATCTCGCCGTCGGCTTCGTGCTCACTGGCATCGTCGCCTACGACAAGCTCAATGTCGCGGATCCGCTTGCGGTCGGTATCGACGCCATCGGGCTGACGTGGCTGTCGCCCATCATCAAGCTTGGCATCATTCTCGGCCTGACCTCGGTTATTCTGGTGGGCATGCTCGGCCAGCCGCGCATTCTTTATTCGATGGCGCACGACGGCCTGATGCCGCCGATCGCCGCGAAGGTCCACCGGCGCTTCCGTACTCCCTACGTGACGACGATCTTCAACGGCGCCATCGTAACCGTGCTGGCCGGCGTTCTACCGATCGGTCTCGTCGGCGAGCTTGTTTCGATCGGGACCTTGTTCGCCTTTGCCATCGTCTGTCTCGGCGTTCTGGTGCTGCGGATCACGCAGCCAGGCGTAGAGCGTCCGTTTCGGACGCCGGCGGTCTTTATCGTCGCGCCGCTCGGCGCCGCCTCGGCGTTCTTCCTGATGTGCGGGCTGCCGATCGACACCTGGCTGCGGCTTGGCGCCTGGTTCGTCATCGGCGTCGGCGTTTATTTTCTCTACGGCATCCGGCACAGTCGGGCGCAGACAGAGCAAGCTTAGCCCGGATGAGCGAAGCGATATCCGGGGTCTGAGTTTAGGACGTAGGAGGGGATGAATGGGGCAACTCATCGACGGCAAATGGCGTACCGAGAATATCCTCGTCAACCACGACGACAAAGGTCTCTACTTCAAGCGTCCCTCTGTTTTCCGCAATCGCATCGACAGCGAAGCCCAGGCTGAGTTTTCCGCCGAGCCGGATCGCTATCATCTTTATTGCGCCGTTGCCTGCCCATGGGCGCATCGCGCCACGCTGATGCGCACGCTCAAGAAGCTCGAACCGCTCGTGACGCTGACCAATACCTTTCAGGAGCCCGACGGGCAGGGCTGGTCGTTCGGCGAAACCGGCCACATCGTTCCCGGCACCGACCGGCGGGTGCGCTGGCTGCACGAGCTTTACACAATCGCCGACCCGGCTTGTACGACCCGTGTCACCGTTCCGACGCTGTGGGACGCCAAGACGCGCCGCGTCGTCAATAACGAGTCCTCGGAAATCATCCGGATATTCAACACCGCGTTCTCCGGCATCGCGGCGCCGACGCCGGATTACTATCCGCAGGCGCTGCGCTCCAAGATCGATGCCACCAACGCGCTGGTGCTCAAAGGTGTGAACAATGCCGTCAACGGCTGCGGCTACTCCATTTCGCAGGAGGCCTACGACAGCTCCGTCAAAGAACTGTTCGAGACGCTGGACGGTCTGGAGGGGCGGCTGTCGGGGCAACGCTATCTGTGCGGCGAGGTCGAGACCGAAGCGGACTGGCGGCTGTTTCCGAGCCTAGTGCGCTTCGATCCCTGCTATTACGTCGGCTACAAATGCACTCTGCGCCGGCTCGACGAATACCCCAATTTATCGAGCTATCTACGCGATCTCTACCAGACGCCGGGCATCTCCGCGGTCTGCGACGTCGCCGGCATGAAGCGCGGCGTCTTCGGCAAAGCCGGCCCGGTCGGCTCAAACGGCATCATCCCCGCCGGCCCCACGGTCGACTATGCGCGGCGGCACGATCGCGACCGTTTCGCGCGGGGGAATTGAACGTCCGGCACGCGACAAGATGACGACAATCGAGCGGCGTGATAGCTGTCGGACAAATCAAACGCAGGCGTTTCATGGATCCCATCTTCGTCACCCGCGGCGCTGCGAACGCCATCCCGATCTGGTTCGTCACCGTGGCGAATTATGCCGACGTGCGAAAGGTTTTAGGTCCGGAGCTTTCGGCTTTCGCCGAGGCTGCGGGATTTGACGCGAAGGCGGGCCGCTTTCTTGTGCTGCCGGGCAAGAACGGCAAAAGCGCACACGGCGCCGTTCTTGGCGGCGTGCTGTTTGGGCTGGAAGGGCCGGACGAAACGCAAGATGCGTTTCTGCCCGGCCGGCTGGCGCAGCTCTTGCCGGCGGGCACCTACCGCTTCGCCAATGAGCCGCACGATGCGCGTCTCGCCGCGCTGGCTATCGCACTCGGCCTCTATCATTTCACCCGTTACCGCAAGGCCGAGCCGCGCGCGATCAAGCTTGATCTGCCGCAAAGCCTCGACCGCGACGATGTGGTGCGCATTGTCGAAGCGGTGACGCTGGCGCGCGATCTGATCAATACGCCGGCAAACGACATGGGGCCGGCACAGCTGGAGCAAGCCGCGCGCAAGCTCGCCGCGCGCCACTCCGCCACCATCAACGCCGTGGTCGGCGACGAACTGCTGGAGCAGAATTTCCCGCTTATTCACGCCGTCGGCCGCGCCGCCATCGGTGCGCCGCGGCTGATCGACATCTCATGGGGCGATGCCGCACACCCCAAGGTAACGCTGGTCGGCAAGGGAGTCTGCTTCGATACCGGCGGCCTCGACATCAAGCCCGACACCGGCATGCTCAATATGAAGAAGGACATGGGCGGCGCCGCCACCGCGCTGGCGCTCGCCTCCATGATCATGGCGCGGGGGCTGAAAGTGCGGTTGCGCGTGCTTATTCCGGCGGTGGAGAACGCGATTGCGGGTGCAAGCTTCCGCCCGCGCGACGTCTACACTTCGCGCAAAGGCATCACCGTCGAGATCGGCAATACCGATGCCGAAGGCCGTCTCGTTCTCGCCGATGCGTTGGCGCTCGCCGACGAGGAAAAACCCGATCTGATCGCTGACTTCGCAACCTTGACCGGCGCCGCCCGCGTCGCGCTCGGCCCTGACGTGCCGGCGTTTTTCACCGACGACGATGCGCTCGCCGCCGAACTGATGCGCCATGGCGCCGCCGAGAACGATCCGCTGTGGCGGCTGCCGCTGTGGCGGCCCTATGAGGCTATGCTGGAATCCAAAATTGCCGACATCAATAATGTTGGCGGCAGCCAGGGCGGCGCCATCACTGCGGCTTTGTTCATGCGCCGCTTCGTGACGGTGAAATCCTGGCTGCACGTCGACTTGTTTTCTTGGACGGCGGCCGCCAAACCGGGCCGGCCCGAGGGCGGCGAATTGCAGGCGGCGCGTGCGCTCTACGCCATGCTCGCCGCGCGTTACGGCTGAACAAATATCGATGACAAGGATCTCGTCTTTTACCAACCGCTCGTCCCCACGAAAGCGGGGACCCATCGTGATAATCGTAACATCGTCACGCTTTTTCTGGATTCCTGCATTCGCGGGAATGAACGGGAGATTGTGATGCGTGGCCTCGATCCTCGCGTGACGCCTGTGCGGGCCGATCTCGCGGCGAAATTTCTCCAAGGCAAGGTGGCGGCCCCGCGTTACGTCGAGGGCCGCGCGTACGAAGTCATCGCCCCGCAGGCGCCGCTGCGCCACGAGCCGCGACCCGATGCACCGCTCGACACCGAAGCGCTCAAGGGCGAACGCATCACGGTCTATGACGAGAACGAGGAGGGCTGGGCCTGGGGCCAGCTCGCCACCGACAATTATGTCGGCTGGCTGCCGCTTGGCGCGCTGGCGGCGCCCGGTCCCGCGCCGACGCATAAAGTAGCAGCACTACGCACCTTTGCGTTTCCCGGGCCGTCGATCAAATTGCCACCGGTTGAAGCCTTCCCGTTGGGGGCCAAGCTCGCTATCGCTCGCATCGACGATCGGATGGCGGTGATGGAAAGCGGATTTTACGTGCCCGTGGTTCATCTCCAACCGCTCGGCGACAACGAGGCCGACTTCGCCACTGTCGCCGAACGGTTCCTCGGCGCGCCGTATCTGTGGGGTGGCAAAACGGTTTTAGGCCTCGACTGTTCCGGCTTGGTGCAGATCGCGCTTGCGGCCTGCGGCGTCTTGAGTCCGCGCGATACCGATATGCAGGAGCGGGAGTTGGGAACGGCCGTCGGTGGTTCGATCTGCCCCGAATTCAAGCGCGGCGATCTGGTATTCTGGAAGGGCCACGTCGGTATCATGCGCGATGACGCAAATTTGCTTCACGCCAACGCCTTCCACATGGCGGTGGCGAGCGAACCGGTCGGCGAAGCCGTCGCCCGCATTCGTGCCACGGGTAGCGAGGTCACCAGCGTGCGGCGCATTGCGCGGTAGCCGATATTCATCGACACTGTTCGCTCTGCGCGGGTTAGAGAAGAACAAGGGAGGCACCGTTGACCGCTTCACTCCACGCGATCCTCGCCGCAGCCGCCATCGCTGCCGCGGCGGCGCCTGTCGCCGCGCGGGCCGAAACCGCGCTCAACATGGCGGTGGTGTCGCGAACGGTCTTTTACCTGCCGGCATGGGTCGCCCAGAAACAGGGCTTTTTCAAAACCGCCGGCCTCGACGTCACCATGAAAGTCTATGACGGCTCCGATCAGATCTACAAAGACCTGCGCGCCAATACCCAGCAGATTGCCGTCGCCTCGACCGAAAGCGTCATCGCCGACGCTTATAACGGCGGCGTGTTCCGGCTCGTCGCCGGCAATTCGCAGCGCCCGCCGCATTTCATCATCGCGCAGCCCGAGATCAAGACGCTGGCCGACCTCAAGGGCAAGCTGATGGGTGTGGTGTCGATGCATGAAGGAACGACCTTCTTCGTGCCCGACATCGCTAAGAAGGCGGGCCTTAATCCCGGCGATATCAGGATCGAAGCCGTGGGCGGTTCGCCAACCCGCATGCGGCTTCTTAAAGAGCGCAAGATCGACGCCGGGATGCAGCCCTATCCGCTGAGCTACGAAGCCGATGCGCAAGGTTTCAGCAATCTCGGCCCGGTCGCGGATATCGTGCCGGACTATCAATTCAGCGCGGTGATCGTCGATGAAGATTGGGCGCGCGCCAATGAGGCGGTCCTGATCGCCTATCTGCGGGCGCTGCGCGAAGGAACCGCCTATATGTTCGCACACCCCGACGAAGCCGCCGCGATCGGCGCGACGGAATTGCGTACCACGGTAGCCTTGGCACGGCGCGCCATCGACGATACCGCGCGCATGGATATCATGCCGAAGGATTTGTCTTTGACCGACGCGAGTTTGCGCCGCGTGTTCGATAATGTGAAGGCTGCAGGCCTTGTCGGGCCGGAGGCGAGCTACGACCGTGGCAAGTTCGTCGATGAAAGCTATCTGGGCAAGAGCCGAATGTAGCAAAGAGCTGGAGCGCTACGATGAACGAGGCAGAACCGCAACTGGCCGTCCCGTCAGTCAGTCCGCAACCTCCGTACCATCATTTGCTGCGCGTCAGTTTCTGGATCCGCGAGCTGCCGTTCGCACTGGTCCTGATCCTCACCACCATCGGTGTCGCCTACACGAGTTTCTCGAAAAAGCCGATCACCGGCTATTGGGAAATTTTGGCGCCGCTGATCGCGCTGGTCTGTGTCGGCGCTGGATGGGATCACGCCAACGACAATGCAAAGAAGATTCGCTTGATCGTCACTCAGGCGCTGCATTGGATCGCCTTCATCGTGGTGATGAACTTGATGCTGCTCGCCAGCGTCCAGCGCGCGTTCAGCGCCAGCGCGACCGGGCTTGCGATCTTCACCTTGCTGGCGCTCGGCACCTTTACGGCGGGCGTGCATGTGCTGTCGTGGCAGGTTTGTCTCCTCGGCCTGGTCATGGCGCTCGGCATTCCGGCGATCGCCTGGATCGAGAATTCGGCGCTGCTCCTCGTGTTGGTTGCCGGCGTAGTCGTCGCCATCGTCGCGGTGTTCTGGTGGCGCATCCATGAGAGCCGGACGCACCACCCGGCGTCATGACATCGTGTCGGCTTGCCCCGGATGCTGACCCGCCCGCTGCGGCAGGATGAGCAGACAGACGATGATGAACACGGCGATGACCGCCGAGGCGATCGGCCGGCTCAGCGCCAGGCCGCCGTCGCTTCGTGGCTTGTCGAGAAAATCGCCGACGGTGGCGCCGAGCGGCCGCGTGAGAATGAAGGCCGCCCAGAACAAAAGGACGCGCGACACGTTGGTCCGGAAATAAATCGCGGCAAGCACGGCCAGGCCTACGGCGAAGAGCAGCGCGCCGCCGTCGTAACCGAGTCCGCTGTCGTCCGCGGTCCAGTCGCCGAGCGCGGTTCCCAGCGTCTGCGAAAAGGTGATCGCGATCCAGTAGAACGCTTCGATCTTCGGCGTGTTGACGGTGGCGACCGAGATCGAGCCCTGCGTCCAATACCAGGCGGCGAGCGTCGCCATCAGGCAGACGAAAAGGAGTGACGATCCGCCGGCGTAACCGATGCCCAGCGAGCGATCGGCGAAGTCGGCCATGGTGGTGCCGGCCGTGGTGGAGGCGACGATGGTGGCCCAATACAGGTACGGATGGAATTTCTTCGCCGCGACCTGGAGAATGACGAATATGACGAGCAGCGAGAGGAACAGCGCGGTACCGAGAAGGTAGCCCCAGTTCAACGTCATGGTGACGGTGTCGCCGCCGGTCTCGCCGAGCGTCGTCGCAGCGATCTTGATGATCCAGAATACCAGGGTGACTTCGGGAACTTTACTGGCGGTTCGCTCGATGGCGGTCATCAACGGGCCTCTACTTGTAATCTGACGCGGCAACAGGGGAATATTATTCGCTGCGGTTCCTGTCTATGGTCTGGGAGGCGTACTCGCCTTATCGGGGAAGAACGTGTTACGCGCTGCGGCAATAGTGACGTTTTGGTGCGCCTTGCTGTCGGGATTTCCATCTCCTGCGCTGGCGGGGCCGCCCTACCTCACCGATGATCCTGAGCCGACTGACTACAAGCACTTCGAGATCTACGCGTTCTCGCAAGGCACAGCGAGCCAAAACGGTATAAACGGCGAAGGGGGCATCGACTTCAATTATGGCGGTGCACCGAACCTGCAGCTCACAGCGACGGTGCCGGCGGCCTATAACTTTCCGGTTTCCGGGTCGTCGGCGATCGGGCCTGGCAACATCGAGCTTGCGGCCAAATATCGCTTCCTGACGCAAGACAATTTCGGCCTGGACGTCGCCATGTTTCCGCGGGTGATCCTGCCGAGTGCGTCGACCAACGTCGGCGACCAGCACGCCTCCTATTTGTTGCCGATCTGGATCGAAAAAGATTGGGACAAATGGTCTGCGTTCGGCGGTGGTGGCTGTGAAGTCAATCGGGGGGAGACTTGCAGAATTTCTGTCTGGCGGGCGCAGCCGTTACCCGTCAGGTCGCGTCCAATTTACAAGTCGGGCTGGAATTGTTCCATCAGACGCCGGACACGCAGGGCGCCCAAGCGACCACGTCGGTCGGCGCCGGCGTCAAATACGATCTGAGCGACAACTTTCACCTGCTTGGCTATTTGGGGCGCGGCATTCAAAACGCCGCGGCAACCGATCGCTATAATTGGTACACCGCCGTACTCTTCACGTTTTGACGACTACTGCGCGCCCTTCATGCCGAGAGTTCTTGGCGATCGCGGCGAGCTGATCATTCTGCTCCTGGACGCTCTTGGCGAATCCCGCAGGGCCATGGAGCACCATGATTTGACCGGTGTCGGCCAGACGCTTGGCGATGATCGGATCGTCCTCGGCGATTTTGCGGAAATCCGCCGCAATGCTTTCGCGCAAAGCATCCGGCATGCCCTTGGGCCCGAACAGGCCGCCTGCGCTTTCCATGGTCAGCGCCGGATAGCCGGCCTCGGCCGCCGTCGGGATGTCGGGCGAGGCGGGCGCGCGCTGTTTACTCGTCACGGCCAGCACCTTGATGCGGCCGGCGTGCATCAGCGGCTGCACCACCGCGAGCGAGGTCGACAACACCTGGATGCGGTCGGCGGCAAGATCGTTCGGCGCCTGCATGATGTCGCGGTAAGGCACTTTGGTGATCTGCAAGTCCATCTTCTTGATGAAGCCCGACAACAAAAAATCCGAATTGCCGGTCGCCGCCGCGGCATTGAGCTTGCCGGGTTGCGCTCGCGCCAACGCCACAAGCTGCTCGACTGAATCGACGTGCAGCGAAGCCGGCACCGACACCGCGAGCACGGTGACGTAAATCTGCACGATCGGCGCCAGATCGCGGGCGTCATACGTCGCCGCGTCCGGTCCATAGAGATGCGCCAGGAATGTGCCGGCAGGCCCGAACAACAGCGTATGATCGTCATGCGCGTCGATGAAGGCGTCGATGGCGACGAGGCCGTCGCCGCCGGGGCGGTTTTCGACCACCACAGTCTTACCCCAGCGCGTCGTGAGCCGATCCGCGAACAGCCGGGCGGTGATATCGGTGGCGCTGGCGGCGCCGAACGGCAGGATCAGTCGCACCGTGCGCGTCGGATAGGTCTGCTGCGCCCGTACGCCGCCGCCGAATTGCACTATGGCCGCAATTGCTAAGGCCGCGAGGGCCATGAGCCGTCGCATCGATTCCTCCTCGTATGCTTTTGGCGTACGTTAGCAGGAATTACCCGTTGCGGCTTTAGCGTTGCAGCGGAAGCCGCCGTCTTCGCGCGGATCTTCGCAGCTATCCGGGTCATCGTCTTGGGCGTAGTCGCGGCCGCGCATGTATAGGCCGTGACCTGCGCCACATGAAACGTAGTCGCCCTTCGGCAATGGCGGTCCGCCGATGCGCGCGACCTGCAAAGACCGAAGCCGAGAATGACAAAGATCGGGATTGCCGGGTTAAAATGGAAATGCACGCCCGCGATCATTACGGCGGCGATCAGCGCAATGACAGCGATTAAGACCTTGACCATGACGGCAATCCAACTGTGGCGCGAAAATGCCTTGAATCGTTTGTCGCCGGCGTCAAAAATGAGTTCGAAAGTGTTGATCCAGCGACGCTGGCGCAACCGTCAATGGTCCACTAACATCCGCGCCATGGCGGCAGAATGGGGAGGACTGAGTGAACGGGCACTGGCGTTTGTTCGGCGGCGTGTGCGCTGCTTTATTGCTTGGAGTCATTGGGGCCAACGACCCGGCCAACGCGCAGACTTATCCGTCGCGAGCGATTCGCGTCATCGTGCCGGCGTCGGTGAGCACGCCGCCCGATATCATCACCCGCATTGTCGCCAATGCCGTGAATGAGGACGAGGGCTGGAATCTCGTCGTCGAGAACCGGCCGGGTGCGGCGCAATTGTTGGGGGCGCGGGAAGCCCTCAAGCAGTCGGCCGACGGATACACAATCCTCGTGGTCGGCTTCCCCTTGACCGTGACGCAGTCGCTGGTACCGGATGCCGGCCTCAATCTCAATACCGACACCGCTCCCGTCGCGCAGCTTGCCATGACGGGCAACGTTCTGGTGGTAAATCCGAACGTACCGGCGAAGTCGGTCGCTGAACTGGTGCAATACCTCAAGGACAATCCCGACAAAGGGACCTTCTCTTCCGGCGGCATCGGCACGCCAGCGCACATCATTGGCGAACTCTTCAAGCTGCAAACCGGGGTGCGCACGACTCACATACCCTATAGCGAATTCCCGCGCGCCATTTCGGACCTGCTGCAAGGTGTCAATACCTACCAGTTCATCGCCGTGGCGCCGGTGTTGGGTTTCATTCATGAAGGAAAGCTGCGCGCGCTCGCGGTCACGCCGGCAAGGCGCATGGCGGCGCTGCCCGACGTGCCAACGCTTGCCGAGGCCGGCTACCCCAGCCTGACCAGCTTCGATTGGGTCGGCTGGTCGGTGAAAGTCGGGACGCCCACGGACGTTGTTGAGCGGCTCAATGCCGCGGTGGACCGGGCGCTCTCGACGCCGAAGGTAAAGGAAGCGTTCGCCAAAATCGGCTCTGAGACCGCTGGCGGTACGCCGCAACAGCTCGGCGACCTCGTCCAATCGCAGGTCGCGATATGGGCGAAGGTCGTCAAGGAAGCCGGATTGAAATTGCAGCAATGACCCGGCAGAGCGACTTCACCGTTACCCTGCTCGGCACCGGGACGCCGGTGCCGCGGCCGGATCGCTTTGGCTCGGCGACGTTGATTGAGGCCGGCGACCAGAAGTTCCTGATTGACGCCGGCCGCGGCGCGGCGATCCGCCTGTTTCAGCTCAAAATTCCGATCGGCCGGCTCGATGCACTATTGTTGACCCACTATCACTCCGACCACACCTCCGGTATTCCAGACGTGTGGTTGACCGGGTGGCTCGAATCCTTTTTCGGCACGCGCAAGACGCCGATGCAGGTGGTCGGCCCGACCGGTGCGAAGGTCCTAATGGCGAAGCTCGCCGAAGCCTATGCCGACGACATCCGCATCAGGCTCGCCGACGAGAAACTGCCCCCGGAAGGCGTCGCCACGTCGGTTGCCGAGTTCGACTGTGACGGCGTCGTCTACGAGAAAAACGGCGTCAAGGTCACCGCCTTCGAGGTCGACCACGGCGACCTGATCAAGCCGTGCTACGGCTATCGCATCGAATATGGTGGCCGCAGCGCCGTCATTTCCAGCGATACGCGGTACAACGAGAACGTCATCAAATACGGCAGAGGCTGCGATCTTCTCGTGCACGAAGTCGCGGCGGTGCGACCGGAATTGCTGCGCGAAGCCTACATCCAGCGCATCGTCGGCCATCATATTTTGCCACGCGATGCCGGGCGCGTATTTGCCCAGACGAGGCCAAAGCTCGCCGCCTACACGCACCTCGTGCTGCTCAACGACGAAAAGGTTCCGCCTTTGACACTCGACGACATCGTGACGGAAACCCGCGAAACCTATTCCGGACCGTTGCAGATCGGCGAGGATTTGATGGCGTTCGATATCGGCGAGAACGTCACGGTTCGGACTTTTCCCTATTGATTGAGGATGGATGGAGCAATGCCGGGACGTGTCGAGGGTAAAGTCGCGCTGATTACCGGGGCTGGGTGCGTCGGGCCAGGTTGGGGCAACGGCCGCGCGGCCGCGGTGCTATTCGCGCGCGAAGGCGCCAAGGTCTTTGCCGTCGACAACAGCGCCGAGGCGATGGCGGAGACCGTCGCCCGCGTCGGCAACGACGGTGAGATCGCTACCCACGTCTGCGACGTGCTCGACGATGCGCAAGTCGGCGCCATGGTGGCGGCGTGCTGCAAGAAATTCGGTCCGATCGACATACTGGTCAACAATGTCGGCGGTTCGGCGGCCGGTGGCGCCGCCGAAATGTCGGAAGAGAGCTTCGACAAGCAGATCGACTATAATCTCAAAAGCGTGTTTCTCACCTGCCGCCACGTTATCCCGGTGATGATTGAGAAATCCGGCGGTGGCGCCATCATCAACACCGCTTCGACGTCCGGCATCCGCTATACCGGTGCGGCGCAGATCGGCTACGCGTCGTCGAAGGCCGCCGTTATCCAATTCTCACGGGTGACTGCCGTGCAATATGCCAGGAATGGCATCCGTGTGAACACGGTGGTGCCGGGTCAGATGCACACGCCCATGGTCGAGGCGCGGCTCGCCAAGCAACGTGCCGGCGGCAATGTCGAGGCTTTGCTCAAATCGCGTGTTGCGCGCATCCCGCTTGGCTTCATGGGCGACGGCCGCGATACCGCCAATGCAGTGCTGTTTCTCGCCTCCGACGAAGCGCGCTTCATCACCGGCACCGAGATCGTGGTCGATGGCGGCATGACCGCGCGGTGCGATTGATCATTCAGGATTGGAATCTGCCATGGCCATCCGCGCCGACGATCTCACGCCAACCATTCCGCCACCGGATCCGAATCCAAAGAAGCCGCGCTTTACGCCGCCGGCGCTCGCCTGCGATTCGCATTTTCACGTGTTCGGACCGCACGGCAAATTTCCCTATGCGCCGAATCGGCCGTTCACGCCGACCGACGCGCCGAAGGAAGATCTGTTCCGCCTGCATGCGTTTCTCGGCTTCGAGCGCGGCGTGTTCGTTCAATCGACCTGTCACGGCAGCGATAATTCGGTGCTGGTCGATTTGCTGGCGGCCGGCAAGGGCCGCTATCGCGGCGTCGCTTTGCTCGACCCCTGGACGCGGCAGGAGGAGGTCGACCGGCTGGACGACGCCGGCGTGCGCGGCGTCCGGCTGCATTTCTACTTTCCGCGAGGCGGCGAGCCGATGCGGCGCGATGACATGCTGCAGGTGATCGAGAAAGTGGCGCCGAACGGCTGGCATATCGAGATGCAGTTCGGCGGTCGCGGCGTGCTGGATTATTACGATTTTATCACCGCCATCGAAGCGCCGGTGGTGATCGACCACATCGGGCGCATCGATATCGCCGAGGGCCTGCGCGGCAAGACGTTTTCGGTGCTGCGCCGCCTGCTCGATCGCGGCAACGTCTGGGTCAAGCTGTCGGGCGCCGATCGCATCACCAAACAACCATATCCTTACGCCGACGCCGTGCCGTTCGCGCGCGATCTTGCCACGCATGCGCCGGAGCGCGTGGTGTGGGGCACCGACTGGCCGCATCCAAACCACAGCGCGGTGCCTAACGACGGCGAGCTGGTCGATCTCATTCCCGAGATCGCGCCCGACGAGCGCGCGCGCCGGCTGATGCTGGTCGATAATCCGGCAAAACTGTTCGGTTTTTGAGGGGCGGATATGACCAAGCAAACCCTGGGCAAGCTTCCGCCCACGGCCTTCGGCCTGCTGGAACTGCCGGCGCTGCCGCCCGGCCTTGTCGAGGGTTATCGCGCGCTGCCCGATCTCACCGGCACGACCTCGGATGTGATGGACGAGCTCGGCATCGTCGGCGCGGTGCCGGCCGCCGTGCTGCGGCCGAACGATCCAAGCGCGCGCGTCGTCGGCCGGGCGCTGACGGTGCGCAACATCCCGGCCAGCGCGCCGGTGCCGGACAGGGTCAAGGGCGGCGTGTCGGGCCTCGGCGAGATCGAGGCCCATAATCTCGCCGAGCCAGGCGACGTCCTAGTGGTGCAAGGCGTCGATCAGGTCTCCAATCTCGGCGGCCTATCGGCGACGATCGGACACCGCCAGGGCGAGATCGGCGCCATTGTCGATGGCGGTGCGCGGGACGTCGATCATTCGCGCACCATCGGGCTTGCGGTCTGGTCGAAGAGCGTCAGCCCGATCACCGGCAAGTGGCGCGTCGAGACCGTTGCCGTCAATAAGCCGGTGTCGATTTGCGGCGTGAACGTCAATCCCGGCGATCTCGTGCTGGCGGACGAAACCGGCGTCTGCTTTATCCCGCACGAGCGCGCGGCCGAGGTGCTGACGCGCGCGCAACGCAACGCGGCTGCGGAAAAGCTGCGCGAGGAGAAAATCGTGGCCGGTGTTCCGATCGCCGAACTTATCGGCAACGCGAAATAGCGCCGCCTTTATTCCCCGGTAATGCCGAGCGTCTTGATCGTGTCCGGCCAGGTAGAAAATTCCTTGGCAAGTTTCTCCGCGAAAGCCTCATGGCCGAGCATGCCGTGGATGGCATTGCTGGACAGGCGCTGCCTGATCTCAGGTTCCGCGATGACAGCGAACAGCGCCTTTTCGAGCTTGTCGCGCACGTCGCTCGGCGTGCCGGCGGGCAGCAGCACGCCGTACCAGTTTTCCATCACCACGCTCGGCAGGCCGAGCTCCACGGTGGTCGGCAAATCCGGCAACTGCGGCGAGCGTTCCTCGGCGAACAAAGCGAGCGCCTTGACCGAACCGGCTTTGACCAGAGGCAGCAAGACCGGAAGGTCGGCATTGAGCATGTCGACGTGGCCGCCCAGCAAGTCGTTGATCGCCGGCGCGGCGCCGCGGTAAGGCACGTGGGTGATTTTCACGCCTGCCGCGGTATTGAGCATCTCGACGGCGATGTTCATGGTCGTGCCCGGTCCGGCCGACCCGTAAGTGAGTTTCTGCGCCTTCGCCTTGTTGATGAGCTGTGGCAAGGAGGCGACGCCGAGGTCCTTGTTGACCACGAGGAGCGACGGCACCACCCCGACCAGCATCACCGGCTCGAAGGATTTGACCGGGTCATACGCCGTTGGCGGCTTCAGGATCGGGCTGAGCACGAACGAGCCGAGGCTTGCCAGCAGCACCGTGCCGCCGTCGGGCGCCGCGTGCGCGACAAACTCGCAGCCGATCGCGCCGCCGGCGCCGCCTTTGTCGTCGACGATCACATTGGCATTGAGCTTCGGCGCGAGCCCATTGGCAAGGATGCGCGCCAGTTGATCGACCGGACCGCCCGCGGCGAACGGAACGACGATCTTGATCGTGTCAGCCTTGACCGGTGTCGCCAGCAGCAACGCTGAGATGCTAGACAAACCGAATAACCAGCTGCGAAAACGCGTCATTTTGCATTCTCCGGCAATTACCTTTCGGTGCTTAGCACACAACCTTACCGCAAGCGCGCGCCGCATCGACAATTTTTTGCAAGCCGTCGCGGCCCGGATAGCCGAGGATCGCGACCCCGTCGATTATGAAAGCGGGAGTTGCGGCGAGCCCAAGTGAATTTCCGACTGCGAGATGGGCCTTCATGATCTTGGTGATCGCGTCGCTATCGCCGAGTTTGGTCAAACTCCGCTCGTCGAAGCCGAGCCCGCGCGCCACGTCGAGCGCGCGCAGTCCGTCGGTGGTGCCGCGCTGCGAATAAATCTTGCGGTGAAAATCGTAGAACTGCGCCGGTGTGCCAAGCTTCGCGACCGCCAGCTCGACGCGGCTTGCTGCAATCGAGGCAACGCCGAGCACGGGGTAGGGCACCAGCACCAGACGAAGCTCCGGATCGACGGCGACCATATCGGCGACGTCGGCGGAGGCGATCCGGCAATAAGGACAGTTGAGATCGTAAAATTCGACCAGCGTCGTCCTGCCCTCCGGATTGGCGGCGACCACCACTCCGGGTAGTTGGTCGATCGGTCCGGCCCGCTTGACGCTGTGATTGGGTAGCCGCTGACCGTCGTCGTTGACGAGCGGAAACTCGGAAACAAGCTGCATCGAGCGATCGCGGCCCTGCGCGGCGACAATCCCGCTCCACGTCATCAGCACGGCGATGACAATCGCTAGGGGCGGGACGATCGAAAGTGGCCTTTTCATTTTCCACTATCTAAAATCGCCGCTGTAATCTTGGCAGCGCTGCATTATTGTTCGACCACGTCAGCAGGCGCCGTTTCCAGATTAAACGCGGCGGCGAACAAGGCGCGGGTATAATCGGTCTGGGGGTTGCGGAACAATTCGGTGGCATCGCCGGCCTCGACGACCAAACCGTGCCGCATCACCACCAGGCGGCTTGCCAAGGCTGCGACGACGCGCAGATCGTGTGAGATAAACAAATACGTCAGATTGTGCCGCTTCTGCAGATCGCGCAGCAGATCGACCATCTGCGCCTGGATCACCATGTCGAGCGCGCTGGTCGGTTCGTCGAGCACGATGAAACTCGGCTCCAGCACCACGGCGCGCGCCACCGCGATACGCTGGCGCTGTCCGCCGGAAAACTCATGCGGAAAGCGAAAGCGCATGTCGGGATTGAGGCCGACGTCGCGCAAGGCCTGAACCACGCGCTCGTCGCGTTGGCGATCGGGCATGTCGGGTTGATGGACCTTGAGCCCTTCCTTGATGATGTCGGCGATCGACATGCGCGGCGACAGCGATCCGTAGGGATCCTGGAACACGATCTGCATGTCGCGGCGGAACGGCCGCATCTCCTTGAATTTCAGCCCTTGCAGATCGCGACCCATGAACGCGATCAGTCCGTCCGACGAGATCAGCCGCAAGATCGCGCGCCCCAGCGTCGATTTGCCCGAGCCGGATTCGCCGACCACGCCGAGCGTCTCACCTTTGCGCAGCTCGATGGTCAAGCCGTCGCAGGCTTTGACATGGCCGACGGTCTTGCGCATCAGGCCGCGGGTGATCGGAAACCACACTTTGAGCTGGTCGGTTTTCAGGAGCAGCGGCGCGTCGGGCTGCGGCGGCGCCGGATCGGGCCGCGGTTCGGCGGCGAGCAGCGCGCGCGTATACGGATGCTGCGGCGCGGAGAAAACGCGTTCGACGGTGCCGTGCTCGACGATCTTGCCGTCCTTCATCACGCAGACCCGCTGCGCGATCTTTCGCACGATGCCGAGGTCGTGGGTGATGAACAGAAGCGACATGTGCAGCCGCGACTGGATATCCTTCAGGAGCGCGATGATCTGCGCCTGGACCGTGACGTCGAGGGCGGTGGTCGGCTCGTCGGCGATCAGCAGATCGGGCTCGTTGGCGAGCGCCATAGCGATCATTACGCGCTGACGCTGGCCGCCGGAGAGCTGATGCGGATAGCTTTTGAGCCGAGTCTCCGGGTCGCGTATGCCGACCTGGCTGAGCACTTCAAGCGTTCGCGCACGCGCCGGCGCTCCGGTCAGGCCGCGGTGCAACAGCAGGATCTCGCCGATCTGCTTCTCGATCGTGTGCAGCGGATTGAGCGAGGTCATCGGTTCCTGGAACACGATGGTGATGTCGTCGCCGCGCACCTGCCGCATCTCGCGTTCGGACAGTTTCAGCAAATCGCGGCCGTGAAAATTGATGCTGCCGGAAGGATGATGCGCCGCCGGATAGGGCAGAAGCCTTAAGATCGACAACGCCGTGACCGATTTGCCGGAACCGGATTCGCCCACCAGCGCCAGGCACTCGCCCTTGACGATGTCGAATGACACGCGGTCGACTGCGAGCGTTTCGCGGCCGCCGGAACGGAAGACGACGGAAAGATCGCGGACGGAGAGGCAGAGGTCCTTGACCGGCTGATCGCTCATGCGAATGTCTTCCGCGGATCGAAGGCGTCGCGCACCGCCTCACCGACAAAGATCAGGAGCGACAGCATCAGCGCCACGGTGAAAAAGCCCGCGAGGCCGAGCCATGGCGCCTGTACATTGGCTTTGGCTTGCGACAACAGCTCGCCGAGCGATGGCGAGCCGGGCGGCAGGCCGAAGCCGAGGAAATCGAGCGCGGTGAGCGTCATCACCGAAGACGACATGATGAACGGCAGGAACGTCATGGTCGCCACCATGGCGTTCGGCAACAGATGCCGGAACATGATGACCTTGTTGGATACGCCGAGCGCGCGCGCCGCCTGGATATATTCGAAATTGCGCCCACGCAGAAACTCCGCCCGCACCAGGCCGACCAGCCGTACCCATGAAAACAACAGGAGAATTCCGAGCAACACGAAGAAACCGGGCACCAAGACCGACGAAATGATCAGCAGCAGGTAAAGCTCCGGCACCGATGTCCAGATTTCGATGAAGCGCTGAAACAGCAAATCGGTCCAGCCGCCGAAATAGCCCTGTACGGCGCCGGCGGCGACGCCGATGATCGACGACACGATGGTCAGCACCAGCCCGAACAGCACCGAGATGCGGAACCCGTAGATCATTCGCGCCAGAACGTCGCGGCCCTGATCGTCGGTGCCGACCCAGTTATATTCGAGCGTGCCGCATTTGGCGTAGCCGTTCTTTTCGGCGAACTCGCAATCCTTGTCGGTCAGCATCCAGGTCGGCTTGGACGGAAAAGCCGATGGCGGATTGTCGTTGATGGTATTGTAAGAGAAGCGTATCGGCGCCCAGATTTCGATGGCGTTGTGTTCGTCGAGGAATTTCTGCAAGTGCGGATCGCGGTAGTCGGCCGCGGTGCCGAGGTCGTCGCCGAACTCGGTGTCCGGATAAGTTACGAGGACCGGAAAGAACGTCTTGCCGTCGAAGTGGATGAATAGCGGCTTATCGTTGGCGATGAGTTCGGCGAACATCGAGAGGACGAACAGCACAAGAAAAATCCACAATGACCAATAGCCTCGCCGGTTGGCCTTGAAGTTCCGCCATCGACGGGCATTGAGCGGCGAAAGCTCAAAGCTGCGCGGCAAAAGCCCGAGCGGGCCGGCAGGCTCGATGTCGGGCTTCAGCTCCTCGGGGATGCCCGGCTCGATCGTGGTCTCGGTCTCGAGATTGTCGGTGAGGGTCTTGTCGTCCACCTCACACCTCCCGCGTCTCGAAATCGATGCGCGGATCGATCCAGGTATAAGTGAGGTCTGAAATTAGATTTACGACAAGGCCGACCAAGGCGAAAATGTAGAGATTGGCGAACACCACCGGATAATCGCGGTTGAGCACACTTTCGAAGCTCAACAGCCCGAGCCCGTCGAGCGAGAAAATGGTCTCGATCAGCAGCGAGCCGGCGAAGAAAGCAGAGACGAACGCCGCCGGGAAGCCGGCGATGACGAGCAGCATGGCGTTGCGGAAAATATGACCGTACAGCACTTGCCGCTCGCTACAGCCCTTGGCGCGCGCGGTGAGCACATATTGCTTGCGCAGCTCCTCAAGAAACGAGTTTTTGGTGAGTAGCGTCATGGTGGCGAAGGCGGCAAGCCCCATGGACACGATCGGCAGCGTGAGATGCCAGAAATAATCGAGAATTTTTTCCCACCAGGGAAAGTGCGACCAGCCTTCCGAAACCAGACCGCGCAGCGGAAAGATTTGCCAGAACGAGCCGCCGGCGAACAGTACGATCAGCAGAATGGCGAACAGGAAGCCGGGAATTGCATAGCCGACGATGATGATGCCCGACGTCCACACGTCGAACTGCGACCCGTCACGCACCGCCTTACGGATGCCGAGCGGTATTGAGATCAAATAGCTCAACAGCGTCATCCAGATGCCGAGCGAGATCGATACCGGAAGCTTCTCCTTGATGAGTTGCAGGACGCTGACGTCGCGGAAATAGCTCTTGCCGAAGTCGAAGCGCAGGTAGTTCCACATCATCAAGCCAAAGCGCTCGTAGGCCGGCTTGTCGAAGCCGAACTGCTTCTCCAGGCTCTTGATGAAGGCCGGGTCAAGCCCTTGGGCGCCGCGATATTTGGAGCTGACGTCGAATTGCGAGCCGGCCTGCAAGGAGCCGTGGGCAAAATCGCCGCTGGTCGAGCCGGAAATACGCGACGTCGCGCCGGTATCGCTGCCGCGAAGTTGGGCGATGACGCGTTCGACCGGGCCGCCCGGCGCGAACTGAACCACGACGAACGACACCAGCATGATGCCGAAAATCGTGGGGATCATGAACAGGATGCGGCGGACGATATAGGCAGCCATTGAGTCCCAGCAGGTCTTATCGTTGGGCCGCTATCTTAAAGCCATTGGCGTAATGTGCCACCACTCTTAAATGGTCCGATTGCGGCCGCGGCGTCGCATCGAAGCATGACGGAAAAACGACGGTCGCCCGTAGCAGCGGTTTTATAGCATGCGACATACTGACGTCCTGCCATCAAATTCGCGGCACTATCGCGCCGGCCGGTTTTTCGCGGCCTTGGCCGCGTCATACCACCAAGTATCGGGAATGCCGCGAAAATAGTGCGGTTGCGCCGGTGGCCTGCCGAACACGTCCCAATAGGCGATCCAGTGCGAGGCCTTGTACCAGTTTGGAATCCAATAGCGGCCGGCGCGGATGACGCGGTCGAGCGCGCGGCAGGCGGTGACCAGAGCCGGGCGGGAATCGGCGGCGATGATGGCCTCGATCAGCGCATCGACCACCGGATCGGCGATGCCGGCGAGGTTGTTGGACCCGTGCAGCGCCGCCGTCTGTGAGGAAAAATAGGACCGCAGCGAATCGCCCGGCGTGGCCGAGAAGCTGAAGCGGTCGATCGTAATATCGAAGTCGAAATTGTCGACGCGCGCGCGGTATTGCACCGGGTCGACGATGCGCAAACTGGCCTGGATGCCGAGGATGCCGAGATTTCTGATGAACGGCATATGGTGCGGTTCGAACGCCGGTTCGTCGATCAGGAATTCGACGGTAATGGGCACCCCGCTCGGCAGGATCCGCTTGCCCTCGCGAATGACGCATCCGGCGTCTTGCAGCGTCTGCGCCGCCTTGCGCAGCTGCGGCCGGTCCTCGCCCGAGCCGTCGGAGACCGGCGGCGTATAAGGCTCGCCGAAGACTTCGGCCGGCAGGCGGCCGCGGAATGGCTCGAGCAGCGCCGCCTCGGCCGGGGTCGGCTGGCCGACCGCCATCAGGTCGGAGTTCTGGAACACCGAGACCGTGCGCTTATAGGCGTTGTACATGATGGTCTTGTTGGTCCACTCGAAATCGAAGGCGTCGTTGAGCGCGTCGCGCACGCGCATATCGGCGAATTGCGGCCGCCGTATATTGATGAACCAGCCCTGCGCGCCCGACGGCGTATCGTCGGGAATCTGATCGCGCTTGACACGGCCGTCCTTGACCGCCGGAAAATCGTAGCGCGTCGCCCAGAAGCGCGAGGTGAATTCCTCGCGGAACAGATAAGTGCCCGCCGAAAAGCCTTCGAAGCCGACGTCGCGGTCGCGATAGTATTCAAGGCGCACCGTGTCGAAATTATTCTGGCCGCGGCCGACCGGCAGATCGGCGCCCCACCAATCCGTGATGCGGCTATATTCGATGAAGCGGCCGGCGTCGAAGCGGCCGACCCGGTAGGCACCGGAGCCGAGCGGGATATCGAGGGCGGATTCATCGAACGGCCGCGTTGCGTAATAGGCGCGGGAGAAAATCGGCAGCCCGGCGACGAACAGCGGTACGTCGCGCGCCCGCTTCGGCGCAAAGCGCACGGTGACGGCCGCATCGGCGTCGGCGCTGGCGCCGGCAAAATCGCGCAGCGATTGGCTGATCAGCGGGTGACCTTTTTCCTTAAGCGTGGTGAGCGAGAAGGCGACATCGTGGGCGGTCAGCGGTGAGCCGTCGTGGAATTTCGCCTCCGGCCGGATGAAGAATTGATAGACGAGGCCATCGCCGGAGCGGCGGACCTTGGCCGCGGCGAGCCCGTACAGGGCGTCCGGTTCGTCGCCGGCGCGCGCCATCAACGACGCAAAGGTCAGCTCCATGCCCTGCGCGGCGTCGCCCTTGAGAATGAACGTATTGAGGGAGTTGAAGGTGAGGAAATTCTGGTTGTAGAGTTGGTCCGGCCCGATCTGCGAGAACGTGCCGCCCTTTGGCGCATCCGGATTGACGTAGCTGAAATGCTTGAAGTCCGGCGGATAAGCGAGATCGCCGAAAGACGACAGGCCGTGCGCTTCGATCGCGTTGTCGGCGCGGACGATGCCGGCGCGCCAGGCGGTGGCACCCGAAAGCGCGCCGGCGGCGAGGTTGAGGATGCGCCGACGTGTGGGCGGGTTCATGCCCCGGACATTAACCAGTCTTTGCGGCTTTTTGCGCGTCCCACCACCACACGGTGGGGAATCCCGTCACGCCGAATTTCGGCAACGGATCGGGGTGGCTGAAGCGATCCCAGCGCGCGGTACGGGATTTGAAGTAGGCCCATTGCGGCACGACGTAGTAGTTCCACAGCAAAATACGGTCGAGCGCCTTGGTGGCGGCTTCGAGATCGGTGCGGTTCTTGGCGAACACGATCTTATCGATCATGGCGTCGACCGCGGGATTTTTGATGCCGATCAAATTGTCGGAGCCGGGCTGATCGGCCGCTTGCGTGCCCCAATAGCCGCGCTGCTCGTTGCCGGGCGAGAGTGATTCCGGCCAGGAATTGGTGATGATGTCGAAATCCCAACCGCGCAGCCGGTTCTCGAACTGCGCCTCGTCGACGGTGCGCACCGAGATCGTCATGCCAAGACGTTCGAGCGAAGGCTTGTAGAACAGGAAGACGCGTTCGAAGCTCGGCCCCGCTGAAAGAAATTCGACGGTAAAGGGCTCGTTGGTCTTGACGTTGACGAGCTGCTGGTCCTTGACTTCATAACCCGCCTCTTTGAGCAGCCGGAGCGCCTCGCGCAGATTGTTGCGCACCGCGCCCGGATTGCCGTTCACCGGATTGGTGTAAGGCTTCTTGAAAAGGTCGGGCGGAACCTCGTTGCGCACGGATTCGAGGAGTTCGAGTTCGCGGCCGGTCGGCAGGCCGGTGGCGGCGAGGTCGGTACCGTCGAAGTAGCTGTCGATGCGCTTATATTGCCCGAAGAAAATCTGCTTGTTCATTTCCTCGAAATCGAACGCGCAATTTAACGCGAGCCGCACTCTCGGATCCTGAAATTTCGGCCGGCGAATGTTGAGGACGAAAGCCTGCATCAGGCCGAAATTCCGGATTGGAAATTCCTCGAGCAGCACGCGCTTGTCGGTGACCGCCGGGAAGTCGTAACCGGTGGCCCAGTTCTTGGCGAGATTCTCGACGCGCCAATCGACCGTGTCGGCCTTGAAGGCTTCCAACGCGACGGTGGTGTCGCGGAAATATTCGAAATGCAGCTCGTCGAAATTGTCGCGGCCGATATTGACGTTGACCTTGCTGCCCCAATAGTCCTTGACGCGCTCGTAGACGATGTTGCGGCCGGCCGAGAAATCCTTGATGCGGTAGGGCCCGGAGCCGAGCGGCGGCTCGAGCGTGGTATCGGCGATGTTGCGTTTCTTGCCGTTGGCGTCGGTGCCTTCCCACCAGTGTTTCGGCAGGATGGTCAGCTGGCCGACAATCTGCGGCAGCTCATGATTGCCGGGGCTGTCGAAAGTGAAGGTGACTTCGTGATCGCCGGTCTGCTCTGCCTTGGTGACGTGGCGGTAATAGGCGGAGGATTGCGGGCTGTGTTCCTTGTAGACCGTGAAAGAGAAGATGACGTCGTCCGGCGTCACCGGCGTTCCGTCGTGCCATTTTGCCTCCGGCCGCAGCCGATAGCTGACCGAGGAAAAATCGTCTGGATAGCTCATTGCTTCGGCAACCAGTCCGTATTCGCTCGACACTTCGTCGAGCGCGGCCACCGCAAGCGTGTCGTAGTTCAGGGTGATGCCGGCGGCGAGCGTACCTTTGACGCCGGCAACCACCGCGTTGAAGTTGTCGAACGTGCCATAGGCGGGTTGCCGCGCCGCGCCGGTCTTCGGCGCCGTGGCATTGACGTAATCGAACTTTTTGAATTCGGCGGGATATTTCAGTTCGCCGTACAGCGAGCTGCCATGGCGCCAGGTTTTGGCCGGCGATGGCGCTGGCTTAGGCGCAGCCGGTTGAGCCTGCGCCCGCGCGGCGATGGTCCAAGCCAAAGGAAGGGGTGAGGCAGCGGTTGCAAGCAGTGCAGTTTTCAGCAGCGATCGGCGGTCCACCTGATACTCCCTAGAAGTCCTAGAAGCTTGTCGTTGCTGGCCATTATCGGCCTTTTCTACGGCGACGCCAGCGGGGCTGGGGTGCGCCGCGGCGAAATAACCTGCGCATACCCTGCGACAGGGCGACGACAAGCCAAGGTGCGAAAAGGCTCTACTAGTGCTGGGCTGGAGCGGCGCCGGCCGGAGCGGTGGGAGCAGCCGGAGCGGCAGGGGCCGGAGCTGGCGGATTACCCGGCGCGGTGGCGGGGGTGCCCCCGGATGCCGGGGCCGCCGCCGGCTTTGCGGCCGGAGCAGCCGCGCCCTGCGCGGCCGGCAGCGGCACCGGATGGGGCGAGAGCGTGTCGAGATAGGCGATCACGTCGGCACGCTGTTTCTCGTTGGAGAGGCCGGCAAACGTCATGGCTGTGCCTGGTGCAACGGCGCTCGGTTTGGTCAGCCATTGATTCAGCGCGTCGAACGTCCACTTGCCGCCTAATTTCTGCGCTGCGCCCTTCAAGGCGCTGCTGTAGTTGAAGCCTGAAACGGATGCGATCGGACGGTCGACAATGCCGTAGAGGTCGGGGCCGACCTTGGCACCCTGGCCCTCCTGGAAGTTATGGCAGGCTTGGCATTGCTTGGCGGTCTGCGTGCCGCGCTCCGACGATGCGCTTGCAAGCAACGTTTCTATCGGCTGCGCCGCGGGCGCGGCCGCCGCCGCCGCTGCGCCGCCGGCCGGCTGCTCCTCCTTCACCGTGATAACGTAACCCGGCTTGGCCGGCGGCTCGGGCGTGAAGATTGCGCCGGACGCGATATGCATGGCGACGAGGACAAGGCAGGTTCCCAGCAGGGCGCCGAGAATCTTGTTGATTTCGAACGAATTCATCGCGGGGAGACTCCGCAGGGAAAGTGGTGGGCGGTGCACAAATAGCCAGTTTGCCCCGTGTCTTGCAACCCGTATAAGCACGCAGCGCGATGGCCGAAGTTCTCATCCTTATCCCCGCCCGCTTGGCCGCGTCGAGGCTTCCGGGCAAGCCGCTTGCCGTTATCGCCGGCGAGCCAATGATCGTGCATGTCCTGCGTCGCGCGCAGGCGGCGGCCATTGGCCCGGTGGTGGTCGCCACCGACTCTGCGGAAGTGGCAGCGGCTGTGGATAAGGCCGGCGGTCGCGCGGTGATGACGGCGGCGGGTCACGCCTCCGGCTCCGACCGCATTTTCGAGGCGCTCGGCAAGATCGATTCGGCGCGTCGCGCCGATATCGTCGTCAATGTGCAGGGCGACTTGCCGACCCTCGATCCGGCCGCGATCCGCGCGGCGCTTCTGCCGCTCGCCGACGCCGCCGTCGATATCGCCACCTTGGCGGCCGAGATCAAAGTCGTCGCCGAGCGGACCAATCCCCATGTCGTCAAAGTGGTGGGGACGCCGGTCGCGCCGCACCGGCTGCGCGCCCTTTATTTCACCCGCGCCACCGCGCCGGCCGGCGATGGCCCGCTCTATCATCACATCGGCCTTTACGCGTTTCGCCGCGCGGCGCTGGAACGCTTCGTCACGCTGCCGCCGTCGCCGCTGGAGCGCCGCGAGAAGCTCGAACAGTTGCGGGCGCTGGAAGCCGGCATGCGCATCGACGTCGAGATCGTCGACACCGTGCCGCTCGGCGTCGATACGCCCGAGGATTTGGAAAAGGCCCGCGCCATGCTAACGGGACATTCAGGACGAAAATCGCCGTGACCAGGCCGTGATCAAGCCATGACCAAACGCCGCAGCAAGCGCCGCAAGATCGCCTACCAGGGTGAGCCCGGCGCGAATTCGCATATCGCCTGCCGCGAGGCCTATCGGGACATGGAGCCGCTGCCGTGCCCGACTTTCGAGGATGCCTTCGCCGCGGTCCGCACCGGACGGGCTGTGCTGGCGATGATACCGATCGACAATTCGGTGGCCGGCCGGGTGGCGGACATCCATCATCTGATGCCGGCGTCGCGGCTGCACATCGTGGCGGAATGGTTCCTGCCGGTGCAGCATCAACTGATGGCGCCCAAAGGGGCGACGCTCAAGACCATCAAGACGGTGGAAAGCCACGTCCATGCGCTGGGGCAATGCCGAAACATCATCCGGACGCTGCGGCTGAAAGCCGTGGTCGCCGCCGACACTGCGGGCGCGGCGCGGGAGGTCGCGGAAACCGGCGACGTAACGCGCGCCGTGCTGGCGACCAAGTTCGCGGCCAAGATCTACGGCCTGCGCATCCTCAAAAAAGACGTCGCCGACGCCAAGCACAACACCACCCGCTTCGTGGTGCTCGCCCGCGAGCCGAAATGGGCGGGGCGCAAGGACAAGCACCTCATCACCACCTTCGTGTTTCAGGTGCGCAATATCCCGGCGGCGCTTTACAAGGCGCTTGGCGGTTTTGCCACCAACGGCGTCAACATGACGAAATTGGAAAGCTACATGGTCGACGGCAGCTTCACTGCGACGCAGTTTTATGCCGACGTCGACGGCCATCCCAAGCATCGCGCGCTGGAACTCGCGCTCGAGGAGCTGGAATTCGTCTCGGTGCCGAAATCGCTGCGGATCGTCGGCGTCTATCCGGCCCACCGGTTCCGTGAGACCTTCAAATAGCGCATTATCCCGAAACGGTGGACCCGGCGCCAATTCGGGGAATAGAGGTCCGACTGAAAGGTTCATGATTGGAAGTTCCAGGGAATGCAGCCGATGGCAAACGACGAGCAACCAAAAGTCCGGCGTAGTCTGCAATTGCGCTTCACGCTGCCGGCCGGTGATCCCTCTCAATTGGTCACCATGATCAAGGCGGCGACGCCGTTCTATCAGATGTTCGGCAAGGCCGAGGTTCACCTGTTGCAGAACGTCGACGACCCGGCCAAGTTCGTCCAGGTGATCGAATACGAGGCGGATGAGGGTTGGGAGCTCAATCGTCAGCGCTTTGCCAGCGACGCGCGGATGCAGACCTATTTGCAAACCTGGCGCACGATGTTCCCGGGCGCGCTGGAGATCGATGTGTTTCAGGAAGTGTGAACTGTTCGCCGTCGCCCTAAGCCGCTTCGCGGCCACCCAGGATGACGGTCAATAGTTCAAATCGTCTGGTTATATTCGCCGACTTCTTTATGCGTGCGCAGCACCGCATCGACCGACTTGAACATGTCGCGCATGCGCGCTTCCGATACCGGGCTTTCGACGACGACGACCAGCTCCGGCTTGTTGGAGGAGGCTCGCACCAGGCCCCAGGTGCCGTCTTCGACGGTGACGCGCACGCCGTTGACGGTGACCAGATCGCGGATCGGCTGGCCGGCCACTTTGCCGCCGGTCTTCTGCTCGGCCTCGAAATGCTTCACCACCTCGTCGACCACGGCATATTTGGTCTCGTCGGCACAATGCGGCGACATGGTCGGCGACGACCAGGTTTTCGGCAGCGCGTTTTTCAGATCCGCCATGGTCTTTCCGGGATTGCGGTCGAGCATGTCGAGAACGGCGAAGGCGAAGATCAGCCCGTCGTCGTAACCGCGGCCGAACGGCTTGTTGAAAAAAAAGTGGCCGGACTTTTCGAAGCCGGCGATGGCGCCGATCTCGTTGACGCGGCGCTTCATGTAGGAGTGGCCGGTCTTCCAGTAATCGGTCTTGGCGCCGTTCTTGATTAACAGCGGATCGGTCGCAAACAGGCCGGTCGATTTGACGTCGGCGACGAACAGCGCGTTCTTGTGATTCGCGGAAATGTCGCGCGCCAGCATGACGCCGACCTTGTCGGCGAAAATCTCCTCGCCCTCATTGTCGACCACGCCGCAGCGATCGCCATCGCCGTCGAAACCCAAGCCGACGTCGGCCTTGTTGGCGAGCACCGCGTCGCGCATGGCGTGCAGCATTTTCATGTCTTCGGTGTTCGGATTGTAATTCGGGAAAGTGTGATCGAGCTCGCAGTCAAGCGGCACTACCTCGCAGCCGATTTTCTCCAGGACTTGCGGCGCGAAGGCGCCCGCGGTGCCGTTGCCGCAGGCGCAGACGACTTTGAGATGCCGCTTGAGCTCCGGCCGATTGGTGAGGTCGGCGATGTAGCGCGCCGGAAAGTTTTCAACGAATTCGTAGGCGCCACCCACGACCGGCTTGAAGCGGCCGTTGAGCACGATGTCTTTGAGCCGAGCCATCTCGTCGGGGCCGAAGGTGAGCGGGCGGTTGGCGCCCATCTTCACGCCGGTCCAGCCATTGTCGTTATGCGAAGCGGTGACCATGGCGACGCAGGGCACGTCGAGGTCGAACTGTGCGAAATAGGCCATCGGCGTGACTGCGAGCCCGATGTCATGCACGCGGCAGCCGCCGGCAATCATCCCGTTGGTCATGGCCATCTTGATCGACGCCGAATAGGAGCGGAAATCGTGGCCGGTGACGATGTCCGGCTTGACACCAAGCTCGTGGATCAGCGTGCCGAGGCCGAGCCCCAGCGCCTCGACGCCCATCAAATTGATTTCGCTGCCGAACAGCCAGCGTGCGTCATATTCGCGAAAACCGGTGGCTTTCACCATCGGCTCGGACTCATACGCATAAGTATTCGGTTTGAGCGAAGGTTTTGGCTTGGGAAACATTGAAAAAATCGTCCGAATCGGGAAGCCGTGCGCAGCAATAGCTTAAACGATGAGGGGCGGAAATGGTTGCGTGGATTTGTCATGCCTGCGCAGGCGGGCATCCAGCAATCGCCGCACCTCAATATAGTCTGAAGCGCCTGGGTTACTGAATCATCCGCTTTCGCGGATGCTGACAAGCAGCGTTACTGTTCGAGAACCAGCCTGCCGCCGGAATATTCGAATTTGCGCAGCCGCGACAGGAAGGTGAGCCCGAGCAAATTGTCGTGCAGGGCGCTGTCCGGCAGCACCATGGCGGCGACGTCGTGGACAACGATGTCGTCGATCTCGACGCGGTCCAGCGTGACCGGCGCGGCGCGCACCGTGCCGTTGGCGGTCTGCACCAGGGCGACATACTCGCTTTCCGCCGGATGGATGCCGAGCATCGCCGCATCGCGCGCGGTCAAGGCGATCACCGAGGCGCCGGTATCGACCATGAAATCCAAGCGACGGCCGTCGACTTCGCCCGCCACCTCGAAATGTCCATTAGGCCCGGGCGAGATGACGACCGAGCGTGAATCCGCGGCGCTCGACGCGACGGGTGTATCGGATCGTGCCGCCATCGCCGTCGGTGCCGCACGGGAAGTGTGCAGCCGCGCCACATATTTCGGCACGGTAAGGCTCGCGGTCATCGTCAAAGCTGCGAAAATCAGGACGGCACGCATGAGACTGATCCGGCTGTTCGCGCACTTGATCACGCCATGGCGAATAAGGAGATAATGGACAACGCTAACGCGCTCCATTTGCCGCCCGATGATGAGCGGCGAGCTAAAGCGATCGCTAAAATTGCAATTACGTGTTGCGCGGCTTGGCGCGCCGCGTCGGCGGCGCGGCGATCGGATCGTCGGGCCACGGATGTTTCGGATAGCGGCCGCGCATCTCGGCGCGTACCGCTGAGTAGCTGCCGCGCCAAAAGCCAGGCAGGTCGCGCGTCGTTTGCACCGGCCGATGCGCCGGCGACAGGAGCTCGATGACAAGCGGAATTTTGCCGGCGGCGATTGCTGGATGGCGAGCGAGCCCGAACAGCTCCTGCACCCGGATCGCGATCTTCGGCCCGCCTTCAGCCGCGTAATCGATCGGCACGCGCGAGCCGGTCGGCGCCTCGAAATGGGCCGGCGCCTCGGCATCGAGCCGGCGCGGCAATGGCCAGGGCAAGAGCGCGTGCAAAGCGGTACCCAGCTCATCCTCTGTGATTTGGTCAATCGCGGTCTTGGACAAAAGTATCGGTGCAAGCCATTCGCTAACGCTCTCGGCAAGCGCCGCGTTCGACAAATCCGGCCACGCGTCACCCTCGGTGGCGCGAAGAAACATGACGCGGTCGCGCCATTGCGCAAGCGCTTTGCTCCACGACAGCGGCTCGATTCCGATGCGCGCGATATTTTCGGCGAGGAGCTTTGCCGTCGCTTCGTTCGGCTCGATCCGCATGTGCTGATCCGAAAGCAAGATCGTGCCGAGCCGGCGGCTTTTGCGTCCGCGCAGGCTTCCGCTCGCCGCGTCGAAGGCGATCTCATCGCGCGCTTCGATGCGCTCGGCAAAGCGCGCCTCGATTTCCGCAAGCGTGATCGGTGCAGCGGAGAGGATACGGCCAGCCGCGGCACTGCCGGAAAGCTCGGCTACGGCGAGAAACGGCTCACGCGCCAGCGGGGAGGTGGGGGCGATAGTCGCGCCGCGGCCGTTCGCCAGCAAAAATACGCAAGACTTACTGTCGACATTGGTGCCGCTGCGGTTTTTGGCGATGCGCTCCGGATAGGCGAGGGCGATGAGGACGCCGATGCTCAATTCCGTTTCTTCTATTGGGCTAGGGGTGGTCGTCGCGATCTCCGCCCAACGCTCCGCCATGGCCCGGGCATCATGGCCGCGGCGCGAACGGTCGCGGTGCAACGCCTTGAGCCGCTCGCGCAAATCGGCGTCGTCACCGCCGAGCCCGCGCTCGCCGATGATCGCGGCGATCTGCGCGGCTTGCAGCGCCACGCCTTCCCCGGCGGCGTCGACCACCATGCGGGCGAGCCGCGGCGGCAGCGGCAGGCGCCGCAAATGCCGGCCCTCGTCGGTGATGCGGCCGTCGGCGTCGATCGCGCCCAGTGCAACGAGGAGTGCTTTCGCCTCGGTCAGCGCCGGCCGCGGTGGCGGATCGAGGAAGGCAAGCTGCTCCGCACCGCTGCCCCAGGCCGCGAGGTCGAGCGCGAAGGAAGAAAGGTCGGCGGCGAGGATTTCCGGCCGGGCATAGGGCTCAAGCGCCGCGGTCTGCGGTTCGTCCCACAGCCGATAGCAGACGCCCGGCTGGGTGCGCCCGGCGCGGCCGCGACGCTGATCCGCCGCCGCGCGCGACACTCGCACCGTTTCAAGCCGCGTGACGCCGACATCGGGCTCGTAGCGTGGCACCCGGGCCAGCCCCGAATCGACGACGATGCGCACGCCCTCGATGGTGATCGAAGTCTCCGCGATCGAAGTCGCCAGTACGATCTTGCGGCGGCCGGGCGGCGCCGGCGCGATGGCGCGGTCCTGCTCGTCACCGCCCAGCGCGCCGTAAAGCGCGATCACGTCGGTCGCGGTATCGACGCGGTTTTCAAGCTGAGTTTGGGTGCGGCGGATTTCGGCGGCGCCCGGCAGGAAGGCGAGCAGCGAGCCATCGTCTGCGCGCATGGCACGGACGATTGCATCGGCGACCTGCGGCTCGATCGGACGGGAATCGCGGCCAGCATAGCGCGTCTCGACCGGAAAGGCGCGGCCTTCGCTTGTGATGACCGGCGCATCGCCGAGAAGCCCGGCAATGCGCGCGGCGTCGATCGTCGCCGACATGACGAGGAGCCTTAAATCTTCGCGCAGGCCCTGTTGCACGTCGCGCGCCAGCGCCAGGCCGAGATCGGCATCGAGCGAGCGCTCATGGAATTCGTCGAACAGCACAGCCGCCACGCCATCGAGCATCGGATCGTCGAGGATGAGCCGGGTGAAAATCCCTTCCGTGACGATTTCGATCCGGGTCTTCCGCGAGACCTTCGAGCCGAAGCGGACCCGCAAGCCCACGGTTTCGCCGACCCGTTCGCCCAGTGTTTGCGCCATGCGCTCGGCGGCGGCGCGCGCGGCCAGCCGTCGCGGCTCCAGCACCAGGATGCGGCGGTCTTTCGCCCAGTCCTCGCGAGCAAGCACGAGCGGCACCCGTGTCGTTTTGCCGGCCCCTGGCGGCGCGACCAGGACCGCCACGTTGTTGGCGCCTAACGCCGCGGTCAGGTTCGGCAGTGCGGCGTCGATCGGCAGCGGCGGCGAATAGTCCACAGTGCGATCCAATGACGGTGCTAATCCGGGCCAAGCCCCTATATACTGGCGATCATGCCTGCAGCACAAAAAGCCTCGCCCAAAGCGGCAAAACCGCAACTTTCGGCCCAGCCATTAAAGAAGGGCGACCACGTCTTTCTGGTCGACGGCTCCGGCTATATTTTCCGTGCCTATCACGCGCTGCCGCCGATCAACCGCAAGTCGGACGGGCTGCAGCTCAATGCCGTGTTCGGTTTCTGCAATATGCTGTGGAAACTTTTGCGCGACATGAAGCCGGAGGAGAAGCCGACGCACCTCGCCGTGGTGTTCGACCTTTCCGAGCGCACCTTCCGCACCGAAATGTACCCCGCCTACAAGGCGCACCGGCCGGATCCGCCCGACGATCTGCGGCCGCAATTTCCACTGATCCGCGATGCGGTGCACGCTTTCGACATTCCGTGCCTGGAGCAGAAGGGCTTTGAGGCCGACGACCTGATCGCGACCTATGCGCGGCAGGCCTATGAGGCCGGCGCCACCGCCACCATTGTCTCGTCGGACAAGGATCTGATGCAGCTCGTCAACGACGGCATCGTCCTGTTCGACACCATGAAAGACAAGAAGATCGGCCGTGCCGAAGTGATCGAGAAATTCGGCGTGCCGCCGGAAAAGGTCATCGAGGTGCAGGCGCTGATCGGCGATTCGACCGACAATGTGCCGGGCGTGCCCGGCATCGGCGTGAAGACGGCTGCCCAGCTCATCGGCGAATACGGCGATCTCGAAACGCTGCTCAAGCGCGCGAGCGAGATCAAGCAGGAGAGGCGCCGCCAATCGTTGATCGAGAACGCCGATAAGGCGCGGCTGTCGAAGAAGCTCGTGACGCTCGACGACAAGGTGAAGCTCGACGTGCCGATCGGCGACCTCGCCGTGCACGAGCCTGACTATAAGAGGCTGATCGCGTTTCTCCGGGCGATGGAATTTTCGTCGCTCACGCGCCGCGTCGCCGAATTCGCTTCGATCGATCCGAGCGATATCGAGCCCGACGCCAAGCTGTCGGTGCGCGGCGGTACGACGTCACCCTCTCCCGTCCCAGGAGAGGACGGCGAGGCCCGAAGGGCCGCGCCGGATGAGGGGCCGAACGCCGCGCAACTTCCCCTCACCCGGCCCGCTGCGCCGGCCGACCTCTCCCGGAACGGGAGAGGGGCAGAAAGCGCGCTCACACCGCAAGCGCTCGCCGCGGCCCGGCTCGAAACCGCGCACAGCCAAAAATTCGATCGCTCCAAATACGAAACGGTGCGCACGCTGGACCGGCTCAAGACTTGGGTCGACCGCGCGCGCGATGTCGGCTTTGTCGCTATCGACACCGAGACTTCGAGCCTCGATCCGATGCAGGCCGAGCTGTGTGGCTTCTCGCTCGCGGTCGCGCCGAACGAAGCCTGTTATGTGCCGCTGAGCCATCGTCATGGCGGGGAGGGCGGCAAAGACAGTCTGTTCCCCGGCGAGATCACGCCCGATCAGCTTTCTGAAGCCGCGGCGCTCGCGGCGATGAAGCCGCTTCTGGAAAATCCCGGCGTGCTCAAGATCGGCCAGAATCTGAAATTCGACTGGCAAATCTTCGCGGTGCGCGCCATCGCCATCGCGCCTTACGACGACACCATGCTGATGTCCTATGTGCTCGATGCCGGCCGCTCCGACCACGGCCTCGATCCTTTGGCGCGGCGCTATTTCGATCACGAGACGATCGATTTCAACGAGGTGACCAAGGTCGGCAAAAGCAAACTGACCTTCGACAGCGTCGACATCGCCAAGGCGACCGAATACGCGGCCGAGGACGCCGACGCGACATTGCGGCTGTGGCTGGTGCTCAAGCCGCGCCTTGCCGCCGAGCATGTGCTCGGCGTCTACGAAACGCTGGAGCGGCCGCTCCTTCGCGTGCTCGCCGACATGGAGCGGCGCGGAATCTCGATCGACCGGCAAATTCTGTCGCGGCTGTCCGGCGAATTCGCCCACGAATGTGGCGGGCTGCAAGCCGAGATCAACACGCTTGCCGGCGAGACGGTCAATGTCGGCTCGCCAAAGCAGATCGGCGACATTCTATTCGGCAAGCTCGGCCTTGAGGGCGGCACCAAGACCAAGACCGGCCAGTGGGCGACCGGCGCGCGGCTCCTGGAAGAGCTTGCCGAGCAGGGAAATAAGCTGCCGCAAAAGATTCTCGACTGGCGCCAGGTCTCCAAGCTGAAATCGACGTACACCGACGCGCTGCCCGACTACGTCAATCCGACCACGCATCGGGTGCACACCAGTTACGCGCTCGCCGCGACCACCACCGGGCGGCTGTCGTCGTCGGAGCCCAACCTGCAGAACATCCCGATCCGCACCGAGGACGGCCGCAAGATCCGCCGCGCTTTCATCGCCGATGCGGGCCACAAGCTCGTCTCCGCCGACTATTCGCAGATCGAGCTGCGGCTATTGGCCGAGATCGCCGGCATCGAGCAATTGCGCAAGGCGTTCCGCGAGGGGCTCGACATTCACGCCATGACGGCGTCGGAAATGTTCGGCGTGCCGGTGAAAAATATGCCGGCCGAGGTGCGCCGCCGGGCCAAGGCGATCAATTTCGGCATCATCTACGGCATCTCGGCTTTCGGGCTTGCCAATCAGCTCGGCATCGAGCGCGAGGAAGCAGGCGCCTATATCAGGAAGTATTTCGAGCGCTTTCCCGGCATTCGCGATTTCATCGAAGAGACCAAGAAAGCTGCCAAGAAGAACGGTTACGTCACGACGCTGTTCGGCCGCAAATGCCACTACCCGGATATCAACGCCTCGAACGCCTCGATCCGCGCCTTCAACGAGCGCGCCGCAGTCAATGCACGGCTGCAAGGCACCGCCGCCGACATCATCCGCCGCGCCATGGTGCGCATGGATGCTGCGCTGGCGAAAAAGAAGCTTTCCGCGCAAATGCTGTTGCAGGTCCATGACGAACTGGTGTTCGAAGTACCCGACGCCGAAGTCGAAAGAACGCTGCCGGTCGTCACCGCGGTGATGGTCGACGCGCCGATGCCGGCGGTGTCGCTGACGGTGCCGCTGCATGTCGAAGCGAAGGCGGCGGATAATTGGGACGCCGCGCATTAATCGACGCAGCCGCCTGCGGCGCCTCGCGCGCTATTTCATGAAGGATGGCAAGATCTTCGACGAGCTCAGCCAGACCGAATTGAGCGATGGACCGGAGCTTCTCGCTGTTCGTCGTTTTCTCACCTACCCAAATAGCCGGACTGAATTGAGGCGGCCGGCATGGCTGGGACATGTTCGGCCATGACGATCGAATGACTTCGGGAGGACACTGACGGTAGAAAGCTGTACAAAGAAAAGACGGAGCGCGGGACTGGGCGGAAATCGCCAAGCGAGAAGAGGCCAAGTTGATGCCGCGGAAATATTCGCTCGCGATCGCAGTTACGATTTCTCTATCGCTGCCGGGTATGGCATTCGCCGCGTCCGTGCACGCGAGCCGACACGTTATCCGCCACTGGCACGGTTACGGTTTCCTGCCTGGGTATCATCAGCCGCCCAACAACAGCGTTCCCATGTATCGTTCGAAGGAATCAAACCGCGGCGCTCCCGACTTTGCGCCGAGCTACTGGTATGGCGGCGGCCGGTATTTCTTCGGCGAACCGCATTTTTTCCACGGCCGCTGGAATGGCGGCAGTTTCGGTCCGTGCTGGACCTATACGCCTATCGGGCCGATGTGGAATTGCGGCTGAGCCGGGAGCGCACAAGGTCGAGCTATTGCCGCTCGGCGCGGCTTACCAGCTCTAGCGCAGCGTGCCAGTGCCGGCGTAAGTCTGTGCAGTCGGCGCGAACTCGCCGTCGAATTTTGCGATTGCGGTCCAATTGGCGGTGAGGTGCAGCTCGGCGGCCGCTGTGGTCAGCGCGGAATTTTGCGGCATCGCCGCGCCGTTGACGGTGAAGTTCGAGCCCGGCAGCGTCTCGAATACCGCGCCGAGCGACGGATTAGAGACCCGGTCGTGGGCCCAGGCGAGCCGCCCGCGCAGGATCAGCGGCATGCCGTTCCATACGGTGAGATCAATCTCGCTGTAGCCCGGCGTTTGGAAATCCTGCACCTGCAAGGCGGCATAGGGCGTGACGCCGATGATATAACCGGTGACCGGCACGGCGTAGCGGTAACCGGCTTCGCCGCGCGCCGCATAGCTCTGGCCGTCGAACTTCGCGGTGAGATTGTCACCGAGCGCGATGCGGTTGGTTGTGAACCAGTGATTGGCGAAGGCGAGCGCGCCAGACATGTAAGCCGGCCCGTAATGCGTCTTGGTGTAAACGCCGGCCTCAAAACTGTCGCTGTGGGCGCTACCATAAAGGGCAAGCATCGCCTTGACAAATCCGTCACGCGCGAACGGGGAAACGCGGATGGGCGAGGATTTCCTCCGCGGCGTGAAAAGGGGGACGCTTGGTGAAGTCGATGTCGGGCGTGGAAAGAGAGGCTTAGCGCATGAGGGGCGGGCGTCACGATGACCTGGCGTCATTCCGGATCGTGACCCGGCATTGATCGCCATCAATAGTGCGCCCCTTTTTCATCTGATTTTTACCGCTTCCCGTCACAGTTCCACACATGTCCGCGGTTTCAGAGACAAAAATCGATATGACTGGCGCCACGATTGGCGCCGACGATTACTCCCGAGCCTTTGCCGCGCTGAGAGGCAAATTGATAGGCAACAATGGCGAACGTTATGCTGTTTTCGTTCGCGACTTGAAGCCAAGGTACGCGATTGTCTATCGCGACATCGCGGTCGGTTACGTTCTTCTGATCGGGTCGTTTGCCCTGACAGTCATTGCTCCAGCCTGGCACATTCCAAAACTCGCCGCTGCGCTCGTCGGGGCCTGCCTTATCGGCTATTGGGTCGCCTATCTCCAGCTCTTCCTTCACGAGGGCGCACATTACAATCTTGCCGGAACCAAGGAGCGGAGCGATCGCATTTGTGATTTCGCCATTTCTTGGCTGATCGGTACGACGGTCAGAGCTTACCGCCTCGTCCACTTCGAACATCATCGGCAGCTGGGGACCACGAACGACAGCGAATTCACATATTTTTTCCCGCTCAATCTGGTTTTTGTCTTGAAGGCGCTGTTTGGAATAAGGGCAGTCGAGGTGATGCTGTTTCGCCGTGCCAGCACCGAACGGACTGCAGCAGCCGCGGCGAAAAACAGACATGACTTGTTGTGGTTGGCGGCCGGCGTCACCATTCACGCCGCGATCGTCGCCATCAGCCTTTATCTGGGCTGGTGGTGGGCTGCGCTGGCGTGGATTCTTGGAACCGGCATGGCATTTCCATTTTTTGGATCGCTCCGCCAACTGCTCGAGCATCGTGACGATGCGGCGTCTTCCATGACCGATTTCCAGACGCGGGACCACGGCGCCTACACGCGGCTATTCGGCAGCGATGTCTTCTCCGCGACATTCGGCGGTGCCGGCTTCAACCGCCATCTTCTGCATCATTGGGAACCGCAGGTCTCGTATACGAACCTGCCCGAGTTGGAAGCCTTTCTGGAAGGCACCGACATAAAACACATCATGGATTTGCGGCGCACGACTTATTTCGCGACCTTCCACCGCTTGTGGCGCAATCCCTGATGCCAAACGCCTGCCCGATCTGCGATGGTACCAATACCATCCTCCACGCCGTCGCCGAGGATATCGAATATTTCACGAGCGCGCGGACGTTTAGCTATAGCCTCTGCAATGATTGCGTCATTCTGTTCGTATCGCCGATGCTGTACGAAGAGCTCGATATGATTTACCCCAAAAATTATTATTCATTCGATCCCGCCGCCCCGACCGGGCTGGTGCAAAAAGTAAAGCAGGCCCTCGACCGCAGGCTATTTCGTGCCGTCACCAGGCAGATTCCGGGGGCAACGCTGGCCGTTTTGGATATAGGCGGAGGGTCCGGCTGGCTGCTCGATGCCGTCAAAGCGAGCGATCCGCGGGTGACGACAACGCAGGTTGTCGATATCGACTCCGGCGCCAAGGCTGCCGCGGAGTGCGCCGGACATCGTTACTTTCTCGGCACCGTCGAGCAATTCAACAGCGAGGAGAAATACGACCTCATCCTCATGCTCAATTTGATCGAGCACGTCAGGCGGCCCGATCGGGTGCTGGCCAAAGCGCGGTCGCTCCTCGCACCGGACGGCGTGCTGCTCGTCAAGACGCCCAACTACGACGCCTTGGACGCTCGGATATTCCGGCATCGCTCATGGGGCGGCTACCATGCGCCGCGTCATTTTGTGCTGTTCGATCGCGACAGCTTTGCGCGCATGGCCAAATATCAAGGGCTGGATGTCAAATCGTTCGCCTATGCGCAGGGCGCGCCATTTTGGACGGTATCCGCATTGAATGAATTGCGCTTGCTCGGGTTGGTGAAAATATCGCGCGGGCGGCCGTCGATCTATCATCCGCTGGCGCCGCTCCTCCAGGCCGTATTTGCCGGTTTGGATATTCTGCGCAGCCCGTTCGCCCGCTTGTCGCAAATGATTTTCGTCCTCAAGCATGCAGAACGCCGTTGACCGCTGCGGTAGCGCGACCTATTGCGCCGTCAGCCCGCCATCGAGCGTCAGCTCGGCGCCGGTGACGAAGGCGGATTCATCCGACAACAAATAAACGCAAAGCGTGGCAACTTCCCCAGGCGTGCCGAAGCGGCCGAGCGGCACCATCGCCGCCATGCGTTCGCGGGCGCTCGCCGGGTCGCGCAATTGCTCAATCAAGCCGTCGAACAGCGGGCCTTCGATGAAGGCGGGATGCACCGAGTTGCAGCGCACCGGTGGTTTGCGCCGCGCGCCATGGAGCGCCACCGATTTGGTGAGGAGCCGCACGCCGCCCTTCGACGCATTGTAAGCCGCGAGATTATGACCGCCGACCAACCCGGAGACCGATGACATATTGACGATCGAACCGCCGTTCCGCCGCATCAGTGACATGGCATATTTGCAGCCGAGGAACGTGCCGTCGAGGTTGACCGCCATGACGCGGCGCCAGGTTTCGAAGTCGGTGTTCTCCACAGTGCCGACGGCAACGATGCCGGCGGCATTGACCATGCCGTCGAGCCGTCCGGACTTCTGCTCGATGGCGGCGATCACGTGCAGCCAGTCGGCTTCGGAGGTGACGTCAAGGGTGTGCGTAATATCGCTATGCCCGGCAAGATCGCTGGCGATGGCGACGCCGCCTTGTTCCTGCACTGCGTCAACGATCGCCGATCCGATCGCGCCACCGGCGCCGGTCACCAGGACGATCTTGTCTTTAAGCCGCGTCACGGGGAGGGGAGTTCAGCCATCATGTAAAGTTAAGCCGCCGCGACTTTGATGCCGGCCTGCTCGCAGGAATTGGCGGCGTCGCAGACGGTGGCGCGCTGCATGTCGCGTTTCCAGCGCAGATCGTCGAAATCGGTGCCGCGGTGCATGGTGCAGCGGTTATCCCAGATGACGAGATCGTGGACGCGCCAGCGGTGCGTGTAGACGAATTGACGTTGCGTGGCGTGCGCCACCAGCTCGTCGATCAGCGCGCGGCCGTCCTGTTCCGGCATGCCGAAGATGCGGCCGGCGTGCGACGCGAGATAGAGCGACTTGCGCCCGGAGTCGGGCAGCGTGCGCACCAGCACTTGCGGCACCGGCGGCAGGCCCGCGCGTTCCTCGTCGCTGAAATCGGAAAAACCCAGCTTGGCGCGCGAATTGAAGATCGAATGCTCGACCACCAGCGCGTCGAGGCGGCGCTTAGTCGCTTCGTCAAGCGCGTCATAGGCGGCGCGCTCGTCGGCGAATTCCGTGTGGCCGCCAACCGGCGGAATCGCGCGCGCATAGAGGAGCGAGGCCAACGCCGGCAGCCGTTTGAACGACGAGTCGGTGTGCCACAGCCGGTTGCCGAGCTGGAACATGCGCTGCCGGCTTTCCTTGCCCCACACTTCATTGTCGGGGCCAAGGTTGGAAACATCGGCAAATTCCTTGCGCACCCGCAACTGCGTGTCCTTGCGGTGCAGCGCGATCGTGGTTTCCAGCGGTCCGAAGTTCCGGGCGAAATCGAGATGCTGGTCCTGCGACAAACGCTGATCAGGAAAGATCAGGATTGCATAGGTCGCAAAGGCATTTTTGATATCGGCAGCATCCGAAGGCGCCAGCGGCGCCGACAAATCCGCGTCGCCGATTTCGGCGGCAAAATGCGGCGTGACCGGACATACGGTGATGGCCATGGTCGCTACCTCCCGGCGCGGGTCCTTACGTCGTAGCCGGATTGAATCACAACCGGCCGGCGGCGGCAACGCCGCCGTGCCGGCGCCAACAACGAAAGAGGCCGCTATTGCGTGCGTGCCGCCGCGTCGGTCACGATCTTATAGGCCTCGTCGAGCGGCGGCTTGGTCTTCGACACGTCGGCGCCGACGCTGGAAAACGTCTTCATCATGGCGGCCTGTTCGTCCGCGGGCAGGCTGATCAGCTCGCCGCCGGTAGCGGTCCAGCCCGCACGCGCCTTGCCGACGATCTCGCTTGCCAGCGGGCCGATCGCCGCCTGCCCCTTGGCGGCATCGTCGTCGACCAGTTTTTGCAGGTCGGCGGGCAGCGCCTCATACCAAGCCTTGTTGATCTCGACGATCGCGTAGACGGCGGGCTGGCCGGTCTCGGTGACGTATTTCGCGGCGTCGGCAAAGTGCATCGGCGTCCACACCACGATGCCGCCGACGGCGCCGTCGACGGCGCCCTGCTGGATCGCCGGCACCACATCGCCGAGCGTCATCGCCACCGGCGTCGCGCCGAGCCGGCCGATCGCCTGCATCTGGAACGGCGAGGCGAGAACGCGGATCTTCTTACCCTTGAAGTCGGCGAGGTGGCGGATCGGACTCTTCGCGATCACCGAAGACGGTGCGTTCATGAACATGGCGACGCCGTGCAGCCCTTTGTTGGCGCCGAGACCGAACATCAGTTTCTTGACCTCCGGGTCGGCGGCCACGCGCTGGCCTTGGTCCATGGAGCTGACCAGGCCGGGCGCCGCCATCACCTCAAAGCGTTCGTCGACGCCGACAAAGAATTCCGGCGGGATGAGCGCGCATTGGATGGAGCCGAACTGGGTGCCTTCGATCTGCCGCGGGATCGAGCCCAATTGGCTCAATGGAAAAATCTCCGGCTTGATGCGGCCGCCGGAGTCCTTCTCCAGCGCCGCCGCATAGGCCTTGGCGTAGAAATAGCTCGGATCGTTGAGCGTCGGCAGCGTCATCTTCATCGTATAGGTCTTGTCCTGCGCCTGCGCCGCGTTAAGCGCCAGCATCGACCACAAGATAAGGGCGCCGGCACCCGTTACGGCTCGCGCGACGAAGACCCGTTTCACGATGGTCATGTTGTCCTCCCCCTGATTTCGCCGGCGATCTTAGACCGGCGCGGGGCCATTGGTAAGTTGCCGGCGTGCGGCGGGCCGTCGCGCGGTGATTTGCATCTTTTCCCGTCTAAGGCGAGTGGGCCCGTGCGGTCAGTTCAACCGCAGCTCGGTAATGTGCCGCGGGTCTTGCTCGAGCTCGCCTTTCTCGACGCGCTTGACGAGATCGACCAGTACCGCGTTGGCGCGGCAGGACAGCCCGACCTTTTCGCCCTCGCGCACGATGAGGCCGTTCAAAAATTCGATCTCGGTGCGGCGGCCCTTCTGCATGTCCTGGCCCATCGACGGGCGCTGCCCGGCGGCGGTATGGGCGGAGTCCTTAAAGCGCTGCGCGTCGCAGGTCTGCTCCGCATCCGCGTCGCCTTCGCCGGCGCGCGCGATGGTTTCCGGCGGCAGATGCAAAATGTCCTCGAGCTGAAAGCCGTGCGCCTGACCGACCCTAATCGCCTCGGAGCCGAGGCGGGTGGAGAAGCGGCGGATCGGATCGTTCTTGAGCATGTCGCTGCCGCCGAGCCCGGTGCAGGCGGACAGCCCGTTCTGCATGGCATTGGCGACGAGCTTCGACCAGCGTTCACCCCACAGATTGTTGGTCACCTTGGCGCTGTCGGAGTACGCGACCAGCCGGCAGACTTCTTCCGCGCGCTGGGTGATACGACCGTGCACCTCCCCGGCGCGAAACACGGTATGCGCCGCGCCGTGCTTGGCGGCGCCGCGATGGACGAGGCCGGGCTCGGGCAGGTTGACCGTAATGCTCGATGCGATGCAGCCCAGCGTCTTGCCCCAGCCGACGACGCCGGCAATGGTCTCCTCGTTCATGCAATTCTGCAGCGACACCACGAAACCGTCCGGCGCCAGATATTGCCGGATCAGCATTGCCGCCCAGGCGGTGTCGTAGGACTTCATGCAGACGAAGGCGATGTCGACCGGCTTTTCCTTGGCGAGAGCTTGCGCGTCGGTGACGTGGAGCGCACGCACCGGCACGGTGAATTCCGGCTCCTTCATCGCGTGCGTCACGCGAAGCCCGTGCTTTCGCATGTGCTCGACATGCGCCGGCCACGGATCGATGAAGGTCACGTCCTCGCCGGCCGCCACCATATGGGCGCCGGTATAACCGCCGACCGCGCCCGCGCCGACAAAGGCGATTTTCCTACCCATGGTCTCCTCACGTTCCCTGGCGTTGAATTCATTGTTTCGGCTGCGCGCGGGCTTCAGCTCTCCGGCACCACCGCGATGGCTTCGATCTCGAACAGCGCGCCGTCATGCGCGAGCTTGGAGATTTGAATCGCGGTCGAGGCCGGCGGCGCCTTGGTGTTGACGTAGCGATTGCGCACCTCGAGATAGGTGTGAATGTTGGCGATATCGATGAAAAAGGCGGTGACCTTCACCACGTGTTCGAAAGTCGCCCCCGCGGCGGCAAGCGCAAGCTTGAGGTTCTCGAAACACTGCACCACCTGGGCGGCAAAGTCGGCGCCGGCGAATTTTCCGTCCGCCGTCATGCCGAGCTGTCCGGCGATATAAATGGTCCGGCTCAGGCTTCGCGTCTCGACGACATGGGTGTAGCCGCGCGTCGGCGGCATGGTCGATGGATTTTGGAAGCGGTGGCTGGCCACGTGCGATTCTCCCGGTGTCAGGCGTTGGGCGGCCGCTTATTTCGCATAATGCAAAGATCGAAGCATCATGGCAAACTGCCCGTGATGCGCGCTCGCTTCATCCTCTTGCTGATCGCCGCGGCAGTGCTGCCGAGTGCGGCGCATGCCGCCGATCTCGAAGGCGCGAGCCTGTCACTGCCCTGGGTGTTGCCGTTCGCCGGGATTCTGCTCACCATCGCGCTCGGGCCGCTGTTATTTGCCCGCCTGTGGCACCACCACTACGGCAAATTCGCCTTCGTCTGGGCGGTGCTGACGCTGGCGCCGCTGGCGGCGATGCGCGGCCCCGACACGGCGCTTGCGCTGTTCACCCATGCCATGCTTGGCGACTATCTCGGCTTCATCGCGCTCTTGTTCGCGCTCTATGTCGTCGCCGGCGGCATCATGCTCACCGGCACGCTGCGCGGCACGCCGCTGGTCAACGCCGCGGTGCTGGCGCTCGGGACGCTGATCGCCAGCATCGTCGGCACCACCGGCGCCGCCATGATCCTGATCCGGCCGCTGTTGCGCGCCAACGCCGCGCGGACGCACAACATCCATGTCGCCGTGTTCTTCATCTTTCTGGTCGGCAATATCGGCGGCGCGCTGTCTCCGCTCGGCGACCCGCCATTGTTCATCGGTTTTCTCAATGGCGTCGATTTCTTCTGGCCGCTGCAGCAGCTATGGCGGCCGACGATTTTCGCCGCCGTCTGGGTGCTGGCGCTGTTCGTGGCGATGGACGCCTGGCTTTACTTTCGGGACCGCCGCGCCGCGCCGGTCGGCGAAGCGCCTGTCGCGCGGGAGCCGCTTCGCGTGCACGGTGTCGTCAATCTTCTCCTTCTCGCGCTCATTATTGCCGCCGTCGTCGATTCCGCGCTGTGGCAACCTGGGATCAGTTTCACGGTTTTCGGCACGACGCTGCCGCTGCAGGATCTGGCGCGTGACGCGCTCATGATCGTCGCCGCGCTCGTCTCGCTATGGCTGACACCCAGGGCGCAGCGTGCCGCCAACGGCTTTACCTTCGAGCCGATCCTCGAAGTCGCGTGTTTGTTCGCCGGCATCTTCGTCTGCGCCGGCCCGGTGCAGGCCATGCTCGGTGCCGGCCATGACGGCGCTTTCGGCTGGCTCGTCGCCGCCGTGACGCGCCACGACGGCACCCCGCATCAAGTCGCCTATTTCTGGCTGACCGGGATTCTCTCCGGGATCCTCGACAACGCGCCGACCTATCTCGTCTTCTTCAAGGTCGCGGGCGGCAATGCCGCCGACCTGATGACCACGCTGGCGCCGGCGCTGGCGGCGATCTCCATGGGCGCGGTCTATATGGGCGCGCTCACTTATATCGGCAACGCGCCGAATTTCATGATCTATGCCATCGCCACCGAACGCGGCGTCAAAATGCCGAGTTTCTTCGGCTACATGATCTGGTCGATCGTCGTCTTGGTGCCGCTGTTTGTCGCGATGACGCACTTTTTTGTCGCGCCGCGCTGACCTCAGATGGCCCGTCCCGCCGATTACGGTTGCCTTCCTATTCGACGCCGGTTAGGCGAAGGCTGCGCTGAGACGACGCCGTGACCGACCATTTCACCCCGCACATCATTTTCGGCCTCGACCCGATGTGGTTTGCGACCGTGCTGTTGTGCGTGACCTATGCGGTCATCATCTGGGACCGGGTCAACCGCGCCATCATCGCGCTGGTCGCCGCCGGCGTCGCGGTGCTGGCCGGCGCGCTCGATCAGGCCGAGGCGCTCAAAGGCATTGACTGGAATACCATCGGTACGCTGACCGGTCTGATGATCATCACCTCGATCGCGCAGCGTTCCGGCGTGTTTCAATATGCGGCCGTTCGTTCCGCCCAGCTCGCGCGCGCACACCCCGCCGCGCTGCTACTGCTGGTGCAACTCGTCACGTTCTTTCTCTCGGCGGTCCTCAACAATGTCAGCACCGTGCTGCTGATGGCGCCGGTGACGCTTGCGGTCACCCGTGAATTGCAGATCGCGCCGTTTCCGTTCCTGATCGCCGAGGTGCTGGCCTCCAATATCGGCGGCACGGCAACGCTCATCGGCGATCCGCCCAACATCATGATCGGCTCGCAGGCAGGCTTGAGCTTCAACAGCTTTCTTTTTCATCTGGCGCCGATCGTCGTGGTGGTGCAGGCGGTGCAGGCGCTGATGCTGCATCTGATCTGGGGCCGCGCCACGCATGCCACGGTCGAGAACCGGCTGCGCGTGATGACGCTCGACGCGCGCGCCGCCATCGTCGATTTGCCGCTCCTGTTGCAGTCCATGGCGGTGCTCGCCGTCGTCATCGTCGCGCTCGTCTTCGAGGATCGGCTGAACCTGGAGCCGGCGACGATTGCGATGGGCGGCGCGGCGGTGCTGATGCTGCTCGACAATTGGGAGCACCGCAGCCACAAGCAGACCGTCAACGTGACGCGAACCCTCACCGAGGTCGAATGGATCACCATCTTTTTCTTCGTCGGGCTGTTCATCGTGGTGCATGCCGTCGAGGTGAGCGGGCTGTTGCAGCTCCTTGCCGGCAAGCTTGTCGCCGTCACCGGCAATAACCTCGCCTTGGGCGGCATCATTATTCTGTGGCTGTCGGCGTTCCTCGCCGCGATCATCGACAACATCCCGTTCGTCGCGGTGATGATCCCGGTCATCAAAGGCATGGCGCCGGCCTTTGGCGGGGAGGCGCATATCGCGCCCTTGTGGTGGTGCCTGTCGCTCGGCGCCTGCCTCGGCGGCAACGGCACGCTGATCGGCGCCACCGCCAACCTCACCGTTGCCGGCATCGCCGAGCGCAATGGCATCGCTTTCGGCTTTGCCAGATACACGCTCTATGCGCTGCCGATGATGATGGTTTCGATCTTGATCTGCCAGCTTTACGTCTGGCTGCGGTATTTTTGAAACACAGCCCGGATTGCGCATGCGCAATCCGGGGAATTCCCTCCCGGATTTCGCTGTGCGCTCAATCCGAGCTGCGAACTGCCGTTCACATTTTCTTTGCCATACCCGCAGAACCAGGCGTGGGACCGGAGTTCGGCCACACGATGGTGAACCTTTTCCGCCATGCTCGGACCCGCAAAAGATTGCGGAACTGACCCGCTGACCGCGCCGTTATCGAGCGAGGGTCCGGGATCGCAAAGAGGTACGGCGGTGACGCCTCGGCGGCTTATCAGGCATACGATTGCGCCCGCGGCGTTCGCCGGCCTGTTGGCCGCAGCCCTGTTCGCGCCCGCGCCCGCGCAAGCCGGATTTTTCGACTTTCTGTTCGGCAATTCGCAGGACCAGCAGGCGCCGCAGCCGCAATCCTATGCCGAACCGCCACCGCCGGCGTTGGGTCGCGTGACGCCGGCGCCGTTGGGTCCCGAAAGCGTGCGCCAAGGCGGCGGCAGCTCCGGCCGCGCCATCGCCTATTGCGTGCGGCTATGCGACGGGGTGCACTTTCCGCTCGAACGCCTTGCCAATGCGACGCCGGTCGAGGCCTGCCGGGCGATGTGCCCGGCCAGCAAGACCAAGGTGTTCTATGGCGACGAAATCGGCGGCGCGGTTGCCAAGGACGGCGCACGCTATGCCGACCTCGACACCGCGTTCGTCTATCGCCAGCAACTGATCGCCAATTGCACCTGCAACGGCCGCAACGCGCGCGGGCTGGCGCCGTTCGACCTGTCGAGCGATCCGACGCTCCGCCCCGGCGACATCGTTGCGACCAAAGACGGCTTTGTCGCCTATACCGGCAAGCCCGGCCAGGCCGACGCCTTTACCCCGGTCGATCCGGCCAGCATCGCCACCGAGCTGAACTCGGTCACCGCGCACATTGCCGCTGCCCCGCGGCGGAGCGCGGAGACGTTGGCCGACGCCGGGACGAGATCGCAGCTCACGCCGCCGGTCAATCTCGGCGCCGCCATGCGCGGCCAGATTTCCAGATAACGGGCAGCAAACTTATTTTCGCCTTTCGCGCAGCCCAACACTCACCCGACTTGCCGGCGGTTCGACGAAGTCGCGAATGATCCCATTTCGGACGAGCGGCGAACGCAGGATTGCGGCGTAAAATCAATCCGCCGGAGGCATTACAGACGGTCTCATTTTGCTCAGCCACCAATCGCCGAGGAGGGTAGGTTTCTCGGGAAGGTTCATGCTCAAGCTAAAAGCCAAAGCCCGATTTTGATTCCATCAAACCGATGTGGCTTTCGTGCCGCGGCGCTGTTTGAGCTGATGACGGAACCACCGCGGTCCAGCGACTGACTGGGAGCCGACGAATGTCGATGCAATTCGTTGTGTTTGACGATGCCCCCGCGGAGAACGCGCCGGGTTGGCTGGCGGACGACGCCCGGCCGGACGCTTTATCAGCTCACGGTTTGATCAGACCAAATCTTTCACCACCGCTTCCGCAAGCGACAGCGACGACGTCAGTCCCGGCAATTCGATGCCGAACAGATTGACGAGCTGCGGCAGGCCGTGGTCGGCGGGGCCGGCGATCAAAAAGTCGGCTTGGCCTTCACCCGGTCCGGAGAGTTTCGGCCGGATGCCGGCGTAATCCGGCACCAGCGAACCCTCCGGCAGGCCCGGCCAATAAGTGCGGATGCGGGCGTAAAAGCTCTCGGCGCGGCGCGGATCGACGGCGTAGTCTTCCTGCGCGATCCACTCGACGTCGGGACCGAAGCGCATCCGCCCGGCAAGATCGAGCGTGACATGCACGCCAAGCCCGCCGTCGATCGGCGTCGGATAGATCAGCCGCGAAAACACTGGCCGTCCGGCGAAGCCGAAATAATTGCCCTTGCCGAGCACGAGCCGCGGCACCTTGTCGGCCGGATAGCCGTCGATGTGGCGCGCCAGATTTTGCGCGCCGAGCCCCGCGGCGTTGACCACCGCGTCGAATTGAACAACGCCCGGATCGCGGCCGCCGAATTGCACCTGCCATTGCCCCGCCTTGAAGCCCATGCGCTCGACCGGGGTTTCGAACGCGATCATGCCGCCGCGGTCTTCGAGCTCGCCCCACAGCGAGCGCATGTAAGCGTGGCTGTCGATGATGCCGGTTTCCGGCGAGTGCAGCGCGCCGATGCAAAACAGCTCCGCCTCCATGGCGCGCGCGGCGTTGCCGCCGATCATCTCGACGCCTTCGACCCGGTTCGTTTCCGCCTGCGCCAGGATGGTCTCGACCTTGGCCAGTTCCGCCTCGTTGGTGGCGACGACAAGCTTGCCGCATTTGCGGTGCGGCACGCCGTGCGTGGCGCAGAAGTCGTAGAGCATGCGCCGGCCGCGCACGCAGTGGATCGCGCGCAGCGTGCCGGTCGGATAATAAAGGCCGCCATGGATCACTTCAGAGTTGCGCGACGACACGCCATTGGCGATGCCGCCGGTCGCCTCGGCCACGGTAACGTCGTGGCCGGAATGCGCCGCGGCGCGCGCGATGGCGAGCCCGACCACGCCGGCGCCGATCACCAGAACCTGCATCGCGCTTCCACCCTCATGCTTTCCCGGTTAAGGGAGACGACTATATAACAGGCGCCGAAAGGGGAGGACCATGGCGGAAAACGTCGTTCGGGTTTGTGCGCAAGCCGACATCGCGCCGGAAACGGTGAAGGCCTTCGAGGTCGGCGACAGCCGGCTCGCGGTGTACAATATCGAGGGCCAATTCTACGTCACCGACGACGAATGCACCCATGCCGCGGCGAGCCTCGCCGACGGCCTCCTGGAAGGCGACGTCATCGAATGCTGCGTGCATTTCGGCGCCTTCGACGTGAAGACCGGAGAGGTCAAAGCGCCGCCCTGCCAAGTCGCGCTGCGCACCTATAAAGTGGTGCTGCAAGGCGACGATATCTATGTCGACCTCGATCGTAACGCCGCCGGCGCGCCGGCGTGAATTGATCGCCCGTCGATCGAGGGCGCGCATTCATTAATCCGGCTCGAGAAGCGCGGTTCGCTGAATGTCAGCTTCGCTCCGAAAGCGACCGAATTGCTACGTCGCCGCGAAATGACGTGATGGAGCCATAAGCAACATTTCGCAATGCACCAAAAAGTCGTTGGGCGAGCGTAATTGATGTCACACACTCGCGATCAAAGCGTGATAATAGTACCTGGTGCCCGGGGCTTAGTGTCCTAATGGGCGGGATCAATGACAATCAGCATCGGACGGCGGGAAGTCCTAGCCGGTCTCGGCGGCGCAGTGGCACGGCCAATTTTGGCGCGCGCGCAACAATCCGAGCAGATACGGTGCATCGGCGTGACAATGACCCTTGCCTCGGACGATCCCGAGGCGCAAGCCCGCCTCACGGCGTTTCGGCAGACGCTGAAGGATTTGGGCTGGACCGTGGGCCCTAATTTGCAAATTGACTACCGCTGCGGCGCAGGGGATGTCAGGCTCAATAGCAAAAATGCAGCCGAACTAGTCGCACTTCATCCGGACGTCATTCTGGCCACTGGGAGCCCGACTTTGGAGCCATTGCTGCAAACGACGCGGACCGTGCCGATAGTGTTTGTGCAGGTCGCCGATCCCGTCGGCGCCGGTTTGGTCGAGAGCCTGGCGCGACCAGGCGGCAACGCTACCGGATTCACCACTATGGAATACGCCAACAGTGGAAAATGGTTGGAACTACTCAAGGAGATTGCGCCCAACGTAAAGCAAGTGGCCGTCCTTCGGGACGCCACAGAAACCGGCATCGGCCAGTTTGGGGCGATCCAGGCGGTTGCTCCGTCATTTGGCGTTGAATTGCGTCCCGTTGGAGTATCGGACGTCGCTGAGATCCAGCGAGTGATTGGTGCTTTCGCCGACGAGCCGAATGGCGGCATGATTGTAACGGAGAGTGGGCCATCGATCGTTCATCGCGAGCTGATCATTGAATTGGCAGCCCGCTATCATTTGCCCGCTGTCTATGCCCAGCAACTCTTTGTCATTGGCGGCGGTCTGATCTCTTACGGAAATGACACCATAGAGCCGTATCGCCACGCAGCTGGATACGTCGATCGTATCCTTAAAGGCGAGAAGCCGGCCGACCTTCCAGTTCAGGCCCCGACCAAATATGAGCTGGTGATCAACCTCAAGACTGCCAAGCCGCTCGGAATTAAGGTGCCGGCGAATCTAATTGCGCGCGCCGATCAGGTTATCGAGTGAGAAGGCGGCATTTCCGCTGGAGGGTGGACCCATGCCTATCAACATCGCGAGACGAAAATTCGTCGCTGCACTGGCGAGCGCCGTGTTCCCTTGGTCGCTTCCCGCACGCGCGCAACAAGAGCCCGATCCGCGTGTTTCCGATCTCGTCCGTAATGGGAAATTTCGGGTTGGACTCGGATTGGCGAATCGTGGTTCGGCCATCAAAGACCCGGCAACCGGCGAATTGTTAGGAGTGGCAGCGGACCTCGCGCGTGCGCTCGCGGCGCAAATTGGCATTAAACTCCAACCTGTAGAATACCCAAGGCCCGGCGCGGTACTTGACGGCGCACCAACCAACGCATGGGATGTGGCCTTTCTAGTGATCGACCCGGCTCGCAGTACAGTTGCCGATTGTTCACCCCCGTACATGCAAAGTGATTTCACCTTTTTGGTCCCAAGCGCCTCTTCAATTCGCAAGGTTGCAGATGCTGACCAGCCCGGGATTCGCATCGGGGTTCCGCGCGGGGATGCGGTGGACCTGGTTTTAAGCCGCATTCTGAAACACGCCGTATTGGTGCGCGTCGAAAATCAAGCCGCCGGTGCTGACCTACTGCGCACCGGACAGACCAACGCATATGCAGCGCCACGCCCAGTGCTGCTCGCGCTATCAGCCCAGCTGCCTGGCACACATGTTATTGAAGAGGCCTTTGCTAACATCTCCTTTGCCGCGTTCGTGCCAAAGGGTCATGTCGCTCGTTTGACCTACATCAGCGAGTTTCTGGAAGAAGCCAAATCGTCAGGATTGATCAAACAATTTGTTGACCAGAATGGTTTGCGCGGCCTCAAAGTGGCACCGCCAGCAAAGTCTAACTAAACAATTTTGTAGCATCTTAAGCCACCCTCAGCTTGGTCGCCTTCGGGCCAATCGCGCCATTTTCCGCACCGCGGAAAGACAACATGCTTTTTCGCGGTCAGCCATCGTGAAGTCAGCCACAGACCTGCCTGTTAGGGCGTGATAGTCTATCATTGCAGCGTGCATGATGCCGGTGGGGACGAGGCAAATGGCAATAGGCATAAGAAGGCGGCAATTCATATCGGCGCTCGGCGGCGCGGCGGCAGTCTGGCCGCTCGGCGCTCTTGGGCAATCCGAGCAAATGCGGCGCATCGGCGTGACTACATCTCTGGCTTCGGGCGATCAGGAAGATCAGGCCCGCGACGCTGCTTTCCTGCAGGAACTGAAGACATTAGGCTGGACCGTAGGTCGCAATTTGCAGATCGACTATCGCTGGGGTGCCGGCGACGCCAACCGCAATCGCAAAGATGCGACCGAATTGGTCGCGCTTGCCCCGGACGTCATTTTAGCGACTGGCAACCCGACTTTGGAGCCGTTGCTTAAGGCGACGCACGTCGTGCCGATCGTGTTCCTGCAAATCACCGATCCGGTCGGTGCCGGGTTGGTCGAAAGCCTGGCACGGCCGGGCGGCAACGCCACCGGTTTTACCACTGACGATCCTGGGATTAGCGGAAAGTGGCTGGAGTTGCTCAAAGAGGTAGCGCCTAACGTGAAACGGGTGGCGGTTCTTCGAGATGAGACCACGACCGCCGGGATCGGCCAGTTTGCCGCGATCCAGGCCGTGGCGCCGACATTTGGGGTGGAATTGCGCCCCATCGGCTTATCCGACATCGCGGAGATAGACCGCATGATCGAGGCTTTCGCCAGCGACTCGAATGGCGGCTTGATCGTAACGAACAGCGGGCCCGCGGTTGTTCATCGCCAAGAGATTATCGCACTGGCCGCTCGCTACCGCTTGCCCGCGGTGTACAGCGTGCGTTTTTTCATCACCGAAGGCGGCCTTATCTCCTACGGCCACGATTCGATCAATTCGTACCGTCGCGCGGCTGGCTACGTCGATCGCATCCTCAAGGGGGAGAAGCCAGCTGATCTTCCAGTGCAGGCGCCGACCAAATATGAGCTTGTCATCAACTTAAAGACCGCTAAGGGACTCGGCCTCACCGTACCGCCATCGCTGCTTGCGACCGCCGATACCGTAATCCAATGACGGCTCACACCACTTCCAATGCGGGTCAGGAGCGACGCAATGCACTGCGGAAAAACACCGAGGCTACTTACTGTCGTCTCACCGTGAAGTACTCGCAGATCCCGGTGTCGAAGCCTGCTATCGATCCAGTGGGGCGACGCCCGCGACCCTCAATTTGGGGAGGGGTCATTGGCAATTGAAATCGGAAGGCGGCGATTTATCGGCGCTGTCGGCGGCGCGACGATTGCTTGGCCACTCTCGGCACGCGCGCAACAGTCTACGCTGCCGATAATCGGGTTCCTCCTCGCTGCATCACCAAACGGGTTTGCGGCGTTTCTGGCCAGCTTCCTCGAAGGACTCAAGGAAGCCGGCTATGTGGACGGTAAGAATGTCACCGTGGAATACCGCTGGACGGAGGGTCAGAATGATCGGCTGCCCGCGTTGGCGGACGATCTGGTTCGCCGCCAAGTCGCCGTTATCATTGCGAGCGGTGGTGATTCTCCTGCGCTCGCGGCCAAGAAGGCAACCGACAAGATACCGATTGTCTTCATCAGTGGGGGCGCGCCGGTCAAGGCAGGGCTGGTCGCAAGCCTAAATCGACCTGGTGGTAATATCACGGGGGTGAGCTTTATCGTGACCGAGCTGATACCAAAGCGAGTGGAGCTTCTGCACGAGCTTGTTCCCAAAGCCGTAACGATCGGTGCACTCATGAACCCGGGCTATGCGGACGCCGAGCTCCAGTTGAAAGAATTGCAGGAAGCTTCAAAAACCACCGGGCTAAAGACTCACATCGTAAACGCAGGCACACGACCCGACATCGATGCGGCATTCACAACTCTTGTCCAGCAAGGGATCGATACGCTGCTCGTCGCCAATGATCCATTCTTCCAGAGCCGTCGCGAGCAAATCGTTGCGCTGGCAGCGCAGCATGCGATCGCCGCCTCCTACTCCGGGCGCGAGTTCGTCGATGCCGGCGGGTTGATTAGCTATGGGCCGAGCCTCACCGACGCCTATCGTCTGGCGGGCAGCTATACGGGAAAGGTGCTCAAGGGCACCAAGCCAGCCGATCTACCGGTCCAGCAGCCGACGAAATTTGATTTCGCCGTCAATCTGAAGACCGCCAAGGCACTCGGCTTGACAGTGCCCCCAACGCTACTGGCGACCGCCGACGAGGTGATCGAATGAAGCTTCCCCGTCGAAATTTCCTGTGTCTGGCAGCGGGCGCTGCCACGCTCCCCGCCGTCTTCCGGGTCGCAAGAGCGGATACTATCCCTCGCGCCCGGTGCACGTCATCGTGGGATTTCCGCCTGCCGGCGTGGGCGACATCATCGCGCGATTGATGGGGCAATGCCTGTCGGAGCGGCTCGGCCAGCCGTTTATCATTGAGAACCGGCCTGGCGCGGGCAGCACTTTGGCAGTCGAGTCCGTCGTGAAGGCAACCCCGGACGGCTACACGCTGCTTTGGATCAGTTCGGCGAATCCAATCAGCACCACTCTCTACAACAGTCTTAGTTTCAACTTCATTCGGGATATCAGGCTGATCACGAGTATCGCCGAAGTGCCACTGGTGATGGAAGTTCATCCATCTGTTCCAACCAAGACCGTCCCCGAATTCATCACCTATGCCAAGGCCAATCCGGGCAAGATCAATTGGGCGTCGGGCCGCAACGGAATCATGAATCAGCTGCCCGGCGAGCTGTTCAAGACGTTAACCGGGGTCAACATGTTGCAGGTTCTCTATCGCGGTACTTCTCTCGCTTTGACAGACCTGATCAGCGGACGGATGCAGGTGTTGTTTGATAACCTTCCATCGTCGATCGTCTCCGCGTCCTCGCCTTCATTCGAATACGTCGTCAGCCATGGAGAACAACGTCTGCGGAACGCTGAGACCGAGCAGCTGGGCGGTCTTGAGGTTTACGGCCAGCTCAAACTTGGTGGGCTGTTCGACCGGGATGTCGCCGGGCTTCGCCCCACGCAGAATCTTGTCGACCATTTCACCGGCGCGCCGGAATAGGTCCGGGATATTTGGTCCGTAGGACATCAGAGCCCCAGCCTGGGGAAATTCGCGGGTTACGAAGCTCGTCGGCATTCGCGCCCCAAGCGCAAGCATCACGAACCGGTCGCGGTTGGCGGCAACCAGAGCATCCTGCACGACGTAAAGTGCGTCGGCTTGGGCCTTGAGCGCCTCGAAGGCGGGCGCAATGTCCTCCGCTTTCCGGATTTCGAATGGCGTAACTTCGATCCCGAGCGTGCGCGCCGCGGTCTGGACGTCACCGATCTCTCTCACGGCTGCGGAATAGCCGACGTTCCCTATGACTGCCAATCGCCGGAGCCGGGGGACGAACTCACGCAACAGTTCGAGCCGCTTACCTGCAAGATCGGTTGTGAGGAGCGCCATGCCGGTGACGTTACCGCCCGGTCTCGCCAGACTTTCGACCAGGCCAATGCCGACCGGATCGTTCGCAATTGCAAAGACGATGGGGATGACGGAAGTCGCTTTCTTTAGTGTGGCAACGGCTGTTCCGGTCGCGGCAATGACGTCGACCCTGAGACGAACGAACTCGGCTGCAATCTCAGCTTCTCTCTCGGGGCGTCCTTCCGACCACCGATACTCAATTGCGACGGTCCGACCCTCGATCCAGCCGAGTTCATCCAGCCGTGCCACAAATGCCGCAGTCCATGGACCAAAGACCGAAGCGTTCGCGCCGAGGTATCCAACCGTCGGCAGCTTTCCGGCTTGCTGGGCGCGCGCCGCGAGCGGCCACCCTGCCGCAACGCCGGCGGACATGATGAATTCCCGTCGCCTCATAGGTCACCCCTCGGATAAAGGAGCCTACCATTTGACAACGACGTTGTGCAGTAGGGCAAAGCTGAGCCGCTGATGACCGTAGTGGGTCATTCGCGACCGGCGCGGACCGGCATCAAGCTCGGCCATTCCGGTACGGCCCGAAAGCGACGGCCAGCCGTTTTGTGGCGACATCGCTATGGCCCGGAAGCGGTCCCTGTCCGCGACAGCCGGTTTCGTTCACCCGCGAAACCGACTATAAGCCCCCGGCGGGCGTAACATTCGGACCGAAGGGAAGCGGTCCAAGAGGAAGCAGCGATGTATCAAGGCCCTGGAGTGAAGACGAGCCCGGATTTTCCGGTTCCCGAAACGATGAAGGCCTGGGTGCTCGGCAATCCCAACGAGCTGAAACTAACCGAAAAGCCGGTGCCGGTACCCAAGCGCGCCGAGGTGCTGGTGCGCATCGATGCGGTCGCGATCTGCGCCACCGATCTGGAGATCATCGAATTCGGCTCGCCGGCGCTGTTCCTCGGCGGCAAGCCGTTCAACAAGAATTTCACGCCGGGCCACGAATATATGGGCACCGTGGTGGCGCTCGGTCCCGGCGTCGACGAATTGCCGATCGGCCAGCGCGTCACCGTCGAGATCCATGCCGGCTGCGGCCAATGCAAGCGCTGCCGCGAGGGCATGTACACCTCGTGCCACAACTATGGGCTTAATTACGGCGACGTCGACAAGGGCCATCGCGCCAACGGCTTCACCACCGACGGCGGCTTTTGCGAATATCAGGTCAACAATATCAACACCGTCATCCCGATTCCCGAAGCGATGTCGGACGAGGAGGCGACGCTCGTCGTCACCGCCGGCACCGCGATGTACGGACTGACCGAGCTCGGCGGTCTGGTCGCCGGCGAAAGCGTGGTCGTCACCGGGCCGGGCCCGATCGGCCTCCTCGGCGTCGCGGTGGCCAAGGCGATGGGCGCGCAGCCCGTCATCCTCACCGGCACCCGCGACAACCGCCTCAAGATCGGGCTCGAGCTCGGCGCCGACCACGTCATCAATGTCCGCAACGACAAGGATGTCGTCGCGGCGGTCAAGCGCCTCAACGGCGGCAAGGGCGTCGACTATGTGGTGGAATGCTCCGGCGCGTCCAATGCGGTGACCGAAGCGGTGCGCATGGTCAATCGCGGCGGCAAGGTCTGCTTGGCGGCCTTCCCGCACGAGGAGACGCCGGTCGACGTCGCCCACATCGTACGCAACAACATTTATCTCTACGGCATCCGCGGCGAGGGCAAGAGCGCCACCCATCGCGCCGAAGCCTTCATGTCGCAAAAGCGCTTCGACGCCACCAAGATTCACACCCACACCTTTGCGCTCGACGACCTGCCGACCGCAATCCGCTACGCCAAGGACCGCGTCGACGACGCCATAAAGGTAGTGGTGAAAGCCAAGGGTGTGGCGGCGCATCGGGTTGCCGCGGAGTAGGGGCGGTAGATCGCCCGGCGCGTGGACAAAGCGAAGCGTGCCCCTACGGCTGACTTGCGGTTCGCGTTGACGCTGACGTGGGCACGGCGCGAGCCCGTTCGGGCCGCGCTCTGCGCGGACCCGTTGGCGCCTCTGCCCGCCCTACGCTTGCCAGTGCCGCCATAATATTGAATAGCTCCGCTGAGAAACAAAATGTCTTACGTCGGAATGATATAATGTTGGGGCTTGAAAAGAGGTATGTCGAACGCACGGCACGGACCAGATCAATGTCATTCGTGAATCAGTTGATCTTTGGCAACTTTGCGGCCGCGCTCTTTTCCCTGTTCGGCGCGTTCGTGATTTTGAATAACTCAAAGTCGACGGCGGATATTTTTGGTGCCCTATTGTTCTTTGTTGGCTTCCCGGCTGGGCTGCGGTTTTCCTATCTAGGGTGGCGGGCCGCTCAACGGCAAAAGGAGCTCAACATTCGTTGATGGCGTCGCCTTCGTGACCGCCGACCGGTGGCGCGTAGGGCGGTTGAGCCGATGGCGCAATACGCTGCCTGTGAGCAGCGGATCGGAACGGGCCGCTGGCACTCACGGCGTAATCAGCTTGCCGACTGTGGCCATGGGTAAGACGAGTCGGAGCAAATCCGGCAACCGGACAAAGCCGTTCGCCGCGTAGAAGGCAGCGGCCTGCTCGTTGATGGCATCGACCACCACCATCGATGAGCCGACCGAGCTTGAGCTGGCATAAGCCCGCTGCACGCCGTCGGCGAGCAACAATGCGCCGAGACCCTGGCCTTGCGACGCCGTAGCGATTGCCAGCCGGCCGATGAGCGTCGTGCTCACCAGCGGGTAGCGCGGCACATGCTTGCGCGCCGGGATGGGCACGTCGCCTGGCGCGAGCGCAGTCGCACAGAGCGTGTAATAGCCGAGGATGTCGTTCGGCCGGCGCGGATCGACAAGGATAAAGACGCTGTCGGCTCTTCGCCGCACGTCCTGGCCGGCCTGTCCGCGAGTATTGATCGAGACTTTCAACGCCGGAGGTAAATCCGACGCGGTCGTGATGTGATGCCAAAGGCTCGATCTTCAGGTCGGGCGAGGGCGCCATGGCCATAGGCTAACCGATCGAGACTAGCGCGCGATCCGCCGATTATGTTCCGCCACCGCCCGAGCAAGCCTTTCGTTAGGCTTGGGCGGATTGATCAGCGCATCGAAGAAGGCCTGTCGGTCCCGCTCGGAGAGCGTGAGTGTCTCATGGTCGGCGATGGTCCGGCGCGCTGCGCCGGCGATGCCTCCACGCAGAAATCGGTCAGCTTCCGCCGCTCGAGATGCGCGGCGCGTTCGATCAGGTGCTTGGTCTCCCGATCCAGCCGGAAGCCGAGCCGCTCCGCGCGGACGGCCGCGTCGCGGAGGGGTTTGGATTGCTTGCGGGCCACGGGTGCATCTCGAATTAAGTGGTCATTTGGACAACAATGTACGTCATTTTGACGTCATGTTCAAGCCGCGTTCGTTGTGTCAAAATATTTGTCTCATTTCCATTGACAATTGTCGCTAGTATAGATACATGAGGCGGCAAATCATCTCGCCCCGAAGAGACGCCGGCCGGCTGGAATGCCGGGCGGTCGGGGGAGGGCGGTGCCTTGCCGTGGCGGTCCGGACCGCCGTGGTTCGGAACCGCAGGTGGAGCGCCGGGAGGCGCAGCGCGCCCGAACAAGCAGTTATCGCAAGGGAATTGTCCTGTGGCGCGCGCCGCGCCCGAAGCGCGAGCGAGTGGCAACATTCGCCCGCGTGGCGCGGCCCACGACCTGGCGCCTCCCGGCGTTGCATCGTCTTGCGCGTGGCTAAAGGCAAAGCTCGGACGCCAAGGCGCGTCGCGAGAACGCTGCCGTTATGCCTTCCTGATCCGAAACGTCAGGAGCCTCTTGTCCCTGCGCGTGTCTTCCAGCGCATCGCCGGTCTGATTGAGGAGGTTCGGGATGTCGATGCCGGCGAGC
>CAWGJP010000016.1:0-141678 GCA_963822935.1 uncultured Alphaproteobacteria bacterium
GCGCGCCCGAAGAGATTTCGAACTCCTGACCCCCAGATTCGTAGTCTGGTGCTCTATCCAGCTGAGCTACGGGCGCGGCGCGTCGTTAGCTATAGGCTCCGGCGCACGATGGCAAGTCGCGAAACCCGCAGCATGATCCCGAAAAGCGGCTAACCCGTCGTGGTTAAAGCCTTGTCGTCGATCAGCTTTCGTACCGCCTTGAGCGTGGTCGCAACCGCCATGAGATAGCCGCGCTCCATGTCGGCGGCGACTTGCCGCTCTTCGGCGCCGCCGTCGGCTGTGCCGTCAACCGACAGCGTAAAGGTAAAACGCAGCGCGAGGTCGCCGTCCTCATCCTCGACAATCTCGTTGAGGATGGTGCCGAGGATACGGCCCGACAGCCGCTCGAACTGCACCATGCGCTCCGGATGAAACGTGACGCGCTCGGTTATCGGATCCCCGCGGTCGACGATGTCTCGCGTCAAGCCGTCTTTATGCCGCTCGACAATCTTGCAGCTGGAGATCACCGGCACGAACGGCAGCGGATTCTCCGCCTTCATTTGCAGGCCGCGCCACACCAGGCTTCGCGTCAGCGGCGTGTCACCCGGGTCGGCGTTCACCTTGATCGTTCGCGATGCGCGCACCATGCCCCTGCTCCTTCCGCCCAATTATAGCCGCCGCATTATTCGCGGTCGACGCGGAAGGCGCCAAATTCGACCCGCGCGCCTTGCCCGAACAAAGTCCGCTCGTAGCGCGGATCAAGCCCCGGAATCTTGTCACCGTCGTCGGTCCGCACGCGGTCGCTGTTCAAATCACCCAGCATCGTGAACAAGCCGCCCCCTATTTTCATGGTCTCGATCTTGACGATCGGGCCGCGTTCGCCGGGCGGCGCGCCGACCGAATCCCGCTCCGCCACCACCGCGCCGTCGACGCGCCATTCGGCGCGGTCGTGGGCGCGATCGTACGTGATCCCGTAGCGGTGCCATTGCGCCGGCGCGGTCGGCGTGCCGATCGGGATCAGCTCGCTAAACAGCGGATACTGATTGTCCCTGCTCACGGTGAACGGCAGGCGCTCGTAGAGCGGTACGATCTGCGTGCCGCTGACGAAGAAGTCGAACACCATGCTGGTCTGGAAGTCGATGGTGTTGAACGCGCCGCAGCCTAGCCGCACATCGCCAGCGTCGGCGCCAAATGGATTGGCCGCGGTGCCGAACGTCTCGACGCGCATCTCCGCTTCCACGGTCAGGATGCCGCGCGGGCCCGGTGAAAAGTCCGCGGTGGAATAGACCAGCGCCTTGACGTTGTCGTGCGGATTGCGCCGCGTCAGCGTGAAGCGCCGCGCCTCGATCAGGAGCGTGCCGCCACAGCTAACTTGCGCGGCCGCATCCCACAAATCCGCGTCCGGCACTTTGTGCTTGAACCACTTGCCGCCATCCCAGGCGGCGCGTGCGGCGAAATCGTCGTAGATAGCAGTCATCGTTTAGGAACTGTCCTGCTGCGCGCGCAGTGGCAGGATCATCCGCTCGCCCGCGCCCCGCGATGGGCGGCGAGCTCCACGGCGCGGTCGGGGATGGTAAGCCGCAGCGTGGCGCCGATGGTCCCCTCGACCAGGCGGATGTCGCCGCCATGGGCACGCACCAATTCGGCGGCGATGGCGAGGCCGAGACCGGTGCCGCCGGTGCGGGTCGAGCCCTGGAACGCCTCGAACAGATGGGCACGCGCCTTTTCCGAAAAGCCCGGGCCGGTGTCGGACACTTCGATCACCGCCACCGCGCCCTCGCGGCGGCCGGTGATGCGGATCTGGTCGCGGCCGGGATCGCGCGTCTCGCGGCTCTCCATGGCGCCGACCGCATTGCGCGACAGATTGAGCAGGATGCGGAACAACTGGTCGTAGTCGGCCTCCACGATGAGCCCGCGTTCGACCGCGCTGATCCAGCGGATCGGCGCATCGGGGCCGAGTCCGAGCGTCTCATGCACCTCCTCGACCAGCGGCTCGAGCAAAATCGGCCGGCGGTCCGGTGGCGGCTCCTGCAAGCGGCCGTAGGACAATGTCGATTGGCAGAAGGCGATGGCGCGCTCCAGCGCATGCACCAGCTTGGGCGCGAAGCGCTGCACGCCGGGATCGGGGATTTTGGCGAGCCGCTCGGAGAATAGCTGCGCCGAAGCGAGCAGGTTGCGCAGGTCGTGATTGATCTTCGACACCGCGAGCCCGAGGCTCGCCAGCCGGTTTTTCTGATGCAGCATCGAGGCGAGCTCGATCTGCATGGTGGCAAGCTCGCGCTCGGCGGTGCCGATCTCGTCGTTGCGCGCCGACGGCGCGATGACGCGGTCGCTGTTTTCCGGATCGGCGCGGAACGCGATCATATTGCCGGTGACGCGCCGCATCGGCCGCACGAACAGATAGAGGAGCGCCAGATAAACCAGCGCCGCGGTGATGCAGGAGATGACCAGCGACAGAAACAGAATGTCGGTCGAATAGTGCAGCATTGCCTTGCGCAGCGGCCGCTCGTCCATTACCAGATCGATATATTCGCCGCCCATCGGCGCCGGACCGACGACGCGGATCACGTCGTTCTTGGCATCGAGCATGGTGGTGAAGGCATCGACGATGGCGTCGAACACATAGACCGTGCGCATGTCGTAGGTGGCGGCGACCGTCCGCGGCATGTCGTCGACCGCCAGCATGCGCCGGCTGTTGCCCATCTTCATGGCCACCGCGCGGGCGCCGATGGAATCGAGAATCTTCTTGGCCAGCGCATCGGACACGACGCCGTTCGGCGCGGCGTCGAGCACCAGCGCCGCGGTATAGGCGGTGGCGAGACGGTCCTTGAGCCAGACCACGCGGAAATTGGCGACCGACGGCACATAGATCAGAACTTCCGCGATCATCACGAACAGGATCGTGAGGACGAGGAGCTTGCCGGAAAGGCCGAAGCGCGGCGTCCGGACCGGTTCCGGCCGCGCGGCGGTTCCATCAGTCATGGTCGAGCCTGCTGCGGCTAATCAGCCAAATCGACGCAGCCACCCTATGATGCGACGCACCAGAGGACTCGTCAAACCTCGAGTGAAATAGGTCATCGCCGCGCGTTTGCCCACCTCGGCATAGCTTGGATACGGCACGATAACACCGGCAAAGGCCTCGATATTCAGCTTCTGGTTTATGGCAAGCGTCCAGGCCGCGATGTTTTCCGCGGCGGCGGCCCCGACGATAGTCGCGCCGAGAATGCCTCCCTTGCGATCTGTGACGATCTTGACGTGGCCGCTCGTCGCCCCGTTCGCCCGCGCGCGGTCGTTTTCGCGGTAAGGCGCGCGCAAGACGCGGATGACGCCGGCCTGCGCCCGCGCTTCGTCCTCGGTCAGGCCGACCTGGGCAAGTTCCGGGTCGGTATAGGTCACGACCGGTACCGCATAGCGGTCGGCATCGACCGGGGTGCGAAACAGCGCGTTGCGGATCACGAGCCCGGCCTGATGATGCGCAAGATGGCTCAATTGCGGCGCGCCGGTGACGTCGCCGATCGCATAGACCTGCTTGTTGGTGGTGCGAAGCCCGCGGTCGACCACAATGCCGCTCGGCTGGTAGCGGATGCCGGCGGCGTCGAGATCGAGATCTTCCAGATTCGGCCGCCGCCCCACCGCAACGAGCAGATGACTGCCGTCGATTGTCTGAATTTTTCGCTCGGCATCATCGGAGGCAACGATATCGACCTGCACGCGCGCCAGCGAACGGTGCACTTGGCGGACCTCGACGCCGCAGTACAGCACCACGCCCTCGCGCGCGAGCGCATCGACCACGACGCTTGCGCATTCCCGATCGGCGTCGGCCAGCGCCACCCCCGGCTCGAGCACGGTGACGTCGGCGCCGAAGCGGCGGAACGCCTGTGCCAATTCGAGCCCGATCGAGTTGGCGCCGATGACGATGAGATGACGCGGGCATTCGGCGAGATCGAAGATCGTCTCGTTGGTCAGATGCGGCGTGTCGGCGAGGCCGGGAATAGCGGGCAGCGCCGCCGACGAGCCGGTGGCGATGACAAAGCGGCGCGCTTTGACATCGTAGCCGTCGACCGCAACGGTTTCGGCATCGGTGAAGCGGCCCTCCCCGGCAAAGACGCGCACGCCAAGCCCGTTGAAGCGCTCGCGCGAATCCTGCGGCTCGACCGCGGCGACGACGTCGCGCACACGGTCGCGCACTGCGGCGAAATCGATGCCGAAGCGCGGACTCTTGATGCCGAAGCGCGCCGCGTCGCGGCACGCATTGGCGCGGGCGGCCGCCGCGAGCAGCGCCTTCGACGGCAAGGCGCCGCTGTTAAGCGCTTCGCCGCCCATCTTGGCTTTTTCGATCAGCACCACATTGACGCCGAATGCGGCGGCTGCCGACGCCGCGGCAAGGCCGCCGGCGCCCGCGCCGATGACGCAGATGTCCGGTTTGATCTGTTGCTGCCGTTCCACTGTCATTTTTACCGTTTCGGCTCGCCGCAATGCTAAGAATTGTAAATCCGGATCGCAAGTCAGGATCGCAAAACCGCTGACGTCTAAGACCTGTCACACCTATTCTATAGTAAATGCCGACTGACAATGCCGCCTCGCACGGCGATTTCGGCGTGGGGCGCAGCGGCGCTAAAATGCCGGAATCGCCGACAAATTGCGGGGAAGTCACGTTGACGAGCCGGAAGCGCTTGCGTATAAGCCGCGCCAATCGCGGCGCTTAGGGCCGCTGCCCCCAGCGGAGAACTTTCGGTGAAACGGACCTACCAGCCGAGCAAATTGGTGCGTAAGCGCCGCCACGGCTTTCGCGCCCGCATGGCGACCAAGGGCGGCCGCAGGGTTTTGTCGTTGCGGCGTGGGCAAGGGCGCAAGAAGCTGAGTGCCTGAGCTTTCGCTGGGGCGCGAGTTCTCGTTCCGCACGCCGATTTCGAGGTCGAGCCCGCAGTGGTCGAGCCTAAAATCGCATCCAAAGCCGAACAAATGGAACGGTTGAAGCGCCGCACGGACTTTAAGGCTGCCGCGAAAGGCGCAAGAGCGCCTGCCGGCGCCTTTGTCCTGCAAGCGCGGTGCCGTATCCAAGAGGGCCAAGAGGACGGCCGAGAAAGTAGCCATCCGGTTCGGGTCGGCTTTACCGTATCGCGCCAAGTCGGCAATGCGGTGGAGCGCAACCGGGTGCGCCGGCGGCTGCGCGAAATGGTCCGATTGGCGCCCACCGCGACGCTTCGTCCCGGCCACGATTATGTGCTGATCGGGCGCCGCACCGCGCTCGGCGCCGATTTCGCCGACATGACCCGGCAATTGGATGCGGCGATCCGCCGAATTCATGCTGTCCCGCAAAGCGGGCAAGGAAACAGGCAAGGAAGCGAGCAAGGAAACGGGCAGGCACGCCGCGCGGCAACTGGTGGCGGCGCGGATGCCCCCCTACATAGAACCGGTTCGCCCGAAAAGCGGCGCGATGGGCGCCGCGACGGCCGGCCCCTTAAATCCGGACCCCATAGCGATGAGCACAAGAGCGGGTAATGGGCGAGTATAAGAACACCATCCTGGCCATCTTGCTGTCGCTCGTCGTCGTCGTCGGCTGGCAATATTTCATCGGCTACCCGCAGATGCAGCGCCAGGAGCAGCAGGCGGCGCTCAAGAAGCAGGAGCAGGCTCAAACTCAGCCCGGCGCTGCACAACCTAACGCGGGCCAACCCAATGCCGCGCAGCCGAACCCGACCGCGGCGAGCGGCCCACCGGTGCCGAATGCGCCCTCTACCGCTCCGCCGGCCGCCAACCGCGACGCGGTGATCGCCGCAAGCCCGCACATCGCCATCGACACGCCCCGGCTTTCCGGCAGCGTCGATCTCAAAGGCGGCCGCATCGACAATCTGTCGCTAACGCAATACCGCGAAGAGGTCGATCCGAACTCGCCGCCGATCGTGCTGTTCTCGCCGTCCGGCGCGCCGGACGCCTATTACGCCGAATTCGGCTGGGTGCCGGCAACCGGCACTACGGCCGCACTGCCCGGCACCGATACGCTCTGGAAGCAGAACGGCTCCGGCACGCTCGGCGTCGATCATCCGGTGACGCTGACTTACGACAACGGCCAGGGCCTCGTCTTCACCCGCACCATTGCCGTCGACGACCACTATCTCTTCACCATCAAGGACCAGGTGGCGAACAAGGGCGGCGCGCCGATTACGCTGTTTCCCTATGGGCTGATCTCGCGTCACGGTACGCCGCCGACGCTCGGCTATTACATTCTGCACGAGGGCCCGATCGGCGTGATGGGCGCCGACGGCGAGAAAGAAGAGAGCTATAAGAAGATCGCCGAGATCAAGAGCGAGAGTTGGGACGTCACCGACGCCTGGCTCGGCTTCACCGACAAATATTGGGCTGCGGTATTGCTGCCGAGCACCGACGCCAAGGTGAAAACCCGCTTCTCCGCCACCAACGTCAACGGCCAGGACATCTATCAGACCGATTATCTCGGCGAGGCGCAGACCGTGGCGCCGGGCGCGACGGTGTCCACCGATTCCCGCCTGTTCGCCGGCGCCAAAGAAGTCTCCGTCGTCGGCATCAATTTCCCGTTCGGCCCGGGCGGCTACGACCAGTCGCTTCACCTGAATAAATTCGATCTGTTGATCGACTGGGGCTGGTTCTATTTCATCACCAAGCCGATGTTCCTTGCGATGGACTATTTCTTCCATCTGGTCGGCAATTTCGGCATCGCCATCCTGATCGTTACTGTATGCGTCAAGATCTTGTTCTTCCCGCTCGCCAACAAGTCTTACGCCTCGATGGCGAAGATGAAGGCGGTGCAGCCGCAGATGGCGATGATCAAGGAGCGCTTCGCCAACGACAAGGCGAAGCAGCAGCAGGAGATGATGGAGCTCTATAAGAAGGAGCAGATCAATCCCATTGCCGGCTGCCTGCCGATCGCGATCCAGATTCCGGTGTTCTTTTCGCTGTACAAGGTGCTGTTTATCACCATCGAAATGCGCCATGCGCCGTTCTACGGCTGGATTCACGATCTCTCGGCGCAGGATCCCACCAACATCTTTACGCTCGGCGGCCTGATCCCGTTCGATCCGACCATCATTCCGCTGATCGGCGGCTTCCTGCATTTGGGCTTCTGGCCGGCGATCATGGGCGTGACCATGTGGGTGCAGATGAAGCTCAACCCGGCCCCGCCCGATCCGACGCAGCAGATGATCTTCAACTGGATGCCGCTGATCTTCACCTTCATGCTGGCAAAGTTCCCCGCCGGCCTCGTCATCTACTGGGCCTGGAACAACTCGCTCTCGTGTACGCAGCAGAGCATCATCATGCACCGCCACGGCGCCAAGATTCAGCTCTGGGATAATCTGAAAAGTACGTTCTACAAGCCGAAGCCGAAAGCGCCGGCAGAGTAATTCTCTTCGTCCTCGCCCAAAACGCGGTGCGGAACGCGAAGACAACGCCAAGATTCGTCCCTGTCCCTGCCTTATTCTTTGGAACGTCCTTCGTCCCGGGCACGTTAGCGCAAGTGCCTCTATGGAGGTCGTCACATTGGTCAGAGGCAGGAATGGCAAGCCCCCCGAAAGCGACCGCCGTTCTCATCGTTGAAGATGAGCCTTTGGTGCGATTCTGCGCGGTCCAAACCGTGGAGGAAGCTGGTTTCGAGGTGATCGAGGCCGCAAATGCCGATGAAGCCATCGCGATCTTGGAGAGCCGCCGGGATATCCGGGTGGTCTTTACCGATATTCACATGCCGGGCTCGATGGACGGGCTGAGGCTGGCGCATGCCGTGCGCGATCGCTGGCCGCCGATCGAAATCATCGTTACATCGGGGCGTGAGCGGGTCGGGGCGCGCGATCTGCCGGCCGGCGGCCGTTTCTTCGCCAAGCCTTATGACCCGGGTGTAATAAGAGACACATTACGCGCCTGGGCACTGTGACGCTTCGGAATGGAACTTTGCCCCGAGTTCGAAAGTTTTAACGCCAACGAGCATATCGTTCGAGCAAAATTGCCGCTTGCCGTCTCGGGAGCGCGTCAAGTGCCCTTCATTCCACCGCTTTGATACCTAGCTACTGACACCAAGCTTGAGTTTGGCCAGGGCTGACTTTGCTCGTCTGCCTTTGAGGAGCGCTCTTCCATCCGACCACTCTTTGATCGAAACGGCGGAAACACATGCCCAGCGTTGTCAGCTTCCACCCGAGAACGTCAGAGTTCATCGCCGAACAGCCGGAAGGCGCGCCGCCGTCCGACCTGACAGCCGAGGCGCTTTCACTGCGGGTCCGTCAGCAGGAGATTTTGGCGGAGCTCGGCGTGTGCGCGCTGCAAGGAACGCCGTTTCCGGAGCTCCTCGACCTGACCGCCCGGCTGACCGCCGAGGGCTTGGCGGCCGAATTCGCCAAGGTCCTGGAATTCATGCCGGCGGAAGGCCGCTTCCTGGTGCGCGCCGGCGTCGGTTGGGAGCCGGGCGTCGTCGGCGCGGCGACCATCGGCGCCGATGTCGCCTCGCCCGCCGGCTACGCCTTGCGTACCGGCAAGGCCGTCATCTCCAATCATCTCGAAAACGAAGAGCGCTTTCGCACGCCCGAGCTCCTCCTGGAGCACGGCATCCGCCGCGCCATGAACGTGATCCTGCAAGGCGACCGCGAGCCTTATGGCGTTCTCGAAGTCGACAGCCGCTCCGAGGGAGAATTCTCCGCCACCGATATTTCTTTCCTGCAAGGCGCCGCCAACATTCTCGGCATGGCCATTTACCGGCAGCGCGCCGAGCGCAATCTGACAGCGGCGCTTGAGCGCCATCAGATCCTGACCAAAGAGGTCAATCACCGCATAAACAACAGTCTGCAGATCGTCGCCAGCATGCTGCATCTGCAAACCACGACCACCCGGAGCGAAGAAGTGCGCCACGCGCTGCGCGACGCGTCGAGCCGCATCGCCGCCATCGCGCGCGCCCATCAGCGGCTCTACGGCAGCGATCAAGCCGGCGTCGTCGATCTCGGCGCTTATCTGACCGACATCTGCAACGATCTCGCCAAAGCGATGCCGAACTGCAAAATCCACGTCGCGGCCGCGCCCGGCCTGCACTGCGCCGCCGACACCGCCATTCCGGTGGCGCTCCTGGTCAACGAGCTGATCACCAACAGCGCCAAATACGCTTACCCCAACGGTGGCTGCGACGTGTGGCTCGACGTTGCGCGCTCAGACGGCGCGATGACGATTTCGGTCCGCGACCGGGGCATCGGGCTGCCGGCCGATTTCGATCTCAACTCCGGGCGGCGGTTGGGCATGCGCCTCGTCAACGCGCTCTCGGCGCAGGTGCACGCTGACCTGCAAGTGCGCCGTCACAACCCCGGCACGGAGTTTTTGCTGACCATCCCGACGCTGCCGGTGCGGTGAAGGCTCGAGGCTCGGCCCGGCCAACGCGGCTTGGGCGAATTTTGTAGGGACTGCGAGAACGGTGAGGTTTTTACCCTGCGCGCTTGCGGAAGGGATCGATCGTTACGCGGCGCGGACGCGGGAGAAGAAGGTGGCGACCTTGGTTTCGAGGTCCTTGGCGCGCGACGACAATTCCGCCGTCCATTGGCCGATCTCGCCGACGGCGGTGGCGCTTTTGCTGGCGGTGCGTTCGACCGAAGCGATCTCGGTCGAGGCCTGCGCGGTGTGGCTGGCCGCGGTATGAATGCTCTCGGCGATATTCCTTGTGGTGGCGGCCTGCTGTTCCACGGCGGCAGCGATGCTGGTCGAGACGCCGGTCAGTTCGCCGATCACCTGCGCGATGGCGGCAATTTCGGCGACCGAGCGCTTGGTCGCTTCCTGGATGGCAGCGATCTGGCGCGCGATATCGTCGGTGGCGTGCGAGGTCTGGTTGGCCAGCGTCTTGACTTCGGCCGCGACCACGGCGAAGCCGCGGCCGGCTTCGCCGGCGCGCGCCGCCTCGATCGTCGCATTGAGCGCCAACAGGTTGGTCTGCGATGCGATCGCCGAAATCGCAGCAACCACCGAGTCGATGCGTTCGGCGGTGTCGGCGAGCGACCGGATGGCCTGCTGGGTGCGCTCGGCATCGCCGACGGCCGATTGCGCCATGCCCATGCCGTGGCTCGCCTGCTGGCCGATTTCCTGGATCGAGCCGGACAGCTCTTCGGTGGCCCGCACCATGATGTCCATGCGCTGCGCGGTTTCCGCCGACGCCGAAGAGGCCGAACCCATGCGTTCGAGCGTATCGCCGGCGACCGTGTTCAACGTCGCGCAGGTCGCGGTGAGCGAAATCGACGCCTCCTTGATTGCCTCGACGACGTCGCCGATGGCGGTGTCGAAATCCGCAATCGCGGTATCGATCGCCTGGCGCCGCGCCAATACCGCCGCCTCCGCCGCCTGACGATGCAGCGTCATTGCATTGGCGATGTCGAAACTAATGACCTGCGAAATCGCGATGCCGCGATCGACGGCTTTGGCCGCGGAGTAGCGGTGCTTGCGGGCCAGCGCCTTGAGCGCGGCCGTGAGCACGTAACTGCCGGCGGTGCTGCGGAAGCGCGCGTCAAAGCCGAGCGCCGCTTCGCGCTCGACGGTGCGCCGGCACGACTCGGTGTATTCGTGGTCGAGCTTACCGGCCAACAGCATCCGAAAGTGCGCCAACTCCAGCGGTTTCAAGAGCTCGCGATTCGCCGTGACGATCCGGCCGATATTGGGCAGCGCGGACGTGGCGGCGATAATCTCGTCAATCGCCCGATCGAGATGGGGCGCGATCACGGGCCAGCTTTCGGTCACGGCGCGCCGGACGTGATCATCGATGCTATAGAGCGCCAGCCGGTCTTTGTAGGCCTGGATTATTTCGGTGGGCGACATCGGCGGAGTTCGAGCCAGAATTTGAGTCATGCGGACTGCCGCATGTTGGGCGACAAGCATTGCCCAATTGTTAACGATTCAATTACCACGCGGGGTTTTGCTCTCCGCGCGCGGCGAAAAATGGAACGGGAGGCCGCGCCTCCCGTTTCCGCCGGACCGCAATTGCTGTTTGAAATCCTAACTTCGTCCGACCACGGCGAGATCGACCTCGGCAAGGCCGGAAAAGCCCAGCGCCCGGGCCGCCGCCGGCGTCACGTCGATGACGCGGCCGCGCACGAAGGGCCCGCGATCGTTGATGCGCACCACCACCGAACGGCCGTTGCGTTCGTTGGTGACCCGCACCATCGTGCCGAACGGCAGCGAGCGGTGCGCCGCGGTGAGCGCCCCCGGCGACGCTCTTTCGCCGCTGGCGGTGCGTCCCCCCGAATAAGCATAGACCGAAGCAACACCGGACTGCGCCGAAGCAGCGACCGGTAGCCCGATAACGGCCAAAGCAAAAGCTGAGGCAATGAAAGTCCTCTTGAGGCTATACCCAGCCATATCCATCCTATTCGATTGTTGATGCGAAGGGTGATTCGCCCGCAGATCGTGGGCTGGGGCCGCTATGACCGGGAAAATGTGGTCATTGTGCGTCGCACAATGGCTGGAAACACTTTGGTCACACCCAGGAAATCTATGTGGCATCAATGGGTCTCCCGGAACAATTATTAAGTCATTGAAAAACAACAACTATTCGCCACGGCGCACCTTCGGGCGCCGGCAAAAAAGGCATAGCTATGCGTGACGTGCATCGCGCGGCGGCGTTTGCCGCGGGGCGATGCCTCGCTTCCGGACAAACTCACACGGCCGTGATTCGTTCGGGCTTTAAGTCAAATTACGCATAGAGTTCCATGGGTTGGAACTCGCCGGCGCGAATTTCAGAGCAACGCAATGGTTCACTCCGCCGCGGACGGAAAGGCGTAATCCTTAAACTGGTCGCGCAAAACGATCTTCTGGATCTTGCCGGTCGCGGTGTGCGGAATTTCGCGCACGAAGGCGACGTCGTCGGGCAGCCACCAATTGGCGACCTTGCCGCGAAAGAATGCGAGCAGTTCTTCCTTGCTCGCGCTCTGGCCCTCCTTGAGAACGATGACCAGGAGCGGCCGCTCGTCCCATTTCGGATGGCGCACGCCGATCACCGCGGCTTCCGCGACCTTGGGATGGCCGATCGCGAGGTTTTCCAATTCGATCGAGGAAATCCATTCGCCGCCGGATTTGATCACGTCCTTGGAACGGTCGGTGATGTTGAGATAGCCGTAACGGTCGATGGTGCCGACGTCGCCGGTGTCGAAAAAGCCGTCGGCATCGAGAATCTCGGCGTCGTCCTTGAAGTAGCGCCGCGCCACGGCAGGACCGCGCACTTTCAAGCGGCCGAAGGTCTTGCCGTCCCACGGCATCGGATTGCCGGCATCGTCGGTGACCTTCATGTCGACGCAGAACGGCGAGTAGCCCTGCTTCTGCTGCACGTCGAGCCGCGATTCCCCTTTGAGCCCGGCATATTCCGGCTTGAGCGAGCCAAGCGTGCCGAGCGGACTCATCTCGGTCATGCCCCAGGCGTGGATGACTTCGACGTCGTAGACGTCCTGGAATTTCTGCGCCATGGCGCGCGGACAGGCCGAGCCGCCGATCACCACTTTCTTCAGGTGTGGCAGTTTCAGATTATTGGCTTCGAGGTGAGCCAAGAGCATCAGCCACACCGTCGGCACCGCGGCGGTGAAGCTGACGCGGCAATTGTCGAGCATCTCGTAAATCGAGGCGCCGTCGAGCTTGGCGCCCGGCATGGCCAAGGTCGCGCCCGCCATCGGCGACGTGAGAGCGAGGCCCCAGCAATTGGCGTGGAACATCGGCACGACCGGCATGACGACGTCGCGCGCGCCGACGTCCATGGCGTCGGGCTGACCAGCCATCAGCGAGTGCAGCACGTTGGAGCGATGCGAATAGACGACGCCCTTGGGATGTCCGGTCGTGCCTGACGTGTAGCACATGCCGGCCGCGGTGTTCTCGTCGAACTCCTTCCAGGAAAAGTCGCCGTCAACCTCGGCGATCCACTCCTCGTATGACACGGCATTCTTCAATGCGGTCGCCGGCATATGTTCGGCGTCGGTCAGCACCACATACTGCTCGATCGGCTTGAGCCGGTCGGCGAGCTTTTCCAGGAGCGGCACAAAAGTCAGATCGACCATCATCAGACGGTCTTCGGCGTGATTGATGATCCAGGCGATCTGGTCGGGAAACAGCCGCGGATTGACGGTATGATAGACCGCGCCGATGCCCATGATGCCGTACCAGGCTTCGAGGTGTCGCCAAGTATTCCAGGCGAGCGTCGCCACGCGGTCGCCCAGCTTGATGCCGCTGCTGTCGAGCCGCTGCGCCACGCGCAACGCCCGCATCCGCAGATCGGCATAATTTGTGGTGTGGAAGGGGCCCTCGACCGAACGGCTGATGATCTGCCGCCCGCCGTGATGGGTCGCGGCGTGGTCGAGGATGCGATGGCACAATAGCTGCCAATCCTGCATCAGCCCGAGCATGGCGTTCCTCGCTATTTTGCATTTTTCTTCCCAAAGGTTACCCGTCTGCGCCGGACAGGCAAGCGTCTTTGTCGACCGCCGCGGTGCTTGAACAGGCAGGATCGGTTGGCCTAAAGCTTAGATCATCGAGGCTGCCTCGAGTTTCCCGACAAGCCGCAACTGCGCCGGAGCACCTTGCGTGAAATATGCCGTCGTCACTGCCGGGTTGTTGTGCGCAATGCCCACGGCGATGGCGCAAACCGCCGCTGTGCCGCAGCCGAAAGCGGCCGCAATCCGTCATGGCGCCGCCCGTCCGCAGGCCAAGCGGCAGCCGCTGCCCATGATGATGCCCCAGGAATTTGCGCCGCCGCAGGAGGCTTATGCCTCATTTCCGCAAAGCGACGCCGCCGCCGCACTAGCCGCGCCGGCCGCGTCTTCGGCCTGTCAGGTGAGCCTTGCCAAGGTCGCGGAATTCCACCCGCTTCCCGTCCTGGTCGGCCCGGGCGATTGCGGCGCCGACGATGCCGTGGAAATGAGCGCCATCACGCTTCCCGACCAGAGCAAGGTCGCGGTGTCGCCGCCGGCGATTATGCGTTGCTCGATGGCGCAACAGGTCGCCGATTGGGTACGCGACGACGTGGCGACGACGTTAAAGGGCCTGCCGCCGCTGCGCGGGCTCGACAATCTCGCTTCTTACGACTGCCGCGGCCGCAACAACGTGCACGCCGCCAAAGTGAGCGAGCATGGCCGCGCCGACGCGCTCGACGTGCATGATTTCAAGCTCGCCGACGGCCGCGAGCTAGGCCTGACCGACGTCAATATTCCGAAGGACTGGCGCGAAGCGGTGCGCGCCAGCGCCTGCGCGCGATTCGCGACCGTGCTCGGCCCCGGCTCCGACGGCTATCACGAGGAGCACGTCCATCTCGATCTCGAGCCGCGCCGCAACAATTACAAGATCTGCGAGTGGGACGTGCGCGAGCCGCCGGCCGCCGTCGCACAAGCCAAGGATTCGAACAAGGATCCGGACAAGACTCCGGATGCGGCGCCCGAGGCACCGCCTGCCTCACAGCTGGCGCAAGCCGAAGGCGTGCCGCTGCAGGGTCTCGATCCGCCGTCCATTCCAGAGAATCAAGTACCGTTACCGCGGCCGCGGCCTTTGGCGGCGAATGAGAAACCGAACCGAGCGATGAAATAATCGCAACCCAACAAGAAAGAAGGAGCGAAGGGCCAATGTCTCCGCTCAGCAATCTCGCAGTCCGCGACGTCGAAACGCTGGTGCACCCGTATGTCAATCTCGCGCGGTTTCGCGAGACCGGTCCGCTGATTATCGAGCGCGGCCAAGGTATCTATGTCTACGACACTGACGGCAAGCCCTATATCGAAGGCATGGCCGGACTGTGGTGCACCGCGCTCGGCTACGGCAACGAAGAGTTGGTTGAGGCCGCCGCGGCGCAGATGCGCAAGCTCTCCTTCGCGCACCTGTTCACCGGGCGCAGCCACGATCCGGCGATCGAGCTTGCCGAAAAGCTCAAAGAGATCGCGCCGGTGCCGATCTCGAAAGTGTTCTTCTGCAATTCCGGTTCGGAGGCGAACGACACCCAGGTCAAGCTCGTTTGGTATCTCAACAACGCGCTCGGCCGGCCGAAGAAGAAAAAGATCGTCAGCCGGATCAAAGCCTATCACGGTGTCACCGTGGTCGCCGCGTCGTTGACCGGACTGCCCGGCAATCACCGTGATTTCGACCTGCCGCTACCGGGCTTTTTGCATACCGGCTGTCCGCATCATTATCGCTTCGCGCAAGCCGGCGAGGGCGACGAAGACTTCGCGACGCGGCTTGCCGCCGAACTTGACGCACTAATCGTCGAGGAAGGCCCCGACACCGTCGCCGCCTTCATCGCCGAACCGGTGATGGGCGCCGGCGGCGTGATCGTGCCGCCGCGCACCTATTTCGAGAAGATCATGGCGGTGTGCAGGAAACACGACGTGTTCATGATCAGCGACGAAGTGATCTGCGGCTTCGGCCGGCTCGGGACCGGATTCGGCTGCGAGAAGCTCAACTTTGCGCCGCATTCGCTCTCGATCGCCAAGATGCTGTCGTCGGCCTATCTGCCGATCGCCGGCGTCATGATCCCGGAAACGATGTATCAGGCGCTGCTCGTTGAGAGCAAAAAGATCGGCGTGTTTGGTCATGGCTTTACGTATGGCGGCCATCCGGTTTCCGCCGCGGTCGCGCTCAAGGCGATCGAGATCTACGCGCGCGAGCGCATCGTCGAGAAAGCCGCCGAACGAGGAACGCAATTCCAGGCGCGGCTCAAAGCGCTCGGCGACCATCCTCTGGTCGGCGAAACGCGCGGGCTCGGCTTGATCGGCGGCGTAGAACTGGTCGCCGACAAGAAGAACAAGCAGTCGTTCGATGCCCAGCACGGCGTCGGCGCACGCGTTGTGCAGTTCGCCGAAGCCGAAGGCTTGATCGTGCGCTCGGTGGGCGGCGACGTTTTGACGCTGTCGCCGCCACTCATCATCAGTGCGCAAGAGACCGACGATTTGTTCGACCGGCTTGCCCGCGCGCTCGACAAAACGCTCGATTGGGTGACGCACGAGCGGATCGCGCAGTCGTGATGGACGACGTCGACTGCGACGTCGCGGAATGAACAGTCCGTTCACCACTCGCGCGCTATGACGCGATCCGGACCTGCCATGAACCCGACAGCACCGGACGAAGCCAACCAGCGCCAGCGCGCGGCAAAGCCGCGGCTGACGCGGCGGCGCTTTATGGCAGGCAGCGCCGGCTTGCTCGGTCTTTCGGCATCGGCGACCGCGGCCTATGCCGGCGCCATCGAACCGATGAGCGTCATCGTCACACGCTATGCGTTGACGCCGCCGCGCTGGCGCGCGGGCCACAAGCTGACTGTCACGGTGATAGCCGACCTTCACGCCGGCGGTCCCGACATGACGCTTGCGCACATCCGAGAGGTGGTCGACGTCGCGCAGAATTTGCGTTCCGACCTCGTCGTGCTGCTTGGCGATTTCAAGGCGTGGTACGGCCACTTCAAAACGGAGCCCGTGGACGATGCGCTGTGGGCCGGCGAATTGGCGCGGCTCGAAGCGCCGCTCGGCACCTGGGCCATCCTCGGCAATCACGATTGGTGGCACGATCTCGATGGTGTGCGCGGCGCACTGGCTAATGTGCGCATCCCGCTGATGCAGAACGATGCGGTTCTACTCGGCACGGGCGGGCGGAAATTCTGGTTGGCCGGTTTGGGCGACCAGCTCGCCCATTGGATCGGTCCCGGCAGGTTTCGCGGCGTCGACGATCTGCCGGGCACGCTAGCGAAAGTTCAGACCGACGACCCGGTGCTGCTGCTCGTTCACGAACCGGATATTTTCCCTGCGGTGCCGGACCGCGTCGCGCTGACGCTCGCCGGCCATACCCACGGCGGCCAGATCCGCCTGCCCTTCGTCTGGCCGTATTTCGTGCCGTCAAAATACGGCGCCCGCTTCGCTTACGGTCATGTGATCGAGAACGATCGGCACCTAATCGTGTCGGGCGGCCTCGGCACCAGCATGATTCCGGCCCGGCTCGGCGTGCCGCCGGAAATCCTTCACATCACGCTCGGCGTCTGAACCAGGCGCACAAATGCAAACGGCGCCGGTCAAGCCGGCGCCGTCGTTTATTCGCGCGCGTCGCGGAAAAAGCTCAGTACCACCTCACCGTGGCTTCTTCGCTCGGGACCGCGCTCGATGCGACTTTCGGACTGTCGGGCGCGTTGCCGTTCTTCGGCGCCAGCACGACGACGATGGTGCCGACTTTGACGCGGCTATAGAGATCAATCGCGTCCTCATTGGTCATGCGGATACAGCCCGACGAAATCGCTTGACCGATATATTCCGGCTGATTGGTGCCGTGAATGCGGTACAGCGTGTCCCTGCCGCCGGAATATAGATACATGCCGCGCGAGCCCATCGGGTTATGCGGACCGCCGGTGACAAAGGCCGGTAACGGTCCAAGCCGCTGCTGCTCGCCCGAAGTCGGAATCCATGCCGGCCATTCTTCCATGCGGCCGACTTTGGCGATGCCGTTCCAGGCCTGGGCCTCTTCGCCCACCGCGATGCCGTAGCGGATCGCTTTGCCGCCGGGCAACACGTAATAGAGGAATTTGCTGTCGCTATCGACGACGACAGTGCCGGGCGCTTCCTTGCGCGTATATTCGACGATGTGTCGGCGATAGGGCTCGGGGATATCGGCCTGCTGATAGGGCAGGTTCGACATCAACAGCTTGTCGCGCGAGTTCCAGCCGGTCTGGCTGGAGGGCTCGAGCGTATCCGTCATGCAGCCGCCCAGCGTGAGCGCCGCAAGCCCAACGACCAGGAATGAAATCAATCGAAATGACATCACGCGTTACTTCTCCGTCCGCCCCGAGCCGCCTGGCCAAACGAATAGCGTCAGTCCCAATACCTCAAAGCGCCGCAACCATTCCAGTCGTATAGTCGCCTGGCGATAAGGTACGCGACGAGTGTTGCAGGAATGCCGCAGTGCCCTGAGCGCGCCCTTGAATAACTTGGCCCTCGATCAAGCCATTTCGACGGCCTAAGCGACCAAAAGCGGCGACCTGGCATATCGACCCGGCCTATTATGAGGGCGACAAATTAAGCGAGGGTTTACCACTTCGAGTGCACCTAGCCGCGCACGCATCTGCGAAGCGGAAATGTCACGGCGATGCGCGCTTTGCCGCCCATTTCCGCCGCAGTCCTTGCCTATGAATTCATCTCGCCGACGACACAAGGGAATGGGGTTCCGTAATGACGAATGTGACCGCCGAAATGGCCAATAAAACCACTCAAGCGGACAAAACGCCGAAGTTTTCCGACCAAACTGCTTCACTAAACGGCCGCTATCGGCAAATTGGAATTTCCGCCGTCGCCGCCGCCGTGCGCTACCAGGGCACAGCCAAGAATCCGGCCTACGCCCCCGCACCGACGAGATGGCAGGATTACACCGGCGACGCAGCCGTCTGAGGCGCGCTCTACCGCTCGAAATGGCCTAGGCCGGACACAAGGGGACGAAAGTCCCCTTTTTCATTTGGAAATTTGCGTTACTTCCCTAGACCTTGCAAGGGCGTGAGCCACTTGCGCTCACTTGCTCGCGGGAATCCAAGGCTCCCGGTCGCGCGTGAGCCAGACCTCGAAACCCGCAAGCAGCGCGACAATGACGCCGACGATAACGTCTATGCTCATGGCGGCACTGTTCTGGAATCCGAGCAGCCATGGCGATACGATCAGCACCAAGGCGGCGATGAGAATGAACCATTCCTCCCAGACCGCGAACGCGGCGATTGCGGCAATCGACAGCACCGCAATGATGATGCCGACGGTCGATGCCGTCTGCCATTCTGCCCCCGAGGAAAGGTCGAAAAGCCAGGGCGAGAAGAACAGAACGCCGCTGAGGATGAGGTTGACGACGTCACAGAGCCGTATGCTCGACCAATCGTCCATTGCGGCCTCCAAGGCCTTGCCGATTTGCGGCCATGATTCGAACGCTCGGCGCGTGCCGCGCGCGCCCGGCCCGTTGAAAAACCGCCCATGCCGTCATTGGTTCCGGACGAGCGCAGCGCCGAGACGGACATGACGACGCCTACCGGCCCCATGGAGGAATTCTCCAGCGCCGAGATTGCAGCCGGGCGGCAGCTCTTTGCCGGGCACTGGAACTTTGCCTCGGCCGCCGGCTCGCCCGAATCGCTGCCGCCGATGGCCGGCCTGGAAATCGCATTCGCGGGGCGGTCCAATGTCGGCAAGTCATCGCTGATCAATGCGCTCACCGGGCGCAGGGCACTGGCGCGCACCTCCAACACGCCGGGCCGTACCCAGGAATTGATCTTCTTTAACGGGCCGCATCGGCTCGTCCTGGTCGACATGCCGGGCTACGGCTACGCGGTTGCAGCGAAGAGCAAGGTCAGCGCCTGGACCAGCCTGATTACGAATTATCTGCATGGCCGTGCCACGTTGGCGCGCGTCTATCTTCTGGTTGACGCGCGCCATGGGCTCAAAGAAATCGACCAGTCAATCCTCGACACGCTGAGCGCGGCCGCGGTCAGCCATCAAATCGTGCTCACCAAATGCGACCAGATCGGCGCCGCAGAACTGGCCGAGCGCACCGCCACAGTCGCAACTGCGATACGCAAACGGCCGGCGGCATTTCCCAACCTGCTCGCGACGTCGGCGAAGGGCGGCGCCGGGATTGCCGAACTGCGCGCGGCAATCGCGCGCTTGCTGGCCGAGCGGAACTGACCCTCATGACTAATATTGCCAAGCCGGCTTCTGGCCGAGTGGTCTTTCCCGCCGCCGTGGCCTTCCCCACTAAGCCCGTGAAGCGCTAAATAGCGGCGGTCGCCAGGAGTTTTCCCTATGGACGTGACCCCGTTCGAGCAGGCCCGCATTCTCGCGGAAGCCCTGCCCTATATGCAGCGCTACGACGAGAAGACTGTCGTCGTAAAATACGGCGGTCACGCCATGGGCGCAGAGAACCTGGCGCGCGAATTCGCTCGCGATATCGTCCTCCTGGAGCAGACGGCGATCAATCCGGTCGTCGTCCACGGCGGCGGGCCGCAGATCGAAGCCATGCTCAAGAAAGTCGGCGTGCAATCGCAATATGCGGCGGGCTTGCGCATTACCGACGAAAAGACGCTGGAAATCGTCGAGATGGTGCTGGCCGGCTCCATCAATAAGCAGATGGTCGGCTACATCAACGAAGCCGGCGGCCGCGCTATCGGGCTGTGCGGCAAGGATGGCAACATGGTGGTCGCACGCAAGCTGACGCGCACCGTGATCGACCCGGATTCCGCGATCGAAAAAGTGATCGACCTCGGCTATGTCGGCGAACCGGAGACGGTTGATACCACCGTCCTCACTGAGATTCTGGGCCGTAAATTGATCCCGGTGCTGGCGCCGGTAGCAGCGGCGGCAAACGGCGGCACGTTCAACGTCAATGCCGATACTTTCGCCGGCGCCATTGCCGGCGCGCTGAAGGCCAAGCGCCTGTTGCTACTCACCGATGTGCCGGGCGTGCTCGACAAATCGAAAAAGCTCATCAAGGAGCTATCGGTCGACGACGCGCGCCGCCTCATCGCCGACGGCACGATTTCCGGCGGCATGATCCCCAAGGTCGAGACTTGCATCGATGCGCTCGAACGCGGCGTCGAAGGCGTGGTCATCCTCAACGGGACGGTGCCGCATGCCGTCTTGCTCGAATTGTTCACCGAGCTCGGCGCCGGCACGCTCATCCACCCATAAATCGCGATCCGGAACGGGACGGGCGGGCTCCGGTGAGGCACATGCGCAAAGGCCGCAGAATCGCCTCGCCCTCGACCGCAACGGATCCGGCTCAAGCCGCTACTTTGGCCTCACGCCGGATTTTTTCGCTGGCGCCCGGCGTGGCCGCCGGCACCGCGCTCGGCGTATCCGACGTGCTGGCGAAGCTGGTGCTGGCGACAGGCTGCGACGTGCTCACGATGCTGTCGTTTCGCAGCGTGGTTGGCCTCGCCTTTGTCGCGAGCTGGCTTCGCTTCGGCCGCAAACCGACCGCCGATGCACGGGTGCGCTGGGTCTCGATGGGGATCGGCATCATGTTCGCCGGCCTCATCTTCTGCCTGTTCAAGGCGATCGCGGCGATCGACGTGCCGACGGCGATCCTGTCCTACTTCACATATCCGCTATTGACCGGGCTGACCGCATCGCTTGCCGGACTCGAACCTTTGCGCTGGAAAGGCGTGCTGTGCGCCATTGCCGCCTTTTGCGGGCTAGCCATCATGATCGGCGCGCACCCGGCGGGGCTCGCTTTCGCCGGCGTCGGCTATGCGCTGGGCGCGGCCTGCTGCCGGACCGCGGTGTTGCTCGCAACGCGCGCCTGTCTCGTCGGCGCCGACGCGCGCTTGACGACTTGGTACTCGATGATCTCGTCCACCGCTGTGTTCGTTGCGGTCTCGCTCGGCACGCAGACCTGGCATCCGCCGCAGACCGAGCTCGGCTGGATCTGCCTCGTCGCGCTGAGCCTGGCGACAACGGCGGCCATCCTGTTCGTCTTCGTGTCGACAATGCGGATTGGGCCGTTCCGCACCGCGCTGATCATGCATCTTGAGCCGCTCACCGCGATGATCCTCAGCGCGCTGCTGTTGAGCGAAGCCATCACGCCGATCCAGGGGATCGGCAGCGCCATCATGCTGGCGGCTCTGATCGCGTTTCAATTGTGGCGCTGACGAGCGCACGATTTTGAATAGTCGCAGATCGCGCTTGCCTGATGTAAGGTTCGGCAACAAAACAGCCGGGAGGAAGAGATGAACGCTCAAGGGGGCAGTGTGGCGGGCCATTGCGATAAACCAACCCGGACGCGATGGAGCTTCGGCTGTGCCTGCCATTCTTCGCGCCGGCAATTCCTGGCCGGCGCCGCGGCCGTCGGCGCAACTGCGGTCCTACCCGGCAACAAGGCCAAGGCGCAAGCCGCCACGCCGAAATTGATCGATACGCATCACCACTTCTACCCGCCCGCCTATCAGAAACGGCAGACCGATTGGGAGGATCAGCACAAGGTTCCGCACCTCGGCGTGCAGAGCGATTGGAATCGCGACCGTGATCTTGAGGCGATGGACAAGAACGGCATATCGACCAGCATGCTATCGCTGGCGTCGACACCCGGCGTCTGGTTCGATGACGGTGCCGAAAAAGCCCACGACATGGCGCGCCTGTGCTGCGATTTCGCCGCCGAATTGGTGCGCGACAAGCCGGGCCGTTACGGCCTGTTCGCGCCGCTGTCGATGCTCGACATCGACGCAACGCTCAGAGAGATCGAATACGCCTTCGACACGCTCAAGGCCGACGGCATCAACCTGCAGACAAATTACGGCGACAAGTGGCTCGGCCATGCAGTGTACCGGCCGGTTCTCGAAGAGCTTAATCGCCGTAAAGCAGTCGTGTACGTGCATCCGCTGGTCGCCAATTGTTGCGCCAATCTCAGCGTCGGCACCTTTCCGGCGGTCATCGAAGTGCCGCACGATACCACGCGCACCGTGGTGAGCCTGCTGTTGAGTGGAACCTTCGCACGGCTGCGCGACATCAAATGGCTGTTCTCGCATGGCGGCGGCACGATTCCGTTTCTCGCCGGCCGCATCGAGGCGTTCTACGACCAAAAGGCCCGCGGCCCGAATGGGTTCGCTCCTGACGGTATCGAAGCCGAATTCCGGCGCCTCTATTACGACACGGCGAACGCGACGCATCCAGCGGCAATGGCAGCACTGACCAAGCTCGTGCCGACCTCGCAAATCACCTACGGAACCGATTATCCGTATTTCCCGCTCGATCAGATCGAGAACCTGCGCAAGCTCGGTTTGGCGCCGGCCGATCTCGCGGCAATCGCCAACGGCAATGTAACGCGGCTCGTGCCGCGGTTGCGTGCGTAAGGCTGCCTTTGCCGACGCCATCTTGAAGAAGGTGATCGGCGAAAACGCCAATACGGAATCGGGCACCCATCCGTCATCGACATTTGATGCAAATCATGGCATTGCGCCACAAACTCGGCCAAGTTTGCGCTGAAGCTTCGTAACCGACTCATAGAATATCTCGTGCAAAAGCGGTGAGGATGGAACCATGCGGGGGTTCCACAGCGGCTCGTTCGATCCCCAGACGCTGGTCGTTCTGGAGGCCGCCTTCGACGAAGCCTGGCTGACGCTCAAAGCGATCGGCAACACGACAGTCAAGCCCGACGAGCTGGCGCGCTGTGTGCTGCGGCTTGCCATGGAAGGCGAGCGCGATCCAGTGCAGTTGCATGACGGCGCGCTCAGGGGGCTTGTGCCGGCGACGTCCTGGCGCGAGGCGGGCTAGCTATTAATCAGGAATGCGCTGCATAGATCGCGAACCCGGCGACGCAAGCGCCGGCGAGCGTGCCGGCAAGTAATGCAACCAGATATGGCATAGATCTGCGAAGCGTGCTGCGCATCGACTGTTTCGAGCTTGCCCCGCGGCCAAGTTGATTCGCGGCCGACCAAGCCTCATCATTGGAAATCATGGCAACAACGAGTTACGAGACGACCAAGGCCGGCCGCGGCGCCGACAGCGCGCGTGGATTTGGCCATGTCGAGACCTGGGTGTTCGATCTCGACAACACGCTTTATCCGCATCACGTCAATCTCTGGCAGCAAGTCGACATTCGCATTCGCGATTACATCGTCGATTTTCTCAAAATCAGCCACGAAGAGGCTTTTCGGCTGCAGAAAGATTATTATCGGCGCTATGGCACGACCATGCGCGGCTTGATGGAGGAGCACGGGCTCGAACCGGACCAATTTCTCGAAATCGTCCATCAGATCGACCATTCGCCGCTGCAACCCAATCCGGCGCTCGGCGCCGCCATTGCCGAGCTGCCCGGCCGCAAGCTCATCCTCACCAACGGCACGCGCCACCACGCCGATGCGGTGTTGCGTCGGCTTGGCATCGAACAGCATTTCGACGATGTGTTCGATATTCGCGCAGCCGAACTTGAGCCCAAGCCGCGGCCGAAGGTTTATGAGCGCTTCCTCGCGCGTCACACGGTCGATCCGACGCGGGCGGCGATCTTCGAAGACCTCGCCCGCAATCTCGAAGTGCCGCATGCGCTCGGCATGACCACGGTGCTGGTGGTGCCGGAAGGCGCCCGTGTCGTGCTGCGTGAGGAGTGGGAGCTTGCCGGCCGCGAGGCGCCGCACGTCGATCATGTCACCGACGATCTCGCCGGGTTTTTGCGCGGCATTGCGGCCGAGCGCAGCCAAGACAAGGGGGACAGTTGACATCGCCGGTCACTGACCCGACAACCCGCGCAGCGGGGAACTAAACCCATGTCAGCCGGGATTGCCGATAATCTGGCCAAGATCATCGATGCTGCGTTCGAGCGGCGCGACGAGATCGGGCCGTCGACCAAGGGCGAAGTGCGCGACGCCGTCGAGCAGGCGCTCGAGCTGCTTGACCGCGGCGCCGCGCGCGTCGCCGAACGGGGCGACAATGGATCTTGGCGCGTCAATCAATGGCTCAAGAAAGCGGTGCTGCTGTCGTTTCGCCTAAACGACATGAGCGTCATCCCGGGCGGCCCGGGCCACGCGGCGTGGTGGGACAAAGTACCGTCGAAATTCGACCGCTGGGACGAGGCGCGTTTTCGCGCCGCCGGTTTCCGCGCGGTACCGGGCAGCGTGGTGCGCCGCTCGGCCTATATCGCGCCCGGCGTGGTGCTGATGCCGTCCTTCGTCAATCTCGGCGCTTATGTCGATTCCGGCACCATGGTCGACACCTGGGCCACTGTCGGCTCCTGCGCCCAAATCGGCAAGAACTGTCACATTTCGGGCGGCGCCGGCATTGGCGGCGTGCTTGAGCCGCTGCAGGCCGGCCCGGTGATCATCGAGGACAATTGCTTCATCGGCGCGCGCTCCGAAGTTGCCGAAGGCGTGATCGTGCGCGAAGGCGCGGTGCTGTCCATGGGTGTTTTCCTCGGCGCCTCGACCAAGATCGTCGACCGCGACAGCGGCGCCACGCTGCAGGGCGAGGTGCCGGCTTATTCGGTGGTGGTGCCCGGCAGTATCGGCAAACCGGGCAGCAGCGGGGAGGCCTCGCCGAATCTTTATTGCGCAGTGATCGTCAAGCGGGTCGACGAGAAGACCCGCGCTAAGACCAGCATCAACGAACTGCTGCGGGATTAGACCGCGCCGATGGATTGGGCTTACCTCTTCACCGGTTTCGACGGCCGCATCGGCCGGACGACGTTCTGGATCGGCATCGCCGCACTCACCGTCGCCGAAATCTTCGGCCACATCCTGGCGGAAGAGATTCAAGGCGATCGGCTCAGCGCCATCGTCGATCTGGCCTACGCCTATCCGGAATTTGCCGTCGCGCTAAAACGCGCCCACGATCGCAGTCTGCCGCTCTGGCTCCTCATCGCGTTCTTTGTCGCGAGCGCGTTGCTCGACCTGCTCACGGTGCTGGAAATGACCGGCACCGATGATCAGCCGAGCGTGCTGTCGATCGGCATCGCGCTGCCATTCACGATCCTGGGAGTCGTGCTGCTCGTCGAACTCGGCTTTCGCCGCGGCACGGTCGGCCCAAACCAATACGGCCCCGACCCACTCGGCCCGTCAGCATCGCCGCCGCGGACTTGACTGCACCTTTGCGCGCGGTCACCACTGAGCCCCACATGACTGCCGATCCCGTCGCCATCGCCCGCGATCTTGTCCGCTGCCGCTCCGTCACGCCGGAAGAGGGTGGTGCGCTGAGTTTTTTGCAAGGCCTGTTGGCGCAAGCGGGATTTACCGTGCATCGCGCGGTGTTCGATGAGCCCGGCACCGCGCCGGTCGATAACCTTTACGCGCGCATCGGGCTCGCCAAGCCCAATTTGTTGTTCGCCGGCCACACTGATGTCGTGCCACCGGGCAACGAAGCATCCTGGTCGCATCCGCCGTTCGCCGGTGAAGTCGACGGCGACGTGCTCTACGGCCGCGGCGCCGTCGACATGAAAGGCGGCATTGCCTGCTTCGTTGCGGCGGCGCTCGATTATCTCGCCGCCAACGGTGGCAAGCCAAAGGGTTCGATTTCGTTTCTTATTACCGGCGATGAGGAAAGCGTCGCGGTCAACGGGACGATCAAGCTTTTGAAGTGGGCGGCGGAGCGCCGCGAAGTGTTCGATCATTGCATTCTCGGCGAACCGAGCAATATCGAAACCGTCGGCGACACCATAAAAGCCGGCCGGCGCGGTTCGCTCAACGGCACGCTGATCGTCTCCGGTCGCCAAGGCCACGTCGCCTATCCCGAGCGCGCCGACAACCCGGTTCGCGGCCTCGTCACGCTGATCGCGGCGCTACAAGCGCCGCTCGACGAAGGCAGCGAGTTTTTTTCACCGTCGAACCTGGAATTCACCTCGATCGACGTCGGCAATCCGACCGTTAATCTCATTCCCGGCGAAGCGTGCGCCCGTTTCAACATCCGCTACAACGACCGCCACAGCCAAACGGCGCTCAAAGCGCTGGTCGAGCGACGCGCCGAAGTCGCCGCCGCGGGGCGCGTGCGCTACGCCTTCGATTGGCAGCCGTCGAACGCCGACGTCTTTGTCGCCAAGGCCGGACCGTTCACCGATCTCGCGGTCGCAGCCATCGCCGAATTCACCGGCCGCAAGCCGAAACTCTCGACCAGCGGCGGCACCTCGGACGCGCGCTTCATCAAGGATTACTGCCCGGTCCTGGAATTCGGCCTGGTCGGCCAGACCATGCATGCGGTCGACGAACGCACGCCGGTTGCCGACCTCGTCACGCTGACCGCGATCTATCGGCGGATTATCGAGAAGTACTTCGCTTAAGTTTGCGCGCGGCGATGACATCGTCCGCCGCCACTACTCCCGTGAGATAGCCGCCATGCGCGGTCGAGAAATCGTGCCGCGAACAGGCCTCCCCGGCAAGGAATAACCGGTCGTCGACCGGTTCGGCGAGTGTTGCCCGGCAATCGGCGTTGCCCGGCGATGCATAGGAATACGCGCCGAGCGCGAAGGGATCGCCGCGCCAGCAATGCACACGGATCGGCTCGAGGCGGCGGGCGAAATCGCCGCCGAACACGCCGGTGAGCTCCGACGCGGCAAAATTAAAAAACGCAGCGAGACCGCCTTTTTCCAGCTCCGCCGCGCAATCGCCGCCGAAATAGCACTCGATGATCGGCCAGCCGAACGGCCGCAGATGATAGCCCGCCGTCCCCACCCGATCGGTGCGACCATAAACGCGAACGCTGGTATCGAATTCTTCCGCACCGGCGAGCGCAATGAAAAGCTTGTCGTCGACGCCCAAGGGCAAGCCGCACGCGGCTTCAATCTTTTGCGGCAGCGCCGGCGTAAAGCTGATCCGCTCAGCCGCGAGCACGGAAGCCGGCACCGTTACGATCACGTGATCGGCGACAATGGCGCCTTTGCTCGTCTCGATGCGCAGCCGCTTGCCGCCGTGGTCGACGGCACTGACCGGACAATCCAGTATTTGCGGCAGCGCCGCGCCGTGCTTGCTGATGAGCGTGCCGTAGCCTTCCACGGCGCGCCAATTAACGTCGGTCGAGTGGTAGCGATCCAGATCCTTTAGCGAAATGCGGTCGAGCGCGGCGCCGCTGATATAGGTGCTCGTCGCATTCATGAGCGGATTCCAGCGCGACGACGGATCGAGCAGGCTCGACGCCGGCGCATCGCCGTGACGCTGCGCCGCGTCGTGCAGGCGGTCATAGAATTCGTTGAAGGCCTTGCGAAAGTCGATCAGCTCGGCGCGCGGGAAGCTGCGCTCGAGCGGCCGGTTCATCCACGGCGGCGGCGTCCTGTCGACCGTCAGGCCTTCGGCCTGCGCAACGCCGACCCAGGGATTGCGATCGGCAGAATGCAGCCAGCCGCAGCCGAGATCGAGCGCGTGGCCCTTCTCGTCGTGGACGGTCCAGGCCCGTCCGCCCAGCCGCGGCCGCGCCTCGACGAGGAGACAGCGGATCGACGCCTGGCCAAGCCGCTGGGCAGCGGCAACACCGGCCGCGCCACCGCCGATTACAACAACCTCAACATCATTGCTCGGCATTTATCACTCTGCATCGATCCGAAATAATGAGCTAATAATCCACCCGCATCAGATAAAGCCCGTGCGGCGGCGCGACCTGGCCGCAGTGCGTGCGATCCCCGGCGGCAAGCGCGGCTGACAAATCGTCGGCACTCCACTTGCCCTCGCCGACATGGACCAGCGAACCGACCATCGACCGCACCTGGTGCTGCAGAAACGACCGCGCCGCGGCGGTGACGAGGACCTCGTCGCCGTCGCGCGCGACATCGAGCCGGTCGAGCGTCTTCACCGGCGATTTGGCTTGGCACTCCGTGGAGCGGAACGTTGTGAAATCGTGCTTGCCGATCAGCCCTTGTGCGGCGGCGTGCATGGCCTCGCTGTCGAGCGGCCGCGGCACGCGCCAGGCGCGGTTCTGATCGAGCGTCAGATCGGCGCGGCGGTTGAGGATGCGATAGCGATAGTGACGCTTAGCCGCTGAAAAGCGCGCGTCAAAGTCCACCGCCGCCCTTTCGGCCGCGAGCACAGCAACGGGTTGTGGCCGCAAGTGGAAATTGATCGCGTCGCGCACGTTGTCGGTATCCCAGTCCTTGGCGAGATCGATATGCGCGACCTGGCCGAGCGCGTGTACGCCAGTGTCGGTGCGCCCGGCGCCGAAGACAGTGATGCGTTCACCGGCGAAGTCCGCGATCGCTGCCGTCAGCACGCCCTGGACCGAGACGCCGTTATTCTGCGCCTGCCAGCCGATAAAAGGCGTGCCGTCATATTCAATGGTGAGCTTATAGCGGGGCATGGCCGATTTTGTTTGGAGCGCGATCGTACCTGAAAAACGGTTGCGCCTTTCAGGATTATGCTCAGTGCAATGTACTGCCGGGCGCGACTGGCGTGCCGCGCAGAAACTCCTCGGCCGGCATCGGCTTGCCGCCGGCGCGCTGCAATTCAACCATTCGCACCGCGCCGCTGCCGCAGGCGACCGTTAAACGCTCGTCGAGCACGCGGCCCGGCTCGCCCGCGCCGTCGCCTCTGCTGGTGCGCAACAGCTTGATGCGGCCAACTCCGGAACGCTCGAACCAAGCTCCGGGAAACGGCGACAACCCACGGCAGTGGTCATGAACCTTGTTCCAAGGCTGCGCCCAATCGATACGGGTTTCATTCTTATCGATTTTGTCGGCGTAGGTCGCGCCTTGCGCAGCTTGCGGCGTCACCGTCAATGATCCGCGCTCCAACGCGCCGAGCGCCACCAGCATCAGCTTGGCGCCACGCCGCGCCAATTCGTCGTGCAAATCGCCGGTCGTCACATCCGGACCGATCGCCACGCGTTCCGCCATGGCGATGGGGCCGGTGTCGAGCCCCTCGTCCATCTTCATCACCATCACGCCGGTTTCCTTATCGCCGGCCATGATGGCGCGATGGATTGGCGCCGCGCCGCGCCAGCGCGGCAGCAAGGAAGCGTGCAGGTTGAAACAGCCGAGCGGGAAAGCGCCGAGAATCGGCGTCGGCAGGATCAGGCCATAAGCGACGACCACTGCGGCATCCGCGCCGTGCGCGCGCATCGCCGCCGCGGCGTCGGCCTCTCGAAAGCTTTTCGGCGTGAGTATGGGCAGCCCGCGCCGCTCGGCCTCGCGCGCCACCGGCGAAGGCTTAAGCGCCATGCCGCGTCCGGCAGGCTTCGGCGCGCGGGTATAGACGGCGGCGACATCATGGCCGCTGCCGAAAAGCTCGAGCAGCGTCGGCACGGCGAAGTCCGGCGTGCCCATGAACACGAGGCGGAGCGCCAATCACGCCTCCACTTTCTTGGCGGCTTTGGCGAATTTCTTGATGACGCGGTCGCGCTTGAGCTTGGAGAGATGATCGATGAAGAGAACGCCGTTGATGTGGTCGATCTCGTGCTGCAGGCAGGTCGCCAGCAGGCCCTTGGCCTCGATCTCGGCCGGCTTGCCGTCGCGGTCGAGATATTTGACCTTCACTTCCTTCGGCCGCTCGACCTCCTCGTAATACTCCGGGATCGATAGGCAGCCTTCCTCGTATTTGGCCATCTCCTCGGAGTGCCAGACGATTTCCGGATTGATGAAGACTAAAGGCTCGTGATTGTCCTCTTTCTTCGACAAATCCATGGTGACGACGCGCTTGGCGACGCCGATCTGAATTGCCGCCAGCCCGATGCCGGGCGCCTTATACATGGTCTCGAACATGTCATCGATGAGCTTCCGCACGCCGGCATCGACATGTTTGACCGGCTCGGAATTAAGCCGCAGCCGTTTGTCGGGAAGCGTGATGATGTCGCGGATCGCCATTGCGCGGATAGCCGTGGAATTTCCGAAGTCGCCGGATTGGCGATGTAAGGGCTGAGCAAAGCGGGGTCAATCCGTGCATTGGGGTCGATCGGTCGTTGCTTGAGGATCGATGACGGGTTATGACCGTTCGCTCTTCGTTCCAGGACGAATCGCGCCGCACGCAGGGGAGACCGATGACCGACAGCCTGCCGATCCTCGCGGTCGTTTTTGCCGCCTGCGCCGCAGCCATCATGATCGGCACCATACTCTGGCGCACGCGCCGCCCCGCCGCCCCGGACACGACTGTACTGGACGGGCTCGCCCACGCCCACGCCGATTCGGCGGCACGGCTTGAGGCCATGATCAGGATGCTGGGCGACCGCCAGTCGCAGCTCCAGCATGCGGTCAATGAGCGACTCGATGCGGTCTCCCACCGGCTCGGCGATTCGATGCAGAAAACCACACAGAACACCACCGAGAACCTGCAAAAGCTTCACGAACGGCTCGCGGTGATCGACAGCGCGCAGAAGAACATCAGCGAACTCACCACCCAGGTGACCTCGCTGCATAGTGTGCTCGCCAACAAGCAATCGCGCGGCGCATTCGGCCAGGGCCGCATGGAAATCATCATTCGCGACGGCTTGCCGAGAGACTGCTACGAATTCCAATTCACGCTGTCCAACCGGCTGCGTCCCGATTGCGCGATCTTTCTGCCGGACAAGCGGCCGCTGATCATCGATTCCAAGTTTCCCCTTGAAGCCGTCACTGCCTACCGCGACGCCAAGGGCGAGGACGAGCGCAAGCTGGCGGCAGCCCGCATCCGCCAGGACGTCATCAAGCATGTCGCCGACATCGCGCAGAAATATCTTATTCCCGGCGAGACGCAGGACATGGCCTTCATGTTCGTGCCGTCGGAGTCGGTCTATGCCGAGTTGCACGAGGACTTCGACGACGTGGTGCAGAAGGCATTCCGCGCCAAGATCGTCATCGTTTCACCGTCGCTATTGATGCTGGCGATCCAGCTGGTGCGGCAAAGCCAGCGTGACGCGCGCATGCGCGAAGCCGCCGATCAGATCCGCGACGAAGTCGGACGCCTGATGAAGGATGTCAGTCTTTTGGGCGAGCGCGTGCGTAAATTGCAGACCCACTTCAATCAATCGACCGAAGACATCCGGCAATCGGTCATCTCGATCGAGAAGATCGAGGGACGCGGCGAGCGCATCGCGCAGGTCGAATTCAGCGGCGACGCCGAGGCCGCCGCGAACGTTGTCGCCGTCCCCATACGCAAGCTGGAAGCGGGCGAGTAGCGGCGCATGGCGGTAACGCCCGAGCCCGGCGCAAGCGTCGCAGCCCCTCGCCTCTCCTTTGCGGACACGCTCGCCGTCTATCTCAAGCGGCGTGTGCTGATCGTGCTGTTTCTCGGCTTTTCGTCGGGGTTGCCGCTGGCGCTGTCGGGCTCGACGCTTTTGGTTTGGATGACGGAAGCCGGCGTCAATCTCGGCACCATCGGCCTGTTCGCGCTGGTCGGCACGCCCTACACCATCAAATTCCTGTGGGCGCCCTTGATCGACGCGCTCGACGTGCCGCTCTTGTCGCGCCGCTTCGGCCGCCGCCGCGGCTGGTTGCTGCTGTCGCAGTTTTTGCTGATCGCGGCGATCGTCTTTCTCGGCCTGTGCAATCCGTCGGTCTCGCCATTTCTTGTCGCGGTCGGTGCGCTCCTCGTCGCCACCGCGTCGGCGACGCAGGACATCATTATCGATGCGTTCCGGGTGGAAATCCTGGACGAAAGCGAGCAAGCGGCCGGCATGGCATCCTACGTCGCCGCCTATCGCATCGGCATGCTGGTCGCGACGGCCGGCGCCTTGTTTCTGGTGAGTGGTTTCCAAAGCTTCGGTTTCAGCCATCAAGGCGCCTGGAGCGCCGGCTACGCGGTCATGGCCATGCTTGTCGTTCTCGGCATCGCCACCACGCTCATAGCCGACGAACCGGAGAAGTCCGCTTTCGCCAACGCCGCGCACGGACGCGAAAACAAGCTGCAACGCGTCGTCGAAGCGGCGGCCGGTGCATTTTCCGAGTTTCTCACGCGCGACCTGGCTTTCGTCGTGCTCGCCTTTGTCGTGTTGTTCAAGTTCACCGATGCGCTGTCCGGCGCCATGACCGCGCCGTTCGTGATCGATCTCGGATTTTCCCGCAACGAATACGCCGCCATCATCAAGGGCGTCGGGCTGGCAGCGACATTGATCGGCGGCTTCGCTGGTGGTTTCGTAGCGCGCGCTTTGTCGCTGCCGGCAAGCTTGTGGCTCGGTGGCGTGCTGCAAGGGCTCGCCAATCTCGCTTTCTCCTGGCAGGCGGTATTGGGACACAACACGGCGTGGCTGACTTTTGCCATCGTCGCCGAAAATTTCACCAGCGCCATCGGTACGGTAATTTTCGTCGCGTACCTGTCGGCGCTGTGCCGCAATCCGCTGCATACCGCGACACAATATGCGCTCCTCACCGCCCTCGCGGCCTTCGGCCGCACCTATCTATCGTCAGGAGCCGGCTTTATTGCCGCGGCGACAGGCTGGCCGTGGTTTTTCGCGATCTGCGCGGTGGCCGGAGCGCCGGCGTTGCTGCTGCTCGCCTGGCTGCAATACCGCGGTCATTTTGACGGTCTCGCGCCGGCTAAAAAATGAATATCGCATGACCGAGCTGTTGCAATCGCGGCGCGGATGCCCGGTCATCCGACCGCCAATCTTTTGCCGGGCCTTTGGCTCCCGCAAAAAAGTCTTTTTGTAAGGATCAGATCGCTATAATCGCTGCTGTATCGTTGCGTTCCTCGAACCCGGCCGCTCCGCCGTCGCAGTCCACATGGACACCATCCTGGTCAAGCTTTTTGCGGCGGCGCTCGCGTTGAGCGAAGTCACGACCCAGCCGCAGGCGGTCAAGACGCATTTCGATCCGGCGCAGGATCAAGCCGAGGTGGTGCAAATATTGCGCAACGGCTGCGAGCATATGAAGCAGGCGTTCGATATCGAATCCATCAACCTCGACGATCTGATCTCGACCGCGCTCAACGATCCGAAGGCGGCCGGTGCCAGTATCCCGCAGTTCCACGGATTGAATTTCGGCGACCTCAACACCGCCTATCATCAGTTCTGCAAGAACGAACCGATTACCTCTGCGGTCGTCGATCTCAGCCAAGTCATCGATTTCTTCAACACCGCCGCAACCGATTTGCCGGACCCGACGACGCTTAAGGGACGAAAACTACCGAGCTTAAGCCAAGTGCTCGACGGCGGCGGCAAGGACTTCGCCGACGTCTTCGAACCCGGCAACCGGCGCATCTGGGTGCCGCTCGCCGACGTTCCCGACCAGGTGCAGAAGGCCTTCATTGCCGCCGAGGATCGGCGCTTCTATCAGCACCACGGCGTCGACGAGCGCGGCATCATTCGCGCCTTCATTGGCGATCTGGCCGAGCCGGGACGCCCGCAGGGCGGCTCGACCATCACCCAGCAGGTGGTGAAAAACCTCCTGGTTGGCGAAGACGTGACCTATGAGCGCAAGATCCGCGAGATGATCGTGGCGTCGCGGCTCGAAAGCACGCTGAACAAGAACGACATCCTCGAGCTTTATCTCAACTCTGCCTATCTCGGCCGCGCCTCCTGGGGCATCGAGATGGCGGCGCGCAGCTATTTCGGCAAATCGGCGAAAGACCTCTCGCTCAGCGAAGGCGCGATGCTGGCCGGTCTGCTCAAAGGTCCGAATTATTACAATCCCGACCGCCACCCTGATCGCGCCCGGGGTCGTCTCACCTATGTGCTCGAGCGTATGCAGGAGGACGGCGTCATCACCGCGGCGCAAAAGGACCAGGCGCAGGCGTCACCGCCGAAGCTCATCCCATTCACCCATCCGCACCGCGACAGCGGGTACCATTTCGTCGATTTCCTCGGTCGCGAGGCCAAAGCCGACGGCGTCGCCAGCCTGACGGCCGATTCCTACACGGTGCACTCGACCATCAACGCTCAATTGCAACATGACACCGAAGCGGCGCTGCAGGAGGGATTGGCGCGTTATGAAATGTCGACCGGCCGGGCCGTGTTCCACGGTGCGGAGGCGAATATCGCCGACGCGGTGCAGAAGCTTCAGGTCGACAACAAGTCTGCGCTGCCGGCGTGGCAGCAGGCGCTGCAAGCCGTCCACCTGCCGCTGTACGACGCGCATTGGACGCCGGCTGTGGTGTTGGAGAAAAGCGGCAAATACGGCGATGGCCCGGTCCGTGTCGGCCTGCCCGACGGCCGCATCGTGCCGCTGACGGCATGGTCGGCCACGATCAGGCGCGAGCTCGGCCTCTATGACGTCGTCTATGTCAACGTTGTCGAGCCGAGATACGCCGCGCCCAAACGAGATAGCAGAGCCAAGAGCAACGCCGGGTCACCCACCGTCCAGGCGCAGTTGCGCGTGCGGCCGACAGTGCAGGGCGCGGCGCTGGTCCTGGAGAACAAGACCGGCCGCATCCTCGCAATGGCGGGCAGTTTTTCCTATCCGTTGAGCCAACTTAATCGCACCGCACAGACTCAGCGCCAGCCCGGCTCGGCGATGAAGCCGGTGACCTATCTGACGGCGCTGCAGCACGGCCTGCAGCCGAACACGCTCATTCCCAACGAGCCGATCACGTTGCCGCCGATCGGCAGCGGCGTCGACGGCCGCGATGTCATCAGCCGCGAGTTCGGCGGCAACGCGCGCGAGGAGGATTATTGGTCGCCGCACAACGACGATTACAGCGAGGGCGGCGTTTATACGCTGCGCCGAGGTCTGGAGAATTCCGTCAATGTGGTCACCGCTCATCTGCTCGACGGCGGCATCGACGCCAGTCCGGAGAAGAGCCTGGACGATATTTGCGCCACCGCTGTCGCCGCGAAAATCTACCCGCAATGCGTTCGCTATTACCCTTTCATTCTCGGCGCGCAGCCGGTCAAGATGATCGATCTCGCCGCCTTCTATGCCGCCATCGCCAACGAAGGCGCGCTGCCGCAACCCCACGGCATCGATTCCATCGAGCAGAACGGCCGCACCATCTATCAATATCCGAATACGCCGCCGCCGCGAATCGGCGACGCCGACCCGGCGGCGTTCTACCAGCTCAAGAGCATTCTGCAGGGCGTCGTGGCGCGCGGCACTGCGCGGAGGATCGCGGCACTGTCGCCTTACGTGGCCGGCAAGACCGGCACCACGGAAAACTTCGTCGACGGCTGGTTCGTCGGCTTCACCAATGACGTCACCGTGGCGGTCTGGGTCGGCTACGACAACGCCGACGGCAAGCGCCGCTCGCTCGGGCCGAACGAAGACGGCGCGCACGTCGCGGTGCCGATCTTCCAGCCGATCATCGAGGCGGTGTGGGCGGACAATGTCGCGCCGAAGACGCCGCTCTCCGGACCGTCGCCGCAAGCACGACGCGAGCTCGTCGACATCCCGATCGACTATATGAGCGGCAACCGGATGAACGGCGGCAATTTTGTCGAGCACTTTCGCCGCAGCGCCGACGGCCAAGTGGCGGACACCCAATATCAGCTGGTGTCCCAGGACGACGCCTACGCCTATCAAGGCGGCGAATCCAATCCCTTCTGGGGCGGCGCGGCCGACGCCAGCGGACGATCCTACTATCCAAACCGCGGCTGGCAGCCGCTGCCGCAACAACAACCGCCGCAGCAACCGATGTCGCGCGGCTTGTTCGGCCTGTTCCGGCCTTGGAACGAGCAACCGCCGCCGCCCAACCAGGGTTACTTCTGGGGCGGCCGGTGAATTGCTAGCACTCCATTAACAGATATCCGCGAGAGTTTTTAGGATGGGTCTTCGATACGCCAACGTGCGTTCGATCTTGCTTGCTGCCGCGGCGGCCGCTTTCTTTGCCGCCCTCTCAACCGCCCGCGCCGACGACTTCCAGATCGCCGAGGTGAGCGCGGCGCGCAGCGCGAACGTCGCGGACATCAGGCCCGGCACTATCGCCTTCAGCGATCATACCAGTCCGGGCACGATCGACAGCGAAACGGCGCTGACTCGCTTCGACCAGTGGGCGGAGAAACATCCCGAAGAGAAGAAGTTTCTGGCGCTGTTTCCCGCCTATACCGAACCGACCGTCGACAAGCCGGCCGCCGGCGGTTCGCAGGGCGGCAAAAAGGTCACGGAGAAACTTTATATGTACGTGGCGCAAGCGCGGTTCGTACTCGATAAAGCGCCAAGCGCCATCGATCTGTCGCAATACGTGACGCTGCCGTTCCTGGAGAAAATCGATCCGGCGATCAAGCACACGCTGATCGCCGCCGCGGACGTGACCAACTTCAAGGATGAGGCCGGCACCGGCAACGACAATGCCGACCGCAAATGGTGCACCGGACGAACGACCTCGATCTGCATCCAGTCGACCTACAAACTCGAGGGCAAGATTCCAATGGGGATTTTGCTGGTCAACAAGCTGCGCGACAGCATCAAGAAGGTCTCCGACCACATCGATTTCCAGAGCGAACTCTCGGCGCTCGCCCCTGCCGATCTCGACCAACCGGGACTGCAGCAATTGACGACACTCGATACGCCGATCTCGGACGTGCTCGAACAGGATATCTTCTACGTCAACGAGATCATGAAGTTCGGCAAATTTTTCGCCGTGTTTCAGGCGCATCCGACCGATCCTGAAAAGACCGTGGTCACCGCTTTCATGGTGCTCGCCATCAAAGCCAGCGTGCTCGACGAAAAGCGCGGCTTCGAGAAGATCCCGGTGCTGCGCAATCTGGTGCCGGCGCAGGTCCTGATGGGCCAGTCGTCGTTCAACTCCGGCAGCTCAATCAGCGCCGGCCTGCCCAAATACGCGCGCAACGAGATCAGGACGGTCGCCGGCCTGCTGGCCGCAAAATAGCCGGGACGTCCCTGACGGGCTTGCTAACGTTTTTAAATCGGCAACGGCACCTGGTGGTGCAGCACAATTTCCGAACCGGTCTCGGATGATGTTATTGCCGCGAGGCAAATTTCCAGATTTGCCAATCCCCACGCACCGTCATGGACAGGGGCGCATTCGCCACTCATGGCGGCATGCAATTCGTCCAGCACGAGATCGCGCGGGCTTCTGTCCGTCGGCAGCTCAATCTCCTCGCGCCCGCTCGCGGTATAGACATAAAGGCCGCGTGGCGATTGCCGGATGTCGCCGCGCTCGCAGCTCACGATCGTGAGACCGAAAGTCGGCTGGTAAGGCGCATGCTCGGGGATGGCTGTCTTGGCCCGGCGGCGTTTCGCCTCGAGTTCCACCGCTGCGCTCACGCCAGCGCCGGAACGCGGCGCCGGCTTGCGCTGATCCGCCGGCTGCAGAAGGCCCCATTCGGAAATATCGCCGCACAGCTCCATTGCGGAAAAATGCCCATAGCCGTTGTATACCGCGGTTGCGGCCGTGCCATCGGCGAATTGCATGAAGACCGTGTGCGCGCCGATCGTGCTTCGCTGCGGATCCCAATTGAAAGTCGTCGCCCGAACGCTGCGGACTTCCCCACCTCCGAGAATGCGAACGATGTCGAATTGATGCGAGCCCTGCCGGAACGTGACGCCGCCCCCGGCGTCCAGCAGCAGCTCGTCCGGCCGGCGCGGCCGATAGACCCAGTCGGTGAAATTCCAGGTATGAATCATGCGCACGCGACCGATTTCACCGCTCGCGATGATGTCCCGCATCCGCTGAATCGGCAGGTCGTAGCCGTGAGCGTGACCGACAAGCAGCATCACTCCGGACTCGCGTGCTTGCGCGATCATGGTGCGGGCTTGATCCAGGCGCACGGCCATCGGTTTCTCGATGAGCACATGCTTTGCCGCCCGGAACGCCAGGGCAGCGTGTTCGGGATGCAGATCTGTGGGGGTGGCGATATAGACGGCGTCGAGCGCAGCGCCCTTCAGCATGGTCGATAGGTCGGTATAGCCCGTGACACCAGTGTCGGCTGCCACGCTGTCGCGAATGTCAGCGACCGGTTCCGCAAAAGCCGCGAGCTCGAATCCCGGATGGCGCCGAATGGCGGGCAGGAACGCGCGCCCGGCTGCGCCGACGCCAGCAACCCCGATACGATAACGCCGCATTGCGCGTCGACTTCCCGTTTCGCTCTCCGCGCTTTACGTTAGGCATCCAATAGAGCCTTGGCCAGCGCGGAGCGCGGCCAGCCGGAAATCTGGGGAGGATGCGCATGTTGACCCGCGAGCTCAATGACCTGCTCACACAAATCGGTCCCGATACGCCGATGGGCGATCTTATGCGCCGCTACTGGCAGCCGATCGCGGCGGTGTCCGAACTGGAAAGCCGCTGGACGGTGCGGGTTCGGCTGTTGGGCGAGAATCTCGTCCTGTTCCGGGACCGCGAAGGCCGCCGCGGCTTGATTACGGAGCAATGTCCGCATCGCGGCGCGTCGCTCGCCTACGGCATTCCGACGAAAGATGGAATCCGGTGCCCCTATCATGGTTGGGAATTCAGCCATGGCGGCACGTGCCTGAGCCAGCCCAACGAGGCGCCCGACAGTCGCTTCAAGGACAAGATCAAAACTCCGGCCTATGCGGTCGAAGAGTTGAATGGAATGCTGTTCGCCTATCTCGGTCCCGAGCCGCGTCCCTTGCTGCCGCGATGGGACGGCTTCGCCGCTGAAGGCACGATCCGCATGCTCGGCCGCGCCCTCATTCCCGTCAACTGGCTGCAGGCGATGGAGAATTCGCTCGATCCAATTCACACCGAATGGCTGCACGGTCACACTTACGAATTCGTCAAGCAGCAGCAGAACGACGCCATGAAAGTCGCCATCAGCGCCCGCCACGACAAGATCGCGTTCAACGAATTCGAATACGGGATGACGAAGCACAGGCTGCTGGAAGGGCATTCGGAGGAATCGGACGATTGGCGGATCGGCCACCCTGTCGTGTTTCCGAACATCCTATCGGTAGGCAACGGTGACGAGGCATCGCGCTATTACGCGTTCCAGATTCGCGTGCCGGTCGACGACACCCACACCATGCACCTCTGGTACACAGCCTACGTGCCGCCCAAGGACACTGTCGTGCCACGGCACCTTCTCGACAAGGTCCATGTCTATGACGTGCCTTGGCAAACATCGGACGGCGAATTCATTACCGACAACATCGACGGCCAGGACATGATGGCCTGGATCACGCAAGGACCGATCGCCGACCGTACCGTCGAACATCTTGGCGCCTCGGACGAGGGCATCGCGCTCTACCGCCGCATGCTCCGCCGCGAGCTCAGCAAGATGCAAAAGGGCGAGGATCCCATCGGGGTCGTTCGTGACCCGGCGCGCAATGAGTGGATCGACCTGCCCAATGAGCGCAAGAAGCATCACAACAGTGAAGGCCTGCGCAGCTGGATCATGCGCACCCACGCCGCCTATTCGCCGATCGCAGAAGACATCATCCGGCTGTTTGAGGCAAAAACGAAAGAGCCAGCCCGCCTCGTCGGCTGACGGGTTGATCGCGATAGGGTGTGGGATCGAACGACATGAGCCAAGCCTTAGCAAAAGCCGCGCTCATCACCGGCGCGGCGCGTGGCATCGGTCTCGCGACCGCAAAGCGATTCCTCGCCGAGGGCTGGCGCGTGGCACTGCTCGATATCGACGAGGCAACGCTCGAAGGGACTTACGGCGCTCTGCGCGAAGCCAATAACGCCGACGCCGCCATCGCCATTTGCTGCGACGTTGCCGACGCGGCAGGCGTCGCCGACGCGCTGGCAACGGTCGCGCAAGAATTCGGCCGGCTCGACGCGCTGGTAAATAATGCCGGCATTGCGATCTTCAAGCCAATTCTCGACGTCACCTATGAGGACTGGTCACGCGTGCTGGCGGTCAATCTTACGGGGCCATTTTTATGCACCCAGGCGGCCGCGCCGCTGATGCGCGATAGCGGCGGCGGCGCCATTGTCAACATCACCTCGATTTCGGGATTGCGCGCCTCGACGCTGCGCACGGCCTACGGCACCAGCAAGGCCGGCCTTGCGCACCTGACCCAGCAACAGGCGGTCGAGCTCGCCCCGCTCGGCATCCGGGTCAATGCCGTCGCGCCCGGTCCGGTCGACACCGCCATGGCCAAGGCCGTCCATACGCCGGAAATTCGCGCCGCCTATCACGATGCCATCCCGCTCAACCGCTACGGACTGGAGCAGGAACTCGCCGAAGCGATCTTCTTTTTGTGCAGTGATCGTTCGAGCTACATCACCGGGCAAACGCTCGCCGTCGACGGCGGCTTCGAGGCGACCGGAATTGGCTTGCCGGCCCTGCGCGAGCGCAGGCGGAACGATTAGCCGCTTCGGCGCTCAGGCAGCGGCGCGGGCCTTGTCGCCGCTGGCGAGCGAGGCGATCGCCTCGTCCGTGGTCTGCACGTCGCCGAACAGGCCGTAAAAGATCGAGAGCGCCGCGTTGTGTTCCTCGTCATTGTGGGTGGCGAGGCCGTCGGACACCATCACCACCTTGAAATTGAGCATCATGGCATCACGCGCCGAGCTTTCGCAGCAGACATTGGTCGCGGTGCCGGTGATCAGAAGCGTATCGACGCCCGTGTCGCGCAGCAGGCGCTCGATATCGGACGACCCCTGAATGAAGGCGCTGTAGCGCGTCTTGGTCACCTGGGCATCCTCGGCTCGAATGTCGTTTAAGTGCCAATAGGCGTAACCGTCGCCGTCGACGTCCATCGCCGCATAGCGCCGCTCATAGCGTTCCGGCGTATGCAGGAATTCGTGATAGTTCGACCAGCTTTCACGCGTATCGCGGGTGCCGTTGCGTACCCAGACGACAAGACCGCCGCGGCGGCGCAGATCGGCGGCGAGCCGATTGATGTTCGGCACGATGTCCCGGGACGCCGGCACCTCGCCCTGGTGGCCCGGCTTGCAGAAATAGTTCTGCATGTCGATCACAACCAAAGCGGCTTTGCGCGGATCGATTTCGTCGAAGGGATGCGCTTTGCCGGTTCGGGCCGTCATGCGGCCGCGGGCGGCTTCCGAGATTGCGATCTTGTGCATCGTTATTTCCTCAACTAGTCGTCTTAGGGCGATCTATTGTGGGCTCGCTTGCCCTCAACCTGGCACAAAAGACGGGCGGGATCGAGCCCAGGACGGAGCGTATGACCGCGAGTTGGGAATTCTGGATCGATCGCGGCGGCACTTTTACCGACGTGATCGGCAGGCGGCCGGACGGTGCGCTCGTCACCCACAAGCTGCTTTCGGAAAATCCCGAAGCCTATCGGGACGCCGCGGTCCACGGCATCCGCCATCTGCTCGGGCTCAAGCCCCACGCGCCAATTCCAAGCGATCAAGTCTCCGCCGTAAAAATGGGCACCACGGTCGCCACCAACGCGCTCTTGGAGCGCAAGGGCGAGCGTACGCTGCTTCTGATCACCAAAGGCTTCCGCGACGCGCTGCGCATCGGCTATCAAGCGCGGCCGAAAATCTTCGCCAAGCACATCATCAAGCCGGACATGCTCTACGAGCGCGTCGTCGAGGTCGACGAGCGGGTGCGCGCCGACGGCACCGTAGAGCGTGAGCTCGATCTTGCGGCCGTACGCGTCGAACTGGAGCGCGCGCTCGCCGACGGCATCCGCGCCGTCGCCATCGTTCTGATGCACGCCTATCGCTACGGCGATCATGAGCGGGAGATCGTGGCGCTGGCGCGCGAGCTCGGCTTTCCGCAAGTCTCCGCCAGCCACGAGGTCTCGCCGCTGATCAAGCTCGTAGGCCGCGGCGACACTACAGTGGTCGATAGCTACCTTTCGCCGATATTACGCAACTACGTGGCTCAGGTCGCCGACGACCTGGACAGCGAGGGCGCTGCCATCCGTCTGATGTTCATGATGTCGTCGGGCGGCCTGACCGCGGCGGAACTGTTTCGCGGCAAGGACGCGATCCTGTCAGGCCCGGCGGCCGGCGTGGTCGGCATGGCCGAGACCGGGCGCTCGGCCGGCTTTACCCGGCTGATCGGCTTCGACATGGGCGGCACCTCGACCGACGTCTCGCATTATGCCGGCGCATACGAGCGCGCCTTCGAGACCGAGGTCGCGGGCGTGCGCATGCGCGCGCCGATGATGCTGATCCATACGGTGGCCGCGGGCGGCGGCTCAATCCTGCATTTCGACGGCGCACGCTTTCGCGTCGGCCCGGACTCTGCCGGCGCCAATCCCGGGCCGAAATGCTACCGGCGTGGTGGCCCGCTCGCCGTGACCGACGCCAATGTCATGGCCGGCAAGCTCATGCCCGATTTCTTTCCCAAGATTTTCGGACCGGCGCAAAACCAGCCGCTCGATGCCGACGCGGTGCGCCAGGCCTTCGCGGCGCTGGCAAAGGACATCGGCGACGGGCGGGGCGCCGAGCAGGTCGCTGACGGCTTTATCAAGATCGCGGTCGAAAACATGGCGAACGCGATCAAGAAAATTTCGGTGCAGCGCGGCTATGACGTGACTCGCTATACGCTCAATTGCTTCGGCGGCGCCGGCGGCCAGCACGCTTGCCTGGTCGCCGATGCGCTCGGCATGGAGAGCGTGCTGATCCATCCGCTGTCGTCCTTGCTTTCCGCCTACGGCATGGGCCTTGCCGACATCCGCAGCGTCCGCCAGCAGGCGATAGAAGAGCCGTTCGCGGACAAGGCGCGCGCGACGCTGCAAAGCGTTTCGCGGCGCTTGGCGCGCACAGTCACCGACGAGGTCGCCGCCCAAGGCGTTGCAGCGAAAGGCATCGAGCTGCATGTGCGCGCCCATATCCGCTACGCCGGAACTGACACGCCGCTTGTCGTTGACGCGGGCAGCGGGAAAGGTCTCGCTTCACTGCAGAAGATGAAAGCGGCCTTCGAAAAGGCCCATAAGGCGCAATTTGGCTTTGTCGACCGCAAAAAGGGCCTGGTCATCGAGGCCGTCTCGCTAGAGGCGGTCGGCGGCGGTGCGGCGTTCAAAGAGAAATCGCGCAAGCTGAAGCGGACGAAATTGCCCCAGCCTGCCCGCCGCACCCGCTTCTATTCCGGCGGCAAATGGCGCCGCGCCCTCGTCTATACACGCGATCAGCTCGTTCCCGGAAGCAAGGTCAGGGGTCCGGCCATCATCATCGAGCCGCATCAAACGGTCGTCATTGAGCACGGTTGGCAGGCCGAATTGACGGCAAAGAATCATCTGGTGCTGCGTCGGGTGCAAAAGCTCAAGCGGACGCGCGCCATCGGCACCCATGCCGACCCGGTGATGCTCGAAGTGTTCAACAATCTGTTCATGTCGATCGCCGAACAGATGGGCGTCGCTTTGCAGAACACCGCCTATTCGGTGAACATCAAGGAGCGGTTGGACTTTTCATGCGCGGTATTCGACGGCAACGGTTCGCTGGTCGCCAATGCGCCGCACATGCCGGTGCACCTCGGCTCGATGGACCGCGCGGTGGAGACCATCATCCGCGAGAACAAAGGCAGGATTCGCCCGGGCGACGTCTATGCCATTAATGCCCCGTACAACGGCGGCACGCATTTGCCGGATATCACCGTCTGCACGCCGGTGTTCGACGGCAAGAAAATCCTGTTTTGGGTCGCCTCGCGCGGCCATCACGCCGACGTCGGCGGCATTTCACCGGGCTCGATGTCGCCGAACGCCACCACCATCGAGCAGGAAGGCGTCTATATCGACAATTTCAAATTGGTCGAGCGCGGGCGCTTTCGCGAGAAGGAGACCTACGCGCTGCTTGACGGCGCGAAATATCCGGCGCGCAATCCGCTGCAGAACGTCAACGACATCAAGGCGCAGATCGCCGCCAACGAGATGGGCGTGCACGAGTTGCGCAAGATGGTGCGCTATTTCACACTTCCGGTCGCGCGCGCCTATATGCGCCACGTGCAGGACAATGCGGCCGAGAGCGTGCGCCGTGTCATCGACCGGCTGCACGACAGCGCTTTCGCCATCGAGACCGACCAGGGCAACACGATCAAGGTCCGCATCAGCGTCGACAAGAAAAACCGCGAAGCCACCGTCGACTTCACCGGTACCAGCAGGCAGCAGCCATCGAACTTCAACGCGCCCGAGCCGGTCACCCGTGCCGCGGTGCTTTACGTGTTCCGCGTCATGGTTGACGACGACATTCCGATGAATGCCGGCTGCCTGCGGCCGATCCGCATCGTCATTCCGAAACATTCGATGCTGTCGCCGGAATATCCCGCCGCCGTGGTCGCCGGCAATGTGGAGACGTCGCAGGAAGTCACCAATTGCCTGTTCGGCGCGCTAGGCGCCATGGCCGCGGCGCAGGGCACCATGAACAACGTCAACTTCGGCAACGCGCGCTATCAGTATTACGAGACCATTTGTTCGGGATCGCCAGCCGGACCGGGCTTTCCCGGCACCGATGCGGTGCATACCCACATGACCAACACGCGGCTGACCGATCCGGAAATTCTGGAATTCCGTTATCCGGTGCTGCTGGAAGACTTTCACATCCGCAAAGGCTCCGGCGGCCGCGGCCAATGGAACGCCGGCGACGGCATCCGCCGCACCATCCGTTTCCTGGAAAAAATGGAGTGCACGCTGCTGTCCGGCCATCGCCGCGTACCGCCGTTCGGGCTGGCTGGCGGCGGTGACGGTCAGGTCGGTGAAAACTGGGCGCGTCGCAAGGGCGGCCGCATGGAAAGCCTCGAAGGCTGCGACGCGACCGTGATCGACGCCGGCGAGGCGATCATTATTCAGACGCCGACCGCCGGCGGCTACGGCAAATCGTCGAATTGAGACGGCTTCGGGGCCTCCGGCTTCACCGCGACGGCACGGCGGGCCGCAGCCTCGATGATCTCGAAAAAGCCGAAGGCCAGCAGACCGAGCGCGGCGATGCCAAGCAAAACTCCGCCATGGGCTTGATGCTGCATGGCGCGCAACACGCCGGAGAGGCTGACGGCCTCGAGCGAATTGGAGTTGTAGGCAGCGACCCCCAGGAAAGCGCCGATCATAAGAAAGACGAAGGCGCGCGTCATGATGCCAAACGAACCGAGCACGACGGCAAAGGCGCGCTGCTCCCGCGTCGCGTCGAGCACCTCGCGATAGGGCGCACGAAACGCCTTGACCGCCAGTCCTCCAGCGACACCGACAAAGCCCGCAGCGATGAGCGCGATCAGCAGCCGGCCGAGCGGCTGCGCCATGACCAATGCAGTCCACTCTCGCGCCGACTGATCCTCGTCGATGTGGCGGTGCGCCATGGTGATGCGCACCGTGGCGGTCGCAAGCGCGACGTAAAATAGTCCACTGCCGGCGAGGATAGCCCGACGCAGTAGACCGTGGAGACTTCTGCCGTGCAGATCGACGTCAAATACCGATTGCAGCAACCGCCAGCCGGCGAAACACAAAAGACCGGCAGCCAGTGCCCACAAGACATAACTGCCGAACGGTCGGTGAAATAGCAGCTCGAGCGCGTCCCGCGCGCCCTCCGGATGCGGACCGAGGCCGCCGGCGGCGAGCAAAGCGAAGCCGCCAATTATGAGAAAGACGATGCCGCGGGCGACATAGCCGATGCGCACCATCCAGGGCAGCGGCCCTCTGGTTAAGTGTTTGACATGGATGACTGTATCGACGCCCTGGTCCACGCGCTGACAAGCGGTTCGACCCGCACTAAGTTCCACGCCCGGCATGGGCGCCCATTCACGGCTTTTTGCGCGAGACCGAATACTTCATGTGGGCCGTGCCGCCCTCCCAATAGAACGTGAAATCGGCGACGACGCTGGCACCGTCGGGCAACGGCAAAGTCGCGTTGCAGACGACCCGATCCTTGCTCGACGACACCGTTGTGATCGGCTCGTAGTGCGTCGGCTCCATCCGCAGTTCCTTGAGAACGTCGGCGAGCGAATGCTTGGCGCGATCGGAATCGCATTCCGGCAGGACGAAATGATCGTGCAAGCCGCGATAGATCAGCACTCCGGCAACCGCGACGGCCGGAATGCCGATGAGCCGCATCGCCATGCGATAGGGCCGCGGCCGCACCAATGGTGATGCAGGGCGCGACCAGCGGCGGGCGCGGATCGGCTTAGGCGGTTGCGGCGGGGAGTTCTCGGTCATCGGCCCGAGATTTTACAACGCTTTGACGATCTCTTCCGTCATTTTCTTGGCGTCGCCAAGCAGCATCATAGTGTTGTCGCGGTAGAATAGTGGATTGTCGATGCCGGCATAGCCCGAGGCGAGCGAGCGCTTGTTGAACATCACGGTGCCGGCCTTCCACACCTGCAGCACCGGCATGCCGTAGATCGGCGACTTCGGATCGTCCTCGGCGGCCGGATTGGTGACGTCATTGGCGCCGATGACATAAGCGACGTCGGCCTGGGCGAATTCCGAATTGATGTTTTCCAATTCGAACACGTCGTCGTAGGGCACATTGGCTTCGGCGAGCAGCACGTTCATATGGCCCGGCATGCGGCCGGCCACCGGGTGGATGGCGTATTTGACCTCAACGCCTTCGCGCTTGAGCTTGTCGCCCATCTCGCGCAGCGCATGCTGCGCCTGCGCCACCGCCATGCCGTAGCCGGGCACGATGATGACCTTGCCGGCATTCTTCAAAATGAACGCCGCGTCCTCGGCCGAACCGATCTTGACCGGCCGATCGCCGGCTGCGGCCGCCGGACCCGCCACCTCACCGCCAAAACCGCCGAGGATCACCGAGATAAACGAGCGGTTCATGCCCTTGCACATGATGTAAGAAAGGATCGCGCCCGAAGAGCCGACCAGCGCGCCAGTGATGATCAGCGCGGTGTTCTCCAGCGTGAACCCGATGCCGGCGGCGGCCCAGCCGGAATAGGAATTGAGCATCGAGATCACGACCGGCATGTCGGCGCCGCCGATCGGAATGATGATGAGCACGCCGAGCAGGAATGACGCCGCCGCGATCAACCAGAAGGTGAGATGCTGTTGTGCCTCGAAGAACCAGACGATCAGCGCGACAAGTGCGATCGCCAGCGCGATATTGATAACGTGACGCCCGGGCAGCGTGATCGGCGCGCCGCTCATGCGGCCGGAAAGCTTGAGGAAGGCGATGATCGAGCCGGTAAAAGTAACGGCGCCAATGGCGACGCCGAGCGACATTTCGATCAGGCTTTGGCCATGGATGGCGCCTTCGCTGCCGATGCCAAAGGCCGACGGCGCATAGAGCGCGCCGGCCGCAACTAGCACCGCCGCCATGCCGACCAGCGAATGAAAGGCGGCGACCAGTTCCGGCATCGACGTCATCGGCACGCGCCGCGCGATTACCGCGCCGGTGCCGCCACCGATCGCCATGCCCAAAACGACCAGTCCCCAAGCCGTAAGATCCGCCGGCGGATGCGCTGCCAGCGTGGTCGCGATGGCAATCGCCATGCCGAGCATGCCCAACAGATTGCCGCGCCGGCTGGTCTCCGGATTCGACAGTCCGCGCAGCGCCAGGATGAAGAGTGCGCCGGCGACGAGATAGCAAAGCGCGGCGAGGTCGGCGCTCATCGATTGGTCCTTCCGCTCACTTTTGCTTTCTTTGGAACATGGCCAGCATGCGCTTGGTCACCAGAAAGCCGCCGAAAATATTGACCGAGGCGAAGCTCAGCGCGACGAAGCCAAGCGCGCGCGCCCAAATCGGCCCGGAATCGCTGCCGACGAGTGCGACGCCCACAGCAAGCAGCGCACCGACGACGATCACCGAAGAGATCGCGTTGGTCACCGACATCAGCGGCGTATGCAGCGCCGGCGTCACCGACCAGACCACGTAATAGCCGACAAACACCGCGAGCACGAAAATCGACAGCCGGAACACGAACGGATTGACGACATCGCTCACCGCTTCCGGCACAATCGCATGAGCGTTGGCGAGAAGGTCGAGCTGGCTGAGGATTGAGAGAGTGACCACGATGGGGCCTCCGGTTCTATCCATCTCCCCCGCGGAGGGAAGAATTAATTACGCGGCGCTCTTCGGCTTGAAATTCGGATGCACCACCGCGCCTTCGCGTGTCAGCGCCGTCCCCTTGACGATCTCGTCATCCCAGTTGACGGCAAGCGCCTTGGTTTTCTTGTCGATCAAAATTTCCAAGAAAGCATAGAGATTCTTGGCGTAGAGGTTCGACGCCGTGGCGGCGAGCCGGCCCGGCACGTTGCGGTAGCCGACGATCTTGACGCCACCGACGTCGGCGACGGCGTCGGCCTGCACGCCCTCGACATTGCCGCCGCGCTCGACGGCGAGATCGACCACGACCGAGCCCGGCCGCATCGATGCCACCATCTCTTTCGACACCAGCCGCGGCGCCGGCCGGCCGGGAATGAGCGCGGTGGTGATGACGATGTCCTGCTTCTTGATGTGATCGGCGACCAAAGCGGCTTGTTTCGCCTGGTACTCTTTCGACATTTCCTTGGCGTAACCGCCGGCGGTCTCGGCCGCCTTGAATTCCTCGTCCTCCACCGCGATGAATTTGGCGCCGAGGCTCTCGACCTGCTCCTTGGCCGCCGGGCGTACGTCGGTCGCCGTCACGATGGCGCCGAGCCGGCGCGCGGTGGCGATCGCCTGCAGGCCGGCGACCCCGGCCCCCATGATGAAGGCCTTGGCGGCCGGAACCGTGCCGGCCGCGGTCATCATCATCGGCAAAGCGCGGCTGAACTCCTCCGCCGCGTCGACCACGGCACGGTAGCCGGCGAGATTGGCCTGGCTGGAGAGCACGTCCATCCCTTGCGCGCGGGTGATGCGGGGCAAGAGCTCCATGGCAAAGGCGGCTACGCCGGCCTCGGCCATGGCGCGGAGCGCTTCTTCGTGTCCATACGGGTCCATGATGGCGATGACGATCGCGCCCTTTTTCAATTGCGCGAGCTCGACCGAATTCGGCCGGCGCACCTTGAGCACGACATCGGCGCCGCCGAGCGCATCACGCGCGATTGTGGCGCCGGCGGCGGCATACTCGGCATCGAGGATGCCGGACTTGACGCCGGCGCCCGGCTCGACGGCGACCTCGGCGCCAAGGCCGATCATCTTCTTGACGGTTTCGGGAGTAGCAGCCACGCGCGGCTCGCCCGCATCGGTCTCGGCAGCAACCGCGACTTTCATCAATCCTCCGACGCGGCAATGGCCGGCAATCAGCCGATCTCGGTATTGCGGTTAGATCACGTCAGGAAATACGCCATCCCGATAACAATGATGACGACGATTGCCATCGTCACTTTCACCAGCGTGATGAAATTGCGGTAGGTCTCTTCGTGAGCGGGGTAATCGTTGCCCGTCGCAAGCGCGTATTCGACTTCACCGTGATCGGACATTCCCATCTCTCCAAAACGGCTACCCGGACCGGGCCGACTTAGCGTAATTGCGTTGGCAGAGCAACCGGACGCGGCATTTGCGCACGCAATTTCGCCTGCCTGTCATGATACGGGGGAGTACGGTGACTCCTTGATGGTTCCTTGGCGCGCTTGCCCGGGCGAAACCGAATCCTTACTCTCTCAAAGGATAGGCGTTACGGACGAAAAAGCATGCTCAGAAAAGAACAGAACGAGCTTTTGACCCAGACTGGCCCCGGGACCGCAATGGGCCAGCTATTCCGCTGCTACTGGCTGCCGGCACTGCTCGCCGAGGAATTGCCGGAAAACGACTGTCCGCCCGTCCGCGTGAAGCTTCTTTCCGAACGCCTGGTCGCCTTCCGCGATTCGGAGGGGCGCTATGGCCTGATCGACGAGTTTTGCGCCCATCGCGGCGTATCGCTGTGGTTCGGCCGCAACGAGGAGGCCGGACTGCGCTGCCCCTATCACGGCTGGAAATACGACGTGACCGGCCAATGCATGGAAGTGCCATCCGAGCCGGTGGAAAGCGGCTTCTGCAAGAAGGTCAGGCTGACCTCCTATCCGCTGGTGAAGATCGGTGAAGTGCTGTGGACCTATATGGGCCCCGCGGACCAGAAGCCGCCGCTGCCGCAGTGGGAATTCGCCCTGGTGCCGCGAGAGCAGACGTTCGTCTCGAAGCGACTGCAGGAATGCAATTGGCTGCAGGCCATGGAAGGCGGCATCGATTCGAGTCACGTCTCGTTCCTGCATCGCGGCGACCTACACTCCGACCCGCTGTTCAAGGGCGCCAAGGGCAACGATTACAATCTCGCCGACATGCAGCCGCATTTCGAAGTGGTCGAGCAGCCGGGCGGGTTGTTCATCGGCGCCCGGCGCAATGCCGAGAACGGCAATTATTATTGGCGCATCACGCCCTGGGTGATGCCGTGCTTTACCATGATCCCGCCGCGCGGCGACCATCCGATTCATGGCCACTTCTGGGTGCCGGTCGACGACGAGACGTGCTGGGCCTGGTCTTATGATTTCCATCCGGTGCGGGCGCTGAGCAAGACCGAGGTCGACGCCATGAAGGACGGCGCCGGCGTGCATTGCAAAGTCGACGCCTCCTTCCGGCCGCTCGCCAACAAGGACAATGATTATCTGATCGACCGCACGGCACAGAAGGCCGGCAGAACGTTCAGTGGCATCGCCGGCTTTGCCATGCAGGATGCCTCGTTGCAGGAGAGCATGGGGCCGGTCTGCGACCGCACCAAGGAAAACCTGGTCTCGACCGACAACGGCATCATCATGGCGCGCCATCGGTTGATGCGCGCGGCCAAGGCGCTCGTCGAAAAGGGCGTCACGCCGCCCGGCGTCGATCCCGGGCAGCACAAGATCCGCTCCTGCGCGGTGGTGCTGCCGCCGGATGTCGCGTTCAAGGACGGCGCCAAGGAAGCGCTCAACGCCAAGCGCGGCGTGGCGCAGACGACGGTTTAGCCGGGCTTCTACTCACAATGCGCGGTCAATGTCTGCGACCGAAACAAGGGCGACGCAGGCAGGTGGCGGCCATTCTCCTGATGCTGTCGGCAATACTCGGCGCCGCACCGGCGGCGACGGTGTCGGCCGAAGAACGCCCAACCTTCGACCATGCGGCCACAAGCGAAAAGATCGTCGCACTGACGTTCGACGCCGACATGACGCCGGGGATGCTGCGTGAGCTCAAAGGCGGCAAGGTTGCTTCCTGGTACAACGAAAAAGTCATCGAAGCGCTGCGGCAGCGGCATGCCTCGGCGACGCTATTCCTGACCGGGCTCTGGATCGAGACCTATCCCGACGCGACGAAGCAGCTCGCGGCGGACCCGTTGTTCGAGCTTGGCAATCACAGCTATTCGCACGGCGCGTTTCATTCCCCTTGCTACAACCTCTTTCCGATACCGCAATCAAAACAAGCCGCCGAAGTGCAAAAGACCGACGATCTGCTCAAGCAGTATGCTGGGACCTATAAGAAATATTTCCGCTTCCCCGGATTATGCTCCGATGCGCAGGCCATGAAGACGGTCGAAGATCAGGGCTACACCGTGATCGGCGGCGACATCGACGGCGCCGATGCCTTCGAGAAAAGTCCAAAATGGGTTGCCGCTGACGTCGTGTCCCACGTTCGTCCGGGCAGCATCGTGGTCCTTCACATGCACGGCGGCCCCAACGCGCCGGCAACGGCAAACGCGCTGCCCGACATCATCACGAAGCTTCGCGCCGAGGGATATAGTTTTGTCAAAGTGTCGGACTTGCTCAAGCTGCCTGCGGGAGAGCCCGTCAAGCATCCGGCGGTAGCGCGCCAAATCGCAGGTTCACCGCCTAACGTGGCGCCTGCGTTTTTTCCGTTCTGGCATTTTTTCGGGCGATAATCTAAGCCTTACGCGTCTGATATTTGTCGATCGCGGCCTGGACCGCCGCTCTCGATTGCGCGCCGGCCGTCTCGTATTTGGACTTGGCGTCGTCATAGCTCCATGCGCGGAGCGCATTGGCGTCGCGCTGGAAGTGCGGATGAACGTAGCGCGCCATCAGCTCATAGCTTTTCTTGGTCGCCGACCAATCCGCCCAATTGTGTGCCAGCAGCAGCACCCCGCCGAAGCCGCCATTTGAACCTTGCCAGAGCCGTTCGAAATGCCGGATGCAATCGGCCGGCGTGCCGATGCAGGCAATGCCCGACGCCACCAGGTACTCGGCCGGGTCGCCGGCAATGTCGGGCGGAACAACGGGGAAGGTGCCGACTTCGCTGAAATAGCGCTTGAAGTCCGGCAGTCCGAATTTGATGTCCGCCCGCGCCTGTTCGACCGTTTCCGCAACGTGCGCGAAAGTGACGATGCGCCATTTGCGGCGGTCAGGGACATGGCCGTTGGCGGCGGCGGCTTCTTCGTAGACCTTCCAGTTGCCGGCATGCGCCTTGAGCGCGTCGTCCGACGTGCCGCCGATCGCTAGCATGCCAATGCCGTGCTTGCCCGCCGACAACGCGCCGGTCGGCGAGCGCGCCGATGCCACCGCCATCTCAATCATCGGCTGCGAATAGCTCTTGAGCTGGAGCCGCGCCTCGTGCAGGTCGAACCAGTCGGTCTTTTTGGTCACCGGACGGCCCTGCATCAGCTCCATGATGACGTCGAGCAACTCGTCGAGCTTGCGCCGCTGGTCCTCGGCCTTGAGTCCCATCTTGACCGCATCGTAAATCAGCGATCCCGGCCCGACGCCGAACATGGCACGGCCGCGCGTCTGATAGTCGAGCTGCATCATGCGCCCGGCGGCGGTGAAGGGATTGTGATAGGGCAGCGAGATGACGCCGGTACCAAGCCGGATATGCCGCGTGCGCTCGGCGGCGCCGGCAATAAACATTTCCGGGCAGGCTATGATTTCATAGCCGCCCGAATGATGCTCGCCGATCCAGGCCTCGTGATAATTCAGCCGATCGAGATGGACCAGGAGCTCCATGTCGCGGTCGAGCGCGAGCAGCGGATTCTCGGCGAGCGGGTGAAACGGCGCAAGAAAGATACCTGTCTTCAAAAATCTGTCTTGCATATTGGCCCTATGAATTATCGGTTACTGCATTTTTTCCGGCGATAAATCCCTGGCAGATCGCGCGCGGCAGGCCGTGCATGGAAAAGCCGCCGGCCAATTCACCGCCGCAATACAATCCGGGAATCACTTCGCCGTTCATGTCGATCACTTGGCAGCGCGCATTGATGCGCAGGCCGGCGCGGGTGTCGTGGATCACCGGGGTCGCCCAGGCGGCGTAAAACGGCGGCGTAGCGATCTTGTGGAGCGGCTTCGGCTTGTCGAAATCGGCATCCTTGCCGGCCTCGACGAACGAGTTGTAACGCGCGACGGTAGCGGCGAGAGTTTGCGGCGGCATCGGCACGCGCTGGTATTTCATTTTGATCTTGGCTGCGAGCTCTTCAATGCTGCCGGCCGAGAAGAAAAATCCGGCGTCAACGTCTACATGCGGCGGCCGCGGAATCCATTTCTCGCGCGTCACGGCATCGGCATCGAATATCGCCCAGATCGGTCCGCCGCCATTATGGTCGTCGCCGATACCGGCGAGCGCCGCGTTGATGAAATTGCTCGGAGTGTATTTCTGGTTCTTGGCGTTGCGATAGCTGTATGGCTCGTACGGATCGGTGCTTTGATAGGTGTTGTAGTTGAAGTGGCCGGCGGTCTCGTCGTAGAAGCGCTTGCCCAGCATGTTGACCAGGGCGACATTCTGCCAATCCGCCACCTGGAGCCCAACGGCGCGCGCCTTATCGAACACCTCGCTGCCCGGATGCCAGCGCACATTGACGTAGCCGTATTGGCAACCGATCGCGCCGGGCTTGGTGATGCCGGAGCCGAACTCGCCGGTGTAGTTGAACAGGCCCCATAGCGCAGCGCCGACCGCCATGGCGGCGATTTCGCCGCTGGCGTCCTGATCCGACCACGGCATGCCGGCGAGCCCGCAATATTCTTCTGTGAGGCGCGGGTCGAACATGCGGCGGAAGTTGACGTTGCCGGTCGAGCCGCCGGTGGCGACGATGACGGCCTTGCGGGCGCCGATATTGAGTTTTTTGCCCTTGGCGTCGACGGCGATACCGCGTACCCGGCCGGAATTTGCCGCCTCGCGGTGGATCGCGGTCATGCGATGCTTGAGCAGGATGTCGACACCTGACTGGCGCGCCGCAGCTTCGAGCGGCCGTATCAGCCCGGCGCCAGCGCGGATTTCGTCATCGCCCGGATCGGCCGGTCCACCGGTATGAACCATCGGCCAATTGGCGACGTCGATCTGCATGGTGCGCAGCGCCGAAACGCCGATTTCATGCCCGATCTTGTTCGGCGGGCGGTCGATCACCTGCACGCCGTGCGCCAACAGCCAGTCGAAGGCCGGCACGCTGTTGTCGGCGAAAGCGCGGATGATCTCGCGGTCGTTATAGCGGTAGGGCGGAAAGCCGTTGGTCTCGACCACCGACCAGTCGGTAAGGTCCTGGAAAAACAGATCGGGCGAATCCGCGATGCCGTATTTCTTCTGATGGCTGGTGCCGCCGCCGAGCGGCAGGTTGCCGCCCGAAGTGATGGCGTGGCCGCCGATATGCGGCTGCGCCTCGACCACGATCACCGACGCGCCGGCCTCGCGCGCCACGATGGCGGCCGGCATCCCGGTCGCGCCCGAACCGATGACGACGACATCGGCTTCGCGATCCCATTCGGTCGGTAAAGCTCCCGTGCTCACGCTTGCAAACCCTTTGCTGTCTTGCGCCGGAGGCGGACACTAACAGCATTGCCGATTTTGTGTCATGTGGTGCGCTCGGTTCCGTGGCAGTGGAGTGTCCCATGGCGGATTTCATCCCTACCCACCGGCTCACCCACGAGGCGAGCCTGAAAATGCTGATGGCCGGCGTGACCAAGGCCAATGAACTGGGCTGCAAAGTCTCGCTCGCCGTGGTCGACGCCAGCTGCAGGCTGATCGGTTTCCTGATGATGGACGGCGCGCGGCACTTCTCCATCATCACCACGCAACGCAAGGCCATCACCGCGGCCTCGCAGCGGCTGCCGACCGGCTACGCGCCCGAAGAAAATGCGCTGTCGATGTCGGTGCGCATGGGCGACTTCACCAATGTGCCGGGCGGCTTCCCGATCGAGATCGATGGCGAAGTCATCGGCGCGGTCGCCGCCGGCGGGGCGAAGATCGAGCAGGACGTCGAAGTGGCGAAAGCGGCGCTGGCGGCGATTACACCGTAACTCTCGGCACGCCCCGCATCACCTCGCGCGCCGCCTTCACCGCCTTGATGATGTTCTGATAGCCGGTGCAGCGGCAGAGGTTTGAGGCGAGCACGTCGATCAAGTCTTCGTCGCCAATCTGCAGATTTTTCTCCAGCACGTTCGTCGCCAGCATCAAAAAACCCGGCGTGCAATAGCCACACTGCAGGCCGTGGTTGTCGATGAAGGCTTGCTGCAGCACGGAAAGCCTGTCGCCGTCGGCAAGACCCTCGACGGTGCGGATTTTCTTGCCTTGCGCCTGGATCGCGAACATCAGGCAGGAACGCACCGCCTCGTCGTCGACGATCACGGTGCAGGTGCCGCAGACGCCGTGCTCGCAACCGATATGGGTGCCGGTCTGGCCGCAATCATCGCGGATGGCGTCGACCAGCGTTTTGCGCGGCTCGACGCGGATCGCATAATCGCGGCCGTTGATCGTGAGCGTAATGTCGAATTTTTCGGTCATCTCGGTTCTGTTGCCCTCCCCTTTGCGGGAAGGGATCAGGGGTGTGCGTCGCGAGGGTAACTTACTAGCGTCGATACAAGGACGCCACCTCGCGAACTCCCACGCCAAAAGTCGATGCGGCGCTCACATATCCAGCACCAGCCGGTCGGTGGCGCAGCCGCAGCAGCAGATCATGACCTTCTCGTTGGTCGCCTGCTCTTCCTCGCTCAACACCAAATCGTGGTGGATCGGGATGCCGGAAATGACGCGGGTCTCGCAGGCGCCGCAGATACCGAGCTCGCAGGAATAGTCGACGTCGACGCCGGAATCGAACAGTACCTCCAGCACCTTCTTGCCCTCGGGGATGAAATACTCCTCGCCCGAGCGGGCAAGCTCGACCCAGAAGCCGCCGGTGCCGGTGGCCGCGGCTTCGTCCTTTGGCGTGAAATATTCGACATGGACGTTGCCGCGCGGCCGGCTTGCCGCCGCCGCCTCGAAGGCTTTGAGCATCGGATTGGGACCGCAGCAGTAAAAATGCGCGTCCGCCGGCGACGCGGCGATGGCATCAGCGAGATCAATAAACTTACCGTCCGCTTCATCGTCGAAATGCAGATGCACCGCCTGCGGATCGAGCGTTTTCAGGATTTCGAGAAACGCCATGTCCTCGCGCGAACGGCACGAATAATATAGCGTCCATGGCCGCTTGAGTGCGATGAGCTGCTGCGTCATGCACCAGATCGGCGTGATGCCAATGCCGCCGGCAACGAGCACCACATGCTCGGCGTTTTCCATCAGCGGAAAATTATTGCGCGGCGCGCTAATCTTGATGCAGTCTCCGACCTTCATCTCTTCGATGATGTAGCGCGAGCCGCCGCGGCTCGTGGCGTCTTTCTTGACGCCAACGACGTAGCTCTCGGCATCGGTATTCGGCACGACCAGCGAAAACTGACGCACCATGCCGTTGGGCAGATGCAAATCGATATGCGATCCAGGCTTATAGGCCGGCAGCGCTCCGCCCTCGGCGCGCTGGAACGTGTAGAGCTTGGTGTCGCGGGCGACATCTTCGATCTTGGTCAGTCGCGCATCGATAATGTGCGCGTGCGGCTCCGGCAAATGCGGGCGGCTCGACGCGGCGGGCGGTGCTGTGACGGTGTCCATGCACGGGTAGATAGGCGGCCCGGGTAGCCTTACGCAACCCGCCCTTCGTTCTCAAGATTACCGATGAGCCATGCCGTGTGGGGCGTTTTGGGGTTTGTCCGTCGCGGAAGTCCTGGTTTTTGCCGCCGTTTGGCGGAAATCCTCGGATCCGTCCCCGATCGCAACGACGCCGGGCACAACCTCGACGGTGAGGCCCGCGGCCCGGCAGGCCCGCATTGCGCTGTCGCCGCGGCGGGAAACCATCGGGTCGCCACCCATAAGGCGGACGACGCGTCGCCCGGCTTTCGCTAGGGCGACCGTCAAGGCATCGATGTCGTGACGGTTACACTCATTCGTATCCCATGCCTCGCCGACCAGCATTTTCTTTGCTTCACGCCGTGCAAAATCGAGGATATCGGCGGCAACGTATTCATCAAATAAAATCACGTCGGCAGATTGCAGCGCCCGCACCCCACGCAACGTTAACAATTCCGGGTCGCCGGGACCGGCACCGACCACGATGACCGAGCCGACCTCGCGCGAGGTGGATGGTTCGACGAGCGCGTCAAAATCGCTGTCGGTCGGCGCCACGTCCGGCGCGGCAATCGCGCGCGCGGTAAGTCTTTCCCAAAAGCTGCGCTGATCGCGAAACGGCAGCGCGAGCGCCTGGATGCGCGGCCGCCAGGCCCGCGCGGCTTCCGCCCAGCGGGCAAGGCCTTTGGGGAACAGCACTTCGATCTTGGCGCGGACGGCTTGAGCAAACACCGGTGCCGCGCCGTCGGTGGAAATGCCGATGACCAGCGGCGACCGGTTGACGATGGCGCCAAAGGCGAAATCGGAAAATGCCGGACGATCGATAACGTTGACCGGCACGCCGGCACGGCGCGCGACTGCTACGAATTCCGCAGCGGCCATGTCATCGGCGCAATCGGCGACGGCGATCGCAGTGCCCGCGAAGTCGTCGCTGGTCCAACCACGTTCGTTGATCGCAATCGGCCCGCGCGGCGGCGTGCCGGCAATCGCGCGCATCTCTTCGCTCGGCGCCCGCGCGAAGACCTCGACTTGCGCGCCTGCCGCCGAAAGCAATTCGGCTTTCCATGCCGCGGCCGCGGTTCCGCCGGCAACAACGGCGCGCTTGCGCTCGAGCGCAAAAAACACCGGCAAGCGCGACAATGCCGCGATGCTTGATGACGTTGCGGCTGGATTGCGTTCGACGAGCACGAGTGCGCGTTCTCCTAGTAAACGTCGGTCTGATAGCGGTCGCCGGCTTTCAGGTCGCCGAGCACTTTCATGGCGTCGGTCGCGCTCTTGCCGCCATGCGCGGCGATGACGTCGACGAACGCCACTTCGACATCCTTGGCCATGCGCAGCGCGTCGCCGCAAACATAGATGTGTGCGCCATCATTGATCCAGGACCACAGCTCGCGACCGGCTTCGCGGATGCGATGTTGCACGTAGATTTTCTCATTGGAATCGCGTGACCAGGCCAGCGACAGCCGCGTCAACAACCCGGCCGCATGCATGGCTGCAAATTCTTCTTCGTAGAAAAAGTCGTAAGCGCTGCGCTGATGGCCGAAGAACAGCCAATTGCGGCCTGGCGCCGCGATGGCCTGCCGCTCATGCAGAAAGGCGCGGAACGGCGCGACGCCGGTGCCCGGGCCGACCATGATGATCGGCGTCGCCGGATCGGCAGGCAATGCGAAATGCTGCGCCTTCTGCACATAGACCTTGATCGTGTCGCCGAGCGCGATGCGGCCGCCAAGGAAGGTCGAGCAGACGCCGTGACGCGCGCGCTTGTCGATCTCGTAGCGCACCGCATCGACCGTGAGCGAGACGCGCCCCGGCGTGGATTTCAGCGACGACGAGATTGAATAGAGCCGCGGCTGCAGCGGATCGAGCGCCTCGATAAAGGCTTCCGGATCGGGCCGCACTCTCCGGAATTTGTGCAGCGCCGCCAGCACGTCGAGCGTTGCCGCATCGCCGTCCGGATCGCTACCCGCGGCGAGCTTTATCGCCTTCTGTTTCCGCTCGCCGCCCGTCATATGCGAAATAAGCTCGAACAGCATGTCCGGCGCCGGCGACAGCGATGTGCCGTAAGTGAGTTCTTCGCGCAGCGTCCGATTGCCGAGTGGAAAATCGGGCGGTGCATCGATCGCGGCGATCACCGCCTCCACAAGCTCAGGATCGTTGGTGGGAATTATGCCGAAAGAATCGCCGACGCTGTAATCGAGGTTACTGCCGGCGAGATCGACATCGATATGCCAGGTTTCCTTTTGCGAGCCCGGCTTATTGAGGCGCCGGCGCGACAGGAACGTCGCAGAGACCGGATGGTTGCGCGATCGGCCGGGCGGCGCAGCGGGCGCGGATCCCGGGACCGGCGACGCAGCAGACACCGGCGGGGCTTCCGCTGCCGGTGCGCCCTCGAGCTCCGCATAAAGCTGCTTGAGCATGCGGGCGGTCTCTTTGCCACCCGGCACGCAGAGATTCAGACGCTTCTCCGACTGCGTGGACAATGCCGCCGAATAGTCGTGGCAATTGTAGCCGCATTGACCGCAATCCTGCTGCGCCATGGCGGCCATCAGCCGGCGCGGCAGCGGCCGGCCTTCGGCAAGCTTCATGCGTTCCGGCAGCGGCATCGCCGGATCGTGCCAGGGCGCATCGTCGTCGGCCTCGGCAGGTTCGGGCGTCGGCGCGGCGGCATCGCCAACAAGACCGGGCAACAGTTTCGCGACCTCGGCACTGGAAAGGGCCGTAACACCCTCCTCCAGCCCGAATAGCCCGGCGAACAGCCCGTTGAGCCAGGTGCGTTGTTCCAGCGTGAACGGCGCCGATTCAGGAATAAACGATGGGACCGGCGGCGGCGTCATGTTCATTCGGCGGCGTCCAATTCGGTCATCGCTTTGAGGGCGTCGATTTCGTGCCGCCGCGTAAAGGCGAGGAAGGTCTCCTCGCGCGAGGCGCGGTGCGCCATGTAGGCTTTCAAAATGCGTTCGATGGTTCGCGGCGTAGACTCCGCGGTCACGTCGCGGAATAGCTCGCGCCCGAGCGCGGCGTTCGGACCGAAGCCGCCGCCGACCAGAATGTGATAACCCTCGATGGGGTCGTCGTCCTCGTTCGCCTGGACTTTGCAAGCGAGCAGCCCAATCTCCGAGATGAAGTGCTGCGCGCAGGAATGGTGGCATCCGGTCAAATGAATATTGACCGGCGTGTCGAGCGCAACGCGCGTCTCGCACCAGCGCGCGATCTCCTCGGCGTGACGCTTGGTGTCCGAGGCGGCAAATTTGCAGCCGGTATTGCCGGTGCAGGCGACGAGGCCGGCGCGGATGGCATTGGTGGTAATGGCGAGACCGAGCGCTTCGATCCGCTCCTGCGCAGCGCGGAGCTTGTCGGTCGGCACTCCCGAGATCAACAAATTCTGCCAAACGGTGAGACGCAGATCGCCATCGCCGAGTTCGCGTGCGATCTCGGCAAGACCGCGCATTTGCGCAACCGGTAGCCGCCCCACCGGAACGACGACGCCGATCCAGTTCAAGCCTTGCTGCTTCTGCGCGTGAATGCCGAGATGCGCGGTACGGTCGGACGCCGGACGCGGCGCCACCGCTCCCGGGACGGCGCGGTCGAGCTTCCGGCCGAGCTTCTCCTCCAAGACAACGAGAAACTTTTCAACGCCCATGGCGTCGAGCACGTATTTCAAACGCGCCTTGGTGCGGTCGGTGCGGTCGCCGTAATCGATGAAGACCCGCACCACGGCGTCCGCCACCATGCAGGCGTCCTTCGGCTCGACCAGCACACCGGTGTCGCGGGCGAAATCGCGATGGCCGGTGATGCCGCCGAGGCAGAGCTTGAACCAGATGCCGGGCTTCAAGCCGAAACCGTCCTTCACCTCGGCCGCCTGGAAGCCGATGTCATTGGTGTCCTCCAGCGCAGCGATCGCACCGGCGCCGTCGAAGGCGACGTTGAACTTGCGCGGCAGCCCGTAGAGCGAGCGGTCATTGAGAATGTGAAAATGCCACTCGCGGGCGTACGGCCGGGTGTCGATGAGTTCCTGCGGATCGATGCCGGCGGTCGGGGTACCGGTGACGTTGCGGATGTTGTCGGCGCCGGAGCCACGCGAGCCCAGCCCCAGATCCTGGACGGCCTCGATCATGGCGACGGCGTTGTGCGCCTGCACTTCGCGGATCTGGAGATTGGCGCGCGTCGTCACATACGTGTAGCCGCCACCATAGCGTTCGGCGAGATCGGCAAGCCCTGAGAATTGCGTCGCCTTGACGATGCCGTTCGGGATACGCAGCCGGCACATGTAGGAATTCTGATTGGGCGCGACGTAGAACAAGCCGAAAAAACGCCAGCGGAAATTATCCGGCGGCTTGGGATATTCGCCCTTTGCCGCATGCGCCTTCAGCCGCTCGTAGGTATCGAACGGATGCTGCTCGCGCTTGAACTTTTCCGGATCGGAGAGTTTTCGCCCCGCAGCAAGGACGCGGTTTTGCGCCGCAAGCCCGGCGGCGTCCGGGCCCCTGGGCGCGGACGCGGCATCGGACGCGCCCGCCGCCGGCGCGCCGGCGACGCTTTTTGCCGCCTTGGCAATCTGCACTCCGGCGACGAACCCTTCCAGGTAGCGTTTCTGTTCAGGGTTGAAATCGCCGGTATCCGCGGCGGCAGCTTTGAGATCCGCCTCCGTCATTCTGCCGGCACTTGCATCGGCGCGGTGAGCGGCGTCGGCGCCAGGCTGCGAGGCTTATGGGTGATGTAGAGCGCAAGCCCGGTGAACACGAAGCCGCCGACCAGATTGCCGAGCGTCACCGGAATCTGATTCCACAGCCACCATTCGCTCAGGGTGATCTTGGCGCCCATCATCATGCCGGTGGGGATGACGAACATGTTCACCACCGAGTGCTCGAAGCCCTGGGCGAAGAAAATCAGGATCGGCATGTAGGCGCAGGCGATCTTGCCGATGGTCGACGAGGTCGACATGGCGGCCACGATGCCAAGGCAGACCATCCAATTGCAGAGGATCGCCTTGACGAACACGGTGACCAGTCCGGCAAAGCCGAGCGCCTCGTAGCCGGTCGTTTTCGCTTCGGCGATGGCGATGATCTTGGCGGCAACGCCAGCGGGGGCCGCGGTGCCGAAATTGGTCAGTGCGATCGCCAACAACGCGCCATAGGCCACGCTACCGATCAGATTGCCGACGAAGACGTAGCTCCAATTGCCAAGCATCGCCCTGGCGCTGACACGGCTTTCGATCCACGGCAGCGGCACCAAGCCGAAGCTGCCGGTGACGAGATCGAGACCGAGCAGCACGATCAGAATGAGTCCGACGGGAAAGACGAGCGCACCGACCAGCGGCTGGTTGGTTTGCACCATGGCGGTGAAGGCGAGACTCGTCGCCGCGGCCAGAATAGCGCCGGCGAGGCCGCCGCGAATGACGAGGTCGAGCGGCGACAATGCGAGCTTGCTGAGCCCGGCATTCATCATAGTGGCGGCAACGTCCGCCGGTTTCACGTAATCCATGTGGCTTCCCTGTATTGGGCCAGCCGCCGCGACGAGGGGCTGACCGAGATCAACTTTGCTGCAGAGCAGCAAGCCCCGTGCCAGCATCATATAATTGATTATATTGATGTTTTAGATTTAACCGAATTCCCTTTGCTGCATCTTTCGGCGCACAGGGACGAAATTTTAAGCACGCCCAATCCACGAGCAGGCCGGAATTGCGGGGCGCCAAAAACTTGGCGGGCGCCCGACGGGATTCCGCCGGGCGCCCTTAAGTCACGTCAGCCGGCCTGTAAGCCGGGTTCTGGAAGGCCTGCGAACACCGTTCGCAGACGTGACGACCATTCCTCTGGGACGCCGGTTACCCGGCGCCTCAAGCAACCTACCCGAACGGCAGGATCCGGACACGATCCCGAAGTCTGCTCGCGCAAGCTTCGCGCCGTCCCTATTCGGTCTTGCTCCCGGTGGGGTTTGCCGTGCCGCCGGCGTTACCGCCGGCGCGGTGCGCTCTTACCGCACCGTTTCACCCTTACCGCGGCAAACGCTACGCACCGCGGCGGTCTGTTCTCTGTGGCACTGTCCCTGGGTTCGCACCCGCCGGACGTTATCCGGCACCGTTTGTCCATGGAGCCCGGACTTTCCTCCCCGGCAACCTTTCGGTTTTGCCGGAGCGGCCGTCCGGCCGACTGACAGGACAGGGATGGGGACGAAGCCGAGCGCCGTCAAGTGGCCGAAGCGATAGCGGTTAAGGAGCAACGAGCAGCATCGCCGTGCGCGCGCGGGCCGCCATGGTCCGGGCCCGGCCGCGGGTGGCAAGCAGTTCCTGCAGCGTGCTCCGTGTCGACTGGTCGGCAACGCCATCGACGCGTTCCGGTCGAAAATGGCGCTGGAAGGCCGTGACGACTTCAAGGGTCATGGAGTCATATTCGCCGTTGACGTCGACGCCATAGCCATATTCGGCCAGCGATCTCTGGAATGCGGCAACCCCATCGCCGCGGTCGCCGGGCTTGAGCGATTGGCCGAAATTCATGATCGGAGCCGGCTTGACCCAATGCCCGACGCCGGAATCGTAAAGCGTGCGCCAGGGGAATTTCTCGCCGGGATCCTGCTTGCGGCTTGGCGCCACATCGGAATGCGCCACGACCCGTGCCGGCGGAATCGTATTGCGGGTCTGAATGCTGCGACATAGCGCGGTGACTGCCGCGATCTGGCGCTTGGGAAAATCCGGATAGCCGTGATCGTGGCCGGGATTGGCGATCTCGATGCCGATCGAGCAGGAATTGATATCGGTCTCGCCCGCCCATGACGATTTACCGGCATGCCAAGCCCGGCGGGTTTCCTGCACCATCTGAATGATGCGGCCATCCTCGAACACAAAATAGTGCGACGAAACTTCGCTGCCGCGGGCTTTGAGTAGTTCGAGGGCGGCCTCGGCATTCTCCATCCCGGTGTAATGCAGCACGATCATATCGGGCCGCCGGCCGTCGTGACGCTCGCCCTGATTGGGCGACGGCATGACTTCGGCAACTACGCAGGAATCCGGAGCGAACGCAGGACGCGACATGAGCAGACTTTAGGAGAACGCAGCCGCGCCACAAGCCGATTTGCCCTGGCGTGCACAAGAATTGTGAAAAATAGGCCGCCTCGTTGGCTTTGTGTCACGCACGAAGCATTGGTCGGCGGCCATCCTCCGGAGCCAAAGCACCCGCACCGAGCGCAGCCGCGTTTCGCGTTTCCGGATCTCCGGGTCAAACCGGCACGGCTTCATCTCAGCACGCCCCGCAGATCCGCCGCTTCAACCATTCCTTAAGCTTACCCCGCACTAATGAAATCGAGCGGTTTTGCCCCATAGTTATTGGGCCGCTCCGTTGACGCCCATAGCATCCCATGGTAGCCCATTTTTTCCCAGAAACGCTCATAATGCGAGGGGCTTATCGGGTTGGCCTGTCGCAGGCTGAAGGGCGAGATGGACCGCTTTGTGTCCCATTACATGCTGCGGCTGGACGCCAAGGGACGCGTATCGGTGCCGGCATCCTTTCGCGCAGTGCTGGCGCGCGACGGTTTCGACGGTCTTTATTGCCATCCGGCACTCGACTGCCCGGCGCTCGATGCCGGCGGCAATGCGCTGCTTGCCGAGATCGAGACACTGATTTCCGGCTTCTCTCCTTATTCGGACCGGCGCGATCGGTTCTCGCTCGCGCTCTACGGCACCAGCGAGACGCTGAAGATCGACGACGAGGGTCGCGTGGTGCTGACCGACACGCTCAAGGCCCATGCCGGCATCACCGACCAAGCGACCTTCGTCGGTCTCGGCCACAAATTTCGGATCTGGGAGCCCAACCGCTTTCGCGCGGAACTCGCGGAGGCCACCGAGAAGGTCCGCGCCTTCAAAGCGGCGCTGGGAACCCGGATGACGGCGGCGGCAAAACCGCTCGGAGCACGGGAAGAATGACGGGCGGCGACAGCAACGCTGTCGCTGGCGGACTGGCTCGCCATATTCCCGTGCTCGGCCGCCGTGTCATCGACTGGCTCGGCGTCCGCGGCGACGGTCTCTATATCGACGCGACATTCGGCGGCGGCGGCTATACGCGCGCTATTTTGCAAACGCCCGGCGCGCGCGTGATCGGCATCGATCGCGATCGCGACGCCATCGCTGGCGGCGCGGCGCTCGTCGAAGACGCGCGCGGCCGGCTCGATCTCGTCGAGGACCGCTTCTCCAACTTGGCCGCGATCGCCGGCAACGCTGCCGCCAATGGCGTCGTGTTCGACCTCGGCGTGTCGTCGATGCAGCTTGACGAAGCGGCGCGTGGATTTTCGTTCCGGCTTGACGGGCCACTGGACATGCGCATGGGACGCGACGGCCCGAGCGCCGCCGACATCATCGCCCGCGCCGGCGACCGCGATCTTGCCGCTATCATCGCCGTGCTGGGCGAAGAGAACCATGCTCGCGCCATCGCGCGGGCGATCGTCAGAGCGCGCGACGAACGCCCCATCGCAACGACGCGCGCGCTCGCCGAAATCGTCGCGCGTGTGGTTCACGCGCGCGAAGGCGCCATTCATCCGGCCACCCGGACGTTTCAGGCCTTGCGCATTTTCGTCAACGACGAACTCGGCGAATTGGCGCGCGGGCTGACCGCCGCCGAACAGGTACTAAAACCGTCCGGCCGCCTTGTCGTGGTCGCCTTCCACTCGCTGGAAGATCGCATCGTCAAAACCTTCCTCGCCGAGCGCAGCCGCACGTCGGCGGGCTCGCGCCATCACCCCGTCGTCACGGCGCGGCCGCCCACCTTTCGCGTGCTGACCCGGCGTCCGGAAACCGCGGAGGACGCCGAAATTGCCGCCAATCCGCGGGCGCGCTCCGCCAAACTGCGGGCCGGGGAACGCACCGAGGCACCGCCGCGCGAGACCGGCGTCGAAAGCCTGGTGCCGCGCCTGCCATCGCTCGCCGCCATCATGCGGGGGCGGCCATGATCCTGCGCCTACTCAACTTTGCCGTGATCGGTGTCCTGGTGCTCGCCGCCGCCTGGGTCTATCGCATCAAATTCGACGCCACGGTTCAGGCCGAGCATCTCGCCAAGCTGCGCAGCGAAGTGCGCCGCGAGCGCGACGAGATCGCGTCGCTGCGCGCCGAGTGGAGTCAGCTCGATAATCCGGCGCGCATCGAAACATTGGCCAAGCGCTTCCTGCATCTCAAAACCATCGCGCCGACGCAATTCGACACGTTTGATCACTTGCCCGACCGACCGCCGCAAGACGTCACCGCCAGCAGCGATCCGATCGGCGGCATGATCGAGAATCTCGAGGAGCCCGGCACATTCGGGACGACCGGAAGCATTCCGGCTGCCGCAACGAGTTCCGCCAGCACCGGCCAGGCGCCAGCCGCACCGGCACCCGCCGGAGCGCCGGCACAATGAGCGCGACCACGGACTCCTTTTTACAAGCCCCCGGGTTTCGTCCGCGCGAAATTCCCTGGCGGCAATGGCTCATCCGCAAGCTACTTTACGGCAAAGACCTCGACCGCGGCGCCAAAGCGCGGACGCGCATCGGCCTCGCCATTCTCGCTTTTGCCCTCGTTTATTCCGTGATCTCCGGGCGGCTGATTTTGTTCGCGATCCAGGCCGATGAGCATACTGTGCAGCGCGTGGTGTCGAGCGACGCCGTCGCGACGGCGCGGCCCGACATTTTCGACCGCAACGGCGAGGTTTTGGCGACCGACGTGCGCGTGCCCTCGCTCTATGCCGAACCGCGCCGCCTGATCGACGTCGACGAGGCAGCCGAACTCTTGACCGCCGACCTGCCCGATGTCGACGCCAAGGATTTACGCGAGCGGCTCGCCTCCAAGCGCGGCTTCGTCTGGCTCAAACGCGACATCACCCCGGAGCAGCAGCGCGAAATCTACCGCCAGGGCCTGCCCGGCATCGGCTTTCTCAATGAAAATAAGCGCGACTATCCGAACGGCGACGAAGTCTCGCATCTGATCGGCCACGTCAACATCGACAATCAGGGCATCGCCGGGATCGAGAAATGGCTCGACGGCCAAGGCCTCGCAGCTTTGCACCTGGCGGGTCTTGCCACCGACCGGTTGCAAAGCCCGGTGCAGCTTGCGGTCGATCTGCGCGTCCAGCATGCGCTGCGCGAGGAGCTTGTCGCCGCGCGCGCGAAATTCAGCGCGATAGCCGCCGCCGGACTGGTCCTCAATGTGCGCACCGGCGAGGTGGTCGCACTGGTGTCGGAGCCGGACTACGATCCGAACAACCCGCGCGAAGCGCTCGATCCGTCGCGCATCAACCGGCTGACCACCGGCGTCTACGAAATGGGATCGACGTTCAAGGCCTTCACCGTGGCCATGGCGCTCGATTCCGGCAAGGTCACGCTCAATTCGAAATTCGACGCCCGCGCGCCGCTGCAGATGGGCCGCTTCGCCATCCACGATTTCGACGCGCAACGCCGCATTCTCAGCGTGCCGGAAATCTTCACCTATTCGTCGAATATCGGCGCGGCGCGCATGGCGCTGTCGCTCGGCAGCCAAACGCAACAGGCCTTTCTGAAAAAGCTCGGCCAGCTCGATCGGCTGCGCACCGAATTGCCGGAAAGCGCCGAGCCGATCCTGCCGCGGCGCTGGAGCGATCTGACCACGGCCACCATCGCCTTTGGCCATGGCCTGTCGGTGGCGCCATTGCAGGCGGCGATGGGCGTCGCCGCCATCATGAACGGCGGCATCCTGATTCCGCCGACCTTCCTCAAGCGCTCGGAGGCCGACGCGGCAAAGCTCGGCCGGCGCGTCATCAAGCCGGAAACCTCCACGATGATGCGTTATCTGATGCGGCTCAATGTTGAGAAGGGCACGGCGGAAAAAGCCGACGTGCCCGGCTATTACATCGGCGGCAAGACCGGTACCGCCGACAAGGTCGTGGGCGGCCGCTATTCCAAGACGAAGGTGCTCACCGATTTCATGGCGCTCCTGCCGGCGGATCAGCCGCGCTATCTGCTGCTCATCATGCTCGACGAGCCGCACGCGACGCCGGAAACCCACGGCTTCACCACGTCAGGCTGGAACGCGGTGCCGACCGGCGGCGCGGTGGTGTCGCGGATCGCGCCGCTTCTCGACATCGCGCCGCGCATGGACCTGCCGCCCGCCGATCAGCAGATACTGGCCTCGCTAAGGGAAAGCAGGTAAGGCCATAATCAGGTAAGGCTTAGCCGCATAATCGAGCGCGCCGCCAAGCCGAATAGCCAAGTCGATCTGCCAAGTCGATCTGCTAAGTCGACCGGACCATGAAGCTTCGCGAAATTTTGCCTCCTGACGCGGAATTCAACGCGTACCTTGCCGATCTCGACGTCGGCGGAGTTACCGCGGACAGCCGCGCGGTCAAATCCGGCGACGCTTTCGTCGCCGTCGCCGGGAGCAAAGCCGACGGCCTGCAATTCGTGCCGGCGGCAATCGCCGCGGGCGCGATCGCGATCGTCGGCGAACGGCTGCCGCAGGCTCCGTTGCCCGGCAACGTGGTATTCCTGCGCGTCCGCAATGCCCGGCGGGCGCTCGCGCTCATGGCGGCCAAGTTTCATCCGCACCAGCCGGGCGTCATCGCCGCCGTCACCGGCACCAGCGGCAAGACCTCGGTCGCCGCGTTCACCCGGCAAATCTGGACTTCACTCGGTTACCGCGCCGCCAGCATCGGCACCATTGGCGTCGTGGCGCCGCGCGGGGAGACTTACGGCTCGCTCACCACGCCGGACCCGGTCGCGCTGCACCGTTCGCTCGAAGCGCTCGCCGCCGACGGCGTCACCCATCTTGCCATCGAAGCCTCCTCGCACGGCCTCGACCAATACCGGCTCGACGGCTTACGTATTGCGGCGGGCGGTTTCACCAATATCACCCGCGATCATCTCGATTATCATCCTAGTTTCGAGGCCTATCTCGAGGCCAAGCTGCGTCTATTCAAGGATTTGCTACCGCCCGGCGCCGTGGCCGTGATCGATATCGACCACGACCACGCCGATGCGGTGGTGGCGGCGGCGCAGGCGCGTGGGCTTTCGCTCCTGACCGTCGGGCGCAAGGGCATGGGCATTCGCCTCGATCATGCGGCGATCGACGGGTTCGCGCAGCGGCTGCGGCTCGAATTCCGCGGCGAGCATTTCCAGGTGCGATTGCCGCTGGTCGGCGAATTTCAGGTCGAGAACGCGCTGGTCGCCGCAGGCCTCGCTATCGCGACCGGCGGCCATCCCGGATCGGTATTTGCGGCGCTGGAACAATTGTCCGGCGCCAAGGGGCGGCTTGAGCGCGTCGGGGCAAGCCACGGCGCGCAGATTTTTGTCGATTATGCGCACAAGCCCGATGCGCTCGCCAAAGCGCTTGACGCATTGCGGCCCTACGCCAGCGGTCGCCTCATCGTGATTTTCGGCGCAGGCGGCGACCGCGATCGCGGCAAACGGCCTTTGATGGGCGCCGTCGCCGCCGCCAAAGCCGATCGGGTGATCGTCACGGACGATAATCCGCGCAGCGAAGATGCCGCCGTCATTCGCGCCGCGATCGTGGCGGCGGCGCCAGGCGCCGGCGAGATCGGCGACCGGCGCGAGGCGATCCGGCGCGCCATCTCGGATCTGCGCTCCGGCGACGTGCTCCTGATCGCCGGGAAGGGTCATGAAACCGGCCAAATCATCGGCGACCGGGTTGTACCGTTCAGCGATCATGAGGCGGTCGCCACGGCACTCAAGGAACTCGCCGCATGACCGCGTCCGCGCTGTGGACCACCGAGGCGATGGTCAGCGCGATGGCTGCCGAACGCTTTGGCGCGCTGCCGGAAGCGGTCTACGGCCTGTCGATCGATAGCCGCAGCCTGGCGCCGGGCGATGCGTTCTTTGCCATCCAAGGCGACCATCGCGACGGCCACGATTTCGTCGCCGCGGCGCTGACGGCCAAAGCCGGTCTCGCCGTTATTGCCGCCGACCGGCGCAGCCAGTTCCCGAGCGACGCTCCGCTCCTGGTCGTGCCCGATGTGCTGGCCGCATTGCGCGCGCTCGCTGCGGCGGCGCGGCGGCGCATGCAGGCCAAAGTGATCGGCGTCACCGGCTCGGTCGGCAAAACCGGAACCAAAGAAGCGCTGCGGCTGGCGCTGTCGAAAGACGGCGAAACCCACGCTTCGGTCGCATCCTACAACAACCACTGGGGCGTGCCGCTGTCGCTCGCCCGCTGCCCCGCGAGCGCCCGTTACGCCGTCTTCGAAATGGGCATGAACCACGAAGGCGAGATCGAGCCGCTGTCGCGGCTGGTCCGCCCGCACGTCGCGATCATCACCACGATCGCGCCGGTGCATCTGGAGTACCTCGGCTCGCTGACCAAGATCGCCGACGCCAAGGCCGAAATCTTTTTCGGCATCGAGCCCAGCGGGACGGCGGTCATCAATCGCGACATCGCCCAATTCGCCCATCTCAAACGCCGGGCCAAAGACACCGGCGTCGCGCGCATCGTTTCATTCGGCGAGCATGAGAGTGCCGACGCAAGACTGATCAAATGCGCGCTGCAGCCGAATTGCTCGACGGTGCAGGCAAATATTCTCGGCACCGAACTGACCTATAAAATCGGCGCGCCGGGCCGCCATCTTGTCGTCAATTCGCTCGCGGTTCTGGCGGCAACCGAATTGGTCGGCGCCGATCTCGCACTGGCGGCGCTGGCGCTCGCCGAATTCGCGCCGGTCTCCGGCCGCGGCGCTCCGATCGCGATCGAGCTTCCCGGCGGCCCGGCGCTGGTTCTTGATGAGAGCTACAACGCCAATCCGGCGTCCATGGCGGCAGCACTCGACGTGCTCGGCCGGGCGCCGATCGGCCCGCAAGGCCGCCGCATCGCGGTGCTCGGCGACATGCTGGAACTGGGGCCCAAAGGCCGCGCGCTGCATCGCGCGCTGCTCGATGCGGTGCTCGCCGATGGGATCGATCTGGTATTCTGCTGCGGTCCGCTGATGCAGGCGCTGTGGCAGGCTCTTCCCGCGAGCCGCCGCGGCGGTTATGCAGAGAACTCTGCCGCGCTCGAACCGCAGGTGCTGCGCGCGATCCACGCCGGTGACGCCGTCATGGTCAAGGGCTCGCTCGGCTCGCGCATGGCGCCCATCGTCAAGGCGCTGCAACGGGCCTATCCGCACCAGGATTCGGCCGAAGACACTGTCGAAGGCGCTCTTGCCGGCGCGTCCGCACAAGGTTGATGCGATGCTCTATTGGCTGATCGATCTGTCGGACAAGCTCTCCGTCCTTAATGTGTTCCGCTACATCACGTTCCGCACCGGCGGCGCGATCATTACCGCGCTGCTGTTCGTCTTCCTGTTCGGCCAGACCATCATCGATCGGCTGCGGCTCCTCCAGGGCAAGGGTCAGCCGATCCGCGCCGACGGTCCGAAGTCGCACCTCATCGCCAAGGCCGGCACGCCGACGATGGGCGGACTGATGATCCTGTCCGGCATGCTGGTGTCGACGCTATTGTGGGCCAACCCCGCCAACCCTTACGTCTGGGTGGTGCTGTGGGTCACGCTCGGCTTCGGACTGGTCGGCTTCTACGACGATTATCTGAAAGTCACCAAGCAACAGGCGACCAACGGATTTGCCGGCCGCACGCGCTTGAGCATCGAAGCGGCTATCGCCGGCGTTGCCTGCATCGCGCTGGTCGAGCTTGGCCAGGGGTCGTTCTCGACCTCGCTGGTGTTTCCATTTTTCAAGGAGCTCGCGTTCAATCTCGGCTGGTTCTTCGTGCTGTTCGCGATCTTCATCATTGTCGGCGCCGGCAATGCGGTGAATCTGACCGACGGTCTCGACGGCCTCGCAATCGTGCCGGTCATGGTCGCGGCGGCGAGCTTCGGCATGATCTCTTACCTGTCCGGCAATGCCGTCTTCGCCGATTATCTGCAAATCCATTATGTCGCCGGCACCGGCGAGCTGGCGGTGCTGTGCGGCGCCGTGCTTGGCGCCGGCCTCGGCTTTCTCTGGTTCAACGCGCCGCCGGCCTCGATCTTCATGGGCGATACCGGCTCGCTGGCGCTCGGCGGCATGATCGGCGCGGTCGCGGTCGCCACCAAGCACGAGATCGTGCTCGCGGTGATCGGCGGGTTGTTCGTGCTCGAAGCGGTTTCCGTCATCGTGCAGGTGGTTTCTTTCAAGCTCACCGGCAAGCGCGTCTTCAAGATGGCGCCGATCCATCATCATTTTGAGCAGCTCGGCTGGACCGAGCCGCAGATCGTCATTCGTTTCTGGATCGTTTCGGTGGTGCTGGCGTTGGCGGGACTGTCAACGTTGAAATTGAGGTAGCGGCGTCGTGATTCCGATCACGACCTTTGCCGGCAAAAAGGTCGCGATTTTCGGCCTGGGCGGCTCGGGGCTGGCAAGCGCGCGCGCGCTGCTCGCCGGCGGCGCCAACGTCGTCGCTTTTGACGACAACGCGGCAAGCGTGGCGAAAGCGAACGCGGCCGGAATTCCGACCGCCGATTTGCACGGCGCCGACTGGAGCAAAATCACAAGCCTGGTGCTGGCGCCCGGCGTGCCGCTGACGCATCCGGCGCCGCATTGGGTGGTGGCGCTTGCACAAAAAGCCGGCGTCGAAGTGATCGGCGACATCGAATTGTTTTGCCGCGAACGCGCGCGTCAGGCGCCCGGCGCGCCGTTCGTCGCCATCACCGGCACCAATGGCAAATCGACAACGACGGCACTGATCGCGCATCTCGTTGCTTCGGCTGGAATAGACGCCCAACTCGGCGGCAATATCGGTACCGCGATCCTGTCGCTCGAGCCGCCGCAGCCAGACCGCGTTTATGTCATCGAATGCTCGTCCTATCAGATCGATCTGGCGCCCTCGCTCGATCCGTCGGTCGGCATTCTTATCAATCTGTCTGAGGACCATCTCGACCGCCACGGCAGCATGGATCATTACGCCGCCGTGAAGGAACGCCTGGTCGCCGGGGTGCCCACGGACGGCACTGCCATCGTCGGAGTCGACGACGCGTGGTGCCAGAAAATCGCGGATCGGCTCGCGCAAGCGGGTAAGCGCGTGGTCCCGATTTCGGTGCGGCACAAGCTGCCAGACGGGCTCTTTGTCAAAAACGAGGCGATCATGCGAGCCGACGGCGCAGGCAAATCTCAAATCGCCGCGCTTGGCGGCATCGGCTCGCTGCGCGGACTGCATAACGCACAAAATGGCGCCTGTGCCGCCGCCGCAGCACTCGCGCTCGGCCTCGATGCCGCAGCGATCCAGGCCGGGCTACGCTCGTTCCCCGGCCTCGCCCACCGCATGGAAGAAGTCGGCCGCCGCGGCGCCGTCCTGCTCGTCAACGATTCCAAAGCGACCAACGCCGATTCGGCGGCGCAGGCGCTGGCCTGCTTCAACGACATTTTCTGGATCGCCGGCGGTAAACCGAAGACCGGCGGCATCAAATCCTTACGCGGCTTTTTTCCGCGCATCCGCAAGGCCTATCTCATCGGCGAAGCCGCTGGCGAATTCGCCGCGACGCTTGGCGCTTCCGTGCCCCACGACATCACCGGCACGCTCGACAAGGCGGTGGCCGCGGCCGCGCGCGACGCGCAAGCGTCGGGGGCGCATGAACCCGTCGTGCTGCTATCCCCGGCGTGCGCCTCGTTCGACCAGTACCGCAATTTCGAGGTTCGCGGCGACGCTTTTCGCGACCTGGTGCGGGCGCTTCCGGGCGTGACGGCCAAGCCTTAACCGCCTCTGTTAATTCGATTATCTTAATCTCTTGGAAACCATCCCGGTGTCACCACTATTCCGGAGTGCCCTTAAGGAAACGGATGGCTTCGCGCGCGCAACCCACGCTGTTTTCCGAGTGGTGGTGGACGGTTGACCGCCTCACGCTCGCGGCGCTGGTCGCTCTTATGCTCGGCGGCATTGTGCTGTGCCTCGCCGCCAGCCCGCCGGTGGCCACCCGCATCGGGCTCGACCCGTTTCATTTCGTCGATCGCCAGGTGCTGTTTCTCATTCCCGCCGGCGCCGTGCTGATCGGCACCTCGTTCTTGTCGCCGCGCGACATTCGCAAAGTGGCTCTGATCGTCTTTATCGTCAGCCTGGTGCTGACCGCGGCAACGCCGCATTTCGGCGCCGAGATCAAAGGCGCGCGACGCTGGCTGGTTATTCTCGGCGTCAACATCCAGCCGTCGGAATTCCTCAAGCCCGCTTTCGTGATCCTGATCGCCTGGCTGTTCGGCGAGACGGCGAAACGGCCGGAAATGCCGGCCAATTCCATCGCGCTCGCTCTGCTCATCGTCGTCGTCACGCTATTGGTGCTGCAGCCGGATTTCGGCCAGACCATGCTGATTTCGCTGGTGTGGGGCGCGCTGTTTTATATGGCGGGCATGCGCGTGATCTGGGTGCTGGGGCTCGCCGGCACGGCCAGCGCCGGTCTGATGGTGGCGTTCTTCACCGTTCCGCACGTCGCTCAGCGCATCAACCGTTTCCTCAATCCGGCTTCCGGCGACAGCTACAATATCGACATCGCCACGGAGTCGTTCCTGCGCGGCGGCTGGTTCGGCCGCGGCCCGGGCGAAGGCACGATCAAGCGCATCCTGCCGGAGGGCCATACCGATTTTATCTTCGCGGTCGCCGCCGAGGAATTCGGCGTGGTGCTTTGCCTCATTCTGGTCGCGCTGTTTGCCTTCATTGTGATCCGAGCACTGATCCGGGCGATGCGCACCGAGGATCCGTTCATCCGCTTTGCCTCCGCCGGACTGGCCATCCTGTTCGGCTTGCAATCGACCATCAATATGGCGGTCAATCTGCATCTGATGCCGGCCAAGGGCATGACCTTGCCGTTTGTTTCCTACGGCGGCTCTTCGCTGATCTCGCTCGCTTACGGCATGGGCATGCTGCTGGCGCTCACCCGCGAGCGGCCGCGCGCCAAGCTCGCCGGCGATATCGTGCTCGCAACGAGTCCGGTGTGATGGCGGCGGCGGCCGCGCCGGTGCTGGTGACGGCCGGCGGCACCGGTGGGCATTTGTTTCCGGCCGAAGCACTGGCCACCGCATTAGCCGAGCGCGGCATCGCCGTTCATCTCGTCACCGACCATCGCGCCGCGCGCTTTGGCGGCGCCTTTGCCGAGGATGCGATTCACGTCGTCGCCAGCGCAACCTTGCGCGGGCGCAATCCTTTCGCATTGACGCGAACCACAGCCGTCCTCGGCGTCGGCTTCATGCAAGCCTGGAGGCTGATCGGCCGGCTCAAGCCGGCGGCTGTCATCGGCTTCGGCGGCTATCCAACCATTCCGCCGGTGATGGCCGCGACCTGGCGCGGCGTCCCGACGCTCATTCACGACGCCAACGCCGTCATCGGCCGTGCCAACCGGCTCTTGGCGCCGCGCGTCACCGCGATCGCCACGACCTTTACCGCCGTCTTTGACAACGAGCCGGTGTTAGCCCTGAAGGCAACGCTGACCGGTAATCCGGTCCGCACCGCGGTGGTTGCGGCCGCGGCGACGCCCTATCCGGCCGCCGACGATCCGTTCCGGCTCCTCGTCTTCGGCGGCAGCCATGGCGCGCGCGTCATGGCCGATATCGTTCCGGCCGCGATCGGCAGGCTCCATCCCGCCCTGCGCGGGCGCCTCGCCATCGTTCAGCAGGCCCGCGACGAAGATGTCGACCGCGTCCGCCGCGCCTACGCCAAGGCGGCGGTCGCCGCCGAAATCGCGCCGTTTTTCGCCGATCTGCCGGCATGCATGGCGGCGAGCCATTTGGTGATCGCGCGGTCAGGAGCCTCCACCGTCGCTGAGCTTTCGGCCATCGGCCGGCCCTCGATCCTGGTGCCGCTGCCGCACGCCATCGACCAGGATCAATTCGCCAATGCCGGCGTGCTCGAAAGCGCCGGCGGCGCGCGCCGGATGCTACAGGATCAATTCACGCCGGATCGGCTTGCCACTGAGTTGGAGAAGCTCGCGGCATCGCCGCACCGGCTCGCTGCCATGGCGGCGGCGGCACGGTCTTTAGGCCGGCTCGACGCTGCCGACCGGCTCGCCGACCTGGTGCTGCGGGTAGCGGAAATCGCTAACAAACGATAATTTCAACATTATTTATCGGTCATGGCCGGGCTTGTTCCGGCCATTGATGTCTTTCAGTAAGGGACGGGGAATGCGCGGCACAAAGCCGGGCAGGACGATACGGGGATCCACATGAGGTTGCCGCGCGACATCGGTCCGGTGCATTTCGTCGGCATCGGCGGCATCGGCATGAGCGGTATCGCCGAAGTGCTGGTGAATCTCGGCCACACCGTGCAGGGCTCCGACCAGTCCGACAGCGCCAACGTCAAGCGGCTGCGCGACAAAGGCGTCCAGATCGCCATCGGGCACGCCGCGGAGAATCTGGCCGGCGCGCAGGTCGTCGTTATCTCCTCGGCGATCAAAGCCGACAATCCGGAACTGGTCGCCGCACGCGCCCAACGGCTGCCGGTGGTGCGCCGCGCCGAAATGCTGGCCGAGCTGATGCGGCTGAAAAGCTGCGTCGCCATCGCCGGCACCCACGGCAAGACCACGACGACGTCGATGGTGGCGGCGCTGCTCGACGCCGGTGGCTTCGATCCGACCGTGATCAACGGCGGCATCATCAACGCCTACGGCACCAATGCGCGGCTCGGCGCCGGCGACTGGATGGTGGTCGAGGCCGACGAATCCGACGGCACCTTCCTGAAACTGCCGGCCGACATCGCCATCGTCACCAATGTCGATCCCGAGCATCTCGACCACTTCAAGACCTTCGATGCTGTGCAGGAGGCGTTTCGCGCTTTCGTCGAGAACGTGCCGTTCTACGGATTTTCGGTGATGTGCACCGATCATCCCGTGGTGCAGACCCTGGTCGGCAAGATCGAAGATCACCGCATCGTCACCTATGGCGAAAACCCGCAAGCCGATGTGCGGCTCACCGACATCTCGCATGCCGGCGGCAGCTCGCTGTTCACCATCGCGCTGCGCGAACGCGCCGGGCAGGCGCTCCACGAAATCAAGAATCTCGCGCTGCCGATGCCGGGCCGGCACAATGCGCTCAACGCCACCGCCGCGATCGCGGTTGCCCACGAGCTCGGCGTCGCCGACGACGTGATCCGCAACGCGCTCGCCAAATTCGGCGGCGTGCGGCGGCGCTTCACCAAGACCGGCACCTGGAACGGCGTCACCATCATCGACGACTACGGCCATCACCCGGTCGAGATCGCCGCCGTGCTGCGCGCCGCGCGTGAATCGACCAAAGGACAAGTCATCGCCGTGGTGCAACCGCATCGCTATACGCGGCTCCAGGCCTTGTTCGAGCAGTTCTGCAGCTGTTTCAACGACGCCGACGTGGTGATCGTTGCCAATGTCTATCCGGCCGGCGAGGCGCCGATCCCCGGTGCCGATCGCGATTCGCTGGTGCAAGGATTGCGCACGCACGGCCACCGGCACGTCGTCGCGCTGGAAGGTCCGGAAAGCCTCGCGTCGCTGATCGCGGCCATGGCACAGCCGGGCGATTATGTCGCCTGCCTCGGCGCCGGCTCGATCACGCAATGGGCCTACGCACTGCCCGCCGAACTGGCGGCTTTGAGGTAATATTGCGGGCCTGACAGCACGCGCTTATCATCCGCCTGCCAATGACCTGACAGGTGCACTCCGTGAACAAAGCACAATTTGGAGAGCTGTTCGAATTGAGCGAGGACGAGCGCATCGAGCTTGGGCAGGAGCTTTTGGATAGTGCGCAAGCCGAAGAATTGCCTCCGCTCACCGCCGAACAAAAGGCTGAAATTGATCGCCGTCTCGACGAGCACGAGCGCAATCCATCGTCTGCGATTCCGTGGGAAGAAATGCGGGCGTGGCTTTGGTCCCGCCCTAAATGAGGTGCGGACTCATTGTTCGGCCCCAGGTCCGACTTGAGCTTGCCTTGATCTATACGGTGACCGATGATGAGATCGTCATCGTCTCATGTGTTCATGGCCGCCGCGATCCGAAACGCCGGCAGAGCCGCATACGCTGATGGCCTTCTCCGACATCATCATCCCCGATCTGAAATTGCGTCTGGCGGAACTGCGCGGCCGGCTGTTGGCGAACCAATCGCTCGCCGAGCTGACCTGGTTTCGCGTCGGCGGTCCGGCGCAGCTTTTGTTCATGCCCGAGGACGAAGCCGATCTATCTTATTTTTTGGCCAATCTGCCCGACGACATCGCGGTCACCATCATCGGGCTCGGCTCCAATCTGATCGTCCGCGACGGCGGCGTAGCGGGCGTCGTGATCAGGCTCGGCCGCGGCTTCAACGCGATTGCGATCGAGGGACACAATGTGCGCGCCGGCGCCGCCGTGCCCGACGTGAAGGTGGCGCGCGCGGCACAAGAGGCCGGCATTGCCGGCTTGGCTTTCATGCGCGGCATTCCCGGCGGCGTCGGCGGCGCGTTGCGCATGAACGGCGGCGCCTATGGCCGCGAGACCAAGGACACGCTGATCGAAGCGCGCGCCATCGACCGGCGCGGCCGCGTGCATGTCTTGAGCAATGCCGACTTGCATTACAGTTATCGCCACTGCGGCGCGCCGGAGGATTACATCTTCACCCAGGCGTTATTCGCCGGCGAGCCCGACGATCCCGCCGCCATCGCTGCCGCGATGGACAAGATCACCGAGTTGCGCGAAGCGACGCAGCCGATCAAGAGCCGCACCGGCGGCTCGACCTTCAAAAATCCGCCGGGTCAAAAAGCCTGGCAGCTTATTGACGCCGCGGGCTGTCGCGGCCTGCGCCAAAACGGCGCCCAGGTCTCGGAAATGCACTGCAATTTTTTGATCAATCTCGGCGACGCCAGCGCGGCCGACATCGAGGTGTTGGGTGAAACCGTGCGGCGGCGCGTGAAGGACAAATCCGGCATCGACCTGGAATGGGAGATCAAACGGATCGGCGTGGCCCCTTGAGGCTTCCTCGCTCCCAGCCATTGGCAGGGATCGGCCCGCTCCGCGTCAATCGGCGCGTAAACCGCCCTGATTCGAGCCAAATCAACCGCTGAGACTCTCGATTTTTCGCCGATAGTCGATTCTATTGGTGTCCCTGCGAATCAGCGGCTGAAGGCAGCTAGCGGGGAGCGATGCCCAAGCACGTGGCTGTTCTGATGGGTGGCTGGTCGGCCGAGCGCGACGTCTCTTTGCGCTCCGGCAAGGCTTGCGCCGAGGCGCTCGGCCGCCGCGGCTACAAGGTCACCCCGATCGACGTCGACCGCGGCATCGCCGCGACCTTGACCGCCGCCGCGCCCGACGTCGCACTCAACGTACTTCATGGCCGGCCGGGCGAGGACGGCACGCTGCAGGGTCTCCTTGAGATCCTAGGCATTCCCTACACGCATTCGGGGGTCATGGCCTCGGCGGTGGCCATGCAGAAGGACATCGCCAAGGTGCTGTTCCGGGCCGCCGGGGTGCCGGTTGCCGAAGACCGCGTGGTGTCGCGGCTCGAGGCGGCCAAAAGCCATGTCATGGCGCCGCCTTACGTCATCAAACCGGTGGCCGAAGGCTCGAGCGTCGGCGTCTTCATCGTCACCGAGGCGCACCCGCATCCGCCCCAGGAGCTTTATCGCGACGATTGGCCGTTCGGCGACAGGATTATGGTCGAGCGCTACATCCCGGGCAAGGAGCTGACCTGCGCCGTGCTCGGCGACCGGGCGCTCGACGTCATCGAAATCGTGCCGGCGACGCGGTTTTACGACTACGAGGCAAAATACGCCGCCGGCGGTTCGCGGCACCTGCTGCCGGCGCCAATTTTACCGAATGTTTACCAGGAAGTCCGCAGATTGAGCCTTGCTGCCCATAGCGCACTCGGCTGCCGCGGCGTGAGCCGCGCGGACTTTCGCTATGACGATCGGGGGGCGGGAAAGCTGATCTGTCTTGAGGTCAATACACAACCGGGGATGACCGAGACTTCGCTCGTACCCGAGCTTGCCGCCTACGCGGGCATCACGTTCGATGAGCTGGTGCAATGGATGGTGGAGGACGCCTCGACCAACCGCTAACGCGGTCGGGGCAATCAGCTGCAAAGCCGGTCGGCGCGCCGCATGACGAGCCGAGCCGTACCCGTGCGCCGGTCGATCGGCCGCGCCACCGGGACATCCGGTTTGCCGCATCTTTGAACTATCGCCGGCTGATCGGACGATGGGCGGCCAAAGTCGCCCATCTGCCGCGCGGCGCCGGCGTCATCGGATCGATCCTGCTCATTGCCGGCGCCCTGGCCTATGGCGCGGTCGCCGGACAGCATGTGTCCGAGGTGATCGACTGGGTCAAAAATGCGCGCGATCTTGCGGCAAATACGCTCGGCTTCCGCATCGCGGCAATCTCGCTGTCTGGCGAGAAAGAAGTCAGCCGCGAGGAAATCCTCACCACTGCCGGGGTTACCGGCCGCGCCTCGCTTTTGTTCCTCGACGCCGATGCGGCGCGCCAGCGGCTGTTGGCAAATCCGTGGATCGCCGACGCCGCCGTGCTCAAGCTTTACCCCAACCGGCTGCAGATCACGATCACCGAGCGTCACGCTTTTGCGCTGTGGCAGAAGAACGGCCGGCTGAGCGTCATCGCCGCCGACGGCACCGTGCTCGAGCCGTTCGTCGAGAACCGCTATCTGGGCCTACCGCTTGTGGTCGGGCGCGATGCCGAGCGGCAGGCCAAGGATTTTCTCGCCATCGTCGATCGTTACCCGGATATCCGTTCGGCGTTGCGCGCTTCGCTCCTGGTGGCGGACCGGCGCTGGGATCTGCGGCTGACCAACGGCATCAACGTGCAGCTGCCGGAAAGCGACGTCCCCGCCGCGCTCGATCGCCTGGTCGCGCTTGACCGCGACAAGAAGCTCCTGTCGCGCGACATCGCCGCGGTCGATCTGCGATTGCCGGACCGCGTGACCGTGCGCTTGTCCGACGCCGCAGCGGCCGCCCGCAACGAGGCCCTCAAGGCCACCTTGAAAAAGAAGAAGGGGGGCGACGTATGAACGCCCTCCGCTACGGCCTGACGCCGAAGATGAAGCCGATTTCGCCGCGGCGCAGTGCGCTTGTTGCCGCGCTCGACGTCGGATCGAGCAAGGTCGTTTGCCTGATCGCGCGGCTGCGGCCGCAGGAGCCGCAGCAGGTCCTGACCCGCCGCAGCCACGCCATCGAAATCGTCGGTTTCGGCCATACCAATGCGCGCGGCATGAAGGCCGGCAGTGTCGTCAATCTCGCGCAAGCGGAAGACGCCATTCGCCAGGCCGTCGACGCCGCCGAGCGCATGGCCGGTGTCGAGATCGAGTCCGTCGTGCTGTCGCTGTCGGCGGGCCGGCTTGCCAGCGATCTGTTCGCGGCCGACATCGACATTGTCGGCTCCGCCGTCTCCGACGGCGACATCGCCCGGGTCTTAGCCGCAGGCAGCCGCCATTCGCTGCGTGACGGCCGGGCGGTGCTGCATTCGCTGCCGGTGGCTTATTCGATCGACGGCGTTGACGGCGTGCGCGATCCGCGCGGCATGCTCGGCTCGCGCTTCGGCGTTCACATGCACATCGCCACCACCGACGTCGCCGCCGCGCGCAATCTGATACTCGCGGTCGAACGTGGCCATCTCGACGTCGAGGCCATGGTGGCTTCCCCTTACGGCGCCGGCCTCGCCGTTCTCGCCGACGACGAGGCGGATCTCGGGTCGGCCGTGGTCGATCTGGGCGCCGGCACCACCACGATGGGGGTGTTCCTGGGCGGGCGCTGCGTCCATCTGGAAGGCTTCGCGCTCGGCGGCCAGCACGTCACCATGGATATCGCCCGCGGGCTGAACGCCCGGATCGCCGACGCCGAGCGAATCAAGACGCTTTATGGCAGTGTGCTCGCCGGGGGGTCGGATGAGCGCGACATGGTCACTGTGCCGCCGCTGAGCGAAGACGAACGCGAGCAGGCGCAATTCGTCTCCCGCGCGGCACTGGTCGGTATCATCAAGCCGCGCGTCGAGGAAATTCTCGAAATGGTGCGCGACCGGCTCGCCGCGACATCGATCGCGGCGGAGCGGCGCGGCCATGTCATCCTTACTGGCGGCGCCAGCCAATTGACCGGACTGCCGGATCTGGCGTCGCGCATTTTGGCTCGACCTGTGCGCGTCGGCCGGCCGCTCGGCATCGCCGGAGCGCCGGAGTCGGCCAAGGGCCCAGCCTTCGCCGTCGCCGCCGGTCTTTTGGTTTATCCGCAGGCCGCGCATCTCGAGCATTTCGAGGCGCGGCGCAAGCGGCATCTCATGACGGGCACGGGTGGCTATTTCACCCGTGTCGGACAATGGCTTCGCGAGAGTTTCTGATGGCCCCCAGTCGCGAAGCTAGAAAATCGAAACGGCCGGTGGCGGACCGGACGGGGCAAGACACGTTCACGGATCGCGTGAACAACGCCCGTGCGACGAACAAGAGGCAACCATGACCATCAATCTGAATATTCCCGATATCCGTGAGCTAAAACCCCGCATCACCGTATTCGGTGTCGGCGGCGCCGGCGGCAATGCCGTCAACAATATGATCAGCGCCGGCTTGCAGGGCGTCGATTTCGTGGTGGCCAACACCGACGCCCAGGCGCTCACGATGTCGAAGGCCGAGCGCGTCGTGCAGATGGGCGTCCAGGTCACCGAGGGGCTGGGCGCCGGATCGCAACCCGACGTCGGGCGGGCTGCCGCCGAAGAGGTCATCGACGAAATCCGCGACCATCTCTCCGGCGCGCATATGTGCTTCGTCACCGCGGGCATGGGCGGCGGCACCGGAACCGGAGCCGCGCCGGTGATCGCCAAGACCGCGCGCGATCTCGGCATCCTCACCGTCGGCGTGGTGACCAAGCCGTTCCACTTCGAAGGCCAGCGCCGCATGCGCATCGCCGACGGCGGCATCACCGAACTGCAGAAATGCGTCGACACACTGCTCATCATTCCCAATCAGAACCTGTTCCGGGTGGCGAACGAGAAGACGACGTTTGCCGACGCCTTCGCGTTGGCGGACCAGGTGCTCTATTCGGGCGTCGCCTGCATCACCGACCTCATGGTCAAGGAAGGCCTCATCAACCTCGATTTCGCCGACGTCCGCGCCGTCATGCGCGAGATGGGCAAGGCGATGATGGGAACCGGCGAGGCCGAGGGCGACAAGCGGGCGATCACCGCGGCGGAAGCCGCGATCTCCAATCCGCTGATCGACGACGCCTCGATGAAGGGCGCCAGGGGCCTGCTGATTTCCATCACCGGCGGCCGCGATCTGACGCTCTACGAGGTCGACGAGGCGGCAACGCGCATCCGCGAGGAGGTCGATCAAGACGCCAACATCATCGTCGGCGCGACCTTCGATGAAAGTCTCGACGGCATGATCCGGGTATCGGTGGTGGCGACCGGCATCGACCAAGCACTGTCGCAACGGCCGATCGTGCCGGCGGCGGATACACGAATGGCCGAGGTCGCCCAGCGCATCCGCGCCGAGAACCAGCGCATCGCCGAGCGCAATGTGCGGCCTGAACCGGGCCGGCCTGCGGCCGCCGCACCGGCTATGCCGGCGGCACCGGCAATTCCAGCCGCCGCTCCGGCGTCGTCCGCCGCTCCCGCCGCGGTGAACGCGTCGATTAAATCGGCGGCCAAGGCGGCAATTGCCGCCGCCGTCGAGGACGTATCGATCCGTCCGCTTGCGCCAAAGCCTTCCCTGTTCATCGACCCGGCCGCCAGCGAGCCGGAAGCCGGCCTCAAGCCGGACATTCTCGAACCGGCGGCGTTCATTCCGCCGGAGCCGGAACGGTTGCCGCAGCGGCCGCCGCGTATGCCGCGGCTCGATGAGCTGCCGGTCCCGGCGCAGAATGAGATCCGCGCGCGGCGCGGCGAGGTGCGTGAGGACGATCATCCCGAAAAGCGCCGGATGTCGTTGTTGCAGCGGTTGGCTTCGGTCGGCCTCGGGCGTCGCGACCAGGACGAATCGGAGGCGGGCTTGCCGGCGGCGCCGGTAGGCGCCCCGGTTAGCGGCCCGGTATCGCCCGAGCGTTTGACCGGGCGGCCGATGCCGCGGCCGGCCCAGCCGCGACCCGAGTCGCGCAAAGAACCGGGTCATGACCTGCCGGTATCCGAATACGCCCGGCGTTCCGCGCCGCAGGGGCTCGATCAGCACGGGCGGCAGGCCCCTGTGCATAACTCCAGTGACGAGGATCAACTCGACATTCCGGCATTCCTGCGCCGGCAAGCGAAGTAACGGCGGACGCAAGCGCGGCACCGGGTAGCGACCCAAGCAATTCCGCCCGGTGAACTAAATTATTGATAGATCGAGCCTAATTCCGTCATACGGCACAATCCGTCCCGTCGCTCCATGCGGCGGGGCGGATTTCTGCATTTAGAGACGTTGCCTTCGCGATTTTACGGCAAGGAGCCGACAAGACTGCGGCCGGAAAAAGGTAACAGTCGGTAAGAAAGCGTGAGTTGGCCGGATTGGACTACGCCGGTAAGGTTTCCTCGGTTCGAGGGGATGTTTGGGGGAAGCGAGTTCCTGGCGCCGGTGTCGGCCAGTCCCCCTGCTTGTAGAATGCGTTCCCCTGACGTCGAGGTGGCCATCTGTTCGCGCGTATTTTGCTCGCGTAGTTTGGCCGTAAGGTTGGGACGAGGGCATGATGAGGGGCGTACCCGCCGGCCGGCAGACGACGCTGAAAGATCAAGTCGCGGTTGCCGGCATCGGCGTTCATTCCGGCTCGCCGGCCACTCTCACATTGCATCCGGCCGAAGCCGATACCGGCATCGTCTTTTCGCGCTGCGGCGTCGACGGCCGGCCTGACCGCGAATTAAAAGCCCATTACCGTTCGGTGACGGCGACCGAATTTGCCACCGTGCTCGGCGACCACAATGGCCCGGCGGTGTCCACGACCGAACACGTGCTTGCCGCCTTGCACGGATTGGGGGTCGATAATGCCTTGGTCGAGGTCGACGGCCCCGAAGTCCCGATCATGGACGGCAGCGCGGAGCCGTTCGTCGCTGCCATCGACCAGGCCGGCATCGTCGCGTCTCCGGCGGCGCGGCGTTACATCCAGGTGCTCAAGACGGTGCGTGTCGCCAAGGGCGACAGCTACGGCGAGTTGCGGCCATATTTGCGCGGCCTGCGCATCGAAACCGAGATTGAATTCGATCATCCGCTGATCGGCCGGCAGAACTTCGCCATGGACGTCGAGCCGGATCTATTCCGCCGCGAGCTCGCGCGTGCCCGCACTTTTGGCTTTATGCGCGACGTATCGAAACTGTGGAGCGCCGGCTATGCGCTCGGCGCTTCCTTCGAAAACACCGTCGTCATCGCCGAAAATCGCGTCCTCAATCCGGAGGGCGTGCGCTTCGCCGACGAGTTCGTGCGCCATAAGGCCGTCGACGCGATCGGTGATCTGGCGCTGTCGGGCGCGCCGCTTCTTGGCGCCTATCGTTCGGTGCGGGGCGGCCATAAGCTCAATCATGCGGTATTGACCGCGCTGATGACCGATCGCAGCGCCTGGGCCTATGTCGAGATGCCGGAAACCCGCCGTCCGCGCGGTCATGCCGACCTTCCGGCAGCCTTTACCAGCCCCGCTTACGGTCCCGACGTCTCTTAACGCTCTTTACCTTTTACGCCTTATTCCGGGCCGATTGTCGGCGATAATTGCTGTATTGTCATAGGGCTGCGGTGCGTTCACGCTGGTATCGGGGGCGTCGAATGAACCACCGGCGGGGACGGGGACTGAACCACGCTCATGATGTCGCGTTTACGAGGATCGTTGAGATCCGGTTCCAGGCTGCGCATGCTGTCGGGCGGCCTGGCGCTGGCGCTCGTCGCCGCGCCGCTCATGGGTTGCAGCTTTTTCAAGGACAAAAGCGGCGACTACGTCCCCGACGATCCGCCCGACATGCTCTACAACGAGGGACTTTTCCTCCTCAACAACAAAGGCGACTACAAAGGCGCGGCGAAGAAATTCGACGAGGTCGACCGCCAGGACCCATATTCGGAGTGGGCGCGCAAATCCCTGCTGATGTCGGCCTATGCCTATTATCAGGCCGAAGAGTATGACGACTGCGTCAATTCGGCGAAGCGCTACATCACGCTGCACCCCGCCAGTCCGGACGCGGCATACGCGCAGTATCTGATCGGCGAATCCTACTACGATCAGATTCTCGACGTCTCGCGCGACCAGGATCGGGCGACGCACGCGATCGATGCGCTCGAAGAAGTGGTGCGCAAATATCCGCAAAGCGAATATGCCATTGCCGCGCAGAAAAAGATCGCCATGGCGCGCGACCAGCTCGCCGGCAAGGAAATGGACGTCGGACGCTTCTACGAGAAGAAGCGCGACTTCGTCGGCGCCATCAACCGCTTCAAGGTCGTGGTGACGCAATACCAGACCACGCGCCACGTCGAAGAGGCGCTGGAGCGCTTAAGCGAATGCTACGTGGCACTGGGCATCATGGACGAGGCCCAGACTGCCGCCGCGGTGCTCGGCCACAACTTCCCGGACAGTCCGTGGTACAAGGATGCCTATAATCTCGTGAAAAACGCCGGTGGCGCGCCGATGACCGAGAATAAAGGGTCTTGGATCAGCCGCGCTTTCCAGAAAATCGGCTTGGCCAGCGGGCCGCAAAGCGGCTGACGGCCGAGGAACGACAGAGGACAGACATAAGAATCGCGAATAATATCTCTCGTCCGTCCTCTTTTGTCTGTCATCCGATGCTGGCTCGCCTTTCCATCCGCGACATCGTTCTGATCGACCGGCTCGATATCGATTTCGGCGCCGGCCTTGCCGCATTGACCGGCGAAACCGGCGCCGGCAAGTCGATCCTGCTCGACGCCTTTGCGCTGGCGCTCGGCGCCCGCGGCGACGCGGCTCTGGTGCGCGAGGGCGCCGAGCACGGCCAGGTGATTGCCGCCTTCGACGTCGCCAAAGACCATCCGGCGCGGCGCGTGCTGGCCGACAACGACCTTGTCGGCGAAGACGAACTGATCGTGCGCCGGACGCAGTTTGCCGACGGCAGGACGCGCGCCTTCGTCAACGACCAGCCGGTCAGCGTCCAGGTCCTGCGCGCGCTGGGAACGGTTTTGGTCGAGATTCACGGCCAGCACGACGAGCGCGCTTTCGTCGACGCGGCGACGCATCGCGCTCTGCTTGACGCCTACGGCGGCAGCGACGCCGATGCCGGCGACGTGGCGCGGCTATGGGACGAGCGGCGCGCCCGCGATATCGCGGTGGAACATCATCGCGCCGATGTCGAGCGCGCCAATCGCGAGGCCGAATGGCTGCGCCACGCCGTCGACGAGCTTGGCCGCCTCAATCCGCAAATCGGAGAGGAAACGGCGCTCGCCGAGCGTCGCGCCTCCATGATGCAGGCGGAGAAGGTCGCCGACGATCTGCGCGCCACGCATGAGGCCCTCAGCGGACCGAACTCGCTGGTGCCCCCGCTCGCGACCGCAGTGCGGCGCCTGGAACGCCGCGCCACGCAGGCGCCGGCGCTGATCGAGCCGGCGGTCAAAGCGATCGATACCGCGCTCACCGCGCTGGACGAGGCCCGCGCCCAGCTCGAGCATGCGCTGCGGGTCGCCGAATACGACCCGGCCGAGCTTGATCGGATCGAGGAGCGCCTGTTCGCGTTGCGCGCCGCCGGCCGCAAATACAATGTGCCGGTCGACGAACTGGCCGCGCTGGCGCGCCGCTATGACAGCGACCTCGCTTTGATCGATGCCGGGGCCGAGCGGCTTGCCGCGCTTGAGCGCGAAGCCGAACAAGCTACCGCGCGCTATCGCGCGGCGGCCCAGGCACTGTCCGCCGCGCGCCGTCGCGCCGGACAGAAGCTCGACAAGGCCGTCAATGCCGAGCTGAAGCCGCTGAAACTCGAGCGCGCGGCATTCTCCACCGAGATCGAAAGCGAAGGCGAAGGCCCGCATGGCCTCGATCGCGTCGAGTTCTGGGTGCAAACCAATCCGGGCACGCGGCCCGGGCCGCTGATGAAGGTCGCGTCCGGCGGCGAACTCGCGCGCTTTCTGCTCGCGCTCAAAGTCGTGCTCGCCGACCGCGGCTCGGCGCCGACGCTTGTTTTCGACGAGATCGATACCGGCGTCGGCGGCGCGGTCGCCGATGCCATCGGCGTGCGGCTGGCGCGCCTCGCCTCCGGCGTGCAGGTAATCGCGGTGACGCATGCGCCGCAGGTGGCGGCGCGCGCCGACCGGCATTATCTCATCAGCAAGGATGCGCTGGCCAAGGGCAAGCGGGTCGCCACCCGCGTCGCCGAATTGCAAGACGAACGCCGCCGCGAGGAGATCGCCCGCATGCTCGCCGGCGCCGAAATCACCGCCGAAGCCCGCGCGGCGGCCGAGCGTTTGATCCGCGCTGCTAGTTGACGTCCATGGCCCGTCGCGAAAAGTCCGAGACATCCGTCGACTCTCTCACTGAGAAGCAGGCCAAGGCCGAGCACGCGCGGCTGGCCGCCGAGATCGCCGGGCATGACCGGCGCTACTATCAGGACGACGCGCCGACCCTTTCGGATGCGGCCTATGATGCGCTGCGCCAGCGTTACAACGCGATCGAGGCGCGCTTTCCGCAATTGCGCACGATGGAAAGCCTGACGCAGCGGGTCGGCGCGGCGCCATCGGTGCGTTTCGCCAAAGTCCGCCATGCGGTGCCGATGCTCTCCCTCGACAATGCCTTCGCCGAGGAGGACGTCGTCGATTTCGTCGGCCGCATTCGCCGTTTTCTCCGTCTCGGCGAGGACGAGGAGATCGCCTTTTCCGCCGAGCCGAAGATCGACGGCTTGTCGATGTCGCTGCGCTATGAAAAAGGCGAGCTCGTCACCGGCGCGACGCGCGGCGACGGCGCCGAAGGCGAAGATGTCACTGCCAATGTGAAAACGCTTGCGGATATCCCGAAGCGGCTTAAGGGGCGCGGCATTCCGGCGGTGTGCGAGGTGCGCGGCGAAGTCTATATGACCAAAGCGGCGTTCCTCGACCTTAACCGCAAGCAAGCGGAAGCCGGCAAGCCGCTCTATGTCAATCCGCGCAACACCGCGGCCGGCTCGTTGCGCCAGCTCGACCCCTCGATCACCGCGTCGCGGCCGCTCGGCTTCTTTGCTTATGCCTGGGGCGAGATCAGCGAAATGCCGGCGGACACGCAATCCGGCATGATCAAGTGGTTCGAGCATTGCGGGCTCAAGACCAATCCACTGACCAAGATGTGCCGGTCGGTCGACGAGCTGCTGCAATTCCACCGCGACATCGAGGCGCGGCGCGCCAGCCTCGATTACGACATCGACGGGGTGGTTTACAAAGTCGATCGCCTCGATTGGCAGGAACGGCTCGGCTTCGTGTCGCGCTCGCCGCGTTGGGCGATCGCGCACAAATTTCCGGCCGAAAAGGCAACCACCGTCGTCAAGGACATCGAGATCCAGGTTGGCCGCACCGGCTTTCTGACGCCGGTCGCCAAGCTCGAACCGGTCACGGTCGGCGGCGTCGTGGTGCAGAACGCGACGCTGCATAATGCCGGCGAGATCGCGCGGCTCGACGTGCGCATAGGCGACACCGTTCAGATTCAGCGCGCTGGCGACGTCATCCCGCAAGTGCTCGGCGTGGTCGAAGACAAGCGTCAGCGCGGGGCCAAGCCTTACGAATTCCCGACAAAGTGCCCCTGTCCGCTGCATACCGACGTGGTGCGCGAAGTCATCGCCGGCGGCGCCGAAGGCGCGCGGGTTCACTGCACCGGAGAATTTGCCTGTCCTTATCAGGCGGTCGGGCACCTCGAACATTTTGTTTCCCGCCGCGCCGTCGATATCGACGGGCTCGGCGAGAAGCAGATCGAGCTGTTTTACGAAAACGAATGGGTCAAGGAGCCGGCCGATATTTTCACGCTGGAGGCGCGCAACAAGACGATCCGCCTCGAGGACGTCGAGGGCTTCGGCGAGACTTCGGTGCGCAACCTGTTCGCTGCCATCGCAGCGCGGCGCGACATTTCACTGGAGCGTTTCATCTATGCGCTCGGCATCCGCCATGTCGGCGAGACCACGGCGGTGGCGCTGGCGCGCGGCTATGGCAGCTGGGACGCGTTTCACGAAGCCTGCCTCAAGCTTGCCAAGGACGACGCCGAGACCAAGCAGGACATGGACGCGCTCGATCAGATCGGCGACACCGTGATCGAAAGCCTGCACGATTATTTTGGCGAGACACATAATCGCCGCCGTGTCGAACGGCTCGCCGCGCAAGTGCGCATCCGCGACGCCGAGAAACCGCGCGGCGACTCACCGGTCGCCGGCAAGACCGTTGTGTTCACCGGGAGCTTGGAAAAGATGACACGCGACGAGGCCAAGGCCTCCGCGGAACGGCTCGGCGCCAAAGTGTCGGGTTCGGTGTCGAAAAAAACCGATTACGTCGTCGCCGGGCCGGGCGCCGGTTCAAAGCTCGCCGAGGCCAAGAAGCACGGCGTGACGGTCCTGACCGAAGACGAATGGGCGAAACTTATTCGCTAATCCCACTCGTCATTGCGAGGAGCCAAGCGACGAAGCAATCCAGCGCTTCGGCCCTGGATTGCTTTGCTCCGACCGCAATGACGGCATCGCTATATTCGTCCGACCAGCGCCAAGACGATCACTATGACGAGGATCAGACCGAGGCCGCCGCCGGGATAATAGCCCCAGCCGCTGCTATACGGCCATGTCGGCAGCGCGCCGATCAAGAGCAGAACAAGAACGATAATCAGAATTGTCGAAAGCATGACGTTTCCTCGCTTCTGAGCGCGTTGCAGCGAAGCCAGAAGCGGCTTGCCGAGGATCGCGCTCGCAAAGTTCAACCCTGCGAAAAAACGTCGCTCCCTATTAAAAGTTCCATTTCCGTCATTCGGCTGTAATTGCGCGCGCCGCAAAAATTCAATCGACTGCCAGCAGCGTCGTCGCCGCTATGAGCCAGTCACGGGTCGGCGCGTCCACCAGCGGCGCCAGCGTCTCGCGTACGCGGGCGTGATAGGCCGCAAGCCAGGCGATCTCGTCAGCGGTCAGTAATCGCGGCTCGATCAGCCGCACGTCGATCGGCGCCAGCGTCAGGGTCTCGAACGCATTGAGCGGCTTTTCCGCGCCGGCAACGGGCGCGGCTTCAATGACCAGAATCAGATTCTCGATGCGGATACCGTAGGCGCCGGTGCGGTAATAACCCGGTTCGTTGGAGAGGATCATGCCGCGCTTGAGCGGCGCGCTGCCAAGCTTGGAAATGCGCGCCGGCCCTTCATGCACGGAGAGAAAGCTGCCGACGCCGTGGCCGGTGCCGTGATCGAAATCGAGCCCGGCCCGCCACAGAAATTGCCGCGCCAACGTGTCGAGTTGCGCGCCGCTGGTGCCCTCCGGGAACACCGCGCGCGCGATGGCGATGTGGCCCTTGAGCACCAGCGTGAAATTGCGGCGCATCTCGGCACTCGGCGCGCCGACGGCGATGGTGCGCGTGATGTCGGTGGTGCCGTCTTCGTACTGGCCGCCGGAATCGACCAGAAACAGCTCGCCCGACCCGATGCGGCGATTGCTGTTGCGGGTGACTCGGTAATGCACGATGGCGCCGTCCGGGCCGGCGCCGGCGATGGTCGGAAACGAGACGTCCTTCAAGAGTCCTGTGTCGCGGCGGAAACTCTCCAAGGCCTCGACCGCGTCGACTTCGGTCAACTGTCCGTGCGGCGCCTCGCGATCGAACCAGGCGAGGAAACGCGCCATCGCGACGCCGTCGCGCAACTGCGCGGCGCGGGCGCCCGCGATCTCGGTCGTGTTCTTGACCGCTTTCATGGGCGCAATTGGATCGCTGCCGCGCATCACCTTGCCGCCGTTTTCGGTGACGAGCCGGGCAATCGCCTCGGCACATGCGGCCGGATCGAGCCGCACCGCGCGCTGCGCTTTGCCCAGCGCGGCGAGATCGCCGGCGAATTTTTCCGGCGCGCGGACTTCGACGAGTTCGTCGAGGCGATGCCGAACGTCGTCGCCGAGCTTGCGGCCGTCGATATAGAGCGACGCTCGGCCCTCCTTCGGCACCAGCGCGAAAGCCAAGGTCACCGGCGTGTGCGGCACATCGCTGCCGCGGATATTGAGGAGCCAGCACACGGCTTGCGGATCGGACACCACCAGCATGTCAACCTTGAGCTTTTGCAGATCGGCACGCACGCGCGTGAGTTTTGCCGCGGCGTCCTCACCGGCATAGCGCAGATCGTGCGGCACTACGGCTCCGAGCGGCGGCGGCGGCCGGCCCTGCCAACACGCATCGATCGGATTATCGGCGACCGGAACGAGACTGCCGCCGACCGCTTCGCAGGCTTTGGCGAGGCGCTCGGCGCCATCGACGGTGTGTAGCCACGGCGAATAGCCGAGCTTGGCGCCGGCCGGCAAATTCTCGTCGATCCAGGCTGTTGGCGGATGGTCGACCAGGTGCTCGATGGTGAACGCCGCGGCATCGACTTCGTCGCGCGCCTGCACCGTATAGCGGCCATCGACGAAAATGACCGCGCTATCGGCCAGCACGATGGCCGCGCCGGCCGAGCCGGTGAACCCGGTGAGCCAGGCAAGCCGCTCGGCGCAGGGCGGCACATATTCGTTCTGGTAGCGGTCGGCGCGCGGCACGATAAAGCCGTCGAGCCCGCGCCGCTTCAGCTCCGCCCGCAACGCCGCGAGCCGAGGCACGCTGTCGCCGCGTGCGCCGCGATCCTCGAACGACTGGAAATGCGCCTCGAACATGATCGCGCAATCTATGGATCGCGGCGGCGGCGGGCAATGCTGATGCTGGGGCGGCGCCGCGCGGTGGGACCTTGGCCCGAACGCGTCAAGACCAGCGACGTCCAACCGTCGAGCACGATCGGCCGTTCGAGGTGGAACGCATGATAGGCGGCGAGCGCAGCATTGGCCTGCGCGGTCAGAAGCCCGGACACCACGACGCGGCCGCCGGGCGCGACGATTTTGGTCAGTGGCGCGGCCAGCCGCTGCAGCGGCTTAAGGAGGATATTGGCAAACACCAGATCGAACGGCGCTTGCGCGTGGATCGCCGGTGCGGTGACGCCGACCGCCGTAGCAAGGGTGACGAGCGGCCCGATGCGGTTGAGCCTGGCATTGGCGCGCGCCACGCGCACAGCCGCGACATCGATATCGGTCGCCAGCACGCGGGCGTGCAAGGCGCGCGCGGCGGCGATGGCGAGCACGCCGGAGCCGGTGCCGAGATCGAGAATGCGCGGCGCAGCCTTGCCGCCGCGCAACGACTTGCACAGGCGATCGAGCGCCAACAGGCAGCCGCGCGTGGTGCCGTGATGGCCGGTGCCGAAGGCGAGCGCAGCTTCGATCTCGATGCCAATGCGGTTCGGCGGAACGCCGACGCGGTCGTGCGCGCCGTGGACGATGAAGCGGCCGGCCGTGACAGGTCTTAATCCGACGAGGCTTTCGGCCACCCAATCCTTGGCGGCGATGCGTTCGAAGCACAACGCGGCGGCGGCTGCATCTCCGCCGGCAATCGCCGCCAGACCGCGCACCTTCGCCTCGTCGATCGCGCCGTGAAAATAGAGCGTCACGCGCCAGTTGCCCTGCCCGAGGTCCGCCAGGCTGAGGGCGACATCATCGCCAAAAATCTCGGCAAACAGATTGGCAAGCTGCCGCGCCGATTGTTCACCGGTTTCCAGTGCCGCAATGGTAGTGCCCGGCGCCAGTCGCGGATCGGATAAGGGCACTGATGCATCGAGAGTTCGGGACATTATGCTCGAAATTCACAGGCTCAACGGGGGCGCGGCGGCGGAATCGGCCGGGGCGATTCACCGCATTATCCCGGATTATTCCACCGGCTTTCCACAATATTTGCGAGGGTATTTCACAGCTTTGTCAACGCCGCGGCGATGCTTTGGCGCTACGATCCGATCCGTTCTTGCCGGGAGCAATCGATGAAACATTTTTCACTGCATCAATCTGCAGCCGTCGCCTTTAGCATTGTAGCGGTGGCCGTCGCGGGCTGGTTTTCGCAGAGCGTCCGGGCGCAAACGGCGCCCGATTATGCCGCGCTGATGGCGGCGCCGGATCGCAGCGAGGCCGACCGCAACGCCGACAAGCGCCGCGATCCGCTGCCGTTCCTCGCTTTTGCCGCGCCACGGCCGGGCATGACGGTGCTCGATATGGCCGCCGGCGGCGGCTACTCAACCGAAATGATGGCGCGCGCGGTGGCGCCGAACGGTGTCGTCTATGCGCAAAACCCGCCCGATCTCGCCGACAAACCCAAGGCGGCGTTCGAGGCGCGCATGAAAACGCCGGCGTTCAAGGACGTGGTCGTCGACATCCGGCCCTTCGACGATCCCATTCCGGCGGACGTGCACGATCTCGATATCATCACCTTCCTGTTCTATTACCACGACACCAGCTACATGAACGTCGACCGCGCGGCGATGGACAAGAAGATGTTCACCGCGCTCAAGCCCGGCGGCATTCTGGTGATCGCCGATCATTCGGCGCTGCCGGGCCAGGGCATTTCGGTCAACAAAACGCTGCACCGGATCGAAGAAGCGACGCTGCAGAAGGAGATCGAGGCGGCCGGGTTCAAGCAGGTCGCCGAGGGCAATTTCTGGCGCAATCCCGCCGACACCCACGACTTCCCGAGTTACAAGCCGATGCCGGTCGATAATTTCGTGCTGAAATTTCAGAAGCCGAATTGATACCCGTCATCCTTCGAGGCTCGGCGCTTTCGCGCCGAGCACCTCAGGGTGACGAAATGACTCACTGCAGCTGATCTTTCACTTTATCCATGCCGGCATTGACGCAATCGTCGTCGAAGCCGGGCGAGCCGGAGGCGCCGACGCCGCCGACCACGTCGTTGCCGGCCTTGATCGGCTGGCCGCCCGGAATGGCGATCACATTCGGCAGCGTCACCTGCTGATGCGCCACTGAATTGGGGTCTTGCAGCTTCTTGGCGTATTCCGCGGTCGGCTGCTTGAAGGTCATCGCGGTGTAAGCCTTGCGCCGCGCGTTCTCCATGGTGTGCGGCGAGGCGTTATCGCCGCGCATCTCGACGATGGTGGCGCCGTCGCGATCGACCACGACGGCGGATTCCGGATAGCCCTTGGCCGCGCACGCCGCGACGGTCTCTTCGGCAATGGTCTTGGCGACGCTCAAGGTCAGATCCTTGTGCATGATCAGCGCGGCGCCGGCCGACGCGCTGAGCAGGCCGGCAAAGGCGGCGCCGGCGGCCGTGATGACGACAAAGCGACGAACGAGTGACATGGTGCTTAATCCTCCCGCTGAAATGAATGCGTCCGCTGCGATGAACAGCGGACGCATCAGACTATTCCATTCTTAGCGGCGGGACTGCGGCGGCGGCGCAGCGCCCGCTCAACACAGCGTGAACGGCCTCACCACTGCCGATAGACCGGCGGCGGCTGCGGCGGATAGCCGGGCTGGGTGTAATAGGTCCGCGGCTGGCCGTAATAGCCTTGTCCGTCGTTGTCTCGGCCGTAATACGGTTGCGGCTGGGCATAAGTGCCCTGACCGTAGCCCGGCTGGCTGTAAGCCTGCTGCTGGCCGTCATCATACGGCTGCTGCTGCGGGGGCTGCTGGCCATAATACTGCTGCTGCGAGGGCTGCTGACCATAATATGGCTGCTGCTGCTGTTGCCCATATTGCGGCGCGAGCTGCACCGGCTGATTGTTATAAACCGTCTCGTTGTCCGGCAGATGCGCGCGCGCCACCGGCACGTTGTCGCCGCCCGGCGTACGGCCTTCGACGCTCACGCTGGTATTGGCCATGCCTTCGGTTTTCACCAGGTCGAACAAGGTCGCGGCATGGTCCGGGGAGAGCCGCACGCAGCCGTGCGACACCGCCAGGCCGAGATGCTTGACGTCGGAAAAGCCATGAATGGCGTGGCCGTGCAGGTCGAAGAACATGGTGTGCGGCATCGGCGCATTGTCCCATTCCTGAGAGAAATGGTCGGCGTCCATGCGGTTGATCTTGAAGGTGCCGCCCGGCGTGTCGTAGCCGGGCCGCCCGGTCGACACCGGCCACACGTAACGCTGCTGGCCGTCGACCGCGACCGTCATGTGCTGCGTCGATTTGTCGATGCTGATGGCGATATTGGCATAAGCCGCCGTCGCGAACGGCGCGGAAAGCGCCAAGGCCAGCGCCGCGGTCGGAAGCGAGGCGGAGAAAAGCTTAAGGGAACGCATGCGGTGATTACCTGAGGGTGGGTCGCCCAACTGTTAGAAGTCTTTCGCCGGTCTTTGGTTCAAATCAAGGGCATAAGCGCGCCACCCGGCGGAATGGTGAATGAAATGCGGCGGGAATGTTTCATACTGCCCGGGGCGGACGGCTAGTGCCGTTTGAAATATTGCACGGCGCGTTCGTGCTTTTCGGCGGCGGCGCGGGAGCCGAAGGTGCCGAGATTGCGGCGTTTGCCGGTCTTGGGATTTATTTTGCGCGAATAGAGCCAATGTCGAAACGGGCGTTTTGGCCCGGAGCCGCCCGGGCGAGGGCCGCTTCGCGGCCGCCTCAGGATGACGGGGAGTGAGGCGTGCCGCCGGCCTTAGCCCGTCTACCCAAACCCCTCGCGCGTCAGCCGCACGAGCGCGCGGTCGAGCGCGGAGAGAAATTCGGAGCGGTCGCGCGGCGCGAAGGGTTTGGGCCCGCCGGTGATCTCGCCGGCCGAGCGCAGCGAATCCAACAGATTGCGCGTCGCCAGTGCCATGCCGATCAACTCTTCGGGGGCTTGCCGTTTGGCGCGATGACCTCGGCGCCGGCCTTCACGGCGCGGCTCGCCAGCGGCACGTCGGCGGTGATGACAATATCGCCGCGCTTGGCGCGTTCGGCAATCCAATTGTCGGCCTCGTCCATGCCGGCGCCGACGACCACGCGCTCGATCATATCATCGCGCGGCACTGCGATCGGTGAATTGCTGACGACGAAGACTTTAATCGCGACGCCCTTCCCCGCATGGCGCTCGGCGACACGATAAATTTCCTGCTTCACCGGGCAGGCGTCAGCGTCGATGTAGAGGGTGATGGGCGTCATGTTCCCGAATTCGCATTCGCTGCATGCCGTCATGGCCGGACTTGTTCCGGCCATCCACGTCTTGCTTTAATCCGCCGCATGGCAGGCGGCTGGGTTTATTTCGTGACCAATCGGCGCGACGGCATCCTGTATGCCGGGGTTACGAGCAACTTGCCCCGGCGAATTTACGAACATCGGGAGGGACTCGTTGATGGATTTACCAAACGTCACGGCCTGAAGCGATTGGTCTATGCAGAGCGCTTTGACGATATTCGATATGCAATTCAGCGCGAGACCACCATCAAGCACTGGCCGCGTGCCTGGAAGGTGCAACTCATTCATTCCATGAATCCGGAATGGAATGATTTGTACGATACTCTCATCTGACGGCCGTCATGCCGGCGCTCGCTGCGGGTACTCCACGTCTCTTCGTCGGCGCAGGGAAGAAAGTCGTGGATGGCCGGAACAAGTCCGGCCATGACGATGTGATACTACGCGGCTAACTCAAACTCGTCATGCCCGTCCCCGGACTTGTTCCGGGGATTGTCGCAGGCATCCACGTCTTTTCGGACGGCAAGAAAGCAAGTCGTGGATGGCCGGAACAAGTCCGGCCATGACGATGAGAAGCGGCCCGTGCTAGAATTCGAAGATAAGACGGCGGTCTTATAATCCACTGTTGCTTTTCGATGGAGAGCAAAATTCGATGTCCGCAACGCGCACGACGCTGCTGATCGGCACGACCAAGGGCGCCTTTTTGATATCCGGCGGCAACGACCGCAGCGGCTGGGCGATTGGAGGTCCCTACTGCAACGGCTGGCCGATCAATCACATGATTGGAGACCCCGAGACCGGCACGCTATGGGCCGGCGGCGGCGGCGACTGGAATGGCGCCGGCGTCTGGCGCAGCGAAGACGGCGGCGCGAGCTGGACCGTCACCCGTCTCACCAAGGGGACGATGGACGATTGGGCCGCCAAGGACCCCAATCTCGCAAAGATGATCGGCTGGACCGAAGCGCCGTTGCCGTTCGCCGACACGTTCGCGCAAATCTGGTCGCTCAGCTACGCGCACGGCACGCTGTACGCGGGCACCAAACCGGCGAGCCTTCTGGCCAGCACCAACGGCGGCAAGGATTGGGTCAAGATGAATGGCCTGACCGATCACCCGTCGGCCGGAAGCTGGACTCCCGGCGGCGTCGGGCTGACGCTGCACACCATCCTTCCCGATCCGGATAACCGGAAAAACCTCTGGGTCGGCATCTCGGCGGCCGGCGTGTTCGCCACCGAGGACGGCGGGGCGACATGGGAGCGCCGCAATCGCCTGTCGAATGCCGAAGCCGGCGGCCCCGCCGAGCATCCGGCCGCGCCGCGTGACGGCGAGATCGGGCACTGCGTGCACAACATGATCCGCGCGCCGGGTGGAAGCGACATCCTGTACCAGCAGAACCACTATGGCGTCTGGCGCTCGGCCGATGGCGGCCGGAGCTGGAACGATTGCACCAAGGGCTTGCCGTCGACCTTCGGCTTTCCCATCCGCGTTCATCCGCGCGATCCGAACACGATCTGGACGCTGCCGCTGAACGGCGACACGGCGGGGCGTTTCCCGCCCGACGCTGCCGCGGCAGTCTGGCGATCGCGCGACGGCGGCCAAAGCTGGCAGGCGATGCGGCAAGGCCTGCCGCAGAAGGCCTGTTTCTTCACCGTGCTGCGCCAAGCCATGGCCGGCGACGACCGCGACCCGGCGGGAATTTACTTCGGCACCAACAGCGGCTCGGTGTTCGGGAGTATCGACGAGGGCGAGACCTGGCAGGAGATTGCGCGTCACCTGCCCACGATTCTTGCGGTCGAAGCGGTCGAGCTGGGATAACGCGCCGGTCCGCCCCTAAAACCGCAGGCGACGAGCCGCTAGGCGCCCGCTGTGGGGGGCGCGGGAACCGCTACCATATGTGAAGACTTTCACTTCATTCTACGGATGATTTCCGGGGAATCCCGCTTCCACGAGGAATGGAATGACCAAGCCAGCGATGCTGACCCTCCTGGCCGCGGCCGCGCTGACGGCGCTGACCGCGGGACCGCCCGCCGCCGCCAGGCAGGCTGCCCCGGCGCGCCAGACCGTGATGACCGCGCCGCGCCCGGCGGGTGACCCGATCATGGCGATCGTATCGATCAAGAGTCAGCACGTGACCTTCTACGACGCCGACGGCTGGATCCTGCGCGCGCCGGTCTCGACCGGCACGACCGGACGCGAGACGCCGGCCGGCGTGTTCGCCGTCATCGAGAAAGACAAGGACCACCACTCGACGATGTATGACGACGCCTGGATGCCGAACATGCTGCGCATCACCTGGAACGGCATCGCACTGCATGGCGGGCCATTGCCCGGCTACGCCGCCTCGCACGGCTGCGTGCGCATGCCGTTCGATTTCGCCGCCAAGGTGTTCGACAAGGCGCAGCTGGGAATGCGGGTGATCATCGCACCGGACGACGCCGAGCCCGTCGCGTTTTCTGATCCGGCGCTGTTTGTGCCGAAAGAGGACGCGATCGACGCGATACCGGCGCGGGCCGCGGCGCTGTCCCATGATGCCGACGAGGCGACGCAGGCGGCTGCGGCGGCGAAGGCCGCCGTCATGCCGGCCAAGCGCGCCGCGGCGATGGCGCCGTTGACGGTGCGCAGGCTCAGCGATCTCAAGCGACGCGCCGATGCCGCGCTCACCGTCGCCGAGAAGAAGCTCGCCGGCGTCAACGCGATCCAGTCCAACCCGAACTACGTCATCACCGACCAAGCCAGGGCCGACGCCGTGAAGGCCGCGGCCGAGGATGCGAGGCAGAAAGCCGCCGCCGAGGCCGAAGCGTTGGGCGCGCAGCGCGACGCCGCCAAGACCGATGCCAAGGCGAAGCAGGACGCCGCCGCGGCCGCAGTGGCAGCCGCCAAGGACGCCGAGGCCAAGCGGGTCGCGGCCGTCAACGCCGCGACAGCGGCGAAGCTCGCGAGCGAGCCAGTCGCGATCTTCATCAGCCGCGCGACGCGGACGCTTTATGTGCGGCGCGACACGCACAAGAAATGGCCGGACGGCGGCGAGCTGTACGACTTCAGCCAGGAATACCCGGTCGCCATCAAGGATCCCGACAAGCCGCTCGGCACCCACATCTTCACCGCGGTGGCGCGCGGGGGTGGTTCGGACGGTTTGGGCGGCTTGCGCTGGACCGAAGTCTCGATCGACAGCGGCGACAGCGCCAAGAACGCGCTCGGCCGCATCACCTTCCCGCAAGCCGTGCTCGACACCATCGCACCCACCGCAGTACCGCTGTCCTCGATCATCATCTCCGACGAGCCGCTGTCGAGCGAAACCAATTACCGCACCGAATTCGTCGCGGTGCTCAGCGATCAGCCGCAGGGCGGCTTCATCACGCGGATGCCGTCGCCGACCACCATGGCGCGCGATGACGGCAGCTATGGCTACGGCGGGTTCGGCTCATCCGGCTACGCGCAGCCGCAATACGGACTGCCCCGCGCCCAGAATTATTTTTATCAGCGGCGGTGGTGGTGAGGGTGTGAGCGCGGTGCGGGCCGCGGCGATAGGCGCGCCCGAATTTGAACTGGAAAGCTGCGCTATCCTCTGACCCGTCATGGCCGGGCTTGTCCCGGCCATCCACGCCTTGCTTTAATCTGAAAATGAGGGGCGGCTGGGTCTATTTCATAACCAATCGGCGCGACGGCGTGCTCTACGTCGGCGTCACGAGCAATTTGCCGCGGCGCGCCTTCGAGCATCGCGAAGGACTTGTCGATGGATTTACCAAACAGCACGGCTTGAAGCGATTGGTTTATGCGGAGCGATTTGACGATATTCGATACGCAATTCAGCGCGAGAAGACGATCAAACACTGGCCGCGCGCCTGGAAGGTGCGGCTAATCCATTCAATGAATCCGGAATGGGATGATCTGTACGATACGCTTATCTAATTCCCGTCATGCCCGCGCTGGTCGCGGGCATCCACGTCTTGGTCCTTCGCAGCAAGAAAGGCGTGGATGGCCGGAACAAGTCCGGCCATGACGCTGTGACACTAAGCGGCATAACTCAAACTCGTCATACCCGCGCTCGTTGCGGGTATCCACGACTTTCTATCGGACGGCAAGAAAGACTTGGATGGCCGGAACAAGTCCGGCCATGACGTTCTCAGAGTACATGGACCCTGAGGACGCTCGGTGCTTCTTGCTCCGTCGCGTCATGCCCGCGCTTGTCGCGGGCGTCCACGCCTTGGTCCTTCGCAGCAAGAAAGACGTGGATGGCCGGAACAAGTCCGGCCATGACGCATAGAGGCGTCCCTTTAGGCGCTGCGCAAAACACTTATCTGAGGTCACCAAAGGCCGCGATATACTTTAACTCGTCATACCCGCGCTTGTCGCAGGCATCCACGTCTCAACGGCCCAAGGGCTTCAAAGACGTGGATGGCCGGAACAGGTCCGGCCATGACGCATAGAGGCGCTCCTTTAGGCGCTGCGCAAAACACTTATCGGAGGTCACAAAAGGCCGCGATATACTTTAACTCGTCATGCCCGCGCTTGTCGCGGGCATCCACGTCTTTTTTGGACGGCTAGAAAGCAAGACGTGGATGGCCGGAACAAGTCCGGCCATGACGGTTATGTTAATCTCACACCCGCTCGACGAATAAATCCACGACCCGCTTCTCCCCCGCCCTATCGAACGCGATGGTCAGCTTATTGCCGTCGATGGCGGTGACGTTGCCGTTGCCGAATTTCTGGTGGAAGACGCGGTCGCCGAGCGTGAAGGCGGAGATTGTGCCGGTGGATTTGGCGACCAGCTCGCCTTCGATGGTGAGCGGCAGGCGCGGCCGTGGGACGCGCTCGTCGCGGGCGCGCCACGGCGAGGGCGAGGAGGTGTCGTCGTCGCTGGCGCTGGGATTCCGTGAACCCGCACCCGATCGAGCTCCGCTCGATCGGCCCTCCCCCGCACGCGGGAGAGGGAATGCGTGGTCGTCGTCGGCGTCGTAGTCGGTTTCGGCTTCGGAGAAGCCGTCGCCGTTTTCGGCTTTCTTCGCATTTCTGTTTCCTTGCGCGCGCTGCCAGCCGGGGGTGTTGTAGCTCGAGCCGAACGAGGTGGCGGCGTCGAAGCGCGATGAGCCGTAGCCGCCATAGCCGCCGAAGCCGCCAAATCCCGAACCCTGCGCTTCCGTCACCTTGACATTGGGCTCGGGCAATTCGTCGAGGAAGCGCGACGGGATGTTGGTCTGCCACAGGCCGTGCATGCGGCGGTTGGTGGCGAAATAGATTTTCGCCCGCTTGCGCGCCCGCGTCAGCCCGACGTGGGCGAGCCGGCGCTCCTCTTCCAGGCCGGCGCGGCCCTGGTCGTCGAGCGAGCGCTGGTGCGGGAACAGGCCCTCCTCCCAGCCGGGCAGGAACACGGTGTCGAATTCCAAGCCCTTGGCCGAGTGCATGGTCATGATGTTGACGGCGTCGGCCTCGGCGGCCTTCTCGTTGTCCATCACCAGCGAGATGTGCTCGAGGAAGCCCTGCAGGTTCTCGAACTCCTCCATGGAGCGCACCAGCTCCTTGAGGTTCTCCAGGCGGCCGGCGGCGTCGGCGGAGCGGTCCTTCTGCCACATCTCGGTGTAGCCGAACTCGTCGAGGATGATCTCGGCGAGTTCGTTGTGCGGCAGCACGTCGCGCTGCTTGCGCCAGCGGTCGACGGCTTCGATCAGCGCGCGCAGGCTGCCGCGCGGCTTCGGCTTGAGCTCGTCGGTTAAGATCATGGCGCGCACGGCTTCCGTGAGCGGGATGCGGCGCTTCCTGGCGTGATCGTGCAGCATCTGCACCGTGGCGTCGCCCAAGCCGCGCTTGGGCACATTGACGATGCGCTCGAAGGCGAGATCGTCGGCCGGCGAATTGACCACGCGCAGATAGGCCAGCGCATCGCGGATTTCGGCGCGCTCGTAGAAGCGCGGACCGCCGATGACGCGATACGGCAGCCCGAGGGTGACGAAGCGGTCTTCGAATTCGCGCATCTGGAACGAGGCGCGCACCAGGATGGCGACCTGGTTCAGCACATGGCCGTCGCGCTGCAGCTGCTCGATCTCCTCGCCGATGGCGCGGGCCTCCTCTTCGGAGTCCCAGGAGCCGGTGACGGCGACCTTCTCGCCCGGCACGTCGTCGGTGCGCAGCGTCTTGCCGAGCCGGCCTTCGTTGTGCGCGATCAGGTGCGAGGCGGCGGCGAGGATGTGGCCGGTGGAGCGGTAATTGCGCTCGAGCCGGATGACGGTGGCGCCGGGAAAATCGTGCTCGAAGCGCAAGATGTTGTCGACCTCGGCGCCGCGCCAGCCGTAGATCGACTGGTCGTCGTCGCCGACGCAGCAGATGTTTTTGAGCAGCCGCGGCGCCGCGGCCTCGTCCTTCGAGGGCCGCTTCGCGGCCACCTCAGGATGAGGGTCAAGCGGAGGAGCGCTTGGTGCCTCCTCAGGATGGGGAATGAGGACTTGCTCCCGACGATCCTCATCCTGAGGAGCCGCGCCATAGTGCGTCGAAGACGCGCGTGAACGCGCTAATGGCGCGGCGTCTCGAAGGATGCTGCCCTGCGCCAACAACCTTAGCCACAGATACTGCGCGACGTTGGTGTCCTGATATTCGTCGACCAGGATGAACTTGAAGCGCGACTGATATTGCTTGAGCACGTCGGGGTGCTCGCGGAACAGCCGGATGCATTCGAGCAGCAGATCGCCGAAATCGGCGGCGTTGAGGATTTTCAGCCGTTCCTGAAAGGCCTTGTAGAGTTTTAAGCCCTTGCCGTTGGCGAATACCGCGGCTTCGCCGGACGGCACCTGCTCCGGCGTGAGGCCGCAATTCTTCCAGCCGTCGATCAGCGAGGCCAGCACGCGCGCCGGCCAGCGCTTCTCGTCGATGTGCTCGGCTTCGAGCTGTTGTTTCAGAAGGCGTATCTGGTCGTCGACGTCGAGAATGGTGAAGTCGCTTTTCAGCCCGACCAGCTCGGCATGACGCCGCAAAATTTTCACGCCGATGGAATGGAAAGTACCGAGCCACGGCATACCCTCGACCACCTGGCCGACGATGTCGCCGACGCGATGCTTCATCTCGCGCGCCGCCTTGTTGGTGAAGGTGACGGCGAGGATCTCGCCGGGGCGGGCGCGGCCGAGACTGAGGATGTGGGCGATGCGCACGGTGAGCACGCGGGTCTTGCCGGTGCCGGCGCCGGCCAGCACCAGCACCGGGCCGTCGAGCGTCTCCACCGCCTGGCGCTGCTCGGGATTGAGCCCGGCGAGGTAGGCCGCGCCACCGCCCGCCGCGGCGCGGGCGCGCGCGGCGATGCCGCCAGCCGCGGGCTGCGGCGGCTCGACCGGCTCGATGCTGCGCTTCAACGGGTCAGCCATCTCGTCACGACTGGCGCTTGCGGCCACTGATTCTCATTGCCGAAAGATGGCACCTGCCCGCGGCTTTTACGAGGCCGCGTTGGTGTAGGTTGTGCTCGGCCATGACCCTTGCGCTTGTCATCATCCGCGAAGGCGGATGATCCAGTAACCGTGGCGAGAACGGAAGCGTGCGATTACTGGATGCTCCGCCTTCGCGGAGCATGACAGGTTAAGCATCACCACTGCGCCCCGGTCACTTCATATACTTATCCACCACCACCTTGGCGTCCTGGCGGTCCTTCTTGAGGAAGGCGGCGAAGTCGCCGGTCGAGCCGGCGGCCGGGTCGAGATAGTTCTGCTTGGCGAAGTCGGTGAATTTCTGGCTCTGGAAGATCGCCAGCAATTCGTCGTGCAGCTTCGCCACGATCGGCGCCGGCGTTCCGGCCGGCACCACCACGCCCCAGTAGATCGGGCCGCCGGGGAAGCCGTCGAGGCCGGTCTCCTTGAAGGTCGGCACATTGGCCAGATCGGCTGAGCGCTTCGCGGCGTTGAGCGCCAAAATCTTGATCTTGCCCTCCTTGAGCTGGCTGACCATGTTGCCGACGCCGATCTTGGTGACGTCGATGTCGTTGCCGAGCAGCGCGCTGATGATCTCGCTGCCGCCCTTGTAGGGAATGGCGACGAATTTGGTGTGCCAATAGTCGCCGAGCCATTGGCGGAAGGCGTCGGTGGTGGTGCGCTCGCCGAGCGTGCCGTAATTGAGCTTGCCGGGCGTGGCCACCGCCTTGGCGCGCAGCGCGTCGAGCGTATCGACACCCGACGCCGTCGGCACCATCAGTCCCTCCATCACGTTGTACATGTCGATGACGGGGACGAAATCCTTGCCGGGATCGTAGGGCAGATTCGGCACGGTCAGCGGGTTGAACGACATGGTGTCGGGCGAGACCAAGCACAGCGTGTAGCCGTCCGGCGGCGATTTGGCGCATTCGGTGCCGCCGAGCACCATGGCGGCGCCGGGCTTGTTGATCACGATCACCGGCTGGCCGAGCCGCTGCTGCAGCTCGGCCGCGGTGAGCCGCGCCGCAACGTCGGTGACCGAGCCGACCGAGATCGGCACGATCACTTTGATCGGGCGGTTGGGATAAGTCTGCGCGCGGGCGGCGGCGGGCAAAGCCGCCAACAGGCCGGCGAGCAGCGGCAACAATTTTCTCATGACGTTTCCTTCCGAATTTATTTTTGAGCGAAGGTGTGAAGGGTTTTAGTTCATCCAGGGCGCGACGTGTTACTCGCCAACCGCTTGTGTCAACCCAGCACAACCTCGCCGATCGAGCCGGCATCGTATTGGCTGAAGAACAGCCGGCCGTCGGCCAGCGCGGTGATGCAGCGGGCGCCGGACTTCGGCGTCGGGATATCGTATTCGCCGCGCACGGTGCCGTCCGGCGCCATGCGGCCGATCTTGTTGGCGAAGTTCGCGGTGTACCAGAGGTCGCCATCGGCGCCGACGGTGACGCCGCGCAACGAGGCGTTCGGCGTCGGCACCGCATGCTCGGTGATGCGGCCTTGGCGGTCGATGCGGCCGAGCGCGTTGGTCGAGGTCTCGACGAACCAGATGCTGCCGTCGGGATGGCTGACCATGGCGCGCGGCTGGCTGTCGTGGCTCGGGATCGGAAACTCGGTCACCGCGCCATCGACGGTGATGCGGCCGATGCGGTTGCCGCTCGCTTCCGAAAACCACAGCGCGCCGTCGCGCACCGCGATCGACAGCGGCTTGGCGCCGGGCGAAATGCCGTCGCCATATTCGGTGACACGGCCGTCGGGCGTGATCTTGGCGATGCGATTGGCGTCGCTCTCGGAGAACCAGATATTGCCGTCGGGGCCAAGGATCATGCCGTCGGCGCCGACGCCCGGAGCAAGCGCGAATTCCGTGATGTCGCCGCGCAGGGTGATGCGTCCGATCTTGTCGGCTGATTTTTCGGCGAACCACAGATTGCCGTCGCCGCCGAGCGCGATGCCGATCGGCGTCGCATTTTTGGTCGGCAGGGCGAATTCGGAGAACGTGCCGCGGCCGGGATCGAGCCGGCCGATCTTCGACGCGCCGCTCTCACAGAACCACAGCGCGCCGTCCGGCCCCTCGATCGCGATATAAGGCTTGCTGTCCAGCGTCGGAATTTTGTGCTCGCGGATCGATACGCGATTGGCCTGCCGTGCCGGTGCGCGCGAAGGAGATGACATGATCCTTTGACCTCAGTTCAAATTGTCGGGCGGCTCATGCTTCGGAGAAGAAGCCGGGTCTGTCAATTCGCGTGATCGGCGGTCACGCGGGCAAAATATCGGTTTGCGCGAAATCGCCGCCCTTGAACAACAGTGGCGCCCCGAGCTTTGCCAAGGCATAGACAAAGCAATCGCCGTAATTCAGCGCGGCTTTGGCGCCGCGGCCTTTACCAAAACGTTTGACGGCCTCGAATGCAATGCGCGCTTGTTCGGCGGTGAAGGGAACCACCTCGATACCCAACGATGCGAGAATACGCTCAAGGCGCGGCATCCTTCAAGATTTTGCGCGCATTTCGATACGCCGGCCAACGCCGTCCGGGATCGACAATGTGTCGTGCGACGCTTTCATGCGTTCAAGCCGCGCCATGACGTGATCAGGAAACGCGGCGACCTTCTTCACCGTCATATCGACATTGAGCGCCATGTTCTCGGAGGTCGCCGACAGCCAGCCTTCGTGGGCGTGATGCAGCGCTTCGAAATAATGAATGCGCTTTTCGTCGAAGCCGAGCAGATGGAAGCTCACGCGCACCGGCGCATCAACCAGAAGCTCGCGCAGATAGCGCACGTGCACCTCGGCGGTGAAGGTGGAGCATTTGGCGGTCTTGACGTAATCGAGACCGAGGCCGAGCGGCTCGTAGATCTCGTCGACGGCGCGGTCGAACAGCACATTGTAATAGGCCATGTTGAGATGGCCGTTATAGTCGATCCAGCCCGGCTCAACCCGCATCACGCTGGAGATGAAGGGGGCGGGCATATTTGCAGGCATAGTGGTTTCGGGCGCGGTGCGGTCGTTCATGCGCCCGACTGTGGCGCATGAATCGCGGCTGAGGCAAGAGGCGGAGGCTTGACCTGCCCGGCGCCCGCCGCCACGTTTGCGCGTAAAGATCGGGGAAACATGGCGTTGATCGAGGCACCGGAACGCAGCACCCAGGAGCGCAACGCGGCCGATGCCGTGATCGCGGCGCTCGCCGCGCGCTACGGCAACCGGCTGGTGACCTCGCAAGCGGTGCGCGAGCAGCACGGCCACACCACCACCTGGATCGCCAACCAGCCGCCCGACGCAGTGGTGTTTCCACAAGCGACCGAAGAGGTCCAGGAAATCGTGCGGCTGTGCGCCAGGCACCGCATGCCGGTGGTCGCCTTCGGCACAGGCACCTCGCTGGAAGGCCAGGTCAACGCGCCGCGCGGCGGCATTTGCCTCGACTTCCGCGACATGAACCGCGTGCTCGCCGTGCACGCCGAGGACCTCGATTGCGTCATCGAACCCGGCATAACGCGCAAGGCGCTCAACGAGCATCTGCGCGACAGCGGGCTGTTTTTCCCGATCGATCCCGGCGCCGACGCCTCGCTCGGCGGCATGGCGGCGACGCGGGCTTCGGGCACCAATGCGGTGCGCTACGGCACCATGAAGGACAACGTGCTGGCGCTCAAAGCCGTGCTCGCCAATGGCGAGGTGATGACAACCGCGCACCGCGCCAAGAAATCCTCCGCCGGCTACGATCTCACCCGGCTCATCGTCGGCTCCGAAGGCACCCTCGGCATCATCACCGAATTGACGTTGCGGCTGTCCGGCATTCCCGAGGCGATTGCGTCGGGAGTCTGCCCGTTTCCCTCGGTCGAGGCGGCCTGCAACGCCACCATCCTCGCCATCCAGTCCGGCATCCCGGTGGCGCGCATCGAACTTCTCGATGCGCTGCAGGTGCGGGCGAGCAATCTCTATTCGAAGCTGGCGCTGCCGGAAGTGCCGATGCTGTTCGTCGAATTTCACGGCAGCGAGGCGAGCGTCGCCGAGCAGTCGCAGCGCTTCGGCGAGATTGCCGGTGAGTTCGGCGGCGGCCCGTTCGACTGGGCGACGCGCGCCGAGGACCGCACCCGGCTGTGGCAGGCGCGGCACGACGCCTATTGGGCGGCGCAACGGCTGCGGCCGGGCGTACAGGCGTTGTCGTCGGACGTCTGCGTGCCGATTTCGCGGCTTGCCGAATGCGTCGGCGAAAGTCAGCGCGACGCCGCGGCAAGCCGGCTGCTCGCGCCGGTGGTCGGCCATGTCGGCGACGGCAACTTCCATATGCTGCTGCTGATCGACCGCAACGACGCCGACGAGGTGAGGCGGGCGGAGCAATTCCTCGCTCGGCTTGCCGAGCGCGCCGTCGCCATGGACGGCACCTGCACCGGCGAGCACGGCATCGGCCAGGGCAAGATGAAATATCTTTTGGCCGAGCACGGCGCCCCCGCGCTCGAGACCATGCGCGCCATCAAGCGCGCGCTCGATCCGCTCGACATCCTCAATCCAGGCAAAATCTTCGGCGCCTGAACGGCGCGGCGGCTATTCCACCCGCAGCAGCGACGGGCTGCGCGGCGGCGTCAGCATGATTTCGCGCAGCGGTTGCCCAGCGCCGGGCCGGTCGTCGGCGTTGCTGTGCGACCGGTAGTGATCGAGCACGAACAGCCGGATCGCCGACGACAGATTGCCGTGCTGGCGGTCGGTATCGATCGACGCCACCAGGTCCGACAGCGTGATCTGGCGGGCGATGGCGATGTCCTTGAGGCCCTTCCAGAATGCGTCTTCCAGGCTGACGCTGGTCTTGTGGCCGGCGATGACGATTGAACGCTTAACGACCGGCGATTTCATTGCCCATCTCCCGTGTCGATCCGGTGTTGGTCGAGGCTTCCATGCTCTTTGTCGCGCCGAGCGCGCTCCAGGTTTTGTCCGGCCTTGGATTGGCCGTGGGCGAGCCGGTTGGCCGCGGCCTCTTGCGCGGCCTTTAGCCGTTTCGCCCGCTTGCGCTCGATTCGGAGATTGACGACGGTGGCCACGGATGAAGCCTCTGTGATTTCAGGTGAATCGACGACAATCGCTCGTTCCACCGCCATGTTCCCTTGCGCGAACAACTCGACAGTAGACGTGCCTGGGATCACAGCGCTGTGTCCGAGGTCACATTATCGAGAATAATCGCTGTTACGCCTCAGGGTGGGTCATGCGGGCCGGCTGCACCAGGCGGTCGAAATCCTTGGCTGAGACGAAGCCGAGCCGGACCGCTTCCTCGCGCAAAGTGGTGCCGTTTTTGTGGGCCGCCTTGGCGATTTGCGCCGCCTTGTCATAGCCGATGGTCGGCGCCAGCGCGGTGACCAACATCAGCGAGTTGTTCAACAATTCGCGAATGCGCGGCTCATTGGCGCGGATGCCGGCGACGCAATGATCGGTGAACGAAACCGATACGTCGGCCAAAAGCCGGATCGACTGCAGCACCGCATAGATGATCACCGGCTTGAACACATTGAGCTCGAAGTGGCCCTGGCTCGCCGCGGTCGTGACCGTGGTGTCATTGCCGAACACCCGGGTGCACACCATGGTCAGCGCCTCGCACTGCGTCGGGTTGACCTTGCCCGGCATGATCGACGAGCCCGGCTCGTTCTCCGGCAGAATAATCTCGCCAAAGCCCGAGCGGGGACCTGAGCCGAGGAAACGAACGTCGTTGCCGATCTTGAACAGGTCGGCGGCCAGCGCATTGAGCGCGCCGTGGGCAAAGGTCAACGCGCCATGCGAGGCCAGCGCCTCGAATTTGTTGCGGGCGCTGGTGAACGGCAGTCCCGTCAGCCGCGCCATCTTGTTGGCGAACAGTTTGGCGAATGCGCGCTTGGAATTGAGCCCGGTGCCGACCGCGGTGCCGCCCTGCGCCAGCGGATAAAGCTCCTTCAAGCCGAGCTTGACGCGGGCGATGCCGGAGGCGACCTGCGCCGCATAGCCGGAGAATTCCTGGCCGAGCGTCAGCGGGGTTGCGTCCTGCGTATGGGTGCGGCCGATCTTGACGATGGAACGGAACTGTTTGGTTTTGACGGCAAGCGCCGTGTGCAGATGCGTCAGCGCCGGAATAAGCCGATGCTCGATCTCCCGCGCCGCCGCGATATGCATCGCCGTCGGGAAACTGTCGTTCGACGATTGGCTCATATTGACGTGATCGTTGGGATGGACCGGATCCTTGGCGCCGAGGTTGCCGGTGAGCAGCTCATTGGCGCGGTTGGCGATCACTTCGTTGACGTTCATGTTGGTCTGCGTGCCGGAGCCGGTCTGCCAGACCACCAGCGGGAATTGATCGTCGAGCTTGCCGTCGACGATTTCGTCCGCCGCCTGCACGATCGCCTTGGCGCGCCGCGCATCGAGCAGACCGAGTTCGCGATTGACTTCGGCGGCGGCGCGCTTGACCAGCGCCAGCGCGACGATCAGCGGCCGCGGCATGTGCTCGTCGCCGATGCGGAAATTATTGCGCGACCGCTCGGTCTGCGCCCCCCAATAACGATCGGCCGGAACTTCGATCGGCCCGAAGCTGTCGGTTTCGATGCGGGTTTTCATGATGACGAAGACGGCCTCAGCATCCGCTCGTCCCCGCGCAAGCGGGAACCCAGTTATTGGATTCCCGGTTTCGCGGGAATAAGCGGAAAACTAACATCGATCGAAACAATCTTATTTCTTCCGGAAACGATCGAGCCGCACCACCTCGCCGCCGCCGGACGGAGGAGCCGGCTCGGACGGCTTGACTGCGGCGGGCGCTGGCAAGACGCCGGACTTGGCGGAGTCGGACTTGGTGGGTTCAGACTTGGCGGATTCAGGCGGCACGATTCTCATCTGCGGCGGCGATTGATCCGCCGTTGCGCTCGGAGCTGCACCCCCGCCGGCCGCCTCGGCCTCGACGGTCTCGAACTGGAAGCCGAATTGCACCGCCGGATCGTAGAACGCCGTGATGGCGGCGAACGGCACCGCGAGGCGTTCCGGCACGCCGCCGAACGACAGGCCGACCTCGAAATCGTCATTGCCGACGACGAGATCCCAGAATTGATTCTGCAGGACGATCGTCATCGCTTCGGGATATTGCGCGCGCATGCGCTCGGACAGCCGCACGCCGGGCGCCACAGTGGCAAAAGTGATCTTGAAATGATGCTCGCCGGGCAGCCCTTTCTCCGCCGCGTCGGCGAGAACGGTGCGCACCACGCCGCGCAGCGCCTCTTGCGCCAGGATGTCGTAGCGAATGTGATCGGTGGCCATGGCCGGTATCGGAAAACGGAGGACAGACCGAAGATAGGGAAGGAATCATAGAGAACCAGATCGATTCTGTCCCGTGTCGTTCCGATCCTGTCCTCTAGAGAAAGTGGAGGCTTCTGTTGCCAGGTGCCTCCGAACCCCGCCTAACGGAGCTTAACCCGCTAGGGCTTTAAGTCGGTCTTTCGGACTGCTTACGCAGCCAGAGCAACCGGAGCATAGTTGTCGTTTGCAACTATGGAATTGGCCCGATAACGGCGGAACCATGCCGAGCAAAAGCACGCCCTTTACGCCCTCGTCGATCCTATTTCGCCCCCGCCGATACGGCCCCAAGGACTAGGCGAGCCGCATTGGTGGAGGCGCCGGGTACTGCCCCCGGGTCCGAAAGGTTTATTACGACGCCCATTTATCGCCATATCCGGCTTGCGCCGGCACCCAGAATATAAGCGCAAATGGTTGCCGAAAGAAGAGCGTGAGGTTTGGCTCCGGAAAGGCAGCCGAAAAGGTGCCAAAGGGAGGGCCGATGAAGCTGATGTCCGGCGGCCAGACCGGGGTCGACCGCGCCGTGCTCGACGTGGCAATCGAGCGCGGCGTGGCCTATGGCGGCTGGTGCCCCAAAGGCGGTTGGGCCGAGGATTTTCCCGAGCCGCCCGGCCTGTTGGCGAAATACCCGCAGCTTGCGGAAACCCCGCTCGCAGACACGGCGCAGCGCACCGAGTGGAACGTGCGCGACGCCGATGCCTGTATGATCCTTGTCGGCACCGGCGGCGTTGACGTCTCCGTGGGCACCGCGCTGGCGCAAGACCTGGCGCACCGCTACCGCAAGCCCCTCCTCGTCGTGAACCTTGCCGCGAGCGATCCAGCCAACCGCGCGGCGCTGTGGTTGCGGGTCCAGCAAGCCAAATACGGGGACGGCTTGAAACTCGCGATCGGCGGCCCCCGCGAGAGCGAAGCGCCCGGGATTTACGCGCGCGCGACCACTTTCATCCGATCGCTTGTGGAGTAGCAGCGCGCACATTCCCGACCTGCGAAGAACCTTATGGCCGTCACGCCGGACCGGCGCTAAACGGACTTTATGAATCCCCCGCCGCCGATTCCAAGCCAGCCACTCGAAGCGCCGCCGCCGCAGCCCTCACCCGCCGCAGCGCCGCCGCCGAGCCTCGCCGAGCTTTTCATTGCCTTCGCCACCATCTCGCTGTCGGGCTTTGGCGGCGTGCTGGCGTGGTCGCGGCGCATGATGGTGGAGGAGCGCCGCTGGCTCACCCCCGAACAGTTCAATGAAACCTACGCGCTGTGCGCGTTCTTGCCGGGCGGCAACATCCTCAACTTCTCCGTCATCCTGGGCGCGCGCTTTCGCGGCGCACGCGGCGCCGTGGCGTGCGCGGCCGGGCTGATGGGCCCGCCGCTGCTCCTGGTCCTGATCATTGCCGCCATCTATGCGCATTACAGCGACCTGCCGGCGTTGCGCCGCGCGCTCACCGGCGTCGCCTCGGCGGCGGCCGGGCTGATGCTGGCGACCGTCGTCAAAATGGCGCGACCCTTGTTTCGCACCGGTACGGTGACCGGGCCGGTGATCGCGTTCGCCACTTTCGCCGCGATCGGCATCGCGCATTGGCCGTTGCCGCTGGTGCTGGCGATCATCGTGCCGGTGAGCATTGCCGCGGCATGGGTGCGGCTGTGAATTCCGGCAATGGCACGCTGCTCACGCTCGCCGGCTTCTTCGGCGTGCTGTCGCTGTTCGCCATTGGCGGCGGCAATTCGGCGGTGCCGGAAATGCACCGCTTTGCGGTCGACGTCCAGCATTGGCTATCCGACCGGCAATTCGCCGACAGCTTCGCGCTGGCGCAGCTCACGCCGGGGCCAAACATCATCATCGTGACCTTGATCGGCTATCACGTCGCCGGCGTCCTGGGCGCGCTGGTGACGACGCTGGCGATGTGCGGGCCGCCGGCTTTGTTTGCATTTTTTGTCGGCGGCGCGTCCGAGCGCTTCAAGGGCAAGACCTGGCACGCTGTGCTGAGCCGCGCGCTGGTGCCGGTGACGATCGGGCTGACCGCCGCCAGCGCCGCCGTGATCGCGGCGACGGCAGGCTATAATTGGATGTCGCTCGCGATCACGCTTGGCACCGCGCTGACGGCCTATTTCGTCCGCGTGCATCCGTTATGGATGTTCGCCATCGCCGCCGTGATCGGCATCAGCGGCTTGCTGTGACCCGTGGACCGACCTACAGGCCGTCTTGCGCGCGCTCCATCGCTCTTTCATGCTGATCGGCCTTCAGGCCGGGGACTTTAGACATCATGGACAGCACCGCCCGTCTCACCGCGATGGCGCAATGGATGTGGGACGCGCGCCGGCGCCGCCTGCCCTATCGCAATTTGCCGGACGACTTGCGCCCGGCGTCGATCGCCGAAGCCTATGCCGCACAGGAGGCTTATTATCGCTTGGCCGAGCCGGTGTACGGCGCCGTCGCGGGCGCCAAGATCGCCACGACGACCAAGGTAATGCAGCAATTGATGGGCATCACGCACCCCTGCGGCGGCGCGATCTTTGCATGCACCATCCATTCCTCGCCGGCGCAATTGCGCACCGCGGATTTCGTCAATCTTCGCATCGAAAGCGAAATTGCGCTGAAACTCGGCGCCGATCTCCCGGCCTCCGGCGCGCCATGGAAGCGCGATAAGGTTGCGCCGGCAGTCGCCGGCGCCATGCCGGCGTTCGAACTGATCGAGGACCGCAATGCCGATTACACGCACACCGAGGCGGCGTCGCTGATCGTGGAGAATTGCTGGAACGGCGGGGTTGTCGTGGGCGCGCCAAAGCCGGCATCCTGCGCCGCGCTGGTCGGGATCGCCGGCCAACTCACCATCGGCGGCAAAATCGCCGGCGAAGGCGCGGCCGAAGACCCTTGCGCGACGCTGGCCTGGCTCGCCAACCATCTCGCCGAGCGCGGCCGCGATCTCAAAGCGGGCATGGTGGTCATCACCGGCAGCCTCATCCCGACCGTTTCGATTGCGGGCGGGCAACGCGCGGTCTTTACCGTCGAAGGGTTGGGCGAAATTGCGATGGATGCCGTCTAGCGCCCCGCCAGCTTCGCTATCATCCACCGCGGTCTTGCACGGCCTTCGTGGGCGGCTCATTTGACGCTAAACTCGCAGCCGAGTCGACCGACAGACATAGAAACCAATGCGCCAATATCTTGACCTTATGGAACGCGTGCTCTCCGAGGGCGCGGAAAAGCGCGACCGCACCGGCACCGGCACGCGCTCGATCTTCGGCCATCAGATGCGCTTCGACCTGCAAAGCGGCTTTCCGCTGGTCACCACCAAGAAGCTGCACGTCAAATCCATCGTCCACGAATTGCTGTGGTTCCTGCGCGGCGACACCAACGTCAAATATCTCAACGACCACGGCGTGCGCATCTGGGACGAATGGGCCGACGACAACGGCGATCTCGGCCCGGTTTATGGCAAGCAGTGGCGCTCCTGGCCGACGCCGGACGGCGGCGCGATCGATCAGATCAAGCTGGCGCTCGACACCATCCGGCGCGATCCGGATTCGCGCCGCATCATCGTCACCGCCTGGAATCCGGGCGACCTGCCGAAAATGGCGCTGTCGCCGTGCCACTGCCTGTTTCAGTTCTACGTCGCCGAAGGCCGGCTGTCGTGCCAGCTCTATCAGCGCTCCGCCGACGTGTTTCTCGGCGTGCCGTTCAACATCGCCTCCTACGCCTTGCTGACGGTCGCCGTCGCACAAGTGACGGGGCTCAAGCCCGGCACCTTCATCCATAGCTTCGGCGACGCGCACCTTTATCTCAATCATCTCGAGCAGGCGCGGCTGCAACTCACGCGCCAGCCGCGGCCGTTGCCGACGCTGCGCATGAATCCCGAGGCCAAGGATTTGTTCGCGCTGCGCTACGAAGACTTTGCGCTCGAAGGCTACGACCCGCATCCGCACATTAAGGCCGCCGTGGCGGTGTAATCATGGATATCGTGCTTGTCGCCGCCGTTGCCGAGAACGGCGTCATCGGCCGCGGCAATGGCTTGCCGTGGCGGCTCAAATCCGACATGGCGCATTTTCGCGCCTGCACCATGAACAAGCCGGTGGTGATGGGCCGCAAGACCTATCTGTCGATCGGCAAGCCGCTGAAAGGCCGCACCACGATCGTGGTCAGCCGCGACCCCGCTTTCGCCGCGCCGGGCGTGCTGGTCGCACCGAACCTCGATGATGCGCTTGCCGCGGCGCGCGGCGATGCGTTGCGGCGCGGCGCCGATGCGATCGTTGTCGCCGGCGGCGGCGACATCTATATACAGGCCCTACCGCTGGCGACGCACCTTGCCATCACCGAGGTGCACAAACCCGTCGAGGGTGATGCGTATTTTCCCGTGATCGATCCGCTGGTTTGGCGCGAAGTCTCGCGCAGCGAGCAGCAGCCGGCGGCCGACGATGAGGCGTCTTTTGCCTTCGTCGACTACGAGCGGGTGAATACGGCGGCATAGCGCCCGCCGAGCGCGTCATAACTGCGCGTTGTAAGGGCCGGGGCGGTCCCCTATAACCCCGGCCAGCCAAGCCGGAGAAGTGCCGGCGTCAAGGAGCTAACTTTATGCCGTGGAGCAATCAGCCCGGCGGCCCGTGGGGTTCGGGCTCGCGGGGACCCTGGAGCTCGGGGCCGCAAGGGCAAGGGCCGAAGCAGCCCGATCTCGAGGAATTCCTGCGCCGGAGCCAGGACCGGCTGCGCGGCCTGTTGCCGGGCAATCTCGGCGGCCGCGGCATCGCGCTGATTGCGCTGATTTTGGTGGCGCTGTGGGGCATGTCCGGCTTCTTCAAGGTCGAGCCCGATGAAATCGGCGTCGTTCTTCGCTTCGGAAAGTTCGTCCGCGAAGTGCCGCCCGGCTTGAATTATCACCTGCCCTATCCGATCGAGACCGCGCTGACGCCGCCGGCGCTGCGTGTCAACAAGATCGACATCGGCTTCGACATGCGCGGCGGTGCGACGATGCGCGACGTGCCGGAAGAGAGCCTGATGCTGACCGGCGACGAGAACATCGTCGACGTCGATTTCTCGGTGCTGTGGAAGATCAAGCCGAGCGCGGTCGGCGATTATCTGTTTGACGTGCAGAACCCCGAAGGCACCGTGAAGGCGGTGGCCGAAAGCGCCATGCGCGAGGTGATCGGCCAATCCAACATCCAGCCAATCCTCACCGGCGCGCGGCAAAACATCGAGACCGCGGTGCAGGCCTTGTTGCAGAAGACGCTCGACAGCTACGGCGCCGGCATCCAGATACAGCAGGTGCAGCTGCAGAAGGTCGACCCGCCGGCGCAGGTCATCGACGCCTTCCGCGACGTGCAGGCAGCGCGCTCGGATCTCGAGCGCTTGCAGAACGAGGCGCAGACCTACGCCAATCGCGTGGTGCCGGAAGCAAAAGGCCGCGTCTCCAAGATCCTGCAGGACGCCGAAGCCTATCGCGAACAGACCGTGGCCGACGCCAAGGGCCAGACCTCGCGTTTCCTGCAAATCTACGATCAGTACAAAAAAGCGCCCGCCGTGACCCGCGAGCGCATGTATCTGGAAACCATGGAACACATTTTCGGCAACACCGATAAGACGATCATCGATACCGGCCCGCAAAGCGGCGGCCCGGGCGTCGTGCCCTATCTGCCGCTCAACAGCCTCACGCGGTCGCCGCAACCGGCGCCGGACACGACGACAGGAGGCAAGCCATGAGACTGGGTCTCGTCGGCGGCGCCACCGCCGTTGTGCTGCTGATAGCGGTCATCGTCGGCTACAGCACCTTTTTCACCGTGTACCAGACCAGGCAGGCGCTCGTGGTCCGGCTCGGCAATCCGGTGCGCGTCATCACCGAACCAGGCCTTAACGTGAAAGTACCGTTCGTCGACACCGTCATCTATATCGACAAGCGCATCCTCACCATCGAACAGCCGGCGCAGGAGGTGATCGCATCGAGCGGCGACAGCGCTAATACCGGCGCCGGGCAAGCCGGCGAGCGGCTGGTGGTCGACGCTTTCGCCCGTTACCGCGTCGTCGATCCGCTCAAATATTATCAGACCGTCGGCCCGGCCGGCGCCAGTTCGCAGCTCGCCATCCTGCTCAATTCGACGCTGCGCAGCGTGCTCGGAGCGGCGACGCTGACCGACGTCGTACGCAACAAGCGCGAAGAGCTGATGATGAAGATGCGCGACCAGCTCGATCACGATGCGCAACCGTTCGGCATTCACGTCGTCGACGTGCGCATCCGCCGCGCCGATCTACCGGAGCAGAACAGCGAGGCGGTCTATCATCGCATGCAGACCGAGCGTCAGCGCGAAGCGGCCGAGTTCCGCGCCCAAGGCAGCCAGAAGGCCCAGACGATTCGCGCCAAGGCCGATCGCGACGTGACCGTGCTGGTGGCGGAAGCCAATCAGCAGTCCGAACAGATTCGCGGCGAGGGCGACGCCACGCGCAACCAGATCTTCGCCGAGGCTTATAACCAGGATCCGGGCTTCTTCGCCTTCTACCGTTCCATGCAGGCCTATGATCGGAGCATGCAGAAGGGCGATACCCATCTGGTGCTGCGGCCGGATTCGGATTTCTTCCGCTATTTCGGCGATCCGTCGGGCAAGACGCTGCCTGACGGCACGCCGGTCGCCGCGCCGACGGCGTCATCGGCACAGACCCCTTCGCCACACCCCGGCGGCGCCCCGAAATAAGCGCGGGCGGCGAAAGCGCAACAGGCCGGGTCGATGTCGGATTTTCTCGCCGCGCTCGGCCTCCTGTTTGCGATCGAAGGAATTTTTCTTGCCGCCTTCCCGGCCGCCGCCAAACGCACGATGGCGGCGGTGCTGGAAATGCCAGACGGCCCGTTGCGCATCGCCGGTATCGTCTCGGCTTTGGTCGGCGTGGTCATCGTCTGGCTGATACGCGGTTAACCGCGTAGGAAAGGTCGCTTTTCCGCCCTAATCCGGCCGCTAGTGGAGCGCCGCCGGCAGCCTGGAAAGGTCCGGACCTTGCGTCCCGGGTAGGACGGGAGCACCTTTTCTGGTGAGTTTTTAATCCCCATGCCAGAGATGCCACGTCTCAGAAGCCAGGAGCGCTGATCTCCATGTTACCTATCGGCTCATTTCCAGCTCGCCGCCTTGTCCGATTGATCCAGCACGGCGCGGCGATCGCCGCGCTTACGGCGGCGGTCGCAGTTTTACCGGCGCAGCCGGCGGCAGCGCGCGGTCCCGACGGCATCGCCGATGTTGCCGAACAGGTCATCGACGCGGTGGTCAACATTTCGACGTCGCAAAAAATCGAGCCGCACGCCCAGGAGCTGCCCGATCTGCCGCCCGGCTCTCCGATGGAGAAGTTCTTCGACCAATTCTTCAAGAACCATCGCGGCCAGGGCGGCGACAATCCGGAAGAGACGCCGCGCCGCGTCAACTCGCTCGGCTCCGGCTTCATCATCGATCCATCCGGGCTTGTGGTCACCAACAATCACGTGATCGCCGACGCCGACGAGATCAGCGTCATCCTCAACGACGGCACCAAGCTCAAGGCCGATCTGGTCGGCAAAGACACCAAGGCCGACCTCGCGCTGTTGCGCGTACATTCCGACAAGCCGCTCAAATCGGTGAAATTCGGCGATTCCAGCAAACTGCGCCTGGGCGAATGGGTCATCGCCATCGGCAATCCGTTCAGCCTCGGCGGCACGGTCACCGCCGGCATCGTCTCGGCGCGCAACCGCGACATCAATTCCGGGCCGTACGACAACTACATCCAGACCGATGCCGCCATCAATCGCGGCAATTCCGGCGGACCGCTATTTAATCTCGACGGCGAGGTCATCGGCATCAACACCGCGATCATTTCGCCGTCCGGCGGCTCGATCGGCATCGGCTTTGCCGTGCCGTCCAATACCGCCGTCGACGTCATCGGCCAGTTGCGCCAATTCGGCGAGGTCCGGCGCGGCTGGCTCGGCGTGCGCATTCAGCAAGTCACCGATGACATCGGCGAGAGCCTCAATATCAGTCCGCCGCGCGGCGCCCTGGTCGCCGGCATCGACGACAAGGGGCCCGCCAAGCCCGCCGGCATTCAGCCCGGTGACGTCATCGTCGCCTTCGACGGCCACGACGTTAAGGAAATGCACGACCTGCCGCGCATCGTCGCCGACACACCGGTCGGCAAGACGGTGGACGTCGTCGTGATCCGCAAAGGCAAGGAAGAGACTCACAAAGTGACGGTCGGCCGCCTGCAGGACAATACCCAGGTTGCCGAGGCCTCCACCAAGGACAATCCACCGCCGGCAAAATCCGTGGTGCAGAAAACGCTCGGCCTTGAATTGTCCAGCCTGTCGGACGATCTGCGGCATAAGTTCAAGATCAGAGACGACATCAAGGGCGTCCTCGTCACCGGCGTCGATCCAAGCGTGGCGACGGCCGACCCCGACAAGCGGCTGGCGACCGGCGACATCATCGTCGAGGTGCAATACAACGCCGTCAATTCACCGGCCGATCTGCAGAAACGAGTCGATCAGCTCAAGTCGACGGGCAAGAAGCTGGCGGTGCTGTTGGTCTCGAACGGTCAGGGCGAGACGCGTTTCGTCGCGCTTTCTCTGCAATAGCGAGCGACGCCCAGCGGGCGGCCAGCGGCCGTCAATCCAAGACGTGACTGACCATGCCGTCGGCGAGCTTCGGCTCGAACCACGTCGATTTCGGCGGCATGATTTCGCCGGCATCGGCAACGGCCATCAATTCGCTCATCTGCGTCGGATAGAGCGCAAAGGCGACCGCCATTTCGCCTGACGCAACGCGTTGCGCGAGTTCGGCGAGCCCACGGCCGCCGCCGACGAAATCGATACGCTTGTCGGTGCGGGGGTCGGTAATGCCGAAAAGCGGCTCGATGATATTGCGCGTGAGCAGCGTGATCGGCAGTCGGCCGACCGGATCTCCCGCTGGCGCGGCTGCGGCCGCCTGCAAATGCGGCCGCAGCCGATACCAGCGTCCGGCCAGAAACATGCCGAGCTCGGCCGTCGCGGCCGGCCGGAAGGGCTGATCGCGCGGCTCGACGTCGTAGCGTTGGCGCAATGCGGCCAAGAGCGCATCCAGCGTGCGCCCGTTCAAGTCGCGCAGTACCCGATTGTAGTCGAGGATCGTCATTTCGTTTTGCGGAAACAACACGGACAGAAAGTATCGATGCGAGCCTTCGCCGCCGCGGCCTTGCGCCACGCGCGCGGCGGCGGCGGAGCGGTGATGGCCGTCGGCGATATACAATGCCGGCAAGGCGTCGACCGCAGCCGTCAGCTCGGCGATCACCGCATCATCGGCGATGACCCAAAGCTGATGCCGCACGCCATCGTCAGCGGTCACGTCGACGTCGGGCTTGCCGGTGGCGGCCGCGGCGAGCAGCGCATCGATCTGCGGCGCCGTCGGATAACCGAGCATCACCGGCCCGGTTTGCGCATTGACCGCCTCGATCTGGCGCACGCGGTCGTCTTCCTTCGCCGGCGTGGTGTGCTCATGCTTGCGGATGCGGTTAGTCGCGTAATCGGCGAGCGACGCGACCGCCGCAAGGCCGGTCTCGACCTGACCGCGCCAAGTCATGCGATAGACGTAGTAACGAGGCTTGCCATCGCGAATGAGAACGCCGCCAGCGACCATGCGTTTGAGATTTTCGGCGGCTTTGGCGTAAACGGCGGCGTCATGGAGATCGGTCGCCGCAGGAAGATCGATCTCCGCCTTGGAGACGTGAAGAAAGCTCCACGGCTTGCCTTTGGCGCGCTCGCGGGCTTCGGCGCTGGAGAGCACGTCATAAGGCGGCGCCAGCACGTCGGCGCCGCGTCCCGGCGCCGGCCGCAACGCGCGAAAAGGCTTTATCAGGGTCACGTGAAAACTCTCCGGGGTCTTGGGTGATTGCGCCGCGGCTGTTGCCGCGTTCGGGTTTTAATTCGCGGAAAAAGCGGTTACGTCAACCCCGTGAGCGGTTCCAGCATCATCCTCATTGCGGGCCCGACGGCGAGCGGCAAGTCCGCCTTGGCGCTGGCGCTCGCCGAGGAGTTCGGCGGCACGATCATCAATGCCAATTCGATGCAGGTTTATCGCGATTTACGCATCATAACCGCGCGGCCAACTCCAGACGAGGAGGGCCGCGCTCCGCATCGGCTCTACGGCCATGTCGACGCGGCGGAGAATTATTCGGTGGGCCGCTGGTGCACCGAGACGGCGACGGCGCTGGCGGCCGCCAAGCGCGAAAAGCGCGTCGCTATCATCGTCGGCGGCACCGGGCTTTACTTCAACGCCCTCAGCCGCGGGCTTGCCGCTGTGCCCCCGATCCCGGCTGCGATACGCGACGAGGTGCGCGCACGGCTTGCCGATGAAGGCGTCGCCGCGCTGTATGCAGACCTCGCCGCGCGCGATCCCGCGGCGGCGGCGCGGCTGCGCCCGGGCGACCGCGCCCGCGTCACCCGCGCGCTGGAAGTGATGCTGACGACCGGGCGGTCGATCTTGGATTGGCATGAGGAGAATAAGCCGGCGACGGTCGATCTTAACGCCGCGGCAAAAATCTTTCTGATGCCGGATCACGATGAGCTCGTCCGCCGTATCGATGCCCGGTTCGACGCCATGATGGCGACCGGCGCGCTGGATGAAGTTCGCGCGCTGGCGGCGCGCAAACTCAATCCCGGCCTGCCGGCGATGAAGGCGCATGGCGTGCCATGGCTGATCCGCCACCTCAAGGGCGAAGCCACCCTCGCTGAAGCGAGCGGACACGCTAAGCTGGAAACGCGCCAATACACCAAGCGACAGGCGACGTGGTTTCGCAACCAGTTGCCGGAGTTCAAATGGGTCGCGCCGTCGGATGCGCCAGCGGCGATCGAGCGACAACTGCAAGCACTCCAAGGCAAGTAGTCAAAAAATTCGCCGACTACTACGTCCGCATCACCCCTGAATGCAGACATTCGATGGGGCGAATGGCATGTCTGCTAAGGGCCAATCGCGTCACTTCGCACTGCGGAAACACCGCGAGCCTTTTCGCCGACGGACCACCGTGAAGTCGGTTACAGACCTACCGATTGCGGCATGATATTCTTCCCCACATTGCAGTGGGAGCGATCCCGTTGCGAACGGGTCAAATGATAATCGGCATCGGAAGGCGGCAATTCATTTCCACGCTCGGAGGCGCGGCGGTCGCTTGGCCACTCGCCGCGCGCGCGCAGCAACGCGAGCGTACGCGGCTCATTGGTCTCCTGGAGCCGATATCCGCGGACACGCCGGGCGCCAAGGCACGCGAAGCTGCATTTCGGGAAGAGCTCCAGCAGTTGGGCTGGACGCCCGGCGGCAATGTGCGGATCGAGATCCGCTGGAGCGGCGGCGATGAAACGCAAACGCGAAAGGACGGGGCGGAACTGGTGGCGCTGGCCCCAGACGTCATTGTGACCGGCGGCAGCGCGGGCATCGGCGCGATGCTGAAGGCGACCCGCACCATTCCCGTCGTATTTGCCATCGTCCCCGACCCGGTCGGCTCCGGCTATGTCACCAGTCTGTCGCATCCCGGCGGCAACGCCACCGGCTTCATGATGTTTGAATACAGCTTGTGCGGAAAGTGGCTGGAATTGCTCAAGGAGGTCGCGTCGAACGTGACGCGCGCAGCCGTGCTTCGCGATCCAGCGATCGCCGCCGGCATCGGCCAGTTCGCCGTGCTGCAGTCGGTGGCGCCGTCGGCCGGCATTGAGGTAAGCCCGATCGATGTGCGCGACCCGAGCCAGATCGAGCCCGCCATCGCCAGCTTCGCGCAGTCGCCGAACGGCGGCATGATCGTGACGGCGAGCGCGATCACGGGGGTCCACGTCGATAAGATCATCGCCGCGGCCGTCCGCTATAAGCTTCCCGCGGTCTACGTTCAGCGCCCCTATGTCGATGCCGGCGGATTGATCTCCTACGGACCGAATTTTACCGACCAGTATCGACGCGCGGCGGAGTATGTCGACCGCATCCTCAAAGGCGCGAAACCGGCCGATCTGCCGGTACAGGCGCCGACCAAATACGAGCTTGCGGTCAATCTCATCACCGCAAAGGCGCTCGGGCTTGCGGTTCCGCAGTCGATCCTCGCGCGTGCCGACAAGGTGATCGAGTAATCCTTTCGCAATGCGGTAATCGACGGTGGCGAGAGTCAGCTCAGGGTCCACAAGCAGACATTTACGATCTGGTTATGCAATGTCCGCGATTCTGCTCATGCCGGACGTTCCGCTCGTTTGTGACCACACGCCCTAATGCGTCGCATATTGCAGACCGGCCGTATAAGCGGCGCCGCCGATGACGCAGGGAATGCCCAATTCGATTTGCCCGGTGGCGGCGGCGACGACACAGCCCATCGATAACGCGCCCTGCCCGACCTGGCCCCAGCCCGAGAGCTCGCGCTTGGAATTGGGACCCTTCTCCTTGAGCTCCTCGATCGCGGCGAGCAATTCCTGGCGCATATGCACGGTGTCGACCGTCTCCGCCGTCTCGATGACGTCCTTGAGCACCGGCTTGACGTCGTCGGGCTGTTTCTTCTCCGCGGCTTGCAGCATCGCCAACAGATCGGTGTCACGCACCGCATTGCTCGCCAGCGTGAATTTGGCGGCGCTGCCGGTGGTGAGGTTGTCGACATTGTCGTGATCGTTGGAGAGCGGCAAGAGCTTGATCACGCTCTCGATCGGCGCATAACCGCCGGTCGCCAGATAACAGCCCCACAGCACGTCAATCAGCTCGGGCGTCGGCGCGAGCACCGCGAGCTTCTTCGGCTTATCGCCAATGTGGAGGTCCGTCTTAATCTTGTCGAGCATGCCCGGCTTCGCTGGTTTAAAGTCGATCTGCTGCAGCGTCGGAAGCTTGCCGTCGAGATATTTGTTGATCATCTCGCGGCGGGTTGGCATGCGATCGACGAAGGTGGCGAGAAGGTCCTTCCAGTTCGGCAGGCCGGAATAGGCGATGGCGCGCACCAAGACCCAATGATCGGCCGGATCGATCGAGATCATCTTGAGGACGAGGTTTTCGGCGAGCGCCGGATTGGCGGCAAGGACGCCGGCAATGAAGCCGATATAGGGCCCCGAGCTCTCGGCATCCTTGAATGCCTGCATCGAACTTAGCGCGTGGACGACAACGGGCAGGCTCTCCGGGTCGGGCCTGTGGCGATAACCGTTGATCCATTTGAGGATTGCGCCGGTGGAATTGAGCGCCGGTGTCAGGCGCTGGGCCGCCGCGGGCGGAGCCAGCACGCCGATGCCGAGCGCGAACGCAACGACGAGACCGACGGCGACGCGGCGCAGATATTTGGCAGCGCCATGGCGCGTAGTCTGATGTCCTGCACGCATATCCCCTCCAGCGAAGAAAACCGGCGGCGCGCGATCGAGAGATTTCAGAACGCGCGAGCCCCCGGTGGGATAATTCAGCAACAGGCCGGGGAAATATGAAGGCGGCTCCGGCGCGAATTCACGGCCAAGCTGTGACTGTTAACGATGGTTAAGAATGGGGCTTTTGCCCGTCATTCCGATTTCAAACGATAGTTTGAAGTTTGGCGACGCGAGCAAAGTCGCATTACCGCCGCATTCGGCTTGACCCGAACGGACACAATGCTTATAAATGCGGGGTTCAAGCAAAGGGCGCACAGGTGCGTACTGCAACGTCGCTGATCGTCGTAACGAAGCGCACCGCCGGGGGTGGATGATCCCACCTGCGAAACGTGGCGGTGTGCGATCCAGGGGCCCTTAGCGGCCCTTTTTTATTTCCGAAACGCGGCAGAACGAATTCGACAGAGTGGAGCGAGCCATGACTGAGATGACCGGCGCAGAAATGGTGATAGCGGCGCTCGCCGATCAGGGCGTCGCGCACATTTTCGGCTATCCCGGCGGCGCCGTGCTGCCGATCTACGACGCGCTGTTCCAGCAAGACAAGGTGCAGCACATCCTTGTGCGCCACGAACAGGGCGCCGTGCATGCGGCCGAGGGTTATGCGCGCTCGACCGGCAAGGTCGGCACCGTGCTGGTCACCTCCGGCCCAGGCGCCACCAATGCCGTCACCGGACTGACCGACGCGCTGTGCGATTCCATTCCGCTCGTTGTCATCACCGGCCAAGTGCCGACGCATCTGATCGGCAACGACGCGTTCCAGGAATGCGACACCGTCGGCATCACGCGGCCGTGCACCAAGTACAATTATCTCGTCAAATCCGTCGACGATCTGCCGCGCGCGCTGCACGAGGCGTTTCATATTGCCTCGAGCGGCCGGCCTGGACCGGTCGTGGTCGATATCCCCAAGGACGTGCAATTCGCCAAGGGCGTCTACTTCAAGCCCAAGGAGTTTCAGCACAAAGGCTACCGGCCGAAACTTGATGGCGACGCAAACAAGATCCGGGAAGCGGTCGAGCTGATGGCGGCCGCCAAGCGGCCGCTGTTCTACACCGGCGGCGGCGTCATCAATTCCGGCCCGGCGGCCAGCGCGCATTTGCGCGAGCTGGTAAAGCTCTCCGGTTTTCCCATCACCTCGACGCTGATGGGGCTCGGCGCCTTCCCGGCCGCCGATCCGCAATGGCTCGGCATGCTCGGCATGCACGGCACCTGGGAAGCGAACTGGGCGATGCACGATTGCGATCTCATGATCTGTATCGGCGCGCGCTTCGACGACCGCATCACCGGCCGGCTCGACGCCTTCTCGCCGGGCTCGAAGAAAATCCATGTCGATATCGACCCGTCCTCGATCAACAAGAACGTCAAGGTCGACCTGCCGATCATCGGCGATTGCGCGCACGTGCTTGCCGAGATGCTGCGGCTGTGGCGCGACCAAAGAGCGAAGCCGGACAGGAAGGCGCTCGACGCCTGGTGGGCGCAGATCGGCAAGTGGCGGGCGAAGAACTCGCTCGCCTACCGCAACTCGAACGAGATCATCAAGCCGCAATATGCCATCCAACGCCTCTACGAATTGACCAAGGATCGCGACACCTACATCACCACCGAAGTCGGCCAGCATCAGATGTGGGCGGCGCAATTCTATCAATTCCAGGAAGGCAACCGCTGGATGACATCCGGCGGTCTCGGCACCATGGGCTATGGCCTGCCGGCCTCGGTCGGCGTGCAGCTGGCGCACCCGAATTCGCTGGTCATCGACATCGCCGGCGAAGCCTCGGTGCAGATGACCATGCAGGAAATGTCGACGGCGGCGCAGTACGACTTGCCGATCAAGATATTCATCTTGAACAATCAATATATGGGCATGGTGCGGCAGTGGCAGGAATTGCTGCACGGCGGCCGCTACTCGCATTCCTATTCGGAGGCGCTGCCGGATTTCGTCAAGCTCGCCGACGCCTATCACGCCCACGGCATCCGCTGCAGCCACCCGGGCGAGCTCGACGACAAGATCAGGGAAATGATCGAGGTGCGCAAACCGGTGATCTTCGATTGCGTGGTCGATCCGGCGGAGAACTGCTTCCCGATGATCCCGTCGGGCCGCGCCCACAACGAAATGCTGCTCGGCGACGCCGCGACGCGCGTCGAGGACGCGGTGACAGAAGAAGGTAAGATGCTGGTGTGATCTTTCGTGATTGCGAGCGAAGCGAAGCAATCCGGTATTCCTAGCGAGTGGCTTTGGATTGCTTCGTCGCTTCGCTCCTCGCAATGACGAGACTCGACTTCAAGGAGATACCGAGGTGAGCACGACACCGACCACTCACTATCCGGCGCAGACCAAGACCGAGCAGGTCGAAACGCGCACGCTGTGCGTACTGGTCGACAACGAGCCCGGCGTGCTCGCGCGCGTCATCGGCTTGTTCTCCGGCCGCGGCTATAACATCGATTCGCTGACGGTTTCGGAGACCGAGCATCAGAAGCATCTGTCGCGCATCACCATCGTCACCCGCGGTACGCCGATGGTGCTGGAGCAGATCAAGAACCAGCTCGATCGGCTGGTGCCGGTGCACCGGGTGATCGATCTTACCATCGCCAATCCGGCGATTCAGCGCGAGCTGGCGATGGTCAAGGTGCACGGCACCGGCGATCAGCGCATGGAGGCGCTCCGCCTCGCCGACGCCTTCCGCGCCCGCGTCATCGACGCCACTACCGAAAGCTTCGTGTTCGAGATCACCGGAGCCTCCGACAAGATCGAGAGCTTCATCACTCTGATGCTGCCGGTCGGCCTGGTCGAAGTGTCGCGCACCGGCGTCGTCGCCATCACGCGCGGGCCGGAGGGAATGTAATCTCTGCCGCGTCATCCTGAGGTGCCGCGCGAAGTGCGGGCCTCGAAGGATGCTGCTCCGCTCGGGCCGTCGCCCTTCGAGGCTCGCTTCGCTCGCACCTCAGGGTGACGGAACACCGCTAAGCCCTACGCCTTGAGCTTCGTCACCAACGTCGCGAAGCGGTCGACAAAGCCCTGCAGGAATTTCTGCGTACTTTCGTCGCTGATGTTGCCCTGATCGTCGATGAGGTTGGGCTTGAACTGGACATAGGACTCGCCGCCGAGCAGCGTCATGCCGAGGCCAAGCATGACGGTGCGCAGATTGGCCTGCACCAGGGCGGTGCCGATCGCGCCGGGCGAAGTGCCTGTGATAAATCCGGGCTTGCCGGGCCATACGCTGGTGCCGAAGGGACGCGCGCCCCAATCGATGGCGTTCTTCAGTGCCGTCGGGATCGAGCGGTTATGTTCGGGCGTGACGATGAGCACGCCGTCGGCCTTTTTGATCTCATCCTTGAAGCGCACCACCTCGGGCCCGGGGTTGCCTTCGTGGTCCTGGTTATAGAGCGGCAGATCGTCGATGCGCACGATCTTGGCGTCGAATTTGCCGGTGCCGAGCTTGATCAGCGCCTGAGCCAGCTTGCGGTTGATCGATTCACGGCGGTTGGAGCCGACGATGACGGCGATTTGCGGAAGGGCCATGGTTGAAGACCTCGGTTAGAATTCGTAACTAGGGCTAGATAGGTGCCCGGACGGCGGCCGTGCAAGCAGGCACAGCGATGAAACCAAGACACATGCACTTGCCCACCGATTGCCGGGCGATCAGTGACGTTCTCGCGCGCGTTGGCGACAAATGGTCGGTTTTGGTGGTCACGCGGCTTGGCGATAAGCCGGTGCGCTTTAACGAGCTGCGGCGCTCCATCGGCGGCATATCGCAGCGTATGCTCACCCTGACGTTGCGCGGACTTGAACGGGACGGCCTCGTTACCCGCACGGTGTTTCCGACCATTCCGCCGCGCGTCGACTATGCGCTCACCTCGCTCGGCCGCGACCTGTTGGAGCCGGTCTCCGCGCTCGGCGCCTGGGCGACCCGCAATCAGGCCAAGATCGCCCGCGCCCGCGAGCGGTTCGACGGTGAGACACGACAAAACGCGTCATAGCACCGGCCGGGCTTGTCGAACCGGCCTATAAAACCTAGAAACTGCAACCGGAAGCCATCAGCCGAAGCACTGGCTGCACGAGGGGTAAGACTATGCGTGTTTACTACGATCGCGACGCCGACCTGAACCTGATCAAGGGCAAAAAGGTCGCCATTATCGGCTATGGCAGCCAGGGCCATGCCCACGCGCTCAATCTGCGCGATTCCGGCGTCAAGGAAGTCGCGGTGGCGCTGCGCAAGAATTCGCAGGGCGTCAAGAAAGCGCAAGGCGAGAAGCTCAAGGTGCTCGAGGTCGCCGAGGCCGCCAAATGGGCCGACGTGATGATGATGCTCACGCCCGACGAATTGCAGGCCGACATCTATAACGGCGAGCTACGCGGCAATATGAAGGAAGGTGCGGCGCTGATGTTCGCGCATGGGCTGAACATTCATTTCAACCTGATCGAGCCGCGCGCCGATCTCGACGTGATGATGATCGCGCCGAAGGGACCCGGCCATACCGTACGCTCCGAATATCAGCGCGGCGCCGGGGTGCCGTGCCTGCTTGCCATTCATAAGGACGCCTCCGGCAATGCGCACGATCTCGGCCTGTCCTATGGCGCCGCGATCGGCGGCGGCCGCGCCGGCATTATCGAGACGAGCTTCCAAGAGGAATGTGAAACCGATCTGTTCGGCGAGCAGGCGGTGTTGTGCGGCGGCGTCGTCGAGCTGATGAAGGCCGGCTATGACACCTTGGTTGCCGGCGGCTATGCGCCGGAAATGGCCTATTTCGAATGCATCCATGAAATGAAGCTGATCGTCGACCTGATCTACGAGGGCGGCATCGCCAACATGAACTATTCGGTATCCAACACCGCCGAATACGGCGAATACATCTCCGGCCCGCGCGTCATCAACGCCGCCACCCGCGCCGAGATGAAGAAGATCCTCGACGACATCCAATCGGGCAAGTTCGTCAAGGACTGGATGCTGGAAAACAAGGTCAACCAGACATCATTCAAGGCGATGCGCTCCAAGCTCGCGGCCCATCCGGCGGAAGCCATCGGCGCCAAGCTGCGCGAGATGATGCCGTGGATCAAAGAAAGAGCTCTTGTCGACCGGTCGCGGAACTGATCCACGGCATTTTGCCCCAAAAGGGCTCGCTTGCGCGAGCACGTCTTGCGATCAAGGAGAGGGCCCTGGTCGGCCGATCGCGGAATTGACCTGGAATTTTCCTTTCATAACGGGGTTGTCCCGCACACCGCGGCGGTTACACTGGCCTCGGGCGTTATAAAACATTGGGAGGATGATGATGTTTGCCAAGCGTTATCTGGTCGCGGCCGGCGCCGCGGCACTTGCATTCGGTTTCGCCGGCACGGCCGCCAATGCGGCGGGGCTGTTCACGCTGCAGTCGAAGACCTTCGCGGACGGCAAAATGATGCCGAAGAAGGTCGCGAACAGCCAAGCCAACATGTCGACCAATGCGAATTGCGTCGGCGAGAACGTGTCGCCGGAATTGCACTGGAGCAACGTGCCGGACGGCACCAAGAGCTTGGTCCTGCTGATGTTTGACCCCGAGGGCCGCGCCCCGTTCGGTGTCAGTCACTGGGTCGCCTATGGCATCGACCCCGCCAAGACCACCGGCTTTGCCGAAGGCTCGGCCAGCAAGGATTCGGCTCAATTTGTCGGCGGCAAGAGCCTGATGGGGGTCGGGCATTATTCCGGGCCCTGCACGCCGCCCGGCCAGACGCCGCACCACTACACGTTCACTCTTATCGCGACCGATTTTGCACCGAACGAATTGCCGGCCGGTCTGACGCGCGAGGACCTGACGGCCAAGTTCGGATCGCCGCCGTCGCCGCATGTGAAGGGCGTGACCGGCCTTATCGGGCTGTTCGTCAATCCCTGGCATAAGTAGTAGGTGCAGCATTGGCGATGAACGTCGCCAAGATCGCAAAAAAGATCGTCAAGCGGTGCCGGATCGATAATCCTAAGCACTTCAAGCTTGACGATCACGATGCCGCCGAGACTTTCGGGCTCTCGACCAACATCGGGGAGGTGGAGACGATCCTCGCCCAGGGGGTCGCCCGGATCACCGAGCTGCAGCAACGGCTTTATGCCCACGGCCAATGGGCTGTGCTGCTGGTGTTTCAAGGCATGGATGCCGCCGGCAAGGACGGCGTCGTCAAGCACGTGATGTCCGGCATCAATCCGCAGGGCTGCGAGGTACATTCCTTCAAGGCGCCGAGCAGCGAGGAGCTCGAGCACGACTTTCTATGGCGCACCGGCAAGGACGTGCCGGCGCGCGGCCGCATCGGCATCTTCAATCGCTCGCATTACGAAGAAGTCCTGGTCGTGCGTGTACATCCGGAAATGCTCGAGCGGCAGAACCTGCCGCCCGCCGCCACCGGCAAGGATATCTGGAAACATCGTTTCAAGGAGATCCGCGCCTTCGAACGACACCTGACGCGCAACGGCACGCTGGTGTTGAAATTCCATTTGCGCATTTCCAAGGACGAGCAGCGCAAGCGTTTCCTGGCGCGGCTCGAAGAGCCGTTCAAGCGCTGGAAATTCTCGATGAACGACCTCGCCGAGCGCAAGCGCTGGGACGACTACATGGCCGCGTATCAGGACATGATCCGCGAAACTTCGACCGATTATGCGCCCTGGTATGTCGTGCCCTCGAACCACAAGCACGTCGCCTGGCTGGTCGTCTCTGCAGCCATCATCGAGGCGCTCGACAAGCTCAAGCTGGAATATCCCAAGGTCACCGGCAAGGCCTTGAAGGACCTGAAAGAGTACGAGCGCATCCTCAAAGCGGAAGGCAACGGCTGAGGCTGGCGCTTGCACGTACGGGGCCTCTTCCGCTACAACGGCGCCGGTCCCACACGCAGTTAACGCGGAATTCACCTTAATCCGCGAGCCTGGGACGGCAACGAAGGCAGTCGCAATGTCATTTCGCCGCGATATCCGCGCGATGACCCGGGAGGCCCAGGTGGCCTCTGCCGGCGCTGCTCTCATTCTCAAAGGGCTCCTGCTCCTTAGCGCCCCCTGAGGGCCGGCTGGGCGTTTGCGCCTGGGCACTCAGGGGTTCGACTTAAGCGACGGAACCCAATGAGCGCCCCGGAAACGGGCGCAAAGCAGAAGGACCACATTCCATGACCACGCCAGCCAATTCGGCGGCGAAGTCCGAGAAGGACCGCGTCGTCATTTTCGACACCACCTTGCGCGACGGCGAACAATGCCCCGGCGCCACCATGACGCACGAGGAGAAGCTCGAAGTCGCCGAGCTGCTCGACGAGATGGGCGTCGACATCATCGAAGCCGGCTTTCCGATCGCCTCGGACGGCGACTTTGCCGCCGTCAATGAGATCGCCAAGCGCGCCAAGAACGCGGTGATCTGTGGCCTCGCCCGCGCCGGTTTCAAGGACATCGACCGCTGCGCCGAGGCGATCAAGCCGGCCAAGCGCCAGCGCATCCACACCTTCCTGTCCACCTCGCCGGTGCACATGAAATACAAGCTGCAGAAGGAGCCGCACGAAGTCTACGAGATGGTGATCGCGCAGGTGACCCGCGCCCGCAATTACACCGACGACGTCGAGTGGTCGGCGGAGGACGGCACCCGCACCGAGTTCGATTTCCTGTGCCGCTGCGTCGAGGCCGCGATCAAGGCCGGCGCCACCACCATCAATATTCCCGACACCGTCGGCTACACGGTGCCGGAGGAATATTTCCGGATGTTCAAGACGCTGCGCGAGCGGGTGCCGAATTCCGACCTGGCGCGCTTCTCGGTGCATTGCCATAACGATCTCGGCATGGCGGTCGCCAACTCGCTCGCCGGCATCGGCGCCGGCGCCCGCCAGATCGAGTGCACCGTCAACGGCATCGGCGAACGCGCCGGCAATGCGTCGCTCGAAGAAGTCGTGATGGCGATGCGGGTGCGCAACGACGTGTTGCCGTACTGGACCGGCATCGACGCCACCATGCTGACGCGGGCCTCGAAGCTCGTTGCGGCGGTGACCTCGTTCCCGGTGCAATACAACAAGGCGATCGTCGGCAGGAACGCGTTTGCGCACGAAAGCGGCATCCATCAGGACGGCATGCTCAAGCATACGCAGACCTACGAAATCATGACACCCGAGGACGTCGGCGTGAAGCAAACTTCGCTGGTGATGGGCAAGCATTCCGGCCGCCATGCCTTCGTGCACAAGCTCGAGGAGCTCGGCTACAAGCTCGCCGGCAATCAGCTCGAAGATGCCTTCGTGCGGTTCAAGACGCTCGCCGACAAGAAGAAGCACGTCTACGACGAGGATATCGAGGCGCTGGTCGACGAGGAGATCGCGACCGCCCAGGATCACATCAAGCTCGTCTCGCTCTCGGTGATCGCCGGCACCCGCGGGCCGCAGCGCGCCACCATGAAGCTCGACGTCAACGGCAAGACGATGCTCGAGGAATGCGAAGGCAACGGCCCGGTCGACGCCGTGTTCAACTGCGTCAAAGCGATGGTGCCGCACGAGGCGGTGCTCGAGCTTTACCAGGTGCATGCGGTGACCGAAGGCACCGACGCGCAGGCGGAGGTCTCGGTGCGCTTGGCGGAGAACGGCCGCGCGGTGACCGCCAAGGGCGCCGATCCCGACACGCTGGTCGCCTCGGCCAAGGCCTATCTCGCCGCGCTCAATAAGCTCGTGGCACGGCGGCTGCGCGGCCAGCCCGAGGAACGGCGGCTTCACTCGACCGAAGTGGGGTAATCGGGCGAGTCTGGTCCAAGCCTTGCCCGTGGCGCGGCGGGCCGCTATATCGAAGCGAGATTGCCGCCGTAAGGCGGCTTTCTTTTCCTAGTCCGCGCCTTGCGGCGTCCGGCAGTTTGGTGGAAGTGCCTAACCTCGCGGATTTTTCCGGTTAGGGCGCATAGCTCAGTTGGTAGAGCAGCTGACTCTTAATCAGCGGGTCCAAGGTTCGAGTCCTTGTGCGCCCACCAAAAATTTTCAATGATTATAAATAGTTACACTGAATTGCCCGAAAGCAAAGTTTATGAGAAAAAGTTATAAAGATATATAAAGGCTTCTTTGCCGCGAAAAGCGGGCTTTAAGTGCGCGGATAAAGCGGGGACGGAGGGCAGCAGCCGATCTCGTCGGCGTCATGACGGGAGGTTGTCTCAATGAGGCTCGTCGAAAAATCCGGGCTGATGTGGGTCGCGCTTATCCCCGCTCTCCTCAGCATCCTTTTGCGGAGTTCGTCTTAGCTCTTCTTGTGCCCGGAAATAGCCATCCGCAAAAATCGAAAGCATTTCAATCTTTCGAGCATCATCGATGCGGGGGATATTGGCTGCATCAATGATCGATAGCGTGCGCTTTCCATTTGGCGCGCATCGCGCAACAAGTAGCTCTCCGATTGGAGCAATAACAAATGCATTACGTTTCGGCGGGGCACGAAAGTGCGCTATAATGCTCAAATAGAATTGTCGCCAGCGAACTTGCTGGCTCTTGGGATGCGAAAAGCCGGGAGATAGCGGCAATACAAGGATTTCCGCTCATGCCATATCTAGCATTTACATGTCCCCATTGCCGCGTCGAAAAAATTGGCTTCGCACCAAGAGGAGCGTGGCCCCTAAGCCCGGAACGAATGTTGTCGTCATGTTTTTGCAGTGCGAGGGATGCGGCCATGGCTTAACCGCCGTGGTCCGCAATGGCTACACTGCTGTTGCGGCGTGGATGAATGGAACCGCCGCAGAGCCGGGTAACATCGCTGGCACCTATCCGGTATTAAGGCCGCACCAATCGCCGCCCGATGTCCCGGGCCCCGTAAATTCAGCGTACTTATCTGGATTAGACAATTTAGGACGAGAAGGCGGCAACGCAGCAGCCATTATGTTCCGACGCGCTATTGAGATTGCCGTCAAGACAATTAATCCAAGCGCGCCAAGAGGCGATAATTTGAAAAAGAGAATTGAAGACCTCCCGCCCGATGTTGCCACGCCAGCTATGAAAACTTTGGCTCAGCATGTTCGACTGGATGCCAACGATGCAGCTCACGAACCGGAGGAGTTTTCAGAAGATGACGCCAAAAAGCTCGGGTTTTCGCGGAAATGTTTTTGACTTATGCGTTCACTCTGCCGGAAATGCTTAAGCGGGCAAGCCCCGCCGCCTATCGCAGTGGCGGTCAGCCCGGACAACCATTAATCGCGCTGAGTTTGCCCCGGTCCCTCTAGTACTCAGGGTGGGTTCGGGGTAAATCGCCGGGAGTGTCATCCTCGCGCTAATCTGGCTTTTGCTGTTTATGCGGCGTCGGCGGCGTTTTCAGCATCCGATCATCCCACTTATGATCCTGTCCGCCCTATAGTGTCAAAAATAAACTTTTCTAAATCCGTCCGACCGCATGAAGTCGACCATAAATAAATGATGATCGACATTCGTGATGTAATCGATATTCCGCAATTAGATACCAAACATTGGTCCAACATTTGTGCCCTTACCCTTACTCTGAAACAGGGTCGAAAGGTAAGGATTCTTTCTCTTGGATTCATATCGATGAGCATCAAGCTAAAACGACTTTTAAAATATTTATGAAGAAACTGGATAAGGCCGTCTATGGGCGAGCCACCCAGCGACATGGAAAGAAACTTCGGGTGATCCCGGTAGTTGAAAAAGAGTTGGACGGCCGGTGGCACATTCATGCCGCGATTGAACCACCGCCGCATCTCGACCCTATCCAATTCAAACAACTCATTACGAGCCTATCGTCCAAGATGCATTGGGGATACGACCGCGTCGACATTACGGATGGAGCTGATCGCGGGTGGATAAAATACATGTTGAAGCGAAGACAAAAGTCGGACCTTGAGGCCTGGTTCGATTGCATAGATTTGGATGTACTACATAATCCGATTGCTGGCACGTTGTAAGTTGTCCCTTGGATGATTTCCTAATCACTGTTACTGGAGGGCGGTCACTTTGTGATCGGCCTTGTTGAATAATAGTATCTAAAATAACAAACGTCCTATAACTCCTATATCGAACAAACAATCCCCAAGGTCTAAAAACAAACATCGTTAGATCAAACATCATATCATCATAACTGGCACTTGTTCCAACGTTTTTCGAATCGACAGAAACCATGCGAAGCAGTTTCGCGAAGCGAATGATAGCAACCATCAACTTTTATCCCGATGATCGACCATTGATTTACCTTGCACATATCGCGATAAATTAAATTCTGTACGAGAATAAAAATATTCTTGTATAATCTCGAGGCGAGATTTACGCCTTCGTTCCGCTTTTAGAATCCCGCCGCTAACCCTTTGGACCCAGAAAGATCTATCTCGATGATTAGGTCCGATAAGTCGCCACCGAAACTGATGCCTGCCCTTGGAAGGCGATGGGTCGTAGAAGGAATACATGGGTTGACTAAAACGACCAAGCATGATTCTTCGGCTTCATCGTGGCCTGAGCCCTGGATTATCTCGTTACTTCAGCGCCTCGTATGTCGGCACCTGTCAGTAGGTGATATTCTCGACGCTTCACGGGACTCCGCGTGATCAATTCTGTAGCTCGATCCTGAAGGAAAAACGACATAAGAGCAAAAGGACAATCATCGGGGTCGGCGAGAACCCACATTACGTCCGCAAGCTTATATGAAGCCGACGAACACGATGATTGAGGCCGTTGGTAGACTGAAGTTCATGGCTAGCAAATGGATCACGCTGGCTATCCAGATTTACAACGAGTATTTTCTCAAAGCGAATAGCGACCAATGCTGTTTAGGCGTCCTACGACATTAAAGATTTTTAATCCTCCCCGCGAAATATGCGTTTTTGTCGAATACCGCGCGGAGAGATTCATTCTCTTGTCCAGGCTTTCACATTCTCGACAGCACGTTTGCTGTCGAGATTCAGAGCGCATCCCTTCGATGGCGGTGACCAGCATGCAGAACTAAGCTCGCCTATCGAAACAGTCGTCTTCCTGGGTAGGTCACAACTGATACTGCCCGCGCCTTGTTGTGTTGTGGTCAAAGGAAAGCTTCAGAACTGATTATATTGCGCTATTAGGGCGCCGAGGTCGGGATACCGAAACATAACGTTGAGCGTGAGCAAAAGGCCGATCAGACTAAATGCCACTACTGCTTGCAAATCGGGATTTGTGACCGCCATAAGAATCCGCTGCCAAGGCTCTTCAGCAGGATGGACATATTTGCTTTTGGCGGTTGCCATTTCCTGAAGCTTTCGGACCCTCGGTTGCTTGTTCATTCGCGTGCATCCTTTTCAAGTTGAAAACTAACATAACGTAGGTCGGGTCTCAGCGTCTGTGTCGCACGTCACAGCAAGACGCTTCGATCGTGTCCGCTATTGTTGTGAGTCAGTTTGAATAAGGGAGACGATAATTCGGGCGTCGGCTTTGGCCTAAGGGCGCATATTCGCAGGTCATCCGCGAGCACGTCCCCGACCCGCCTGGCCAGCTGAGCTTGATTTCAATACGAGAAGGGGAACGTCAGATACTGGCTTTTTGCGCGCGCATCGGAAAAGCGGTCAGCGAACCGAGCAAGCACGTTCACTCGCTCGAAATGCTTTTGTTCGGTCGGGGTCCGGGTGCGATTAGTGGTGCTGAACATGGGAGCCTCCCTCAAGTCGTCATCAGGATACCAGCAGCCCCTGCAAGCACTGTGCTGGTCGTCACAGAATGTAGCTTTAGGCGCACCGCATTGAATTCCTGGATATTTCTCGATCGCTCCCCACGGGCATACTTAGCGTTTGGCGTAGAAGCCGCCTTTCGATGTCTGTTATTGGATTAAGCGGAACTCGGACATCGCCAATCGGTCGAAAAAGACCCATACCGGACATGGTCAGCGCTTTAATTGTGAGGCAATGACTTAGTGAGAATCGGGGGCGGTGCGCTCTCTTGAGCGGGCGGATTTGGCGAGAAGGCCAAAGTGACCCACGCGCTCATACCAGACGCCCAATTCTCAGTATCGAAATCCCAATAGGCCTTGAAGTTAAGATACGTCTGCATTGATGGGCCGGGAATAATCAGTCCAAGCTGTGGTCCAATTCCCACAGTGCGCAACTCGAACGGACACAATTCCTGAATGCAGCTGCGATCGGCGGTTAGCTGATTATACACGTAGCCGACCGCGCCGAATTGCAACGTCTTCGTCGAAACTGGGATGCGCCCCAGTCGAGATGCCAGTCGATGCCATTCTGATAGCCGGTGCTAGGATTCACCAGATTGTAGGTAAGTCCCGTAACTGCGGAAAACTCATGACCGGTCTGCGGATCGAAGTAGGTGTAGCCAACGCCGCTGTCGACGGCGCTATGGCCAATGCCGCCATTGGCGAGGTTGGCAGAGTTGTAGGTGCCAATGGGAATGTCGCCCATTACGTAGGTCATCCAGTTATTGGTGCCGTTGTTCCAGCGCAAAGTGGCCTCCGGGTAGAGGTCGCTGAAGACGTCTCGCCCGTCCTCGATCGCCCCTTGCCGCGTAACGGTAAGCGGACCAACCGTTGCCGTGAGTGTGCCGTTGATCTCAGCGATGCTGCGCCCGTAAGCGCCAGCCATGCCGAGAGCGAATTGACCACCAAAACCGGCGTTGCAAACACGTACGTCGGAATAACAAGGACGAGGTTGGGATTCGCCTTCAGACTAGCGTTGAGGTTGACGTTCACAGTTGTATTAAACCTGTTGATCGTCACCTCGCGCGCCGCGGCGACTGTCCCGCTTGCACTTACTGGGTTGTAGAGGTTGACGAGGCCGACAGCCCATCCGGGCACCTGCGGCGCCGCGGCGAGACTGCCGTACAATCCTCGTATCAGAAGCTGACGCCCCCTTCGTCGGCGAACGAAATGCTTGTCGAGCACGAACAGCGGTGAGTGCAATAATTGCCGGGATCGGCCGCAGACTTTCGCGCCACCGGTCGTAAATGCCTCGACCGACTTGCATCGTCAACGAACGCAACGCTGAAGGTTTCGGTGGCATGAGCGCCTTCCGGGGCTTTGTTGACCCTCTACTGCGCAAAATAGTTCCGTCGCGCCGATGAGCTTAACCGACCATGGCGGCGATGACACCGGATTCACTACTCAATTCTACCGTCACGTTATGATTTGATAGGATCGTGGTTGGCGACCACAGCCACCGTACAAGTCGCTGATTATTTGAAAGAATTCGGTCAACACGCGACGATGAATGGCGACTTGCGACGCTAAACGGGAGGAAACGATGAAGAACCGACCTCGCTTGACGTCCGGTATTCGTCGTTGGCAGCTCCGTGAATGGTTGCCGCCGCTCACTAATAAAATTGCGCGTAAATTGCGATGTACGGGAAATTCCCCTCACACATTTGTCATCTCTTGCTCGGGACGACTGGGATACGCTTGGTCGCTGCGCGATGTTGTTGCGTCACGCTGAGCCGGTTGACGCTTCGACATGCAATATCAGCTTTCGGTGCATCATCAGAAATCAACAGAAAGAGAGCGCATCATGAGTACGGACCAAGGGGAATAGAAAGTCCGAGGGCAGCGTCACGCCAAACAGCGAAGGCCTTAAACGGCGCGATCTCTTGTTGAGCGGCTCGTCGTTGGTCGCCGCATCGGCGCTATCGGGTGCCGGCGTTACGACCTCCGCGCAAGCGCAGCAACCGACATCGCCGCGGGCGTCCGGCAAACCGCCGAACATCGTCTTCATCATGGGCGACGACATCGGCTGGTTCAACATCGGCGCCTATCACCGCGGCATCATGGCCGGGCGGACGCCGAACCTCGACAAGCTCGCGACCAAGGGATGCTGTTCACCGACTACTACGCCGAGGCGAGTTGCACGGCGGGCCGGGCGACGTTCATTACCGGCGAGCTGCCCATCCGCACAGGCCTGACAACCGTCGGCCAGGCCGGCGCCACCATCGGCATGCCGGCTCAGGCACCGACCATTGCCACCGCCCTCAAGCATGGGCTATGCCACCGGGCAATTCGGCAAGAACCATTTGGGCGATTTGAACCAGTTTCTTCCGACGGTCCACGGGTTCGATGAGTTCTTCGGCTATCTCTATCACCTGGATGCGATGGAGGATCCGGCACACCCGAACTATCCGCAGGAATTGCTGAGACACGGTCGGCCCACGCAACATGGTCCATTCCTGGGCGACCGAGCAGGACGATCCGACCGTGCAGCCGCGATGGGGCAAAATCGGCAAGCAGAAGATCGAGGACGCCGGCACGCTCTATCCCGAAGCGCATGGAGACCGTGGACGACGAGATTCCTCGCCGCCACGCTCAAATTCATCGACAAGGCCAGAAAAGACGGCAACCCGTTCTTCGTGTGGTTCAATCCGACGCGCATGCACATGGTCACCCACCTGTCGCCGAAGTACCAGGCGCTGCGGAATTCGAAGAACGGCTGGTCGATCGAAGAAGCCGGCATGGCGCAGCTCGACGACATCGTCGGCTCGGTCATGAAGAACCTGAAGGACAACGGGCTGGATGACGAACACCATGGTCGTGTTCACCACCGACAACGGCCGGAGAACTTCACCTGGCCCGACGGCGGACAAACGCCGTTTGACGGTGCAAGGGCACCGGCTACGAAGGCGGGTTCCGTTGTCCCGCGATGATCCGCTGGCCCGGCAAAGTGCCTGCCGGCAAGGTGGAGAACGGCATCATCTCCGGGCTGGACTGGTTGCCGACATTCGTCGCCGCCGCTGGCAATCCGAACATCGTGGAAGAGCTTTGAAGCAAGGAGATGCTCGGCGCAGACCTACAAGGTCCACTCGACGGCTACAATCAAATGGACATGATCACCGGCAAGGGCCCGTCCGACCGCCACGAGATCTATTACTTCACGGAAAGCACCTCGCCGCGGTGCGCATCGATGACTACAAGTATCGCTTCATCGACCAGCCCGGCGGCTGGCTTGGCGCCAAGGAGCGACCCAGACATGCCGACTCTGGTGAACTTGCGCCTGGACCCCTTCGAGCATGCTACATGGCCCGGTGTCGGCGATGGGAATCTCGGGTCCTATGCTTACTTACCTGGTTCGAATACGAGTTCTGGCGCCTCGTGTTCGTCCAACAACAGGTGGCGAAGCTGGCCAAGACGGCCCTCGAGTTTCCGCCCATGCAGAAGGGCGCGAGCTTTACCCTCGACGCAGTTAAAGCGCAGATCGAGGAAGCCATAAGAAGGCAACACGCCGATTAGTCGGAACAGCTACTCGATGGGCGCCCTTCTCGCCGTGCGATTTGTTCAATCCTTGGCGGAACTCTACGTTACAGGCGTCCCGCCAGGCATCCAAGATGACCCCAATGCCAAGAAAAGAAGGTCGTCACATTGGCGGACTAACAAAGAATTGGCGGACTAACAAAGAATATGTGCCGTGTCGCCTTCTGGCCGATGCTGTCGAAAAATGATTTTTGACACTGGGCCGAAGAAAAGCATTTCAGAAGTGGGCCCACATGGAGAAAGTTAATTCAAGAACTCCTCATTTCGGAGGATTATTGCCCATTTCCGGCCGTCGGACGCTCATAGGTCGACTTTTTCGACAGCATCGGCCCTTCGCGACAGATTAGGTTTTGATGGCTTCCGGTCGCTTTTGAAGCAAAGCGGACATCGATGGAATTTGGCGCCCGCCGCATCTGTTGCGAATGACCCAACTGCGACATCGACGGCATTAGCGAATTGTTCCGGGTTCTCTACTTGTTCCTAAAGAAACCCAGGTTCTGGCCCCTTTCCATCCCCACTGGTCCCTTTTGGTTCTATGGGCTGGCCCTTTTTCAATTTTCGAACGAACTGTCTTAATTCCGCGATATGCTCAGGGGGTGAAAACTAATGGGAGGGACTAATGGCTAAGCTTATATCCGCAGCGGCGTTGCTATGTATCCTCGGTTCGCCGGCGTTTGCCTTCAATGTGGAAAAATGCAACCAGCAGTGCAGTACGAATTGTTCTGGAAAAACCAGCTCATGCATAATTCATTGCACGCATCGATGCAATTCTGCGGGTGGCCAACACTAGAGCCGACAAATTAGATGCTAGAGGCCGCCTCAT
>CAWGJP010000017.1:0-91847 GCA_963822935.1 uncultured Alphaproteobacteria bacterium
AAACGATGTCGAAAGAGAACTCGCTTATCGCTATTGAGCTGTCGCTCGGATACGTCCTTGCAAAGGTCAAGAATGGCCTCGCTAGTCCTTTCCTCGATGACTTTCGATGAGCGATGGAAGGTCCGCCTTAAATCTGAGCTTCTGCATGGCTCAAGCCGTCGGAACGTCAATTGCCATAACCGTTAGGACGACTCACGGTTAGGATCAGACGGATTTCCGAAAACGTAGCGAAATCGCGTCTCACCTTCTAGGGCCGGCCCCTTTTTGCAGTTGGGATGGGCCTTCGCTGCTTCCTTAAGTTTTGCGAGAACGTCCGAAAAACCCTTGTTTCGGTTGAAGACAAGAACCGCAACCTTTGTATCTCTCCAGCTGAGATACGAGAGAACCTGGTTGATGGTCTCCAAAAATGATTTCTCCCCATGCCAGAACTTGCATTCGGCAATGAAGATATTTTTGTCCTGCACGCGGATCAGAATGTCGGTCTTGCCTTTGTAGTTGAACGTTTCGCCGCTCGCCGCGCCTTCGAAATGACCGTTTAACTGAACGAGGAACTGTTGGCAAATATCTTCCTCTCCCATTGCGGAGAATACAGACGGACTACGCTCCATGACCAACGTCATGGAGTGAACGATGTCGAGGATGGCTTTGTAATTGGCTTCGTCTAGCACCGGTTCCGGCTTAAATGACGCCTGCGATGCGGGTGGTTGGGTAACGATTCTCCGCCTCACCTGAGGCGCGACATACGTTCGTTGTGCGTCTGGCCGCGCCCTCATGGGGAAGCCAAGGCCCGCGACTAAATTGCGATCGGCAGGAGTTTGGCTTTCCGAGTATCGATGCTCTGCCGAGCGCTGTTGGCTAGCTGAATATTGAATTGATCAATCGTTTGTTTTTGCCATCCCAAATATCTTTCGATATCCGCAAGTGTGGAATTGAGGCCATTTTGAACCTGCTCGGGCTTTAGATCCCGTCCCATGATCTTAATGATGAGCTTGTCGGTTTCTACTCTCGCGCGGGGTGGTCCGGATCAAACATATAAGGTCGCACAAAAAACAACTGGTGATCGCCTGTGAAGGGCACCGTCAACTCAATGTGGGTGCCCATCACCTCGCGACGGCCCTCGCCATCGAATCCATGTGAGAAATAATCAAAAACCAGAACTTTGCCTTCGCGCTGATCAACGTATGCTTGATCTTTTTGGAGGGTTGGAACGTCGATGCGATATTTAAGAGCGAAGTAGCTGATTAGGTCGTCTGTGGGCGTGTTCAAGAGCTTGTCAGCCTCGTATGAAGCGATCTCTTTGTCCGCGTTGATCCGTTGCGACTAAGTTACGCGAGTGATGTCGTATTTGTGGAAAAGTAGCTCTGGCTCGCTCATATCATAGCCCCAGTTGTCGGGCTAAATAGGAAAGCGGGCCACTTCTTCAAGGGCTTGTCGGGATTTTCCTCGAAAAAGTTGTGTGCTGCATTGCGAAATACTGAGCTGGCGATGTCCATATCCAATCTCAAACGCCGCAGCGAGCAATATAAGGAATTTGAAGATGCAAAAGCCTAAGGTCATTACGGTGCCGATGCATGAGGGTGCAACGTTGTCGTGGAAGATGCCTGATTGGGTAAAGTTGGCTATTGCTGATTCGCTGATTGTCTTCGGTCGGATGGAGCAACGGATCATTGAAATTGCATGGCTCCTGAAAGACGCGGATATCAAGGAAAGGGTCAAAACAGCACGCGCAGTGTCGAACTTTGAGGGAATTCTAGGCGTGATGGAGGACTATGAGGGCAAGAAGTTCGACGGGCTGCGAAAAACGTTTGGCGATCTGTCGAAGGACAGGAATTTGATCGCGCACGGTAGCTGGCTGATGATCGACGGCAACCGGCCGTGGGTTGTCTGGCACAAGTTTATTGAAGACGACTTTAGCGTGGTTGGAGAGTATTACGAAAAGGGAAGATTTGAGGACTTCAAGAAGAAGGCCGACTATCTGTACGACATGTGCGGGAAGTATCACGACATGCTCGAAAAAGCGCTGGATAAAACGACAAGCGCACTCGGAAGGGTGGCCGGACATACTCAGGCGACATAAGCCGAACTGTGTGTGCCTGGGCCGAAAGAACTCGCCCCAGATGATGGGCGCCGCAGCAGGCTTCCATTGCAACGATGCAGGGTGAGAGCTTTGAGGCCAAACTCACGATGGTTTTGCGTTGCATGCGACGGCGCAGAATAACCTTGCCCGAGCTATCAAGTCCGACGAGACTGCAGCTGTTTTTACCCAGATCAATGCCCAGTACCGCGATATCCATGGAAGCTCCTCCACTTGGTCCAAATCGCCCCTTGACAGCTCAGCAGGAGGGGCGGGCCATCCATAAGGGGGGAGCAGAAGCAGGCTGTTGGCCGCTCGCGCGGAGGGCGCAACACGAAGATTCACGCACTCGCAGATGCTAAAGGGCGGCTTCTCGCTATCCTGTTGACCGGCGGCGAAGCGCATGATTGCCCGGTTGCAGAGCGGCTGATCCGCAGAGTAAAGCCGCCGAAGAGAATGCTCGGCGACAAGGCCTACGACAGCGCCGAGTTGCACGAGCAGTTGCGCGGACGCGGAACCAAGCCGGTCATTCCTAACCGTTGCAACAGGAAGCGACCGTTCAGCTTCAGCAAGCGTCTCTATAAACTGCGCTGGCGCATCGAAAGTGCGTTCAACAGGCTCAAGGACTTCAGGCGCATCGCTAGCCCTTCGCTCGGACAGCCCAGGTCACAGCATGTCTCCGCAAGCTGGGCGTCAGAAGTTTTTTCCGAGCATCTCCTTCAGTGTCGACGCATCGAGCATCAACTCTGCCAGGAGCTTCTTCAGCCTGCGGTTCTCGTCTTCCAGGGCCTTCAGCCTGCGGGCGTCGGAGATCTCCATCCCGCCATAGCGCGATCGCCACTTGTAGAAGGTCGCATCGCTGATGCCGTACTTGCGACACAGCTCGCCGGCCGACAGCCCGGCAGCGTGCTCCTTCAACACCTTGATAATCTGCTCTTCCGTAAATCTGCTCTTACGCATGTCCGTCTCCCATAGGGAACGGACTCTACCCAAAAACGGGGGCGTTTAAGGGGAGCAGGTCAAATGCCGACGGTTCTTACCAGTGGCTTCTCCAGATGTTCATCAAATACGTGCAGGTTCGCCTCCAATATTTGTTGCGCCTGTTCGGCATTTGACATATCGGCATCACGTTTTATGGGCGAAACGTGGGCGCGCTGCATGGACCGTGGTGGGAGATGACTCTTCGTCCCACCGCAGCCCAAGCAGATCGGAGATTGGTCGATTAGCGTCCCTGCCGGTTCAGGCGGTCGCAATCATCGCACAGACGATAATTGCCAGTGCCTTGGCGCCGCTCATGTTGCGGAATATCGCGACCAGGGGGACACGCGCTGTTGTTATGATGCACCCGATTGGCCGAGGGCTTTGTCGCTTCGTTGACAGAATAAAACTCAGGGACTTTGGGCATGCGTTTTCTCCATTCTGGATATAGCCAGATGTTGGAGGTCGCCTTGACCGTCGAGTCCTAATAGCGCAATTTGCGTTGTTGGAAAACTCAGTCCCGCAGGCGACCAATCATTTCGCGGGATTTGATCGGGCGGGGTCTGGATCACCCCGCCCGAACTCCAAATCGCTTTGGAGTCTGCATCCGGCGCGGGTAGGAGTAAATCCCGCACAACCTCCAATTAAACAAGCCCCCTTGGATTACCCGGAAGCCGCGTCGCGCAGGCCGTTATTTCACCGGAAAGGCCGAGTGAGACTTGGCCGCAGCGGATATTCAATCGTTTGCTTGAGCTTCTTACGCACATCGGGCTATGGGGATCGTTGATAGAGTTTGTCGCGGCAATCATACTGATTATGTCTTAAGTTCACAGACATCCCGTGAGAACTGTTGGGCTGGTGGCCGCCCCCAGTCCATGTTCAACGGGGGTACGGAGGGCGGCTCCGGCGCGATGCCTCTACGCGCTCGCCGTGACGCGAGAAATTTCAGACGAAGCCGAAATAGACGCGGGCGTCAGCTTGCGTTGTAATACACCTTGGCCTCGTCGTGGTTCCGTAACGCGGCAGGTCTATACGGACTATAGCTCGTGAAATTCCTAACCGTTGACATTGCAAGTCGTTCGTAAACCGTGGCGTGCAGCACGAAATCGTGTGGCACGTCACGCACGGTGCGTTTCCACTTAAGGTCAGTGCCCGCAATTCCCACCATGCACTCATCGTGCATCATGCCGTCACTTGATGGGTAGAGTCTGAGCAACTCCGGATTCACCAGAACTCTGTTTGCTTCCGGGATTTTGTCGGTAACGAAATCGATCATCCAGCTGAGTGTAATATCCGAGAGACGCAACTCATTCTCGGGGTAACTTCCGCCGATGTCGGCATGGTTGCCTGCGAACCAGATTTGTTCAAACTGCTCAGGCTCGTTTTCGCGTGGTGGATTAAGCACAGTGCCGCTCCCACCCCAGGCGACACGTTTAAAGTCACTACGTCCCTCGTCTATCGATTGAAGGTGGCGCGCGTAGCATACATCTTTCGCAAAATGTCGATCATAGGCCAAGTCGGGAAAGATGTGCTGCCAACCGACGGCAGCTACGGCATCCCAAATCCCCACCATGTAAGCAGAGGCGCCGACCTCTGGGCCTACTTTCGAGAAATATTTCTTGCGAAATATGTTGGCTCTCTCCTCCGCTCGTGCCACACTCCTGATTGGCATTCCAAGCGTGTATAGTGTGCGCACGGCTTCGCCCGCTACCTTCCGCACGAACTTTGGGTCCAGGTTCAGCGAGGTCTGATCAGGCTGCGCGGTTGGGATGCCGCAGGCTTCAAGGAGGTGAGCAACGCATCGAACTGTGTAAGCCCCTCGGCTAAATCCAAACAGATAGATGCGGTCGTCGGGTTGCCAAGCGCCGATGATTGCTACGTAGCAATCCACAATTTTCTTGGTCAATCCGAGGCCAACAGACTGCTGGATAGTGTCCTTGCTCCTTTCCCACAACGAGTTATGGAAGGGCGCTGGTGTTCCAATTCCAGGTACGTAGAACGCGACCTGCTGTGAAGGATTGATAATGGAATCGGGGCCAGTCCGCGTGGCGGCGTAGAGTTTGTAAACATTGGTCCGGCTCTCATCCGGTAGTAAGCCACCCTCGTTACCGGTCCCATCTGCAAATATCAGTATGTTCTTGCCCATAACGCAACTCCCAGGATCGGTGTCCCCTACGGCCGAGCGATGATCGACCCCCGCGTGTGCCTTTGGATGTTGCCACCATCAGTCTTTCCATTTGATCGAACAACCCATCGAAGGCATCTGCTCCTCTGGTCCGTGTCCGGTTTCGGCCATTTGCTTCATCGCCTCAAAAAGCTCACGTTGAGCATTCGCGACAGAAGACATGCGCGAGGCATCGAGCCGTCCCCGATACTGTAGTTCGTCTCGCGCGTTGAAGCCGAAGAAATCCGGTGTGCATTGAGCGTCATAGGCTCTCGCTGCATCCTGCGTCTCATCGATCACGTAGGGGGAAGGTGAACCCGTGCTTCGCCGCGAACGCTTTCATATTGTCGAAGGAGTCGTCGCGATAAGCCTCGGTATCATTCGGCATGATTGCGATTGTCCCAATGCCAATCTCGTGCAGCGCCCTGGCTTCCGTAACGATGCGGCCGATGCTGGCTTTCACGTACGGGCAGTGATTGCAAATGAAGACAACGAGCGTGCCCTTCGGCCCGCGCATGTCAGCGAGTGTATAGGTTTTTCCATCCACGCCTTTGAGCGCGAAGTCGCGTGCTTTCCAGCCAAAGTCACAAATGCTGGTTCCTGATAACGCCATCACAAATCCTCCAGGACCGTTTGCAGGCGCGCCCATAATGAGGAAACGCTCGTCGCCTAACGGCGCCCACATGACCCAACCTTCAACAATTTCATGGGCAAATCATGGGCGTGCTCGGACCCGATCAGACCTAAGTTATTGATATCAATGGTGGGCGGTAGAGGGATCGAACCTCTGACCCCTTCCATGTCAAGGAAGTGCTCTTCCGCTGAGCTAACCGCCCGATTGATGAAGCCCGATCTTACCGGGAAACCGGTTACCGGATCGTACTGCGGCCGGATGTAACGTCGCGCCGCCCACGGGGTCAAGTCCGCCACGCGGTCACGATCAGTACACCGCGCGGCCGCCGGAAATATCGAACACTGCGCCGGTCGAGAACGAACACGCCTCCGAGGCCAGCCACGCCACCATGGCCGCGATCTCGTCCACGGTGACGAAGCGGCCCATCGGTATTTTCGACAGCATGTAACCGATATGGGCTTCACTCATCTGGCCGAACAGTTCGGTTTTCGCCGCGGCCGGCGTGATGCAGTTCACCAGCACGCCCGTCGTCGCCAGCTCCTTGCCGAGCGATTTCGTCAGCCCGATCAAGCCCGCTTTCGATGCTGAATAATGCGAGGCGTTCGGATTGCCGTCCTTGCCGGCGATCGAAGCGATGTTGACGATCCGCCCGTAACCGGCGGCGATCATATGCGGCACCACCGCGCGGCAGACGAGATAAGGACCGACCAGATTGACCTCGACGACGCGCCGCCACGCCTGCGGCTCAAGCTGCCATAGCGGCGCATTGCCGCCGGTGATGCCGGCATTGTTGACGAGAATGTCGATCCTGCCGAAGTCGCGGATCAGGACCTCGACGGCGGCGGCGATGGAGGCTTCATCGGTGACATCGACGACGGCGGCATGGACGCGATCGCCTTGTTTGAGCGATGCGACAGCTTTATCCAGCGCGGCCGCATCGACGTCCCACAAGGCCACCGCCGCGCCCGCGGCGAGAAGCTTCTGCGCCGTCGCATAACCGATGCCGCGCGCCGCGCCGGTGACGATCGCCGTGCGACCATTCAGATCTTTGGCGTTCATGGGCAGTTCATATTCGGCCGTCCCCCGCGAAAGCGTTTCCCGGATGCGGCGAAGTGGTGCGCCGCTGCTCCGGGATCGTCCAAGGCTCCGTGTCTGTAACGATCCCGGGTCTGCAGCGCATCATTCCGCTTCGCTCCACGCTGCGGGCAGGGGACCTCGCTTTCCTCAGAACTTCACGCGGTCGCCGCCCTTGAGCCCGAGCATGGCCCGCGCCTCGGTCGGCGTGGCGATCTCGAAGCCGAGATCTTCGACGATACGGCGGATTTTGGTCACCTGCTCGGCATTGCTCTTGGCGAGCTTGCCCGGACCGATATAAAGCGAATCCTCGAGCCCGACCCGCACATTGCCGCCGATCATGGCGGCGGCGGTGCAGAAATTCATCTGATGGCGGCCGCCGGCCAGCACCGACCACAGATAGTCCTTGCCGAACAGCTTGTCCGCCGTGCGCTTCATGAAAAACAAGTTGTCGAGGTCGGGGCCGATGCCACCGAGGATACCGAAAATAAGCTGCAGGAAGATCGGCGGCTTGAACATGCCGCGGTCGACCAGATGCGCCAGATTATAGAGGTGCCCGGTGTCGTAGCACTCGTGCTCGAATTTCACGCCGTGGCCTTCGCCGAGCGTCTTGTAGACCTTCTCGATGTCGCGGAAGGTGTTGGGAAAAATATAAGCGTCGGAATTGGTGAGATAGCTTTCCTCCCAATCGTATTTCCAGGTCTTGTAGCGTTTCGCCATCGGATAGAGCGCAAAATTCATCGAGCCCATGTTCATCGAGCACATTTCCGGCGACAGCGTGTTGGCCGCCGAAATGCGCTGGTCGACGGTCATGGTGACGGCGCCGCCGGTGGTGATGTTCACCACCGCGTCGGTTGCCTGCTTGATGCGCGGCAAAAACTGCATGAAAACGTTGGCATCCGACGATGGCCGGCCATCCTTGGGATCGCGCGCATGCAAATGCAGGATCGCGGCGCCAGCCTTGGCGGCGTCGATCGCTTGAGTGGCGATCTGATCCGGCGTGATCGGCAGCGCGTCCGACATGGTCGGCGTATGGATCGAGCCGGTGATCGCGCAGCTGATGATGATCTTGTTCGCCATTGGTTCGTCTCTCCCTAAGCCTTAGCGTCATTCGGTCGTTACAGTCATTCGCCGCGCGCGCTTCGTCAAGGACGTGACGGCGCTAGCTCTTGCCCGCCTTGGCTTGCTGGATCGCCGTCCAGATCGCATAGGGCGTGACCGGCATGGTCAAATTTTGCACGCCGAATTCGCGCAGGGCATCGAGCACGGCAAGCACAACCGCGGCGGGCGCCGCCGTGGTGCCGCCCTCGCCGCCGGCCTTGATGCCAAGCGGATTGGTCGGTGACAGCACCTCGGCGATTCCGGTGTCAAATGACGGCAGCGTGTCGGCGTGCGGCATGGCGTAGTCCATCAGCGAGCCGGTCAGCGGCTGGCCGGAATCGGGATCGAGATAGACCTGCTCCGACATCGCCTGGCCGACGCCTTGGGCGATGGCGCCGTGGGTCTGGCCGTCGACGATCAGCGGATTGATGCAGCGGCCGACGTCGTCGATCGACACATAGCGCGTGATGGTCATGGCGCCGGTGCCGGGATCGATCTCGGCTTCACAGATCGCCGTGCCGTTGGGAAACACCGGCTCGTGCATCTCGTTGTCGGTGACCACGGCGATGCCGTCCTTGAGTGCGTCCGGCAATTGATGCTGCGCCGCCTCGCGCGCCAGTTCGAGAAAATCGAAGGTGCGGTTGGTGTCGCGCGAGAAGAACCGGCCGTCGCTGAACGAGACATTTTCCGGCACCGAGCTCATGACGAGCGCGGCGATCTGTTTGCCTTTGTCGATCAGCGCGACGGCGGCCTTGGCGAACACTGTCGCGGCATGGCGCATGGAGCGGCCGGAATGGGTGCCCCCGCCGGCACGCACCACGTCGGTGTCGCCCATGATGATGCGCACGCTTTCAGCCGGTACATGAAGAAGGTCGGAAACAACCTGTGAAAAGCTGGTCTCATGCCCCTGCCCCGCCGGCTGCGTGCCGATGATGACGTCGACCCGGCCCTCGGGCTGCACCTTGATGCGCGCCTGCTCGCGCGGCGCGCCGATCGAGGATTCGACGTAATTGGCCAGCCCGAGGCCAAGGAGCTTGCCGCGTTTCTTCGCGGCGCGGCGGCGCGCGGCAAAGCCTTTCCAGTCGGCGAGCTCCATCGCCCAGTCCATATTCTCTTCGTAGCAGCCGGAATCGTAGAGCATGCCGACGGCATTGCGGTACGGCATCGCGGCCGGCCGAATGAGGTTCTTGCGCCGCAACTTGACCCGATCGATGCCGAGCTCTTCGGCGGCGGCGTCGACCAGCCGTTCGATGGCGTAAGTCACTTCGGGGCGGCCGGAGCTGCGATAGGCATTGGTCGGCATGGTGTTGGTGTAGACGGCGACCGCGCGCAGGCTCGCCGCCGGAATGGCGTAGGAGCCGGGAATGAGACCAGCGCCCTTGCTCAACGGCGACAGCGACACGCAGCGCGCGCCGACATTGGAGATATTGGTCGCGCGCATGGCGAGAAAGCGGCCACGGGCGTCGAGCGCGAGCTCGACTTCGGTGACCAGATCGCGGCCCTGGTAATCGGTCAAGAACGCTTCCGAGCGCGTGGCGGTGTATTTCACCGGACGGCCGAGTTTTTGTGCGGCCCATAGCACCAGACCGAATTCGACGAAAACGCGATTGCGGGTGCCGAAATTGCCGCCGATGTCATAGGCAAGCACGTGCAGCCGGTCCGGCGCGATGCCGAGCACTGTGGCAAGCTCGTTCTTCTGCCGCACCGCGCCGCCCGAGCCGGCATAGAGCGTGTAGCGGCCGGTTGCGGCGTCATAGGCGCCAAGCGCGGCACGCGGCTCCATCGGCACCCCGGTCACGCGCCCGACATGAAATTTCCGTTTCACGACATGCGCCGCTTGGGCGAAGGCCCGGTCAGTCGCGGCGGCATCGCCAAACAGCGTGTCGACCGGCACATTGCCGGGCACTTCTTCCCAGATCGCCGGTGCATCGGCCCGCATCGCGTCTTCGGAATGCAGCACGAAGGGCAGTTCCTCGTAAGTCACTTCCACCGCCTCGGCGGCGTCGAGCGCCTGCGCTTTGGTTTGGGCCACCACCATGGCGACGGCCTCGCCGACATGCCGCGCCTTGTCGGCGGGCAACAGGAGATGCGGCCCGATGAACACCGCGCCGCCGCCAGGCGCGGTGAGCTTCATGTCGAATTTTGTCTTGGGTAATGGATCGTGCGGAATCGGCTTGAGATTGTCCGCCGCGCAATCGGCGCCGGTGAACACGCCGAGCACACCCGGCATCGCCTTCGCTCGCGCCGCGTCGATCGCGACGATGCGCGCATGCGGATAGGGCGAGCGCACCATCGCCGCATAGGCCTGGCCATCGAGAGCGAAATCGTCGGTGAAGCGGCCGTGGCCGGTCACGAGCCGCGCGTCCTCCTTGCGCGGCATCGGCTTGCCGATGAAGCGGTAGCCGGTTTCATCCGGCCTTATTTTGTCGTCCATCGGTCCTCGCCGCGGCTATCGAACAGGCCGCCAACTTACTGCCCCCCGGGCGCCTTCCCAAGTCCCCCGATGCGGACGGCCGGACGCGACGACGATCGCCGCCATTTCGCGGCGATTTGCCGGGCAGAACCTGGTCCGCCGCCCTGGAACAGCGTGAGGGTTTCCTCGTTACCGTCGTGACAGCCAAAGCGTTTCGTTAGTCATTCCGCCGCTTACGCAAAATGTTGTGAACGAACGCTATGCGGCGTGGGCCGTTTCTCGAAGGAAGACATAAATGGAGCTTCAGCGCGTGGCAAACCACGCAGTTGGCCGTGTACGGATCCTGCATGGCCGAGCATGGTCAGGTGGAGTAGGCAGCGCCGCGCCATCAACGCTTATGCCCTCATTTTGTTGCAGATGCGCACCCGTCAGCGAGATGCCCGGGGTCCCGGGCAGCTCGCGATTCTTGAAGCGCAAGATTTCGAGTGACAAGATTTCGAGCGACAAGATTTCGAGCACGGGGATCAGCGCTCGGTCAGCTTGAACTCGATGCGGCGATTACGGCGGTAGGCGTCCTCGGTGGCGCCGGTGTCGATTGGATCGTATTGACCGAAAGCGGCGCCGACCAGTCGATCGGGCTGGACGCCTTTGTCGATCAGATACTGCACCACTGCAAGCGCGCGCGCCGCCGACAAATCCCAGTTCGACTTGAACTGTCCGCCGCTGATCGGCCGTACATCGGTGTGGCCGTCCACCCGCAGCACCCAGGCGATGTCGGGCGGAATCTGGCCCTCCAGCTCGACGATGGCGCCCGCCACTTTGTCGAGTTCGGCGCGGCCTTCCGGCTTGAGATCGGCCCGGCTGGTATCGAAGAAGACTTCCGATTGCAGGACGAAACGATCGCCGACAACGCGAATGTCGGGCCGGTTGCCGAGTATCGTGCGCAGCTTGCCGAAGAAATCCGAACGGTAGCTGGAAAGCTCCTGAACGTCCTTTGCCAGCGCGACGTTGAGCCGCTGCCCGAGATCGGTGATTTTCTGTTGCGATTGCGCGTCTTTTTGCTCGGAAGCGCCGAGCGCGGTGTTGAGCGCCGCGAGCTGCTGGCGCAGCGCCGCAAGCTGCGTATTAAGCGTCTCGACCTGGGCCAGCGCATTCGCCGAGATATCCCTTTCGCCGGAGAGCTGCCCGGACAGCGCGCTGGCCTTGCTTTGCGCCGCGGTCGCATCCGCGGCCGCCCCCTGATAGAGCGCCTGGTATTTGTCGCGGTCGCTCTGCGTGCCGGTGAGCTCATCGGACAGCTCTTTGACCTTGCCCTGCGCCGCCGCCGCGTCGGCGGCTGCGCCGCGATAGAGGGCCTGGAATTTGTCGCGGTCGCTCTGCGTGCCGGCGAGCGAGGCCTGCAGGCCGGCAAGCTGGCCTTCCAGATCGGCCTTATCGGACTTCGCCATCGACAGCTGCTCGGCAAGCCCGGTGATCTGCGCATTAAGGCGCTGCAACGCCGCGCTTTGGCCCTGCACTTCCTGCTGCAAATAAAACTGAACCACGACGAAGACGCTGAGCAGAAAAATGATGCTCAGAATCAGCGTCGACAACGCATCGACGAAGCCCGGCCAGTAATTCATGCCGCTTTCGCCGCGGCGGGTCCGTGCCAGCGCCATGCGCTCTACTCGCTACCTTTGACTCATGAATTGACGTCCTCACGCACGATCATCTCCAGCAGCCGCTTAATCTCGCGGTGCTGCCCGGCCTGCTGCTCGGCTTGGCTTTCAACCCAATCGCGGATGGTCTGCTGCTCGGCTCGCATCTGGTTGACCAGGCCTTGGATCGCCTCGGCGAGGTTGGACACCGCCGTTGTCGTGGTCTTGTTGCCGCCGGCCTCATTGACCGCGGCGCGCAAGCGCTCGATCGCGTTGCGCATTTCGCCGGCGCCGGCAGCGGCGGCTGCGGCCGGCTCCGCGCCATGGTCGTAAACCGCGGTCGAGAGCCAGTCTTCCAGTTCGGTGTAGAAGCGGTTCTGAGCCTGGCTCGACTGCAGGTCGAGAAATCCGAGCACCAGCGAGCCGGCAAGTCCGAACAGGGACGACGAAAACGAGATGCCCATGCCACTGAGCGGCGCGGCGAGACCTTCGCGCAAGGCGTTGAACATCGAAGCGGCGTCCCCGGTCGCCTTCAGCCCCTGAATCACGCCGCCCACCGAACCCACCGTCTGGATCAGCCCCCAGAACGTGCCGAGCAGCCCGAGGAACACCAGCAAGCCCGTCATGTAACGCGAAATGTCGCGCGCCTCGTCGAGGCGGGTGGCGATCGAATTCGAGGATGCCGCGCAGCATTTGCGCGGAAATCGCCATGCGGCCCATGCGGCTGCCGAGAATAGTGGCCATCGGCGCCAGCAGCACCGGCGGCCGTTTGACGGCAAGACCGGGATCGGCACGGCGGAACCGGTTCACCCAGCCGATTTCGGGATAGAGCCGCAGCACCTGCCGGAACGCCAGGACGATGCCGATCGCGAGCACCAGGATGATCAGGGCGTTGAGCGGCGGATTGGCCATGAACGCGATCTTGATCTGCTTGTACAACAGAAACACGATCACGCCGAACAGCACGACGAATACCAGCATCCGGAACAGGAAGATGCGCGGGGAAGACAGCTTGAACGGGTCGATTTCTATTGCCATCAGCTCAAAACTAAACGGCAGTCCTCCCGGTCTGCCGCGCACTATGCCACAGACCCGTGACAAAGAAAAAGCAGGCGCGGCCGAGACAAATTCTAAAATTGGGACTTTGCTGTGTCCGCTTCCATCGGCACGTCAATAATAGCCCACGGTGGCGCCGCCATCGACCGCAATGGCGGTGCCTTGGATATGGCGCGCCTTCTCGGAGCAGAGGAACAGGGCCAGCGCGGCGACGTCGTCGGCCTTGCCCAACCGGCGCAGGCCGTCTTTAGCGGTCGCCTCCTTTTTGAGCTCTTCGACCGATTTTCCCGATGCCTTCGAGCGCTGCTCGATCAACTGATAGAAGCGCTCGGTCTCGGTGGCGCCCGGATGGATGACATTGACATTGACGCCGTCGCGCTTGCCGAGCTGCGACAGCGCCTTGGAGAAGTTGCCCATTGCGGCATTCACCGAAGCGCCGATCGAGAAATCGGCGCCGGGCGAGCGCGCCGCGCCGCCGCCGATATTGACGACAAAACCTTGCGCCGTCTTGAGAAGGGGCCAGAACAGGCGGCACATCCGCACGCAGCCGAACAATTTCAACGCATAGCCGTCGAGCCAGGCATCGTCCGGCAGATCGACGAAATTGCCGGCCCGGGTTGCGCCCGCCGAGCAGACCAGGATGTCGCAGCGGTTGAATTTCGCCTTCACGGTGTCGAACACCTGCTGGCAGCCGTCGAGCTGGCGCAGATCCGCCGTGATGGCGACGGTCGCGGGTCCGCCGGCCGCGGCGATGGTCTTGGTCGCAGCAGCAAGGTGTTCCGCGGAGGACGACACGATGACCGTTTGCGCTCCCGCGCGGGCGAACTCGACTGCGATCTCGCGGCCAATGCCGCGACTGCCGCCGGTGATGACCGCGACCTTATCGGAGAATTCCTCTGACATTGCTTATCCTGTGTTCTTGGCAAATGAGCCCTGGCCGGCCGGGCGGGATTAACAACGCACCCTACTGCGCTGTACCGGCGTTCCCAATAGCCCCGCAGCGAGACCGCAATCGCCTGATCCGGCGCGGCGAATGGCAATTCTCGCGCCCGTCAATCGTTCTCAACAAACAAATGGCTGAGCCGCAACGGCGCCGGCTCGTCGCGCTCGGTGCGCTTGAGCCATTCGATCGTCTTGCCCAGCACGTTTCCAGCCGCGATCTGCGCGAGACGCCGCGGTAATCGGATCTCGGCAAGTTTCGCCACCAAGGGTATTTGGCCGACCGCCCGGCCGGACTTGATGTTCGCGGTGAAGATCGCGCGCGCACCAAGGACGACCGCGCGAAGGACGGTGTAAAGGACCTTCAACAAACGAGAGGCGAGCGTCCGTGCAAGAGTGAAAACGGATGTGGCCAAGCGCGTAACGACTTCGGCGATATGCCGCCTTACCGCTTGGATATCGCCGGTGGCGATCCACAGATCGATGGGAATGAACAGGATGCCGATCAGCACAAGCTCCAGGCCGAAGGAAAACGCCGCGGCGTGATCGACCGGCCACTGCCAAACCTCTCCAAGATAATTCGCGCTTTTGAAGACCCTTTTGACCGGAATGAATTCGACGCAATCCGTCCGAATCGCCTGCTCTTGATCGTTGGCAAAGCCGCCGAGCCCCAACAGCACGAACAGGTAATGATCGAAATCGCCCTGGCTCCCGGCCCGTTCGACGCCGCGGCCGGCATAGGCGCCGAAACTCTTGCGCGTGGCTTCGCTGACCGTCACGCTTTGATCGGCGATATCGGCCAATCGCCGTTCCCACTCGTGAGCTTGGACCTCGAGCTTGAACAGGTTGGCGTACCATTCGGCATAGCGCACGTGCAGCATGGCGCCACGTTCCATTTGCGCGGAGTTTTGCCCGCTGCCGTCTTGCCGGCCGTTGATGAGGCGATAGAGCCCGGCCTTTTGATCCGCGGCCGGCGCAAGGCCTTCGTCCGTCGGCCGCGCGTGCCAGGCGCGAACCGCTTCGGGCGCCATCGCGTAATGATTATTGAGCGCAAGCTTCGACTGCAGCACCGCATTGACGAAAAACGGGCGCACGCAGCTTGCCGCCACTTGCCATATTTCCGCGGTCTCGGCCGCGGGGGCGATCGTTGCGTCGGCCCTCACCCACGCGTAGCCGGCCTCGGCGGCCCGCAAATTTTGCGCCCAGTCGAACAGCGATGCGCTCAGGATCGCGCAACCCAGCACGATGAAAAAAATACGGATACGTAAGACCGTAATACGCAACATTGTACTTTAGGCGGCGGCTGACCGCGGCGTTAAGTTTGCGAAGGCTGTGAAGCGTTATGGACATCGGGGAGCGCAGGCGAATTATGGCAAGCCATTCGAACGCGGACAGTCATCACACACCCCCGTGCACGCCACCGACCGGCCTAGCGTCCGGCCCATTTGAGCCGGAATTAAGACAACATGCTCGGCGCGATTCGCGCGGCTGCGCTGCTGCCACAATTGGGCGCGCGGCCGCTGCGGCATCTCTTGCCGAGCGCCGCCGCCGACCGTCACTCCGGCTTGATTTTGGCGAATGTGATGACGTCGCCCCACTTCTTGGTTTCCGCGGCGACAAACTTGCCGAAATCGGCCGGTGAGCCCGGCAATGGCACGCCGCCAAGCTCGGCAATCCGCGTCTTGAGCGTGGCATCGGCCAACCCGGCATTGATCTCCCGATTGAGCCGCTCGACAATTTCGACGGGGGTGCCCCTCGGCACGCCCATGCCCACCCATTGGCCGGCCTCGAAACCCGGCACAACGCGATCGACCGGCGGAATTTCCGGCAGCAATGCGGAAGGCGTCGTGCTGGTCACCGCCAGCGCGCGCAACCCTCCCGACCGGATTTGCGGCAACGTCAACAAGACGGTGCCGATGGCGCCCTGAATTTGTCCACTGAGTGCATCATTGATCGCCGCCGGACCGCCGCGGTAGGCAACGAAGACGATGTCGGCGCCGCTCATCATCTTGAGCAACTCGCCGGCGACGTGCTGCGGCGACCCGAGCGGCGGCGTGCCAATGTTGATTTTTCCGGGGTGCGCTTTGGCGTATGCCAACAATTCGGGAAAGCTTTTAGCCGGAAAGGCCGCATTCACCGTGACGACCATGGGAAACGTGACCACGCCCGAGATCGGCGCGATGTCGCGGATGAAATTGAATTTGAGATTGGCGAACAGCGTGGCGTTGATCGCATTGCTGGCTGACGCCAACAGCAAGGTATAACCGTCAGGTACCGCGTCCACCACGGCTTGGGTCGCAAGATTGTCGCTGGCGCCGTTTTTGTTCTCGACGAATACGGATTGGCCGAGCCGGCCCGACAGCCATTGCGCCATCAGCCGCGCGATCACGTCGGGCGCGCTGCCCGGTGTGCCCCCGACGATCAGGCGCACGGGACGCGTCGGATAACTTTGCGCGCTTGCGATCCGCGGCATCGCGGCAATCGCGGCTCCGGCGGCTGCCATGCGGAGAACGTTTCGGCGTGGAAATCTCATGATGACGCCCCAGCTGTTCGGAGAGGATTGAGCGCGAAAGCGACTAATCGAGCCGCACCGCCTGGCCGGTCGCTGCGGCGCGCTCGATGGCATAGGTCGTTTTCAGATTGAGCATGGCCTGCGCCGGTGTGGCGTGCACGTCGCCGCCCCGGCCGGTGGCGAGAAAATCGAGCCAGGAGCGCGTCTCGTTGCCGAGCGGCCCCCAAAAATCGCCCATCGCCCAGTCGCCCGCGGTGTTGCTGCCGAGGAACGCCATCTCCACGGAATGGCCGGGCACGTAAGGGTGCGGAATGCCCTTTTCGGAAAAGATCAGATGCTCCATGTGGTCGTCGTCGATGATCATGGTGCCGTCGGTGCCGAGAAGCTCGACGCGATCCGACTGGCCTTGCGTCGGATAATTCGCCGGCAGCGCGTAGCTGATGCCGAAATTGATCACCGCGCCGTCGGCAAAGGTAACGATCGCCCAAGTCACGTCGTGGGCGCTATAGCCGGCGTCGCGGAAAATGCCGGACTGGCCGCGCGCCACCACCTCGACCGGCCGGTTGCCCTCGAGGAACCAGCACATCAGGTCGACGTAATAGGTCAGCACGTCGAGCACCGGCGTCGCATGCGGATCGCGCTTGAGGATGGCGAAAGTCTGGGCGCGGGAATTATAGACGCGCGCCAGGCCGCCGCTGACCTTGCCGAGCCGGCCGAGCCGCATCTGCTCCTTGGCGCGCAGGAAACATTCCTTGAAGCGCCGGCTGTAGCCGACGCGCAGCGTCCCGGAGGTCGCCTGCAGCGTCTTGAAGATGGCCTCGGCGTCGTTGAGCGACAGCGCCAGCGGTTTCTCGACCAGCACCGGCTTGCCGAGCTCGAGCGCCTTGCACACCGGCGCGGCATGCTCGCCCTCGGGCGTCGAAACGAACACCGCGTTGACTTGCGGATGCGCGATCACTTCATTGTTGTCGGCCGAATAAAAGTCGGCGCCGGCGAGCTCGGCGAGTTTTCGCGCCTGCGCCGGGTCCTTGTCGGACACCGCAACAAAGCGCACCGCCGGATGCTTGGCGGCGAGCCGCGCCCGCAATGTGCCGATGCGGCCCGAGCCGACCACGGCAATGCCGAGTTCCTTTGCCTGCACGCTTTCCCACCCCAAATATGTTACGCTGAGCATAGAGGAATAGCAGAGGAATTTACATGAGCGAGCGCGCCCTCGAATTCGTCGAAACATGGGTCGATGAAGCAATCGAGAAAATGGGCAAATCGCCCAGCACCGGCAAGGCACAAGCGGACGCGCTGGCGGCGCAATGCGTCAAGGACGCGCAAAAGGAAGGGATCCCGGAAGGCGAAATCAAGGATGCCTTTGACAATCTCGCCGCCTTCATCGCCGGTCAAATCGAGGAGGCCCGCGACCGCGAGGCGGACCGCTCCGGCGAAGCCCATCCCGGCCGCCTCGTCGAAGACGACGACACGCGCATCATCGACGAAGAGGAAGACGAGGCGGAGGAGGACGCGAAGGGCGGCTGAGGCTTCGGGCAACGGAAGCGGCTAGGCGACCTTCCTGGCATTAACCCACATAATTCGTTCCTTATCCGCCTTTCCTCATCCTGAGGTGCACGCCGAAGGCGTGCCACGAAGGATGCGGCTCAGGTGCTTCGGTCCTCGCCCTTCGCGGCTAGGCGCTTCGCGCCGAGCGCCTCAGGGTGAGGGATCAACGCTCTCTCACGATCTGGCCTCGCGGCTGACCGCTGGATGAGCCCGGCAATGACGAACAAAATTGCCCTGTAAACGGCAATGCATTGTCTAAAGCCGCATCCCCAGCCCCCATGCCCGAGGAATATGACGCTACCAGATCAGAAAGGGGCGGCTGTGCATAGCAGCGTTTGCGCGCCTTTGGCGGGACGATCCAGACAGCAAGCGCGACACGCTTTATGCGCGAGAAAACAGTGCCGGACCTCGATGACAAAACCTTGGAACATCCGCTGCACGACGCTGGACCAAGCAATCCGCTGCGCAACACCACTGCGGCGAGACGCACCATGCAGCCATAATGACCATAAACATGACGCCGCCGCAGGCAAAGCCAGCGACGGCGTCGGAATTCAACGTCTCGCGACGTTCGTGTCAGGCAGGTTAGTGGAAGAGATAACTCGCACCGACGCGCGCGACGTTCACCCCGATGTTGGATGTGCTGCTGGACGTCAGTGTAAAGGGAACTCCAATTAAAGTGCCCGTGGAAGCGTATGATTCTCCAACGCCGTTGAACTGCAGATGCAGGTATTCGAACCGTAGTATCCAGTTCCCTGCAACGGCCCATTCGACGCCGGCGCCTGCAACCCAGCCGGACGGTGTTGCGGACGCCGATGTCGCGCCGCCGGTAAACGCAAGGCCGACTGCCGGACACCCAGGACCGGCGCAAGTGAGCGCGCTTGTCGTTTTGGTGTTACCCCATGCCCAGCCGCCAGTGCCATACAACAACACGTTGTTGACGGCATAACCGAGCCTGCCCCGCACAGTGCCGAAGTCGCTGAACTTGTTTTTGTCGCTTGCGCATCCAGTAACGACACCGGCCGAAAAAGTGCAGACGTTCGCTGTGCCGCTGAGGTTTGCCCAATCGCCGTCAGCTTCGATACCGGCGACCCAGTTGTTCGTGAACTGGTAGTTCGCCCCGATCTGGCCGCCTCCGAGGGCGCCGCTATAGTGGTTGCTGCCGGAGAAGGTCGATGTGACCCCGAGATCGGTGGCGCTTCCACTAAAGTTGGTGTCGGACCAGCCACCGCCGACATTGCCGCCGATATAGAAGCCGGTCCAATTGAAGTTGGTGACCGTTGGGGCCCGCGGCGCTTTGAGCGGCATGTCCGCGGCCTTGGCGGCACCCAACGGGGCGGCGATAGCCACAGCCAAAGCGCTCACAAGACCGATTACTGCATGTTTCAAGGTTGATGACTCCCCGACCAGACGTTGTCCCGCACCAACCCAACAATTTGCCATCCTGCCTGACAAGTACGGCGGCAGATATCCACCGTGCTTTTCCGAGCGGGTGTTGCATCCAGGGCACAATCGAACCGCAGCCAAGTCTTGTTTGGGATCGCAGGACAGCGCTAGCTTGGCATAGGTGAGAACGGCCTTAGAGTATTGAGATTAAATTCGCAATTCCTGCTGCCAACGGCGCACCCGACGCTCGTCGACCTCAATGCCTAGCCCAGGGCGCTCCGGCACCTCGACATGACCGCGCACAACCGCGAGCGGTTCGGTGACGACGTCCTCGGCGAGGCCGGGATTGGTCACCGTCAGCCCCCAGTCGAGCGCCGGCACTGCTGCGGCGACGTGCGCGGCTGCCGCCGAGGCGATGCTTGATTCGCCGGTCTTGCAAGAAATATTGACCTTCATGCCAAGCCGCTCGCACAGCCGGCCGGCTTCGAACAGCGCGCGCAAGCCACCGAGTTTGATCGCCTTAAGACTGCCGCCGCGCGCCGCTTTGCGCTCGTGATGGCGGACGATGTCGTCGCGCGAATGCAGCCCCTCATCGGCGCCGATCGGCACGCGGCTTGCCGCGGCAACGCGCGCCATGCCGTCGAGATCGTGCGCCTCGATCGGCTGCTCGAAAAAATCCAACCCGCAATCGCCGACTGCACCGACGTAAACGAGCGCGTCGTCGACGCTAAAACCTTGATTCGCGTCGGCGGATACAAGACAGGGTTCGCCGATGCCCTTGAGCGCCAGGCAGACACGTCGCGTCCGCTCGGCGTCGGCCGCCGCCGAACCCAGTCCCACTTTGATCTTGAAGGCGCGGTAACCCGCGGCAAAACGCTCACGCGCGTCGCTAATGTCGGCGGCCGTATCCAAGCTGCCGATCACGGCGAGCACCGGCATGCGGCTGCGCTGTCGTGCGCCCAGGAGCGCATAGACCGGCCGGTGGGTGGCGCGACCGACCATGTCGTGCAGCGCGATCTCGACGGCGGCTTTGGCGCCGCTATTGCCGCAGAGCCGCGCGTCCATCGCCGCCGTTCCGCCGGCGAAATCGTCGGCGGAACGCTTGAGCAAGCCGGGCGTCAAAAGCTCCACCGCGGCCATCATGCTGGCAACGGTTTCGCCGGTCATGGTCGGCGCCGATGCCGCCTCGCCCCAGCCGACCACGCCGTCGTCGGATTCGATGCGGACCAGAACGTTATCCGCCCGCGTCACGGTCTCGCCGGCCATCTGCACCGGCTTCTTCATCGGCAGACTGACCGCGATAGGCTCGATCGCCTTGATCTTCATGCCGCGCCTCGCTGCCGATACTATTTTACCGGCGGTCATTCGTTCGCTTTTAGTCCAATTTTCCGTCGCCGTATCGTTCCGTGTCAAATTCGCCGCACTGGCCCCAGGTCATCGCCCGACGTCCGGCGCGACCATTGCGCGGGGTGGGTGATGAGCATAATTGAGCATCCGCGGCGGTGCAGGAGCGGCGCCTGATGCCGCACATCTTCGGAGATCTAACCGGGAGTGGGACGATGCGAGCAAGACTTGTCACGGTCGCGGCGGTGCTCTCGCTGCTGGTCGCCGCAACGCACGCGACGAGCGCGGATCCGCTGGCGCCGGCCGGCACAAGCCCTGCCGCACCAAATCCTGCGGGGCTCTGGCAAGCCGTCGACAGCGACACCAAGCAGCCCACCGGCTGGTTCCTGATTACCGATCACGACGGCGTCTATGACGGCATCATCGCCAGGATGTTTCTCAAGCCCGGCGAAGATCCCAACGTGGTCTGCGATCAGTGCAAGGACGATCGCCACGATCAGCGCTGGCTCGGCCTCGAAATCATCCGCGGCATGAAGCAGGAGAGCGCCGACAAATACGCCGGCGGCACCATTCTCGATCCGCGCGACGGTAAGATTTATCACGCCACCATGAAGGTGACGCCCGACGGCCAGACACTGGTGGTGCGCGGCTTTATCGGCATCGAGCTCTTGGGTGAGAACCAATATTGGACGCGGCTGCCCGATGCCGCCTACAGCGTGCTCGACCCGTCGGTGAATCCCAATCCGGCGGTCAATCCCAATCTGGTGGCGCCGAAGCACCCGCCGGCGCATCGCTCGCAGATGATGGCGCCGCCGCCGAACGCCGCGCGGCAGTAACATTAGGCTTCGGGCTGCGTCTCGCGCGGCTTGCCCATCAGCACCGGCTGGAACACAGCGGCCGCCGCCATCGTGGTCAACAGCGAGATTGCCAGAAGTTTGCCCATGCTGGACGTTCCGGGATGGCTGGAAAACCACAGGCTGCCGAAGGCCGTCGCCGTGGTGCAGGCGGAAAACGTCACCGCGCGGGTGAGCACCGACTGCAACAGGTTGGTCTGCCCTTCGCGCCACGCCATGATGTAATAGATCTTGAACGCCACGCCGACGCCGAGCAATAACGGCAAGGCGATGATGTTGGCGAAGTTCAGCGGCAAATCGACCAGCACGCAAATCTCTAGCGTCACCACGCAAGCCAACAAGAGCGGCACCAGCGTCAGCAGCACGTCGCTCAATCGACGCAATGTGATCCATAACAGAATGGCGATCGAAATCAGCGCGCAGGCACCGGCCTCAATGAAGGCCGAGACCACCGCGCGACGCGCTTCGAGAATCGAGATCGGTCCCTCGGTTGCGGTGGGCGCCACAGTCTGCACGGCGCGCGCAAAATTCTGCAGCACCGTATTGTTATTGGAATCGCCCGCCGGCGCGACGTCGATGCGCGCTTGGCCAGCCGGCGTCACCCACTGGGCCTTGAGGTTCGGCGGCAGATTAGCGAGCGTCACCTCCTGCGCCTTGAAAAGATTGCGCAGATCGTCGAGCGCGGTCCGCAGCGGTTGCACGAACACGGTTTCGGCGCGCTGGCGCACCGGCGGATCGGCTTTGGCGAGTGCCGCCATTGCGGTTGCGAGACGGCGCGCGGCCACCGCGCCCGCCCCGGTGCCGTTGCCTGCGAGCCGGTTGAGAAAGTCGACGGTGGAGCCCAGCATGCTGACGTTCTGCGCGTCGGTCGGCGGCGGCGTGGACGCCGTCGGGTTGAGCACCGGATCGAGCGTCTTCGCCGCATCCTGGATCAGCGGCAATTTTTGCTGCTGGTCGCCCGGAATAAAGCTCGACAAGGTGACGACCCGCGCCACTTGCGGCAGAACCCGCAGCTTTGCCGCCACTTGATCCGCGACCGCCAAGGACGGCTCCAGCACCTGAATGTCGTTGGCGCCGGCTTCCGGATCGGTCTTGAGCGCGAGGTATGTCGCCACCGCCTCGGTTTTGGGGCTGCGCAGATTGATCGGATTGAAATCGAAACGCAGCCAAAACAATAGCGGCAACCCTGCGGCGACCACGGCGAGCGTGATGATCAGGATCGGCATGCGATGCCGCGCCAGAAAACTATCGACCGGGGCCAGCGTCTTGTAGCCGAGCGGTGAGGGCTCGCGCGGCGGCTTGAGCACGCTCAACAAAGCCGGCAGCAGCGTGATGCTGGTGGCGAATGCGATCAGCATGCCGACGCCGGCGATCAGACCGAGTTCCGACACGCCTTTGTAGACGGTCGGCAGGAACGACAGAAAGCCGGCGGCTGTCGCCAGGGCCGCGAGCGTCAGCGGCGCACCGGCACGGCGGCCGGCTTGCACCAGTGCCTCGCGCAGATTGTCGTTCTCGTGCCGTTCCGCGCGATAGCGGACGGAATATTGCAGACCGAAATCGACACCGAGGCCGACGAACAAGACGGCGAAATAGACCGATATCAGATTGAGCGTACCGACCATCAGCATGCCGAGCGCGGCGGTGATGGACAGCCCGACCGCAAGGCAGGCGAAGACCGCGAAAATGATGCGGATCCAGCGCAGCGCCAGCCACAAGATGAAGAGAACCACGGCGACGGTCACGGTGGCGTTAAGGGCGGCGTTCTCCTTAATGGTGGCGAATTCCTCGTCCGCCATCGGCACCGGACCGGTCAGCCGCAGGCGCGCCTGATATTTCGAGGCGAAATCGAGGTCTTTGGCGGCCTGCCGGATCGCGTCGGTGGCATGCTTACCGGGCTCGAGCTCGGAATAGTCGAGCGACGCGCGGATCTGCAAAAACCGCAGCAGCTCACCCGACGTTGACGCACGGCCCTGCACCAGTTCGTGCCAGGAAAAGCTCGCCGGCTGCCCGGCATTGACCTTTTCAATGGTGCCCGCGGCAAGCGTCATCGGCCAGGTCATGTTGTCCAGCGTGAGCTGGCCGCCCTGCACGCCGAGCAGGCCGAATTGCAGCGCTTGAATGGCGCCACGCAGCGTTGGATCGCCGGCCAACACCTGGATCAGGCGTTGCGCCTGGGTGAGCGCCTTCAATTGCGGCGCCAGATCGGAGGTTTTCTCAAACAAGAAGCCGTTCCGCGCGAAGAAGCTGCCGCTCTTCAACTGTTCGATGGACTGGAACAAGTCCTTCTGCTGCGACAGCCGCGCCACCAGCGCGCCAGTCGCTTCGTCGACCAGTTCCGGCGACGGCGCATCGACCACCGCGACGATGGTCTCGAATTGCGGGAAGGCCTTTTCCAAGGCCGCCTCGCGCTGCCGCCACGGCATGTTCGGGGAAATTAGCTGGTTAATGTCCGTCGTCATCGCAAAATGCGTCGCCGCGTACCAGGACGAAACGATCAGCAGGAGGACGCCCGCGGCGATCACCGGCCATGCATATCGGGCGCAAAGATCGATTGCGCGGACAACGAGGGCGGTGATCGTTTTCATGGGCTGGTCAGCACAACGGACTGATGAGGGGGATCGGCGGATCGGAACCGGTTTGAGGCGTCAAGACAAAGGCGAAATGGTGACGGAGCAATCGCTGTGGGAGGGCATAGATGCCCTGAATGGCTCGAAAAGTGAAATTCTGGATATTTTCCTATTCTCGGCCCCCTTCGCCGCCGTCGATGGGCCGCCATGACGGAATCTCGCTTTTTGCGGCCATTCAGCCGCCAACCGTATGAAACCCGAACCGGTTGCACGAAACCGCGTTGCCCTTGGACGGCGGGGGGCAAAACTTGGTTCAATCGTGCGCGAGAGGGTTGGCGCGAGGCCCGCTGGACAAGCGACCCCATTTCCGCTCAATGGGGGCCGTTTGAAGGGTGAACCCTCGGCCGGTGCGGCGGAACCAAGCCAAAGTTAAAGGATCCGGGCTTGATTGCAGCGCCTTCGCGGCCACCTAACTGAGACAAGAGTTACTGGGACAAGGCATTGCGGCCGCCGCATTATTGCGACGCAAGGCCGCAGTATAGACGTTAATGGTAATCCGGCCGATCGACCGGGAGGTCTTGATGAAAGTGATACTCGCTCAACCCCGCGGCTTTTGCGCCGGAGTGGTGCGCGCCATCGAAATTGTCGAACGAGCGCTGCAGAAATACGGCCCGCCGGTCTATGTGCGTCACGAAATCGTGCACAACAAGCACGTGGTCGAAAGCCTCAAGGCCAAAGGCGCGCGCTTTGTCGAGGACCTTTCCGAAGTTCCCGCCAATGCGGTCACCATTTTCAGCGCCCACGGCGTCGCCAAGAGCGTCGAGGAAGAAGCCGCCTCGCGCAATCTGCCGGTATTGAACGCCACCTGCCCGCTGGTCACCAAGGTGCACAATCAGGGCAAGCGCTACGTCGGCCAGGGACGCCGGCTCATTCTCATCGGCCATGCCGGACATCCGGAGGTCGAGGGAACCATGGGCCAGATCGCCGAGCCGGTGACCCTGGTGCAAACCGAGAACGACGTCGCCGCGCTCGATATCCCGGTCGATACTCCGGTCGCCTATGTGACGCAGACCACGCTGTCGGTCGACGATACCCGCGGCATCATCGCGGCGCTGCATAAGCGCTTTACCGACATCGTCGGCCCCGAGACGCGCGATATCTGCTACGCTACGCAGAATCGGCAGACCGCGGTGCGCGAACTCTCCGAGCTGGTCGACGTTATCCTGGTGGTCGGAGCCAAGAACAGTTCAAACTCCAACCGGCTGCGCGAGATCGGCGAAGAGGCCGGCACGCCGAGCTACCTGATCGCCGACGGCAGCGAGCTCGATCCGGCCTGGTTTAACGACGCCAAGACCGTCGGTATCACCGCCGGCGCCTCGGCGCCGGAAGTTCTGGTGGAGGACGTCATCAGCGCGTTGCGGCGTCTCGGCCCGGTCGACGTCAGCCAGCTCCACGGCCGCCACGAGACGATAGAGTTCCGCCTGCCGCCGGAGTTGACCGGCGGCGCCACCGCGGGCCGCGTGACCGCGAAAGTCTAGATCGCACCAAAGTCCGGATTGAACGGATTTCGGCGGCGACAGCACAGACGTAAAAATAAGAGGATCGTAGCTGTGGGTGTATCTCTGCGACAGAAAGTGAAAGTCGGCGCTTATGTGATGCGTCAGCGTCTGGCGGGGCGTAAGCGCTATCCGCTGGTGCTGATGCTCGAGCCGCTGTTCCGCTGCAATCTCGCCTGCACCGGGTGCGGCAAGATCGACTATCCCGACGCCATCCTTAACAAGCGCCTGTCGGTGCAGGAGTGTCTCGACGCGGTCGACGAATGCGGCGCACCGATGGTCGCCATTCCCGGCGGCGAGCCGCTGATCCACAAAGAGATCGGCGAGATCGTGCGCGGCATCGTGGCGCGCAAGAAATTCGTCTCGCTGTGCACCAATGCACTGTTGCTCGAAAAGAAGCTGCATCTGTTCGAGCCGTCGCCTTATCTGTTCTTTTCGGTGCATCTCGACGGCATCAAGGAGCACCACGACAAGTCGGTGTGCATGGATGGCGGCTATGAAAGGGCAGTGTCCGCGATCAGGGCCGCCAAGGCCAAGGGCTTTGCCGTCAACGTCAATTGCACGGTATTCGACGGCCATCCGGCCGAAGACATCGCCAAATTCCTCGACCTCACCGCCGAACTCGACGTCGGCGTCTCGATCTCGCCGGGCTATGCCTATGAACGAGCGCCCGATCAGGAGCACTTCCTCAATCGCCGCAAGACCAAGGAGCTGTTCCGCAAGGTCTTTGCGCTCGGCAAAGGCAAGAGCTGGAATCTTACTCATTCCGGCATGTTCTTGGACTTCCTCGCCGGCAATCAGGAATTCCACTGCACCCCGTGGGGCATGCCAACCCGCAATATCTTCGGTTGGCAGAAGCCCTGCTATCTGCTGGGCGAAGGCTACGCCAAGACGTTCGCCGAACTGATGGACACCACGGACTGGGATCTTTACGGCACCGGCGCCTACGAAAAATGCGCCAACTGCATGGCCCATTGCGGCTACGAGCCGACGGCGGCGCAGGCGATGATGGACCACCCGCTGACGGCGGCAATGATCGCCTGGAAGGGCATCAAAACCGAGGGTCCGATGGCCCCGGAAATCTCGCTGGAGCATCAGCGCCCCGCGCAATACGTCTTCGACAGCCAGGTGCAGCTCACACTGTCGCAAATGCGCGCCAACGAAGCGCGCGAAAAGGCGGCGAAAGCGGCGGCCAAAGACGCGGCGCAGACTTCGGCGAGCGCCGCGTAGCGCCGAAGATGGCCGGCACGAGGCGGACCGTCCATTGCGACGCAGCGCCGGGCTACATCCACCCTGCCAGCACCGTAACCTCGTCGCGGTGTGCGTGGTATTCGGCCGTCTCGGCTAGGTCGGATTGCGTCCATCGTAGCACAACGTGGTCGCCCTGTAGCCTTGTCACGACGCCGATCCGATGTTGACCGCTCCGCATGACGGAGACTTTCATGCCGATCTCGATCACCGGCTTGCCGTTGACACTATCCATAATGGTATTGCCCCGCCCGCGCGCACCGGGATGGTCCGCGTTTCACTCCCCGGGGGTGAAATTGCAGGATGATCAGCCCGTCAGTCCAGTCAAAAAATAGCAGAGGGCCGCCATCAGGGCCGAGGCCGGGATGGTAATGATCCAGGCGACGACGATATTGCCGGCGACATTCCAGCGCACCGCGGAGACTTTTCGCGCCGCACCGACCCCGATGATCGCGCCTGTGACGGTGTGCGTGGTCGATACCGGGATGCCGAGAAACGTCGCCGCGAACAGCATGATGGCGCCCCCCGCGGAGGCGCAACAGCCCTGCACCGGCGTCAACCGGGTGATCTTTGAGCCGACGGTGTGCACGATGCGCCAACCGCCGATCAAAGTGCCGAGCGCGATCGCGGCCTGGCAGACGATCACAACCCAAAACGGCACGTAGAATTCGCTGCCGAGGCGGCCTTGGGAAAACAGCAGTACCGCAATGATGCCCATGGTTTTCTGCGCATCGTTGCCGCCGTGACCGAGTGAGATCAGCGAAGCTGCGCCGAACTGCAGCCATTGAAAGGTCCTCTCGGTCGCGCGCGGATTGGCGCGAACGAAAGCCCAGGACACCGCGAGGATGAGCACAAGCGCGAGAACGAAGCCGAACAGCGGCGACAGCACGATGAAGGCGCCGGTCGTGAGCAGGCCCGGCCAGACGATCGATCCGAGACCCGACTTGAGGACGCCGGCGCCGACGAGACCGCCGATAAGCGCATGCGAGCTGCTCGACGGAATACCGGCCCACCAGGTGATGAGATTCCACGAGATCGCCCCCATCAACGCGCCGAAGATGACGCGTGCGTCCATGACCTGAGCCGCGACAATGCCCACGCCAATGGTGCGCGCCACATGAACGCCGAAGACAAGGAACGCAATGAAGTTGAAAAATGCGGCCCAGATAACGGCGTATCGAGGCCGCAACATCCGCGTTGAAACCAGCGTCGCGATCGAATTCGCGGTGTCGTGCAGCCCGTTGAGAAAGTCGAATGCCAGCGCCACGGCAACAAGGCCGATCAGCAAAGGCAGGTTCAGCGCGCCGGTCATGGAATGGTGTTACTCAGAACTGGTCCACCACGATGGAATTGATTTCGTTGGCGACGTCTTCGAACCGGTCGACGACCTTCTCAAGATGATCGTAGAGCTCGGTGCCGACCACGAATTTCATCGCGTCGCCCTGACTACCCTCGCGGTTGGCGAGAAACAGGACCTTGAGCCCGCGATTGTAGACATCGTCGGCCTCTTCCTCGATGGCGATGATCTTGCCCGTGATGGCGTTGAGGCGCGGTGAATTCGTGCCGATCGCGGACAAGAGCGGCACCGCTTCGAGAACGAGTTTCGCCGACTGAAGGATGATGTCACTCATCTGCCGCATCTGCGGCTCAAAACTTTTGACCTCGAAAAGGACGATGGTCTTGGCGGTCTTGTTCATCTGATCGATGGCGTCGTCCATCGAACTGATGAAGCTCTGGATGTCGGTGCGGTCGAAAGGCGTGACGAACGTGCGCCGGACGGCGAAAATAACCTGACGCGTGATCTCGTCCGCTTCAGCTTCACGATCAAAAATCTGCTTGCAGTAGGCTTCGACATTCCCGCCCTCCAGCAAGCCCTTGAGTGCTTCTGCACCGGCCACCACGATGGCCGCGTGCTTCTCGAAGAGCGGGAAAAACCGCTCCTCCTTGGGCATCAATGCTTGAAACCAGCCGAGCATCCCACATCCCGAATTTGCCCCGGCTGCGGCCGTGCCCAGTCAGGCTAGCACTCTGCGGGTCCCGCCGCATCGCGGCGGCGGCCCGGTGGCGACCCATCCACTGGAATCTTCGAACGAGGACATGAGCCGCCAGCTACATCCCCCACGCCACCGCGCGTGCATTGCCGCTTTTGAGATTGCGGTAGCGCGCCAGCGCCCACAGCGGAAAGAATTTCGCATAGCCATGGTAGCGCAAGTAGAACACCCGCGGAAAACCCGTGGCCGTGTAGCGCTCTTCGTTCCAGAAGCCGTCGGCGCCCTGATTGTCGGCGAGATATTTGATGCCAGGCGCCACGGCCGGATGATCGACCTCGCCGGCCGCCATCAGGCCGAGCAGCGCCCAGGCGGTCTGCGAGGCGGTCGACGGCGCTTTCTCGTAGCCTTTGTAGTCGAGCCTGTAGCTTGAGCCGTCTTCGCCCCAGCCGCCGTCCTCGTTCTGGATCGCGGCGAGCCAATCGGCCGCCTTGCGCATTTCCGGAGCCTCGCGCGGCAAGCCGGCGGCGTTGAGCGCGCACAGCACCGACCAGGTGCCGTAGATGTAATTCATGCCCCAGCGGCCGTACCAGGAGCCGTCGGCAAGCTGCGTGCGGCGCAGATAATCGACCGCGCGCGTCACCGCCGGGCTTTTCGTGTCGCCGAGTTGCGCCAGCATCGACAGGCAGCGCGCGGTGACGTCTTCGGTCGGCGGATCGAGCAGCGCGCCGTGGTCGGCGAACGGAATGTTGTTGAGATAATAATACTCGTTGTCGGCGTCGAACGCGCCCCAGGCGCTGTTCTCGCTCTGCATGCCGACGATCCATTCGCGCGCGCGCGCGATCGCGGCGCGGTAATCCGCGGGTGGCGCGCTCTGAGGCGGCATGCCCTGCAGACGGTCCATCGCCATCACCACCACAGCCGTGTCGTCGACGTCGGGATAATGCGGATTGGCATATTGGAAGGCCCAGCCGCCGGGCCGTAGATTGGGCCGGCGCGCGATCCAATCGCCGCGCACGTCGAGCACCTGCATGGGCACAAGCCAATCGAGGCCGCGTCTGACCTGCGCCACGACGCGCTCGCCGCCGGCTTCCAATAACGCGTGGCAGGCCAGCCCGGTGTCCCAGATCGGCGACACGCAAGGCTGGCAATAGGCCTCCTCGTCGTGCACGACCACAAGCTTCTCGATCGATTTGCGGGCGATGGCGCGCTGCGGATGGTCTTCCGGATAACCGAGCGCGGCATACATCATCACACTGTTGGCCATCGCTGGGAAAATCGCGCCCAGTCCGTCCTCGCCGTTCAAGCGTTCACCGACCCAGGCCACGGCGCGATCGATGGCGCGTTGCCGCGTGCGCTTGGGAAACAGCGGCTCCGCCGCACGCAGCACATTGTCAACGCCGCGGAAAAACCAGAACCACGACGCCTTCTGCTGCGGCGCCTTCGGCGTCGGCCCAAGCGATTGCGGCGGCTCCAGGAACAATTCGCCGATCGAGACGCCTTTAGCGTTCACCGCCCGCGGCTTCTTCGCCATCAGCACCAGAAGCGGCACGATGACGGTGCGGCTCCAATACGAGATCTTGTCGAGATGGAACGGAAACCATTTCGGCAACAGCATGATCTCGACCGGCATTTCCGGCACCGCCTGCCACGGTACGATGCCGTAGAGCGCCAAAAGGCAGCGCGTGAACACGTTGGCGCGTTCGGCGCCGCCGCGCTGGCGGATCGCTTCACGCGCACGGTGCATGTGCGGCGCCTGCGGCTCCTCCCCGATCATCTTGAGCGCGAAATAGGCTTTCACCGTCGCGCTCATGTCGAATTCGCCGTCGCGGAACAGCGGCCAGCCGCCATGCGGCGCTTGAATGCGGCGCAGATAGACGGCGATTTTTTGCTCGAGCGCGGCGTCGACCGGCTCGCCGAGATAATGGCGCAGCAGCACATATTCGGCCGGGATGGTGGCGTCCGCTTCCAGCTCGAACAAAAAATGCCCGTCGGCCCGTTGCGTCGTCAGCAGCGCCTGGGTGGCCGCCGCGATGGGGCGGTCGACATCCAAGCCGCTCATTTGGATCGTATCGCTCATTGCAGCTTAACTCGCTGATTGGCGACGAGTTCGGCGGCGCGGTTGCCGGACCGTATCGCGCCTTCGATTGTTGCGGGCAGTCCGGTATCGGTCCAATCCCCGGCCAGCGCCAGATTGCGCCACGCGGTCTCCGCGCCGGGTCGCTTTAAATCCTGCGCCGGCGTCGCGGCGAAAGTGGCGCGGCGCTCGCGCACGATCTGCCAGGGCGGCAATTCCGGCGGCAGCCCGGTCACGCTTGCGACTTCGGCCCAGATGCTCTTAGCGAGCTCTTCTCGCGGCATATCGACCAGGCGGTCGCCGGCGCTGATGGTGACCGACATGCGCCCGGCAAAGGCAAAAATCCATTCGACCGTGCCGTTGAGCACGCCGAGGATCGGCGGCTGATCCCCCGGCGGATCGATGCGGAAATGCGCATTGACGATGGCGCGGAACTCGGTCGGCACGTCGAGCCCGCGGATCAGCGTCGCGGCGGCATAGGGCGGCACCGCGAGAATGACGGCGTCGTCCTCGGCAAGCGCGACAGTCTCGCCGCCGAAATCCAGCGCATCGACGCGGCGCGTGCCGAAGCGAAGCGTGCGAAGCTGATGCTCGAGGAGCACTTTCGCGCCGCGCTCCTGCAGCAGCGCAAGCGCGGGCTCGACCAGCGTCGCGCTTAAGCCGTCGCGCGCGACCAGCGGCCGGCAGGCGGCGCCACCGGCGGCGAGCGTCTCGCGGATCACTGCGGCGGCAAGCTTGGCCGAGCCGTGCGGCGGATCGATGTTCAGCGCGGCGAGCAGAAGCGGCTCGACCAACCGCCAATAGAGCGGTCCTTTGGTCGGGACGATCTCACCGACAGTCTTGCCGGCCGGCGGCCACAGCAAGCGCGCCAGCGCCAGATAATCGAGAACGCGCGTACCGGGCACGCGCCGCGCCGGATCGAAAATCCACCACGGCAGGCGCCCGTCGTTGAAACGCAGCGTCCAGCGTTGCGCACTGGCCAAGTCGACAAACTGAAATTCGGCCGCCGGCGGTCCGATCAGGCGATCGGCGGCGCCGACCTCGTGCAGATAATCGAGCGCGGCGCGATTGCCGGACAGCAACAGATGATTGCCGTTGTCGATGGTCATACCGACCGCGGCGTCGTGATAAGAGCGGCAGCGGCCGCCGGCGAACGCGGTCGCTTCGTGGACGACCACGTCTTCGCCGCGGTCGGAGAGTTTCAATGCCGCCGACAGGCCGGCAAGCCCGGCGCCGATGATGTGGGTGGTACGGCTCATCGCAAAATTGGCATCAGAACAAATTGCACAATACGATCAGAAGAAGTTTGGCCCGCGGCAAACGCACCGGCTGCCGCGGCGGCGCAAAGCCACGCGCGATCAATTGGTCGAGAATGAGGCGATAGGCCTCGGCCATGATACGTGGCGCCCGCACCAAACGCCGCGAACATTGTGCCATGACGCCGGAGGCTTGTTCGAACTCGGCTTTCGCCAGCGCGACGATCGTCTTGCAGGCCTCGCCGAGCATCGGATTGGCCAGCACTGTCGCCGGATCGGCGCTGATGATGCCGGCATCGCGCAGCGCCTCGCGCGGCAGATAGAGCCGTCCCATCGCCGCGTCCTCGTCGAGGTCGCGCAAAATATTGGTGAGCTGCAGCGCGCGGCCGAGATGATGGGCGAGCGCCAGACCTTTGTCGCGCTCGAGGCCGAACACGCGCACTGACAACCGTCCGACCGCGCAGGCGACGCGATCGCAATAAAGGTCGAGCGTCGCGCTATCGGGCGCGCGGATGTCGGACACCACGTCCATCTCCATGCCGGCGATGACGGCGAGAAAATCGCCATGCGCAAGATCGAAGCTGCGCACGGCTTGCGCCAGCCCGACGAGGTGCGGCGGCGGCGTCCCGGCGTAAAGCGCAGCGAGGTCGCCGCGCCAACGCTCGAGCGCCGCGCTCCTTTGGTCGCGCGGGCCCGGATCGTCGGCGATGTCGTCAACGGCGCGGCAGAACGAGTAGATCTCGAACATCGCCTCGCGCTGGGCGCGCGGCAGGATGCGCATGCCGTTGTAGAACGAGCTGCGCGAGGCGCGTTCGGCCGCCGGGGTGGGCTGGTTCACTTAAGCCCCCCGCGGCTTATGCGCGGCGGCGGAAAAACACCGGCCGAAGCGACGCGCCCCGCCGCGCAACATGCCGAAGAGCGTGACGCCGGCGACCGCGGGTACCGACAGATGCACCCGTTCGCTCAACGGATCGCGGACCTTGAGCATGCGCGTAAGGCGATGCGCCAAGGTATTGATCACGGCGACTTCCAGGCCGAGCCGAGTGTCGGCGATCGCCGCGGCAAAACCGTCGCTGTCGGCGAGCAAGCGATCGGTGCGCTCGGCGAGCCGGTGCAGGCAGTCGAGCAGCGCCGGCGACGCATGCGCGCCCCCGATCTCTTCGACGCTCGCCCCGCTCGCAACGAGCGCGTCCTGCGGAATATAGACGCGGTCGAGATTGCGATAGTCGTCTTTGCAATCCTGCAGGTGATTGATGATTTGCAGCGCCGCGCACAGCGCATCATTGGCCGACCAGACCGATCGGCTCTCGCCATGGACGTCGCAGACGAAGCGGCCGACCGGCATGGCGGAGAGCGCACAATAGGAGATCAGATCGTCCCAGTCGCGATAACGCAGCTTGGTGACGTCGAGCTTGAACGCGGCGATCAGGTCCTGAGCATGCTTCGGCGGCAGCCCGCGCTCGGTGAGCACGGCGCGCAATCGCACCGCCACCGCATCATCGGTGTTGGTGCCGGTCAATCCGCCCTCAAGCCGGTCGAGCAGATGCAGCTTCTCGTCGGGCGGCAGCGTCGCATGATCGGCGATGTCGTCGGCGGTGCGGACGAAATTGTAGAACGCCAGGATCGGCCCGCGATGGCGGGGATGGATGAGAAACGACGCCACCGGGAAGTTTTCATCCCGATGCCCCTTGCCCGACCGTAATGTAGCGGCGTCGTTCATCGCGCTTCCGAAATATTGGACTTGTTCGAAAGATCAGCTTGCGCGCGGCCTTTCCACATGCCGCCGCGCCCGCGCGCATGCTGATAGGCGGAATCCACGGTGAAGGCCATATACATTGCCGCAATCGCCGGCAGCAGCGGCGTCCACAGCAACGACAGGCCGTAGAAGCGCAGCGTGCGGCGGAACGCGAAAGCCATCAGCAGCCAGGTGAAAATTCCGACGAATTGCGGCACCCCGCGGGCGAACAGCGCCAGCGCGACCGGCGCGAGGTACGTCAGCGCCAGGCCGACAACGGTCCCGGCGAGCAGCAGCGGTGAATAATTGAGCTGCGCATAGGCGCTGCGCGACACCATGCGGCGGATATCCGCGATCGCCGGATAGGCGCGGATACTGTGCACGCGGTCGGTCAGCGCAATCGCGATTGGGCCATGACTCTTGAGCACCTTGGCCAGCGCGCAATCGTCGATCAAGGCGCCGCGGATTGCGGAAAGACCGCCGGCCCGGTGCAAGGTCTCGCGGCGCACCAGCATGCAGCCGCCGGCCGCGGCCGCGGTCGCGCGCCGCGGATTGTTGGCCCAGGCGAAGGGATAAAGCATCTGGAAGAAGAATATGAAGGCCGGCACAAACATGCGTTCGGCAAGACTCTCGCAGCGCAGTTTCGCCATCAGCGAGGTCAGCACCAGACCGCGCTCTTGCGCTCGCGCCACGAGGGTAGCCACGGCACCCTCGGCATAAACGATGTCGGCATCGGTCAACAACAGGTAGACCGGCGGCGTTGTTCCCGTCACGGCGAATTCCACGCCTTGCTGCTGCGCCCACAGCTTACCGGTCCAGCCGGCCGGCAGCGGCCGCCCCGGCAAGACGGTCAGCCGCTCGCCGGCGCCGATCAAGGTCGCGGCGCCGCGCGCCACCTCCGCGGTGCCGTCGCGGCTCTGATCGTCGACCACGATCACGGTGAGTTCGCCCGGATAATTCTGCCGCAGCAGCGAGGTGACGGTCTGGCCGACGCATTCCGCCTCATCGCGCGCGGGAACGACGGCGGCGACCGGAGGCCACGCACCCAGCGGCGCCACGGCTTCGTCATCGCGCTCGGCGGCCCGCCAGAACCCACCGCGCGCGGCGATGAGATAGAGCCAGATCGCCAGCACCACTGACGCTATCATGTCGTTCGCCACACATTCTCCTTCAGGGGCGGATAGAGCCGGTTCCGGTGGGGTTTTACCCGCCCGTTATCCCTTAAATGTAGGACCTGATATAGGACCCCGCTTCCCCGGTCCTTGCCGAGCCCGCGGTTGGGGGAGGTTCGGAAGGGAAGCCAGGTAGATAAGCCGATGGATGCCAAAAACAGCCCTTTTCTGGCGCGTCTCGATGCGGTCGCGGCCGAGACCGAGGCGCTCCTCGACAGGCTTCTCGCCGCGGCGCCGACGCCCGGCGAATTAAGCCGCCCGGCGCGGCTTCGCGAGGCCATGCGCTATGTGTGCCTCGGCGGCGGTAAGCGGTTCCGGCCGTTTCTGGTGGTCGAATTGGCCAGCCTGTTCGCCGTGCCGCGAGGCAACGCCCTGATGGCCGGTGCCGCGCTGGAATGCGTGCACTGCTACTCGCTGGCGCATGACGATCTGCCGGCCATGGACAACGACGAATTGCGGCGTGGCCAGCCCACCGCGCACCGGAAATTCGACGAGGCGACCGCGATCCTGGCCGGCGATGGGTTGCTTACTTTCGCCTTCGACATCCTGTCGCGGCCGGAAACGCACGCCGATCCCGCCGTGCGCATCGAACTCGTCAATTCGCTCGCCCGCGCCGCCGGGCTTGGCGGCATGGCCGGTGGCCAGATGCTCGACCTCGCCGCGGAAGGCCGCTTTGGCGCGCAAAGACACGGTGCGGCCGAGGTCCGGATGTTGCAAGCCATGAAGACCGGCGCACTGCTTCGTTTCGGCTGTGAGGCCGGGGGCATTCTCGCCGCCGCGTCCCCACCTCAGCGCGCCGCGCTCGAGCGTTACGGCTCGGCCGTGGGCGAGGCCTTCCAGATCGCCGATGATCTCTTGGACATTGAAGGCGATCCGGCGCTGGTCGGCAAACAGACCGGCAAGGACGCCGCCGCCGGCAAAGCGACCTTCGTCAGCGTACTCGGCATAGCCGGCGCCAAAGCGCGCTTGCGCGAACTTGTCGCCGAAGCCGCGGCGGCGCTGGCGCCGTTCGGGCCGGCCGCCGCGACGCTGATTGAGGGGGCCCAATTCGTTGCCGAACGGCACGCTTGAGGCATGGTGGCGAAGATCGTGCTGAAAACGTCGCTTTCCCCGAACCTGGTCGTCGCCACGCCGTAATAGATTTGTAAGAACTTCCATTAAGGCGGTTCGGTGGTGCCGGAAGGCGAATATGTGATAATGCGCCTGCGCCCATCTGGCGCAATCGCACTCCGCGGCGAACGCCCCTATTTGGCGTAGAGTTTTCAGCGATTAGATTAACGCCATCCGACCAGAACCTGCCTTCAACTTCGGAACACTAAGTCTACATATGAACGCTTCCCTGCGCTCGACAGTTTACGCGGCTACCGCTGTCGCCCTGCTGGCGGCATCGTTGATGCTGCCGCCGGCATTATCATTCGGTGCGACGCTAGGGGCACAGACCCCCCACAAGGCGCATGTGCGAAAGCCGCGGCCGGCTCCCGCCGCCCCCGCGCCACCGGCAAGCCGAACCGAGCCGCCGCCGCGCGTTCCTTACACCGCCGAAGACGCCGCCGCCGCGGTTATTCCGGGGTTTCCCGAGGCGCGGATCTGGGCAAGCGATCTTGCCGATTTCGAGAAAGCCTTGCCGGCGCAGCCAGGGCCCTGGCTCGTTCTGTCGAGCGGCGGCGAAGACGGCGCGTTCGGCGCCGGCCTTCTCACCGGCCTGACCGCTGCCGGCAAACGTCCCGACTATGCGGTGGTGACCGGGGTGAGCACCGGCGCGCTGATGGCGCCGTTTATTTTCGCCGGCCCGAAATATGATGACGCGCTGCGTCAGGCCTATACCAACATCACCTCCGCCGATATTTACGAGGCCGGCAACACCACCGAAGCCTTCGCCGATTCCTGGCCGCTGCGCGACCTCATCGCAAAACAGATCACGCCGGAATTGTTCGCCGATATCGCAAACGCCTATCGTGACGGCCGGCGCCTGTTCGTGGTTTCCTACGATCTCGACGCGGAGCGCAGCGTCATCTGGAACATGGGCGCGATCGCCGCCCACGGCGGCGACGACGCTCTCAAGCTCTTCCGCAGGGTGCTGCTGGCGTCGGCCAGCATTCCCGGCGCGTTTCCGCCGACGCTGATAGACGTCGAGGCCAACGGCAAGAAATTCCAGGAGATGCATGTCGACGGCGGACTAGGCGGACAGTTCTTCGTCGCACCTGCGCCTTTGATGGCGAGCACCAGCGACTATCACCTCCCGGCGAGCGACCTCTACATCGTCGTCAACACGGCGTTGCGGCCGGAATTCCAGGTCGTGGATCGCTTCGTACCGACGATCCTGACGCAAGCGGTCGGCGCTGCCGTCGACGTCGACACCCGCCTGATGCTCGATCGCAGCTATGTCGTGGCCAAGCGCAGCGGCGTCGGCTTCAACGTCGCTTCCGTGCCGCAGACATTCAATATGCCGAGCCGCGGCGCCTTCGACCCGGATTACATGAAGGCGTTGTTCAACGTCGGCTTTGATCAAGGCAAGGGCGCCGCGCCATTTGCCAGCGTGCCGCCGCCCTATGCCGGTCGGCCGGCAAGCGACGCGAACGGCGACGCCAAATAGCGAGGAAACGACATTGCACAACCGGGAGCGACCACATGAGCAAGTTGGAACGGATTGTTTCGGCAATTGCAATTGCATCTATGCTGGTGGCCGTCGCGGCGACACCGTCGCATGCCGCGGGGAAGAAGCATGCGCGTTCGCAGGCCTATGACGGGCTGTGGAGCGTCTCGATCCGCACCCAGGTCGGCCCGTGCGATGCGAGCTACCGCTATCCGGCGCGGATCGTCGGCGGCATAATCCGCCAGGCCGACAGTGATTTGAGCTATCAGGTTTCCGGCGCCGTCGTGTCGAGCGGCGCGATCATGGTGACGGTCAGCAAAGGGTTGGGCATTGCAACCGGCTACGGCCGGCTCCGCGGCGCGACCGGCTACGGGCGCTGGAGCACTGCCGGCAATCAGTGCTACGGCACCTGGAGCGCGATGCGCCGCGTCTCGAACTGAAATTTGAAATCAATCGACCTTGCGCGCCGGCTGCTGCACGCAGCAATTCGGCGGCACCATGTTGACGGACGCGGTCGGCACCGTTCCGACGCCCGACGCCGCGATTTCGATCGTCACGTCGTCGATATCGACGTTGAGGATCGCGACGTCGGCTTCATCCTGATTGGGACCATTGGTTTCGCGGTTCATGGCGGCAGTCTCCCTCATCTCAGTCGCCTAATCGTAGCCATTCTAGCATCTTAGCGAAAGGCACCGCGAGAGTCGCTTATCCGATCACAGGACAATCGCGAAAATGCGATTTGCGCGAGCGCCCCGCGTCGCCATCTCTCGGCTTGGTCAGTCAAGGAAACGCGACCTGAGGAGTTGAAACAGTCCCGACGAACCGGCCAAAGCCGACGTCGGATAATGGAGAGCGGACTATGAAGAAGCTTCTGCTTGCTGCAGTACTCCTTTCGGCCGCTACGCCGGCAGCGCTGGCGTCGGGCTATGGCCGCCACGTGACCTATGACCTCGCCGCCGGTCAGGGCGGGGATGCCATCACTTTGGTCAACGCGCCCGGCGGCGATTACATCCAGTGCGACCCGCGCAACTCATCGTCGCCGGTGCGCTGCAAGGCGGACAGCTGGTAGGCGTTTGACCTCGCAGTCTTTGCGCCACCGTCAGCCGCGCTTGGCGGTGCCATAGATGGCACTGGCCGCGACTGCGCAGGCCAAATCCGCCCATTAGCTGCAATTCGAATTGCGGACTTGCTCCCATCGCGAAGTCCTGGCCGCGTGCGATTGGTCTTATCCGGTCTTGCGCGACTGCATGCTGGCGTTCCACCACGGGCAGACGTCGGCGGCGCGCAGATAATTGCCGTCCATGACGTTGAGTGGGGCGCGACCGGCTGCCTCGGCGACACCGACGCGGATGGTGCGCGCCTCTTCGCGCTTTTCCGGCGTCAGCCACATGCGGTCGTGGCCCCACAGGCTCGGGCCTTCGGTGCGCTCATGCGGCGTCCAGTTCGCAGTGTCGATGGAGCGGCCGCCCCAGCCGTATTCGACCATGAATTTTGACGGCGAATAGGAATAGAACGAAGTAACCTGATCGTTGGCGTGGCGGCCGAGCGTCGTCGCGATCATCTCCGGCTGGCGCAAGGCGAGATCATAGGCCTGGCCGACGTCGTCGAGATAGCAGACCTCGAACATCATATGATGGATGCCGTTCTTGCCGGTGTCGATGAAGGCAAGCGAGTGGTGCCGCGCATTGAGATGGAAGAAATAGGCCTTGAACGGCTTGAGCAGATGGTCGGTCGGCTTGAAGTTGAGAATCTCGGTGTAGAATGGAATCACATCGTCGAGCCGCTCCGCGGTAAGGACGGCGTGGCCCATGCCGAGCACGCCGGTGCGGAAGCCGGAAATCGAGCGGCCCGGCTTGAACGGCTCGGCCGCGACTTCGGCGCCGTGAAAAACTTCGAGCCGGTTGCCGATCGGATCGGCAAACACGATCAAATCCCTGACGCGCCGCTCGTCCGCCAGCGCGCGGGAGCCGCGCGCGATCTTCACCCCGGATTTTTCCAGATGCGCCGCGAGCTTGTCGAGCGCCGCGGCATCCGCGACTTCCCAGCCGTAGAACGACGGCCCCTCGTCCTCGCCGGTATGCACGATCACGCGCTGCTTGCGATCGTCCATGCGTAAAGCGAGCGTGCCACGGCTCTGGTCGACGCGCTGCATGCCGAGGAATCGCGTGCCATAGGCCGCCCAATCCTCAAGGTTTTTGGTGCGGATGCCGACATAGCCGAGGGCATTGAGATTCATCGCGGGTCACTCATTGTTCCGGATCGTCTCATATCACATTGAGGGCAATAGGTAAAATGACGGGCTCACGCGCGCCGCCCGATCACGTCAGCTTGATGCCGGCAAACTTGATCACCTTGCCCCACTTCTCGATTTCAGTGGCGATCAGTTTGCCGTAATCCGCCGGGCTCATCGGCATCGGTATGCTGCCGAGAGCGACGAAACGCGCGCGCAATGCCGGGTCCGCCAGCCCGGCATTGATCGTCTGGTTGAGCTTATCGATAATCTCGGCCGGCGTGCCGTTGGTGGCGCCGAGACCCAAGCCTCCGGTGACTTCATAACCCGGCACAAATTCGCTCACGGTCGGTGTATCGGGGAGCGACGCGACGCGCGCCGGCGTCGTCACGGCGAGCACGCGCAGCTTGCCGGCCTTGATGGCGCCGAGCGAGGCGATGATCGGATCGAACATGACGTGGGCGCGGCCCGATTGCAGATCGGCCTGCGCCTCCATCTCGCCGCGATACGGCACGTGATAGAGATCGACGCCGGCCATCATCTTGAAATACTCGCCGGCGACATGGGTGAGATTGCCGGTGCCATTCGAGGCCATGTTGACCTTGCCCGGATTGGCCTTGGCGTAAGCGATGAATTCGGGAACCGTTTGCGCCGGGAACGACGGCGTCACCACCATGACAAAGGGCGTGGCGCCGAAATAGGCGACCGGCGCGATATCGCGCTGGATGTTGAACGTGAGATTGTCGTGCAGGAGACCGCTCATCTCGTTCGGGGTCGCGATCACCAACAGCGTATAGCCATCGGGCGCGGCGCGGGCGACGGCTTCCGTCGACAGATTGGTGCCGGCGCCGGGCTTGTTCTCGACCACGAATTGCTGGCCGAGCCGGTCCGACAGCCATTGACCCATCAGCCGGCCTTCGACATCAGGTGAGCTGCCCGCCGTATAGCCGACGAGGACGCGGACCGGACGATTGGGATAATCGAGCGCCGAGGCAAAACGCGGCGCAAGCGGAATGGCGGCAACGCCGGCAGCCAATTGCAGCGCGTGACGACGGTGAAATTTCATGACGATGCCCCCGATATGATTTGCGGTATGGATTTTTGTTTCTCGACGCAGAGCATAAGCGCGAACGCACAGTGAGGCGAGCCTATTCCGGTCGCGATGCGATGCGGCGTGGCACGGGGCCGGCAGCGAATTTACCTCGCGCTGTAAAGCTCTTCGCCGCGGGGATTGAGCACCCGGACCACGGTCGCACCTCTGCCGAGCCACACGCTACGCAGCAGGTCGGCCTTGGTTTTGGCCCGCCGCGGACTGATCTCGTCGATGGTCGCCCGGTGTAAGACGTCCTGCGCGCCGCCTTCGACCGCGCGAACGACTTCGATCGTGAATTTCACGCTAATCATCCCCGTTGCCTGGAAGGACAAAGTCGGAGAGCGTACTTGGTTCCTCTTAGTATTTGTAAGCCCTCAATATTTTCGCCCGGTGGCGGACGATCCTGATCCTGTTGGAACTTTTTGCCCGGAACCGCCGTTAGCCGCCCGGAGGGGAACCTGTCCCGGTCGGTATTCGTCTGCAATATGTCGGTGACACGGTTCACTGTCGTAGGCAGGGCGGGATAACTTTCACTGGCTTTTCAGCGGATTACAGGGTCCGCGTTTAACCATGACGCTGGGTTAGCGCCTGGCGCCACAACGGGTGACGATTTCGGCGTGACGATTTCGGAGAAAGATAATGGCCGCGAATGAAACGACTGTCCTGGCCGCAATGGTCAGCGATCATGAAAAGGCGATTTTGCCGGAGTGGATCGAGCAGCAGAAACGGGCAGGGTTGCTGCAAACCGGCCGGATTACCGAAGCCGAGCTCACCAGCCAATCGTCCGAGTTTCTTGCGCTCCTGCGCGCCGGGCTCGCCAAAGGCGGCGGCGAGGCGGCGACTGCCGCCTATGCGCCGGCGCGCGACTTTCTCGTCAATCTGTCGCGATCCCGCGCCGCGCAGGGCTTCACGCCGGTCGAGACGGCGACCTTCGTCTTCTCGCTGAAGCATCCGTTGTTCAATACGCTCAATCGCGACAAGGCGCTGTCGCCCGCCGACGTCGCCAAAGCCGTCTCGGCCGTCACCCTTCTGCTCGACCAGTTCGGCCTTTTGACCTTCGACGCGTACCAGAAGAGCCGCGAAGAGGTCATCCTGCGCCAGCACCGCGAGATCAGCGAACTGTCGACGCCGGTCGTCAGATTATGGGAGGGCATTCTGGCACTCCCTATCATCGGCACCCTCGACAGCGCGCGAACGCAGGTGGTGATGGAAAACCTGCTGCAGCATATCGTCGACGACGGCGCCGAGATCGCCATCATCGACATCACCGGCGTGCCCACGGTCGATACGCTCACCGCGCAGCATTTGCTGAAAACGGTTTCGGCGGCGCGCCTGATGGGCGCCGACTGCCTCATCAGCGGCATCCGGCCGCAAATCGCGCAAACCATCGTGCACCTCGGCGTCGAGCTCAACGTGGTCTCGAAGGCAACTCTGGCGGACGCGTTCGCCGTGGCGCTCAAGCGCACCAATCGCACGGTGACCAAGATCAAATCCGCGGCCAACGGTGACGCCGCGCCGAAGTCTGCGGCCGAAAAGGGCGAGTGACGATGGACCGTATTCCGATCCTCAAGCTTGGGAGTGCATTGCTCGTCACCATCCAGGTCGACATGCACGACCGCCTGGCGACGGCGCTGGAAGAGGATCTCACCGCCAAGATCGTCGCCTTCGGCGCCAGGGGTGTGCTGATCGACATCTCGGCGCTCGAAATCGTCGACAGCTTCATCGGCCGCATGCTCGACAATATCGCCGCGGTGTCGCGCATCCTCGACGCCGAGACCGTCGTCGTCGGCATGCGTCCGGCGGTGGCGATCACTCTGGTCGAGCTCGGCCTGTCGCTGTCGGGCGTGAAGACCGCGCTCAATGTCGAACGCGGCATGGCGCTGATCCAAAAGCGCCTGGGAGAATTTGATGCCGACGACGAGGACTGAACGCCTCGAAATCCGTTCGTCGGACGACGTCGTGAAAGTGCGTCAGCAAACCAGGACTCTCGCGGTCGATGCGGGGCTCAGCCTGGTCGATCAGACCAAGATCATTACCGCGGCCAGCGAGCTCGCCCGCAACACGCTGGACTACGGCGGCGGCGGCGTGGCGCAGCTGGATGTAATCGAGGACGGCGGCCGCCGCGGCCTGCGCTTGACGTTCGAAGATCGCGGACCCGGCATCGCCGACGTTGCGCAGGCCATGCGCGACGGCTTTACGACCGGTTCGGGGCTCGGGCTCGGGCTCGGCGGCGCCAAGCGGCTGTCGAACGAGTTCGCGATCGAGTCGAAGCCCGGCGCCGGCACCAAAGTCTCCATCGCGCGGTGGAAGGCATGATGATCTCGGTTGCCGTCACCGATGCGAGCAATGTCGCGGAGGCGCGGCGCGAGGCCGCCGCGATTGCCGGCCGCAACGGCCTTGCCAAGGAAGACGCCGGCCGCGTTGCGCTGGTCGCCACCGAGCTCGGCACCAATTTGATCAAGCACGGCCGTGGCGGCGAAATGCTGATGGGTCCTTACGAGGACGGCAACGGCGGCGGCATTGAAATCGTCGCGCTCGATCGGGGACCGGGCATCGCCAACATCGAAGCCTGCCTCAAAGACGGCTATTCCAGCGCCGGCACCCAGGGCAACGGGCTCGGCGCCATTGTGCGGCAATCGCACGAATTCGACGTCGCGTCGTGGCCCGGGCTCGGCACCGCCGTTCTGGCGCGGCTCAAACCCGGCAAGCCCAATGCCGTTCGCACGCCGTCGCAGTCGGGATGGGGCGCGGTATCGGTCGCGCTGCCGGGCGAAGCCGTGTGCGGCGATTCCTGGAGCGTGCTGGTGAACGATGGCATTACGCTACTCGTCGCCGACGGACTGGGCCACGGCGAGGACGCCGCCGAAGCCTCGGTCGAAGCCGTCCGCCTGTTTCACCGCTTCGGCGGCCATCAGGTGCCGACGCTCCTCGATTACATCCATGGCGGGCTGCGCAGCACCCGCGGCGCGGCGGTGTCCGTCGCCCGGTTCGACCCGAAAACCCGCAAAGTCGCCTTCGCCGGTGTGGGCAACGTCGGCGGCGCGCTCGCTTCGGATGCGGGCAGCCTGCGGCGCATGGTGTCGATGCCCGGAACCGCCGGCCACGTCGCCCGCAAGATCCAGGCTTTCGACTATCCGTTCGAGCGCGGATTGATCGTGCTGACCTCCGATGGCATCGCGACGAACTGGACCCTCGGAAATTATCCCAATATCCAAATTGTCCATCCCACTCTGATTGCGGCTATTCTCTACCGGGACTTTGGCCGCCGCCACGACGACGCGACCGTCCTGGTGGAAAAATGGGTCGCGTGAGTACCCCGGTTATGGTGATTTTCTTATGACGTGGCCCATCGTCACCTTGCCGATAGAAACCGAGAGCGATGTGGTCACAGTGCGCCAGCGCGCCCGCCGCATCGCCGAACTGCTCGGCTTCCAACGGCAGGATCAGACGCGCATCGCCACCGCGGTGTCCGAGATCGCCCGCAATGCCTTCGGCTATGCCGGCCGCGGCCGCGCCGAATTCACCGTCGAGCCGGACCAGCCACAATCGTTCCGCATTCGCATCAGCGACAAGGGCGGCGGCATCGCCGACCTGCAAAGCATTCTCGACGGCCAGTACCGGTCGCAAAGCGGCATGGGCCTGGGACTGCTCGGCGCCAAGCGGCTGATGGACGACTTCAAGATCGACACCGCACCGGAAAAGGGAACGATCGTCGAGCTCAAGCAATACCTGCCGGCCGGCGCCGGCCGCATCACCCGCAACACGGTGAACAACGTCACCGCGGCGCTCAAGCAGGACACCTCCGCCGATCCGCTCGCGGCGTTGCGCGATCAGAACCGCGAGCTCTTACAGAGTCTCGAAGACATCCGCCGCCGCGAAGAGGAGAGTAAGCAGCTCAATCGGGAATTGGCCGATACCAATCGCGGCGTCGTTGCGCTTTATGCCGAGCTCGACGAGCGCGCCGAGCAGTTGCGCAAGGCGAGCGAGCTCAAATCGCGCTTCCTGTCGCATATGAGCCACGAGTTCCGCACGCCGCTGAATTCGATCCTGGCGCTGTCGCGGCTCCTGCTCGATCACGTCGACGGCGAGCTGGCGCCCGAGCACGAGCGCCAGATCGGCTATATCCGCCGCTCCGCCGAAAACCTTCTTGAGCTCGTCAATGACCTGCTCGATCTCTCCAAGGTCGAAGCCGGCAAGATCGAGGTCAAGCCGACCCGCTTTACGGTATCGAGCCTGTTCGGCGCCTTGCGCGGCGCGCTACGGCCGCTCCTCACCGCGCCCGCGGTCGAATTGATCTTCGACACCGGCGAGGACATGCCACAGTTGCAAACCGACGAAGCCAAGGTCGCGCAAATCCTGCGCAATCTCATTTCCAACGCGCTGAAATTCACCGAAAGCGGCGAGGTCCGCGTCACCGCCCGCCATAGCCGGGACGACGGCATGGTGACGTTCACCGTGCGCGACACCGGCATCGGCATCGCGCCGGAGCATCTGGACAAGATTTTCGAGGAATTCTCCCAGATCGACAGTCGGTTGCAGCACAGGGTCAAGGGCACCGGGCTCGGCCTGCCGCTGTCGCGGTCGCTGGCCGAACTGATCGGCGGCGGCATCGCAGTCGAAAGCGTGCCCGAGCAGGGCTCCGTGTTCACGCTCGCCATCCCGGCGACCTTCCGCGAAGTCACGGCGGCCTCCCCCGCCATCGTGCCGGACGACGCGCGCAAGCGCGTGCTCATCATCGACGACGACGAGACTTTCCGCTACGTGATGAAGCAGATCATCCGTAACGAGCCGCGCTACGACGTCGTGGAGGCCAGCGATGGCGGCGAGGGCCTGCGCGCGGCGCGTGACACCAGTCCCGACGTGATCGTGCTCGACCTGCAGATGCCCAATGTCGACGGCTTCACCGTGCTGCAGGGGCTCAAGGCCGACAATCGCACCAGCGTCATTCCGGTCATCGTCGCCACCTCGCTCGCGGTCGATGCCGAGCTGAAGGCCCGATTGCCGATCGGTACGCGGGTCATCTCCAAGAATCTGATTTCGCGCGAGAGCGTCTCGCTGTTCCTGCGCGAGGCGACGAGCCCGCAAGGCGCGTTGTCATGACGGACCGCGAGACCATCGTCAACGTCGACGACACCGAGCCGCAGCTCTACGTCAAGCGACGCGACCTGGAGGCCGCCGGCTTCCACGTCATCGACGCGCGCAACGGCGCCGATGCGTTGCGCCTGATCGACGAGGTCAAGCCGCGCGTCGTGCTGCTCGACGTGCAGCTCCCCGACATCTTGGGCTACGACGTCTGCCGCTACATCAAGGACAAATGGCCCGAGATCATGGTGCTGATGACCTCGGCGACCTTCACCACCGCGGAGCACCGCACATTGGGCCTCGACGCCGGCGCCGACTCCTATCTGGTGCAGCCAGCCGAGCCGCTCGAGCTTGCCGCCGCGATCAACGCGCTGCTGCGCATCCGCCGCTCCGAGGATGTCTTGCGCAGCATCAATTCGGCGCTCGGCGCCCAGGTCAAGGAGCAGGGCATCGAACTGTCGCGCGCCATCAATGCGCTCAAGACCAGCGCCGACCGGATGCGCAGCCTGTTGCAGACGACGTATATCTTCCAGGGCTACATGACGGCGGACGGCACGCTGCTCGACACCAACCGCGCCTCGCTCGAAGGCGTCAGCGCCACCATCGATGAAGTGGTCGGCCGTCCGTACTGGGAAACGCCGTGGTTTACCGCCACGCCCGGAATGTCCGAGCAAGTCCGCACCGCCGTTACCCGCGCCGCGGCCGGCGAGATCGTTCAGCAATCGGTCGTTCTCAATCTGCCGGACGGCGAGCGCAGCTTCGACATGTCGCTGCGTCCGGTCAAAAATGAAAGGGGCGCGGTCATCGGTATCGTGCCCGAAGCGGTGGAGACGACACAGCGTGTCCAGGTGGAAGCGGCGCTGCGGCAATCATTGAAAATGGAGGCCATCGGCCAATTGACCGGCGGCCTCGCCCACGATTTCAACAATCTATTGACCGCTGTCGTCGGCAATCTCGATCTCATTCGCCTGCGCAGCGCCGAGCCGAACATACGCAAATGGGCGGAGAATGCGTTCAAGGCCGCCGAGCGCGGCGCCAAGCTCACCTCGCAGCTTCTGGCGTTCTCGCGCACCCAAAAACTCGACACCGCCCCGGTCGACGTCAACGCCATGATTGCCGGCATGCAAGACCTGCTCAACCAATCGCTCGGCGCCAATATCGCGGTCAAATTCAAGCCGGCGGCCGGCTTGCCCCCGGCCACGGCCGATAGCAATCAGCTCGAGCTCGCCATCCTCAATCTCTCGCTCAACGCCCGCGACGCCATGGCCGACGGCGGCGTCCTCACCATCAGCACGGCGCTTTCGTCCGATGACGCCAAGGCGGTGCTGATAGCGGTGGCCGACACCGGCACCGGCATGTCGCCCGACGTGGTGGCGCGCGCATTCGATCCGTTCTTCACCACCAAGCCGACCGGCAAAGGCACCGGGCTCGGCCTGTCGCAGGTCTATGGCATCGTCCGCCAGGCCGGCGGCGAAGTGACGATTGACAGCAAAGTCGGCGAGGGCACGACGGTGACGCTGCGCCTGCCGCAGGCGTCAAGCGCCGGCGCGCGGGAAAAACACGACGACGACGCGGCGCCCCGCGCGATCAAGGCCGAGAAGCTGCTTTTGGTCGATGACGATCCCGACGTTCGCGACATCGTCGGCCGGGTGCTGACCGAGCTCGGCTACGCCGTGCGCGAGGCCGCCGGCGGCCAGGAGGCGCTGGCCGCGCTGTCCGATTTCAGTCCGGACCTGCTGGTCGTCGATTTCGCCATGCCGAACATGAACGGCGCCGAGCTGGTCACGGCGGCGCGTAAGCGCAATGCCGATCTGAAAGTGCTTTTCCTCTCGGGCTATTCCGACTCCGCCGTTCTGGAGTCGGCGGTGGGCGACGCGCTCCTGCTGCGCAAACCCTTCCGTCCCGCGGAATTGGCGACGGCCGTGCGTCACGCGCTGGAATTGTGATCGCCGGACCGCGCGACCCGCTTATTGAGGTGCATCGATCGGTCCTCGCTACCGGCGAGGGAGCAAACAGGAACCTCGGCGGTTAACGGAAGATTGCCACGATCGACGGCATTTGGTGAGGATTTGTACGTGGTCCGGCAACGCTGTTTCGGTAAGGTGGCTCGCTCCGGAAGGGCGGGACGCCGTAAAAAATGTATTTGGGAAAATCAAAATTCAGGCCCGCCAATCTTCGCGGCTGGCTTGTCGTTTTCAGCGTGGGTCTCGCGCTGGTGCTGTGGATTTTCGGCGCCGCTCTGCTTTGGACCATGCGCGAGAATGAGTTGGCGAAAGCGGTCCAGGCCGGCGACAACACGGTCTCGACCATGGCGGTCGACATTGCACGCAACCTCGAAATGTTCGATCTGTCGCTACGCGCCGTGAGCGATAATCTCGATCATCCCGGGATCCAGGCGGTCAGCAAGGATATCCGTCAATTGATCCTTTTCGACCGGGCCGCCACCGCAAAGCACCTTTCCAACATCAAAGTCCTCAACGAAACCGGTGAGCTTACGATCGATTCACGGACCGTGACCCCGCCACGGCGGGAATTTTCGTCGCGCGACTATTTCCTGGCGCATCGCGGCAATCCCGATCTTGGCCTCTACATCGGGCAGCCATTCATGGGCGACAGTGGCCGCTGGCTGATCGGGATCAGCCGCCGCCTGTCCCACTCCGATGGGTCTTTTGCCGGCGTTGTCGTCGGAACGATGGAATTGGATTATTTCAGCGAACTGTTCGACAAAATCCTGCAAACGCCGCATGGCGTGCTGGCCTTGTTTCACACTGACGGAACGCTGCTGATGCGGAGTCCCTTTACCCGGGGCGACATTGGCCGCGATATGAGCCAATCCGATTTCTTCATGCATACGCGAGGGACCAATGCCGGTCGCTATGAAGCCATCAGCGGCATAGACGGAGTCGATCGCATCTATACGTATCAAAAGGTGGGAGACTACCCTTTGCTGGTCGGGGCCGGCATTTCGGCAATGGACGCCTTGGCCGGCTGGCGGCATGACGCGCTGGCGATTGGCGCAATCTTGCTCGTGCTCGGGCTGTCGGTTATCGCGCTCGCGGTTTTTGCCACGCTGGAGCTGCGCCGCCGCGAGACCGCGGAAACGCGGCTGAAGGCATTGGCCATGACCGACGCGCTCACGGAAATCCGCAACCGCCGTGGATTCGAAAATGCAATGTTGCAGGAGTGGAACGGAGCTTTTGCGTCCGGCGCGGCATTGGCGCTGTTGATGATCGATGTCGACCACTTCAAGGAATTTAACGATCAATTCGGCCATCAAGCCGGCGATCGGGCGCTGTTTGCCATCGGACGTGTCGTCGAGCGGGCAAGGCGCGACAGCCGAGACGTGGTCGCCCGCTACGGCGGTGAAGAATTCGCGATAATCCTTCCCGGCGCGTCGACCGATGACGCCCATCGGACGGCGGAATTGATCCGCGTCGCGCTCGGCCATGACAATGCCGGCCGCGGCCTGACGGTCAGCATCGGCATTGCCAGTCGCGCGCCCGGCTTCCCCGATGCCTACGATGTGATTATTGCCGCAGCGGATGCCGCGCTCTACGAAGCAAAGCGCCAGGGCAGAAACCGCACCGTGGCCGACATCTCGATGAGAGTGGAAGTCGCGTCCGATCTGGCGGCCTGATTGCGCTGCCCGTTTCACCCGTTATCGGTGCTCGCCGCGTTCAAAGCGGAGCTGCCAGCGCAAAACGCGCCGACATGTCGGCAAAAGCCGTCGATTGTCGATCGGCCGGCGTCAGTGGCCATCTCGTCGGGTTATTCGGGATTGCTAATTTCGTATCCTGTTTGAGGACGACCCTTGACACTAGTCCTCATATCAGTTACATACCGCGAATCAAATCTCGCTCGGTAAAGGCCATGGCCCGGCAGCACCGCCGGGTGATGGGAGCGAGTGCGGTTTTCAAGCCGAGGCGGCCGGCCGCCTGGGCGAAGAAACCGCGGTGGAGCGCCGGGAGGCGCAGCGCGCCCGAAGCAGGCGGTTCGCGCAAGCGGATTGTCCTGTGGCGCGCGCCGCGCCCGAAGCGCGAGCGAGTGGTAACATTCGCCCGCGTGGCGCGGCCACGACTTCGGCGCCTCCCGGCGCCCCATGCCTCCTTCCGGGGAGGTCGTTCGTAAAACCTTGCAGCAAACCTCGGGCGCTCAGACGTGCCGCGAGAACGGGAGAGCTTGTCCACCTCTCCCCCGCGCGCGGCGAGAGGTCGAGCGAAGCGGACGCACCGCGAGAACTTTTTTTGGCGCCACTGTTTGACAATCGAATGGAGCGGAAAACTGCGCTCACTCAAACCCAAAGAACCTGCAGAACTCATCGAGCTCGGCGCGCGGGGCGCGGAAATTGTTGGCGGGATGGGCATGATCGCCGTAGCCGATGGCGACCGCGCAGAACAGCATCTGCTCGGCCGGCATGCCGACGAACGGGCGCACCACCTCGTGGATACGCGCCCAGGATTCCTGCGGACAGGTGTCGAGGCCATGTCCGCGAGCAAGATACATCAGTGCGTGGATATAGCCGCCAAGATCGGCCCATTGACCGGGACCGAGCCGCCGCTCGATACCGATGAACAGCGCGACCGGCGCGTTGAAGAATTCGAGATTGCGCTCGTATTGCTTGAGCCGCGCCGCGGCGTCGCTGCGGTCGACGCCGAGCGCGCCGTAAAGCTGCACGCCATGATAATCGCGGCGGCCTTTATAGGGCTCCCACAGCGTCGCCGGATAGACCGGATATTCGGCGTCGATGCGGCGGGCGTCGCGGCCGGCGACGAAGGTGGCGACCTTTTGCTTGAGTTCGGCGAGCGGCGCGCCGGTGAGCGCATAAACCTGCCAGGGCTGCAGATTGCCGCCCGACGCCGCGCGCGCCGCCCGCGCGATCAAGTCGCGCACGATGGCGGCATCCACCGGCTTGTCGAGAAACCAGCGGCAGGACATGCGGGAATCGACGGCTTCGAAAACGTCCATGAGGGGGACCGTAACTGGAGGATGACGAGGTGGTATAATTCAGCGCGGCGGGCTTGTCCCGCTCGCCGCGGCAAACTGGGGGAGTCAGTCCAATGCGGTACCATGCGGCTGTCGTGGCATGCATGATGGCGGTAGCGTTGCTGGTGGGCGGCGCGAAGGCCGCTGCCGCGCACGACTGCAGCGGACAGAACGGCGTCTGCATCGCGGCGTGCCTGCAATATGGCATCGGCCGCCGCCGCCAGCAGGACCCGCATCCAATGCCGCTTGAATTTTGCCACAGGCATTGCGCGGCGTGGTACGCTGGTTGCCTAAAAAGCGGCTGCTGGAATGCGGACCTTGTCCGGGTCTGCGGTCTGGACAAAAAATGATCTCGGGGGAAAACGCATGACGGACACGACACCCACCATTGCGGCGCGGCTCGACCGGCTGCCGCCATCGCGGCACACACGCCGGCTGGTCACGCTGTTGTCACTCGGCGGCTGGTTCGAATTCTACGACCTGTTCTTCACCGCCTACATCGCCATCGGCCTGTTCAAGGACGGCATCTTCAAACCGACCACGGCGGGATTGTTCGACCTGCACGGCTTTGCCAGCTTCGTCGCCGCGCTGTTCCTCGGCTTGTTCATCGGCACGATCGCCTTCTCGTGGCTGTCCGACCGTTTCGGCCGCCGCTCGATCTTCATCTTCGCGCTGCTGTGGTATTCGGTCGGCGCCTTCATCATGGCGTTTCAGAATACGCCGGAATCGATCAATCTGTGGCGGCTCATCGCCTCGATCGGGCTCGGCGTCGAGCTGGTGAATGTCGACACCTATCTATCGGAGCTGGTGCCGAAAACCCAGCGTGGACCGGCCTTCGCCTACAACCAGGCCATCATGTTCACGGCGGTGCCGATCGTCGCCTTTCTGGCCTGGCAATTGGTGCCGCAGACGATCTTCGGGCTCGACGGCTGGCGCTGGGTGGTGATTATCGGCTCGATCGGCGCCTTGGTGATCTGGTGGATCCGCCGGCGCCTGCCGGAATCGGCGCGCTGGCTCGACCAGCACGGCCGCACCGCAGAAGCCGACGCAATCGTTTCCGACCTGGAACGGAAAATCACGGCCGACGGCGTCACGCTGCCGCCGCCGGAGCTCGTCGCCGGCGAAACCGAGCGCAAGACCGGCGCCTGGATGGAAATGTGGAGCGAGGCCTATCGCGGCCGCACTATCATGCTGGTGATCTACAATCTGTTCCAGACCATCGGCTATTACGGTTTCTCCAGCTGGGTGCCGACGCTGTTGATCGCGCAAGGCATCGGCGTGACCAAGTCGCTCACTTATACGTTCATCATCGCGGTGGCGGCGCCGATCGGGCCGCTGGTCGGCATGATTTTTGCCGACAAATTCGAGCGCAAATGGCAGATCGCCTGGGCCGCGGCCGGCATCGCGGTGTTCGGGCTATTGTTCGCGCAGCAATCGAGCGCCGTCGGCGTCATCGTATTCGGGCTCCTGATCACGCTCTGCAACAACTGGATGTCGTTCTCGTTCCACGCCTATCAGGCCGAGCTCTATCCGACCCGCATCCGCGCCCAGGCGGTGGGCTTCGTCTATTCGTGGAGCCGGTTCTCGGCGATCTTCTCCGGCTTCGTCATCGCCTTCTTCCTCGGCCATTACGGCACCACGGGCGTGTTCAGCTTTATCGCCGGCGCCATGGCGGTGGTGTTCGTGGTCATCGGCACGTTCGGACCGGCGGTCACCCAGCGCCGACTCGAGGCGATCGCGGCGTGACATAGCGGCGAGGCGCATATCGCGCGGCCGCCAAGTGGCGAGCGTGCCGCGCGTATCGGCTATTTGAGCGCGCCCATGCGCTGCAATTCACGGCGTTCCATCAGGGTGTCTTGTTAGAGTGTCTTGTTAGAGTGTCTTGTTAGAGTGTCTTGTTAGAGTGTCTTGTTAGAGAGCGTCTTGTTAAAGCGTCTTGTTCCGCGATTCTTTGCCTGAAAAACCTTGACTGCAAATCGACATCTGGCGACAGTTTTGCAGCCGAGAGGGGATTCGAATGCGTCAGCCGCTCGCCAATGCGGCAGGCTGGGTCGAGGTCAACCAGAATTCGATGCGGCATGTGCGCTATCCCAACATATTCTCGCTTGATGCCGGTCAGTACGCCGTCTTGTTGATCTCGCCGGAACCGGTGACGTACCAGCGTTCGCTGATGAACGGCTTGCCGGCGAGCCGGTCGGCCAGCCAGTCTGCGAGCAGGATCGCCGGGAACGGGCCGAGATTGGCGGCCGGCACGTTGCCGACCGAGTGGCGGGATTCCTGATAAACCACCATCTGCTTCGGTCCCTCGAGCGCCGCCATCAGCGCTTCCGTGTGCTGCAGCGGGCTTAATTCCTCGGCTTCGCCGGCGACGCAGAGATAGGCCGCGCGAATCTTGTCGGCGTGACCTTGCCAAGTGATTTTCTTGCGGAATTCGTCGAATTCGTCTTCGTCGGTAATGCCCGACATGTACATGAAGCGTTTCTTAAACGTCGGCGAGGCTTCCTGGAAAATGGTGTGGCAGCCCGGCTCGTGGCACACCGACATCACCGCGCAGGCTTTGATGCGCGGTTCATTGGCAGTCAGCACCGTGCCGAACAGCGAACCGAAGCTCGTGCCGGCAACGCCAATGCGCGTCGAATCGAGTTCCGGGCGCGCGGCGATCCAATCGACCAGAGCCGGTCCGGCCGCCATCCAATTTTCCATGGTGAAATGAAGCCCGATCATCGGCGCCTCGTATTGACCGGGCCCGTCGATCGCCAGTACCGCCATGCCGCGGTTGAGGTACTTGTCGCCATACAGCGCGACCTGAATCTCCTTGTAGCTGTCCATGCCCGGGATCGCGATCACGACCGGCAGCTTGCCGCTGAAATAGCCGGGCGGCAGATGCAGCCACGCCGGGATCGCCTTGTCCTTGAACGGCACCCATACCGCCTCGACGTGGTGATCGGCGAGCGTCGCATATTTGGCGTAGCACTCGCGCTTCTTGTTGTTATAGGCGACGTTGGTCTCGTCGTTCTCATCATAGGGCCATTGCGCGGCGCCCCAATGCACCGCGGCCATGAAGAAGTTATCGCGTGCGGTCACTTTGTGGTCGGCCAGCGCCGCGGCATTGGCCTTGGCCTCGCGGCGCCGCGCCACGGCGGCGAATGCCGGCCCGATATCGGCCATCTTCTTCACTCGCTCGCGGATGCCGGCAAAATCGGCATTGGCCTCGATGCCGCAGGGCAAATGAATGTAAAGCGATCGCGGCTGGTCCCAGTCGATGCCGTTGGCGCGGATGATGTTGTCGATGAGCCAGCGCTGCTCGTCGAAACGGCGCACTTGCGGCGGCCCGCGGTGATCGAGAATGGGCGGGAATCCCTGCTGCGGGCGGTTCATGGCGTGACGCTCCCCTGGTGCAAATGGCGCAAGCAAAAAATGCCCGCCTTGTAGCGGGCATTATCGGCAAAACCGATGCCATGTTGTCAACGCGTCTTTATCGGGCCAAGCGGTGCTCTCGCCGCCTGCCCGGCCGGCACGCGCAATTCGGCGCTGGTTACATCGGCGCCAGCGTCGTGTCGCCGATCTTTTGCATCGCGTCGTTGGCCATCCGGCCCGACAGTTCGGAGGCTCGTCGCATGCTCTGCAGCAGCGCCTCAAGATTATCCCGGACGATCTCGGTCTGCAGCGCAAGACAGTCCTGGACGGTCCGGCAGCCCATCAGCTCGTCGAAGCGATCGAGATTGTCCTCAAGACGCGATTGGGCAAATCGCATCCATTCGCCGGAAACGTTCTGCAGGCCGCCGGCGATGATAGTGGTGCTCTCGATCACCGCCTGCAAGTTGCCCGATGAACGCTGCATGGTCTGTCGCGCCGTGTCGCTGCTCAGTCCGAACATTTTAGCCAACTGATCCATCGATCGTTCGGCCATCCGGCTCGCCGCTTCGCTGCCGCTGCGCCAGTTGTTACTCAAATTCTCGGCGTTGCGCCGGACCGCCTCGGCGCCGGTGCGCGCCGTGCGTTCGGTCGCATCCGCCATCGAGCGCGTGGTTTGCGCCGTCTGCTCGGCAGCGCGTCGGGTCGACGTCTGACCCGCCTCGTTCGTCTCACGTTCAGCCTGTCGCGGATTATTCGCCATAAGTCCCTCCACTGCTACTTCGAGGTGAACGTTCGGAATGTGACACTGTTCCTGCGCAGACTGCTTTTTTAAACTTGCGGCGGAACATGGAACCGCTTCGGCCGCAACAGCGATTTGCCGCACGACGAGAAGCCAACGCCGGCATCCGAAAAATTATTTTCCGTGGTGAAGAAAGAGGCTTTTGTGAATGCCCGGAAAGCCGCGTTAGCAGCCGGGACGATCGGCTGCGCGCTGGCGGGAACCGCCATGCCGGAACGAGACGGCCTCCGGGTTGAGCCGGGGCATTTCGCTTAATGCGGCTGCGAGCAGTCGCCTTGCGCTTATCCGTCGCAGCGGCCATCCTGACCGCCGTTCGGGAGAAACTGATGGATCAGCACAGCAACGCCAAAGCCGCCATCGCCTACGACGATTTGCGCGAATGGCTGTCATCCGCCGAGCGGCTCGGTGAAGTCCGCAATGTATCCGGCGCCAGCTGGCAGGAAGATATCGGGCTTGCCGCCGAAGCGGTGCTGCGGTCCGAAAATGGCCCTTGCGTGGTGTTCGATGATATCCCCGGCTGCCCCAAGGGTTTTCGCCTCCTTTTGAACATGTTCGCCGGCACCCGCCGCAACATGACGCTCGGTTTTCCCGATCATCTGTCGAAATGGGAGCTCAGCGATTCCTATCGCGAGGCCTATCTGAAGGAACAGAAGATCATCCCGCACGAGATCGTCGATGACGGCCCGGTGCTGGAAAACGTGCTGATGGGCGACGATGTCGATGTCACCAAATTTCCGGCGCCGATCTGGCATGAAAAGGATGGCGGCCGCTATATCGGCACTGGGACCTACAGCATTACCCGCGATCCGGAAGAGAACTGGCTCAATGCCGGCGCCTATCGCGCGCAACTACACGATCGCACCTCGGTCGGGCTGCTGATCGCGGCCGGACATCACGGCGACATTCATCGCGCCAAATATTTCAAGCGCGGCGAACCGATGCCGGTGGCGATGGTGCTCGGCGGCGATCCGCTGAGCTTCTTCTATGGCGGGCTCGAAGCGCCTTACGGTACGTTCGAGCTCGACATCGTCGGCGGCTTGCGCGGCCGGCCGATGAAAATGGTGCGGGGCAAGATTACCGGGCTGCCGTTTCCGGCCGCAGCCGAGATCGTGCTGGAAGGATTCGTGACGCCGGACCGGCGCGAGGTTGAAGGTCCGTTCGGCGAGTGGACTGGCCATTATGCCGGCGGCGCCAAGCCGACCACCGTGCTCGACGTCAAGGCGATCTATCACCGCAACGATCCGATCCTGCTCGGCGTGCCGCCGATGGGCGGCGGCCCCGACGAAATGGCGCGCTACCGCGCCGTCCTTCGCTCGGCGACTATCAAGCAGAACATGACCAATGCCGGGGTGCCGGGCGTGCAGCAGGTATGGTGCCACGAGATCGGCGGCGCGCGGTTGTTCCATGGTGTATCGATCACGCAGCGCTACCCGGGCCATGCGGTGCAGGCCGGCCATATTGCCGCGCAATGCGGCGCCTCCGCCTACGCGTCGAAATATATCGTGGTCGTCGATGACGACGTCGACGTCACCAACCTCGACCACCTGCTCTGGGCGATGCTCACGCGCACCGATCCGGCGCAGTCGATCCAATTCATCAACGGCTCCTGGGACTCGCCGGCCGATCCGGCGCTGCCGCCTTGGAAACGCGCAGCGGGCGACATGACTCATTCGGTCGCGGTGATCGATGCCTGCCGCCCGTTCCACTGGCGCGACAAGTTTCCGCCGACCAACACGCCGAGCCCGGAGGTCACCCGCAAGGCACAAGAAAAATTTGGCTGGCTGTTGGACGGGAAGAAGTAGGACATTACAGTCCGATCGTTCCCACGTCCGGGAAGTCCTGACGGACATATGCGTGGATACGAACGGGTCCCTGCTTTCGCGGGGACGAACCGTTGAGGTCGACTGGAATGCGCATGAAACTCGCCGTGCCAGATATGATCTCCAATTCGTATTTTCCGGCCGAGGCCGCGGTCGAGCTCGGATTCTTCAAAGCCGAAGGGCTCGACGTCGAACTTGAACTCATCTTCCCGGTCGACAAGGCTTATGCGGCCTTGCGCGACGGCGCGGTCGATTTCGTCGGCGGCTCGGCGCATTCGGCGCTGGCGGCGTTCCCGAATTTTCGCGGCTTAAAGCTCATCTGCGCGCAGGCGCAGGGCATGTATTGGTTCCTGGTGATGCACGCCGATTTGAGCGCGCGGCGCGGCGATGTTGCCGCGGTCAAGGGCCGCAGCATCGGCGCCGCGCCGTGGGTCGATAAAGGCCTGCACGGCCTGCTCGTCGCGGCTGGGATAGATCTCGATCGCGATCGCGTGAAGATCGCTCCGGTGCCGGGCTCGCTCGACGCCGGCGTCAATTTCGGCGTTACCGCGGCGAAAGCGCTGGAAGAGCGCAAGATCGATGGCTTCTGGGCCAACGGCATGGGTGCCGAGGTGGCCGTGCGCCGTGGCGTCGGCACCGTCGTACTCGACGTGCGCCGCGGCGACGGGCCGAAACCTTGCTTCAATTATACCGCAGCGACGATCGCCGCGACCGATGTTCTGATTGCGCATTCGCCGGAGACGGTCGCCGCAGCGGTGCGTGCCATCGCTAAAACCCAAGCAGCGCTGAAGGCGGATGTCGCGCGCGCTGGGGTGGTCGGCAACAAATTGTTTCCGCCGTCCGAGGCGGCGCTGATCGTCGATCTCATTCGCCGCGATTTGCCATACTACGATGCCGGGCTATCGCCCGACTTCATCGCCGGCATGTCGGATTTTGCCCGGCGGCAGGGCATACTCAACGGCGAGGTCGCCTACGAGCAGGTTGTGGCGGCACAGTTTGCGCCGCTGTGGAACAATTAAATTTTTGGCAATCAAAGAGGACACTCAATGCGTAGGACTACCCGCCGCCACTTCCTGGCGTTGGCTTCGGGCGCGCTCGCCGCACCCGCCGTTTCGCGCCGGGCCTTTGCCGACAACTGGCCGAAGGACAAGGTGATCCGCGCTGTCGTGCCCTTTGCGCCCGGCAGCACCATCGACGTCATCGGTCGGGTCGTCCTCGATCCATTGGGGAAGCGGCTCGGTCAGACCATCGTGGTGGAAAACCGCGGCGGCGCCGGCGGCACCATTGGTTCAGCCGTCGTCGCCAAGGCCGACCCCGACGGCTATACGCTGTTGATCAATGCGTCGGCGCATTCGGCCGCCCCTGCCGCTTATCCGAATCTTTCTTACGATCCGTCCAAAGACTTCGCCGGCGTCGCCATGTTCGGCGTGGTGCCGAACGTGCTGCTGGTGGGGCCGTCGAAAGGCATTAGAAGCGCGAAAGAACTTGTCGCGCAGGACAAAGACGGCCACATGACCTTTGCCTCCGCTGGCGTCGGCAGCGCCACCCATTGGGCGGCCGAGCGTTTCTTGTTGTCGGCCGGCATCAAAGCGACGCACGTTCCATTCAGCGGCGGACCGGCGGCACTCACCGAAGTGATGACCGGCCGCGTCGATTTTTGCTTCATCGGCATTTCTTCGGCAATCCCGTTCATCAAGAACGGTCAGCTAATGGCACTCGCGGTGAGCATGCCTAAGCGCTCGCCGGCATTGCCGGATGTGCCGACCACGATCGAGGCCGGCTTTGCCGATTCCGATTACGTCTTCTGGAACGGCGTGCTGGCGCCAGCAAAGACTCCGCGGCCGATCGTCGATCGATTGCACGATGAGGTGCAAAAAACGCTGGCGCTGCCGGACGTGCAAGCAAAGCTTAGCGCTCAGGGCGTCGAGCCGATGCCGCTGAGCCCGCGCGAAATCGACACCATGATCGCCAAGGAAATCGTTCAGAATATCAAGCTGGCGAAGGCCGCTGGGCTGAAGTTCAACTAAAAGGGGACCAAACTCAAAAGCCGCCGGCAGTAAAATTCAGCCGCTGGGTGACGTCATAGGGCTGCTTGGCGATCGGGTAGGCGTAATCGACCCGCAGCGCCCCGAACGGCGAATCCCAGATCAGGCTGGCGCCGACCGAGGAGCGCACCGCCCGCGAATTGGCGATCTGCTGCGACGGGCTCAGCGAAGTCGCCATGCTGGAAACACTCGACGCATTCGTCGCCCACAGGCTGCCGGTGTCGGAGAACAAGGCGACCTTCAGTTGCGCGTCGGGGGTCACGAATGGCATCGGCGACTGCAGCTCCGCCGTTGTCGTCCAATAGGCGTTACCGCCGAGATTATCCATGGTCGTGCCCGGCGTGATGTCGCGCGGGCCGAAACCGTAAGGCGCGAAGCCTCGCACGAGCTGCGGGCCGCCGAAAAAGCCGTCGAGCAGCGGCAATTGCTGGCCGCCCCACGGCGTGACGTAGCCGCCTTGCGTGCGCACCATGCCGACGACATCGCCGGCGATCGGGCGATAGAGGCGCACGTCTTCGGTGGTCTTGGCGAAATTCGCCGCCCCGCCGAGGCCGGCAAATTCGTTGTTGGTTTGCGCGCGGATACCGGTCGTCGGGTCCTTCGGATTGTCGAGCGTCGAATACGTCACGCCATTGCCGATCGACGACACCCAATAGGAGCCGGCTTGCGCCGCCTGCTGAATCGGCAGCGACGCCGTGCCAAGCGACGGGTCGAGGCTGAGACCTTGATTGTAGATCGAGTAGTTCCAGCTGACGCCGAGGTTCTCGTTCAATGGCGTGGCAACGGAGAATTTCGCCCCGTACATCAGCGTATTGAATGCCTGATTGGTGTTGGCAAAAGTCTGGTTCGCGAACAGGTCGGCGCCCACCCCGACACGTTGGCCCATGAACCATGGGTCGCTGAAAGCGAGATTGAAGCCCCTGACATATTGGCCGTAGGTGACCGAGGCTTTCGCCGTATCTCCGGTGCCGAAGACGTTATTATCGCTGATCGAAACCTCGGCCAGCATGCCGGCGGTAGTGGAGTAGCCGCCGGAGATAAAGAAGTTGCCGGTCTGCTTCTCTTGCAACGCGACGTCCAGCATGACGCGATCCGGCGCCGAGCCAGGCTGCTCGCTGATTTTCACTGACTTGAAATAGCCCAGCGCCTTAAGATGGCGTTCGCCGCGATCGACCAGCGCGGGGTTATAGGGATCGCCTTCGCCGAAATCGAATTCGCGCCGGATCACCTCATCGCGCGTTTTGGTATTGCCGTGGATGTCGATCCTCTCGATATAGAGGCGCCTGCTCTGCTCGACGGTGTAAACCAAGTTGATCAATTGGCCCGGCTGCCGCTCGCTGCCGGCCACGACCGTCGCAAACGGCTGGCCGGATTTGGCAAGCGCCATGGTCATGTCCTCGACGGACTTATGGACGGCATCGGCGTCATAGATATCGCCGGCCTGCGTGTGCACGGCATTGCGTACCGGCGCCGGGTCGACGGCGTTCATGCTCGATTCGATCTTGACCTTGCCGAGGCGGTATTGCGGACCTTCGTCGACCTTGAAGGTCAAGACGACGCCTTTCGCGGCGGCGGCGTAGCCCGCGGCGGAAGACACCTTCACGTCGGCATAGCCGTGATCGAGATAGAACCGGCGGACGAGATCGCGATCGGACTCGATGCGGTCGGCGTCATAGACGTCATTGTCGAGCAGAAAGCTCAAAACGTTGGTCGTTCCTGTCTTGACCACCGCCTTGAGCTTCGTCGTGGAAAACGCCGAATTGCCGGCGAAGCGGATTTGCCGCACCGCCAGCTTGTCGCCTTCCTTGATCGCGAAGACGAGATTGGCGCGGTCGGCCCTGGCGGCGTTCGGAGCGGCGGCGATGCCGGGCTTTTGGGCGGCGATCGTCTCCGGAACGACATGCACGTCGTAATAACCGTGCTGACGATAAAGGGCGATGATATTTACGACATCGCTTTGCACGAATTCACGCGACAGCGGACCGTTTGCCTTGGATTGGATTGCCTTGATGAGGTCGGCGTCCTTGACCTTCTTATTGCCCTCGAAACTGATGACGCCGATCGTCGGATTTTCGACGACTTTCATCAGAACGCGACCGCTGGCGTGCGAAATCTTCACGTCCTTGAACAGGCCGGTGGCATAAAGCCGCTTGAGCCCGGCATCGAGCTCCGTCACATCAAGCTTGCCGTCAGGCGCGGGATGAAAATAGGAGCGGATCATATCGGCACCGATATGCCGGTTGCCGGAAATCGAAATGAGCGATGCCGCATCGTGAGAATCGGCGGCACGGGCCGCCCGGGCTGACCCGGATGCAGCAATCGCCAAAACCAGGGCGACGATAACGGCAATCCCCCAGCAACGCATGACGCGCGGCTCCCCGACCTTAGCGGTCAGGAGAATCTCAACAAATCGGCGGGGCGGCAGCGTGTCCGATTGTGTCGAAATCTGAGGTATTGTTGAGGCATCCGCCATAAAGGTTTACGGTGGGCGGCTCCTTTTGGCGCAACGCGCCGCCCCGAACACCCGTGCCATTTACCACCTTGTCCGAAGGCTCGGTGAGCCCCGCTTAGGACCGGAAAACGCAGCTCTCTGAAACCGAATGCGCGATGGCCAGATCAGGCGCCGACCTTTGCTCGCACTCGATCATCATTCAGACTTAAGGCCTGCGCGTTTCACCACATTCGCCCATTTTTTGACTTCCGCAGCGACAAACGTTCCGAATTCGCCGGGCGTCATCGGCATCGGCTCGGCGCCGAGACCGTCAAGCTGAGCCTTCACGCCGGGGTCGGCGATAACGACGTTGATCTGCTGATTAAGCTTGTTGATGACATCCGGCGCCGTGCCGTTTGGCGCGCCGACGCCATGCCAGACGCTCGCCTCGTAACCTCGGACAAATTCGCTCACCGTCGGAATATCCGGCAGCACGTGCGAGCGCGTCGCCCCGGTCACCGCGAGAGCGCGGAGCTTGCCGGCTTTGACGTTGGCGATCGACGTCGCGATCGGAGCGAAGGTGACCTGAACGCGCCCGGCGAGCAGGTCGGGCATGTAGCTGCTGGTATAAGGAACATGCACCATATCGACGCCGACCATCTGCTTGAACAGCTCGCCGGCCAGATGCGGTGCGGTACCGACGCCGCCCGAGGCAAAATTGACTTTGCCGGGATTGGCCTTGGCGTAAGCGATGAACTCGGGAAGGGTCTGCGCCGGGACCGACAGGCTGACAACCAGCACGCTCGGCGACCGCACCGTGCCGGCAACCGGCGCGATATCCTTGGTGATATCGAAATCAAGGTGCTGATAGAAACTCGCATTGATGGTGTTGCCGAGCGTCACGCAGAGCAGCGTATAGCCATCGGCCGGCGCGTGGACCACGGCGTCGGCGGCGATATTGCTGCCGGCGCCGGGCCGGTCGTCGATGACGATATTCTGTCCGAGCCGCTCCGACAGCGGTTGCGCCAGCACGCGCGCGACAATATCCGGGGCAAGACCGGGTGCGAAGCCGACGACCAGATGGATCGGGCGGCTCGGATAACCGAGCGCCACTGCGCGCCCGGCAAATAACGGCGCGACAGCAGCCCCCGCCGCCAATTGCAAGCACCGCCGGCGAAGCAATTGCATGCATAATCCCCCAGCCCGGAACGCCAAGCGATAGACTACGTGATATTTGCCGACGCATACAATGCACCAGACCCGGCGCGCGGCACTTACCCGGCTTCGAGATACCTAGCGCATCTGGTTCGGTCCCACCACCACTTCAACGTCGCAGACGGCGCAGAATATTTTTCCGCCTACCCCGGCGCGGAAGCCTTCAGAGACTCGCGTCAGTGTCGTGCCCCAGTCACCGCGTTGAAAAACCGGATCCTCATTCTCTTCCCAAACCGCCGCCCCTTTCTGCCCGCACTTGGGGCAGACCACATAAGCAATGAAGCGCTCGCGCATGGTACCCGTACTCGCTACTCGCCGGCCAACGTCGCAACGATACGGTCGAGTTTGGTTCTTAAATATGGCCGGGCGTGAAACGCCGCTCCGTCTCGTTCGCAAACGCTGCACATTTTTGACGGCATGCCGCCCGTGTTCTGACAGGAAGTGATTTTAAGCTGCCGCCAACGAGGGGCGATCTGAACGCCCGCGACCGTCAGCGTTTGCGTAGTATAGTCGGCGTCGCGTGCTATGGTTGAGCCGGGAAGCAGCCAAGAATTTTCACTGGCGCTGGTCAACGCGGTCCTGCTGGCGTTGTGGCCGGTGCTGCCGGGACTTTTGCTCGGCTACGCCCGGCAATCCTTGGCGGTGCGTCACACGCGCCCGGATTTCTCGCTGCGCAAGTCCGAGGCGCTCGAATTGGACCGCGCCGTGCGGCTGTACGAAAACGTCCTTCGCCGCCTCGAGACGCTCAACAGAAGCGAGCCCTCGAAAAGCCTCTGGCAGGGCCTTCTTGGTCGTCGGAGCGGGATCGATCGCGACGACGATGAAGCCGACGATCTGCGAGCACACGCGCAGTTGCTGCGAGAGACCATCGTCCGGCTCAAGCGCCGTCCGCTGCAGCGGCTAAGGTCGTGGATGCACCTGATCAGCTCGAAATCCGCCTTGGGGCGCGGCTTGGCTGCCCATGTCGTGGGCTTCGCACTGCTGCTCGTCGTCTTCCATGGTCCCGAACAACCGGCATGGGCCGATGAAGTAGCGACCGGCGCGAGGACCGTGCTCGCGTGGTATCCGTTCGACGCGCGGATTTTCTATGCCAACGCCGTCGCCACCGGCTTTGCCGCCGCGGCGGTGCCGCTGTTCTATGTGGCGCGATGGCTCGGGTTGCGTCGCGAATACGGAGGCGAGTTCTGCACGTTCAAGGAGCTGGCGCACAGCGATCCCGGTCAGCTTACCGATCAAATGGATTTCGCTCAAGCCAAGGCGGTGCCGGAGATGGATGCAACCGAGGCCGCCTCAGACACAGCCTGGTTTGACGTTCTTGGCCTGCCATCCTCTGCCACGACCGAGGAGGTCAAGGCGGCCTTTAAGCGGCTCATTAAGCAGAATCATCCGGACCGTCTGCACGGCATGTCACCCACCTTGCAGTCGCTGGCCGAGGCGCAGACCAAGCGGCTCAACGCCGCATTGAGGCAAGCCCTGGTTGCCGTATCGCGCCCGAGCGCGGCGATGGATTGATGGCCGCTGGAATAGGCGGACTAGGCGGCCTGACCGTGCGGCAGCGACGCACCGGGGCGCGCTTCGTTGATCGCCGCCACGGAGCGTTCGACTGCCGACCACAATCGCGCGACTTCGGCGGCGGCGAGCGATTCGGGAGCGACCTCACAGATGCTGGCGCCGGCCGCGAGCGTGAGCACATAGCCGGCGCGGTGACTGATCTGGCCCGACCAGACCGGAATGCCAAGGCTGTCGAAAAACGCACGCGATTGCGCCACCGCCGGAGCTTCCTTGTCCTCGCGCTTCACCGGCGCGGCATTGAGCACGACCGCATAAGGCTTGTTGCGTTCGCGGGCGGTAGCGACCGTCTCGCGCACGGCATTGACATCAAAAAAACCGGGGCGCGCCGGAATCAGCACGAAGGTCGCGGCGCGGATCGCCTCCAGCGCCACCACCCACATGCTGGCCGCGGTGTCGATAAACGCCCATTCGTAGCCCTCGGCCATTGCCGTGGCGAGCGCGCGGTCGATGCCGCGGGCGGCGCTACGCAGCGGCGGCTTGCCGTCGGCGCGGAGCGAGTGCCAGAGGCTGAGCGAGCCTTGCGGATCGGCGTCGATAACGACGCAGCGGTGGCCGGCCTGTTGGGAAAAAGCAGCGAGGTGAGCCGTCAGGGTGCTTTTGCCCGCCCCGCCCTTTCGTGACGCAAGCGTGATGATGTTCATCGGTGATCTCCCGATCACTTGTCCCGTCAATGCTGCGGTAAGAATGGTTAACGAAAGGTTACAGCGGCATTTCCGGCGCGTTTACGCGCTTCCGGCTGTACACTTATGGCGTCACAACGCGCTCGCCGGACCGGTCGGTTCGGCAAGAATCAATGACAACACCTAGGCTTTAGCGAATTCCCGTGGCTTTGGGAATCCTTCCCGAAGCGGTAGCTCCAGCGCTATTCGGCCATTTTCTGATCGTCCGGAAGGTTCTTCACGCTCTCGCCGACAATTCTCGTCAATTGCATCACCGATTGGCTCAAGGCCGCGTATTCGACGATGTCGCGCTGAACACGATCGCCATCGGACTGCAGCTTCTCGCGCAGCGTCCGCAGTTCGCCGATCAAATTGTCGATCTGGCGCGTCGAGTTTCCTGAAACGCGTCGCAACAGAGTGCTGAGATTATTCGCAGTCATTTCACTGTCGCCGCTGTCGGCTTGGCGAAGCGCCGCACCGCCGCGCGTCAGTTCGCGGATATTTCCTTCGACTTCCGCCTCGGCCGACTTGTCGATTTCGATGGTTCCAAATGGCTTGGCGAAATTCATGACGCACCCCTATTCTCTGGTCCCCCCGTTGCGGGCGGCTCCACCACGCGTAATGGCCGCATGAAAATGTGACGACTTCACGGCTCAGGCCGGTCACAAATGATCATAGTTCGATCACGCAGTTGCCGGATTCCGCTGTGATGACTCGACTTCGTCGTTGCGCGATGCGGCGAAGTCAACGCCGGCATAGAGCGTGAGCGACGGGATCAACGATTTGCGGCCAATGGCTTTTGAGGTTTGCCGCTACGTTTATTTGTGTGTGTTGCGTAGTGTAAGCCTGCCGCGCGGGGGTGAACATGCGGGCGTATCTGCAGCGGTCATTCGGATCGAAAGGTCTCGAGTTCAAAAAGCTAAGCTTGGTCTTGCTGATTGCGGCCTTGGTTGCAGCCGCCGGCATGTCGCCGAGCTTTGCGCAAAAGAAACATGTCTTCGACGGCAACGCGCCGATCCCGGACAAGCCCGATCTCGGCTCACTCGGCGCGCAGATCAACGCCAACACGATCGCCATCGTATCCGGCAACATCAATGCCGCCTGGCTCACGCTTGCCTACGACTTGTCGGCGGTACTCGACGACGGCAATAATTTCCGCGTCTTGCCGGTCATCGGCAAAGGCGGCGCCCAGAACGTCCGCGACGTTCGCTACCTCAAGGGCATCGATCTCGGCATTACGGTCACGAGCGTGCTGGGAAAATTCCGCCGCTCGGGCGAGCTCGGCGACATCTCGGACAAGATCGACTACATCACAAAGCTCTCCGACGACGACATGCACGTGCTGGTGCGCGCCGATTCCGGCATCACGTCGCTCGATCAGCTCAGCGGCAAGAAGGTCAATTTCAGCGATATGGGCAGCGCCACGGAAGTGTCCGCCGGCGACGTCTTCGAGCGGCTCGGCATCAAGCCGGTCGAGGTCAATATGGGGCAAGCCGACGCCTACGAGAAAATGAAAACCGGCGAAATCGCGGCAACCGTCCAGTTTGGCGCCAAGCCGGCGCCGGCCATCGCGAAATTGCACGCCGCGGACGGCATTCGTCTGCTCCCCATCCCTTATGACCAGCGACTGCAGCAGGACTATCTGCCGGCGACATTCACCAACAAGGACTATCCGGGCCTTATCGCCGACAGTCAGAGCGTCGATACCATCGCCTACGGCGCGGTGATGATCTGCTATAATTGGCCGAAGGGCACCGATCGTTATCAGCGCATCGCCAATTTCGTCGATCACTTCTTCCCGCGTTTTGCCGAGTTTCAAAAACCCCCGCGCCACCCGACTTGGCGCGAGGTAAACTTGGCCGCGAATTTGCCCGGCTGGAAGCGGTTCCCGGAGGCGCAGGACTGGCTCGACAATCATCGGCCTCCGGCGCCACAGGCTTCCACGCAGCAGGCCGATTTCGACCAGTTCCTGGCGCAGCGGGCAGGTGGCGTGCCGGATTTGAGCACGCCGCAGCAGCGCGATGCGTTATTCCGCGAATTCCTGCAATGGAACCAGCAACACCCGCGTTCCCAGAACACGGGCGGCTAGCTGACGGAGAAGCTGTATATGTTCTGGCTTGTTCGCCCTAGAGTGCGCGCGTCGTGTCGTCGAACAATTCCTCGACGGAATTGCGCCGAGGGATGATCTTCATCTCCAGCGCGTAGCTCGACATCAGCTCAAGCGCCGGCTTGACCGCTTCGAAGCCGAACGGAATTGTATCGATGGCGCCCGGCTTCGGCAGACCGGCCGCCTTTTTTGCCGCGGCCAGCATGCGATACACCTCGCGCACTGCGCCCGGATCGGATTGCGACAGCGAGCTCTTGACGACGACCATGTGATTGAGCGGCACAGTGCCGTGCTTATTGTACCACTCTTTGGCGGCGGCATCGGGATCGGCGATCACGCTTTTTAGTCGCGGCTCGTTCGGTACATTGCCGCCGAAGATGGCGGCGTCGAGTTCGCCATCGAGCACCATCTTGGTCATGTCCTTGCCCTCGGCGGCACGTTCAACGCCGGGCGGGTCGCGGTATTCGGGCACGTGGGCATCCTCGAACGTCACCCATTTGATTTTGCCGAGATCGACGCCGTAATCCTTCCACAGAATGCCGCGGAGCCACACACCCGTCGTCTGCGAGAACGCGCGCACGCCGATGCGCCGGCCGTGAAGGCTCTCGGGCGTTACCGTGCCGCGTTCGGAATTGTACAGCATGGTGCCATGCTGGAAGCGCCCGAACATGGTCGCCGGCATCAAAACAATTGGCTTGCCGTAGGCTTTGGCCTGCAAATAGGTGGCGATCGCCATTTCGCTGACGTCGAACTTCATCTGGCGCACCATCATCAGGAACGCCTTGTTGATGGGATTGACCTCGTTGAAGCGCAGCGCCACGCGGTCGGATTTGATGTCGCCGTTCTTCAGCGGCTGGGTATGCGGGTAGGTCCCGAAACAGACGTCCAGCGTCTCGATTTTTTCTGCAGTCATTGTACTCATGTTCGGCTTACCTCCCGGGTTGGTTTAATCCTATGATTTGACGGGACCCGAAACCAGCCCTCACCATCGCCCTCCGGAGCATGACCCGTATGTCCAGTGACGTTCCCCGCGTTCCTGCCGAGCGGCTCGCCGCTTTTATATTCCGCGCCTTCGCCGCGGCTGGCGTGCCGGCCGGTGATGCGCAAATCCTGGCCAATCTTATGGTCGAGGCGGATTTGCGCGGCAGTGATACTCACGGCGTGATCCGCTTGCCGCTGTATGTGCGCCGCATTCGTGCCGGGGGCGTCAATGCCGCCCCCAATATCCGCGTGGTGAGCGATCGGCCTTCGGCGGCCTTGATCGATGGCGACAACGGCATGGGCCATCTGGTGATGCGGCGCGCCGCCGAGCTTGCCATCGAAAAAGCCAGGGTAACCGGCGTCGGCTGGGTCGGCGCCCGCATGAGCAATCACGCCGGCCCGGCGGCGCTTTACGTGACCATGCCGCTCAAGCACGACATGATCGGGCTCTATTTTGCCGTTGGCAGCAGTAACCACCTGCCGCCGTGGGGCGGTAGCGAGAGTCTCCTAGGCACTAATCCGATGGCCGTCGCTGTCCCCGCGCTCGACGAGCCGCCGATCGTGCTCGACATGTCGCCCACGGTGGCGGCCTACGGTAAAGTCCGCCTCAAGGCGCAACGCGGTGAGCCGATGCCGGTCGGCTGGATGATCGATCGCGCCGGCAAGCCGCTCACCGATCCAAAGCGCGCCGACGAAGGTCACCTGCTGCCGATCGGCGACTACAAAGGCTCGGGCCTGAGCTTGATCATTGGGCTTTTGGCGGGCGCGCTCAATCGCGCCGCAATCGGACGCGACGTCGTCGATTTCGTCAAGGAAGCCGGCAAGCCGACCAATACCGGACAGGCGATCGCCGCTCTGTCGATTGAAGCCTTCCTGCCGCCGGTGGACTTCAAGCGCGCCGTCGACCGCCTTGTCCGCGACATCCGCAATTCGCCGCGGCTGCCGGGCGTCGAACGCATATGGCTGCCCGGCGAGCAGAGCCACGCCAAGCTGTTGGACCGCCGCGCCCATGGCGCGCCGGTGCCAAAAGCGTTGCGTGAGAGCCTCGATAACGTCGCGCGCGATCTCAATGTCGAGCTATTGGGCTAGCGCCATGAGCAACACCGAAGTGAGCAAGAGCACTCCAGCCGGTCTTATCGGCCTCGGTCTGATGGGCGAAGTCTATGCACGCCGTCTGCTCACAGCCGGGCTGGGCGTGATCGGCTACGACATCGACGCCGGCAAAAGCGCAAGGCTTGAGGAAATTGGCGTCCGTGCGGGATCGCTGGCCGATATCGCGCGGGACTGCGAGCCAATTGTGCTTGCGGTCTTCAACACCGATCAGGTCGAAGATGTGGTTGAGGAGAGCCTCATTCCCGCCGCGTCAGGCAAGATCGTGCTTTGCACCTCGACCTGCGATCCCGATCGCATCGTCGCGCTGGGGTCGCGGGTGGCGGGTCGCTTGCGTTTCCTCGAAGTGCCGGTGTCCGGCACCAGTGAGCAGGTCCGCCAGGGTGACGGCGTCGGCCTGATCGGCGGCGACGCCCGGATCGCCGCAGCCGCCGCTCCGGTGCTCGATGCGCTGTTTCCGCGGCGTTTTCATATCGGGGGGATTGGCGACGGCGGCCGAGCCAAGCTCGCCATCAATCTTATCCTCGGCCTCAACCGCCTGGCGCTTGCCGAAGGCCTGGTATTTGCCTCCCGCCTCGGCCTCGATCCGGCCGCCTTTCTCGACGTGGCGCGGGTATCGGCCGCGGCCTCGCAGGTGATGGATACCAAGGGGCCGAAAATGGTCGCGGGAAACTTCGTCCCGGAGGGTCGCGTGAGGCAGACGCTCAAGGATACGCAGCTCATGCTCGATCAGGCGCGCAAGGCCGGCCAGCAGCTGCCGCTTCTTGAGATTCACGCCGACATTCTGCAGGCCTGTCTGCGCCAGGGCGAAGGCGAGCAGGATAACAGCATCGTCATCGAGGAAGTCCGCCGCCGCGCCTTATGAGAGCAACGATCCCTCGCCTCATTGCACCGCGATGCTGACCCGGTTTGATGACCCGCAGCGACCCCGGAGGCGGGGTCGTTTAACCGGCCGTTAACCATGTTGCCACCAAGTTGCCGGGATCAAAGCGGGGGCAAAAGCCGCACCCATGGCGCTGACCGACAGAGTCGAACCGCAGTTTGGCTGGCGAAATCAGGCCGAGCATCTCGCTCTCATGCATACGCCGATGGGAGTAGCCGCGATGACCCTGGCTCAAAAAGCGCGCAGGGGCGCAGTTTCAAGAGCCGAGCTGCCCTACGCCTCCGCAGAGCGAGCATCGGACATCGAGCCGGTCCCCCTCCCTATTCATTCCCCTCATGAATTTACGTTGACGCGCGCCAAAGAGATGCAAACGCAGTTGGCCAGGCAAAAGCTCGCCGGGCGCCAAATGAGGGAGTGCATCGACGCGCTTTCCCAGCGAGCGGAAGACGCCGAAAAGCGTTCCGCCGATCTGGATGACGAAGTGAACGTGGCGCGCGAAGAGATCCTCCTCCAGCAGAACGAAAAACACTCCCTACAGGCCTCGCTCGATTTTCTTGTCAGCGAGAATGCCCAGCTCACGGCGCGGCTCGCCGAAAGCAATGCCGCGCTGGAACAGGCGCGAGATCAGACCGGGCACGGGAAGGCGGCGCTGGACGCGGCAAAGCTGACGCAAGACAGCCTGTCGGCTGCAGTCGACGAAGCGCATGGAAAGCGGCGCGCCGCAGAGAACAAGCTAGACGCCGTAAACCTCGAATGCCGAAAATTGACGGCCGCGCTCAACGAACTGCATCGAAAACACCAGAGTGAAGGCAACAATCTCAAAGCTGCGAGAATCGAGCGCAACAAGCTGGTTACCGCGCTCGACAGAGCAAACCAAAGAAGCCAGGTCCATCATCAAAAACTGAAAGCGCTGCAGGTCGAACGCGACGGGCTGGCCACTGCGCTCGACAAGAGCAACGAAAGTCGCCGGGCAGAAATCGCCAGGTTAAAATCATGCCTCGAAGCCGCAACCTCGCGAGCCACCGTCGCAGAAACTCTCGTTGCGAAAGTGCGTGAGATGCTGCTTGAAAAATTTACACTGCTGCAGGATTCAGTGGAAACGAGAAATTGCGCACTTCACGATCTTGAACGGTCACGATTGAGGTTGATCGACGGCACAAAAATGCTGCTCGAGATCCACGCGATGCGCGACGTCGCCTTGGCGCGCGCCGACGCCAGGATCAGGTTTTTGACCGACCGGATCGCTGAAGTCGAGGCTGAATCCCATCGGCCGAGGGCTTGGCGGGGACTCGATGTTGTCAACGGCGTGTGCAGTGGCTTCCTGGAGCCGTACCCTGCGCGTGATGTGGCTGATCGCGCCGATACGAATTCGGACGATGATGCGATGGGCGAGAACAAAGGCCCGGAATCGGCGCCCCTGTATCTTGCTTCAACGATGTTGGCCTCCACCATCACGTTTTGAGCACAGGTTCAACCTCTGCTCGGACACGCCGGCGCGAGCGACGATCCGGCGTAAGCGCCGGCATTTCACTCTCGGCAGATCTGGCGACCCTTTCCGTGCAGTGGGGCGCATGAGACCGGCTCGCCGTTTCCGAAAAACGACGTAAAAAACGGATCAAATTTTTCGTTGTCGCGCAGCAATTTCGCAAGATCGGTACTTATACCTATCGGGGCGAGGCTGGCAGAGTCACGATCGGTCCGTCCATATCACAAGCCGGGGTTGATCATGACTTTCACGATGCGGCGCGAGCACCGCGAGGAAAAAGGTCAGCGCGCCTGGCTCGACACCGGCGAGGGCGGTCCTTTGGTCGCATGCACCTTGATCGACATATCGCCGAGCGGCGCCAAGCTCGAGTTCGATGCGAACGAACGAATTCCGGAGATATTTTGGCTGCGGCTGACGCGATATGGGCGCCAGCATTTTACCTGCCGCACCGTGTGGCGCAGCTCCAATATGATCGGGGTCACAATCGCGAAGGAATAGTGCAGACGACTGTTCGCATGAACAGCCATTGCGGCTCACTCAGTGAGGGAGGAAGCAACATGGCGAATTTCGTGCTGCTGATGGCGGTCCTTCTCGCCGCCGCGAGCTTCGTATCTTATACTGCGCAAGACATTGCGGCGGCCGGTTATGGCCAGAACTGGGCCAGCGACGTGTGCTATGCCGTCCCGCTCGCCTGTCAAAACACGCAGCAGACGGTTTATGTCGCGGCGGGGGTCACCGGGCTCTGGATTTTGCTGAAATTCGTTACGGCGCTGCGCGGCTAACGCCGGTTGGCTGGACCTGCCGCTGGATGGCGCATCGGGCGGCGGGCCCTTTGAAGGTATCGTCTCCGCCTACGCGGAGGCCGCCGCCGGCGCGGCCGAATTTTCAGGCTCGAACGCCTGTCTGGCCGGTCCCCCGGCACGTTGCCGCAGCAGCGAAACGAACAGTTCCTCCGGCATCGGCTGACCGAGCAGGAAGCCTTGGCCGTAATCGCAACCCATGCGCAGCAATGCCAGCGCATCGGAGGCTTTTTCAATGCCGATCGCAACGGCAACGCCGCCAAAGCCGTGGGCGAGATCGATGATGGTCTTGCAAAGCGGTGCATTCACCTTGCTGGTGGCGCAGTCGGCAACAAAGGCGCGATCGAGCTTGAATGCGGTGAACGGCAGCTCCTCAAGATTCGTCAATGACGTATAGCGACGGCCGCAATTATCGACTGCGAGACTCACACCAAACTGCCTGAGCTCGCGAGCGATCTCGCTCACCCGCGCCAGATCACCGACGAGTTGCTCTTCCGGTACATCGACTACCAGACCGGGCCATCTGTCGAATTGCGGACGATAGGTCTGCAGGATCTCGGGAAAGCGCACCTTGCCGAGCGCTTCGGTGGATATGTTGACCGCGAGCTGCAGATTAACTCCGAGCTTGGTGAAATTCAGCCCGGCTTTCAACGCGGATACCAAGGAGTGCTCGGCCAGCTTGACGAGCGTCGCCTCCGAGGCGCCCGGCATGAACGCGTCAGGCAGCATCATGCCGTGCTGGGGATGGCGCGCGCGAGCAAAAGATTCAGCCGCCACGAGCTGCTTTTTGCGCAGGTCGATCATCGGCTGGTACCAGAATTCGACCCAATCGTTGTTGAGCGCCTCATCGAGAGCAATCCGGCCGGCGGTGGGCGGCGCATGACCAAGCTTGAGCTCCTGCAGGACATTCAGGATGGCCTGGGGCTCGATCGGTTTTTTGAGCACCGGCAGCATCTGCAAGTGCTGCTGCACGCCGATATTTTTGACATGGGCGAGCACGGCCGAGCCGCGGCCGCTGATAAGCTGCACCTGGCCCCGATAATGACTGTTGGCGAGCTCAATGAGGCACTTCACCGCCTCACCGAATTCCAGCGCGATGTCGAGGAAGACGATATGCGGCGCGCGCTTGGCCAAAGCGGCAGAAATCGTCTCGCCGGCGGCAAATTCCTCGGTATTGAGCCCGGCACCATGCAAGATAAGCGACAGGAAGCGTCGCACACTGTCATCGGCGTCGATGACGAAACAGAGGGGAACGCGCGCCTCACTGCCCGGCGCCACTGCATCGCGGGACGCTTCGTCGGCGGCGGCTAGCGAAGTTGCCGGGGCTGCGCTGAGCACCTGGGACCCTACTTATTGCCATTGCACGTCAGCCGAGCCCGTTGCGCGAGCGATTTAAGCCGTTGCCCGGGACCGCTGGAAGATTCGCCTGTGACGCAGACGAGTCAACATCACGCCTTTAATACAGACAGGTTTAGATCAGATTGAATAATTGCCCAGAATCGACTGCGTTAAGGGGCTGTTAACCGTACGCGCCCCCGTGTTGTTAATCGGCGAGATCAGCGTGGTGGCCATCCTTCGCGGCGGGCCGCGGACAACACAATAACTTCAGCTTCGCCCGCGCCTTCCGCACAGCGCAGACGCGGTGCGGGTGCTGTCGCGCAGAACGCCTGCTAATCGCCGGCTTCGCGATCGCGTCTCACCCAGAGTGATTTTTGCGGCAAAAATAATCGCGTTTGTCCGATCTGCTTAACTCCTGTAATTTGTTTCGGTTCGGCGCGCCGACGTGCGGCGCCGAAGTCGTATGGGGACACTCCGATCACAACCGACTCGAGGATGACAAATCGACAGCCGAGCATGTCGGTGACGGCAAGCCTGCGGGACTTTTTGCGTGAATTTTCCGCCTTTGCCGGCCACCGCGGCATCGCCACCGCCTTGCTCGTCGCGATCGGTGGCGTGCTGGAGGCCTTCAGCCTCGTCATGATCATTCCGCTGATCAGCCTCGCCATCGGCTCGGATCTGCCGTCCGGCAGAATTGGCCGAGCGGCCAACGCGACGCTCCGCCTGTTCGGCGTGGAGACGTCATTCGGACGGCTGGCGCTGCTGCTCGGTATTTTCGGCATGCTGATCGTCGTGCGCGCCATCGTCATTTCGCTTCGCGACGTGGCCGTCGCCGCCCTGCAAATCGGCTTCGTCGAGAGCTTGCGGCTGCGCATCGCGGAATGCCTGGTTGCCGCCCAGTGGGATCAAGTCGTGCGGTTGCGGCACGCCCGCATCATGAATCTTGTCAGCGGCGATATTCAGCGCATCGGCGCCATGACGCAGGTCTTTCTGCAATTCGCAGTCTCATGCGCGATGCTGCTCGCGCAATGCATTTTGGTGTTGCTGCTGGCGCCGGCCTTCGCCGCAGTGGCGCTTGGGATGTTGGCGATCGGCACCTTTGCTTTTCTGCCGATCGTGCGCCGCGCCCATGCGTTCGGCGGCACCATGACCAGCGCAAACCTGTCACTGCTCAATTCGACGACGCAGTTCCTCGGCGGATTGAAGCTCGCGATGAGCCAAAATCTGCAAAAGCGATTCATCGGGGAATTTCGCCAGTCGCTGAGCGAGCTGCGGAGCAAGCAGATCGATTTCTCCCGGCAGCAATCCCGGGTCCGCGTCATGCTCTCCACCGTACCGGCCCTGACCGCGGGATTGCTGGTGCTGATTGGGTTTGGTGTCTTTCATTTGGCGCCGGCGACACTGATCGCGCTGGTCCTGATCATCACCCGCATGATCGCCCCAGTCGGACAAATCCAGCAAGGCATTTTGCAGATCGCCCGTGCGCTGCCGGCCTATGACAATGCCAAGGACCTCGAGCAAGAGCTCGCGGCGATCCCGCAAGCGCGAACGCGGCAAGCGGCAATGCCGTCGCTGCCGGATGGCGCAGTCGAGGTCTGCAGCATTTCCTTTCGCCATACGGCCGACGACCGTGATGGATCGGCCCATGGCGTGCAAAACGTCAGCCTGACGCTCCAACCCGGCGAGTTTGTCGGCATCACCGGACCTTCGGGTGCCGGCAAGACCACGTTTGTCGACCTTCTGGTCGGGCTCTATCCGCCGCAACAGGGGCGGATCGTCGTCGCCGATCGGGTATTGGACGGCGCCGTCCTGACATCGTGGCGAGACCGGATCAGTTACGTTGCACAAGATCCATTCCTGTTTCACGACACGGTCCGGCGCAATCTTGACTGGGCCAATCCGCAGTCCAGCGAGGAAGAGATTTGGAACGCGCTGTCGTTGGTGGGTGCCGATGGCCTGATCCGCGGCTTGGAACATGGACTGGAGACCATGGTCGGCGAACGCGGCACGCTGTTGTCCGGCGGCGAGCGTCAGCGTATCGCCTTGGCGCGCGCGATCTTGCGCAAGCCCCGGTTGCTGATGCTCGATGAAGCGACCGGCGCCATCGACGTCGCCGGTGAACGGGACATTCTCGATGGCCTGCGGCGACTGCGGCCACGCCCAACGATCGTCATCGTCGCGCACCGCACGGAAAGCCTGGCGCTGTGCGAGCGCGTGTTTCGCTTCGACGCCGGTCGTTGCGTCGAAGAGGCAATCGCCAGGCGCGTCGCACGCTACGATATCGCGTCAGGATGAGGTCGCGCGGCATTGTCGCCGCCGGCAAGCGGCATGGCGCCTTCCAGTGGCACACTGGCATCGCGTCGTAGCACCATGCCGCCGGCGACACCGACGCCGACAACATAAAGCCAGCCGTGCATGAAATCGAAAAGGTGCGAACTGGTGAGCGAGGAGACCACGTTCTCGACGACGACAACCGTTCCGATCCATGCAGCAAACCCCGGGACGCGGAATAGCAAATAATGCGCCAGCCACATCGCCAGAAGCAAAAAGGCGCCGAGCAGGCCGAGCTGAATGGCAACGGCGAAAACCTGATTGTGCGGATTGACCGTGGGGATTGCCGCCGCGCCGCTCTCGCCGATTGACGAGCGGCGAAACATCTCGGCGATGCTCCCCGTGCCGTGCCCGATGAACGGAGCCTCAGCCACGAACCTCAGTGATTTTTTTATAAACTCGACGTGATCGCCGACGTCGTTATCGGCATGACTCGCGCGATAGGCCGTCACGTCATGCACCGCTGTGATCAGGCGCCCGCGCAAATAAGGCGAAGCCGTCCATGCGCCCGCCGCCAACAGACAGCCGACGAGGCCGGCAATGACAGCGCCCTTCAGACGAAACTGCCGCCAGCCAAGGAGAAGCATCAGGATCGGCGCCGCCACGACGTCCCCCCGGGCGACAGCGACAAAGACCAGATTGGCGACAAACAGCGTGGCCAGGCCCGCAAGCAGCAATGCGGTGCGCCAGTTTTGCCGGCGGCTGAGATCACAAACCCGCCAGATCAGGCCGAAGGCGCATACGATGAATATCGTGCTTTGCGAAATGACGTCTTTTACCGGAACGCCGAGAATCGGATTCACATGGGGCCACGGCCATTTCAGATCGGGATTGAAATACGAAATCCAGGACGCAAGCATCAAGACAACCGCCGCGGCAAGGAAACCGCTGAGGACCCAGACGCCTTTCTCGGACCGGCGAAATTGGGCCAATAAGAGCGGGGTCGCCAACAAGCGGTGAAAGCCGCTCAGACCGCCAAAACGGTCGGGCCAGCCGACGTCCGCCCATAGCATGCCAATGGCGGCGAGAAGCCACAGCAAAATCGGCAAGCCACCGGCGGCGGTGGCGCTTACCCGCCGCACCGAGCCGAGATCGAGACTTGCGAGCAATATAACGAGCCAGGCGCCGAGAAGGATCGAGGTTGCCGAGGTCGACCACGGCAGCGAAACAGCCGTCGCCACAGCCAGCCAATCGGCAATCCGGGGAAGGCCTTTGCGATCGAGCATCATTGCTGGCAGGATGATTTGGGCGAACCTAGATTGAAGCAATGCTCAGCACAAGCACCGTGGATGGACGCAATCGTGTGTATTTCCAGACATGAGGCATAGGACTTTACGCCTCCACTTCGGCGGTTATACAGGGGCGTGCCAATAGGGCCGCAGAAACATGGATATTTCGCTCACCGACAGCGTCGTACGCCGCGCCGACGTGCTCTCAACGGTGGTGGATGACTGCGTGGTCCTGTTGGATTCCGATCGGCAGGTCTTTGTCGGCTTCGACGATATCGGTACCTACATCTGGCAGGCTGCGGAAAAGCCCATCGTCGTTGCCGACCTGTGCGCGGCGCTCGCCGCGCGCTACGCCGCGGAACGGCCCGTGATCGAGGGCGATGTCGTGCAATTCCTCGATCAGCTGTTGCAGCAGAAGCTCGTTGAGCGCACGACCTGATACTATGTCGTGCGGCCGGGCACTCCCATGACCGATAGTTTTCTTTGCGGCTGGCGCGTCCGTTCGGAGTTACACCTGCCGGAATTGGCGCCGTGGTCGGGAGACGATCGAACGCCCGACGTCGTCATCCGTTGTGGCGAGGTGCCCGACCGCTTGGATGACCTCGTCGAGGATAGTCCGTTCCTGCAGATCGATCGCCACGGCACCTGCCTGCTGCGGCTGGACAACGTCGCGGCTTACCTTGTCACCGGGCCAGGCGAAGTAATCGTTGCGCCCAGGCCGGGCGTTGGCGAAGCCGAAATTCGCGTGTTCCTGCTGAGCTCGGTATTCGGCTATCTTTGTCATCTGCGCGCGTTGTTTCCGCTGCACGCGTCCTGCGTGGCGATCAACGGCAAAGCCGCGGCATTTTGCGGTCCGTCGGGCGCGGGCAAGTCGACGACCGCCGTGCAGCTGGCTTTGCGTGGTCATCGCCTCCTTGCCGACGATGTCTGCGTGATCGACGCGCACGCCGCAGGCGGTCCGCGCGTGCTACCGGCCTTTCCCCGCCTCAAGCTCTGAGAAGACACCCTTGCCGCGTTCAAAATTTCGCGCGAGGGGCTCGACCGCAATCGCTTCGGCCAGGACAAATATCATTATCGCCCGCTGGAATCCTTTTTGGCCGCGCCGGTTCCGCTGGGCGGCATTTTTCTGCTGCGGCGGGCGGGACCGGGCATGCCCGAGGAAACTGCCAAACTGTCGCGGCCGGCCGAGAAGATTGCCGCGCTCAGCGAAGAAGTATTTCGTCCGCGCGAAGGCGCCGCGCTCGGCCGGACGCCGACTTTGCTCGCCGCGCAAGCGAGGGTCGCGGGATCGACGCCGATCTGGCGGCTGGTGCGCCGTTTCGATCTTTCCGATATGGATTCCTGGCTGCGGCAGATCGAGACGCTGGTGGGACCATGAGCGGACTCACCGTACTCGCTTCCTATCCGAAGTCGGGCAATACCTGGATGCGGACGTTCCTGGCGAGCCTGGCGCAGGGCGGCCGCACCCCGAACATCAACACTGAACTGGCCGCGCATGTCCTGGCCGGGCGCGGCGTGCTCGATGCCTGGATCGGTGTCGAGGCTTCCGATTTGACGGCTGCGGAAATCGCCGCAATCCGACCTTACGTAACCCGCCGCGTTGCCGCCGCGAGCCCACAAGTGGTGAAGGTGCACGACGCTAATCTCGTGCCGCCCGGCGGCCGCGAGCCGCCGATGCCCGCCGACAGCATCGATCGCGTCATCTATATCGTCCGCGATCCGCGGTCAAAGGCTGCGGCCTCGACGGCGCGTTCCGTTTCATGCCGTATCAGGACCAGACCATGCTGCGGCAAAGCCTGAGCCTGCCGGACCTGCACTGGCTGTCGCTCCATCCGCGCCTCGAAGGCCTTCTGCTGCCCAGCAAATTTTACGGCATTGCGGCGGCTGGCAAGCCGGTGATTTTTATTGGCGACACAAACGGCGAGCTGGCGCGGCTGGTGACCCAACATGGCTGCGGCCTCGCCGTCGCGCCCGGCGATGCCATGACACTCGCCGAAACCTTGCAGGGATGGTCGAACGCTCCGGCGATGATCGCGGAAATGGGCGCCCGCGCCCGCGCCATGCTCGATGCGCATTACAGCCGACGCCAGGGCCTGGCGCGCTGGCGCACGGTCCTCGACCGGCTGGCCGATGTTTCGCAGCGAAATTAAGCCTCGTTTCGGCAGCCCCGATGGCTCTTTTCCGGCGTTGCGTCAGGCCCTGGTCCGGTTCTCCCGATCCCGGTCGGCTTTCAGCCCGCGCCGGTCAGGCGCGTTTCGGAGCCTACTCAGCCGGCGAGACGGCTCGGCTGATCGAGGTCGTGCATGGTGCACCAGAGCCGCATGACGTCTTGGCATCCCGGGATCGACAACTTATCAAAATGGCGGTTCTTGAGTTCCAGACTATGGGCTGACATTCCGAGCCCTTGGGTTTGCAACAAGATGATTGCCCGCGCTGTTGGCCAGCCAAAACCGAGGGCCCTGCACAAGACGAGCGCCGGATCGCCGCCCTTGCTGCCGATTAGCCGGTGCACGCTTTGGATCGGGATTTTGCAGAGTTTCGAAAGACCGAGCACCGTCTCTTCGTGGTTTCCTTCGCCGGCCAACTTCGCGATGATCATTTCATCGAGTTCGAACTCGGATTGAACCGCTGGGGTCGCGCTCTCGGCCGCAGTCCCGATTTGCGGGGGAGCGTTAGTCTCATTCTCGTCTGAAATTGCCGAGAGAACATGCAGGATTTTAGCGCGGGTTTCTGGCGTCGCCGCCGCGAGGAGCCGCTTTTGCACCACACGCACGGCTTTCGTGAAAAGCAGGCGCAATAGCGGCTCTGGAAGGTCCGCACGCAGTCCAACTTTTTCGGCCAAAACGCCGTCCTTTTCCGCCTTGCGAACCAAAGTGGAAAGGCCGTTCGGCGACAAACGCGCTCCTGAATTTCCGGCGACGGCGCGCACGACGTCCCGGTCGCCACGCCGGACCAGAATGTCGGTGATCGTTTCGGCGATTTGACTGCGATTGGAAATGGCAAGCAGATGCTGCTGACTCTTGCTCCTGGCCACGTCGAGCAGGTCGGGGTCCTCCAGGCATAGCGAATGCTCAAGCACCGGACGGGCGACGGCAATATTGCCATCGTTCGCTAAATGTCTGACGACATCGCGCGGCGCATTGCCTAGGCCGGCAAGGCTGACAGACAGCTCAAACCGGGCTTTGGCTTCAATTTTGACGACCAGCCGATTGAAGATTTCGTCAAAGAGCTGGATCTGCTATGGCGTGAAGCCACCGGCGCCCTCGAGGAAGAGACCGGTGATTCGCTTGAGCATCTCCGCGCGACGTTCACGGGAGCCGTGCTTGGCAACCTGTTCAAGCGTGGCAAGGAGTGAAGCGTCGGCACGCACGCGAACCTACTTCAAAGTTGCTCAGGGACGCGCGAAAACGTTAGCGAGCCCGGCTAAGCGAATAATAACGATCATGGGTAAACAGATCCCGGGCGGCGCAGCGGATTTATGTTCGGGGGAATTAAGGGATATGAAACCGCCTTGCCGATGTCGGCAAGCTAGCTAGGCTGACAAAGGCAGCGAGCTTCTGGCCGCGAACACCGACTCGATCTTGGTTTTAAGCGTCTGCGCATTAAACGGCTTGACGATGTAATTATTAACGCCCGCGCGCCGCGCCGCGATGACGTGCTCGGTCTTGGCTTCGCCGGTCACCATAATGAACAACGTTCGCTTTAGCGTGTCATCGTGCCGCACTTCGCGAAGGAAGTCGTAGCCGGACATCGGCTCCATATTCCAATCCGATATCACGAGGCCGTAGCGCTTGCACCGCATCTGGGCCAGTGCAGCGACGCCGTCGTTGGCATCATCGACGTCGACAAAGCCGATTTGCCGCAACAACGTTCGCAGGATGTTGATCATCATCCTGGAATCGTCGACCACGAGTACCGGTACCGACGTATCCAAAGCCATAGCGCTGTTTCTTACCGTACAACCAAATAGTACATTCTACATATTTCGGTTGTGTAAATGCCGCGGGACCGACACAGGGCCCAATTTGTGAAAAATGCCGAAAAAGCTAGCGTACCAGTATAAATCCAAATAAAGAAATCTCCTGACCGCCTTACCGACAGCCAGAGACAATACCAAGCAGTAAACGAAGCGTCGGCGCTGCCGACGCCTCGTTAAGCCGCAATCAGTACGGAAATGAGGGGAGTTAGGCCGCTACGCCGGGGCAGGTATCGAGGCCCGAGCAGAAAGCAAGCGTGAAGGCTCCGGCCTTCTCGACGGTGCCCGCCGCGGCTTCCAGCGCCTCGTCGGATACGTTGAAGGTGAGGATATCTTCTTCCCTCTGGTCGATGTGGATGTCTTTCATAACCATGTTCCTTTTGTTCGCCAGCGGCGCCGGCAGTCACCAGGCAGGACGAGAAATTCGCTAAAACCCCCCCGCCACGTTGCCCATTAAATCATCGGCCGCGGATACTGTAAAGTGTATCCGGCGAATGTGACAGGTAGCTGATTTATGAAGATAAATCGTAGGATTTTGCCGGCGTTTTGGCATCCCCAATGAGCCGTTCAAAGGTGATGAGTGTGCACCGCGGTATAACGGCGAAGGCGGTAGGGATCAAGGCAGCTGCCGATAACCGAGTTCGGCTGGTAACAGGATGCCCGCCGTGTCGCTATAGCTGCGCAACCTAATCGGAGGGGCCGGGGTGGACGCTCTTTACGACCGCTTGTGGCTGCGTGCGGCAACCATCGACGAGCTCTTGTCGGATACTTTCACGGCCTCGGCTAGCGTCGGGGCCGATCAGGAATTGGCTGCTCGGCGGCTCGCCGCCTGGTGCCGGTCGAGCGCCGCAGGCGACGAGGCGCTGTTTGCCCGGAGGCTGGCACGCGATGGCTTGTCCATTGACCGGCTGCGCCAGCGCTTCGCGGCGGCCCGGGTCGAGCCGGCCGCTTCCCCTCCCGCCTGGATCGCGGATGCCGTCTGGGTCGAGGCAGCGCTGCAAAGCTGCGCCGAGCCCTTAAGGCCGATAACGCCGGGAGGGGCAGAACCGGTGGCGTTCAAAGGGCTGTTCCTCTCGCTCGTCGCCCAAGCCGAGGCGCGGCTTTGGTCCGGGCTCGATGAAGCTGCGTCCGCCAATCTCGCCGAAGGTGCGCGCGCCTGCCTTTCAAACGGCCTGCTCCGCGACCTATCCGAGCTTTCAGCCCCTGCCCTCTACGAACGCTTCGCCAAGGCGCGCAGTGAAGGCGCCAGCTCGTATGAGCAGTTCGTCGCCGACATGCAATCGGGCGGATTTCGCCGATTGTTCGAGGCCAAGCCGGTGTTGCTGCGCCTTTTGACAATACTGGTGCGGCAGTGGCTCGACACATCGCGCGAATTGGTCGCTCGCCTCGCCGCCGATATGTCGGCGCTTCGCCGCGACTTGCTGCGCACCGGCGCCGACAGCCCAGTCACCGCGATCGAACGCGACCTTTCCGATCCGCACAATGGCGGCCGCTCGGTTCATATCGTTGCCTTCGGCGATGGCGGGCGCATCGTCTACAAGCCGAAAGATTTAAGGCTCGACGTCGCCTGGCACGATTTGGTCACGCGATTGAACCGCGCCGCTCCTCCGGTTGCGCTGAAAGCCGTCCGCTCGATCGCGCGTGACGGGTATGGCTGGAGCGAATTCATCGATCACGCGGCATGCGCGGATGACGCGGGCGTCGGCCTTTTCTTCCGGCGCGCCGGCGCGTGGCTGGCCTTGTTCCACATTTTCACGGCCACCGATTTGCACCAAGAAAACATGATCGCATGCGGCGATCATCCGGTTCCGATTGATCTGGAAACGATCCTGCAGCCATCGGCCGAGGAGCACAAAGCTGCCGATCCTGAAGGCGAAGCTTTCAACGCCGCCATGGACATCATTGCCAATTCGGTGATGACAGTCGGCTTGCTGCCGGCCTACGGCCGATCGGTCGACAATAATGTCTTTGTCATGGGCGGGATGACCGCCGATTGGGGCGCGCGTACCGTCATCAAGTGGAACGCCATCAACTCCGACGCCATGCGGCCGACAAAGGCCCAGGAGCCTGGCGAGACCAATACCAACTTGCCGCATCGCGGCGGCGGCCACGCCAAATTCGCCGACCATATCGACAGCTTTGTTGGAGGTTTCGCCGATTATGCCAATTTTCTGCGGCAACAGACCCGCAGCAAAGGTCCGACGCTATTGTTCGGCGGCTTTGCCGGCGTGCCGGTGCGCAAGGTCATCCGGCCGACCCGGTTCTATTACATGCTGCTGCAACGTCTGAAGGACCATCGCACCATGGATGACGGTGCGGTGTGGTCAGCCCAAGCGGACTTCATGGCCAGGCTTTCGCAGTGGGACGAGGAATCCGATCCGCTGTGGCCGCTGCTGCGCGCCGAGCGAGCGGCACTTCTGACATTGAATGTGCCGCATTTTGTCGCGCCCAGCGATGGCGCCGAGATCGGCGACGCCTGCGGCGCGTCGGTGCACACCCATGCGGTCGCCGGGTTGGCGCGCGCAGACGAGCGCCTGCAAAATCTCGACGACCGGGAGATCGCCTGGCAGATCGAAGTGATCCGGGAAAACACGAATTCGATCGTGCCGGCCGATGCGAGACAGCAAGCGACGGCGCGTGAGGAGATTACACAGGGACAATCAGACACCATGGCGGCCAAGGCCGCTTTCATCGCCGAAGCCGACCGTATCGCTGTGGAGATCGCCAGCTACGCCATTCGCCGGGGACCGGCAGCCGCCTGGATCGGGCTCGACTGGCTCGGCGACTCCGAGGTGTTCCAGCTGGTCTGTCTCGGCCCCGACCTCTACAATGGGTCCGCCGGCATTGCGGTGTTTCTTGCCGCGCATGCGGCGGCCACCGGGCGGGGAGCATCGGGCGACCTGGCGCTGGGGGCCGTGGCGCAACTGCGCAAGAACTTGATAAGCCGTAACGTGCCGCGGCTCGCGCGCGCGCTCGGCATCGGCGCCGCCACCGGTCTGGGCTCAATAATCTACGCGCTCGCGGTGATGGCAAGATGCCTTGATCATGGCGACCTGCTGGCAGACGCCGAGGCGGCGGCAAAACTGTTAACCGACGAGCTCGTCGCTGCGGACAAGCAGCTCGACGTCATGGGCGGCAGCGCCGGTGCGATATTGGCGCTGTTACGCCTCTATCGCGATACCCGATCGCATGCGGTGCTGGTCCGTGCCGTCAAGTGCGGCGAGCACCTCCTGGCGCAACCCCGCATCGGCGCGGAGGGCCGCCGGACCTGGATCGGGCAAGAGTTTCGCGCGCAAGCTCTCGGGGCAAAGGGCGTTGCCACACATCCCCAGGTGCAGGGATTGAACGGCATGTCGCATGGCGCCAGTGGTTTTGCTTACGCCCTTTCATCCTTGGCAGCGGCAACCGGACGCGAGGATTTTGCCAGTGCGGCGTCGGAATGCATTGCGTATGAAGACTCGACCTATGACGAGGCGCGTTACAACTGGCCCGATTTGCGTGGCCCAAACGCGCCGACGTGGCCCTGCCAATGGTGTCACGGCGCGCCCGGCATCGGCCTTGCGCGTTTGGGCATGCAAAGATTTGCCGGCAATAACGCGAAAGCGGCCGCGATACCGTTGACAACGGATATTCGCAATGCCGCCATCGGTGTCGAGCAAGCTTCGCTCGGCACGGTGGATACGCTTTGCTGCGGCGCCCTCGGCCGGATCGAATTTATCTGCGAGGCTGCCGACGCGCTCGGCCGCAGCGAGCTTCGTGAGCATGCCGCGCGACGGTTGCTGACGGTCCTGCAACAAGCGACCGCAGCCGGCGATTACCGCTGGAACAGCGGCAAGCGGCAATTCAATCTCGGCTTGTTCCGCGGCCTGTCTGGCGTCGGCTACACACTGCTGCGGCAAGCCTTGGCGCTGGACCGCGGTCCGGCACTACCCAATGTGCTGATCTGGGAATAGCCGCGCTTTTTTCGCATTCACCGCGGCTGCGCCGACGCGCAGGACGCGACCAGCACAGCCTTGAACATGTCGAAGGACTGCACCTGCACCTGACACTTGGTCGAGGGATCTGGCGCCACCTCGACGATTTGACCGGCGGCCACCGCTTGCTCCTTGCCATTGATATTCAGCGTGACGCTTTCATTGCTCGGCGAGCCGACCAGACCGACCGTCAGGTGGCCTTCGCCGACGACGATTGCTTGATTAGGCTGAATGTTGAAGGTGTTCTGCGAAGGCATGATGGCATTCAAGGCGGCCTGCGCCTTGTCGAGCTTGGTCTGTAGTTGGGTCGCTTCCGCGCTCTTGGCGTCAAGATCCCGTTTGGCCTTTTGATCCTGTGCGCGAAGCTGCGCGATGGCGTTGTCGCGGCCGCCCAAATCGCGCGCCGACAAATAGCGGCCGTAGAGATGGCCTCCGACGAGGATGGCGACGACCGTAATAATGCAGGCGGCCCCGATGACGACGCGATTGTCGCCGATCGGTAACAGGCGCCGTCGGGGAGCGGCCGAGGCTGAGCTGCTCATGTTCGTTCGGTCGCTCACGTCGCAACCCCCCTCACTGTTTCGGCTTTGCCGTGGCTTCGGCTCCGCTGCCTGTTCCGGGCGGCAGCAAGACGCCTGAAATTCGCGAAATGATGGATTGGAAGTCGGGCAAGGTGAGCGGACTGCTCGAGGCTTCCCGTCCCTCATTATTCGTCGGCGACGTCGAGGGTGCCGCGGTCGCGGCCTTGCCCGATGGCGCCGGGGTGGCTTCGCCCGACGATCCCGCCGGCGGCTTGGTTGTGTTCGACCCGCCGGCAGCGGGCGGCGGCGCACTTGGTAACGGCGGCGGCGTCTTGCCTGGAAAAGCCGACGTGCCGGTTGGCGGCGCGCCAGCCGGCGGCACGGCCGGCGCCGCCGGAACGTCGTTGCCGAGAATAATCGGCAGCCCGTCTTTGCCGGAGCCGATGATCACGATCTTGGTGTTGGGCGATTGTGCCAGGGCCAGCGTCGCCTCGATACCGCGCCAGCGCAGATACGAGTTTGATATTCCTTGGCTCACGGTCTTCTGGAACGCCGCGATACCATCCGCTTCGATCTGCTTGCGTTTGGATTCTTCAGCCTCGCGCTGCACCCGGAATTTGTATTCATTGATCATGTAATATTGTTCGGTTTGCCGATTGATCGCCGCCACGATTTCGGGCGGCAATTCGATCGACAGCACCAGCGTATCGAGGATCTGGATCGCGTTCTGCAGAAACTCGTTGTAGTGCCTCGGGTCGGGCTGCTCCATCGCCTCCGGCTGCACCAGCTTGTTGAGATTGGCGGCGAGGCTCCTTTGCGCGGCGTCGCGGATTTGCTTCTGGATCGCTTCGCGCGAGGTATAAACCTCTTCCGCCGTATACTGCGAAATGATCTGCCGCGCTTGGCTGCCGATCTCGGGAGCGATGACCGAATTCAGATAGTCGGGCCCGATGAATTTGTGCATCACGGCAACCGAGTTGTGCAGCAGCTGATAGCGCACGCTGATTTCCGCGCCGACATTGACGCCGTCCTTGGAAATGGCGTTGTAGGTCTGCGTATTGGACTGCAGGCGTAGATCGTAGAGAAAGAGTTTGTCCCACGGCCAGATGATATGGAGGCCTTCTTCCCGCAATTCGCGCGGATCGAGCACCGTGCCGCGGCCGACCCAGCACCAGCAATAAAGGTCGAGGCCGTTGAAGCGTTTCCACAGCACGCCGACTTTGCCGCTCGGCACCGTGATGACGATGTAGGGCCACAGCACGACAACGATGAGCAGGCACAGCATCACGATGACGGAGAAGCCCGGCAGATGCCGCCAGACACGACGCCACCAACCCCGCCGCCGCGGCGGAGGTGGCAGGTCATCAAGCGACTCCGGATAGCTCGCCATCCCGTTCTCTCCAGCCGACCCTATCATCAGCCCATTGTGCGTTCTTCGACAATACGGCCTTCGTCCATCCGAATCCGCCGCGCCGGCAGGTGCAGCTCGTCGAGATAGCGGTCGTCGTGGGTGATGACCACGATGGTGGCGCCCGCCTTCAGCATGTCCGGCAGCAGTTCGTCATAGAATTTGCGGCGAAATTCGGGGTCCTGCTCGGCGGTCCATTCGTCGAGAATCATGATCGGGCGCTTTTCCAGCATGCTGACGATCAGCGCCAGGCGCCGGCGCTGACCACCGGACAGATCGAGGGTGCGAAACTCGCCGTTGCTGAGCGCGGTCTTGTCGGAGAGGCGAAACTGCGCCAGCAGGCTTTCGATATCGCCGGGCGTGGCGTCGGGCAGACCATAAAGCCGCTGGAACAGGTGGTAGTCGAAGAATATCGCCGACATCAACCCGCGATATTCGTCGCGCGTGGCGTTGGTGATCGGTCGGCCGTCGACCAGAACTTCGCCGGAATCCGGCGGATAGAGCCCCGCCAGCACCCGCAGAAAAGTCGACTTGCCCGAACCGTTGCCGCCGGTAATGAAAACCAGTTCTCCGGCGCGCAGGCTGAAATCGATCGGTCCGATCTTGAACACGGTGTCGGAGAATTTGTCGACATAGCGGAAGGTGATATTGCGCATCTCGATGCGCTCGAAACGCTTAGGCGCGGCGACCACAACCCGCGAGGTGGTGGTGACGGTGGCGTGCAAAGCCGCCTCAAGACGCTCGATACGATCGGCCGCCGCATTGGCATTGAGCAGGATCGGGATCGCCTGCACCAGGCCAAAGCAGGCGCCGACGATGAACAGCAGCGCGGTCGTGGTCTTGGCGATCGATGAGCCGCCGAGCGTGTCGCTCAGATTGGGCGCCACGAAGACGACGGCGCCGAGCAGGATGTACATCGAAATCTGCGACGTCACGATCATCTTGAAGGTTTCGGCCTGGGTGCGGATCTTGATGTTGGCCGCGGTCTTCGAAACCTCCAGCGCGTCGTCGAAAAGATCCTCGCTACGCGCCGCGTTAAGCCTGACCTCCTTGAAGCCGTCGAGGAAGTCGACCAGCCGGTCGAACAGCCGGCGCTCCCAGGCCGCCGACTCGCCCTTCTGCGCGGCCAACCGTTTGTTCTTGTGGTGGAAGATAAAGCCGGCGCCGGTGACGATAACGACGGTCAAGGCAAAGGCGGTAAGCGACAGATAGGCGACGTAAAGCCCGACGAAGAAGATCAGCACCGCGCCCTGCACCGTGAAGCACAGCATATTGCTGGCTTGGGTCAGCACCGCGGTATCGCTGGTGACCGCGGCGACGATGCGCGAGCGGCCGATTCGCTCCAATTCCAGAAGCTCCGAATGCCGGATCATGTCCATCAGCCGCACGCGCAGCTTATGAATGATGGCCTCGATCTCGGCGGTGGCGGTGATGGTGACGAATTGCTGCGACTTGAAGAACAGGAACAGGGCGATCAGAAAGAGCGAGGCGGCCCACAGCCCGGGTTTTTGCCCGGCCCCGGCGTCCTGCACGCCGGCATTGATGGCGGCAAGAATCGACGCGTTGCTGACGCCGCCGACGCCGGACATAAAGACCAGCTTCGGCAGCGAGCCGTGCATTTCGCGGCGAACGAGCTGGATAAAGGACATTAGCGCGCAGTCGTCCGTCTACATTCAACACGCGCCGCCGATGGCATCGAGACGGATGCGCTTGCCGATAATTAATCCACGTTGCGGCGATGCCATTCGACCTGCCGCGATGGTCCGGTGATGAACAGTACGGGCAGCACCAGCAGCGGAGTGATGAAGAGTGCGAGGAAGAACGTCCCCCAGAATCCCATGCGACGGTGGGTACCGGTAAATCCCGTGAGCAGGCAGACGGTTATGTAGGCCAGTATGGCTGCGGCCATGGGACTAGGATCCGGACTCCGTCGCGTCGCTCGATGATGATCACGTTTGAGGTTGAGCCGTCCTCATCGGCCGGCGGCAGCCCGCATGAGTTATGGGGTCGTCGTCGCCGCTCCGGTCGTGTCGGAGCGCTTGGCGCGTCGGGATTCCCACATCTCCTTTTGCGCCTTGACGAACTCACGATAGTCCGGAGGATTGAAATCGAGCAGCGTGCCGCCCGATTCAAAATGCTGGATGAACGCCTTGCCGATGGCGAAACTGGCGCCGGCGGAGAGCACCGGCATGACAAAGCCGGCCGCAAGGATGTTGACAACCGGAATGGCTTTCATGGCGCTTGCAGCGCCCATGCCGCTGGTCGCCGGGATCATGGTCCCCGCCAGCGCCGCGATCAGCGCTTTGCCGCGGTTATCGGAAAACTCCACGTCGTAAATTTGCGACAGCCGGCGCAGCATCTGGATTTGCAGCCCGCCGATGGTCAGCACATCGACCACCGGAATGGGGATAAGCCCGGCTACGCCGGACCAGATGGAGAAACGATCGACCAGTTTGTTGGCGACTTCACTCCGCTCCGCAGTCGAGGTCGGCGCCGTCGCTTCGTTATGCTCAGGGCTCGCGGAAGCACTCGTTGTCTCGGCCATGGCGTATCCTTTCTCGACATCCCTCGGGGCTGGCTTGATAGGCGATCAAACCGGTTTGAACTTCTTCGTGGGCTCAATCCGGAAGAGCAGTGAAAAGGCTACCATGGTGGGTAACCGGTGCCAAGCGCCCGCACCCCCCAAACCAGTGCCCGTTTGGCGCGGCTTTCATTGGAATGTCACGCGAAGCGCCCATGATCGCGTATCTGGTGCGGCTGAAAGCCCTGCTGCCCGAGCTCAATCCCTATTTCTACGACGTCGATCCGGATTTGATCCGCGCGCGCTTTCCCGACGAGCGCATTCCGCCGGGGCCGCCGCGCGACTCCTGCGTCATCGAAGAGCCGCCATTCGTCTGCGACTCGCCGTGGGAGTGTGCGCTCGACGGCGCCGCCGTCGACCGTCCGCTGCTCCTGAAATCGCCGAGCAATGCCTACCGGCTGGATTTCCTGCGTGCGCTGTTTCCCAACGCCGAGATCACGGTGCTCCATCTCATCCGTGATCCGGTCGCGAGCGTGACCGGCTTGATGTCGGGCTGGCTGCATCATGGCTTCCACAAGCACCGCCTTCCGGACGGCGCGCTCGCCATCGAACGCTACACGCTGCCTGACCGGCCGTGGACCACGGCGTGGTGGAAATTCGATCTGCCGCCGGGCTGGGACCGCTATACGCATCGCTCGCTCGAAGAGGTCTGCGCCTTCCAATGGATCAGCGCCAACGAGCACATTCTGCGCTGGGTCGAACGCAACCGTTCCGGCATCCATTATGTGGAGACCAGCACGCAGCGGCTTAGCAGCGATGTCGACGGCGAAATGGCGCGGCTGTTTGGCGAACTGGAGCTTGAGCCAGACGCCGGTCTAAAGCGCGCGCTGGCGCTCAACCGCCGCACCATGGTGTCGTACGGCGTATCCGACGATTCCCGCATCAAATTGCGCCGTCTCGCCGCGAGCGCCACGTCAGGCGCCCGTGTGCGCGATTTGCTCGATGCCTTCGCCGGCAGCGGGACGGCGCTGGAGATCATGCAAGCCGACGCGCCGGTATAAGAGGGACTGACCAGCTGAAAATATTGAATACCTGGCGCGCCACGGCCGATGAAGATGGGCACTATTGTTGCGTCGTGGCGCTATGAGGACGCGCGATCTTCTCCGAGGCGTTAGCCGGGGTGCGCCGGCAGGCGCCGGAGCTACTACGCTGTCGTCCTTGCGGGTATCTCAAAATTGAGATATAAGCGACCGAGGCTTGGCGGGTGGAAATCCTCAACGAAACGGTCGCTGCCGAAATCGCCGCGCTTCCGGCCGACATGCAGGCGCGGTTTCTGCGGCTTGCGGAGCGCATCACCTCGGCTGGGCTGGAAAGCCTGAGCGAGCCGCACGCCAAGCACCTGGAAGGGAAGCTGTGGGAGTTGCGGCTGACAGGTCGCGACGGAATTGCTCGCGCGCTTTATGTCACAGCGATCGGTCGAAGAGTGGTCGTGGTTCGCGCGTTCGTGAAAAAGACGCAAAAGACTCCGCGCTCCGAAATCGAGCTCGCACTGCAGCGAGCAAAGGAGGTCACATGACGATTCCGTTCGAAAAGCTCAAAGCTCGTCTCCTTGCCAATCCAAAGGTCAAGGCAGAATACGACGCTCTGGCGCCGGAGTTTGAGATTGCCGCCGAATTGCTCAGGGCTCGCCTGCGCGCCGGTCTTTCACAAGCCGAACTCGCCGCGCGGATGGGCACCAGCCAATCCACGATCGCCCGACTTGAAAGCGGTCAAACGCTGCCGAGCACCAAGACGCTTCTGCGCTATGCCGAGGCGACCGGCAGCAAGATCCACGTGCGGCTCTCGGCGGCTTGATGCGATATTCGCGCTCTATCCGGCAATCATATCGTGGAAAATCGAACCCCTTGCCATCCCGTCGGACCGAAAGTGTTACCTGTGTCCCCAGAATGGAACGTTACCCATGTGTCCGGAACGGACCCCGCACCGAAAT
>CAWGJP010000018.1:0-69426 GCA_963822935.1 uncultured Alphaproteobacteria bacterium
TTGCTCATGCCGAGACCGGCAGGGCGGCCTAACTTTCCCTGTCCTGGGGGGAGTAAGCGTCCATTTCTTACATGTCGATCAGGCAGCGTTTTTAACCGGGCCCAGTTCCACGGCAAAAACTCGTCGAGGCGGCTTTTGGCGTAGCCGTTTGAAAGGCGCTCCAACACGGTATGCGAAGGGCTCGATGCCGTTGAGTTTTGCTGTGGCCGGTAGAGAGGCCACGAGGGCTCAGCGCGTTGCGCCGCCATAGGAGCCGGCGAACAGATGGTTTTTACGACCGAGTGCGATCGGGCGGATGGCTCGTTCAACGGTATTTTGTCGAGTTCGATACGTCCGTCATTGAGAAACAGGCAGAGACCATTCCAGCGAGCAAGGGCGTAGCGGAGTCGATCGGGACTGTAGAGATAGACAGCCGCCGGCGGGTCCGGTCCGTTCCAGGGTCTCGCGTCGCGGGCGTAAACCCAGAGCCGTCCGGTTTTGGTGCGGCCGCGGCCCGGATCGAGCACCGGGATTGGCGTGTCGTCGGCGAACAATGTCGGTGAGGCAAAAACATGCTCCGCAAGCCTGGCGCGGAGCGGCTCGAGCCACCAGACGGCGCCGCCGACCCAGCTGGCCAGCGTCGAGCGATCGAGCTCGACACCATGCTGCGCGAAAATCTGGCACTGGCGGTAAAACGGCAGGTGATCGCAGTACTTGGCGGTCAGGACATGAGCGAGCAGGGCAGGGCTGGCATCTTGCTGAATGCTGTTGGCTCGCAGGGTTGCGAGAAGCCGATCGATTTCGTCGACTGAAATTATGTGATCGTTGTCGCCGTACAATCCGAGGATTGGCGCGCCGATATTGCGCGTGAGATCAATAGGTGGGTGCGTCCCCGCACCTTCGATCTTGAAGATGCCGCCGCCATAGAGGACAACGGCCGCTTTCATTTGATCCATCACGGCTGCGCCGAGATAAGCCGTGCGGCCACCCATGCAGTGGCCGATGATGCCAAGATCATTGGCGCGCACCGCCGATCGACCAGTGAGAAGATTCGCGGTAGCCCGAAGATCTAACACCGTATCGGGATCGCTCATGGTTTTGCGTAAAACCTCCCAGGTCTCTACGGCGGGTCGGCGGTGGTAGAAGTTTGGGATCGCGACGACGAAATTGGCGGCGGCGAGGCGCTCACCGGCATCAATCGTGAACTCGTCAACTCCCTCGCGATGATGGCAGAGGATCAAACCAGGCAATGGTGAAGGCGCGTTTTTAGGCTCGACGAGCGTGATCGGCATATCACTGCCCGAAACCGATACTTTGACCTCACGTCTCATGTTCGCTCCGTGGATACGGCCGATTGGCGCATCGGACATTCCTAAGTACGATCGGTAAAAACCGGGGCGAAAATCGCGTCGACATCGATTGGCCGGTCGATAAAGCCTTGGTTGCGCAGATAGCGGGCCAGCGCGCTTAGTGAAGCACGATTGGCGCCGACGCCGTAGCAGAATGGATCGCCGTTGAACAAATCGTCTATCTCGTCGATATCGTGCGCGAGCCAAGGCAGGGCGTATCGCATGGCGCCGCTGAACCGCATGTCCCGATCCGCCAATCGCTTCGCTTCCTCAAAGGCCTTGTACAGGCTTGCGGCGATCCAGCGGTGACGCTCATAGAGCTCCTCGCGGATCACGATCGTATGCATGATCGGAAAGATACCGGTTCGCCGAAAGTAATCCTGCTCAATTTCCCTGTAATTGGGAAACAGGCGAATGACATCAGGGGTTTTTCCAAATGAAGCCGGATGACGCGCGCCGAACATGGCATCGATTTCACCGCGAGACAGGAGATCGCTCATCGCCACTGTATCAGGTATGACCTCGATATTGATGCCGGCAGGCAGGGTGATGTTTTTTCCGGCGACGTAAGGGGCATCGCTTCCGCCTTCTAGCCAGGACACCTTGCGGAGGTCGATGCCGAAATCCTCCTCCAGCATCCCCCGAATCCAGACGGCTGCCGTTTGACCATAACCCATCATGCCGACGCGCCGGCCCATAAGGTCGGACGGCACCCGAATGCCGGATTTTTTGTTGATGAAGATAAAGCTGTGCCGGAACGACTTCGAAGGAAACACCGGTATTGCGACAAACGGGAAGTCGCCGCGGGTGCGAGCGCTCATGTACGTCGAGGCTGACATCTCCGAAACATCGAACTCCTTGTTCTTAATCATCCGCGCAAAGATTTCCGGACCTGACTTGATCGACACATAGATCGGCTCGATGCCTTCGACCTGAACGCGGCCGTCGGCGATACCGCCCATTCGGTCATAGGGGCCGCACGCAATCGTAAGCGGAAGGTTTGGCATCCGAACACCATGCAATGACTTACGTTAAATAATCGATGAAAATCCAATTGACAAATAAAAATCGATATTGGAGAGTCTTTCGCTAAAAAGCGTAATGAGGATGGTCGGATTTAAGGCCTCCGGAGAGCACCCCTCGGTGTAGCGGATAATGACGAGGTCATTGATCTTCGGACGATCAACAACCCGTATTCGACCGATTTGCCGAAATGGCTGCGGGAGCATGATGGGGATTTGAAACCGCTGGCTTCGATGGCGAGCGGCGTGGCGAAGATTCGCGTTTGCCTTCGGATATCGAGTTGCGTTGGCGGTTGAGCGGTCCAACGAGATCGTTTGTCTGGGGCTTAACGACACAAGCCCATCGAAGAAAGCCGCTACGCCGATGCCGTGAGCAACACCATTGTCGATGAAGCGTCTGGCAACATGCATCGTTAAATCGCTCACTGAATGCAACGGGAGAAAAGTCGACATGATCGAGCGCTTTGAAATTGCACCTCCGGGACTTTACAATCGTCAGCTTCGCGGCCGTTATTTATTCACGCCGGTTGTCGTTGTTCGTGGCGCTGATCATGCGCACATTTACGTGGCCGGCAAGACATCGATTCAGCTTGATGCGTCTATAGGCAGCGTTGGAGATTTGCGCGGTCAAATGGGGCTCGTCTGCCAGGCCGTCAAGACGAGCGTCGAATATGTGGGTGCTACGCTTGACGATGTCGTGCGCACCGTCACTTACGTCCGCGATATCGACGCCTACTATGCGGTAGCCGAAGAGCGCTACAAGTACTTCAACAATAAGCTTCCGACCAACACGCTGCTCCAAGTCAGCCGCTTGGCGCATCCCGACATGTTGATCGAGATCGAGGCTGAAGCGATCGTTGCTCCGGAGCGGTTGAAAAACCTCATGCCTAAATAGGCTTCGCGGTCTTCGCCCGCCAAAAGCCGAGTTGCTCCATGATCAGATATTTTCAGTGCTTTCCTTGCGGGGCAGCCTGTCTGCAGGACAAAATCTCAGAAGGGACTGAACGCGAAACAGCCGCTTCTCAGTGAAATGATCGCGGGAAATATGAAATGTTGAAGAGTCACGGACGATATCGCTATCTGCCGCTTCCAAATCGTACGCCGTACACTTGGCCGAATGGATCCCGACTTGCGATTTTCACCGCTGTGAATGTTGAGGTCTTTCCGTTTGGCGAGGGTATGGGCGTTGAACTTGCTGCCGCACAGCCACAACCGGATGTAGTGAACTACTCCTGGCGCGACTACGGCAATCGCGTCGGCTTTTGGCGCCTTCTGGAACTCCTCGATGAGTTCAAAATCCCGGCGTCGATGTTAATGAATACCGAAATATTCAACGAGTGTCCTGAGATTGCCGAAGCGATCACCAAGCGCGGTGATGAGATTGTTGGTCACGGGCGTACCAACGCAGAGCGGCAAGGTCAGATGCCGGAAGAGGAAGAGCGGCAGCTTATTCAAAACACGGCAGCCGTCATTCGGGAAAAGACAGGCAACGCGCCCACCGGCTGGCTGGGGCCTTGGGTTTCTGAGAGCCCGGTGACGCTGGATCTGCTGCAAGAGGCGGGGTTCACCTACCATATGGATTGGATGATGGATGACCAGCCGATCTGGATGAAGACCAGAGCTGGTCGCATTCTTTCGGTACCCTACGTGCGTCCAACGAACGATTTGCCACTGATGCACCGTTACCAGATCACGCCTCAACAATACGCCGATGTCCTGATCGACCAGTTTGATGAGATGTTGCGGCAGTCGCGCAATACGCCGCTGGTCTTTTGTCTATCGTTCCATCCGTATTTCGCAGGGCACGCTTTTCGTCTCAAGCATCTCAGGCGCGTCTATGAGCACATTGCTGAACATCGCAGCAGTGTATGGCTAGCGCGTACGGGTGAAATTGCCAGCTATGTTTCCGGCCTTGCGCCGGGAATCGTCCCGGGAAGCAATTAGCAGAGCAACCAAACGGGTTCAAGTGATGCACAGAAGGAGCGCTGCTTCAATTGTAGCGGTTTGCGCGATAGCGCTGGTGCTTTGCCGGCCGGCCGCCGCGGAAGATTATCCGGCAAGGACGATCACCATCTACGTTCCATTCGCGCCTGGCGGCTATACCGACCTTCTTGCGCGGATTGTCGCTGCCAAGCTGACTGACAAGCTTGGCAAGCCAGTAATTGTTGAAAATCGTCCGGGCGGCGGAACACTGGTCGCAGCCGAGGCAACGGCAAGAGCGACGCCGGATGGTTATACGATGATGATGGCACCAAACGGCACGATCGCCACGAATCCGAGCCTCTATAAATCACTACCGTACGACCCGCTAAAGGACTTTAGCTTCGTCTCTATGATTGCATCGGGCCCGCTGGTTCTTGTCGTGAATCCTGACGTGCCGGCAAAGAGCGTGAAGGAGCTTATCGATCTCGCCAAGGCGAAGCCCGGTTCGTTGAATTATGGCTCACCGTCCGGCGGAGCCAATATCGCGGTATTCATGCGCATGTTCGAGAGCATGGCGAACGTCCACATGACCGAAGTTCCCTATCGCGGTGTCGTTCCGATGATCACCGATGCGCTCCGCGGTATCATTCAAGTGATGTTTTCGGATATTGCCACTGCGCGACCTTTGATCGAGCAAGGCAAGTTGCGGCCGCTGGCCGTCAGCACGGCCGCTCGCTTCTCTGGCGAACCGAATATTCCGACCATTGCCGAGTTTGGTTTGCCCGACTTCGACGGTGACGCCTGGCAGATGCTGATCGCACCTGCAAAAACACCGAAGGAGATCGTGGCAACGCTCAATCGCGAGATCAATGCGATCGTCAGGACGCCTGAGGTAAGCGAGACAATCGTCAAGTACGGACTGATTCCCGAAGGGAATAAAGATCCGCAAGAGCTGGCAAAGTTTTCTCAGGAAGAAGTTACGCGCTGGAGCGATGTGCTGAAGAAGCTCGGGCTAACGGGAACGCTGTAGAAACAATGTCGTGCCGGGAAGCTAATTCGTGACTATCATCACGTCATCTTCGGCTGAAAGCCCGACAGCTTCGCTCACAAGTCAAACTTATGAGAATTTGCGACAAGATATTTTGCGCGGGGCCTTGCCGCCGGGCAAGAAGTTGAGAATTGACGAGCTCAAGGAGACTTACGGAACGGGCGCGAGCGCGGTCCGCGAAGCGCTCAGTATGTTGACCGCAGACTTGCTAGTCGAACGGATAGACCAGCGCGGCTTTCGCGTTGCGCCGGTGAGCCGTGCCGCCTTTGATGAGCTGCTCCAGACACGCTGCTGGCTGGAAGAGCGCGCATTGCGCGAGTCAATACAGCGTGGCGATCTGGAATGGGAAGAAACGGTTGTTTTGTGTCACTATCGTCTTTCGCGAGCCAGCCGCATGGAGTCATCAGCACGTTTTCTTGCAAAAGATTCCTGGGAGGTGCTCCACAAAGAATTTCATCAGACGGTTATCAGTGCATGTAATTCGCATCTGTTGATCCATTTTTGCGGCCAGATGTACGACCTTAATATTCGTTACCGCCGCGTTGCAGGTTCTCCCGTTGAAAGCGGCCGGAATATTGATTTTGAACATCAACAGATTGCGGAAGCGATCGCAGCCCGTAAGGAAGAGCAAGCTATAGAGATGCTTCGAGCCCACTATCGCCGTACGGCTGATCTAGTCCGGACCAAGCTAGGCTGATCTAGCGAATGTCGTTCATACCGGCAATCGCGGTGCAGTAGCAATGGTTCGAGGCGGACGCGGCAGTTGTGGACACGGCGGCAAGCAAAGGTATTGTCCTTTCACTTGCCGATTGTACATGTCAGTGGAGAAAATGATTTTCCTCCTAAATGCTAATCGGCTAGTCGATGGTCTTCCGTGAAGCGATAAAGATCTTGGATACGTTTCAAGCGCAGTGATCGCGGCTCAGTAACACCCCATCGGTCAGTTCGACCGGGTGGGAATTTCCAAAAATCCGGGCCATGGGAAACATAATTTTCATCGACTTGTTCGACGTCGGTGGTGTACTCGATAGGCAGCTCTTCGGGGCCAGCGAAGTAACAAAACATATTATTGCCAGCCCCATGGCGTCCTGGGCCCCATTCGATCGGATATCCGTGTTCCTTGAGGCGGCCGGCGCCACGCATTACGGAGTCGATGTCTATCATTTCAAATGAGACATGATTGAGCGTTGCAGCGGACATCTTGGCGAATAAGATTGAATGGTGATCGGTATTGCACCGAAGGAAATAGAACAACTCGGATTCGTCAGAGAGACGGAATCCCAGTGCATTGATATAGAACTGTGCGACGTCACCAGCGATTGCGGAATTTAGATTGATGTGAGTGATCTTGCTTGGCTTATCAGCTTCGGGACTCCTATGGGGGTGGTCCTGGACGTTACAGACCACCGCTAGGTTTCGCCCTTCCAGGTCTTTAAATCCAAAGCCGTAACCACCGCCCGGACGTCCAACTAATTCATGGGGATCTTCGACTGCGCTAGAGCGTGTTGCCCGAACAGAAGCGTGCAGCCGATCGACTGCTGCACGATCGGGCGCATCGAAGATAATGCGAATGAGCGCGGGCGTACTGCCTTGGTAAAGTCCAAGGACATGATGGTAATGGGCCGTACCACGGAAATATGCTGCTTGGGGAGTTCGGGAGACTTCTTCCAGTCCCCAGATGCCGCCATAGAATTTAGACGTTTCTTCTAGATTGGCGACCGCAACGTCGAGGCAGCGAATACCCCGAATGTCATTCATGTATTCCTCCGGAATTGCGACGCTGATGCATGGATCAATTAGCCCTTTGGCGACGTCTCTAACCCCAGACGTCCTTCGCAATCTCCACGATCGTTCGCAATTTAGTCCATTGCTCGTCCTCTGACAGGATATTTCCCTCTTCTGTAGAGGCAAAACCGCATTGGGGCGACAAGCACAACTGATCAACGTCGATAAATTTGGCGGCGGAGTCGATTAGCCTCTTAATTGAATCCGTTCCCTCCATCTGGCCGAATTTTGTCGTGACTAATCCCAATACGACCATCTTGTCCTTCGGGACCAGTCGCAACGGTTCAAATCCACCGGCGCGCTGGCTGTCATATTCGAGGAAATATGCGTCGACGTTGATATTGTTGAAAAGCAAATCTGCGACGGGCTCGTAACCACCCGATCCCAAAAATGTCGATTGATTGTTACCTCGGCATAGGTGCATCGCGATTGTCATGTCAGAGGGCAGGTCTTTCACTGCCTCATTGATCATGTGGGCGTCAGCAGCCAGCAGTTGTTCCGGATCATCTCCTCGATCCGCCAACATTTTTCGATGTGCGGGATCGCACCACAGTGCAATGTAGACCTCATCCAGTTGAAGGTAGCGGCATCCGGCTCGATAAAATGCGGTGATTGTGTCACGATAAGCCGTTGCGAGATCTTCAAACAACAACTCGAGCGTCGGATACGCGGATTCGCTGATCGTCGCGCGTCCACTACGCGTGTACAGCGCGCTTGGACTGGGAATGGTCATCTTGGCGGTGTTCTTTGTCTTGCTTTGCAAGTACTTGAAATGACTGATCATCGGGTGTCCGGAAAATCTCAATTCTCCCGATACCCGTATGCCTTGTGGCCGTGTTGTAATTCCCTTGAATTGAATGCCCTCTTTAAGTTGTACCCATTCGGTGCCTTGAAAGCCGGACAGGAAATCGAGATTCCACCACGATCGACGATATTCTCCATCGGTTACGGACTGAAGACCGACATCTTCCTGTTTTCGAATTGCAGCCTCGATTTCGCGGTCTTCGATCGCGGTGAGCTCATCGACTGAGAGTTCACCTCGAGCGCGCTTGGCTCGCGGCTCCTTAAGCGATTGTGGCCGCAATAGACTGCCAACGTGATCGGCTCGATACGGGGGGCTATTTCGCTGCACCAATTGCTCCGTTGTGTGAAATGCTGTGTGTCGTCAGCCGATCTTCTGAGCAATCCAGCTAACTGGCAAGAGCAGCGTAGGGGTCCACATGGGCGTGCGCCCATTCTCTAACGGCTGGCGCTTATTCTCATTTCATGGGAATGGACCCGAGGCTCTCTGCTGTCGAGATAATTTTGCAAAATTTCGTATCTATCGGCCCCTCCAACGGTATGGCAGTCTGTTCCAAGATCCTCCTAAACGTTCGGTACCGGGAGCGCCAACATGACAAGCCTGCACTCGTCTCGAGCAGTGGTAACTAGGCGTAGAGTTCTTAAGTCGGCTGCAGCGGCCGGTCTGGCGTTTCCATGCGCTCGTCTCGCGCGAGCGCAAAACACGCAAATGAAAATATTCATTGGATCAAATCCATCCTTCGGCGGCATAATGATTGGTGCAAAAAATGGGTTCTTCAAGGAGCAAGGACTCGCAGTTGATGTGACTAAATTCGCAAGCGGAGCGACCGCGGTTGATGCGTTTCGCGCGGGTCGCGGCGATCTGGTCGTTGGTGGGGATCTGCCATCCTTGCGATTGTGGCAGCAAGGCGGAATGGGGGTCTGTCCGCAAGCTAATTACGGCGACCTGAGTGTGATCGTCGCCAAGAAATCAATAAGCTTGCCGGCTGATCTCAGGCATAAAAAAATCGGAACGTTGATCGGTTCGACGGAGGAATACCTGGCCAAACGGTATCTTGCGTCGGGCAACGTCGATTTTAAGGATGTCGAATTTATTAATCTGACACCTCCTGGAATGGTGACTGGCCTTGTGCGTGGTGACATTGATGCATTTGCCTGCTTTCAGCCCTTCGGTTGGCGAGCTCTGAAAGCCGATTCTGACGCGCATATTCTAACCGGTACTGCTCCGTTTTTCCGCGAATGGCTCGTTGTCAATACGAGTCCGGAGTACGCGAAATCACACCAGGCAGAATTGGTCTCTTTTCTCAGAGGACTTGAAAAAACGGGTAAATGGATTGCGAGCAATGTTGACAGTGCCACGACAATTATTGCGAATGATCTCGGCATGGACGATACGGCGACGGTCAAACAAATGCTTCAAGTAATCGACTGGAGCATAGCCAAAACAAAGAAATTCCGTTCCGACATGGATCAGTTGGGAGCGTTCTTCAACGTTCCGATCGATTGGGACAAGAGCTTTGACGATAAGCCTCTGGCTCAGCTTGGTTCAACTTACGTCGAAAAATAGTGATTTTAGTGCGGTACCTCGTCTGACCGGCGAATGCTAAGCCATGCCAGATCGAATTTGGTCCACCCTGCACGTTCGGCACGTCAGTAAAAGCTTTGACGGATTAGACGGTGGCGCCTACGAGGCGCTCGCAGACGTGGATCTCCAGATCCAGCGTGGAGATTTTTATTGCCTTCTCGGTCCTAGCGGATGCGGCAAGAGCACAATCCTGAGCCTCGTAGCAGGATTTGAACCTCCCACTATCGGGCGTATCGAGTTCGAGGGTTCGGACGGAGCGCGCGCGTGGCGCCAGCCTGTACGGCAACCCGGCACCGACCGGATCGCTATCTTCCAGGATGCATCCGCTGCGCTATTTCCGTGGCTTAACGTGGAGGAGAATATCTTATTTGGTCTCAAACTTAGAAGTACGGCTCCCCAGCGGTCCGCAGAACTGCTAAAGACATACGTTGAAATGGTCGGCCTGAGCCAGCACGCTCAGAAATTTCCATTCGAGCTATCGGGTGGCATGAAACAGAGAGTGCAGATAGCGCGCTCCCTCATCATGGAGCCGGATCTCTTGTTGATGGACGAGCCATTCGCCGCATTGGACGCGATAACAAAGCGCAGTCTGCAACAAGAGTTGTCGAAAATTTGGCAGCAGACCCATATGACGGTGATCTATGTGACCCATGATATCATTGAAGCGGTGTTATTGGGCAATCGGATTGCAGTTATGACCACTGGTCCAGCGGCAAGAATTAAGACCGAAATCAAGATAGATTTACCCCGGCCGCGCATCACAACCAATATCGAATTCGTCGAAGTGGTAAGCGCACTTGATAGATTGATCGAGGAAGAGGTCCATGGCGCACGGGCGAAAAGCATCGAGTAAGGGGTCGGACGCGACCAACTCCCTGATCCTTCGCGAGCGGCGAGAGGCCGCGACTGTTATTTGGCCATCACCCAGGGCGCGCCGCAACCTTCGCCGATTTTTGTGTGCACTGGCTTCGTTCGGAACGCTTCTAGCCATTTGGCATTTCTCGGTGGGAACAATCTTCAATTCAACCCTCGTTGCCTCACCCGAGGAAACGTTCGCCAAGGGCATTAGCATGTTGTTATCAGGCGAACTTCTTAGAGATATCGGGGTGAGCCTAAAGCGTGTCATAGTTGGGTACGTCTTAGGATGCGCCGTTGGTATATCCGTTGGCGCAATTATAGGCCGTTATAGATTAGTGGCAGATTTCGTCGATCCTGTCCTCGAATTGATCCGTCCGATCTCCCCCGTTGCACTCATACCATTAGCAATGCTGTGGTTTGGAATTGGGGAGCTTTCCAAGTACTTTATAATTTTCTACGCAACAGTGATTGTTGTTCTGATGAATACTGCTGCGGGTGTATCGCGAACGCCGCCAACGCGAATACGTGCTGCACGCTGCTTGGGGGCAACTGAACAGCAACTGTTTCGCAAGGTCGTGCTACCGTCTGCCGTGCCTTACATTCTGACTGGTATGCGAATTGCGATGGGCTTCTCATTCATGGGCATTGTGGCCGCAGAATTGATCGGCGCCCAGGAGGGTATCGGATTTCTGATCATGAACTCGCAAATGATGCTCGAGACTGCACGTCTCTTCGTCGGCCTGCTCAGCCTAGGTATTGTTGGTCTAATCGTGGATCGAGCATTTCGCGCGATTCTCACACGGAGCACGCGTCGATACATGCAATCGGATGAATTGATTTGACAGCAAGTATGCGAAAGAAGCGGTGCTGGCACGTTCTTCGAGTCATCCGATGAAGATAACGGCTGCTTTGACGCAGGTGAGCGGGTCGTGAGCGAACTACGTGACTTGCTGGCACGCCATAACGTTTTGCGGCTCGCGTTTCCGGTCGGAAGTACTCTATATGTCGCTCGAAGTCCGACTACGGGCGCGCTGACCGGCCTCTCGATAGATATTGGAAAAGAACTCGCCGCTAGATTGGAAATACCAATTGAATACCTGCCATACGATTCAATAAGCGCATTGATTGAGGCATCAAGTGGCGACAATTGGGACCTTGCAACGATCATAATCGATCCGGCGCGCCGCCAATTGTTCAACTATACTCACCCTTACATAGAATCAGAGGCGACCTACATTGTTCGCTCCGAGTTTGGCATTCATTCGGTCGCCGAGGTTGATAATCCGGAAGTCCGCGTTGGAGTGGCAGAGAATTCTGCGTTTGATCTGTTTCTCACGCGTGCGAAGACTGGCACCGTGTTGATTCGTTACAACAACATTGCAACCGCATTAAAATCTTTCGAAATGAGGCAGATCGATGCTGTGGCGGGACCGCGGCATTTACTTTTGACAGCTCAGAGAAGGCTATCTGGGTCGATCGTTCTCGACGAGCGATTTGACCTGGCGCAGGTTGGCATAGCAGTGTTGAAAAATCGCCCATCAAGCGTCATTTCCTCACTAAATCAATTTCTAGTCGATGTCGCGGTAAGCGGATGGATGACGAATGCACTCCAACGGGCCGATATATCGGGTGTAGCCATTTCACAGGAGTTGAAGCGCTAACCGTCCTGCCGGATAGGAACCAAAAAATAATCGCCCGGGTACGCTGCATCGAGAAAAGCAAAAGAACACCGCACCAATTCCTAGCCTCCCGCAAGATGCAAAAGAGGGATGCCGAAGGGGTTGAACCTTCGACAAGATACAGATCGCAGAGCTCAGCCGTAGTTATCGCGCTACGCTCTGTCGCTCGGGTCTCAGCCAGATCGCCGACCGCCGCAACCAGCCCCGACAATCGTTTGGCCTCAACTCGCGCGGTCTGGGGCGTCCACGGCGAACCATGTCTGCCAATCCTCGGGCCCGATAATGAAGGATGCAGGTCTTCGCGCCGCCACGCCGTGCGCGTAACCCAAATCCTTTGTTCTCGGTATCCCACAGCACGACCTTCGGCGCTGCATTCAGAGCGGACACTCCGGGTGACGGCGCGGATTTTTCAGGTGCGGCGTGAGACTCGCTGTCGGCTTGAGGGTGTATTTGCGCTCAATGATTGGACCGGCTGAAGAGTTCTCATTTGTTTGTTTTCGTACGTGATTGAGGCGTTTAGATCCCATGATAAGCATTCCTGCGAGGGGTTTCTGAGGATGGGCTGTGGCTCCAGCCTTCCCATTCGCCTACCAGCAAGAACGTGCCTTGGAGTCTGGGGAATTAGGGGGCGACTTCCCCCTTTTTCTTGCGCATACGTTTTGGGCGCACGACATCCACAATTGCCTCGGGAGAAACTTCTAATCCCAAGTAGGCCAACCCCGATTGAAGTACAGGAATTGCGGAGCTAGGGTCAGAACTCATTAATTATTCCGCCCTGACAATACGATTCTGATTCGTTTTTGGAAGGGGATCGGGATCATGCGCAAGAATCTGTTGTGGCTGAGCGATGAACAATGGGAGCGGATCGAACCTCGTTTGCCGACGGATGTGCGAGGCGTCGAGCGGGCGGACGATCGCCGCGTCATCAGCGGCATCGTGCATGTGCTGAAAAGTGGCTGTCGCTGGTGCGATTGCCCTCCCGAGTATGGACCTCCGACAACGATTTATAATCGCTTTGTGCGCTGGGCGGAGCGTGGCATTTGGGAAAACCTGTTCCGGGAGCTTGCTGGGAACGGCCGATCCACAGACACGCAGATGATCGAACTCCACGCACGTAAAAGCGCACCGTTCGGCAGCGGGCGGAAAAGGGGGGAGCAGAAGCAGGCTGTTGGCCGCTCGCGCGGAGGGCGCAACACGAAGATTCACGCACTCGCAGATGCTAAAGGGCGGCTTCTCGCTATCCTGTTGACCGGCGGCGAAGCCCATGATTGCCCGGTTGCAGAGCGGCTGATCCGCAGAGTAAAGCCGCCGAAGAGAATGCTCGGCGACAAGGCCTACGACAGCGCCGAGTTGCACGAGCAGTTGCGCGGACGCGGAACCAAGCCGGTCATTCCTAACCGTTGCAACAGGAAGCAACCGTTCAGCTTCAGCAAGCGTCTCTATAAACTGCGCTGGCGCATCGAAAGTGCGTTCAACAGGCTCAAGGACTTCAGGCGCATCGCTACCCGCTACGACAGGCTGGCGCGAAATTACCTGCTTCTGTATGCTTGGTTGCCAGCCTCGTATGGTGGATCTAATGAGTCTGGACCCTAGTTGGCTTTCCGAGTCCCACGTTTGCCTTTCCGGACACTTTGAACGCCTCCACGATCTTGGCGCCCACCTTTTTGGCAACGGTATGCCAAGGGTCGGCATCACGCCCTCGCCGTGGTAGAAATTGACGAAAGTAAGGGGCGATCGAGTTTACTTGACTAAGCAGCGCAGCCACCGGCTCATACTGCGGCAGCCGATCTGGAATATCCCTTCGTACTGTCTCAAGTATGCCCGCCAAATCGGCTTGTAGGGTCTGCAGAGCTTTCGCTACACGCACGTTGCGTAATCGATCAGGGTTATTGCGGCGTGCCTTTCGCAAATCCGGCCTGTTTTTCCAAAGGCCACCCAAGAATTCATATTCGTTGAGCAGCTGCGCAATCGGCCTCGCCCTTTCTTCTGAAACGTCGCATTTCGCAGCCTTAAACCAAGATTGCACGTCGGCAACGCTGAGAATCGCGTGGCCGTTGAGACTTGGCCCGTCTCCTGCCTTCGGTGGCGTCTCTTTCATCTGGAGCGCGTCCCAAATTGGCGGCGTCGTCACGCGCCGGCGGGATGAACTATGGCGGGGTGCAATTTGGCCATTGCTGAAGATGCCTGGCTGAACGCCTGAGACGTCGCAGACGGTCCGCCAGTGTCGAGAGCGACGGCCGGCGCGCCAAATGTTAGCTGGTCCAGGGCATTCGCGGGAATGGGTGGGGGTGGGGCGGCAGTTCGAGGGTTGTTGAGAATTGGACTAAGCGGATTGAAGTATTTCTGCCGCGTGGCGACGGCAGCGGAGTAGTCGTGACCCGGGGTAAATCTTTCCGCAAGCAAATGCAAGATCGATGTGGTGTCGACTTGGCCAGAAAACACGCTGCCTGGCTTAACGAACGGCGAAATCACAAAGGCGGGAACCCCGACAAGCTGCAAATCCACGAAATGAAGGTCGAGAACGGCGTGATGCAGATGCGCGAGATCACCGGCGGCCTGCCCGTTCCCGCCAACGGCTCGGTAGTGCTCAAGCCCGGCAGCTACCACGTCATGCTGATCGGACTGAAGAAGCCGCTCACGGCCGGCGAAACCTTCCCGCTGACGCTCACATTTGCGAAGGCCGGGAATATCTCGGTCACGGTGCCGGTCCAGTCCATGGGCGCCACCCAGGACAAAGGCGGCAACATGGGTGGAATGGGCAATAGCGGCAGCGGCATGGGCCACATGGAGATGAAGTAATGCGCGTACGCCTATGGCTGCTGACGGCTCTTGCCGGGCTTCTCGGCGTTACCGCTGCGGCGCTGTGCATCTTCTACGCCGTGTCGTTCCGCGGCGGGGTTCATGGCGTGGCCGCCATTGCTCCAATCGGCGGTCCATTCACGCTAACCGACGACACCAGCGCGACGGTCACCGAGAAGACGCTCGCCGGCAAGCCCTACGCCATGTATTTCGGCTACACCTTCTGCCCGGACGTCTGTCCGACCACGCTGTTTGACTTGTCGCGCTGGATCAAAAAACTCGGGCCCGACGCCGACAAGCTCAACTACGTGTTCGTCACCGTTGATCCGGAGCGCGACACGGTGCAGACCATGCATGCCTATCTGTCGTCGTTCGACAAGCACATCCGCGGCTACACCGGCGCGCCAGCCGAGATCGCGCAGATCGCGAAGGAGTATCGTGTTTATTACAAGAAAGTGCCCACCGATGACGGTAGCTACACCATGGATCATTCCGCCATCATCTATCTGATGGGGCCGGACAATAAGTTCGTCTCGGTCATTCCCTATCAGGAGGATGATGCATCGGCCGTCGCCAAGCTCAAGAACTTGGCGTCGCTGACGCCGACATCGTGAGGCGACGCTCCGGTACTTACGTCCAGTTAGCTCGCTGATCGCCACCTTCCGATAGAGGCCGCCGCGCCGGTTGGCGCGGCGGCGCCGCAATGTCGGTCAAGCGACCAAAAGCTTCTAATGAGGCTTGCTGATCGCTCAGGGCTCATTACGCTAACGTTCTCCACGAGAGGTGGCGGGCAAGCGAATCGTGACAAGACGTCGGACCAAAGCCGTGACGACACTTCGCTGCGCCTTCCTTTTTTTGGCGTCTTTAACAGCCGAAGTGGCGATGTTTCCCCGCCCGACACTTGCCGGCCCTCCCTTCCTAACGGACGACCCGGAGCCGGTCGATTATCAGCACTACGAGTTCTACACCTTCATGTCGGGCACCGAAGTAAGCGGCGACACGTCGGGTGTGGGACCGGCTTGGGAGTTCAATTATGGCATCATCCCCAACGGTCAGTTCCACATAATCGCGCCCATGGCGTTCGAAAGCCCTGCTGGCAGGCCAGGGCAAATCGGCTACGGCGATACCGAACTCGGCTTCAAGTACCGCTTCATTGAGGAAGATAAGAATGGAACGACGCCCATGGTCGGCGTATTCCCCCTGGTCGAACTGCCGACAGGCGACGCGGGTTCCGGATTAGGGGCGGGCCACGTGCGCGCCTTTTTCCCGATCTGGGTGCAAAAGGACTTGGGGAACGATTGGCTGACCTACGGCGGCGGCGGCTATTGGATCAATCACGGCGGCGATACACTCGATCAAGATTATTGGTTCGTTGGCTGGCTTTTGCAGAAGCAGGTCACCAAGCAGCTCGCTATTGGCGGCGAACTATTTCACGAAACAGCGCAGACCATCGGCGGCAAGGACACGACCGGTTTCAATATTGGCGGCGTCTATGACATTGACGACCACAACCATCTGCTATTTTCGGCAGGTCGGGCTTTGCAGAACGCCTCCGCGACTAATCTTTTTTCCTGGTATCTCGGCTACCAAATCACTGGTCCCTAGGCCGGCTTCGACTGACTTAGCTTGTCTCCTTGTGGCCCCTTTCGACCATCGGGGCCTCGCATCGTCATGTCCGAAATTCGGGGATAAGCGGACTCGGAGCGGGCATCGCCGAACCGACGCGGATGCGCCTTGTCGGACATCCGGATTTCCAAAAGTCATAATCCACAAAGCGCTTGTCAGCACCCGGGATTGACTGCAACCTTAGGCCCTCAAGCGGGACTAAATGCCACATGAGGCGACGTGATTTTATTACAGCGAGTGTTGGATCAGCGGCGGCTTGGCCGCTGGTTGCGCGAGCGCAGCCGACATCGCTGCCGGTCATCGGATTTCTCAGCACGCGATCGCCGGAAGATTCGAAATACCTCGTTGCAGCGTTTCACAAGGGTCTTGCGTCGGGAGGTTTCACGGAGGGCCAAAACGTCGCCGTCGAGTACCGTTGGGCATATGGCCAGTATGATCGATTGCCTGCGCAAGCGACGGAGCTTGTGCACCAACCGGTAACAATACTTGTTGCCTTGGGCGGTGAACCTGCGACGCTGGCCGCTAAGTCCGCGACCTCGAAACTGCCGATCCTGTTCGGCGTCGCCGACGATCCGGTAAAGCTCGGTCTGGTGGCGAGCTTCAATCGTCCCGGCGGTAACGCGACTGGCATGAGCATCCTGACGACCTTGTTGGAGCCCAAGCGGCTTGGGCTGTTGCATGAAGTAGTGCCGGAGACAACGACAATTGCCCTTCTTCTTGATTCGAACTTTCCATTGGCCCAGAAGCAACAAAGGGATGCGCAAGACGCAGCGCATGATTTAGGGCTGGATAGCGCAATACTGCCGATATCGCGAGACAGCGACATTGAAGCGGCATTTCAGACCATCGAGAAAAATAAAATAAGGGCGCTTTTGGTAACGGCTTCACCATTCTTCGACACGCGGCGCGACCGCATCATTGCGTTGGCGGCACAGCAAGCGGTGCCAGCCATGTATCAGTTCCGAGAATATCCGGCAGCCGGCGGCCTCATGAGTTACGGAATTGATCTCGCAGACGTGTATCGCGAAATCGGCGTCTATGCCGCACGAGTTCTCAAAGGTGAGAAGCCCGGTGAACTCCCAATCATACAGCCGACCAAGTTCGAGTTGGTGATCAATATGAGAACGGCGAAGGCGCTTGGTCTTGCTATTCCTTCGGGTGTGCTTAGCATCGCCGACGATGTGATTGAATAATCCGCTTGGTCGGCGTGTGGTCCGATTGGACACCGCGCGACCACCGAAGAAGGCCCGCTTTTGGGATTAGAATTTACTGTCGCAATTGTCCGCATTTGGACCACTGCGGCATCCTCCCATATCCTCTGATGGCCACTTCCGCGGAGCCAATCGAGCCGATACCATGTTTAGTCCCGAGCTTTGAGGTCGATGAGACGATGAAACGGCGCGAATTTGTTGTGTTACTTGGCGCGGGCGCGATTGTACGGTCAATCTCGGCGCGCGCCGAGCAGGCCGCATTACCATTGATCGGCATAATACACAGCGCTTCGGCAGCAGCGAACCGGTACATCGTCGATGCCATCCGTCGGGGTCTGAAAACCGCAGACCTTGTCGATGGTCAGAATGTCGCCGTCGAGTTCCATTGGGCAGAAGGCCACTACGATAGACTGTCGGCGATGGCGGACGATCTCGTTCGTCGTCATGCTGCGGTGATCTTCACCGGCGGCGGCGCTGCACCGGCCCGGGCGGCCAAAGCAGCGACGCGGACAATTCCAATCGTATTTGTTAGCGGCGACGATCCGGTCCAGTCCGGTATCGTTCCCAGCCTGTCCGGCACCCGGCATCGGCCTTGGCTCACCGCGTTGTTGGCGCGGCGGCCGACAATGGTCGCAACCATCACGCTTGCCAACAAGATCGCCAGGATGGCGTGGGCGATTATGGCCAAGGGTGAGCGCTACAGAGAACCCGCCGCACTCGCGGCGTGAACGAGATCACATCGAGGATCCGGTGTGATGTGAAGGTTGGGAGGGCGAACAGCACGTAATGCAGAGCCGGTCGATCCGGCGATCAGGACAACCCACAAGGGCCAGAGCATCTCGAATGCGTCCTATTGACCGGGATCTGATCCGCGGAGGGCATTATGGCCAGCGGTCATGTGAACCGCACGCAAAGGCCGAACACATGGCTGCACCGACCAATGCTGCACTCGTGAAGAAAGTCCTTGCCAACTCGGAGCCGTCCATACATGGCCCTTCACGACACTTACCGCGGTGCGAAAGAATGTCGCCTTTCGAGGCAAGAGCCGAAGTCACCGACAAGGGTCAAAAGCCAGTGTGACGGCCTCTCGTCTTATTCGGCGAGCGACAGGCAAACCGTGACGGGCGCAAGACAACGACTTGCTATAAAATGGCCGCAAGCTGGCAAGTCGTCGTGGCGCCGTTGGCGAACAGCGTAATAACCGCCAGTACACGATCGTCAGTCGTCTTGCAGATATCGCAAAATAACTGTCAGCAGATAAAGTGCTCCATTCGTACGTGCGGCTCGATGAGCGCCGAAAGTCATGGCAGTCTGCAAGACTACTGGCGGGATCGCGGTTAATCGGCCGTGCTACCAATCAGAATTGATTGAATTGCGCGATAATCCCCCCAAGGTCTGGAAAACGAAGGATCATATTCAAGGTCACCGACAAACCGATCACGCAGAAAAGCACAATCGCCACTAAATCGGGATTATTAGAGATTGCAGTGACGAGCCGAGACCGCAGTGAAGTTTTTTGAACGCGAGGTTTAAAAAGATCGGCCATTAAAACCTCCTAACCTGATCGATAGTTTATTTATGTGCCGAGGAATTTTGGGGATGTGACCAGTGTCACACCAAAGTGTCGGCGCGATCAGAGCAAATTCATCTTTTTAGGCTCTTGCGAGTCTCGTTCCATGGCTTCGGACCTGACCGATTTCGTTCAAGCAAACTTGCTAATAAAGTGTTTGTTGCAAGTCGGTGTTCGCGGCTGAGCTGAGGTCCGAGGCCCGCTCCTTCTTGTAACGCTTTCAAGGGCCCAGGCGGGATCGTCTGGACTGCTGGCAAGGTGACGCCAGGCGCATCCATCAGTCATCGTGGGTTTGGCGTGATGTACTTTGTCGCCTAATGGGCCAGAGCTGGCGGTAGCGCCAACTCTCAACTAACATTATAGGTCGACCGATCGGTCAGGGCTGAGGAGAGGAACGCTATTGGCACCGCTCGTCATAGTCTCGAATAGAGTCGCCATTCCCGAAAAAAACGCAAAGGCGCGCGCCGGCGGGCTTGAAGTTGCCGTCAAGGCGGCGCTCAAGCGAAAATCCGGCATTTGGTTCGGCTGGAGTGGAAAGGTCGCCACGCAGACCAAGATCGCCACGCAGCAGGTCGTGCACGACAAGATTAGCTACATCACACTCGATCTCTCCAAAGAAGATCACCAGGAATACTACAATGGCTTCACGAACCGCGTGTTATGGCCGATCCTGCACTACCGCATCGATCTCGCGGAGTTCTCGCGCCGAGATCTGAGCGGTTATCTGCGCGTCAATGATCACTTTGCCCGCGAGTTGCACGAGGTGCTCGGGCCGGATGACCTCATCTGGGTGCATGATTATCACCTGATGCCGCTCGCCAAAGCACTGCGCGAGCGCGGGCACAAGAATCGCATCGGTTTTTTCCTTCACATCCCGTGCCCGCCGCCGGAAATGCTGACGGCGTTGCCCCACCACGAGCGCCTCATTCCGTCGCTTTGCGAATACGATCTCGTCGGCTTCCAAACCGGCGATGATGCCTTCAATTTCAGCCGTTATCTCACGCGAGAATGCGGCCTGCACAGCCACGATTTCGATTTCATCGTCGCCGATCGGACCGTTCGGATCGACGTGTTCCCGGTCGGCATCGAGACCGCGGCCTTCGCCCATCTTGCCGAGCGTTCGGTGCGTTTGCCGTTCGTTCAGCGCGTAATCGGAAGCCTAAATGGCCGGGCGCTTATCATCGGCGTCGACCGCTTGGACTATTCGAAGGGAATCCCACAGCGGCTTTCGGCATTCGAGCTATTCCTCCGCACGCAACCTAACTGGCGGGGCAAAGTGACTTATTTGCAGATCGCGCCTAAGAGCCGTACCGAAATTCCGGAATACGTCGACATGGAGCAGGAGATCGGATCGACCGCCGGACGCATCAATGGCGCCTTTGGTGAGGCCGATTGGACGCCGATCCGCTATGTCAATCGTACTTATAGCCACGCGACGCTTGCCGGACTGTACCGCGCCGCACGTGTTGGGCTCGTGACTCCGCTGCGCGACGGCATGAACCTCGTCGCTAAGGAATATGTGGCGTCGCAGAATCCCGATGACCCTGGTGTTCTTGTCCTATCGCGCTTCGCTGGCGCGGCTCATGAATGCAAAGCGGCGCTACTGGTTAATCCCTACGATCCCGACAGCGTCGCCGCTGCCATCGGGCAAGCGCTCTCGATGCCACTGGCCGAGCGTCGCGAGCGCCACGAGGAGCTGTTCCGAGTGCTCTCACACAACAGTGTCCAACACTGGGCCGACCGCTTTCTCGCTGCGCTGGAACGTGAGCCAACCGCTCTAAGCCGGCTCGAGCAAATGCCCTCTGTCGGATCGTAGTGCATAGTCGTCAGCCACGTACTTGCTACTCAAATTGTAGAGTAGCTTGAGCTCGTTGTCGGTTGCGAGAACGTAGTAAGTCTCGTAAGGCAACATTCCTTCGCTCTTGACCTCGTACAGCCCGGCTGCGAGTTTTTGCATAGCCTTGGAAACCGTTCGCCAATGGCGCGACATGGCACGACTCCTCTGTTTCGTGATTAGGTGGTGCGGGGTGTGCGCCGCGAACGCTTCATCTTAGCGGTACGCCACCTTGTCCTCGGCCGTTTCGGTGGGCCGGTCCGACAACATCTGAGCGGGCGCAGACACGGCATGGTCCCGCTGGATCATTTCGAGCGCGGTTGGGACGAGCGTCACCTTCGTTCCCTGAACCTGCGAATAGAGGAACCCGGGCACGACGACCGCCGCGATCAGAGCGGATAGCAGGTACGGCAATACCTCCAGCACAAACCTCGACGTTCGCTCCAGCATCGAGGATCCCTGAATATTCCCTGGCATGGATGGTCCTCCATCGCCGTTTTGCGTTCAAACGCTTATATCATACGATCATTCGAATTTCAAACAGTTGTTTGAGGCAGAAAAATGACGCTTCGCGCGGATAATTTGCGTTCTGACGGATCACGTATTATGAATTGAGTTCAAACAGTCGTTTGAATTGGAAATTGATGACCCGACCGGCTGAAAATACTCGTGGTTCCATCATCAAGGCCGCCGTGCATCTGTTCGCCGAGAAAGGCTTCCAGGGCGCGAGCGTGCGGGACATTGTCGTCAAAGCTCAGGTCAATCAGGCGGCCATCAATTATCATTTCAAAGGCAAGGATGGGTTGTACCGCGAAGTCCTCAAAACTGCCTTCGAGAGGCTCACGGAACATGCAGGGGCTGATCCGGAGAAGTTGAAGTCGCTTTCCCGCGAGGAGGCTCTGCGAAGCTTCGTGTACCAGCAATTGCGGCCGCTCCTATTTCGCGACGAGATGAGCCGCTACATTCGCCTGTTCGCCTGGGAAAGCGCCCATCCTACCAAGATCTTTCTCAAGTTCATGGCGACGGACGCGGTGTCTTATCTAACTACTGCGGTCGATATCGTGTGCCGATTCCTACCTCCAGGAACGCAAAGGCGGGTCGCCCTATACGTCGCCATCTGGCTCATGGGGCAATGCAGCGTTTTTGTGCGCAATCGCGAGCTGTTCGCGCAAGAGCCGTTCCGCATCGATACCGACGAGCCATTCACGAATGAACTGACCGAGCTCGTCACGCGGTTGGCGATCGGAGGCTTGCTGCATGCATCGGCGATAGTTTGATCGTGCGCGAGGGCCTACTGCGTTCAGAAGGAGCGCTCGAAGCGTCGCTGAGCTTGTCGTGAACTCGTGACTATCGCCAAACGATGCGCATGGGTCTGCCAGCCAGTACGGCCTACGACGATATTGCCCTGGGCGAACCGGGGAACGTTCGAGGCAACCACTTCGCTGACAGTGCCGCCTTCCATCACCTCGCCAATGCCAACAGGCTTGGCATAGGACGGCGCATCGCTTATCCTGCCGCGCATGTAGGGATCCAGCGAAAGCCACAGCGTGCGCAACAGCATTTGGCCCGGACCGGGCTGTGGTATCGGAAATTCTTCCGAGCGAAAATTATCTAATGTCGGTTCCCCAACCGGCCGCGAGGCAAGAACAATCCGTTCAGCGGTTTCGGTCATTGCCATCTCCGTTAGGCTGGCAAGGTGGGTGCACAATCACGCCAAATTCCCACTGCGAAGCGTGTGAGATCAGCGCCGCCGACGCAGCTTCTTCATCAGCTTCTTGTGCCACACATGCCGTCGCTCTGGCGGCACGGGCCTCGCGAGACCCTCGGGCGTATCGCGCCAACCCTCGACGGTGAGGCCAGTCTGCATGTCGATGCACTCCTCGATCTCCGCTGGATCGATGACCCCGAAGTAGACGTACCAAGTGTCAAAGTGGCTCGCAGTCGCGTGTAATGCCTTGACGGTGACGGGAGTGACGTTCTCCGCCGCCCACTCAGTCCATTTGACGAGCGCAGGATCATCCTCGGAGACGCCAACAGTGAGCCGATAGCGCGACTTGTCCACCGCGTAGGCGTCACCTCCGAGGCCATGCCCCTGCGCCGTGCCGCTGGAGGTCAGCCACACGCCGCATCGGGTATTGCCTACGCGCGCGGCTCCGTTTCCCACCGCACCAACGCGCACGAATCGACGTAGATGTTCTCGTCGGTCGGCCAGTGGCGCTGAAAATCATCGAGGAAGGTCGGCCAATCTGGCTTGAGAGCATGCACCTCGAAATATCGGAGCGGAAACGAGAAGCCGTGGTCAATACCGACCAGCGTCGATGTCTCTTCGGCCAGTCGTTCGACAAGCCATTCTGCGATACCGCGCCTCGTCCAGCTCGCTGGGCAGCGATAACCGTTCCGCCATGTAGATACGCAACCCTCTCAGGCTGGCTGTCGGCGTCTGCGCGCCCGAATAGTCAATCCCGATGTATCGAGCGAATGCAGGCATTTTACGCCACCGTTTGCCGAAATCACCCTAGAAGGGTGCTAGCATAAAATCCGAAACCAGTGCGCCACAGGTTCGCCACAGCATCAGCGGTCTAAATCGCGAACATTCGTCCACAAACGCGACAAAAACGACTGAAAATTCAAGCGGGGCCACGGACGCACCCTCGTTCGGGACGAGGGGGTCGCAGGTTCAAATCCTGCCACTCCGACCACTACCTGCCATATCAATCCGGAATTCGCGTCGTTTGGAACGAGACGAATTTCCACTTGTCGCCGATCTTGCGCGCGACCTGCGTGGCATAGAGTCTCGTCCTGGAAGGCTCGGCGGCGCCGCTGGCCGGGGCAATGTTGACCATCTCGCCGGTCAGGATCGCGACGTCGCCATAGACGCGGATTTTCGGCGAACGCGGCGCGACCGTGCGCGGCGATTTCCGCACGTGATTGAGCATTGCGGCCTTGTCGTGAACGACCGCAGTCGCATGTACGTGAACATAGTCGTCGGCGAACAAATCGCTCAGCGCCTCGATATCGCCGGCCGCCAGCGCCGCCCGCCGGCTTTCCTCCAGCGCCGCCACCTCCGCTTCATCCGCCATGTTTCGCTCCTATCGCGCGTCTGCGCCCGGCCGCTATCGCTACCAGGCGGCTTCGAGAACCTCCAGCACGTCGGCGGTCCCGGTGACTTTGCGCGGATTGCTGGCGAGCAGTGCATTTTTCATGGTGCGTTCGGCGATCGCCGGGAAGTCGCTTTTTTCGACGCCGATATCGCGCAGCCGGCTGCGCAATTCGAGATCGCCGATCAATTCCGCAGCCACGTCGGCGAGCGGCGTTCCGGGCCGGCCCATGCGCGCGGCAAGTTCTTGCTGCCGCGCCGCGCTCGCCGGCAAATTCCAGCGCAGCGCTGCCGGCTGCAGCGCCGCCGAGGTGACGCCCGGGGGATGCGGTAGCGCTCGCCGAAGACGAGGCCGGTGGCATGGCCGAGACGCCGCTGTCCTTCACCTATGCCGCCGAATATTCGCCGAAAGACATTCGCGGCCGGGTGATGGCGATGGTGATCTACACCACCGAGGTGTTCCCCACCAATGCGCGGGGCACCGGCCTCGGAACGGCCTTCGCGGCGGGGCGGCTCGGCGGCACCTTGGCAGGCTCGGCGATCGTCTTTATCCAGGCCTTCGGCATCGTCGCCGTCTTCGCGGCGCTGTCGGTGGCGCTGGCGATCGGAGCGGTCGCGGTGTTCCTGATCGGCGTCGAGACCAGCCACAAGGCCCTCGACACCATAGCGCCGCCGACGAGGTGACGTCGGCTGCGCTGGGCTTTGCTCAGTCTCCCCTATCGGTGACAACCGGAACCGGCGTCACCGTCGCCCGCCTGTCGGCTTGTTGCTCGTCTTGAGCGGACCATAGCGCCGCGCCGGCTTCCGACGCGATTTGCTGCGCCATCGCTTGAACTTCATCGGAGGGGTAATCCGCAGTATCGCCGCTTGGGCCTGGGTGTCGAACGTATTGGGGCGAGACGGGGCCGAGGCGCGCGATGTCATCTTTGTCGGCAAGTCTGTAAAAGCTGAAAATACTTTTCATCGGCTTGAACGTGACCGTCACGCCGGCCTCGGTGACGGCGGTGGCAAAGTCGCTTCTGACGGGGTGGTTCATTGGAGCACCCGCTGGGCAGTGGTTAGGACGGTAGGGCGGATATAGGGCGTAAGGTGCATTGCGCCAATGGCTCCGCGGGCTCGGGCGACGCTGCCGCCGCCAATTACTTCGCTGTGACGTTCGTGAACTTGGTCACCGCCGCTACCCCACGAATGCATAGGCCGCCAGAATAACAAACCCGCTCACCGCAAGCGTGGCGTGAATGGCGATCGTGCCGCCGCCGATCGGTTTTTTGAAGATGCGCGCGGCAAGCAGTCTCGCGCCGAGCAAGGCCGCGAGCACGAACAGCACGGCGGCGATGAGGCCGAATGAGGCGGTGCCCTGTTCCACGCCGCGCGGCGGTCCGCGTAGCGCGAGAGCGAGACAGCCGAGGCCGGCGAGGGCGAGAATGCCATGCAGCGCGCCGAGCGGCCAGGGTGGTGCCGAGCTTCTGTTGCTCCGCAGATGCAGCACCGCAAGCACGGCGCCCAAGGCAACCGCAAGGGTGAGGATGATGAAAGCGGCAGTCAGCATGCGGGGGCGCCCTTCACCGTCGCGCCATCAGGACGATCAGGAGGCCGGCGAGCGCTATGGCGCCGCCGTAATAGATCCACCGCGTTTCGCTGATCATGAAACTCTCGGCAGGCCAGCGGATGTAGCCCACGCCCTGTGCCATGAAGAATAGCCCCGCGGCCAAGACGATGATGCCGATCAGAACCAAAGCCGTTCGCATGTTTCGTCTCCACGCATGGCCGTATCGCAACAGCGCCGCCGCGTTTGGCGCCTGCCCCCAGGTTGCACCGGATGGCGCGCCCGGCCGGTGCTATCAGGTCTTGCCGGGCGCGCCTACCGCATGCGGCGAAGACGATGGCGGCCTGGACATTCGCCCGCGGTATGCTTGAGTGAGGCAAAACGGGGCAGGCGGCGGATCGGGACCGATGGCGGCGTATATCCAAGCGCGCAACGTCAATTTGACCTTTCGCCCGCCGAACCGCGCGCCGGTGCGGGCGCTTGGCAATTTCGACATCGACGTCGCCGAAGGCGAGTTCGTCTCGATCCTCGGGCCGTCGGGCTGCGGCAAAAGTACTTTCCTCAATATTCTGCTCGGCCTGCTCAAGCCGGATTCCGGCGACATCCTGATGCACGGCAAGACGATCAGCGGCCCGGGCACCGACCGCGCCATGGTGTTTCAGGATTTCGGGCTGCTGCCCTGGCGTACAGTCGAGCACAATATCGAGCTCGGGCTTGAACTGAAGAAAGTCCCGGCGGCCAAGCGCCGCGCTATTTCGGCGCGGCTGTCGGCTTTGGTCGGGCTCGCCGGCTTTGAGCATCATTATCCGCATGAGTTGTCGGGCGGCATGAAGCAGCGCGTCGGCCTTGCCCGTGCGCTCGCCACCGATCCCGACGTGCTGTTGATGGACGAGCCGTTCGCCGCGCTCGATGCGCAAACGCGTGACCTGATGCAGGTCGAGCTGCTGCGCGTCTGGCGCGAGGCGAAGAAGACGGTGCTGTTCGTCACCCACCAGATCGACGAGGCGATCTATCTGTCCGACCGCGTCATGGTGATGAGCAAGCGCCCGGGCCGCGCCAAGAAGACCTTCGCCATCGAGCTGCCGCGGCCGCGCGAATACGAGATGCGGGTGACGCCGCAGTTCAACGCGCTCAAACTCGAAATCTGGACTACGCTCAAGGACGAGATCGTGGTTTAGGCGATGGCAGAGGAAACCATCATTCAGCCGCGCGTCATGGGGCGCTACCGCAATTTTCTGCTCGGCGCCGCGGCCGTCGTGCTGTTCTTTGCCGCCTGGCAGGCGATCTTCCTGGTGGTGCCGTTTGATCCGCTGTTCATCAGCAAGCCGAGCCTGATCGCGGCGGGCTTTGTCGACCTCGTCGGCAGCGGCGACCTGGCCGACGATCTTGCGGTGAGCGCGGTGCCGTTCTTTCTCGGCCTCGGCGCGGCCGTCGTCGTCGGCGTGCCGCTCGGCATCGTCATGGGCTGGCGGGTGCGGGTCGGCTATGCGCTCGATCCGCTGATGACGATTTTTTATGCGAGTCCGCTGGTGGCGCTGGCGCCGCTGCTGGTCATCTTTTTCGGCGTCGGCCTGCCGGGCAAGACCATCATCGTGTTCTCGCTCGCGGTGTTTCCGTTCATCTTCAATGCCTGCGCCGGCGTGCGCGCGGTTGACCGCCGGCTGATCGACGTGGTGCGCTCGCTGGGCGGTGGCGAGTGGGCTCTCTATCGCAAGGTGCTGCTGCCGAGCGTGCTGCCTTACGTCGTCGCCGCCGCGCGCATCGCCATCGGCCGCGCCTTGATCGGCGTCTTGGTCGGGGAATTCTTCGCCGCCTCCGAAGGCATCGGCTTTGCCATCTCCCGCTACGGCGACCTGTTCGCCATGGATAAGATGTTCGCCTGCATTCTCACGGTGATGGTGATCGCGGTGGTGCTGACCGAAGGCATCCGCTTCGCGGAACGCACGGCCTTTCCATGGCGGAAAGGCCAATAAAGATGGCCGAGCTGCAAGCCGATTTCGCCGCGAACGTCCACGCCGATGCCGCGGCGCCGGCGCGGCGGCTGTGGCGGCGTATCGAGCCGACCGCGCTCGGTGCTGGCGGCATCGTCTGTCTTCTTCTGGTCTGGCAATTCCTACCCGACCTCGTGCCGATGAAAGCCGGCACCAAATTGTTCTTCACCGTGCCGAGCAACATCGCCGGCACGCTTTGGCAAATGTTCGCAACCGGTTCGATCTGGGCCCCGCTCGGCGTGAGCGCCGGCGCCTTTGCCATCGGGCTCGGGCTCGCCGTCCTGGCCGGCCTGCCGCTCGGCATCCTGCTCGGCCGCTCGAACGTGCTCAACGCCATGCTCGATCCGTTCATTACCGCGTTCAACGCTACGCCGCGGCTCGTCTTTCTGCCGCTGTTGTTGCTGTGGTTCGGGCTCGGGCTGTGGTCCAAGGTCGCCATCGTTTTCCTTGGCGCGCTGTTCCCGCTCTTGATCAACACCTATGAAGGCGTGCGCAACGCCGACAAGCTTTTGATCAATGTGGTGCGTTCGTTCGGGGCCGGCGAATGGGATATCGCGCGGCTCGTCGTGGTGCCGAACGCGCTGCCCTTTATCGTCGTCGGGTTGCGGCTCGCCATCGGCCGCGCCGTGCTCGGCGTCGTGGTCGCGGAATTCTTCGGCGCGCAGGACGGCCTCGGCGTCGTCATGGTCCGCGCCGCGAGCGAGTTCAAAGTCGACGTGGTGTTCGCCGGCCTGATCGTGTTTGCCGCGCTGTCGCTCGTCATGACCGGGCTGGTCAAACTCCTCGAAGACCGCATGAGCCGCTGGCGCCCGCAGCACGGGAGCGAGGATTGAAGTCCATCCCGCCCCGCGAAAGCGGGGAGGGGGACCGCGCTCTTGCGCGGTGGGCGGGGCGCGGGCCTCAACGAAAATTCTGCGACGACAACGAAGCGTCGAGTCAGAAACCCCCTCCACAACGCTTCGCGTGGTCCCCCTCCCCCACTTGCGTGGGGGCGGATGATTTTCAATTCGATTTCGTCGGCGCCGCGAGATTGGCCGGGACGTAATTCATTTCCTTGAGCGTCGAGTCTAAAAGATTGCGCGCCAGGAAGCCTTCCGGATCGGGCAGCGGCTTGTCGGCCGGCCATTGCCGCGCCGCGATCATGGTCTGGCGCCGCGATTCGAAAATATCCGCGAACAGGTCCTTGGGCACCTCGGCGCCGTAGGAATCGTGCAGCTGATCCCAGATGGCGCCGGCCTCGGCATCGGTCTTTATGCTGCCGACGTGGTGCTCCAGCACCTTGATCGAGCCTTCCTTGTTGGTGCGAAAATACATCACCGCCTTGGCGATGGCGCGGTCGATCTTCTTGACCGTATCGGGATGCTGCTCGACGAAGCTTTGCATGCACCAGATGGTGCCGCCGGCGCGCGGGATATAGTCGCCGGTGCGCAACAGCACCTTCAGGCCGGTTTGCTCGGCAACCACCGCGTGCGGAATCGACAATGCGGCGCCCTGGATGTCGTTATTGACCATAGCGGCGATGCGCTCGGCCTCGCCCTGGAACGAGATCACCTTGTAGTCCTTGCCGGCGTCCATGTGGAAGAAGCGGTGCAGCACCGCCTGCGCCTCGTCGTAATCGGCGCCGCCGGGCCGGCCGAGACCCAGCGTCTTGCCTTTGAGGTCCTCGGCCTTGGCGATGTCCTGCCGCGTGGTGATGGTCCATTGCGATTTGAGCAACTCGCCGACGATGTATTCGATCTTGGCGCCGCTCAACGCCGCCTGCGCCCCGCCCGAGGGGATCGGCGCGCAATCGAGATTGCCCGACAGCACGGCGGTCACCTGCGCGGGAGCCTGCAATTCGACGAGCGTAGCGTCGAGCCCCTCGGCTTTGAAGAAACCCTCGTCCAGCGCGACATAGGTCGGCACGTGGAAGCCGTCGCCGCCGATCACCTTGCCGATGGTGACTTTGGTCTGCGCGTCGGCGCTCACGGCCGAGGCCAGGGTGAGCGCGATGGCCGCCGCGATCGTTGCGGCGCTGGCGAGCGTTATTCGGGGCATAGGCATGAAGATCCTCCCAGTCTTTTTTGATGAGCCGCGGCAACCGCGGCAGAGCGAAAACGCAAGCTACGCTAAAGAGAGCAGGCGGTGCGCCATTGATGAAAAGCTTAGCACAGGAATTGCGCCCGGTGGCCGCGCCACGCGAGATTTTGTCGCGGTGACAGCGCGCCCCGCGGCCGTCATCGTGGCCGCCATAGGGTCCTACCGGATGGCCTTTATCGGCCGATTATGCGATGCTTCCGGCGAACGTGGGGACTACCGGGGGACTCGGCCGAACAACGCTTGGACCGGGTATCTTTGCGTGATCGCGATTCCAAGAGGGGTCGCACAGGGAGGAACATATGAAACGGCTTTGCTTATTGGCCGCCGCCGCGACGCTGTTTGCCGCGCCGGCATTCGCCCAAAACAACACAAGCGACACCATCACCGTCGGCTTCACCGACTCCCAGACCGGCCCGCTCAATGTCGATTCATTGGGCCAGCAGCGCGGCTACGAATACTGGCGCGACGAGGTTAATGCCGCAGGCGGCATCAAGGTCGGCGACAAGAAGTATATGGTCAAGTTCGTCAATTACGACGACCAATCGGTCGGCGGCCGCGTCCAGCAGCTCTACACCCGGCTGATCAATCAGGATCACGCCCAATTCTTGTTCAGCCCCTATTCGTCGGGCCTGACCGCGCCGGCCGCGGTGATCTCCGAGCAGTACGGCAAGATCATGATCGATAGCGGCGGCGCCGAGGAAAAGCCGTTCGAGCTCGGCAACAAATATCTGTTCATGGTGATCACCTCGGCGGGCCACTATTTGTCCGGCGCGGTCGAGGCACTCAAGGCCAAGGATCCGCACGCCAAGATCGCCATGGTCTATTCCGACGATCCGTTCTCAAAGGCGGTGCTGACCGCGGCCAAGCAGCAGGCGCTCGCCGCCGGGTTCCAGGTCGTGATGGATGAATCCTACTCGCCCTCGACCACGGATTTCGGTCCGATCGTCAACAAGATCATTTCGTCGAATGCCGACGCCTTCATGGGCGGCGGTCATTATTCCGACGGTGCGACGCTCGCCCGCCAGATGCACGACCAGAAAGCCGGGATGAAGTGGATTTCGATCCTGGTGGCGCCGGCCGACGACAAGTTCGGCGAGCTCGGCCCTTCCGCGCTCGGCGTGACGGTGCCGTCGCAATGGGAGCAGCAGGTCAATTACAAGCCGCAATTCGGACCGACCACCGCGGAATTTGCCAAGGCGTTCCAGGATAAATTCCACGCCAAGGCGGATTACCACGCGGCGTCCGGCTATACGAGCGGCGTGGTGCTGCAGCACGCCATCGAGCAAGCCGGCTCGATCGATCCGGAAAAGGTGACGGCGGCGCTCAATGCCATCGACATCACAACCTTCTTCGGCCACATCAAATTCATGACCGACCCGGGCCATCACGGGCTGCAAGCCGAGCACAAGATGGTGCTGGCGCAATGGCAGAACATCGATGGCAAGCTCGGTCGCCAGGTGGTCTGGCCGCTGGAGGCAAAGTCAGCCGAACTGCTCTATCCGATCTCAGCCAGCCAGTAACATGGCGTTCCCCGGATCCAGTGCGGCGCGTGGCGCTGCGCTGCCGATCCGGGGCCTTCGCAAACTCAGCCTGTGACATGATCCCGGGTCTGCAGCGCAACACTTCGCTATGCGGCGTGCTGCGTTGCGCCCGGGAAACGTGAGCGAAATATGTTCGGCATCCTCGCTTCGATCATCGACGGCGTGCTGGTCGGCTTGGTCTACGGCCTGGCCGCCATGGGACTGACGCTGATCTGGGGCGTCATGGACGTGATCAACCTCACGCATGGCGCCATGATCGTCGCCGGCATGATGGCGCTTTATCTGCTCGCCAATGCGCTCGGCATTTCGCCTTATCTGACGCTGCCGCCGGTTCTGATCGCCGGCTTTTTCGTCGGCGTGGCGCTCTATTGGATCGCCATTCATCGCATGGTCGGCCGGCCGCCGCTGATGAGTCTGCTCTCGACCTTCTCGGTCAATCTCATCCTGATCGGTGTCGGCACCGCGGTCTGGGGCACGGCCTTGTTCAACGTCGAGGTGTCGCTGCCCGGTATCACCATCGACCGCTACACCTTTCCGGGCGCGCATATTCTCGCCGCCGTGCTCGCTGCGGTGATCGCCGCTCTGCTGTATGGGTTTCTGCACTACACCCGCACCGGCAAGGCGATGCGCGCGGTCGCCAATAATCGCGAGGCCGCCGAGCTGGTCGGCATCCCGACAACGCGGATCCTGGCTATTTCGGTCGGGGTCGGCGTCGCGCTTGCCGGCGTGTCGGGCGTGCTGATCGGCACGCTGTTTCCCTTCACCATCCTCTCCGGCGACGGTTATCAGCTCAAGGGTTTTATCGTCACCGTGCTCGGCGGCTTCGGCAATCCGGTCGGCGCGCTGTTCGGCGGCATCGCGCTCGGCCTGCTCGAAGGCATCGTCACGCCGTTCGTGCCGGTGAGCTGGACGCTGGTGATCGAATTCGCGCTGTTCGTGCTGGTGCTGATCGCGTTTCCCGGCGGCATATTCGCGTCACGGCGTGGAGCGCTTTAGATGCTGCGGCGCCCGTTCTTCTGGATCATCGCGCTGGTCATCGCCATTTTCGCGGCGGGGCCCGCGATCGGCAACAATGTCGAGCTGCGCGAAAGCCTGGCGCTCGCTTGCGTCTACATCACGCTCGCCAGCAATCTCAATCTGATGCTGGGCTATGCCGGCTATATCAATTTCGGCAGCATCGTCTTCTTCGGGCTGGGCGGCTATATCTGCATCTGGCTGGTCAGTACCTATGCCTGGTCGCTTCCGGCGAGCCTGATCGCCGCGGGGCTCGGCGTCTCGCTGCTGTCGTTCATATTCGGCGTCGGCATCTTGCGGCTGCGCGGAGCGTTCTTCGCGCTGGCGACCATCGGCATCGTCGAAGGCGTGCAGTCATTTGCCGAGAATTTCACGCCGTGGGGCGGCTCGTCCGGCATCTATATCTCGCCGCAGGTGTTTCTGCCGCTCGGCGGCTCGGCGCAGGCGCTGTGGGTGATCTATTTTCTGTTCGTCGCGGTGATGGGCGCCTCGCTCTATCTGAGCTATGCGATCAAGAGCTCGAAATTCGGTCTAGGGCTTCTCGCCATCGGCCAGAATGAGGATGCCGCCGCCATCCTCGGCGTGCCGACGCCGCGCTATAAAGCTCTCGCTTACAGCGCGTCTGCATTTTTGCCCGCCATTGCCGGCGGGCTTTATTTTTTCAAGGGCGCCTTCATCCAGCCCTCCGACGCCTTCGATCTGACGCTGTCAACCGAGGCGATCGTGATCTGCATGCTGGGCGGGCAGGGCACCGTGACCGGCGTCGCGCTCGGCGCCTATCTCTACGAGGAGCTGCGCGGGTATCTCCTCACCTCATCGACGTTTGCGAACTTCCAGCTGGTGGTTGCCGGGGTGCTGCTGCTCCTCATCGTGCTGTTCTTCCCCTCCGGCCTGATGGGATTCCTCTACAGCCGGTTCCCCTGGCTGAAGCGGGTGCTGGAATGACGGCGCTCCTCGCACTCGACCGCGTCAGCAAGCGCTTCGGCGGCCTGCAGGCCGTGAACAATCTCAGCTTCGTCATCCAACCCGGCGAAATACTCGGTCTGATCGGGCCGAACGGCGCCGGCAAGTCGACGCTGTTCAATCTGATCAACGGCGTGTTCGCGCCGAATACCGGCAAGATCACGTTCAACGGCATCGACATCACCGGGGAGCGGCCCTTCGTCGTCGCCCGCCATGGGCTCGCGCGCACCCATCAGATCGTGCAGCCGCTGACCAACATGACGGTGCTCGACAATTGCACGGTCGGCGCCTGTTTCGGCCGCGAGAATCTGCCGCTGCACCGCGCGCGCGAGGTGGCGCGCGAAGCGGTGCACGTCACCGGCCTCGACGACCGCATCGACATGCTCGCTTTGCATCTGACCATCGCCGGCAAGAAGCGGCTCGAGCTGGCGCGCGCGCTCGCCGCGCAGCCGAAGCTGTTGTTGCTCGACGAAGTGCTGGCCGGGCTCAATCCGACCGAGGTCGAGCACATGATCGGCGTCATCCGCCGCATCCGCGATTCCGGTATCACCATTCTCATCATCGAGCATCTGATGCAAGCGATCATGAGCCTGTCGGACCGCATCGTCGTGCTCAATTACGGCCAGAAACTTGCCGAAGGCCTGCCGGCCGAGGTCGCGCAAAATCCGCAAGTGATCGAGGCCTATCTCGGCGATCCGAAGCTCGCCGAGCAATTGCAGGGAGGTGCGGCCCATGGCTGATGCCGCCAGCCCCAACACCGCCGCGGCCGCCGTGTCGGAGGCCGAGCCGCTGCTGACGGTCGAAAACCTTGAAGCCGGTTACGGCGAGGTTCAGGTGCTGTGGGGTCTGTCGTTAAAAGCCCGGCGCGGCGCGCTCACCGCCATCGTCGGCGCCAACGGCGCCGGCAAGACCACGGCGCTGCGCGCGGTCGCGGGCTCGATTGCGCCGTGGCGCGGCAAGGTGACTTTCGAAGGCGAGGACGTCACGCATTTGCCGAGCCATGCCAAGGCGGCGCGCGGTTTCGCGCTGGTGCCAGAAGGCCGGCAATTGTTCGCCACCATGAGCGTCGCCGAAAACCTGGAAATGGGCGCCTTCTCCAAGCGCGCCGCGGGCAAATATGCCGAACGGCTCGACCAGGTGTTCACGCTGTTCCCGCGGCTTGCCGAGCGCAAGCGCCAGCTCGCCGGCACGCTGTCGGGTGGCGAGCAGCAGATGGTGGCGATCGCGCGCGGGCTGATGTCCGACCCCGATATTCTTATTATCGACGAATTGTCGCTGGGGCTGGCCCCGGTGGTCGTCTATCAGCTGTTGGCGACGCTGAAGACATTGAAGGAAGCCGGACTGACTATTCTTTTGGTCGAGCAGAACGTCCATCTCGCACTGGCGCTGTCCGACTACGCCTACGTCGTCGCCGAAGGCCGCATCTTCATGGAAGGACTGCCGAAGGAACTGGCGGCCAAGCCGGAGATCCGGCGGGCGTATTTGGGGCTGTGATCTTTTGCTCGCAATCGCGCGACGAGATGGGCGCTTGTGAAGCGGCCCTGCAACGCCTGAACAAATATGCTATAATGCTTCTATGAAGAGGGTCGCGAAGTCAAAAGAGACCGGAAAATCCAGGCGGGGCGACGTCGTCGGCGCGAAGGCCAAGGCTAGACGCCTTACGATCGGTCCTGCCGGTTTTGAAAAAATAAGCGCGATCGAAGGCCTACGCCTATCGCGCGAAATGAAAAGAACCTTTAGCACGCTCGAAAGCCGGGGTGCCTCGGCGGCGGAGTGCCGTGCCGCTATCATTAAAAATATGGCTAAGGCTCCTCGTCCTGTCGATGTATGACGCACGCAAGTTGCGCTGGATCATTTCGAGACCGCGATTACCGCGCAGCGGTTCAGCGAACAGCACTATAAGCGCGTGCACCGGCATATCTTCAGGGACGCGTATACCTGGGCTGGCCGGGCTTGCTCTAGTAAATATCGGTTCGACGTCGGTTTTCTCGGCGCATTTTATGTTGCCCGTCATCGTTTAAGTGGAATCCAGCGCCATCGGCTCCGTCTGGTACCGTGTCGGGTCAACCAATCCCGCATTGACAAACGCGTGGCGCCGGGCGCGGCAGGCGGTACATTGCCCGCACTGCAGATCTTTGGCCTCCAAGCAGCTCCAGGTCAGGTCATAGGGCACGTCCATGGCCGCGCCGAGCTTGAACACCTCGGTCTTGGTCATGGTGAGGAACGGCGCGATGATTTTCGGCGCGTGGTCACGATCGATCGCGGCCAAATATTCCAGCCGATCCATAACTGGGCGCGCATAATCTTCATTCTCTTCGGCGTCGTCGCGGTGGTAGCCAACATAGATGACCTCAGCCCGGGTTCTGATCGCGCACAGCATCATCAGTGACAGCGCGATCGTATTGCCGAACGGCAGGAGCGAATTTTCCGAAAGCGTCATCAGGCGATCGTCTCGCAGCGCCTGCAGCAGCGCGGGGATATCGGCGATGTCGAGCCGGCCGCCGATCCGGCCGGCGATCCTTTCGGCGGCATCAATTTCCTTTTTGTCCGCGGGATGACCGCTGCGCAGATAGACCGCGTGCGGCAGCTCTCCCGCCGCCAGTTCGCGCGCGACAAAGCCGGCGAGCGTTGCGGAATCGGGTCCGCCCGAGAGCATCAGCAGCACCTTTGCGGCGTCGGCCATGGCGGCTCAGCGAAGCGGATAATGCGGCGGGCCGCAATGCCGTTGCGGGCGAGGGCCGTCCTTATTTTGACGACGGGTCTGACATCACTCGCGCGCGAAATCGCGCCGCGACAACGGGATCGCATGCATCCGCCTCCGCCAAGCGGAGGAGGAAGAGTGCTTCACTGCTCGATTTGCACCGAGTGGCCCATCCCGTCCCGGATGCGCAGCGCCAGGCGGCCTTTGAGCGTGGCGCGGTAATTGCCGTTGCCGAGGCTGCGCACCATGCCGCGGGTCTGCAGCCGTCGCGCCTGGTCCCGGCTTAGCCCGTTCGGGCGTACGCCGGACGCGACTTCGATCAGTGCGTAGAGATCGCCGCGCTTTAAGTCTTTGCGGATCCAGCCTTGCGCGTCAAAGCTCAGCAATTTGACGACGCTGGCCAGAATGAGCAAAGCGCAAATTATAAACGCATACTCGGCACCGCTCATGGACGCACCCCACCCACCGATCATGCAATTATATCCAGGAGGCCAAATTGGCTGCAATCGTGCAGTTAAATTTTGAACACGCGCCTGAGTTGTTTTTTCGCCTTCCTGCATAGGCTGAATGCAAAAATGCATGCGTTTGCTCGGTCAATTGCTTTTTTCTAAGTTCGCGCCTTAGCCGGGAGAGAAAAATGGCGGATACTGCACTGCCGAGACCGCACGAAGTGAAGATCCGCGTGCATGACGGCGTCGAGATCGCCGTGGCGCTCTACATGCCGCAAGGCGACGGGCCGTTTCCGGTCGTGCTGGCGCCGTCGCCCTATCGCTACGACAACAATTCGCTCCCCGCGAGCCCGCAATTTCTCTGGCGCGAGACCGGCCCGATCGAGCTCTATGTCGAGCGCGGTTATGTTTATGCCCACATGGACATTCGCGGCTGCGGCAAGTCCGGCGGCGAATTCCGCCTGCTCGATAAAAGCGAGCAGAAGGACCTCTACGACGTCATCGAATGGCTCGGTCATCAGCAATGGTCGAGCGGCAAGGTCGGCGGCATCGGTCAATCCTATTTCTGCATGTCGCAATGGTGGATGGCCATCCAAAAACCGCCGTCGCTCGCCTGCATCTGCGCCTTCGACGGGCTCAACGATCCGTATCGCGCCTCGGTCTATCAGGGCGGCATGCTCGGCGATTTCTTCGGTTCTTATTGGTGGAACCAGAACCGCATCATCAACCGCCACCCGGCCAACGGCGAATTTCCGCGCGAGCAGCCCTACGATCTCAATCTGCACATCCAGGAGCACCCGACCTATGACGGCTTCTGGCGCGAGCGGGCCGCCGCCGAGCGTCTCGATGAGATTGAGGTGCCGCTTTATTCGGTCGGCGTCTGGGGCAAGGTCGATCTGCACACCCGCGGCAATATCGACGGCTACCGCCGCGCCAAGGGCGAAAAGAAGCTGAAGATGATCGGCCCGGTCAACGCGTTTGTCGCCAACCGCGAGTTCAACAGCCGCGAATTGCACGAAAAAATGCTGCTGCCGTTCTACGATCATTATCTCAAAGGCGAACAAACCGAATATCTGCAACGCCCGGCGATCGAATATTTCGTGCGCGGCGCGGATGCAGTACGCGCCGCCGAAACCTGGCCGCCGGCCGGCGTGCGCTACACCACCTGGCATTTGAGCGGGGAAAAATCGAGCAGCGTCACGTCGCTTAACGACGGCGCGCTTACCCGCGACAAGGCTTCCGGCGCGGACAAGACCTCATACGCTTATCCCGATCCAGGCTGGATGATGGGTGTGGTCGGCTTCGGTCCGAACAATGCGCCCGACCCGGCGCGCCGGGTGCTGACGTTTACCACCGCGCCGCTCGCGGAGGATCTGGAGATCGCCGGGCCGATCAAGCTCACGCTCTACGCCTCGTCGACGCGCAACGACATGGATTTTTTCGTCAAGCTTTCCGAGCAGATGCCGCAATCGAATGAGGATCGCGCCAAGACGCTCAATCCGGCGTCATTCTGGATCACCAAAGGCTGGCTGCGCGCCTCGCACCGCGCGCTCGATCCGCAGAAATCGACTGAGATGGAACCGTATCACAGTCACGCCGATCCGCAGTCGATTGAACCGGGAAAAATCTATCGCTTCGACATCAGCATCGAACCGATGGCGCACCGCTTCAAGAAGGGCAACCGCATGCGGCTGGAAATCGTCAACGGCGATTCAGCGGTCACCGACGTGCTGTGGACGCATTATTACACGCCGAACAAGATTGGCACCGATACGATCTATCACGCGGCCGAGCATCCTTCGGCGCTCATCTTGCCGGTGACGGAAGGCGCCTAGCGAGTCTGCCCCGGATTCGATCCGGGGCGGCGTTCGGTTAGACCGCGTTTTGCAGGAGGGTGAAGATCGCGACCAGCTTGACGCCGACGTCCTTGACGGCGTGAATGATGGCCACGGAAATTCCGGAAGTGAGAAGTCCGTATTCAATCGCCGCTGCGCCGGACTCGTCTTTCACGAAACGCTTCAGGTGATTTAACATTGGGTGCCTCTTCCCTTGGTTGAGGCGCAATCATGTAACAGAAGAGGCATGGTAAATGAATCGAGTTCCCTGTTAACAATGAACCGGTAAACGGGCGTCGAAACGCCGATAGAATTGAGACTCTTTTGCAGCCGGTCGAATTGACCGCGAGCTTTCCTCGTATAACCTTAACGCTCGCGCAGCCGCGGCGGACGCGACTTTGGGAGAAACCATGAAACTCGGCTTTTTCATCATGCCGGTCCATCCGTTGGCGCGGCCTTACGCCGAGACGCTGCGGGAGGACCGTGAGGCTTTCATTCTCGCCGACCGGCTCGGCTACAGCGAAGGCTATTGCGGCGAGCATCTGACCGATCTCGCCGAGAACGTGCCCTCGAGCATGACCTTTTGCGCTTCGCTCGCCGGCTTTACGTCGAACATCAAGCTCGGCACCGCGGTCGCCAATCTGCCGTTCAGCCATCCGGTATTGCTCGCGACACAGGCGGCGCTGGTCGATAACCTGCTCGAAGGCCGTTTTCTTTTCGGCATTGGCGCCGGCGTTTTGCCTTCCGACGCCGAAGCGTTCGAACTCCTAAATGCCGACCGCAGCGCCATGTTCGCCGAGGCGATCGATCATATTCTGGCGCTGTGGGCCAACGCGCCGCCCTACAATCTCACCGGCAAATACTGGAACATTTCGACGATGAAGACGGTGTGGCCCGAGATCGGGCTGGGCGGCATCGTCAAGCCGTTGCAGAAACCGCATCCGCCGATCCTCGGCACCTCGAGCGATCCCAACTCCAAAGGCCTGATCGCGCTCGGCCGCCGCGGCTGGTGGCCGGTCTCGTCGCATTTCCTGCACGTGAGCCATCTGCCCAGCCACTGGCACAATTACGCCCAAGGCTGCGGCGAGGGCGGCCACAAGGCCGACCGTGCCAATTGGCGGGTCGCGCGCTCGATCTTTGTCGCCGATGACGACAAGACCGCGCGCGCCTACGCCGGCGGCGACCCCAAAAGCCCGTATCGATTTTACATGAGCCAGCTCACCGCCAAGCTCCGCCGCGGCAAGAAGCTCGGTTGCTTCAAGATGCTGCCGGAAATGACGGATGACGATGTCACTTTCGATTATATCTTCGACAATGTGATCATTTGCGGGGACGTCAATCGCGTCGTCGACGGCATTTTGGCGCTGCGTGAGAAGATCGGCGACTTCGGCACGCTGCTCTATTGCGGCATGGACTGGGCCGATCTGGTCCTGGCGAAGCGATCCATGGAACTGATGGCCGAGAAAGTCATGCCCGCGGTCAACGCCGCAATCGGCTCGCGCGCGGCAGCGGAATAGCGGCGAGGCGAAACCGTTCCTATATGCGGCTTCAGATGAATTTGGAGCCGCCATGTCGAAGCCGCTCGTCGTTTCCATCCCGCATCACCTCGGCAAAGACGAAGCGGTGCGCCGCCTGAAGTCCGGTCTGGGCAGCGTTCGGACCAGCTACGGCCATTTGTTCAATGTTCAGGAGGAAACCTGGTCCGACAACCGCCTGCAATTTCGCGTCAGCGCGCTTGGCCAGGCGGCGAGCGGGACCATCGATGTCGCCGACGATCGCGTCAATCTGGAAATCGTGCTGCCCTGGCTCTTGGCAAAGCTTGCCGAAGCCATCCAGCCGCTCATTCGCCGCGAAGGCACGGTCCTCTTGAAGAAGAAATAAAAAAATCCGGCGCGACCTCGCGACCGCGCCGGAAAAGAGAGTCTCGTAGGACCGTCAGTAGGCGACGGTCAGTTTCAAAGTGGGCCCGCTATAGACGCGATCCAAATTGGTTCCGGCGCCGGCTGAGTTGAAGCCACGAAGCGCGTTCCAGTAACCGTCGATCCGATAGTTCAGACTCAATTTGGCGCTTTGGCTGATTGCATATGCGAGACCGGCTTGGGCATCGGCATTGAACACAAAGACGTTGCTGCCGCTGCTGGCTGCGATCGGGCAACCGGCGAGGCAGGTGACGCCGCCGCCGCCGAAACTACCACTCACGCCAACCGTCTGGTTTGCGGAGTTTTGACCCCAAAGACCTGCAACGCCACCGTTATACTCGATCGACCATGCGGTTTGCAGCGGTATGCTGCCTTCGATTGCGAGGCGCGGCCCGGCGCCAAGGAATTTATCAGTCTGCTGATAATTACGCGTCTGCACGCCGGACGGGGCGAATGTAAAGCCTGAGACTATACCGTTCGTCTGTCCCCAGATATCGGCAACCCGCAGACCAAACTTCGCTTGGGCTGGCGACCCGATCCCGAGGTCGCGGCCTACCATAAAATCCGCTTCCCAATTGTGTTCACTGCGGCTTGCCGTGTTGGTGCCGACGGCTGCGCCCCCCCGGGTGAATATCGCGGTCTCCGGGCCGCCCGCAGATTGGGAGCCGTTCCCCATGTAGCGGAAGTCGGCGCTGACGTGCCATGGTGACGAGGCGAATTTGTAGTCGACGCCTATGGCGCCCTGCCATCCCCATCTTTTGGCGTCGACGTCGAATGGCGGATTGTTGAAGCCCAGCACGAACGGATCGCCGGACATGTTCGACGCTCCACCTTCGAACCACCATGTGGTGACTGCCGGAGTCTGGTGGTGGTGGCGGCGGCGGCGCCTTCGTCTTCAGCGCCATGTCGGCCGCGAACGCTGACGGTATCGCCGCGTACAACGCCAGACTTGAGATGCCGGCGAGCAAAGCTATTTTTGTTGCGCGCATGACCGTAACGCCCCCTTTTGGTCCATTCGCTTATACCGTCAAAACAGCCATACTGCCGCTGTGACGACTCCTGTAGCGTAACGTACTCGCTTATATGTCCGTATCCATCGCGATTTGTTTTTAGATCGTCTCTTCGCTGCGCCTGTGGCAAAATTGGAACAAAAACCAGGTCTAGAAGGAAATCTCGACCGGACCGGAGTGCAAGAGCGACTGCCATGATGGTAACGCGTTCCGCCGCCGATCAATCCGAGCTTGCAGCGCCACCGAAGTCCGGCTTGGTCTGGCTCGCCTCGTACCCAAAATCCGGCAACACTTGGGCGCGGATGTTTCTGTCCAATCTCGCCGCCATCATGGCCGGCGAGGCTGAAAAACTCGCGCTCAACGCCGTAGCGCGGTTTTCGCATTCGGCCGATTTTCAGATCTATTTCGAGGAGATTCTCGGCTTCAAACCGACCGCGCGGCACTGCAACGAAATCGCGGCGGCCCGGCACAAGGTTCAACAGAAAATTGCCGACACCTATGAAGGCTTGATCTTCCTCAAGACCCATAACGCATTGGTAGTCGATCGCGGCCATCCGGTGATCAATTATGCCGTTACGTCGGGCGCCGTGTATATCGTTCGTAATCCGCTCGATGTGGCGATATCGCTCGCGCATCATACCGGTAAAGAGATCGATGATGCGGTCGAGACCATGTCGACCGAGGGTGCCGAAACACTGATCGACGACAAGGCCGTCCACGAAGTCTGGAGTTCGTGGAGTCGCCATGTCTCGAGCTGGACGCGCAAGCCGCATCCGGCCATCCATGTTATGCGCTACGAAGACATGCTGGCGGACCCGCAAACTTCATTTACGGCGTTGACGCGGCATTTGCAGCTTGACGCCACACCCGATCAGATCGCGCTCGCGGTCAGCCGTTCATCGTTCGAAGACCTTCAAGACGAGGAAGAGCGCAGCGGATTTGCGGAACGGCCGAAAGAGGCGCAACGCTTTTTCCGCGAAGGCCGCATCGGCCAATGGCGCGAGGTGATGACGCAACAGCAGATTGATCGTGTCGTCGCCGATCATCGCGAGCAGATGGCGCGGTTCGGCTATTGGCCACTCACGTGATTCTCAATCGCTAACTTCGCCGCCGGTGATTACAGCCGCTCCGCCAGGAAGCGCAGCAGCCGCGGTGCGACGAAACCGGTGAGGCTTCCGGGTTCGTCGATCGGATCGTTCATCCAATAATGCGGCGCGCCCGGCACGATGGTCGGCCGCACAAAAAAGCCGGCCTGCTTGAGCGCGAGCTGGAACGGATCGGTCTGCAGTTTGCGGTCGACCAGATCGTCCTCGGTGCCGGTGACCAGAAGAACGCCGATGGCATTGTTGGCGAGCGTCGCATAGCTGATCGGCGATGCATCAAAATACAGTTGGCGGTTTTCCATCGGTGCAGCGCCCATGAATTTCTGGAAATTATTGTCGCGGCCGCCCTGCAGCTGATAGTTTGTCCACATCGCTACGGCATCGTAGATGCCATAGACGCCGATCAGCGCCTTGACGCTGGCGTCGACGGAAGCGAACGGATCCTGCGGATAACCGCCGGCGAATTTTTTGCCGCCGAGCGCCGCCAGCGTCGCAAGGTGCGCGCCGGCGGACGCGCCGAGAAGCCCGATGCGCGAGGGATCGATGCCGAAGGCGCCGGCCTTGCCGCGCAGGAATTGCACGCTGGCAAGCACGTCCTGCACCGCTTCCGGGAAAGTCTTGGTCTTGGTCGCCAACCGGTAGCTGATGGCAAACACCGCGATGCCGCGCGCGGCGAGATACGGGCCCCAATATTGGTAGGCGCCGCGTACGCCGGCGACCCAGCCGCCGCCATGCACGGCGACCAAAGCCGGTGCGGCCTTCGCCCCTTTGGGCAGATAGAGATCGCCCGCCAGCTCAACGCCGTCATGGCTGGCATAGGCGATGCCGTTCTGGATGGTGAAGGTGTCGTCCATCATTTTCTCGCCTCCTGCCCTGAGCCGCATGCAATGGCAAACGGCAGGAGCCGTGGTAGAACAACACAACGGGCTTTTGAAGGGCCCGGAACGCATGACTCCGAGGAGCGGCGCGGGCTTTTCGGCACCGTCATGCGCGAAGAAAAAGGGGACGGGGAATGCTCCAACCGGCACCGAGCGCACCAGCATCGCTTGTCGTCGAAGGTGCGCGCATCGACATGATCGAGCGCGGCTCCGGCCGGCCGCTGCTGTTCCTCCACCCCGAAAACGGCATCGAACCCGCGGCCGCCGTCATCGAGGAGCTGGCCAAATCCGCGCATGTCTTCGCGCCGACACATCCCGGCTTCGGCCGTTCGGAACTGCCGACGGGCATGCGCACGGTCGACGACCTGTCTTATTTCTATTTGGATCTTCTCGATCAGCTCGATTTGCGCGATCTCACCGTGGTCGGCGTCTCGCTCGGCGCCTGGATCGCCGCCGAGATCGCGGTGAAATCGGCCGCGCGGATGGCACGCCTCGTCATGGCCAATGCCGTCGGCATCAAGGTCGGAGATCGCGAGACGCGCGACATCGTCGATATTTTTGCGCTCACCGACAAAGAATATCTCGAACTGACCTATTGCGATCCAAGCGTCGGGCAACGCGACTATAAGGCGCTGCCGGATGCCGAGGTGCTGGCCGCCGCACGCGCCCGCGAGGCGACGGCGCGCTTTGCCTGGAATCCTTATTTCCATAATCCGCGGCTCAAAAGCCGGCTGCATCGCATCGGCGTCCCGACGCTGTTTCTGTGGGGCAGTCACGACCGCATGCTCAGCGAGGCCTATGGCCGCGCTTATTGCGCAATGATCCCCGGCGCGCGTTTCGAAACGATCGCGCGCGCCGGACATTTCCCGCATCAGGAACAGCCGAAGGTTTTCGCCGAGCGCGTTCTAGCCTTCGCCGGGGGCAATTGAATGTGCAAGCGAAATCATTCAACCTTGTCATGCTCCGCGAAGGCGGGGCATCCAGTAACCGGATGACTTAATCGATAATGCACTGAGCGGCATCGCGATTGAATCGGTGATTACTGGATCGTCCGCTTTCGCGGACGACGACAACAAGGGCCGGCACGGTAGGTAACGCACCATGAGAGTCTATCAGTTCAGCGAACAGGCCTATTACCCCACTTGGAACGATCATTCCGGCTCGCTGCGCGTCATTCTGCCGAACCGCAAATGCGATCCGCACGTCGCCGCCGATTTGTTTCACCGTTATTACGACGAGTATCAGCTCTGCGACGAGCTCGGCATCGACATCATGCTCAACGAGCATCATCAGACCGCGACCTGCATGTCGTCGTCGGTGGTGATCGGACTTGCGGTGCTCTCGCGCATCACCAAGAAGGCGCGGCTTCTGGTGCTCGGTTATCCGATCGGCCATCGGCCCGATCCGCTGCGCGTCGCCGAGGAACTGTCCACCATCGACGTGATCTCGCGCGGCCGCCTCGACATGGGCTTCATCAAGGGCATCCCCTACGAAATCCCGGCCTCGAACCGCAATCCGACCGAGCTGATGGACCGCTTCTGGGAGGCGCATGATTTCATCATCAAGGCGATGACCACGCATGACGGGACGTTCAACTGGGAAGGCGAGTTTTTCCATTATCGCCAGGTCAACGTCTGGCCGCGGGTGTGGCAGGAGCCGCATCCGCCGGTCTGGTCGACCACCGGCTCGTCGACCCAGGCGCGCGTGCTCGGCGAGCGCGGCTATGTCATGGCGACGCTCGGCACCGGCTTCGGCACCCGCAAGCTCTATGATGCCTACCGCAAGGGCTATATCGGAAAATTCGCACGCGCCCCCGGCGCCGACCGCTTCGCTTATCTCGGTTTGGTCGCGGTCGCCGACGACAAGGAAGAAGCGCGCAAGCGCGGCGATCTGATCGCCGGTTACTTGCGCACCAGCGCCATCGTGCATGTGCCGTTCCGCAATCCGCCGGGCTACGTCTCGGTGGAAGACAATGCGCGCATGCTGCGCGGCGAAACGCCGCCGCGCGGTTTTACCAAGGACGGCCGCGCCATCAACATTCACGCCACCGGGGTCGACGATCTGATCGACGCCGGCATCCTGTTCTGCGGCACGCCAGACGAGGTCTATGACCAGATCGTCGCGTTCTGCGAGCACTGCGGCGGCATGGGCAATCTGTTGATGATGGGCCAGGCCGGCTTCCTCACCCATGAGCAGACTGTCGATAATCTGACGCTGTTCTCACGCGAGGTTTTGCCGCGGCTCAAGGCCTGGAAGCAACCCGATGCCGAGGCAGCCGCGGCGGCTGCGGCCGCCTAGCCGATGCCTTGACCTTGGCGCTTGCTAATCTCCAACGCTAAGTGAGATCAGGGATTATTGAAGTGACCTCCCAGCCAGCTCGATTAGGCTGTTCAAAATTTGGAACAAATCTTGATTTTGGGACGCGACCGGTTCATGTATCGGCGGGGACGACGGATGCCGGTAGAAATTGGGACTGAATACATAATGGGTGAGCCGTTCGCGTCCGACCCTTATGTCGTCGGCAAAAGTGCGCCGCCGCCGGAGCCGCCGCATATCCTGGCGGAAGAGTCATTATGTCCGGTGGTGTCGCACGACTGGGTGAACGCCGAATATAAGCACCTCGTCGTCGAGGCCTCGCCCAAGGCGCTTACCGTCACGCCGGGGCAATTCTTCAATCTGCTGTGCCCATCACCCGACGTCGGCGAATTGTTTTTCCGCCGTCCGCAGAGCGTCTATCGCGTCAATAAGAAGCGCGGTCGCATCGAGTTCCTGTACAAATGCGTCGGCCGCGGCACGCGCGGGCTCTCGATGCTGGGGAAGGGTGACAACCTCAATATGGTCGGCCCGCTCGGCGTCGGCTTCCGCCTCGATCCCGCCTGGCGTCACATCGTCGTGCTCGGCCGTGGCGTCGGCATCGCCACGCTCGGGCCGATCTCACAGCTCGCGCGCGACAACGATGTCGGCGTTACGGCGATCCTCTCCGCGCGCGATGCCGACTTCGTCATGGCCGATACGTTCTTCCGCGAGGCCGGCGACGTCATCAGCGTGCTCGATACCGACGGCACCAGCGCGGTGGAGAATGTCGAGAAAATCCTCGACGGCTTAATCGCACAAAAGAGTGATGACGCGTTTTTTACCTGCGGTTCAAATCGTTTGTTCCAGCTCATGAAGCGGCTCGGCAAGGCGCACAATATTCCGGGCCAGGTGGCGATGGAGCAGGTCATGGCATGCGGGCTCGGCCCCTGCTACGTCTGTGTCCGCACCTTCGAAGTCAACGGCAAGAAGGAGCTGCGCCGGGTCTGCATCGAAGGACCGGTGTTCGACATGCAGGAGGCGGTCGGATGGTAGAGGCGGTCACATGGTAGATATGCGCGTCAAGATCGGCGCGGTGACGCTGCAGAACCCGGTGATGCCCGGCTCCGGCTGTTTCTCGACCGATCTCGCCCAGGTCATGGACATCAATCGGCTCGGCGCCATGGTGGCAAAGACGGTGTCGCGCGAATACCGCGCCGGCAATCCGCCGCCGCGCGCCGCCGAAGTGGAAGGCGGCATGATCAATTCGATCGGCCTGCCGACCAAAGGCATCGAGTATTTCTTCGAGCACCAGGTGCCGGATTATCGGCGCTTCACGCCGCCGCTGGTCGGATCGATCTCGGCGACCACGATCGAGGATTTCGAGGCCATGGCGCGCGACGTCGCCAAGGGCGACATCGACGTGCTTGAGGTCAATATTTCCTGTCCGACGCGCGATCCTAAGGGCGGCAATTTTGCGCTGCATGCCGAGCTCACTTACGATGTGGTCAAGCTCATCCGCGCTACCACCGAAAAACCTGTCTGGGTGAAGCTGTCGCCCAATGCCGGCGATATTGTCACGGTCGCGCAGGCGGCCGAGCGCGCCGGCGCGGACGCGTTGGTGGTGGCCAATACGATCCTGGGGCTGAAGATCAACACCGACACGTTCCGCCCGGCGATCGGCAACAAGTTCGGCGGCTTGTCGGGGCCGGGCATCAAGCCGATCATCGTGCGCATGGTGCACCAATGCGCCAAGGCGGTGAAAATCCCGATCATCGGCTGCGGCGGTATCGTCAAGGTCGAGGACGTGGTGGAATATATGCTGGCCGGCGCCAGTGCGGTGATGATCGGCTATCTGACATTCCGCAATCCCAGCGGCATGATCGCGATTATCGACGGGCTCGAAGCCTGGTGCGCCAAACGCGGCTTTGCCCGCGTTGCCGATCTCACCGGCGCGATGATCGACGAGCCGCCGATGGAAACTTTTGCAGCGGCCGCCGCGCCGATCGGGTAAATGAACGCAATGACCACACGCATCACCATCCGCAAGCCGGACGACTGGCATCTGCACGTTCGCGACGGCGAAATGCTCAAAGCGGTGCTGCCCTACACGGCGAAGAATTTCGCCCGCGCCATCTTGATGCCGAACTTAATCCCGCCGGTGCGCACCATGGCCGAGTGTGTCGCCTATCGTGAGCGGGTGATGGCGGCGGTGCCGCCGGGCACGAAGTTCAAGCCGTTGATGACGTGTTATCTGACCGACGACACCGATCCCGACGACGTCGAGCGCGGCTTTCGCGAGGGGGTCTTCACCGGCGTGAAACTTTATCCGGCCAATGCCACGACCAATTCGGCGGCCGGCGTTACGGACTACAACAAAGTCATGCGCGTCTTAGAGCGCATGGAAAAGATCGACATGCCGTTCCTGATGCACGGCGAGGATACCGATCCGGACGTCGATATCTTCGATCGGGAAAAAGCGTTCATCGACCGGCATCTCACGAAATGGATCAAGCAATTCCCCAAGCTGCGCTTCATCCTCGAGCATCTGTCGTCCAAGGACGGCGTCGATTTCGTCAAAAGCGCCGCGCCCCAGGTCGGCGGCACCATCACTGCCTACCACATGATGCTTACCCGCAACGATTGGTTCGGCCACGGGCTCAAGCCTTATATGTACGTGATGCCGGTGATCAAAACCGCGCGCGACCGCACCGCGTTGCGCAGGGCGGCGACTTCCGGCGAGGCCTGCTATTTTCTCGGCACCGATTCCGCGCCGCACCCGTATTCGCGGAAAGTGTCGACCAACGGCGTGCCCGGCATGTTCAATGCGCCGGTCGCGATCGAGACCTACGCCCAGGTGTTCGAGGAGGAAGGCGCGCTCGATAAGCTTGAGGCCTTTGCCTCGCTCAACGGTCCCAAGCATTACCGCATGCCGCCGAACGACGAGACCATCACGCTGGAAAAGACGCCGTGGACGGCGCCGGAGGAGGTCAAAGTCGCCGGCCCCGACGAACGCGCCTTGGTCTATCGCGGCGGCGAAACCATCGCCTGGAAGGTGGTCGCATAAAATACTATTGTCATACCCCGCGCAGGCGGGGCGATCCAGTAATCGCAAAGCTCCAGCTATTACGGCGGCGATTACTGGATCGCCCGGTCAAGCCGGGCGATGACAAGCGGAAGGATTGGAAGAACAATGACGGGCTTCCCCGACAAAGAGGTGATCGCCGAGCTGACGGCGAAGATGCTGCTTGAGGTCGATGCCGTTCGTTTCATGACCGACAAGCCGTTCATCTACACCTCCGGCTGGGCAAGCCCGGTCTATACCGATTGCCGGCGCCTCATCTCCTTTCCGCGCGTGCGCCAGACGCTGATCGATTTCGGCGTGTCGACGGTGATGCGCGACGTCGGCTTCGAGCGGTTCGACGCGGTGGCCGGCGGCGAGACGGCGGGGATTCCGTTCGCCGCCTGGATGGCCGACCGGCTGATGCTGCCGATGCAATATGTGCGCAAGAAGCCGAAAGGTTTTGGCCGCAACGCCCAGATCGAGGGTCACCTCGAAGATGGCGACCGGGTGCTTTTGGTCGAGGACATGACCACCGACGGCCGCAGCAAGGTCAATTTCTGCAAGGCGCTGCGCGACGCCGGCGCCGTGGTTGATCATGTTTTTGTGTTCTTCTTCTACGACATCTTCCCCGAGGGCAAAAAAATCCTGAGCGATCTCGGCGTCACACTGCATGCGCTCGCGACCTGGTGGGACGTGCTGGAGGTTGCCAAGAAGAGCGGCAAGTTCGACAAGGCCAAGCTCAAGGAAGTCGAAAAATTCATGAAGGATCCCGCCGCCTGGTCGAAGGCGCATGGCGGCGCCGCGCAGGCGGCGGAATAACGATAGGGACGGAAATGGCAAGCGACGTTGCGGATGTGATTGTTGTCGGCGCCGGCAATGCGGCGTTTTGTGCGGCGTTGGCGGCGGAAGAGCAGGGCGCCAAGGTCGTCATGTGCGAGGCGGCGCCCGAGGATGAATCCGGCGGCAACAGCCGTTTCACCGCGGGTTCAATCCGCGTCGTCTATAACGGTATCGACGATATCAAGACACTGGTGCCGGACTTGACGCCGGCAGAAGTCGAAACCACCGATTTCGGCACTTATACCGCCGATCAGTTTTACGACGACATGGCGCGGGTGACACAAAATCGCGCCGATCCCGATCTCGTTGAGCTGCTCGTCACCAAGAGTTTCGATTCGCTCAATTGGATGCGGCAAAAAGGCGTGCGCCTCATTCCGATCTACGGCCGGCAGGCGTTCAAAGTCGATGGCAAGTTCAAGTTCTGGGGCGGCCTGACTGTCGAGTCGGTCGGCGGCGGCCCCGGCCTTGTCAACCAGCTCACCGCGGCGGCGAAGAAGCGCGGCATCGATGTCCGTTATTCGACGCGCGGCATGGATTTGCTGTTCGACGGCGACCGCGTCGAAGGCATTCGCGTCCGCGAGCTCGGCGAAGTGCGCGAGCTGCGCGGCAAATCGGTGGTGCTGGCCTGCGGCGGCTTCGAAGCCAATCCGGAATGGCGCACCCGTTATCTCGGGCCGGGCTGGGATCTGGCCAAAGTACGCGGCAGCCGCTTCAACATCGGCGACGGCATCCGCATGGCGCTTGACATCGGCGCCGTACCGCGCGGCAACTGGTCGGGCTGCCACGCCGTGCAATGGGAAATGAACGCGCCGGAATTCGGCGATCTTGCCGTCGGCGATCAATTCCAGAAGCACTCTTATCCGTTCTCGATCATGATCAACGCCACTGGAAAGCGCTTCGTCGACGAAGGCGCCGATTTCCGCAACTACACTTATGCCAAGTACGGACGCGTGGTGCTGGAGCAGCCCGGCCAGTTCGCCTGGCAAATCTTCGACCAAAAGACCAAACACCTGCAGCGCGACGAATACCGTATCCGCCAGATCACCAAGGTGACCGCGAACACCATCGAGGAATTCGCCAAAAAGCTCGAAGGGGTGAACGCTGCCGAATTTCTCAAGACCATCAAAGAGTATAACGCCGCGGTGAAGGCCGATGTGCCATTCAATCCGAACGTCAAGGATGGGCGTGGCACCACGGGACTTGCCATCAACAAGAGTAATTGGGCCAACACCATCGATACGCCGCCGTTCGAAGGTTATGCGGTAACCTGTGGCGTCACCTTTACTTTCGGCGGGCTGCGCATCAATACCGATGGCGAGGTGCTCAACACCGACTACCAGCCGATCCGTGGACTCTATGCCGCGGGAGAACTGGTCGGCGGGCTGTTCTATTTCAATTATCCGGGCGGCTCCGGCCTGATATCCGGCACCGTGTTTGGCAAGATCGCCGGCACTTCCGCCGGCCGCGCTGGGAAGAACTGAGCCGGTTATGGACGCCAAGGTCAGGCCGCCGCTCAACACGCTCTCAGCCGGCGAGATCGTGAACGAAATCGCCGCGGGCAAGACGACTTGCGAAGCGGTGGTGAAGGACTGCGTGGCGCGGATTGCCGAACGCGACGGCGTGGTGAAGGCATTCGTGAATTTCGATGCCGCTATCGCGCTCGACCAGGCGCGCGCGTTCGATCGCGGTCCGCGCCGCGGCCCGCTGCACGGCGTGCCTATCGGCCTGAAGGACACCATCGATACCGTCGATATGCCGACCGAGATGGGCTCGCCGCTCTATCGCGGCAACCGGCCGCGGGCGGATGCCTCCTGCGTCGCGCTGCTGCGCCGCGCCGGCGCGATCATCCTCGGCAAGACCGCGACCTGCGAATTCGCAGGCTCCGCGCCGCCGGACACCACCAATCCGCACAACCCGGAGCACACGCCCGGCGGCTCGTCGAGCGGCTCGGCGGCGGCGGTGGCCGATTTCATGGTGCCGGCGGCGCTCGGCACACAGACCGGCGGCTCGGTGCTGCGTCCGTCATCGTTTTGCGGCGTATTCGGCTACAAGCCGACCTACAACACCATCAACACCCAAGGCGTCTGGCCGGCGGCTGACTCCATCGACACCATCGGCTGGCTGGCGCGCTCCATCGACGACATTGAGCTACTGACGGCGGTGCAGCGGATGGAAACGCCGCGGCCGCCGCGCAAGCTGGATGGCGCGCCGCGGATCGGCTTCTGGCGCACAGACTTGTGGGACACGGCACGGGACGAGGCCAAAGCCGCGATCGCGGACGCCGCCGCGAAACTCGGCAAAGCCGGCGCCGCGGTGCGCGACGCCGACATCCCGGACGCATTCAACGGCTTGCACGTCATCGCCCGCTCCACCATCGGCTTTTACGAGCGCGCCGCTTGCATGGCCTATGCCTGGGACCATCAGCGCGAACAGCTGTCGCCGCAGATGCAGCGCTATATCGAAAACGGTCACAAGATTTCGCGTGACGACTACGTTGCCGGCCTGCGGCGTCTCGACGAATGCCGCGCCTTGTTGGCGGGAGTTTTTGCGAATGTCGACGTGCTGCTTGTGCCCTGCGTGCCGGGCGAAGCGCCGAAAGGTCTCGTCGCCACCGGCGATCCGTCGATGCAGGCGATCTGGACCGCGCTGCATACGCCGACCATGACGTTGCCGACCCACCGCGGTCCCAACAATCTGCCGGTCGGCATCCAGCTGGTGGCGCAGCGCTACGACGACGACCGCCTGTTCGCCTGCGCGCGCTGGATCTGGGACAAGATCGGCGCGCCGGAGATGGTCGGCGTGCGCCGGAGTCACTGATGGAATTCGACAATTCGTTCGATGTACCGCTGCCTCCGGCGCAGGCTTTCGCGGTGCTGATGGATATTCCGCGCATTGCGCCCTGCATGCCGGGTGCCGAACTGACCGAGATCGTCGATCCGCAAAATTACAAGGGCAAGATTTCGGTCCGCCTCGGCCCAGTGGCGCTGACTTTTGCCGGCCGGGTCGAATTCGATCAGCGGGACGCAGCCAGCCACGCCGCGCGGATCAAGGCGCAAGGCAGCGACGCCAAGGGCCGCGGCGGCGCCAACGCGACCGCGGCCTTCCGCATCGAGCCGGCCGGCACCGGCTCGACCGTGCGCATCCATACCGAGCTGCTGCTTTCCGGTGCGGTCGCGCAATACGGCCGCGGCGTCGGCATGATCGAGGCGACCGCCGCGCAGATCGTCGGGCAGTTCGCGACGAATTTGCGCGCGCAGCTCGCGGAGACGCCGCCGATGCCGGATGGTGCCTTGCAGCCGGCTTCGTCTGAAATACAGCCGTCCGCCGCCAAGCCGATTTCCGGCTTGTCGCTGATGGCCCGCGTCATTTGGTCGAAGCTTGCGGCCCTGTTCAGCGGAAGCAGAACCTAGCTATCATCGGGCAGCGCAGGCAACCGTCGGGGGCGACCATGGGTCGATCGGGCATGCTGCAGATGGCGATCGGAGTTTTCACCGCACTCATCCTCTTCGCCGGCACAGCAGCCGCCGACGATGTCACGGATTTCTACAAGGGCCGCGGTGTCTCGCTGGTCATCGGCTATAGCGTCGGCGGCGGCTACGATGCGTACGCGCGGCTCTTGGCGCGCTATATCGGCAAGCATATTCCCGGCGAACCCTCGATCATTGCGCAGCAGATGACCGGCGCCGGCAGCCTGCGCTCCGCCAATTACATTTATTCGGTGGCGGCCAAGGACGGCTCGGTGTTCGGCACGTTTTCACGCAGCATGGGAATTGCGCCGCTGTTCGGCCAGGCCGATTTCGACAGCCGCAAATTTACTTGGCTCGGCAGCGTCACCGACGACAACACCACCTGCGTGATGTCGAGCGTTTCGCCGATCAAGAATTGGAACGATTTCCTGAGCAAGCCGTCCAAGCTCGGCGGTCTCGGTGCCGACGCCGACCCCGACATCTGGGCGTTGCTCTATAAAAACATATTCGGCGCCAAGCTGCAGCTCGTCACCGGCTATCCCGGCACCAATGACGTGACGCTCGCCATGGAGCGCGGCGAGGTCGACGGCCTGTGCGGACTGTCCTGGAGCACGATCAAGACACGGCATGCGGATTGGCTGACCAATCATTCCGTCAACATCATCGTGCAGGCGGCGCTCAAGAAAGAGCCGGACATGGCGTCGGTGCCGTTGGCGACGGAACTTGCCAGCAAGCCGGAGCAGCTGCAGATCCTGAAGCTCTTGCTGGCGAGCCAAGCCATGGCGCGGCCGTTTGCGGCGCCGCCCGGCATTCCGCAAGACCGCAAGCAGGCCTTGATCGCGGCGTTCGATGCCACCATGACCGATCGCGATTTTCTCGCCGAGGCGCAGAAGCTTAATTTCGAAGTGCATCCGGTCAGCGCCGCGACCATCGACACGCTGCTGGCGGACGTCTATGCCACGCCCAAGGACGTCATCGCCGAAGCGGCCAAGGCCATTTCGAGTGCCAATCAGTGAATGGATCGATCGGAGCGAGGGTCCCGCGCCTGGAAGACCAGGCGCTTCTGACCGGCAAGGGCCGCTTCGTCGACGACATTGCCGCCGCCGGCGCACTGGTCGCCGCCTTCGTGCGCAGCCCGCATCCGCACGCACTGATCCGCGGCATCGATACCGCTTCGGCCCGCGCGATGCCCGGCGTTATCGCCGTGCTCACGCTCGACGATCTCGCGCCGGCGCTCAAGCAGCGGCGCATGATGCGAACCTCGAATTCCGGCACTCAGCTCGATCAGAGCTGGCCGTTCGCGCTGGCCGATGGCGAGGTGTCCTTCGTCGGCGAAGCGGTCGCCATCGTGATCGCGGAGGATCGTTATCTTGCCGAAGACGCCGCGGCGCTGGTCGCGGTCGACTACGATCTTCTGCCGGCGGCGACCGATTGCCGGTCCGAGCGCGCGCCGGCGGTGCGGCGCGAGCTGTCCTCGAACGCGGTCATTTCCTACAAGGTCGCTTATGGCGACGTCGATGCGGCCTTCGCCAAGGCGGCGCATGTCGTGCGCGATAATCTGTGGATGCATCGCGGCGCCGGCCATTCGATGGAAGGCCGCGGCATCCTCGCCCAAATCTCCGATCGCGAAACCGCGATCTGGGCTTCGACGCAAAAGGCGCACGATCTGCGCACCGCCATCGCCGACTATATCGATCTCGACGAAAGCCGGCTGCGCGTGGCGACGCCCGATGTCGGCGGCGGTTTCGGGCCGAAGCTTTGCGTTTATCCCGAGGACGTTGCGGTGGTTGCCGCCGCTACCTTGCTCGGCCGCTCGGTGAAATGGACCGAGGATCGCCGCGAACATTTCACCAATGCGGCGCAGGAGCGCGATCAATATTGGTCGATCGAGCTTGCGGCGGATGCGGAAGGGCGCGTTCGCGGCGTGCGTGGCCGCCTGATCCACGACATCGGCGCCTATGCGCTCCAAGACGTGAACATCCCATACAATTCCGCGACCACCCTGACCGGGCCTTACATGGTGCCGGCGCTGGCGATCGACGTGGTCGCGACCCATACAAACAAATCGCCGGTCTCTTCGGTGCGCGGCGCCGGCTATCCGCAAGCGGCGTTCGCGATGGAACGCATGTTGGATCTCCTGGCGCGCGCGCACAAAATCGACCGCGCGGAATTGCGCCGCCGCAACCTGATCCCGGCGGAGAAAATGCCGTACCTCAAGCCGCTCAAGGCGCGTTCCGGCGAGCAGGTGCAATATGACAGCGGCGACTATCCCGGCTGCCAGGCGGAAATCCTCAAGACCGCCGGCTGGGACGACTTTCCACGCCGCCAGGCCGCCGCTCGCGCCGAAGGCCGTTATATCGGTATTGGACTCGCGCACGGCATCAAAGGCACCGGCCGCGGCCCCTTCGAATTCGGCAATGTGCGCGTCTCGCCGACGGGACACATCACGGTTTCGACCGGCGCCGCACCGATGGGCCAAGGACTTGCCACCGCACTGGCGCAAATTTGCGCCGAGGCGTTCGGCGTGCGGGCGCAGGATATCAGCGTCGTCGCCGGCGACACGGCGGCGGCGCCGCTCGGGCTCGGCGGTTTTGCCAGCCGGCAGACGGTCACGGCCGGATCATCGGTGAAAATTGCGTCGGATGCGGTCGCGGCGAAGGCGCGCCAGCTCGCGAGCCACATGCTGGAAGCGGCCGAGGAGGACCTTGAAATCGTCGGCGGCGAAGTGCGCGTGGTCGGCGCGCCGCAGCTTGCCGTCACGCTCGGCGAGCTCGCGCGCGTGCTCAAAGGCGCACCCGGTTATGGCTTTCCGCAAGGCATGGATCCCGGCCTTGAAGCCAGCGCGACCTTTCGCGTCGATCAACTGGCTTATTCCAATGCTTGCCACGTCGTCGAAGTTGAGGTCGATATCGAGACCGGCGGCGTGCGCATTCTGCGCTATATTGCGCTCCAAGACGCCGGCCGCCGCGTCAACCCCCTGATCGTTGAGGGTCAGGTCCATGGCGGCATCGCCCACGGCGTCGGCAATGCCTTACTGGAATGGATGGGCTACGATGCCGGCGGCCAGCCGGTGACCACGACGTTCGCCGATTATCTGCTGCCAACGGCGACCGACCTGCCGAACTTCGAGACGTTGTATAAGGAATCGCCGTCGCCGCATAATCCGCTCGGCGTCAAAGGCGTCGGCGAGGTCGGCGTCATTCCAGCCGCCGCCGCGGTGATCTCGGCCATCGAGGATGCGCTGTCGCCGTTTGCCGTCCGCATTTCGCAAATGCCGGTCATGCCGCACGAGCTTGTTGAACTGATCGCCAAAGGTCCGACTGGATAATGTCGTGAAACGGAGAAAAACAATGCGCTTTTTCAAATCCGCCGTGAGCATTGCCTTCTGGACGATGCTCGCCTTCGCCGCGTGTCAGCCGGCACGGGCCCAGAGTTTTCCCGACAGGCCCGTTCATCTGATCGTGCCCTATGGGCCGGGCGGCATCACCGATTTCGCCGGACGCACCGTAGGGCAAAAGCTCGGCGAGGCTTTGGGCGCCACCGTGGTGGTGGAAAACAAGCCGGGCGCCGGCGGTATCGTCGGCGTCGATTACGTCGCGCATGCGGCGCCGGACGGCTACTACATGGCGATCATGGATCCTGCGGTCGTCATCAATCCGACGCTGCAGAAATCGATGCCTTACGACATATTCAAGGATCTCGTCACGCTCTCGGTAATCTGCTCCTCGCCCGAGGTCCTGGTGGTGTCGCCGCAACTCGGGATCAAGACCTACGCCGAGCTCGTCACTTACGGCAAAGCCAATCCCGGCAAGCTCAACTACGCGTCCGCCGGTGTCGGCACGACGCCGCATCTCGCCGCGGAAATGTGGAAAATGCGGACCGGCATCGACGCCGTGCACGTTCCGTATAAGGGGATTGGCGCGTCATACACCGACATGATGAGCGGAAAAATTCAAATGTCGTTCTCGAGTATCGCCGGCGCGCTGCCTTTTACCAGCAAAGGCAGCGTCATTCCACTCGCGACCACCGGCACGGTGCGCTCGCCGGTCTACCCCGATCTGCCGACCGTGGCAGAGGCAGGCTTGCCCGGTTACAGTGTCGATCTGTGGCTCGCGCTCTACGGCACCGCCGGCACGCCACCCGACGTGCTTGCCAAGCTCAATGCCGGCATCGTCAAGGCTTTGCAGGATGACCAGCTTAAAGCTGCCTTCGCCAAGTTCGGCCTGACGCCGCGCGGCACCAGCCTCGACGGGAGCGCCGCTTTCACCAAGACGGAATACGAGAAGTGGAAAAAGGTCATCACCGACGGCCACATTACGCTGGATTGAGCGAGTCATGAGCACAGGCGCGACAGATACCTGGCCGACCGAGTTGCGCCTGCACAAGGATCGCAAGACGCTCACCGTCGCCTTCGAGGGCGGCGAGCGTTTCGATCTCGCCGCCGAATATTTGCGGGTGCGCTCGCCGAGCGCCGAAGTGCAGGGTCATTCGCCAAGCGAGCGGCGTACCGTCGGCGGCAAGCAGGACGTGCAGATTCTGGAGCTGCATCCGATCGGCAACTACGCGGTACGCATCGTGTTCGACGACATGCACTCCACCGGAATTTTCAGCTGGGATTATCTCAACGAGCTCGGCCGCAAACACGAAGACTATTGGCGCGATTATCTCGCCGAGCTTGGCGCGCAGAACCTCTCCCGCGCGCCGGTGCGGTAAAGCGAAAACGCAGGCATTTTTACCGTTGTTTTGCCGACAATCGTCGGTCCGGACTTAACGGCGCGCTTTCTCTCCGTCCGTAGTTTTCCCTACACGCGTTGCCAACGCGAACTCGGGCGCGGCTTGCACGAGGGGCTAATTCAAACGGGTGAGAGGATCGACAAATGGGCAAGTTCGGCGACTGGCTTTCAGGTTTTATGACCCATGAACGCGGCGTGACCGCGATCGAGTACGGTTTGATCGCGGCCGGCATCGCGGCAGCGATCATCGCCACGATCGCGGCGCTCGGCGCCAACCTCAATACGACCTACTCGGGCGTTTCCGGAAATCTATGACCGCGTGACGAAGCGGGTGCCGCGGCCACTACCGGCACGTCAACGATCGGTCAACTTACGCGCGGCATGATCGAGACAGTGTCGGGGAGGGGCGTAGGATGGGGCGCCTTCCGGCATCAGAACGGCCTCGGTCCCTTTCCCTCGGGGACCGGGGCCGTTCGATTCTGGGCGCTATGCGGCAAATCGGTCGCCCGCGTGCCGATAATAAGCGGCCACGCCGTCTGGGTCGCCATTGTCCGCGCCCTGCGAATCGCCGATCCAGCGCATCGCGGGCGCACTTGGCCTTTTCCGCCCGATTTCAACTGTCATGGTTGATGGATGGTTGCCGTCGGCGTCCGCGGCCCGGCGGCGCGCCGCTTGACGGCGCGACAATAGGGCCGGCTCCAAGACCTGGGACGAGCCACTCGTCTTCGGCTAAGATCATAAAAGCGGCGCAAAATGCCGCCGAAGAGGGAGGACTATGATGAAGTTGCGTGGTTTGACCGCGATTGCGTTGGCTACCGGCTTGCTCGCTGCCGGCGCCGCCTACGCCCAGCAGCAGGCTCCTGCGGGCGCGCCGGATCTGAACGCCATTCCTGAGCAGATGCCGTTCAACATTCCTTTGGGCACGCCGATTTCGGTGGAGCGGGCACAAGGATTGCTTCAGGCGGCCGCTGCTGAAGCCAAAAAACGGAATTGGGCAATGAACATTTCCGTCGTCGATCCGAACGGCGATCTCATCGCCTTTGAAAGGATGGACGGCGCGCAGCTTGCCTCGATTTCGATCTCTCAGCACAAGGCGCGGACTGCGGCGCGGTATCGCCGTCCGACCGTGGCGTTCGAAAACGGCGTGCAGAAGGCCGGCCTCAATTATCTGTTGACGCTCGATGACGTGATTGCTTCGCGCGGCGGCATACCGCTCGTCGAAGGCGGCAAGATCATCGGCGCCATCGGCTGCTCCGGCGGCACCGGTTCGCAGGACGAAGCGACCTGCAAGGCGGCCGCCGAGACGGTCAAGTAATTGCCAACGACACGAACGCTGGCCTGAAAGCGCGAGGGCGGCAGCAATGCCGCCCTCGTGGCGTCACAGAATCGGCTATGAAGGAGCGGGGTTGAATCGAAACTGATTTGAAACAGGGCGGCGAGGGGATGAAGACCGGGTACCGCCACGCGCTGTTTTTGCTTGCCGCGTGCCTCGTCGTTGCATCGGCTGCGCTGCGATCGCTGCCTGCCGCCGCGCAAAGCGGCCAGCCGATGGCCGGATCGCCGAATCTCGCGGCCGCAATGGCGCAGTATCGCAACGCGCTGGATGCTTACGAGCATGTTCACGCGATCTACGCCGCCGCGGCGGGCGCCTATTGGCGCGAGATCGCGGCGAAGCGGCAATTGCGCAATGCCAAGCGCGCGCACGGCGAAGCGCTGTCGCTCGACGATTACGTGCTTGCGCAGCCGCCGGTCTATGGCGGGCCGCCGAAACCGCGCAATCCGCTCAAGCCGGAAGTGCCGCCGCAGCGGGCCTATGTGCCGGTGGTCGCCGATTTTCTTTCGGCTGCGCAGCGCGAATTCAAATTCGCGCCGCAACTGCCGCAAAGCGACGATCAGTTCAAGCGCGCTTATGCCAATGTCGCCTTGGCCGCCGGCCTCATGCCGGCTCAAGTGGTGCGCATTTACGGCTTTGAGGCGACCGGCAACGGCAGCTACGACGTCGAAGCCGGCCGCGAATTCAACAAGCACGCCCGCGCCATCACCACCGCGCTTGGCTACAACCAGCTGTTGGCGACTAATACCGTCGAGATCGTTGCCGAAGACGGCAGCCATTTCCTGAGCGATTTGCAAGGAAGGGCCGCGCGCTTGCCGATCGATCGGCAATGGGCGCTGGCGAACAAGATCGAGGTTTTGCGCCGGATGGTCGCGTTCGCCAGAAGCGTGCCGGATGCCTGGGGCCAGCACGAAATCCTGGCCAACACCGAAAAAGGCCTCGGCGTACATGCGCTCAATCTCGACCTCGACGTCGGCCCGTTGCTGCAGACGCAGAAGCTTGTGGATTTGGTCGTGTTCGCGCGCCGCAAGGGATTTGCCCGCACGCTGAGCGCGGCCGAGCTCGAAATGATGAACCTCACCGGCGACGGCACCGGTTTTGACATGGTGACGATGCCGCTCCCGTGGCGCGACGAGGTGCCGACGGCGAATTTCTTTCAGCCGAGCGGCTATGCCGACAACCCGGTGGCGCAGCGCAACAACGTCGTCGCCAAGCTGATCGCGGCAACCAATGCGCGCATGGACGAGGAAAGCAAAAAGCCGGGCGCGCAAGAACTGGCCGCAATGTTACGTTGAATTGGCCCCACCCGTGGTGGTGCCCAGGTATGGCAATTAAGCCATTGCGATGCCATGGTCGGTCGCTACGATAGTGCATCGATACCTCGTTCATTCCCGTCCCGATCGGATTTGCTGGGCAGTCGTGAAGCGTCGTGAATTCATAACACTGCTCTCCAGCACCGTGGCGTTGTGGCGGGGTCTGCGGCCCGTTGTTGCGCGCGCGCAATACCAAATGCCACCGCCCTATCCGGCGCCGGCCTATCAGCCGCAAACGCCGCCCCCTCAACAGCCGCCGGCGGCCGCGGCGGCCGATAATTCGGTCGGTCAGGTCGCTACCGTCCAGGGCAGCGCCAGCGTCACGCGCGCCAATGCCGGCGCTGCGGTTCTGAAAGTGTCCGATCCGATTTTCAAGAACGACACGCTGGAGACCGGCGCGGATTCCGCGCTTGGCGTGACCTTCGATGACGAAACGACGTTCAGCCTGTCCGCCGATACCCGCATCGTCGTCAACGAATTCGTTTATCAGGACGGCGGCAGTGGCAATGCCGCCTCATTCAATGTCGCCATCGGCACCGCCGCCTTCGTCGCCAGTCTCGTCGCCAAGACCGGCAATATGACCATCACCACGCCGGATGCGGCGATCGGCATTCGCGGCACCACCGGCGTCGTTGACGTGCCGGCGTCCGGCACGACAGCCGCGCCGACGGTAAAACTTTATCCCGATGCCGACGGCCATGTCGGCCAGATCGAGCTGTTCGACCGGCAGGGCAACCGGCTCGGCGCGCTGACGCAAGGCGCCAGCGCATTTACGATCCGCCGCGGCGCCGGCGGCCGGTTGATCGCGCAACCTTACCGGATTCCGCCGCAAGAGGCGGCACGCGACCGCGGCGTGTTGCAGCGGCTCAACGTGACGCACACTGTCGGCCGGCAGATGCTCATCCAGCGCCGGCAGTTGCGCGGGCCCAATCGGCAAGGGCCGAACAATCCCCGGCGCCAGGGCGGTCCACAGAATTTCCGGCCGGGGGGCCAGCAGAATCTTCGGCCGGGCGGCCCGCGGCCGTTCAACCGTCCACCGGGAGGGCCCGGCCGGCCGCGGCCGCGCGGGCCGAAGAACGACAACAAAAACCGCTAACCGCGCCGATAGAATCCGGCGCCTACAGAGGCGAGGAAATCAATGCGAGCCTATCATATACCCAAGGGCGGGGCCGGCATCGAGTCGGTGGTTCAGGCCGAGCGTCCCGATCCCAAGCCGGGCCATCGCCAGGTTCTGGTGAAGGTCAAAGCCTGCTCGCTCAATTTCCGCGATCTCGGTATCGTGCGCGGCACCTATCGCGTGCCGATACGCGAAAACGTCGTTCCCTTGTCGGACGGCGCCGGCGAAGTGGTCGCGGTCGGGCCGGGCGTGATGCGCGTGAAAGTGGGCGATCGCGTCGCCGGCAATTTCTTTCAACGCTGGCCGGGCGGCGAATCTTCCCCCGAGGTCCACGGCAGCGCGCTCGGCGGCGGCATTGACGGCATGCTGGCCGACTATGCGCTCCTGGAAGAAGAGGGCGTGGTGAAAGTCCCGCCGCATTTGTCGTTCGAAGAGGGCGCGGCCTTGCCCTGCGCCGGCGTCACTGCGTGGCACGCCATGATGGAGCACGCCAGGCTCAAGGCCGGCAACACCATCTTGCTGCAAGGCACCGGCGGCGTCTCGATCTTCGGCCTGCTATTCGCCCACGCCATGGGCATCCGCGCCGTCATTACCTCGTCGAGCGACGACAAGCTGGCGCGCGCCAAAAAACTCGGTGCCGCGTTCGGCATCAACTACAAGACCACGCCCGACTGGGACAAGGCGGCGATGGAATTCACCGGCGGCGCCGGCGTCGATCACGTCGTCGAGGTCGGCGGCGCCGCGACGTTGGCGCGTTCGTTCCAGGCGCTCCGCGTCGGCGGCAAAGTGTCGATGATCGGCGGCTTGAGCGGCGGCGCCACTGAGCTTAATCCCGGCCTGATCTTCTCCCGCCGGGCCAATGTGCAAGGCATTTCGGTCGGCTCGACGCAAATGTTCCTGGCGATGAACCGCGCCATCGAAGCCAACGCCATCAAGCCGGTGATCGATAAGGTGTTCGCCTTCGCCGATGCGCAGGCGGCCTACAAGCACATGGCGTCGGGCGCGCATTTCGGGAAGATTGTTATTCGGGTGGATTAGGAAGAAATATTGTGTGGCTTGCCAGTCGTAGCTCGCTGCGGCAAGCGTCCGCCTACGCTAAAGCTTCGGCGGATCAGCCTTCACTCGCTTCGCGAGCGAAGACTGGTGGGCGCTGTAGGGATTGAACCTACGACCTCTCCCGTGTGAAGGCAAAGTCACTGCTAAATATCTCAAATACTTAGCTGTAGCGCACTCTGCATTCCACGGATTTTCCACGGGTTGGCGTCTCTTCGCGAAAGCGACGATTCAAGCTCCGGACCATCGTCTCATGATTTAAAATCCTGGCGGTAATGCAGCAATTCGGTAGCGATAGGGAGATAGCGGACATATCTCGGACATCGTCAATCGGTCGTTCGTGACCCATAGCTGCCCACGACGGCTGGAATTTGCTGCGACGCACAACGCGGTTCCTTTTTCATGATGTGCTAGAGTTACTCGTCGGCTTCGGGGGGCAGCCATGAGACGGCGCGAGTTCATCACCTTGATCGGCGGCTCGGTAGCTACTTGGCCGCTTGTGTCGCGGGCGCAGCAGTCGTCGATGCCAGTGATCGGATTTCTCGGCCTTACATCTCCCGAGGCGTTTGCTCCGCTGACCGCTGCGTTCCAGCACGGCCTGCGTGAGACTGGCTTTGCCGAGGGCCAGAACGTGGCGATCGTTTATCGCTGGGCGCATGGCCAATTTGACCAATTGCCCGCACTCGCGTCTGATCTTGTTCGGCAGCGGTTAAGCGTGTTGGCCGCCATGGGCACGCCAGCCTCCGCCTTAGCGGCTGAGGCCGCAACGACGATGATACCAATCGTGTTCGTAACTGGGCGCGATCCTGTTGGAGTGGGGTTGGTCGACAGTCTCAACCGCCCGGGTGGAAATGCCACCGGTGTTTACATGCTTACCGTTGCGCTCGAACCGAAGCGTCTTGAGGTGATAAACGAACTAGTGCCGAACGCAGCCATCCTCGGCGTGGTCGTTGACCCGAATTCGCCCGATACTGCTGTAGAAATAAAGGAACTGTCGGCGGCGGGGGGTACGCTAGGCAAGGAGATCAAGACATTTAACGTCAGTAATGACGGCGAAATCAGCGCCGCCTTTGCAGCGATGGCCGGCCAGCGCGTTTCGGCCGCCATGGTGACCTCATCTCCCATATACCTTCCGCAACGGCAAAAGTTCACTGACGCAGCCGCGCGCTACGCCATTCCGACGGTCTACTTCGTCCGCGACTTTGTCGATGCTGGTGGATTGATAAGTTATGGCACCAGCTTCGCTGACGCCTACCGCTTGGCTGGTGTCTACGCTGGCCGCATTCTCAAAGGGGATAAGCCAGGCGATTTGCCTGTCCAACAGTCGGTCAAGGTTGAGCTTGTGATCAATCTTAAAACCGCGAAGACCCTTGGTGTGATGGTTCCGCTGCCACTAGTTGGTCGAGCCGACGAGGTGATCGAATGAGGCGGCGGGATTTCATTGCGTCGCTGGGCAGTTCAGCTATCGCTTGGCCAGTCGCCGCAAGCGCACAGAACGCGGCGCAAGGCCGGCGTCTAGCCGTGCTTATGAGCATCGATGAGGGCAACCCGCAGGCAGTATCGAGCGTAAGGACTTTAGTTGGTGCTCTTGCTCAGTTCGGCTGGACAACGGGCAATAATATTGAAATTCGCGATTGGTGGGGTCTCAGCGATCCTGATCTCATGGCTAAAAATGCGCGCGATGCGGTCAGCTATAAACCGGATGTATTGCTTGTGATGGGAGCAAATCTGCCAGCGGCGCACCAGGCGACGTCGACCATGCCCATAGTGTTCGTAATGCTCTCCGATGTTGTCGCGGAGCATTATGTGCAAAGTTTCGCTCGGCCTAATGGCAACCTTACGGGCTTCACTAGCTATGAACGCTCTCTAGTCGGTAAGCGATTGACTTTATTAAAAGGGATTTCGCCTGAGACAAGAAGAGTCCTTTACATCCGCAGCCGTAAAGTCGGCGCCGATACCGCGGGACTATTCGAGTCACTCATAGCCGACGCCAGATCACTCGATCTATCGGTTATCGATGGCGCCTCTGAGGATGATGCCGACATCGAGCGCAATATCGAGGCCTTCGGACGCCAGCCGGACGGGGGCCTGATCGCGGCGTTCGATGCCTTTGTTACAGTGCATCACGATAAGCTCATTCAACTCGCTGCGCGATACAGACTACCGGCGGTCTACCCACTCCCGCTATTCGTCCATCCCAACATGGCTGCACCCGAACGCGTCGCAAAACGTCAGATTCTTCTTGCACCGCGGGCGCCGTCCATACATGGCCCTTCGCGATAGATATTGCGGCGCAGCGGTTTGGTCGCTGTCAGGGGCAAAGCGGAAACCGACAGGGTCATTTCGCCTTACGTGAGACGGGCAGCAGGTCCGCTCGCCGCGCTTCGTCGCTTACCTTGGTATGTCGATAGCGGTCGGCGGAGTCCGGGTGCTTCCACCGGTTGGTCCGGACTAGGCCGAACGTGTCGAGCTGGCCGTAGTGATGCATCCAGGTGCCATACGTGTGGCAAAAGAGATGAAAGCCACCTTGCCGCCGAGGAAAGGACAAACCTGCCTGCTTCAGTGCCAGGGCCAGCATTTCACGGAGCCGCCCGCTGGCATGAAATCGGAAGAGCTTGGCGTCTGGCCCGCGGCCGAGAAACGGCTTACCCGCGTCGGCCTGGGAGCGGCCAGCGAGGCCATTTTTGAGGCGCGCACCTTTAACGGCCCTCGGCCGGGCAGGGCGGGGCGCCTGGCTCGTGAGCGCCTCCACGAGAACCGGCGGCAAGTATACGGGTCGGGGAGTGCCCGTTTTGGTATCCGGCACATAGAGAGTCCGCTCGCTTAGATGAAGATCGCGGAGTTGAGCATTAAGGGCCTCGCCGAGCCGCAAGCCGGTGTAGAGCAAGAACCGGACTACCAGGCCAAATTCGCGGTCGATGGCGTCGGCTTCGGCGAACAACCGAAATGCTTGGTTTGGCTCCAACCAGGATGTCGATTGGGATCCCTTCCACCCAACCGGACGCTTGATGCGACGTTCGATGCCCGCCCGGTGGAGGACTGCCGCTACCGGCGTGTAGAACTCGCGGTTCTTGGTCTGTGGTGTTGCATTGGGAAACAGGTCATCGGCCGCGTTGTCGATGGCAAGCTGGTCGATACGATCAACAGGTAAGTCCCGGATGGACCCAGGGCCCGCATGCTTGATGATGGGGCCAAGGCGCTTCCGGTCGCCGCCCGCTTTCATGTAAGCGATGGCAGCGCCCAAGAATGTAACGGGCTGCGGTGTCGTCGGAGCGGCGTTTGTGTTGGCGATATTCTCATGAGTGTCTAGCGCGCGCGAGTTTGCATATTCGCCACGTTCGATTTCGTCGGTCCACCGGCGGCGGATGCGGTCGGCTGCTTTTCGGTCAGCAGTGCCAGTGCTTCGATCAACATAGATTCGGAGGTGGGTGCCCCTGACGCTATAATACGGCGTCTTGCCTTGGCGTGGCGGTTTGAGTTTGAGGGGCATGGCAGGCTCTCGTAAAGACGGATGATATCGGTCTCCGCGAAGAGTTTTTGGCGGCCGAGAATTCGATAGTAGGAGTGCTCGCGCAGGTAAGCTTGGAGCGTGCGGCGGCTTACTCGAAACAGCCGAGCCACTTCATCGATTGTGTAAAGCTTTGCTAATTCGGGTACGCTCATAATTAACACGATCAGAATTTAAGAAACGACGGCCGTTTTCGTCATCTCCTCACCGGCTTCTTCGACTTCTCCCCACCCCCTTCGGTCCATGTTTTCTTGTCGAGCAGTTCGATGAGGTCATCGAAGTCAAACTCGCCGTTGGCAATTTGCTTCAGCTCCGGCTCCAAGTGTCTGTGTGCAACGCGTGGCCAATTCTCGACGACACTTGTCTTCACGACGGCGTAGGTCGAGCCAGCATCGACCAATAGCCAACCAGCTGTCAGGAGCCATTCGTTGACCTGCTCCAGCCATTCGCGGTGCAGCGTTTCACGATTCCAAAGCGTCCTTAGCGAAACACCGGACACGCGGGCGCGCGTAAGTGCCTTGCCTCGGCGCTCGCCCCTCTCCTGCACGGAGCGGAGCAAGAGAAGGGCCGCCTCCTTTGGCTCCAACTTCTTGATCATGTTATCCTGTAACATATATACGGCATTGACGTCAAGACTGTACCCATACTGTAAGAAAAGGAAACTTCAATGCGTGACCTCCGAAACCGGGCGTTATTGTACGCGCGGCATGGTTTGCCCGTTGTGCCGATGCACACCACTACTCACGGTCGTTGTTCTTGCGGCAGGGGCGAGGCGTGCTCCTCCCCTGGCAAGCACCCCCGAACCGCTCATGGGGTCAACGACGCGACCACTGACCGGAAGCTGATTAATAAATGGTGGCGCGAGTGGCCGAAAGCGAACATCGGTATCGCCGTCGGTGAGGGTCCCGGCCTGATCGCCCTGGACATCGATCCCAGACATAATGGGGAGAAGACGCTATCGGCAAAGGAAGCAGAGTTGGGAAAGCTCCCCAACACAGTGACCTCCCTTACCGGTGGTGGAGGTCGGCACCTCATCTACAAACAGCCGGGCTTTAAAGTGCGGAAAGATAGCCACGGCAAGTTCATAGGGCGCGGCGTCGATGTGTTAGCCAGCGGCTCGATCATGATCGTGCCGCCCAGCAGGCACGCCAGCGGCGGTCGTTATCGATGGAAGAAGGGCCAATCGATATTCGATATCGCGCCGGTCAAACTGCCAGCCAAGTGGCAGGATGCGCTTCGTGCTGGTCAGAACGCCAGTTCAGCGCAATCACCTGAAGCGGAGGACAGCGAGCGTATCCGCGAGGGCCATCGAAACAACCATCTGACGTCTGTCGCGGGGCGCTTGCAAAACACGGGCATCTCCAGGGTAGTGCTACGAGCAGCTCTGCTCGCTGAGAATGAGCGCGTATGTACTCCGCCCCTGGACAAATCCGAGGTTCGGAAAATTGCCAAAAGTGTCAGCCGCTATCCTGTGAAGGAATTAGACCCGAAACGCGATCTTGCCGAACAGTTGATGCTGCACGTTTTGCATGAGCACTTTGCCGATGGCAAGCAGTTGCTCCATTGCATCGATGGGCGGTTCTGGTATTTCGATGGGCGCAAATGGCAGCCGTTGAACATCCCGCTCGCTACAGCAGACGATTCTCAAAACGCTGGAGAATGGCCCCGAACAACGCACCCACAGCAAGTCTGCCCTCCTCGGTCAGATCGTCAATCTGCTGCGAGCGAAAGTCGCGACCGCGGATGACGTCCTTTGCTTCCTAGGCGAACCGCCGAACGTAATTAATTGCGCTAATGGCGAGCTGTGGATTTTGCCTGGTGGAAAGCTTGATCTGCAGCCCCACCGCGAAGATTCCCATCTTCGGGACTGCTTGTCTATCAACTATGATCCCGACGCAGAATTCCCCGGTATGACGAGGCCGTCCTGCAAATTTTTTCAAAAGCATCCGATCCCAAGAAAATGGTCCGTCACTGGCACGAGTTGTGCGGCTTTTTTCTTGCCCCGCGGCGGACAGAACCCAAGATCGTCGTTCTGCGGGGAACCGGCTCCAACGGCAAAACGAAGCTGATGGGGACCGTTGCCAAGGTGATGGGCGAGGACCTCGTGCTTATTTCCGAGTTGAAAGTCTCGAAAATAACCGCTTTGCCATCGGTAGCTTATTGGGCAAGAAATTGATGGTCGATGACGATGTCGGTGCAGGCACACGGCTGCCCGATGGCGAGTTGAAGAAAATTTCAGAACCCAAGCCTCTGACCGGCGAGCGTAAGCACGGCGCCCAGTTTAATTTCGTAATCCGCACCGTACCCGTCCTGCTTTGCAACAACGTACCGTCGGTGGCGGATTTGACTGAGGGCATGCAACGCCGCCTGATGGTGATCCCGTTCGATCAGAGCTTCAAAAATTCTGCCAATCCTGTCCTGTTCCCGGAAATCTGGACGCACGAATTGCCGGGGATCCTGAACAGGTTTCTCAAAGGCCTTCGCCGCCTGTCGAAGCGCGGCCGCTTTAAAGAGCCTACCGATGTGCGTGAGGCTACCGCCAAACTTTTACGCGACGCCAATCCGCTTCCGGGATTTCTGGATGATCGGTGCAGCCGTGACCCGAAAGCGAGCTGCTTGATGCGGGACCTCTACAAAGCATATTGCGATTGGTGCACCGAAATGGGCATTACGAAAACCCAACAACAGCCAAACGTCCGGCGCAACCTCGTTCAGCTTGGGACAAGGAAGGGCACGGCAACAAGGGCAACAAGGTGTATGGTCTCAAGCTGCGCTAGGCGAAGCACCGGATGAGTGACGAAAGTGACGGCCTTTTCTCAGTTGTGTTATTACTCTTATTTATCTTCTGAGAGAGAGCAGAAGATAGAAGTATAATAAGAGAGTAATCTCAAAAACCGTCACTTTCGTCACTGTGAAGCTCGGCGACGACGATGATGTATTGATGTGGCTGGCGATGACTCGGCGGCGGGCTCTTTCCGTATTCATGATGTCATGGTGTGCCATAACTCACGCCTTTAGGCGTGATTGATTGCGGTCGAATTGTCATGACATCTTGTTGTCCCGCGGAAGTCTCCTGATTTGGATAATCCAAAGAACGCATTTTTGAGGCCGTATATTGGTATCTTGTGCCTTCAAGATACGTTCTTCGAGTAGTCGTCCCCGAAAATGAAAACTGTAAATGCTCCGCTAAAGCCGAAATCGTTCGGCTTAGAGGAGTCTAAAATGGAATACTGCAATATCGAATGGACGACACATACGTTTAATCCTTGGATCGGATGTCAACATGTGTCGCCGGGGTGTGATCACTGCTACGCCGAAACGATGATGGATAGTCGTTATCACCGAGTGGAATGGGGCCCGCACGGAACGCGAAAGCGGACGACTGATCAATATTGGAAGCAGCCATTACGCTGGGCCAAAAGATGCTCGGCAGTCGAGACAGCGGCCTCGTGTCTTCTGTGCCTCGCTAGCTGACGTGTGGGACAATAAGGTGCCGAGTTACTGGCGGTCG